>CAWDNI010000014.1:0-105039 GCA_963803615.1 uncultured Acidobacteriaceae bacterium
TCGCGAGCGCAACTGCGGTGTAAATTCAACCTCCAGTCGCCTTCGTGGGTTGCCATAAAACATGGCGCCGCGTTCGATCGTACTTTGCAGCATCTCCTCCAGGCAAAGCGCCTGCGCGCAAAGCTGCACCGCGTCGCAGTCGTTCGGTTTGCTCTTGCCGCGCTTATATTCCATCGGGTAAGCCGCAGGTCGAAACTCGACGATGTCGGCGCGTCCGGTCAGACTGCAGTCTCTCCGACCGCAGCCACATCCCGCGCACTGTGCGAACGCCGGCACGACGGCTCTCTCCGGGCAGGTCGACGCGCTCGTGCAGCAGTCGTCCTTCGGCGGTGCGAACATTCTCCACCCATACCTGCTCCAGATGGATCAGCGGCCACTGACGGGGGACAGAAGGCCAGATGCTGCAGCCCGCTGATTCGGCAGCGCATCGTCGTCGGGTTTCGGAGGTGGAGGTGACCATGCTCATACGGAGCGCCAGCAAGTGACTCCGGGCATAGGCTGACTCGCCATCGGCCGGTGCGGTAAGGCGCGGTATCGTAATCCGAAATGGCGAGCTTTTTGACAGACCCGACTGTTACTCTTCCAAGCACCTTGTGCGCAGACGCGTTGCCGAGCTTGAGATCATGCTCAAAGAGAAACAGGCCGCGGATAGGGACGTCTTCGCCGCGTGAAGCGGAACGGTCGTGGTCGAAGAGGTGTTCCAGCGCTTCGAGCAGCACACGAGCTCGGCCTTTGTGAACCCGGTGTCGGCGGCAAGGAATGGCGAGATAAAGCCGTGCATCCGATACAGCCCGTACGGGATGCCATGCTTGCGTCCGATCTGGCCGCTGCCCCGCGCGATCTTCACCGTCCTCCCCCGGTGACTGCCTGCTGTCCGGCATCGGTGGCGTTGGTCAGTGCAACACGGGTTATGGTCAGGGCGATCTTCGTGCCGGGTCGGTTGAGCTGGCAAAGCCGAACTGCACAGGGCCGCGCACCTGACCACAGTTCCATAGCTTAGCCTTATCCTTGGGATCTCTTGCCCTTGTTTGCCTCCGCGTCAGCCTCGCTCTCGGCCTTACCGGTTGTCATCACCGCACCGAAGCTACGCACGTCAAAGTAGTTTCGGCGCATCTGGCTGCGCGCCTTATCGATCGACTTACCATCCAGCTCGATGCCAAGTGCGTGATGTGCATCGCGCTGCACGTTGGCCAGGATGCCACGCTCTTTGACGAAGATGTTGTGTGGCGGGGGCGAAATTGCGTGTGAGGCCGACATAGTTGCGGATCTTGCGCTTGATGCAAACATCGGTGACGAGGCCGTTGCCGGTCTCAGGGTCGACGCGCGGCGCGTTGTCAGCATCCGGGTCTCCGTTGGGATTGCCGTTCTGCACGTCGAAGAGCAGGACGAGTTCGTAACGCTTGTCGAGGGGTTCGTTGGCGGTGGATTCGAGGACGCTCATGCGTTGATCTCTCCTTCGGAAGTGGAAACGGTCTCTTCAGTTGTTTGTTCTTTGTCTTTGCTGCCGCGGAAGAAGACTTGCCGCTGGTGATAGTAGCCGAGTGCGAAGCGACCCTGCTCTTCGAGCGTGAGCATGGAGGGGAAGCTGCCAATGCCATCGACAATGCCCGTAATGAGACCCTGGTAATAGACCCCGCCTTTGCCGAGCTTGCTCAGATGGTTCTGCGACAACCGCACAAGTTGTGGAAATACCGTGCCGGGGCGTGTTGAAGCCGCGCCGAAGTAGCGGTCAACGAGGGTTCGGTTGAGGTTGCCACCCTGGGCTCGTCGTTGCAATTGCTCGTAGGCTGAAAGCAACCGGCCCAGCCGATAAGGTGCGTCGGCGTGGATTATATCCAGACTCATCTGTGGAACCTCCTTGTCTCTGTGACTTACGAAAAACAGTTGTAGCAACGCGGCCCGCTCCAGCGAGACCCTCTGCTCGGCGCGGTTTCGTTGCACTGCCGCCGATAGTCCAAAGCGGGGCAGCTTGCCTCCGAAGAGGACGCCAAGGAAAGCCTCGCCTGCCAGCCTCGGCGGCAGCCGGTCGAGCTTGCCTTGCAACACCAACGATCGCAACAGAAAACCAAGTGGCTTCGGCTCGCCACGGTCGCCCTCCAGCCTGATAGCGTCGAAGAAGGCGTTCAGGTTCTTCTCCAACTGCGCGAGTGTGCCGGCGTGCATACTGCGCAGCATGGCCCTGCCCTGTGCCCCGCTGATGATCAGGCAGAAAAAGCGTCCAGCCGAATCAGCCGGACGATGGCCACGATGAGGACTGTTCAATAGCTTGAGTACGTTCTGTGGCGCATACATCAAATCGCTCAAAGTGTCGACTAATTCACTAGGCCTATTAGCCCAGTAGGCAGCAGTCGTATTTCCGGAGAGTCGCACGTTCTGCACGGTGACTGGCTCGCCCGATCTCGCACTGATGTAGCGCGCGTTGATCAGCCGCCGCATGCCCTCGACGTAGGCCGTCATACACTCGCGACAGATTGGAGCGTTATCGTTTCGCTCCAGTCCGTACTTCTCGAAGGCCGCGCTGTTGAAAGTGACGAGCGAAACTCCCGAGGTCACGCAGCCGGCAATCTGGAGCGAGTCATGCTTGTCGACGGCCGAGCGTTCGTTGCCGCAGAGCAGACATTGACGTTGTACAGCTGCATCGGGCGTCTCGCTACCCTTCGCCCGCTTGGCCCACCATGCACGGAGAGTCTCATCCTCATGCAGCATCTCGCCATTTACTCGAAAGGTGAAGAGGTCGTTGCCGGCGTAGCCGCGCTCTGCAAGTTCTGCTGCACAGCGCTCGCGCTCTGCAGTGTTGTTGAGAAATGTGGCCACGGTGATAACCGCAGAGCTGTCCGCAAACTCGGAGGCTCTGCGCAGCAGGTCCGTGAACAGATCACGACGGATGCGAAGGTCTTCCGCCGACCGCTTGCCGTCGGGCTCGACCCCCAGCACATATTCGGATTTGTCGACTAGAAAGTCGGCAACCGCCTTGGATGTCCTGCCCAGTCGCCGTGGGATGGCAAACATTGCTGCCTGCCGTTTCGGCTTGCCTTTCTTGCCTTCGGGCAGCGGCACCTCTTGATAGGTGTCGCGCAGACCCAGATAGCTGCCGTCCTCATCAAGGACAATGATCCACCGTACAGGTTTGCTCTCGAATGCTGGATCATCGACCAGGCCCTCACGCAGCGCGAACGCCTTCAGTTCGTGCAGGATCATAGGGTCCCTCCCGCAGTAGAGTTCTGCCACTCCGGAATCCGCATAACGCCCTGCTCCAGGTGCGCGGGGAAGAACCGGGCCTGATTCTGCGGGCCAAACTCGATGTCGTGGAGCATCCAGCCGAGTTCGCGTGTTTCGGTCGCCAACGGTGCGGGTGTTCCGTCCCAAAGCTCTATCGTTGCCGGGAACTCGCGGCAACCGAGATATGGCTGGTAATATTGCTGGCCTTTTTCGATGCGGCGCAGGAACATGGCGCGAAACTTTTCGAGTGTGTCGTCTTCGCCTGCGCGTGCAGTCATGCGCAGCAGTACGGTCACGCCGTAGTCGACCTCGCGGAGCGCCAGCGTATTGCGCTGGGCGCGGTCCTCATCGCTAAAGAACTCCGGCACCGGCTCGCCGCCGCGGGAGGCCCGCAGAGCGTTTTGCGTGGAGACGCGCGAGTTCACCTCGTTGCGCCGAAACTCGATCCACTGCACCGGCTTGAGCAGGGCGATGGAGGTGATCTCCCAGCGGATCGCAGGTTTCCATAGGACTGCCTCGATCACGCCTCGCGCCGCCGAAGGCGTCATCAACTCGTAAGACAGACGCTCGGTCGAAAACTCTGGCCGCGTAAAGCAGGCCATGCCGCCACGGATTCGGAGAAAGAACTCTGGATTGTTCATAGGACCAGCGACGCGAAAAATAGACGAGAATGCAGATCGGAGTCAATATCTCGAAATGGGAATTGGCGAGGATCGGCGGTGGATGCTATGTTTTGAGCGGAGCCACCGAGAGACCCGAGGATATTAGTCCTCATAAGGTTTCGCTCCGCTCTGTTTCGATTATCGAGGCCCGCCAGATAATGGTCTAAAACGAATAAGCAGCTCACTCTTCGCACCTCCTCCGCAGCATCAGTCATGATGGGCGTGAGAAGAATTTAAGGGTGAGCTGCTATTCCTGTCAAGACTTTATGTAAATATATTTACATGTTTAAACCCGCGCTCCCGGCTCGGGAGCGATATTTCCAGTTTGAGGCTCAATGTTGGATCAAGTAAAGTTCAGATCATCAGCTCAAACGGCTCAACCCGTTCTCCGCCCTGCCAACCAAATCCGAACCGCAGGTCGTACACACCGACGACCTTCTCTTTCAGTACCCAGGATGTGGTCGGTTTGGACTGGTCGCGGCTGTAGAGCAGCGGCTCCAGCACGCCGAGCCTCTGCAGCCGTGCGATCTCCTGTGGCTGGAGGGAGACAGTGTACCGCTGCAACCGTCGGAGCGCTTGCCGCGAGGGACCATTCCTCCGCAAATCCAGCACGCGGTCCCAGGCGTCACCGTAGTCTGCCACCACTGGCCGGCCTGAGTCTTCGATCATGCGGAAGCGCGCAGCGACCTCGGGAAAGTTGAGGAGTTCCTCCTCCGCAAGCACATGCGGAGTGTCCGTACCATCCTGACCCAGATTGCTGAGCAGCAGCTTCGTGTACTTCGCAAAAACATCAGGATCGGCGAGGTTCGGCAGCCCTTTATTAAAGAAATCCAGCGTTTCCTCCAATCCTCTCTGCAATGATCTGGCGGGCGGCTTCGATGGCGCACGAAAGACAATGAACCGCCCTGGCTGCCGCAGCTTCATCTCGCGGTTACAGCGGCCTGCGGCCTGTGCAAGGGTCTCCAGTCCGGCCAATGCGCGAAAGACCACCGGAAAATCCAGATCGACGCCGGCCTCGACCAACTGAGTTGCCACCAATTGGCAGCGTTCACCACGATCCAGCCGCTGGCGTACCTCGGCAAGCACCACCGACCGGTGCTCCGCGCACATTCGCGCCGAGAGATGCAGACACTTCTGGCCCAGCCGCCGCGCCACCTCCTCGGCCTCCTGCCTGCGATGCACGATGGCCAGTACCCGCTCATGCTGGCCCACCGCTGCTGCCAGTTCATCGAGGCTCACCGGCGTCTTTACCTGGCCGAGTACCTCGATGTGAAAGCGGTCGGCGACCACCGGGAAGTGCCGCGCATAGTCGGGAACGATCTCGCGTGAGGCTTGCTCGGCTCGCTGATCTTTCTTGCCACGCAGCATGAGTCTGGGTTGTGTCGCAGTGGAATGCACCACACTCGTACCGAAGCGCATGGTCAGCAGATCGAGCGCGGAGTGGATCGGCCGCAGCAGGTGCTCGGGGAAGGTCTGTACCTCATCCAGAAAAATAACGCTGCGGCCAATGCGGTGCAGCTTGCGGCACCGGCGTCTGTCGTCGGCGTAGAGGGTCTCGAAGAGTTGAACGCTGGTGGTCACAATAACTGGAGCGTCCCAGTTCTCGCAGGCTTGGCGGTTGCGGTCGGTCTCTTCACCGGGGTCGATATTGGAGTGATGCTCGACTACATTGTGCTCTCCCAGCACGTCGCGAAAGACTTTCACCGTCTGCTCCAGGATGGAGGTGTACGGTACGACAAAGATCACCCGCTGAAGGCCGTTCCGTTCGGCGTGCCGAAGCGCAAAAGCAAGCCCGCTCAGCGTCTTACCCCCACCGGTCGGAACGGTCAGGGTGAACGGCCCGGTTGGGAGCGATGCATGAGCCAGGCACTGCTGAAGTACCTCAGCCCGCATTCGGTTCAGGGCTGAATCAGCTCCATTCAAGGCAGATCTCGATTTTTCTTGGCACGCGGTCTCCATCTTTATTGCGAGAGCGGCGATGGAGTCAAAGTCCGCCCGCCGAGCTTGGCCCCTATCCCATTCCTCCGTGTTGAGTAAGTCCGCATCGACGAGAGACGAAAGAGAAACCGCGTTGCCAGGGCAAGATACAGCCGATCCGTCGCTTCCGCAGGAACCTGAGGAACGGCGATCTCCAGCAGGTCTCGTGGCAAGCCGTCACGCTCTGCATCGCGCAGCAGTGCTGCTCCGACATTCGTTACGGCATCTTCAAGCAGGGCTGCATTTTTCAACCTGCCATGATGTGCCTGCACTGCAAGTGCAATCGGCAGCAAATCCATCCCCTTCCGCAAGGCATAGGCTGCACCGACAATCGCATGTTGAATCCGTCTAACTTCAAGGCCTTCGTTCGATGCTTCGACATCCTTCGATATATCGTTGAAAGCGAAGTTGGTATTTTCCAGCGTCGTGCCAGAGTCCTGCCACTCGTGCGTGAGCCTTCCATTCCTTCGGCGCAAAGTGCTCGGCCAGAGTCGCGACCTCGGCCAGATGTCTTCTGAGTTCCTGCCAACGACCTTTATCGGGGTCAGCTCTGGAATGTGCATAAAAAATCATAGGCCAAGTATCCTTACTAAATTCCTTCGCTGTGGGGCCAAATTGTCAAACATGTCCCCGGTCTATTCTGTCAATGATGTGCCCGGTCCGCACCCAAAAATAGCCACTGCGGCAGTGCTGGTTTCCGCGGAATATCCTTGGCCCATTTGGGAAAATTGTATTGGTCTAGCTTCTGTGTGTTCCCTAATGTCCTTTGCTGGGCTACAGAAAGACCGACAATTCGCAAAACGACGCAATAATCGTGAGGCATTGCTCGCCATGGGTGTCAAAGAGGTTTACCGGGCGCAGCGTGTGCGTATTGGGCAGGGAGCCAATTTCAAGGTTAGTTTCAGGCCTGCCCGTAGTGTGTGATGCTTGTGGGGCAGCAAAAGCATGATCGACGCTATCCCGGAGCATTGCGGCAGCAGAATATTGCTGTCAACCAGGCAGGCGTCAATCGCCATCAATCGTGATCCTGGTATATCCACTCACGCGAAAAAGTCTCGCTTGGCATCGGAGGAATCTTATCTGAGAATTGTGCCAGGGAATCGAGCCAGTCGGTGATCTCTTCCTGAGTCCTGGGCGCTAAATCTGCGCCGGTCGGCGAAATTGCCTTTTCAAGCATCGTACCCGCATATTCCGCCAAATCTATCCCATGCGCCTCGGCCTCGGCGATTAACCGAGCCTCGGTTTCGGGCCGCAACTGTACTTGAATCATTGAACACCTCTGCTATAAAAAGCAGGCTGCAAGGCTTACCGATCTCCCGCCTTTATTATAACGATGACATTCAGATGTCCGCCTAAAGGCTGGGCTTCCCTTCCTTGACCACGAACTGGTTCCCCGGTTCGTGAGAGCACAAAGACTGTACGCGACAAAAATTTATGCTTCGCAGGCAGAATGCGGCGGCTTTACGCCGCATCATCCCAGGGATTGATAATTTCAACGCCAAGCCCGGCGAAGTCTCTTGAGTTGCGCGTTAACAATCGCCAACCCATGATCGAGGGCGGTCGCTGCAATCATGCCGTCCGCGGTATTGAGAGGCGACCCCTTCAACTGACTTTGGCCGTCCAACACGCCCCAGCGATCGGCTATGGTGTGCGTGACCGGCAAAATGCGTCCATGAAAACGAGAGAGCAGATCATTTTCAAACCACCGTTCCCACTCAATCCGCCGCTGGCTTGCCGGAAGCAGGACAAATCCTCGCCGCAGTTCGCCGATCGATATAACGCTCAAGTAGAGCAATTGTTCGTCCTTCGCGTAGACCCATTTTGCGACACGTTGGTCGGGACGTGTTCGGATCAGTTCTGAAGGAACATTTGTATCAAGCAGAAAGCCGGTCAATATAGATCGACCGCGCGTCCTTTGGACGGATTGCGGCTGAAATCAATGTCATCCGCCAAGCCTCTTACGGCTTCGAACACCTCCCGTAAACTTTTGGCTTGATCCACCGCCGGCGGCCGGGATGGAGATGACTGGAGCGCCTGCATGATGACATCTTCAGCATCCCTAAAGTTGCCGCTCTGGAGACGCTGATCAATGATGTGTTCGACAGCGCGTGAGATCCACATCTGCAAAATATACGATGGGATCGCATATTTTGCGTAGCACGCGTCGCTCCGCCAAAACGTTACAGCTCCCCTGGCAAAGCAGGAGGGTTATTGGTGCGTTTGCCAGAGAAGTGATGCGCATCTCGCTGACCGGTTCTTAGCTGACCGGTTCTTAGCTAACCGCTCTTTAGCTGACCGCTCTTCAGCTTCACAATAAAGGTGGAGAAAAATGCTCTGAAGGTCACACTCTCTGAGTGACTAACGGTTTTCGACAGATATTAGAGAACCGTAATAGTGTCAAAGCATGGCCCACAACATCGGCATGGGAGTAGCCCGGCCCCTCTTGCCTACCCTCGAGGACATACAACGCCGAAGAATCGGGCTCCTCGGCGGCAAGCCTGACCATCAGCCGGAGGAGCAGGCGTCTCCCATGGGCGCAACCCCACCGCCGCGCCAGGCGCCCGCCTGGCCGACACTGGACGGGGCCGCGCTCTATGGGCTCGCCGGGCAGCTCGTCCGCACCATCGCCCCTCATACCGAGGCGGATCCGGCCGCGATCCTGCTCCAGCTTCTCGCCGCCTTCGGCAACATCGTCGGCTCCGGACCGCACTGCATGGTCGAGTCCACACGCCACGGCCTCAACCTCTTCGTCGTGCTCGTAGGCGAATCCAGCAAAGCCCGCAAAGGAACCAGTTGGCGCCAGATCTGCTGCCTCTTATCCGAAGTCGATGAAGATTGGGTCGCGCGTCGTGTCACCACCGCCCGCCTCACCGCCGCCGGCCTCATCCATGCTCTGCGCGACCAGGAGCCCGCCACCGACCGGCGCCTCCTCGTGCTCTCCGAGGAGTTCGCCTCTATCCTCCATGTGCTTGGGCGGGAGAAGGGCCACCTCTCACCCCTGCTCCGCTGCGCCTGGGACAGCGGCAATCTCCGCACCCTCGATCGGCATAATCCTTTAGAAGCCACCGGGACGCACATCAGCCTCGTAGGTCACATCACGCAGCGCGAGCTTATCCAGCATCTCCACCGGACGGAATCGCACAATGGCTTTGCCAACCGCTGCCTCTGGACCTGCGTGCGGCGAAGCAAATACCTTCCGGAAGGCGGTAGCCTGAAGCCGGACGAGCTATCCGCCATCGCCCGCGAGCTGCGCCGCATCCTCAATTGGGCTTCCAGCGCAACGGAAACGCCCCTCTGCCGCAACCAAGCCGCGCGCGAGCTTTGGAATGATTTTTACCCCGCCTTGAGCCAGGCTCGTCCCGGCGCCTACGGGGCCGCTACCAGCCGCGCCGAAGCCCAGGTCCTGCGCCTTAGCGCCATCTACGCGGCCCTCGACTGCAGCTCCGTCATCACCCTAGCCCACCTCCAGGCTGCCCTCGCCGTATGGGAGTACTGCTCTGCCAGCGCCGCCTTCCTCTTCGGCGCATCCACCGGCGAGCCCGCTGCAGACCGTATTCACCATGCCTTGGACCAAGCCCCGGAAGGATTAACCCGGAAACAGATCAGGGGGCTCTTCCACGGCCATCTCAGCAGCAAGCGCATCGACGCCGCCCTCGAAGAACTTACCTCCCTGGGCCTCGTCACCAACCGCACCTTGCCGGGGCGAGGTCGCCCTTCCATGCTTTGGTCGGCAATCGAGGATCCGGGCCTGGTACTGGAGTGATATCGCCACATCACAGGAAAGGTGAAAAGGCGCTTAGTACGCATAGTGCGCTTAGTGCGCGTATTTTTTAAGACCGGGACTTCCCTTCCCTGGCCATTACTTGATCCTTCGATGGATCTGCTGCACAATCTCGCCGGGCTCGTGGTCGGCTGGAATCAGGATTGCGTCGGCCGGCATCTCCAATGTGTCTAACTGGCTTTGCAGCAGATCGGGATTCATATAGTGGCCTTGCCGGCGCCTCAGGCGCGCTTCGAGCTCCTCGCGCGGCACTTCCAGCATGACGAAGCGGAGATTGTGAGGCGGAATATCTTCCGCCAAGGTGTCGCGGTATTTCTGCTTCAAGGCGGAACAGGCCAGGATTCCGCTGGTCCCGCTCCGGTTCCAGCCAAGCAAAACCTGGTGCATGCTGATTAACCAGGGAATGCGGTCCTCATCCGTCAGTGGGATACCTTGGTGCATCTTGGCGCGGTTGGCATCGGAATGGAAATCGTCCCCTTCGGCGAATTGCCAGCCGGTTTGCGCAGCTAACAATTTGCCGACCGTCGTCTTCCCCGAGGCGGTCACACCCATCAACACAAGAATCATAGCTTCACGCGAATCCTATCTTACCCCTGCGCCGGAGCGAGAGCCTGCTTCACGTCCTTGAGAACATCCTCCGGCTTCCACTCGTTGCTGGGATACCACTTCAATACTTTCCCGTCGGGACCGATCACTACAGTGGAGAGTGAGTGGGACAGCGTCTGGTTGGGGCCGGGCGTAACGCCAACATCGAAAAATTGAGTTACCGCGGCGAGCTCGGATTGCGGAGGAGCCGCGAAGTCCCAATGTGAAAAGCCTTGCTTCGCGCCCTTGCCAATGTACTCGCTGCCGTAAGCGCGCAGCACCTTCGGATTATCGTGCGCGGGATCGAAGCTGATACTGAGCAAATGCGTTCTATCTTGCAGCTTGGGCGTAGCTGCCAGGGCGTGATCGATCTGGGCGAAATTACGCGACATGCGAATGCAGAAATCCGGCAATGGGCAACGGGTGTAGATAAAGGTCACCAGCAGCACTTTGCCCCGGAACTTCTGAATATCTACCACCTTGCCGTTCTGGTTTAGAAATTTGAAATCCGGGACCACCTGGCCGGGTTTGGGAACATTGTAGAAGACGCTTGGCTTATAGTCCGGCCGGGCTTGAGAGGTCACAACGATCTGATCCAGCTCGCTCGCGGTATCGGAGACGCGGAGCCGGGCCATGATGTGGTCGCCAGGATGAAGTTCGCCGGCGATACCCGGCTGCGCGAGCTTGTAAGGCATGACCATGGCTTCCATAAAGCCGGGAATGGCTTCAGAGTCGATGGTGACCTCACCCGCAGCGGGCTGAGACGTTACCACAATTCCCTTGAGCTGGTAGGTTTGAACATTCCCGGAAAGGCCGGAGGTTGCATCACCGGAACCGGTATCGGATTGCCTGGCGCGGCAGCCGCACAAACTCAGGCCGGCCAGAGCGCAGACGAAAACAATCAGGATTGACCGAAAAACGGGCCGGAAGACGCGATGAGCCCTCCGGCCGCTGCAACAAGCGAGACACTGCATTGAACCCTCTCTCCATATGCTAATAGTGGAAATAAAATCGCACCTGGCCGTAGATCTGCCTTGGATCGTTATAGTGAAATCCTCCAAATGTCAGGCTGTTATCGAGCAGGACTCGGCGGTTGGCGACATTGAGCGCATTGATTGAAACCACCGTCTTCTCGCCGAATGTTTTGCCTAAGGAAAGGTCGAAGGTCGTGTGCTGGGGCAGGTATGCGCCGGAGTAGGGCGATGGCGGATCCTGATAGCCATTGCTGAATCCCGAGCCATAGTAGACGTTGGTAGAGCCGTAAATGCGCCAGGGCAGGTTCATGTTGAGGCCCATGTTCAAGGTGTTGCGCTGGTCATGATCCAAAGCGATATAGCCCGGTGTGACGTCGCATTGAGGCGAGCTGATCGGATAGCAGACAAGGCCGCCGGTAATAGCGCCGCGTTGCCGCGCGATTTGATTGGAGTAGGCGAGATGCGCCTGGCCGTGGCGCCATAAACTGGGCGAGCGCAATGTCAGCTCCCATGCCTGAATAAGTGCCCCGTCGACGGTAACCGGGTAATAGATGCTGGATTCGCCCAGGTTCGCGTGATCGAGAAAATTATTGGCGCGGGTTTGGAAGGTGTCCGCATCGAGCAGCCAGCCCTTCAAGGGAATCTGCACGCCGAACTGGTGCTCTTCATCCCGTTCGCCGTGCAATGGCACAAAGCTGGTGTTATTCGTCTGGGCATAGTCCACGATAGGACCGGAAGCGGTCAGCAATGGAGGCGGCTGATAGAAGCGCCCATAAAATCCTCGGAATACCCAATTGAGTTTAGGGATCTGAATGGCGATGCCGACTCGTGGATCGGTCTCGTTCTCAGTGAAGCTCGATTGAAAGTACGATTGGCGAAGACCGGCGATGAGCGTCAGCCAGGTTGTGGCCTTGAAGTTGTCGGAGACATACTCCTCGATAAGACCGCCGCCGGCTGAGTCTGGTGTGCGGAAGCTGGGAAAACTCCCGTCATTAAAAACGGAGCCAAAGACATAACTGTCGTGCTGGCCCCAACTGTACATCCCAGCCTGGATGGTATTGCGCGCGATGTTGGTGTTGATGGCCGCCTGAAGGCCGCCATAGTTGGAGGCGCGGTCGGAGGTGGTGGCTACGGGATAGTCGGCGGGATTCGGCTGGAAATCGGCGCTGTTGTAGTGGTAGAAAGGCGAGACCTGAAGCATAGTGGCCTGATTGAAGGTGTGCGCCCAGGTCAAGGCGGCCAGTCCGTCGGTCTCATGCTGTCCATCGCGGAGGCCGCTCGAATCGTACAGTTGGTTTTGATAGCTATTAGGATTCGGATCGTAGGGAATCTGGAAATAATCCTGACGCAACTGCGTGATCAGCCGGTACTGATCCTGCGGGGTGCGGTTGTAGATCAGAGAGGCGAAGCCGCCGTAGCCGTTGGCCGCATCGTGGTAGACCTGCCCGATGGGAGGAGCTAATCCGTAATCGCTGCGATTGCCATTGAGACTCGTATAGTAGGCAAATTTCTCCGTGTGGCTGCCGATGTTGATTTGGTCGTCCGTTTGCCAGAAGTTGCCCAGGCTGAGGACGGCCTCGCCTTCGGTATTGCGCTCGAAGCCGGTGCGCGGCTCGACATTGAAAACGCCATAGGTCCTGTCTCCCACATCCGCGTTGTAGCTGCCGCGTTGCACCTCGAGGTTGTCGATGTCCTTGGGGTCGATCTGCGGACCGAGGTTGCTGGCGATATTGGTATTGGGAATCTCGACGCCATCGATCAGCCAGCTCACCTGATGCCCGCCGCGCATGTGCAGCATGTCATGGGTGATGTAGGCGCCGGGCACGTAATCCGTAATCATCTCCAGGCCGCCGGTGCGGTCGGCTCCAGGGGTTTGAGCGATAGCAGTACGGCCGATCGTAGTTGTCGGCGTAACGCTGTCGACGTTGACCGTCGAGCTCTGCGATGAGACGGTGACGGACTCCTGAATCGAGCCAACATGCAATTCAAAATGAAAGATAGGGCGAAGTGCCGGAAGCCAGGGTCACGGATTGAGCCAGCGGAGCAAAGCCCGAGTGAGAGACTGTAACCTTGTATGCGCCGAAGGGAACGGCTTGGAAGCGAAACGCCCCATCGCGGTCGGTCTCCGCCGTTTGGCTCAAGGCCGAGGCTGCGCTCTCTAAAACCACTTTTGCTCCCGCGATAGGGCGGTGCTGCGGATCGTGAACAATGCCCTGAATCTCTCCAAAGACCGTGGCATGGGCAGTGCTTGCCGACAGGATTGCGGCGCCGATGGCGATCGCCATCACGCGAACCACCTTCAGGGTAGACATCTTCTCTCCTCATCAAAATCCGGTGAGCAAGGTGAAATCGTGAGTCCACCACGGTACTGGGTATCCCGTATCGGCACATGGTTTGCGCCAGATGTGGGACAAGCGCGAATGCACCCGCAGATGGAAGCTCACCCTTGTTGAAGCAAGGGCTTCAGCTAGATTTTTGAAAGATGAGGACGGGAAGGAGGCCCGCGGGAAGCGAAGCCGTCAAAATGCCGGAGAGAGACAGATCTGGAAACGATAAGCGGATGAAAGGGCGCGACCGCCAGAGTGAAGCCGGAGGCGTTCTGCGCAGCCGCCGTGACGGACCCGGAGGTTACGGCGTGAAGACCTTGGCGGTATGGGCAGCCGGCCTGGTTGAATCCCGGCGCCGATCCTGCGGTTGAGAGAACACCCGTGGCCGCCAGGATGCAATGGTGAGCGCCGTGGGCGCGGCAGCAGACGGGCAGCAACTGTTGGGGCCGAGCGAGCGCGACGGCGGTTGCCGATGGCAACATTGCGCCAAACAGGAACAGCAACACCCCTGCCGCGATTCGCCGCATGGCACAAGTCTACACGGTTTCAATTGCGCGGCATTCCGCAAATCTCTGCGGTATAAACAAACCATGCGGCTTCCCCAAGCCATTGCGGCAACACTCCAAGCAGGCGGAACAGTGGTCGCATCGAGTCCCCGCGCCGCTCGCGCTCTGCGGCGGCTGTACGGAGAAGCGCAGCGCGAGCGAGGCCTTACCGCTTGGCCGGCCCCGGAGATTATTCACTGGGATGGTTGGCTGGACGCTCTCTGGCAGCAGAGATTGCGCTCAGGCAGCGAACCGCGATTGCTGCTCTCTCCATTGCAGGAGCATGAGATCTGGGTGCGGCTGGTCAAGCCGGGTATCGAGGGACTGCGGCTGATCTCCATCGACGGCGTCGCCGATCTGGCGCAGCAGGCTTATGCGCTGCTCTCCAACTATGACGCCCTGGATTTCCTTAAGAGCGAGATGTTGGGACCGGATGCGGACAGCTTTTGTAAATGGGCGCGCGAGTTTGAACGGGAGTGCCGCGAGCAGGGATGGTTCAGCCGGAGCAAACTGCCCCTGATTCTGCGCGAGGCCGTGCTCGGCCAGAAAATATCTCTTCCTTCACAAGCGATCCTCGCCGGATTCGATCGTCAAACCCCGGCACAACAAGGTTTGCTTACTGCGATCGCCGCGCAGGGCTGCATTCTCCATACTCTCAGCAATGAGGCGCAGCATGGCGAAGCAATTCTCGTCACGGCAAATGACCCGCGCGATGAGATCACGACCTGCGCGGAGTGGATTCGGCGCGAGCTCGACTCGGACAAGAATGCGCAGGAGGCCGGCAGTGCCGGATTCCGTGCTGCCGTGATCGTGCCCGATGTGTCTGCAGTGCGCAGCGAGGTGGAAGGGATTTTCCGCCGGGTGCTGGCTCCGTGGTCGATAGCTCCCGGGGCTCCCGAGCTGCCTCTACCGTTTGAATTTTCGCTCGGCGTGCCGCTGAGTAAAACGCCCATGGTGCGAGCCGCGCTTCTGCTCCTGAGCTGGATGAAAGATGCTCTTCGCCGGGAAGAGGTTACATGGCTAGCGCTCTCCGGATTTCTGTGGAACGAGGAATCGGACTTGCTGGCGCTGGCGGAGTTCGATGCGAAGACGCGGCGGTCGGGCGTGCTCCCCCCGGAATATACGCTCGATGCCTACTTGCAACAGAGCGGATGGAACCGCAGTGAAGCGTCGAGCGGGATGCGCCGGCGCTTGTTCAGGGCTCGGCGTGCCTGGCGCCAAGCAGACGAGGAATTACTCAGCTACGCCGATTGGGCGGAGAAGACCCAAGAAATTTTATCCGCCGCCGGCTGGCCGGGAGCGCATCGGTTGGTAAGCGAAGACTTTCAGTTGCTGAAGAAATGGACTCAGTTGTTGGACTCCATAGCCACTCTGGCCTTCAATGGAAGCCGGGTAAGTTATGCGGAGTTTTTGCGGGTGCTCAAGCTGCACGCGGAACAGACAATCTTTTCGCCCCAATCGCAAAACCCGCCGGTCGAGATCCTGGGACCGTTCGAAGCGGCAGGCATGGAATTTGATGCGATATGGTTCCTCGGCGCCGACGATCTCCGCTGGCCGGCCCCGGCGCGGCCGCATCCGTTTATACCCAAGCTCCTGCAGAAGCAACATGGAATGCCGCATGCCGACGATAACGCCGATTGGGAATTGGCCAAGCTGGTGACAGATAGGATCCGGAAGAGCGCGCCTCGCTGCGTCTTCAGCTATTCGCTCCAGAACAGCGATGCCAATAATGAGGGGCAGCGGCGGCCCTCCACCGCGTTGCCGGCGGAGATGAAGACTATTTCCTCGGCGCAAATGCGCGAGCATCTTGGCATCCCTGAAGAGCGAAAGCGCGAGCAATCGCTGCTTATTCGCGAAGAAGAACAGGCTAGCGGAATCGCGTGGCCTATCGATCGTCAGGCAGGCGGCCAGGAGGTTCTTAAAATGCAGGCCGCGTGTCCCTTCCAGGCCTTTGCCACCGTGCGTCTGCACGCGCGCGAGCTGAACCGCGAAGATTGGGGGCTGGACGCTAAGGATCGCGGTAAGCTTCTGCACAAAGCTCTTGAGGGATTATGGGGCGAGCTGAAGGATCTTGGCTCACTGCTCGAGGCCAAGAGCACGGGGCTGCTTCATGGGATGGTAGAGCGTCATGTAGACCAGGCAATCCGGAGGTATCGGCAACACGCAACGGCAAGCTCAAGCGAAGCCGAGCCGGAAGACTCAAGCGAGAGCGAGCCTAAAGAGTCAAGCGAGAGCGCGCCTGAAGATTGGAGCAGCGCCTATCTCCAGGCAGAACGGGAGCGCGTTGTCAGGCTGATCGAAGAGTGGCTGGACTATGAGGCCCAGCGAACCTGGTTCACCGTTGAGCGTAACGAAGAACAGTTATTGGCCAATGTAGGCGAACTCAAACTGAGTTTGCGGGCAGACCGGATCGACCAGGTGGAAGGCGGCCGCTTGCTTATCGACTACAAGACCGGCAAAGTGAGCGCGGCATCCTGGGAGGGTGACCGGCCGGACGAGCCGCAGTTACCCCTCTACGCTGCTTTTGGCAATATCTCGCCGCTGCGCGGCGCGCTCCTGGCGCAGGTCCGTACCGGCAATCTGAAATTCGAAGGCAGCGTCGAAGAAGCTGAGGTTACGGTTTTGCCCGGCAAATCGCGTATATCTCCGCTGCCTTATTCCGAAGATTTACGGAAGCAATGGGAGAAGATACTGCTGAGATTAGGCGGCCAGTTCCTCCAAGGCGACGCGCAGGTGGATCCCAAGCAGTTCCCAAAGACATGCGAATTCTGTTCACTGCCCGGACTTTGCCGGGTGGCTGAGCTCGAGCCCGAATCGGCGGAGGAAGACAGCGGTGGGGGCAATGGGGAGCGCGTTGACTGAGCCCGGTCTTTTGCGGGATGACCAAACTGCGCGGGCCCAGGCACTCGAGACGCAAGGCTCCTTCATCGTGCAGGCTCCCGCCGGCTCCGGTAAGACCGAGCTTTTGACCCAGCGCTTTTTGAAGCTGTTGGGTGTGGTCGACGAGCCGGAGCAAATTCTCGCCATCACGTTTACCCGCGCGGCGACGGCGGAGATGCGGGACAGGGTGCTCGATGCGCTCAGGAATGCGCAACTTGCGCCCCAGGCGGCAAGCGAGACAGCGCGCGCTGCACTCAAAAACGATCGAGCCCGAGGATGGAAGCTGCTCGAACAACCGCAGCGGCTGAACATCCAGACCATAGATTCGCTCTGTCTCACTATCGCCAGTGAAACCCCCTTGCTCTCGCGGCTGGGCGGTTCGCTTACGCCTACCGAACAAGCCGCTCCCCTCTATGCTCTGGCTGCGCGCCGCACGCTCGCACGTTTAGGCGGCGCCAACCACGACCTCTCAGCGGCCATTCGAGCTTTGCTCGAGCTGCGCGAGACCAGCTTAGGCGATTGCGAACAACTGATTGCCGGGATACTTGCGCAGAGGGATCAGTGGGGATTCCTGCTCTCGCTCGGTGCGGAGGCCGATTGGTCTAGGGCTCGGAATCTGCTTGAGGCGCCGTTCAAGAGAGCGCACGACCGCGTGATTGCGCGAGCGCACACCCTGTTTTCCAACTATCCCGCGACTGCGGCGGAGCTGCTGCAATTGCTTGGTTACGCATGCGATAATCTTGCCGTCGCGGGCATCGGCTCGGAGGTGCTGCGCCTGCGAGGTGTTACTCAACTCGAACAGTTCGCGGCGAAGCAGCATTGGGATTGCGTATGTGAGTTCCTGCTGACCAAAGGCAACACATGGCGCGTTCGCATCAACAAATACGAGTTTCCGCCCGGCAAAGCCGGCACTCACGAGAGCCGCCAAAGAGAGCGCTTCAACTACCTGATTAAAGAGCTTGACCGCGAACCGCAATTTCTCAAGCTTTTGTGCGAGCTGCGCAGCTTGCCGCCGGCCGGGTATTCACCGGAGCAATGGATGCTGCTGCAGCACGTCTTGCTGCTGTTGCGCTACGCCGTAGCCGAGCTGCGGGTCATCTTCGCCGAGCGGAACGTAGTGGACTTCGTGGAACTGGGATTGGCCGCGCGACAGGTCCTGCGCCATGAAAACGAAGGCCTGCCGGCGAGCTTGGCGCGGCGCTGGCCGCATCTGCTGGTAGACGAGTTTCAGGACACCTCTCGCGGCCAATATGAGTTGCTTGCTCTGCTGATCGATGCCTGGGAGGCGGAGGGGAGCTGCTTTCTGGTAGGCGACCCGATGCAATCGATCTATAGCTTCCGCCAGGCAGAAGTGGAGCTTTTTGAGCGTACTCGCCGCCACGGGCTGGGGGAAGGACCGGCAAAGCTGGTTTTGCATCCGCTGCAGTTGCAGATGAACTTTCGCTCTCATGCCGGATTGGTCGGCAAATTGAACAAAATCTTCGCAGAGGTGTTTGCTTCTTCCCCCGGCGGCGGCTATCAGGTCGCCTTTGCTCCCTCGATCGCCAACGCCACGGCCCCGAAAACCACGGAAAGCGTATACGTGGCCGCGCAGTTTCTCCGTTCCGATGCCAGTCAGGAACAAGTGCTTGCCGCGAGGCGTGCGGAAGCAGACGAGGTAGTGCGGGTGATTCATCGTCACTGCCCTCAGGTCGAGGCCGCGGCAAAGCAACAAGGCGAGTTTCGCATCGCCGTGCTGGTGCGCGCCAAGGATCATCTGACCTGGATTGCCAAGAAGCTCAGAGAAGCCGCGATTCCCTTCCGCGCCGTCGAGATCGAGCAGTTAGGGCAGCGCCAGGAAGTACTGGACCTGACGGCGTTGGTCCGTTCCCTGCTGCAGCCTATGGATAGGATTGCATGGCTCACGGTCCTGCGGGCTCCGTGGTGCGGACTGACATTGCGAGACCTGCACATCCTCTGCGGCGGCGACGAACGGGAGTTAGCCGGGCAACCGGTGCTTCAGTTGCTCCGCATGCGTACGCCATTGCTAAGCATAGATGGCCGGCAGAGAGCCTCCCGCGTAACGTCGGTAATGGAAGACGCCCTAAGGGGAAAACATCGCCAGGTCTCCTTCTCCCAATGGACGGAGCGGGTCTGGCGGACCTTGGGCGGACGGGAATGCGTGGATGGCGCGGGTTACGAAAACGCACGCGCCTTCTTCCACATGTTGGAAGACTTGCCTCCGGACGGCTCCCAACTCGACCAACAACTCGATCGCTTGTTCGCCCAACCCGACCCCCGTGCGAGTGAGCGTTGCGGAGTGCAACTGATGACGATCCATAAGTCGAAAGGCCTGGGATTCGACGTGGTGATTGTTCCGGGACTGCATCGGCAGATAACCAGGGATCGCCAGTCGCTTCTGACCTGGTTGGAGCGGACTACTCTGGAAGGTCCGGAAGAAGTCGAGCAGCACGAATTTCTGGCCGCTCCCATCGGCCGCAAAGGCGCCGACACCGACCCGCTCTACCGCTGGATCTCTCAACAAAGAGCGCAGAGGGAGGCCGAGGAAGCCAAGCGGTTATTGTACGTCGCTTGCACCCGGGCCAGCCGGGAGCTCCACCTGCTCGGAACGGCAACAGTGAAGATCGGGGACGATGGAAGCGAATCTCTGGCCCCGGGAAGAAGCGGCAGCCTGCTCAAGACGGCATGGCCGGCTCTGGAAAGCATCTTTCAGGAGATATGGGAATCCCACAAGGAGCAGGCGGCGAATCCCAAACAAGCCGAACTTCCCTTTCCGGCGCCGGGCTCAACAGGAGCCACCCGCGACGCCGGCCGGGAGACTCTGCAACTGCGACGGTTGCCGGTAGATTGGGAATTTTCTCCCGCAGCGCAAACCACGCCGTCCCCACGGGCTGAAGAAGAGAACCCGCTGGAAGGCGCAGTCACTGAGGTATTCGGCCGACCCAGCGGATCATTGAAGGCGCGCGCCGTGGGTGTGGCCGTACACGCACTGCTTGAGGAACTCACTCATGCCTTATCCGCAGTGGAACCGGGAGTCCTTGCGAGCCGGATAAACGGCTGGCGTCCACGTGCAATCGCGCTCTTGCGCCATGCGGGGTTGCCTCGGGCAGAAGCTGAAGAGCAGTCCGCGAAAGTAGTCCAGGCATTGAGATCGACGCTGGAGGATGCGAACGGCCGCTGGATTCTGACTGCCAGCCGTGAAGCCGAAACCGAGGCCTCCTGGTCCGCATGGCTGGCTGCGGACGAGATTGGGGGAAGACTGAAAACCCTTCGCGGAGACCGGATCTTTCGCGCCGGATCAGAACCGGGTTCGCGGGAAGAGACGCACCTATGGATCGTGGATTACAAAACCGCCCAGCACAGCGGCACGGGTCTGGATAAGTTCCTCGCCGAAGAGAAGCAAAAATACCAGCGGCAACTGGAAAACTACGGCCGCGTGCTGCGCCGGGTTCATGGCGAAGCTATCCCCTTGCGCCTGGCGCTATATTATCCGCTCCTCAAGCGCCTGCTCTGGTGGGAAGACGAAAGCTAAATCAGAGTTGGTGTAAGCCGCCCGGTCAAGCATCGAGGTCTCTGACCGTTTGTTATTGTACCTAAGCATCTTCATTGGGGTGCAGACCGAAGAGACCGAAGAGAAAGATGAAACAGCTTAACAGATTGCGGGTTAAACCATGGCTTTGTATCAGGGCACGACTTCAGTCGTGTCGCACGTGCGCGAAAATACTGGGCTTCAGCCCTTGAGATACCTTTTCTAGTCCTTGAAAAAGACGCCGCAGCGAGCTAAAGCCGGGCCATTGCCATCGATGGAGCGTATGGCTAAAGGCCATACCTGCATACAGAGCTAACGGATTCGATCCGGTCAGAGCCGCTAGAACCTGTTAACCGCTCAATCGTCAGAGCAAGCTCAGAAGCGGCGCTTGCGGCAGTGCGTCACAAGCTGCGGCCAGGCGGTAAAACTCCCTTAATCCGTGCAAGCATGACTCATCCAGGATGTAGTGAATGTTAGTCGTCAGATAAGCGCGAATGGTAGCAGACGGAATCGCAATGCGTCCTGACCACTCCGAAACCAGATCCTCTCTATGTTCCAGTCCATGGTCCCGCGATTGCTGTAAATCCTGAAGTAAGGTTTGTGAAGAGATGCCAGTCTCACGCAAAGCATCCATTCGTATCGCCCAAAAGGCCGAGACCCAGGGCAGGCCAGTCAGCGTCCGCCATTCGTGCGCCAGGTCAAGATAGAGCAGCCGCTCGCCGGTGCGCTGTTCCCGAGCTTCGCGGTCCGCCAAAGCCAGCAGCGCCGGATCGCCAATGAGCATCGCCGCATCGGCAGCTCCAAGCATCGCTTCAAGATCGGGTACATGCGGCAGGAATTCCGCCGGCGTCTTCCAGAAAAGGCGGAAGAGGATGCGCGTATAGGCGTAAGAAGTCTGCGATGAGATGTCTATCGCGACTTTGCGCACCGCGGCAATTCCTTCCGCCGGACGCACTATCAATAAAATCGAACGGATGCGGTCAAGCGAGCCTACCGCACAGCCGGGCACAATGGCCAGCGATGGCGTCGTAGCATAAGACGCCACGGGAACCAAGCCCAGATCCGCTTCGCCGGACCGGAGCTGGAGCGCGCAATTCGCCGGGGTGGTGTAAGCGATCGAATAGCGCTCGAGCAGACGTTCGCGCATAGGCTCATGCTCGAAATCCCACATCAATGGCGCCGGATTGAGGAAGTCGATCGCAGCCATCCGGAGGCGGCGCTTTTGCCCATGACTCACCCATTAGTGTAGCTTGCATTGGTTGACAGCGGCTCCCGCCACACGACAGTATCAGGAGAATGCACCAGGTTTTTGCCCGCATGATCTGGAATGACAAGATTGTTATTAAGGATTAGAGACTGATCGCATTGCCGCGCAGATCCCCCAGCGATGAAAGTCCCCGCTCAATCCGATTCGCCTCGCACCGTGCAGGCAAGCTCATCGCAATCCGCATCGGAGACCCAGCTCGCTTGGCTTGCTCTGGCGCTTACGCCGGGTTTGGGACCGCGAAGAATTCTTCAGGCAGCACAAGCCCTGGGAGATATAACAAAACTCTTCCGCCTTTCGCTTACCGAACTCGAATCGTTGAGATTTCCGGCATCCGCAGCGCAGTTTCTCTTTAACGGCAAGGCGCGTGAAGAAGCCGAGGAAGAGTTCACGCGCGTGCGCGAGCAAGGCGCTTTCATCCTTATATACTCCGACGAAGATTATCCAGACCGGCTGCGGGAAATCTTCGACCCGCCTCCGGTACTTTGGATCCGCGGAGACGCCGCACTGCTCTCCCGTCCCTCCATTGCCATAGTGGGTACCCGCCATCCCACCCCTTACGGTTCCGGCGTCGCGGAGATGCTGGCGCGCGACTTGGCCCTCCGGGGGCTGGTGATTCTGAGTGGAATGGCGCGAGGTATCGACGCTCAGGCGCATCGCGGGGCGCTGGAAGCGAAGGGTTCCACGGTGGCCATTTGGGGAACGGGGATCGATGTCATTTATCCAAAAGAGAACAAATCACTGGCGGAGCGCATCCTCTTAAGCGGCGGAACACTGGTTTCCGAGAACCGGCTGGGCACCTTCCCGGCGCCGCAGAATTTCCCCCGGCGTAACCGGATTCTGAGCGGGATGAGCACAGGCGTGCTGGTAATCGAGGCAGGGGAACACAGCGGCACCAGGGTGACAGCCCGTTGCGCGCTGGAGCAGAATCGCGAGGTTTTCGCCGTGCCTGGAAATGTAACCACCAAGAATGCGTGGGGCCCTAACACGTTGATTAAACAAGGGGCCAAGCTGGTTGCGACCTGGGAGGACGTGTGGGAAGACTTACCTTCGCAGGTCAGGATAGAGCTGGAGAAAGCACTGGGTTTTGCATCGGTAGGCGGAAATGGCGCATCTTTAGTTGAGGAGTTGCCTCTTCAAGAGCACGAAAAGCTTGTTCTCAGCGTCTTGCGTCACGATGAAGCGGTGCAATTGGACGAGCTGATTGAGAAGCTTAATCCTGCCCTATCTTCCTCTGAGATCTTTACCGCTCTCTTTGAGCTGGAATTGGCCGGCAGGATCAAGCAACTTCCCGGCAAAAATTACGTCTTGCGTTTGTAGAGAGCAGGGTTACAACGTAAGCAGGCTCCGCGAGAAAGTGCAACCGGATTATACCGGCGCGCATCTTGACAGTCCGTCTTACTGCGAAAAAAACCGGGCTTAGCTTTGCGGGTGACTCTATAAACCCGGGTGCGCCGTTCTATTCCGGGGTAGGAAATTTGTAAGCTTCACCGGGAAATTGAAGCAAAGGGTAGATTCAAGGAGTCAGAGCGTGTTAGCTTGCAGAAACATCGGTAAGGGCTCGCGAGGATTGCCGGGAGCGCAGCTCCTTTGCAATGGCGACGCCGGTATAAAAGGAAAATGATGAGCAAATCACTTGTGATCGTCGAATCGCCCGCTAAGGCGAAGACGATCAGCAAATATCTCGGAAAAGATTATACGGTCGAAGCGTCCATCGGACATATCAAGGACCTGCCGAAGAACAAGATCGGCGTCGATCTGTCTGACGGCAGCTTCGAGCCCGAATTGATTGTCATTCCGGGAAAAGAGAAAATTGTCGAGCGATTAAGGAAGCTGGCTAAGACGGCGACCGCTGTCTTTCTTGCACCCGATCCCGATCGTGAGGGAGAAGCGATTGCCGCTCACCTCCGTGACGAGCTTAAAACGGTTGCGAAGCAGAACCTGATCCGCCGGGTAACTTTCAACGAGATCACTCCTAAGGCTGTCCGCGCCGCCTTTGAACATGCGCGAAGTGTCGATGAGCACCTGGTTGACGCGCAACAGACGCGCCGTGTGCTCGATCGCATTGTGGGCTATCAAATCTCGCCTTTGCTTTGGGACAAGGTGCGCCGGGGCCTTTCCGCGGGCCGGGTGCAAACAGTTGCGCTGCGGCTGATCGTCGAACGGGAGCGCGAGATTCAGGCCTTCGTTCCGGTGGAATATTGGACGCTGGACGCTCAACTCACGCCGGCCAAAGAAACCGCGGAGTTTACCGCGCGCTTTATCGGAATCGAAGGAGCGAAGGCTACAGTGGAAACTGTAGACGTTCCTTCCCTGCCCGGCAAGGAAGAGACGGACGCGGTTGTAGCCGCCCTGAGCAAGGCGAAATGGTCGGTTAGGAATGTGGAAAAGAAGGAGCGCCGGCGCAATGCCACCGCGCCTTTCACCACCAGCAAATTACAGCAGGACGCCTCCCGCCAGCTAGGCTTTAGCGTAAAGCGCACCATGGGCGTCGCGCAACGGCTCTATGAGGGCGTGGAGTTGGGCAGCGAAGGCTCCGTCGGGCTCATCACCTATATGCGCACCGATTCCACGCGCGTCTCGCCCGACGCCATTGCCGAAGTGCGGACTTGGATCGAGCACAAGCACGGTAAGCAGTACCTGCCGGCAGCTCCCAATGCATTCAAAAGCAAAAAGGATGCGCAGGATGCCCATGAAGCGATTCGCCCCACCAACGTCGAGCAGCACCCGGATCTGATTAAGCGCTATGTCAGTGACGAACAGTACCGGATGTACCGGCTGATCTGGCAGCGCTTTGTCGCGTCCCAGATGATGCCTGCGGTCTATGACCAGACGACGGTCGATATCGCCGCTCAGGCGGATCGGCGCTATGACTTCCGCGTCACCGGTTCAGTGTTGAAGTTCGACGGTTTCCTCAAAGTCTATGAGGAATCGAAGGAAAAGAGAGATGACGAGGACGAGGAGCTAAAAAATCAACTGCCGCCTCTCGAGAACGGGCAAGCTCTCACCCTCAAGGAACTGCTGCCCGAACAGCACGCCACCGAGCCGCGGCCGCGCTTCAACGAAGCTTCTTTGGTGCGCGAACTGGAAGAGCGCGGCATAGGCCGCCCGTCGACTTACGCCACCATCATCAACACGATTCAAGAGCGGGAGTATGTAACCAAAGTGGGTGGAGGCAAAGGAGCCAGGTTTGTGCCTACGGAGATCGGCCTGGTCGTCACCGATCTCCTGGTGGCCAACTTCCCCTACATCTTCGACCCGCAATATACTGCCAGACTTGAAGAAGAGCTGGACGACATCGAAGATGGAAAAGAGGTGTGGACAACCCTGCTAGGCGGCTTCTACGGCCATTTCACCAAAGAGCTCAAGCGTGCCGAGAAGCACATGGAAAACATCAAGCGGATGGAGAAACCGACGGACGAGAAGTGCGATCTATGCGGCTCCCCGCTGGTTTTGAAGTGGGGTAAGTTCGGCTCCTTCTTCGCCTGCAGCGCTTATGACAAGAAGGATCCTAATAGCTGCACGTTCACCAAGGAAAACGTCGCCGCGAAACCGGAGATGAAGACCCCCGACGCACAGGAGGCGGAACAGGCCGAGGAGTACTGTGAAAATTGCGGACGGGTGATGGTTCTCAAGCGCGGACGCTTCGGCATGTTTATGGCTTGTCCCGGCTATAATGAGGATCCGCCGTGCAAAACGACGCGAAGGCTGAATCAGAAGCAGCAGCAGAAACCGCCCCAGCCTCTGGATGAGAAATGTCCCAAATGCGGGGAGCAGCTGGTGCTGCGCAATGGCCCTTATGGAGAGTTCGTCTCCTGCAGCGGCTATCCGAAATGCAAGTACATCAAGCAGAACCTCATCGAGGGAATGAAGTGCCCGGTCTGCGGTACTGGAGACATTGCCGAGCGGAAGGCGCGCCGGGGAAACATTTTTTACGGTTGCACCAATTATCCCAAGTGCAGCTTCACCTCGAATTGGAAGCCTGTTGCCCAGAAATGCGCGGAGTGCGGCAGCCCTTATCTGGTGGAAAAAACGCTAAAATCGGGTGTGTATCTGGTTTGCCCGAACAACCGGAAGACCTCTGCCGAAGAGGAGCCGGTAAAGAGGAAACGAAAGGCCAAGGGAGAAGCCGAACCGGAAGCGGCGGTTTCCTGCAGTTTCATCAAGAAAATAGCCGAGCCTGCTGCGCCGGAACCAATTGAGGCCATGCGTTATCAGACGAAAGCGGAAGCTCTCCCGGTAGGATAAAAATGGAAAATCGAATGGATACGATGCTGGCCACGAATGGAGACGCTCAACTGATTCTGAAGCTCTACGAGCTCCGGACGGAAGAGCGGATGCGAAACGCCAGGAAATGGATAACGTCTGAGTTCTGGCCCTCAACCGCCAAAGAGGTCCTGGCGGTGCTACATGCCTCCGGGACCGAGGAGAATTGCTACCTTCGCCAAGTGGTGAGCTATTGGGAAATGGCAGCCGCTTTCGTTCTGCACGGGGCGCTGGACGCGGATCTTTTCCTAGACTGCAATTCAGAAAATCTGTTTATCCTGGCGAAGTTCTATCCTTTTCTGCAGGAGATTCGCGCCGAGTTTCCGGGCCTCCTGGTGCGTACCGAAGAACTGGCAAATCGCTTCGGGGATGCACGGCAACGGCTGGAAGGCATAATTCGCAGGCAGGAGTCGCGCCGCGCCCAAACCGCAAACCGCTAAGCGCTCCCTCTCCCGGTAATTCCCGGTCAGATGTGCAATCCGAGGCTCTAATCTGCTAAGGTTGTCCGAGGAAAACGAGAGTTGAAGTTCTACTTATGGCAAAGGCAACCTGGAACGGCAAAGTGATCGCCGAAAGCGACACTTATGAAACAGTCGAGGGAAACATCTATTTCCCCGATACCGCGATTCGCCGGGAGTATTTCCGGCCCAGCTCAACTATCTCGACCTGCCCGTGGAAGGGGCAAGCCAGATACTACAGTCTTCTGGTAGATGGACAGGAAAACCAGGACGCGGCCTGGTACTATCCCGACCCTAAACCTGCAGCCCGCAACATCAAGAATCACATCGCCTTCTGGCGCGGGGTTGAGATTGAAAAATAGGCGTCTGCCTGGACAGCCGGTCAGAAGGCATTGATCTCCGCAGGAGCCCGGTCATGCGGATCGCCCGGTCTAAAGCATTTTAGGTTTTACTGTGAACTGGTTATGTCGGCTATGAGCGGCCGTTCTTCGATGGAACGGCCACATCGGAAGCGGTTTTTTCGTCTACACCGAAACCTAAAATGCTTTACCGGACCGATTTTTCTTTTGACTGTACTGTTCACCGGTTTCGCCTACGCGGGCGCAAGCGGACGCCAAACCGCGCCAGCTACTTTGCCCAGCGCGGAGTCCGCTCCTGATATTGAGAGCTTACGCCAGCTTGAGGCAAACTATTTGCGCGCCGAGATGGAGGGCAGCGCGAAGCTCGCCGCGACAATTCTGGCGGATGATTATCTCGGCCTCCGTAGCGACGGCTCAGCTATGAGCAAAGCCCAGGTGCTGAACAATCTGGCCAACGGTACCCGGTCACCCTACAGCATTACGGCTACTAACATGCGAGAACACGTCTTCGGGGACATGGCGTGCCTCACCTACACCAAGACCTACACTCTGCCGAAGAACGGCGCTTCCTATAGTGAGAATCTCCTTCACGTATTCACCAGGCGCGATGGCGTTTGGCGCCTCCAGGTAAGCAGTCCCATGCCGGCGCCACGTCCGCAGAAACCTGCTTCACTACGTTAATATTATCTCGTCAGGCTATTCATTTCAGGAAAGTTACGTAATATCAACCAGGGCTGCGGTTTGATCTTCGGTGTCCCTCCGGTAGTCACGGAGTCGGTTCCCCGGAGAACTCAGGCTCGCCGATTTTCTTCCGCGGTTGGACATCTCTGGGATAATGAAATTGCTCTGGTGTCTGAATCGGCCGGCCGCCACCGGGATATTATCCATGCGGCCAGCACCGCAGTTTGCCTCCCGATGAAGCCACTCAAATTGGTGATGACTCCCACGCGCAACCGGCGATTGAATGAAGTAATCGGCTTGGTTCTGCTGATTGCCGCGTGTCTCCTTTTCCTGTCCCTGGTTTCCTATCATCCAAGCGACCCATCGTTGGATACGGTGACCGGTCCCGGCGTTCATCCGCAGAACTGGATCGGCTTAGCCGGAGCCACGGCCAGCGATCTGTTGCTGCAGATGGAGGGAGTAGCCGCCTTTTTCCTCCCTCTACTGCTGGGCGCCTTGGGATGGACGTGGATGCGCTCGCGTCCGGCTGGATCTCCCATCGCAAAGGCTTTGGGCGTGCTCCTCAACCTGATCTTCGCACCGGCTCTCTTCGGGTTGATACCAGGGCAGCTTCGCTGGATGCACGCGCTCCCGATTGAAGGTCTCACCGGGCGTCTTGCGGCTGACACACTGGTTGAATATTTGAACCTGCCCGGGGCGGCGATTGTCATCGTGAGCATGGTAGCCGTTTCTCTCTATCTTTCCACTACATTCAGCTTTAATACGGCTCGGGAGTGGCTGGCAGTGCGCCTGGCTTTCCTATACGCGTGGCGGGACCGGGCAAGAAATTGGCGCGCGGCACGCGCCCGGGCCAAAGCGCAGAGAGAGATCGCCAAGCAAGAAGCTCAGCTCGAGAAACAAGCGGCAAAGTCGCGCCGGGCAGCGGAAAAGGCGGGCAAGCGGCAGGTTGCCGCCGATCAGGAAGAGAGTATTCCCTCAATAAGGCGTGGCGGCTTTTCCGATGTGTCTGCGCCTGCTCCGGTTTCGCGGGCGCCGCAAACAACGGCCGCGGCGGCGACGCTCTGGACCCAAATCCCGCGGACCAACATCCCCGATCCTCACCCCGATGCTGATTTCGCGCCTGAGTTGCCTTTGCCAATGGAACCCGTCGCGGAGTTTGCCCAGGCGCCGGTTTCAGCACCCGTCCCGGCGGCCACCTCCGCTCCCCTGCCGCGGCGGGATTCGCCGCGTCAGATCATGGTAGGCGAGCGGGCTGAAGTAGAGGCGCGGCAGGTAACGGTTGCGCCCAAATCCGTTAGCGGCTTCAAGCTCCCCCCCAGCACTCTGTTGCACCGCAGAGACGAATCCCAGATCGTACGGGAGGATGAACTTCGCGATGAAGCCAAGGTTTTGGTGGAAAAGTGTGGCGAATTCGATGTGCGCGGACAGGTGGTGCAGATCAATCCCGGTCCAGTGGTCACAACCTTTGAATTTCGCCCCGAAGCCGGCGTGAAGTACAGCCGGGTCACCGGGTTGGCCGAAGACCTTTGCCTGGCAATGCGCGCCGAGAGCATATTGATCGAGCGCATGGCGGGAAAAAGCACGGTAGGCATCCAGGTCCCCAATCGTCAAAGGGAAACCATCTGGCTGCGTGAGGTGATCGAGACGGAAGGCTTTTCGCAGAGTAAATCCAAGCTAACCCTGGCCATGGGCAAGGACATCAACGGACGTATCGTCACCGCCGACCTCGCGACCATGCCCCACGTGTTGATCGCAGGCTCGACGGGAAGCGGTAAATCCGTGGCCATCAACGCCATGATCATGTCCGTACTCTTCAAAGCCACTCCGGCACAGGTGCGGTTGATCATGGTGGATCCCAAGCGCGTGGAACTCGGGATGTATGAGGGAATTCCTCACCTCTTTACCCCGATCATTACCGAGCCCAAGCTCGCCGCGAACGCTCTGCGCAATGCGGTGCGGGAAATGGAGCGGCGGCTCAAGCTATTGGCTTCGCGCAGCGTACGCAACATCGACCAGTACAATAGGCTTTTTGAAAACGGCACGCCGAGCCTGTTCGACGATCCACAAGCGGACCAGCCGCTGCCCAACATCATCATCATCATCGATGAGTTGGCGGATCTGATGATGCTGGACAAAGCCAATGTGGAAGAGGCAATCACCCGGCTGGCGCAGATGGCGCGAGCTGTCGGGATCCACCTGATCCTGGCCACCCAGCGGCCGTCGGTTGACGTCATTACCGGCTTAATCAAAGCCAACGTCCCCACGCGCATTTCCTTTCGTCTGGCGACCAAGGTGGATTCGCGGACCATTGTCGATTCCAATGGAGCCGAGGCATTGCTCGGGCGTGGCGACATGCTTTACCTGCCGCCGGGAACCTCCCGGCTGCAACGGCTGCATGCGCCTTTTGTCACGGAAAAGGAGATCGCCGCGGTGGTTGAGTTCTGGAAAAGCCAGGGCCAGGCGGAATATGTCGAGGGCTTCCTTGAATCTCCCCGGGACGACAAAGGCCGCGACCTGGACCTGGAACCGGAAGACGGCGATGGCAACGACGAGCTCTACGAGGATGCGCTGCGCCTTGTTCTGGAGTTCGGAAAAGCCTCCACCTCTTTGCTGCAACGACGGTTACGGATTGGTTACGGGCGCGCGGCGCACCTGATCGACATGATGGAGCGCGACGGCATCGTCGGGCCTTCCGACGGGTCAAAACCGCGCGAAATCCTCAAGCCGCCCGATTGGCTGGACCAGATTGAGCCCGCCATCCGCTGATAACGGCGCCTCCGGCGTGTCTTAAGACACAAATACTGGCACAAAAAACTTTAGTGACGAAGGTTGTAGACGAAATTTGTGCCTTTTTTCCACAGAATGTCATAGGATGCCGTAGACGGAGTCTTCCGCGGGAACAGGCTTGGTTTGCAAAACACCCTCTCCACGGCGTATCGATCCAACACAGCCACGCAACACAGAGTCCTTCTGGTGGACGATGACGCTATTAGCCTGCAAATCCTGACCATGATGCTTGGCTTCGACGGGCATGAGGTATTGCAGGCTATCGACGGCGAATCCGCGCTTAGCCTTCTCTCCGGCCGCGATTGTGCAGCATCCCCTGATGTGCTTTTGGTGGATATTCAAATGCCGGGAATTTCCGGACACGAACTGGCCCGGAGAGTCTGTGCGATGCACGGTCCCAAACCTTTACTGCTGGGAATGAGCGCGACGGTGGTGGCGGGCCGGCAATTACACGGCTTCGATCGCTTTCTACTTAAGCCCCTTAATCTTGAACAATTGCGTCGAGCCCTCGGACCCGGAAAAAACTCTCATACGGGAGCGCAAACTAAACATCGCGGCGAATTCAGGAATCGGCATGACAAACGCCATCCAAAGATTCCCGTTGAAAGCGAACATCTCCAATCGGGTGGCGGCAATCTCCGGAGAAGTTGAAGGTATCAACCAAGCAGTGTTAGGCAAACTTCGCCAGGCGATGCCCGCCGATTCGCTCAACGAGCTCTATCAGGCGTGCCTCATCGATTCGCGCAGCCGCGCAATCGCCCTGCAAACATTAGCGAGATCCGGGGCGATGGCGGAGATACCCAGGGGAGCACACCAAATCAAGGGCGCGGCGTCGATGGTCGGCGCAGCGCGCATCGCCAGGCTGGCTTCAGCTCTGGAATTGGGGAGTTGCAAGGAAGAGGACACGTTGCCGCTCCTGGACGATTTACTCGACGCATGCAATCAGCTGGAGCTTATGCTTCTGGCAGGAAAGCTAGAGAGATCCTAATGACGACACCAACAGCTAAGACGAACGATCGTTTGCAGCGAATCCGGATCATCATCGCGGATGATCATCCGGTCGTCCGTATCGGCGTGCGTAACATGCTTCATGTGGACGAATTGCTGGAGGTCATCGGCGAAGCGTCCGATGGCGATGAAGCTATCACCGAGACACTCGAACTGCTGCCGGACATCCTTTTGCTGGACCTGCAGATGCCTCGCCTTCCCGGATTGGAGGCCATGCGAGCCATTATGAGCGGCTCCCCGACGGTGAAGATTCTGCTGTTGACCAGCACCATCACAACCCAGCAAATCATTGAGGCCCTGCAGATCGGCGCCCGCGGCATCGTGCTCAAAGATGCCCTGGCCGACCACCTCTCGACCGCCATCCGCGCGGTCTCCTCGGGCGATTATTGGATTGGCGGCCGCCGGGTCGTCAATCTGGTGGGCGCCCTGCACGATCTGATGCAGCAGGCGGCCGTTCCCGAGCGTAAAACCTATGGACTCACACCGCGCGAACTGGAAGTAGTGGGCTGTATCGTGGAAGGCTGCAGCAACCGCGATGTCGCCAAGCAGTTCTCGATCAGCGAGGAAACCGTCAAGCGCCATCTATCGAATATCTTCGACAAGACCGGCGTCTCGACCCGCCTGGAGCTGGCGCTGTTCGCGATTGCGCATCAGCTGGTGGTGATGCAAACCTGAATCATGAATTCATTGGCGCCCTCTAACTCGCTGATAATTTCCCCGGTTTGAACATTTCGAAATCCAGAAGGTCGCTTCCTGCGTGTTCGGCGCCCACGGCGGCTGCCCACAACAACTGAGATCCGTCCAATAGAGTTGTCCCTGCATTCCTGCTTTCATGCATCTGATATGAGTGGGAATGAATCGTTACATGCAGGCATTCCATCAAGAAGGCCTGCACGTAGCCAACTCGAACGACGTCACAATACTGTGAGAAATGCTTTGAATTCACGCGCGCCTCAACGCGGAGATGGAATTAATGATCAAAAATACGCTGTTCTCGATTGCTGTGATTCTTTGCGGCGCAGCCTTGGCCGCTCCTGCCCAGGAAATGAATCCGACTGCCAAGCCGCAACAACCTGTCCAACCCACTCAGACCGGAAACAATGTTCCGCTTTACCGCATCCAGGTGGTCGGACGAGACATTCCGACGATCAATTATTGGCACCGCAGCGGGAGCACCCGGATCAATTTTGCGGGAACCAGCCTCCTGCCGCAAGGAAAGGGTTCGGCCGACGTTACCAGCAAACAGCAGACGCAGATCGACGCCAAGTTCCAGGGTCTAGTGCCGGCCAACAGCTTCGGAGTGGAGTATTTGACCTATGTTTTGTGGGCGATCACACCCCAGGGCCGCCCCGTTAATCTGGGAGAAGTAATACCAAATGGCTCTAAAGCCGATATGCGAGTCACTACCGGGCTGCAGCAGTTCGCGCTGATCGTAACCGCCGAGCCTTACTTCGCGGTGACCATGCCGAGCGACCTGGTCGTCCTGCAAAACACGATAAACAAGAAGCAGACGACCGGAATCATCGACACAGTGGACGTTCATTACAATCTGCTTCCCCGTGGCGCCTATGTGCAAACCGCGGGCCAGCATGCGGTCTTGAACCCGGTCAAGCCCAGCGACAAGTCTCCTTTGCAGTTGTACGAAGCCATCAATGCGATACAAATCGCGGAGGCCGCCGGCGCAGCAAAATACACTCCCGACATCTTGGCTCGCGCCAAGCAGGAGTTGGCTAACGCTCAGGGATTGAATGCAAAGAAGAGCCAGCGCAAGCAGATGATCACGTACGCGAGGGGCGCGGTGCAGGACGCCGAAGATGCTCGGGTGAGCACCTTGCGTAAGATGCAACAGGAAAAAGAGCATCAACAGCAGGTTGCCATGCAACAGGCGCAGCAGGCGGCACAACAGGCACAGTTGAATGCACAACAACAGGCTGCGCGGCGGGCGCAGGCAGAGGCGCAGGCCGCGCAGGCACAGGCTCATGCGGCCATCGCGGAAGCGCAGGCGGCCAAGGAACAGGCGGCCCGGCAAGCGGCGGAACAGAACGCGCAACAAGCGGAGCAAGTACGCGAGAAACTTCGCCAGCAGCTTAGCAATGTGCTGCAAACCAAAGAGACGGCGCGAGGGCTTATCGTAAACATGTCCGACGTGCTCTTTGGCTTCAATCAGTACAACCTCAAACCGGATGCCCGGGAAAAGCTGGCCAAGGTCTCCGGCATCCTGCTCTCCTATCCGGGCCTCACGCTGCAGGTCGAGGGCTATACCGATAACGTTGGCTCGGACGAGTACAACCTGAAGCTTTCCCAGCAACGCGCCGATGCTGTGCGGGATTACCTGATCTCGCAGGGAGTGCCTGCAGGCGGCATTACTGCTACCGGTTACGGCAAAGGCAATCCTATTGCGGATAACTCGACGGCACAGGGCCGGGCGCAGAATCGCCGGGTGCAGCTTGTCGTTTCAGGCAATGCGATTGGTATTCAGGAAAGCCAGCCCGGAGCCGCGAATCAACCTGCGCCGCCAGCCCCTCCACAGGGAGGCAACGCTCCGCCTGCGCCGCCACAGGGAGTCAGCAACCCGCCGCCACAGTAGAGCGTTATTAGTTAGAGTTACTGGGAGTTCTATGCGATCCGATGTACGCAAAAAGGCCATGTGAAAACCTTGGCCGCGAGAGCAATCCGATCAGCCCAGGTTGATCCACACTGATTTAGTCTGGGTGACGGTCAGCAGGGTTTCCAGGCATTTGTCGCGTCCCGTGCCGGATTGTTTGAAGCCGCCCCAGGGCTGAGTCATGTCGCCGACATCGTAACAATTCACCCAGATCACGCCGGCATCGATATCGCGGGCCATGCGGTGGGCAGTGGTGATGTCCGAAGTCCAGATGCCTGCCGCAAGGCCGTAGATGCTGTCGTTGGCTATCTCGACCGCTTCCTCTATGGTGGTGAAAGGGATTACTCCGGCAACCGGGCCGAAAACTTCCTCGCGGGCAATCCGCATAGTGTTATTTACAGCGGTGAACAGCGTGGGCTCGACATAGGCGCCGCGCTCGAATCCCGGCGGCGCGCCGCCGCCCAGCTCCAACCTGGCGCCTTCCTTCCTCGCGATATCGATGAAGGAAAGCACGCTTTTCTGCTGATGCTTGCTAACCAAGGGTCCCATTGTGGTCGCAGGATCGAGCGGATCGCCGATAATAAAACCGGCGCTAGCCTTGGCCTTAAATAGCTCCACAAACTCGTTTTGAATCCGGGCATCAACCAAAAGGCGCGACCCGGCGCTGCACATCTCGCCCTTATTAGAGTAGATCCCGTTGACCGCGAACTGCGCGGCTGCATCGAGATCGGGCGCGTCGGCACTCACAATTTGTGGGGATTTGCCTCCCGTCTCCACTGTGATCCGCTTGAGATTCGATTGGCCCGAGTACACCATCATCAGCTTTCCCACCTCTGTGGAACCGGTGAAGCTGATCTTGTCCACGTCCATATGGAGTGCGAGGGCCTTGCCCAGGGTGCTCCCGGCGCCATGCACTACGTTGAACACTCCGGCCGGGCCGCCCGCTTCCATGAAGAGCTGACCCAGAAAGGTGGCGGAGAGCGGAGAGAGCTGAGCCGGTTTGAGGATGACCGAATTACCCGCCGCCAACGCCGGTGCAATCTTCCAGGCGGCAATCAACAGCGGATAATTCCAGGGCGCGATGCACGCCACGACGCCCAACGGTTGGCGCAGAATGTAGTGGAAGGCGGTGGCCGGGGTGTTGGTCACGCTACCCTCTATCTTGTCTATCGCCTCGCCAAAGTAGCGAATCGTGAGCGCCGCTGCCGCCACATCGCCATTGGCGTTGAGCATGTCCATGATAGGTTTGCCGACGTCGAGGGAATCAAGCAACGCAAACTCCAGGGCATGATCCTCGATCAGTCCGGCAAAGCGGTACATTATGTCCATCCGCGCCCGCGGTTCCATTCGCGACCAAACGCCCGATTTGAAACTCTTGCGCGCCGAGGCTACCGCCAGATCGACATCTCCGGCCTCGCCTAAAGGCACGCTGGCGAGCACTTCGCCGTTGGCTGGATTGATGGTCTCGAAGCGCTTGCCGGACGCGGCGTCGACCAGTTTGCCGTCGATAAGCATTCGCGTCTCCGGCCTAAGGGCGGCCGCCCTTTGATGGAAATCCTCGTGCGTCAATCGAGTGAGCTGTTCGGCATTCATTGCATGAGTCCTCGTCCGCGAGTCTATGCTTTAGCTTCCGGCGCGGTATTTTGCGCGGCCAGAAATTGGGGTTGGCAAGAAGTCCTGTGATGCGAAAAGGAGAAACAGGATTGATATACCCAAACCGCCACTGTCGCCGGCCTTTTCCATAAAGAAAAAGGCCAAATCATAAAACTCATCCAAGCCAACCTGTCCTGTTTCTGGCTTAAAGATCCAGACTGACATCGGGATCGTAGCTGTCCGCGCGCCTGCCTGGCCCGGAACGCGGCACCGAACAACAGATCAGGACCTCTCCCTCGCCGGTGGTCGCGAGCGGCTCTTCAAGGTAGCTGATCGCGCCACGGGTGATCTTAGTGCTGCAGGTCCCACAAATTCCCGAGCGGCACCCGAAGGGCGGGGCCAATCCGGCAGCTTCAGCGAGTTCCAGAAGCGTCCCCTTCTCCGGCGACCAGGTGGCATCCATTCCCGATCTCACAAAGCGCACCCGCGCGGCGCCGTCGGGTTGCTCGGCAAATCCCACCGGTTGGGGCGTGACCTCGGGCCGGAGAACGGTGCTTGCACCGAAGGATTCGTAGTGCAACCGCTCGGGCCGGATGCCGATCCCGATCAGTCCGTCGTAGAGCGAGTTCATGAACAGTCCTGGTCCGCAAAGATAAAAATCGAAATCCCCGAAGGGCAGGACCTTCTTCACAACATCGATGGTGACATGGCCGCGGCTGTCGTAAGTGAGGCCGATCTTGTCGTCCGGACCGGGTTGGCTATAACAAACATGCACCAGCATCGCCGGATGGTCGGAGGCAATTTCTTTGACGCGCTTAGCGAACGCGTGGACTCGACTATTCTGGGCGCCATGGATGAAGTACACAGGCCTGAAGTTCCCGGTGCGCCGGCCTTCCTCCGCGATGTGCTCTAAGATGGCCATCATCGGCGTAACCCCCACTCCGCCGGAGAGCAATACCACTGGCCGGGAGTTGGACCGGTCAAGCACGAACTTACCGCGCGGGGCCATCGCTTCGATTCGCAATCCGGCTTTAGCGGTATCGTTCAGAAAGCAGGAGACCAGCCCACCGCCGGCGCGCCGGATTGAAAGACGATAGAACTCCGGATTGGCGCAAGTGGATAAGCTATAGGTGCGCAGGACTGGCGTAGGTTGGCCGGGGATCCGCACCCGGATAGGCAGGAATTGGCCAGGTTGCCAGGGCGCGAGCTTCGCCCCGTCGCTCCGGCGCAGGTAAAACGAACGGATAATTTCGCTTTCCGGCTCGATTCGATCGACTTCCACGTCAAAGAAAAGATTGCGTTCGGCTTCAGGAACAAGCGATTCGTCTCCGGTTACGGAGATTAGGCTCGTAACCGGAGCGTCGATCTGCGCCCGGACTGCCTCCTCCGCGGCCACAGGGGTCTTGGTAAGCGCGTTAAGAGCGAGCTTCTGGAAATGAACCACGAGGTGCTCGCTGTTGGTCAGGAATCTGCCTCGCTCAGGCATTCCGCCGAGCAGCCCGAGCTGCACGGAGTTGGTTAGGGTATCGTCCTCCTCGCCGACTTGGCGGTTGAAGGCAATGAGCTGCTGGGCGAACTCCTCTGTAACTCCGGGCCCGAAGTATTGCTCCGAGAAGCCCTTCGTGCGGTTGGGGCCGTCCGGGATCCAGACGTCGACCGACAGGTTGGGGAAGCCGGGATTGATGTTGATGGTGAAATTAGGCCAAAGCACGTGATATTGGGATTGCTTCAGTTCTCCGCGCACATCGTAGGTTTCCACTGCGCTCTTGCCTTCCAGCGCGGATTGGCGCACATGGCCGACCTGGCTCAGGAACCATCCGTGCGCGGTCAGAGCGTAGTTCTCAGGGCTTACGTCAATGGCGGCGCTGAAGCCGGGATGCGCAACCGGGCAGTGGTAGCACTCCAGGTAGTTCTCGAGCATGGTCTTCCAATTGGCGGGGGCGCCCCATTCGTCGCGGCTGTAGAGCTCCAGACGGTCGAGATCGATTCCGCTGGCGTTGACGATATCGAGCACCTTGCCAAAATACGAGGCCAAGGGCGGCGCGCTCCGGTCGACATTGACAAAGACAAAGGGCCCCAGGCTCTCAGCCCGGATCTCCAGCAGCGGATACTCCTCCAGCCGGAAATTCTGCTCCGCGGCTGAGCGTGGCGCGCGCCGTAAACATCCGCTCAAGTCATAGGCCCAAGCGTGATAGCCGCACTGCATCATGTTGGCGTTGCCGCGCCCCTTCATAACCTCATGCCGCCGGTGGCGGCAGACATTGATGAACGCGGCAAGACCATGCTCGTTGCGAATCGCTACCACGGGAATCTCACCCGCATAGCCGGTGATGTAGTCACCCGGACGCCTGAGCTCGGCGGCCGGACCGATATAACTCCAACTCTTCCGGAAGATCAGCTCGATCTCGCGCTGGGTAATGGAGGAGTCTGTATACCAGTGGGCGGGCAGGGATTCGCCGCGGTCCAAGGCGGCAAGTAGGTTGGTGGGATCGTCAACGGCTTGGCTCATAATCAGTTTCCGCCTTTCTAGATGTTTTTGCAGCCGGATCATGCGAGCATCGCTCTGGTCTTCCGGCTACGGTTCTCCTTCGAGCGATGCCGCGGACTGGCCCGGCATCCAACTTCCTGACAACACCATCCATAGTGTGGAAACCAGCAGCACCCCGCTGACGATCAGCAGAGTGCCGCGAAAGCCGAGTGGCTTGGCGGCTATCGAGGCAAAGCCGCTAGCCGCGATCATACCTATCGAGTAGACGATGTTGTAAATGGCATAAGCACTGGAATAGCATCTCATTCCGGCCCGGTCGGCCGCATTGGCTAATTCCGCTGAGGCAGGATTAAGCACGAAAGCATACGAGACGTTGACCACGCACAGAGCCACGGCCGCGAGACCCGCCCGTTTGAACGCTGAGACCGATGGCAGCGTAATCGCCATGGCAATTGCTCCCGCAGCCATCACTTTGCCCGCCGGGAACCGCTCCGAAGCACGGCCTACCACTGGTGAAAAGATGCCATAGACCACTGCGGAAATGGTGAAGATGACCCCTATGATTTGCACGCTCGCGCCGTAACGGATCAGATGGGCCGGCAGAAGCGGTTCGATAATGCCCCAGCCAAAAGCGGCCAGCAATACCGCGATTGCCGCCACTCTCATCTGCTTGTTGCGCGCCAAGGTCCAGATACTTACCCGATCCTGCTGCCGGCGGCCACCCGACGGAAGGAGCCAGATCACCAGGCAGGCTTCCACCGCAAAAAGCACCGCGTTGGCCGCGAACGGGGCCCTGTAACCGCCGACGTGATAAATAATTCCGCCTATCAGCGGTCCAAGAACCGAGCCGGCGGTGCTGCCGGTGAAGGCATAGCCCATCATCTCGACCCGGCGGTCGACGTAATGCTCGGCTATGAGTGCGAGCCCTGCGGTCCAGGTAGCGCCGGAAGCCGCGCCCTGGCATAGCCGCGCCAGGAGCAGGACAAAGAAGTTCGATCCTAATCCAAAGAGCACTGTCGCGCAGACGGCAAATCCCGCACCGTAGAGCAACACCATTCGGGTACCCGCCCGCCCCCCTACATAGCCGAAGAGCGGAGCCAGCAGCAGCACGCTCAAGGCGTAGACTCCATAAAGGAGCCCGATCTCAGCCTCGCTTTTCACCCCGGCAGGGGAAACCGGCGTCAACGGTATTACTGTGCCGTAAAGAAAATAGTCGAGGAACAGAGCGAACGCCACTACTCCAAGGATTGTCCAGGTGTTGCGGCGTTCTGTTATGAAATCATCCAACAAGCAGCTTCCACTTCCCTTCTTTAGGAATTGCTCATTATCTCTCCCAGAGGCGCGGGGCCGCGGAAAATCTTTCGTATCGCTTGTGGACTCGGATAACGCGTGAGGGAACCTGCCCGTAAGCTTCTCTAAAAAGCGCGAGGCAAGCGGAGCAATGTTATGTGGAATGTTGAGGAGTGCGGAAAATAAGCTGCTACCGGACGGAGAAGAGTTACAGACTCATGAATTCTGATTTCGCTTCAGCTCGCGCCTGCAGATTTCTAGATTGCCGGCGCCATCAAAGCAAGGCGGGATTCAATATCGGCCAAAGCTGCTTCCAAAGCCGCCCTGCGTACCGGGCTGGATGTGCGCTCAGACAGGATCCGTTCGCGTTGAAGTTCGAGCTCTTGCTTCTGCCGCGCGCGTTTCGCGGCTTCCGCGTTATTCAGCTTCTGAACTGCGGGCCTCGGCGTCCCATCGATAGCGCCATCAAGCGATTGCTGCTCTTCCACAGATTTGCTTTCCCATCCACGTGCCATACTTTTCATGGTACGTCGGTTTCGTCAAGGCGTCCGCTTAAATCCGTTATCTTTCTCTCGATGGCCTGGAGATCATATGAAAGCTTGGCAAATAACGTCCTTTGGACTTGACCGCCTGGAGATAAAGGATCTGCCAAAACCGAAGCCAGGGCCAGGTCAGGTTCTGGTGAAGGTGCATGCAGTCTCCTTGAACTTCCGCGACCTGCTCATAGTGCGAGGACAATACAACCCGAAAATGCGTTTGCCGGTAATTCCCTGCTCCGACGGCGCAGGCGAAGTGGAAGAAATAGGAGAGGGAGTCAAGAGCGTCCAAGCCGGCCAGCGCGTAGCCGGAATCTTTATGCAAAATTGGCTGGACGGGAAACCTACACCGGAGCGCATTCGAGGAGCCCTCGGCGGCGACATCGACGGCATTCTGGCCGAGTACGTACTGCTGCCGGAACAAGGCGTTGTCCCAATTCCCGAAAAACTCTCTTACATAGAAGCAGCGGCTCTTCCCTGCGCCGGCGTCACCGCTTGGAATGCGGTGATTCATGCGGCCGGAGTCAAGCCGGGAGATGTTGTCGTCCTTCAAGGGACCGGAGGCGTCTCCATCTTCGCCTTGCAGTTTGCGAAGCTTTGTGGAGCAAGGGTTCTAGGCATATCGAGCAGCGACGAAAAGCTGGAACGGGCCGGCACGCTAGGGTTGAATGCCGGTTTGAACTATAAGCGAACTCCCGAGTGGTCATCCTGGGTGCTGGAGCAGACCGGCAATCTGGGCGCCGATCTGATAGTTGAAGTCGGCGGAGCAGGCACCATCGAGCAATCGATCAAGGCGGTGCGAATGGGCGGCGTTGTCGCCCAGATTGGCGTACTCAGTCAATCAGACAAACCTATGCAAATCGCACCGATTCTCCACCGCCAGGTCAACCTGAAAGGGATCTATGTCGGCTCGCGCGCGCATTTCGAAGAGATGAACCGCGCGATTGCAGAGAACGATTTGAAGCCCGTTGTGGACAAGGTTTTCCCATTCGATCAGGCCGTGCAGGCTCTGCAAACGATGGAAGCGGGCAGTCATTTTGGGAAAATCGTAATCCAGGTTGTTGCGTGAACGCATTACTTCCGGCCACTGTACTATCCATGTATCTGAAACTGCGAGACTAACCACCAAAGGAGGTAACTACATCAAAACTAGGTGGTTACCTCCCAGTACCAAAGATGTATTTTGCCTACGACAAAAGAGACATTTTGAGGCACAATGCATCTATAAGGGTGGGCAGAAGGCCGATTGGCCAGATGCCGCTGAGCGCCGGAAGGAGCGCTGTGACTCATGGATTGGATACATTCACTGCTTGGGTTTCTCTATGATTTGATGTTTGGATGCCGCCATGGCCGCCTGACACGACCGTTCACGCTGGAGCAGCAAACATACAAGGTTTGCCTCGATTGCGGCAGCAAGATCTACTACTCCCGGGAACGCATGACACCGCTCAGCGCCCGGGAAATCCGCCGGATGAAGGCTACGCAAGGCGGCGTTATCTCCGTAGTTCCTGCGGCAACACATTCGGCAATATTGACTGCTGCGGGTAAGTCGAACGCCGCTGCATGATCTTTTGCGCTGCCTATTACCTTCGGCCCAAAAAGCCCAGGTTAGCTCCGCAGCTAACCTGGAACCCGCCCTCATGTAAATAAGCTCCAGCTGCATTCTTAATGAGCCCGTGATCCGGCTGACGTATCCTTGATGGGGCGCATTGTTGAGCACGCCCGGCGCAGCCGCTCATGCTGAAATCAAGAAGAGCCCGCATTCGAAGAGCACCCGTGCGAATTTCATCGGCCCTTCTGCTGATTCCGCTCAGTTTGCTCCTGGCCGGCTGCGGAGGCATGGGCTCAAATGAGCGCTTGAGCACGAATGAACTGGTTTTGCGGGCTGCGCGGTCCACCATCGATACCGGTACGACGGATCAGTTCAGCGCCACGCTGCCCAACGGCGCGGCCGCAAACGTGAACTGGTCCATTGTGGACGGCCAGAACGATCCATCGATCGGACAAGGATCGATCAACGCGAGCGGCCTGTACACGCCACCCCCGTTGCTCTCGCGCGATGCAGTGCAGGTTGAATTCAAAGCGTCGTCCAAGAACGATCCACCGGCTACCGCAATATACGTGCTCACCGTAACGCCGGGATTCGTGCAGTCCCTGACGCCGCAAAACGCCAGTTTGGCGTCCGGCGGGACCATTCATGTAACCAGTGAGATCGCCGAGGTGAACTCAGGTTCAATCCACTGGTCCGTAACTGCAGGGGCAAACGGCGGAGGTGAACTGGGACCGCAATATGGCGTTATCAGCGGTGCAGGGTGTCACCACTCCCCGCTGTCCTACACTATTTGCTCGGCTATCTACACCGCTCCCCATTCGCTTCCCGCCAACGCTTCTTCCATCTATGTCATGGCGTCGTTCGCCAACAATCCCCATTTAGCCGCAACTTTGCACGTCCTGCTGAATGGCGCTAATTTCAGTAACTCACCACTCGAGAACCAATCGGCGCAAACCGGCTATGTAGAGATGGGATCGTCCGGAGGCAATGCCAACGACTACGATTCATCGCAAGATAGGCGTGGCGATCAGTATGTCACCGACTGTTGCGGGGGAACTTTGGGAGCGCTTGTTCAGGACCGGGCAAGCAATCTCTATATCCTCAGCAACAACCATGTACTGGCGGAATCGGATCAAGGGCGTTCGGGGGACATAATCGTCCAACCGGCGCTGGCCGATCTCAATTGCAACCCACAAGCGGGCAGGACCGTCGGCTCTCTTCGCTATGTTGTCCCCCTTGAAGACCCGCGAACGAATGTGGATGCGTCACTGGGCGCGGCAACTCCAGCGGTCGATCCAAGTGGGGGAATTCTCGGGCTTGGCGCTCCCTCCGGCGGCCGGTTGAGTCCAGCCCCTCCCGCAGCCGGAATGGGTGAGTCGCTCACTGCAGACCAACTTGATCATCTGCAGATTGCCAAGAGCGGGCGAACTACGGGACTGACATGCGGAGTAGTAAATACCGTTGATTTGAGCGTGCAGGTGGATTATTACTACGACTGCGCCGAGACCAAGCCTTCCTTTACTAAAACGTTCACCAACCAGATTGGTATTCCCGGAACAGGTTTCGCCGACAGCGGCGATTCGGGCTCGCTGGTATTGGATTCGAGCAATGCCCAGCCAATCGGGTTGCTCTTCGCGAGCGGAGGCGATAACAGTAGCCAGGGTTTTAGCGTCGCTAATCCCATTCAGGATGTGCTGAACGAGCTGGATCGGGAAAGCCAGACCGAAGGGCAACAATTTCAGATAGTAGGGGGCGCTCCGCATCCTATCACCTGCTCCAACTACGACCTGAACGCCGGGGCCGGCGCTTCACCCAAGCTTAGTCCCGAGCAGGAGGCTGAGGCGAGATCGGCGGCCGATTCGGCGGCAGCGGCGCTGATGCGGCCCGACAGTGGCATCCTTGGCGTGGGCACGGGAAGAAGTCTTGATGCCCCGGATGAGGCGGCGGTTATCGTCTATGTGGACAAGAACAGATCGGCCGTTGCAGTTCCTAAGACGGTGAGCGGTTTGCGAACCGTTGTCATACCCACAGACGAGGACGGCGCAAGCGCGAATGTTCCGGCCGCCAGGTTGCAAGGCCTTCATCTGCCGGCAGACGTCCTGCATGCGGCGGCTCGCGTACAACAGCAGTATGCTCCGAAGTTGATGCGCGATCCCGCATTCTTTGGAGTGGGCGTAACCGAGAGTTACGACAATCCCGCAGAAGCCGCCTTGCTCATTCTGGTGGATGTGCGGAAGACACCCGAATCGATGCCGGATGTGGTGGGCGGTTTGCGCGTGCGCTATCTGAGAATCAACCGTCTGCACGTAACCCGATCGAGATCGGCCAGCGGCGCGCGCCCCACAAGCTGCCGGCTCCGCGCCGTAAGAATCCGTAAATAAAAAAATTGATGCCCGCCGCTCCCCTCCCCTGAGGGTCGGCATAGTTGCAGGAGATGGTGCAGGAAAAGAGCCTCTGCACCCCTGATTCCTGGGCTGCTACCGCCCCGAGAAATGCGATCCACTTCATAACGCCACTTCACGAGGCGATGGCGCCTTGACGTATCTAGAATGCAAACGCAAAACGCAGAAGTCAGAACGTGAAAAGGTTCAATTCGTAGTCTCAGTGTGACTACAATGATTTATGGCTATTAGCAACACTTACGTTCGTGCGCGAATAGATTCCGTCACCAAAGAACGCGCTGCGGATGCGCTCGAAGAAATGGGCTTGTCGATTTCCGATGCAATCCGTCTGCTCATGCTGCGTGTCGCAGATGAGCGTCGTTTGCCGTTTGAGGTCAAGGTCCCCAATGCCAAAACCCGCAAGGCCATTGCAGAGCTTGAGAGCGGAAATGCGAAGAGCTTTGCGAGTGTCAATGCACTGATCGCCGATCTTCATGCGGACGATTGAACGTTCTTCCATCTTCAAACGGGATTACAAGCGCGAAGCCAAAAGCCGTCATCGGAACACACTTGACGAGAGCCTATCTCCTGTACTGGTGGCATTGGTTAATGATCAACAGCTAGCCGGGATTTCTCATAGCGTGACATAACGTGACCCGAACATCACAGCACCAGGGCTAAAAGCCCTTGATTAACTAGCTCTTCGGCGGACCTAACCCTCCCCGGGCTGAAGCCGGGCTTCCGCCGTGTAGTCTCGACTTTAGCCGGGAAAGCGGGTTCGCCGCGGCGAACCCTAAGCAATTGGGCTGAACAAAATCGGGCTTTTAGCCCTGGTCGTTCTGAGAAGCGCTCGCGCGGCGGCCACCGGGATTGCTACGGCGGCAAGTGCTGGCAGAGCGAGCAGAAGTGATGATGCAGTCGGAACTGGCACTGCGGCAGCCCGTGCGTGGAAGAATTCTGTCTGTAAAACCACATAACCCAATCGAGATCGGCCAGCGGCGCGCGCCTTCAGTCGTTATCCGGATCCACGGCCGCACCCTTTTGCGACAGGAAGAAGTCTGCATCCTTTTCCGCCGGAACAGTTTGATAGACGCGTGGTTCCCGAAGGCTGAAAAACTCCCGCAAATCCGTGGTTGCCCGTTTGTCAGCGAAACCGAGTTGGCCTTCTTCCAGATGGTTGATGCCTTCGATCATGCGTAAGACGCTGCCAAAATCGTGGGCAACATTGTTGATATAGCCGGCAGGCGTATAAGCGGAAACCACAAGCAGTGGAACGCGGAATCCATACTGATAGTCCCCCTGACAGTCGGCCGTCCGGCAGGGCAGCTTCGAGGCATAGGGCGCAGGTTGATTGTCCGACCAACCTCCCCAATCATCCCAGGTCACCACGATGGCTGTGTTTTGCCAATAAGTCTGGCCGGCATCCTTCGTTCCCGCAGCGCATTTTGCATTGTTGCCGATGGCGTTGATCACCGCCGCGACCCACGATGGACCGTAATGATCGCTCGTTCCGGCATGATCGGACCATGCTCCGTTCGGAATGACCCAGTTCACCCGTGCAAGGTTGCAATTGGAGATGTCCCGCAGAATGTCGGTTCCCAAGTTTTGCGTATCGACATTTGCGTTCCATTCCTTCCCGGTGCACTTGAGTCCGGAAGTAGGATCACCATTCGGGTTCACGAAAGCGGGTTGGCAAATTGACTTGATGGAATCAGGCGCGGTCCAGATCGAGCCAGGGGAGGGAGCGTAGTACTTCCAGGTGATCCAATGGGGATCAAGAACATCCGCCATGCTTTGGTGGGGATAACAGAACGTGCCTACGGGATCGCTCGGATAAAGGAGCTTGGTGTTGGTGATTGGGCACTCCTGCACCGAACCGTCGGCATACAGCTTGCAATTTTCAGCCGGCGTGTTCAACGCGGGAGACAGCAGATCGTTGGTTGCTCCCTCGAGGGCCAGGCATCCTGCCTGGTTACTGACAACTTTGTTATTGAAGTTTTCCGAGACGAATGTGGAACTTGCATCATCCTGCGCGGTCGGAGCCGAAGTGCCGGCGAACATAAATTGATGGGCTGGATAACTGGGTCCCTGGTTTGTCTGGTACATGAAGTTGGCCCAGCCGTATTCTTTGGCGAACGTCAGATAAGGATCAAGCAGATGACCCGCCGAACCGTCGCTGTTGGTCACAGCCGGATTCTCCACAAAGGCATAAGAAGAACCTGCCGGAGAGGAGGTCTTCCAGGCTCCATCGTTGCGGCACTCCAACGTCGCGGAATCCGGATCACACATATTGTTGAAGCCGTTGTGGGAGTGATCCGGGTCCACGCTGCCTGCCAGGGGCGCAGCTTTCAATTGGACTGGCACCGGACTGCCCGACTGATTGGAAAGGCCGCAAGGAGAAATGTCATAGCAGCTCGATGTGACGGTCTCGGGAATACAGGCGCGTAATCCGTCCGCACTGGGGTAGAGCTGACAGGCTGGGGTTAGGAAATGGAAGAGATTATCGGGGGTTCGGTTTTCCTGAAAGATTACGACAATGTTCTTGATCTGCGGCGGAAACTGTGCGAACGCAAGGGATGAAATCAGTAGAAAGGCAAGAGCGAACACGCGGCATTTCATCTTCAAACCTCGTCATGATTTGAGAAAACCCCGTGAGAAAACAAGAGTCGCGTTGCAGGTTGTGGAATTTGCCTCAGATGGAAACACGAGGCGTTTGCAAACACGTCTAGCGCAGCAGGAGCGGCCTACGCATAAGTGGGGGGTTGCGAACAAGCCGGCCGGCGCCCTCAGAAAGAAGCGCTTGGGCGCGTGCACTTACCGCTCAATGGCACGATTATGCGCCGCGCTGCTGTGGTGCGCAAGACGTTGAGGGTCCAAAATATCAAAATAATGTTCAGAGTCAGGCGCTCTGTGTCACGGCGACTTGCGGATGCTGCGTTTGTGCGATTCCACTTTCCGGGAGAAAGATCATAAAAACGGTGCCCGGAGATCTTCCATTCTGTGCTGACGCATCGTAGGGCCGGCTAAAGACGCGCACGGTTCCGTGGTGTTTTTGAATGATTCCATCGCTGACCCATAAGCCGAGGCCGGTTCCAGTTGAGTCTTTGGTAGTAAAGAATGGCTCGAAAATTCGTCTGCGCGTAGTTTCGGTCATCCCACAACCATTGTCCGCGACGAAAATCCTGATCCCTGGAGAAGCATTGGCCCACGAACGGGAACGGCGCACCCGCAGGCAGAGACGGCCGCCCTCACCCATGGCATCCAGCGAGTTGGCGACCAGGTTAGCAAAGAGCTGGCGCAGCTCACCGGAGAAGCAGAAGAGTTCAACGTCCTGACCGTACTGGCGCAGGACTTCAATATGCAATGAGTAAACACGTCCCTGAAAAAGTGTGAGCACGGAATCCAACAACTCAGCGACGTTTACCATACCCGGTAGAGTCGATTGCCGGTAGAAGCGGAGAGTCTGCTGGGTCATCTCCGAAACGCGCGAGACCTCGTACTGGGCAGACTCGGTGTAGGCGAGCGCCCTCGCATTCAGACTAGGTTCGCGGCTCAGCAAATAAAGAAGATTGGTGATTGCTTCCAGGGGATTGTTGATCTCATGGGCGATCGAAGCCGCCAGCCGGCCCGCAGCGGCGAGCTTTTCGGTTCTGCGGAGAGCCTCCTCCGAATTTTTCCTTTCTGTTGTCTCAATAAAGATTGCCCCCACCCATCGCACAGCCTGCAAGGAGGCCCTGACGGGATAGACATTGATGAGCCAGCTCCTCATTTCGCTGGAGTCCGCAGGCAAAGGGGAACTCAGCTCGAAATCCCGCACCGCCAATCCCGTTTCAAAAACATTTCGGATGCAACCTTGCAGCAGCGCAGCGGCCGGCTCAGGCAGCAACTCCGGGATGGTGCGGCCCAGATGGCGGCTGATAGGCATGCGATGCATGTCAGCCAAAAATTGATTGATCCGCACATAGCGGAATTTCCGATCGAAAAAAGCGAAGCCGATGGGCGCATTCTCCAGCATGGAGTCGAGCAGCGCGAGCGTATCGTTGAGTCCTGCTCTCTGCTCCTCAATGGATGTCACCATTAGATTGAAGGCGCGCGTCAGATCCGCAGCCTCATTGTCGGAGGTGACCTCAATCGGGAATCCTTCTTTCGTCTCGGGATCATGAATAAGTTTGCGCGTAGCTGCCAGAAGAGTATTAAGAGGCCGGGTAATCGACCGGGCAAGAAAGCTTGCGATAAGCGCCGTTCCTAACGCCCCGAGAATCGCGAAGATAAACGTGATGCGAACCAGCGAGTAAATTTCCTGCCGCGCAGCGGTTGCATCCTCGTAGACCCAGGCATATGCGGTAAGTTGACCACGGACGTAGACGGGAACGATGCATTCGCGAGCTCCGCCGGGCACACGGAAGATAGCGCCGTTCCGCGTAGTGGGAAGATGTTTCTTTTCGAAAAGCGTTAGCGTGTCTCTGTTCTTTAATGAGGAGTCGCTGCTAGCGATGATTCGGCCCGACGGGTCGGTAACCATTGCGGCGCGGATGATCGGCGAGTTCAGCATGGTGCGCACAATCGGCCGCAGATAAGCGCCCTCGCCCTGTCCGAGAAATTCCTGGCTTTGCAAGGCTAGAAGATTTGTCTCGGATTCCAGCCGGAGGCCAGCGCGCTCATGGACCTCAGACGCCTGTTCGCGCACAAGAAGCGTAGCGAAGACCATCACCAGAAGGCCTTCGAGGAGTATGAGACCAAAGATGAGCTGCCCCCGTATGGAACGAGGTTTTAACCAACTCATAAGGCAGAAGAAGTTTCCTTCCTAAAGACTACTCATTACTTAACTATTTATGTACGCCATTGTTCCAGCACTCCGCGGCCATTGCGGAGTTTTTCATGCGAGCGGGATGAACCTGCCGCGCATCCCGAACAGTTTAAAGCATTTCGCAATAACCCATTGTCACTTTTGTGTAGAGGGCCACAAGACGACAGGAGTCAGGATTGTCACATACCCGCAAAATCATGCGGATAATGTGCTGGCGGCATTCTGTCGAGATTGCCCAAGCAGCTTCCGCTCGATATCCTGGGCGATCTGCCGGCCATGGAAACGGCCATTCTCGATAAAGATCTCGTTGGTCCTCATTCCGGCCACGATCACCCCAGCCAGATACAGACCGGGTACATTGCTCTCCAGGCATTCCGCATCGCAGACCGGCAGACGGTCCTTCCCCTCCAGCCGCACTCCGAGCGAGGTTAGGAAAGCGAAGTCGGGATGATAACCCGTCAAGGCAAATACATAGTCGTTCTTGAGGCGGACTGGCCCTTGTGGCGTTTGCAGCTCGACGGAATCTTCGGAAATCCTTGTTACAGTGCTCGAGAAGTAGGCTTGAACCTCGCCATTCTTGATACGATTATTGATATCGGGAAGTATCCAATACTTGACGTGGTGATGCATGGCGGGGCCCCGGTGCACCAGGGTCACGCGAGCCCCATGCCGCCAAAGATCGAGAGCCGCGATCGCAGCCGAGTTCTTGCCGCCCACCACCACAACGTCCTGGCTGTAGTACGGATGCGGGTCGTGATAGTAGTGCAGCACCTTCGCCATCTGCTCTCCCGGGAGATGGAGGTAGTTTGGGAGATCATAGTAGCCGGTCGCAAGAATCACTTTTCGCGCCGCATACGCCCTGCGGCGGCCAAGAACATCGAGCGTCGTTATGGCGAAGTTCCCATCCTCGCCGGTAATGCTCTCCACCGTCTGATATTGGCGCAGGTTCAGCCGATAGTGATCCGTAACCTTGCGGTAATATTCCAACGCCTCGTTGCGATATGGCTTCTGGTTAGGGCTGGAGAAAGGCATATCGCCAATCTCAAGCAACTCCGGCGTGGTGAAAAACGTCATGTTCGAGGGATAGTGAAAGAGCGAGTTGCAGAGGCAGCCTTTATCCACGCACGTGACTGTAAAGCCGGCGCGCTGAACCTCAATGGCGCAGGCCAAACCGGTAGGCCCTGCCCCCACCACCAGAACGTCGAAGGACTCTTCTGCTATGCGGCCACTTGCTTCCATGCTTCTAGAATAGAGCCTGCCATTCCCTTTTTGCGACAGAAGCGGCGAACCGTCTTATACTCAGGGGTTGCGAGATTTGCGGTATCCCACCCTTCGCGCCGCCCGAGTGGGGTGAAATCTTCAGTTTTATTTGCTAGGGGCTAAAGACGCCGCGAAAAAGTTCGGCTTGTATCAGACCACGACTTTAATCGTGCCGTAACTGTTTTACAGGTGCGGAACAAGGCCTCTCGTCGGAGAGGTATCAAGAAATGGCGTTATAGGAACTATAGAAAAGCTGTACAGCTCTGTATCAGGGCGCGACTTCAGTCATGCCGTAAACAGCGAGGTAATCAGGGCTTTAAGGCAGAAACAGGAAAGCTGTGGCTTTGATGAATTCCACAAAGTGGCCTTTTTCTTGAGGAAAAAGGCCGTTGATGGCAGCGGCTTGGGGTATATCCATCCTGTTTCTGCCGTAGCCCCTGCGACAACATCATCTACGGACAGAAAGATCCCCGCAGCGGCTAAAGCCGGATCAATTTTCAACGATAGAGCGTACGGCCTAAAGGCCATACCTGATACAAAGCAGAGTTTCCCGCAGCCTGTTTAGCCGCTGAGGAACGGATTTCTTCAGATTTTTGAAATAGAGGAGCGTATGTCCAATTTGCGTAAAGAAAAAGATTCGCTGGGTTTTGTAGAAGTTCCAACACAAGCCTACTATGGCGCCCAGACGGCTCGAGCCGTGGACAATTATCCTATCTCCGGCATGCGAGCTCATCCGCATCTCATTCGTGCTCTTGGCATGGTTAAGCGGGCAGCGGCGGAGGCGAATAAGGAAATTGGTTTATTGGAGGTCGAGCGCGCCGATGCCATCATTCAGGCTGCACAGGAAATTATCGAGGGCAAGTGGAATCCGGAGTTCGTTGTGGATGTCTTCCAGGCCGGGGCCGGGGTCAGCCTGCACATGAACACCAATGAGGTCGTTGCCAACCGCGCCAATGAGCTTCTGGGAGCAAAATTGGGTGAGTATACCCACGTTCATCCCAACGATCATGTGAACTACGGACAATCGACCAATGATGTCTTCCCCACCGCCATGCGCTTGGGGGTGCTGCTCGCACTCAAGGAACTTTACCCTGTTTTGGATAAGCTGGCGGCGACCTTTGCAGCCAAGGGACGCGAGTTCCACAACATCATGAAATCCGGACGCACTCACATGCAGGATGCGGTTCCTATCCGGTTGGGCCAGGAGTTTACCGCTTACGGACTAGCCATCGAAAAGAGCAGGAAATCTATCCTTTTGGCTGCGGATTCGCTACGCGAATTAGGCCTGGGAGGCAGCGCGGTAGGAACCGGCATCAATACGCACCCGGATTATCGCGCGAAAACGGTAGCGAATCTCGCCCGTATCTCGGGTCAGGAACTGACGCCGGCCGGCGATATGCGCTGGGCGATGCAATCCAATGCGTGCATGGCGGAAGTGAGCGCCTCGCTCCGCGGCTTAGCGCTGGAGGTGATCCGTATCTCGAACGATATCCGCCTCCTTTCATCCGGGCCCAATACCGGACTCGCGGAGATCTTCTTGCCAAGCCTGCAGCCGGGCTCCTCCATCATGCCGGGCAAGATCAATCCGGTTATGCCTGAGCTCGCGGCCATGGTCAGCTTCCAAGTGATCGGCTACGATACCGCAGTAGCCTACGCCGTACAGGCGGGTCAGCTTGAACTCAACGTCATGATGCCGACCATGGCATACAGCGTTTTGCAGAGTATCGCGATACTGGGCAACATGCTGCGCCAGTTCAACGACCGGTGCATCGCAGGAATTACGGCTAATGCGGAGCGGTGCCAGTATTACGCGCAAAGCACGGTGGCGCTGGCTACGGCGCTCAATCCTTACATCGGCTATGCCAAAGCTGCTGAAATAGTCAAGGAGTCGGTAGCCACCGGCGAGTCCATTATTGCCATTGCGCGATCCAAGAAGCTGCTTAGCGAACAGGAGATCGCGGAGATTCTCGACCCAGTCAACATGACGGAACCGCAGTACCCCCTGGAGGCTTCCAAGGAGCGGGACAAGCGCGTGAAGGCATAGAGCCTCTCCGATAGCGCCCGAGGAGAGCGGTTTATCGGCTCAGGCCGCTCTGCTAAAATGCGCTACCGGCGCCCAAACCGATAGACAATTCCAACGGTGTACCCGATGTTCTTAGTCTGTACCGAGCTGCCGAAGGTTGTGAACAGGTAGTTGGGGTTCACTCGAACAGCAAGTGCCGGCCCAAGATTGTAGTCGATGGGAACGCCAACATCCACGGCGAAGTCCGTAGCATTAGGCCACATTCCCACGAGAGTCCCTGGAAGCTGACCGCTGGTGGCATTGAAGATGCCTTTAGCCCCGCCTACGAGCACCTGCCCGCTAATCGCCCAATGGATACGGCTCACAATCCGGTACTGAGGGCCGGCCATGAAGGTGTATTGGCTGATGCTCGGCTTAAAAATGTTATATGGATTATTCAGAATGAAGGCAGTCCCATAGTAGCCGCGAACGTCAGCCGTCACTCCAAGACGGGGCCGAAAATAGTCCGTGAATCCCATATTCCAAGCTGCTTCGTTCATTTGCTGGAGAAATTGGCCGGGGCGAAAGCGAACATAGCCTCCCCCGCCATAGACCTCGAATTTATGGCTATAGGTGTCCTCGACCACCCGCCGGACCATTTCCTGTCTGCGCGCCCGTATCCGCGCTTGCGCCTGCTGGGCCATTCGCACTTGATTTTGCTGAGGGTTTTCCGGCTGTTGCTGGCTTTGCGGTTGGGCCGCCGGCGGAGTGCTGGGGGAACTCTGCGCCAGCAATCCGGTTGCCGCAAAAAAGAAAAAAAGAACAAGCGGACACGCGAGGTATCCGAAACGATGGCTACGATACATGAACCTGAAAGCCTCCACTGCTGCGTGTCGCCCTGAGGCGAGGAAAAATTTTGTGTGCTCCCCTAGTATTAAAGCACCTGCCTCCTTCGAGCGGGTCTTCCTTTCCTGGAGAAACATCGCTGACGGATGTGATTCAATGGTCCGAGCAGTTTCCTGAGGCTTTCAGCGAGTCCCAACGTCTTCAAAATAGACTCAGCAGGGCTGTGTACCGTCTGAAATAACCTTGTTTCCTGAACGGGGCAGCGGATGCGAATATCTCACTAGGGCAGAAACAGGGTAGGTGTGGCTTCGATGAGTTCTATGAAGTGGCCTTTTTCTTGATGAAGAAGACCGTTCGCAGTCGCGGCTTGGGTATCATTCATCCTGCATCCTGCTTTCTGCCATACCACGATGAGGTTGACAGATGAAACTTTTCCTGTTGGGTTTGGTGATTGGCTTGATCGCTGTGCCCGTTGCTCTGTGGATCTATCTCGACTTCGGCCAGGTGCCGGTTGCCACCGCCGATCCGCCATTCCATTTCGAGGGAGCGATTGTGCACCGGGCACTCAACCTGCGAATTGCTCGCGAGATGCCGAATACGGTTCCACTGGAAGCAAGTGAGAACAATTTGGAAACCGGCGCGCACGTCTATCGCCAACAGTGCGCGTCCTGCCATGGGCTTTATGGCCTGCCCTCCACCTTTGCCAAAGGGATGTTTCCTCGAGCCCCTCAATTGTGGGAACCGCATCGCAACGGCGTGGTCGGCGTAAGCGACGACCCGCCAGGAGAGACTTACTGGAAGGTTGCAAATGGCATACGTCTGAGTGGGATGCCGGCCTTCAAAAAGATATTGAACGATACTCAGATGTGGCAGGTTTCGCTGCTGTTGGCAGGCGCGAATAAACCACTGCCGGCCAACGTACTCAGTTTACTTAAGCAGCCGCTCACCCTCGATTCGCAAACACAGTAGGCGCATGACAGTGGCGGGGTAGGAGCGCTTCAGCGCTGTCCGTCCGGGTTTGGTGGAAGCCCGCGCATAAATGCGGAGGCTTCCACCAAAGCGAATACAGTTTGACGAACTGCGCAGAGTTTCCGTAGCCGGTTAGAAGGTGTACGTCAAACCGCCGGTGAACTGGAACGAATTCCTCTTGCTTCCGACAGCCGGATCGTTCAGATAGTCGTCTACCGTTCCCACCGTGAAGGCGAATCGCTTGTAAACGGGAAATACCAGGCCGGCGGTAAAGATGGCGGAGAAAGCTTTGACTTGGTTGAAGGCTGGAGTTACCACCAGAGCTTGATTGAGAAGCAGGCCATGCGGCAGCTTCAGCATGTAGGTATCTCCGAAATCAGCTCCAATCAAATCCTTGCTTGGGGTAACGACCGGCGGGGAAACGCCCGGAGTGAACCCAAAGTTCTGCCTCTCATAATGGATGTCGAATTTCAGATCCAGCTCCTGTCTGGGATCCTTGATAAGCGTGTATCCCGCTCCCGCGCCGTAGATCTGCTGCAAACTCAATCCCTGGGAATAGTTGTGATCCCACGATGAATCCACCAGAAAATAAAATCGCGGAGATACATACCAGTCATGCTCCGCGTCGCCATGGATAATATTCGTCTTGGTCGTGATCGTAGTCGTGCCGCTGGGCTGCGTTGTCGATCCGTAAGCTCCGTTGAAATCGAGCGTAGTGCGGTTGCGCGGATCCAGCCAGCTCACGTTGGGTATCGTTCTCACCGCGGTTGCAGAACCGGTGAACGAGCGGCTGTTCTGGGTAGCCTGTACTAAAGCTGCTCCCGCCGTTACCGACCCCACCCAATCGCGGCGCCAGCTCGGATTCCCGCGGACTTCTTTCGTATAAGTATCCTGGTCAATGATGAATTGAGCATTCTTTTCCGGGATCGCGCTCGTTCCGTTCACCTGGATCTGCTGATCCTCGACGGTAATTGTTCCCTGGGGCACCGCGCTCTCTGGAGTCTTGCGGGAAATTTTCTGCCCTTGCTGAACGACAGCGAATTTCTGAGCCGTGCGGAGGGATTTGATCTGGTCCCATTTCACGTTGATGTCGCCCGCCGTATCGCTATGGAAAGTAACAGTTCCATTGACCACGCTCACCAATTTGCCTGTGAGCTGATCGCCATTATTGAAGACAAGGACGTCCGGCGCCGGCTTGGTCTGCGCGCGCGATGGAAGGGCAAGTGCGAGAGACAAAGCCGCAAGCGCGAAAGCGAGCGAACTAAATCGAAAACTCAAAGAGCATCTTGGGCATTCTGAACTGAACATAAATTCCCTCATTGTTGCAGCAGGAAGCCTGCATCGATTGGAATGATAAAAAAAAGATTATTCGTTAGGCCGTAAGCACTTGGGATGCACGCACGCCCGGAGTGTTGCAGCGAGCCGCTCAATTTCGATGGATGAGGGGGGCGGTACTCGGTCCCCACCGGATTCATTTTAAGTCATCATCACTGGATTGTCAGCCGCGCTTGCTCGTAGAATCAACCAAATGCGGATCACCCAACGCCAGGCCCTCGACTACTTTCGATCCGACGACTTGATCGGCTTGGGCATGGAAGCAGACGCGCTTCGCCGCAAACTGCATCGCGAAAATGTAGTCACTTATCTGCTCGACCGGAAAATCCATATCACAAATTTCTGTGACGGAGACGGCAGGTCCCGCGCATTCTATCGTCCGCTCTCCGCCGCGATTTCTTCAAAATATCTGCTGGATTTTGAAACAATCCACCGTCAGGTAGCGGAGACGATTGAGATCGGCGGCACCGGAATGCTGGTGCAGGGCGTTCTGCATCCTGACCTGAAGATCGAGTGGCTCGAACAGTTGCTAAGAGGTATCAAGCAGATATTCCCGCAAATCTGGCTGGATTGCTTTTCCGCTCCCGAAATCGTCGCCATTGCCACTGTGAGCGAACTGACGGTGCGGGATGTGGTTGCGCGATTACGCGATGCCGGATTGGACTCGCTTCCCGGCGATGGCGCGGATATCCTTGCGGATGCGCGTGGCTTCAGAATGCGGCCGCAGTGCTCAATGGAAGATTGGATGAATGTCCATCGGACAGCCCATGAACTGGGCATAAAGAGCACCGCCGCAATGATGTTTGGCGTTGGCGAGACCATGGAGGAGCGTATCGCCTTTTTGGAACAAATCCGCCGTCTCCAGGAAGCGACGGGAGGGTTTACCGCATTTTTTCCATGGAGCTGTCGACCCGGACAGGCTAACTTAGAAGCATGGTATGAAGCTACGGCAGTGGAATATCTGAAGGTGCTGGCGATTTCGCGGCTCTATCTGGAAAACATTGAAAATGTCCAATCCAGTTGGGCTGCGCAGGGATTGAAAGTGCTGCAGCTCGCATTGCGCTTTGGAGGTAACGATGCCGGGTCCGTTCTGCTTGAGGAGAGCGCAATCAAGCCCGCCGCCGCCTCGCGCTCGACTGATGAAGAGCAACTGCGGCGCGTGATCCGCGATGCCGGTTTTAATCCGGCACAGCGCGATACCGGATACACAACCTGCTTTCTGTACTGACACTCCGGCAGCTCGCCTTCGAGCAATGCCATTCGTGGTCCTACCTCCGTTTCCTCGCCGGGTTGATTTCGCAGAAGAAACTATTTTCTTATTGACAGTAATCCATTGAGGTGGAAACATTTTCGGGTGTGCCGCCTCCTTCTTTTCATCCTGAGTATCGTCATTCCGTCCGTGGTCACGGTTCCACTGGCTCGGGCGGCGCAGCCGCCGGCTTCCTGGGTCGATAAAGATACCGGACACCGGGTGATACGCCTTACTTCGGAGGCCGGCTCTTCAGGTTTTTATTTCAACGTGAATGCATATTCGCCGGACGGCAAGCTGATGGCCTATGTTGCCCCGGATGGGATCCACGTCCTGGATCTTGGAACGATGAAGACCAGGCTGCTGGTGTCGAATCCGCCGCGAGATGCCGCTGCTGCTCCCGGCGGCTATTTCCGCAACGGCGTTCATGCGGTGGTCGCCGGCCGAAAGACCAACAGCATTTTCTTCACCCGGTACGACTCCTCCGGCAACTCCAGTTCACTTTACAAAGTGGACATGTACACGGGCGTGGTGAAAAAGTTGGTGGCCATACCTCCGCGGGCGAGTCTCGCCAGCATCAATGCCGACGAGACGCTTGGCGTGGGCGTTTACGACGAGAATCCGGCCGATGCTGCGAAGGAGTATGGGCGCAATCGTCCGGCGCCGTCTCCGTCCCCGTCCGGAGCACGGGGGGCGCATCCGCAAGCCGGCAATCTTGTTCAGCCCGAGGGTAAGGGGGCGATGATGGAGCGTCGCCTCGCCGCCCGTATCCCGGTCGTGCTCTACACCATCAATCTCAAAAGCGGAAAGGTTACTCCGCTGCTTCACTCCACCGACTGGATCGGGCATATGCTCTTCTCGCCTGCCGATCCCACGTTGCTGATGTATTGCCACGAGGGCCCGTGGCAGAAGGTTGACCGTATCTGGACGATTCGCACCGACGGCAGCCACAACATGCTGATCCACAAACGCACCATGGCGATGGAGATCGCCGGACATGAGTTCTGGGGCCTGGATGGTAAGACCATCTGGTACGACTGGCAGTTTCCCAAGGGCGAAGACTTTTTCCTCGCGGGCTACGACCTCGAAACGCACAAACGCACCGCATACCACATGCAGCGAAACGAATGGTCCATCCACTTCAACGTCACTCAGGGTGCGGACCTCTTCACCGGCGATGGCGGCGACCCCGGTCAAGTAGCTAAGGCGCCCAATGGCGAGTGGATCGAGCTCTTCCACCCGCGGATGCTCAAGGTCACAGGAATCAACCAGCCCGATTTTTGGCAGCCGGGCGTCTTCGATTCCGAGCACTTGGTCAATATGGCCCATCACAACTATCGCCTGGAGCCGAACGTGCGTTTTTCTCCGGACAAGAAGCTGGTCATCTTCACCAGCAACATGTTCGGCCCCAGCTACGTCTTCGGAGTTGAAGTCGAGAAGGCTGCGAACGTTCGAGCCTCGGATATTCACTCCACTCCGGAGTTAGCCGCGCAATTCTCACCGGCCACTCCCACGCCGACGTTCAATGACAAGTAGCCGTCTTGATCGCCGGACTTTTTGATGGAACAGTTGAAGCCGCTCGCCGAAGCCTTCGATAAAGTAACTCAGCACGCGCCTCTGCTCTTTGAATTCGATCCCGCGCTGAAGTTCACCTGCTATGACAGTCCTCTGGGGCAGCTGCGCCGGACTCCGAGCCTGGGAACGCCTCTGCCGCTGATGCATGAGATATGCACAAGTCGCTGGAACTGATGGAGGAGTCGGTCGGCCCTGATTTTCTACCGAAAGATTTGATCCGGGCAGACGTCGCAATCAACGTTCATACGGAGTCGACGCCGAGGCCATAGGCGTCAACGGCAAACTCCAGGAAGCCACCGGATCGGGATGCGCGGGATCGAAGTCCCGCACTCCTCTACGCAGATCCTTCGCGAGTGGAAGATGGTTCTCGCGAATTCCGTCCACGATGCAGCGAGCGAGTTCGTAGGCGCCATAGTCGTTGAAGTGCGTATCGTCGCTCAAAGCTTCGTCCTGATTCGGAAACGAATGGGCGGGATAGTGCACGAAGGCCTTCAGCGTTCCCTGTGGGCCGAGAGTCTCAAAGAGCGGCTTGCTCATGGCATCGAGGTCAATGAGAGCGACATGTTCCTCGCGAGCGGTCTCACGCATCGCTTGAGGATAGCCGCCGAGCGTCTGCACGATGTGCCCCTCTTCATCAAAACGGCGCCGGTTCATGGAAGTAACCAGCACCGGCGTTGCGCCATGCTTGCGGGCATCTTCGATGTACTGTCGAAGATAGCTCTTGTACTCCGGAATTGAGACGAAGCCTCTGCCTGGTTTCTGATCGTTATGCGCAAACTGCATCAAGAGATAATCTCCCGGACGGATGATGGAGAATATCTTGTCGAAGCGATTTTCCGTAACGAAGCTGTGGATGGTCTCTCCGGATTCGGCGTGGTTCGCGATAGAAATTTTTGGACCGAAGAACACAGGCAGCATCTGCCCCCAGGCGGCCCAAGGCTCCTTATCCTGATCGACCACGGTGGAGTCGCCCGCGAGATACACGGTAACCACGCCGGTGTCTCTCCTGATTTCGATGGAGCGAAAGCTGGGATGGTCTCCGTTGAACTCGAGCGTGAGCTTGTTATCCCAGTCAAGGTTTCCGATCTCGCGCGGCTTGAGATGGACTTGTTCCATCGATCCGATCTGGGAAGTGCGCACATTAACGACGAACTCCTCACTGCGAAATTTGCCGGGAGCTGTTTTCACCTGGTCGAGCATCAGGCGCCGCGCCTCGGCCTTGACCGTTGTCAGCGAAGCAGTCTGCTCGTCGCCAAGAACAAGCTTGACGAGGTAGTTGCCCTCCGGAACAGAAAGCGAGAAGAAGAACGGAGCGTTGCCAACGCATGATGTCGAGTCGAAGTTGGCGGGGATGGTATTGAGATCGAAGCCGAACAGCGACGATGTACGGTAGATACTCTTGGCAGTAAGCTGCCTGGTAGAGATCCCGTGCTTCGCCCCGCAGTCAAACGTCCATTTATCCTGCGCATTCGACCCGAATGCGCCCAGCGAGAGCATGATCGGGATGCACATGCGCAACCAAGATCCTGCTTTCGCTTTCATGTTTTCTGCCCTAGGGCAGAAACAGGATGGATATATCCCAAGCCGCTGCCATCAACGGCCTTTTTCCTCAAGAAAAAGGCCACTTTGTGGAATTCATCGAAGCCACACCTTTCCTGTTTCTGCCTTAAAAAACGATGCGTCCGGAGAACTGGAAATCGCGGTTTCCGGTGGCGGAGCCTACCGTTCCGAATCCGGTCGATCCCGGAGCCCACGCCACGTCGATGCCGCCAAACGTTACTTTGTTGGGTGCATTTAGGCAGTCCGCACGAAAAATGAACTTAATTCGCTCCGGTGTAATGTTGAAGCTCCTCTGCAGGCTGGTGTCCAACTCGTAGTGACTTGGATTCCAGAGGTTCAGCGGGCTGGTGCGCGGTGCGTCTCCGATCTTGGTGATCGGCGTTGGGCCGGTTGTCGGAAAAGCATTCGGGACGCTGAAGGCGTCGGGATTGATGTACTGGATCGCGCCGAGGTTGGCCGCCGTGATCTTTTTTCCCCAGCTGCCATTCATGCGCGCCGATCCATGAAACGCGGGATTGATATCGGGCATGCATTGGCCCTGCAGAGGCGCGGTGCAACCGCCGTAGGTTACCGCGAGCGGCACACCGGATAGATAAGTGAAGATGCCCGAGAGCTGCCATCCGCCCGCCAGTGTGCGCACCAGAAAGTTGTCCCGGCCGATGCCGCCCGCCCCGAAGGGCAGCGTGTAAACTCCGTAAATGCTAAGATCCTGCGGAACCGCAACCGTGGTGTAAGAACGCTCGACGCGGTTTTGACGGTAGGCAACGCCGTTCGACATCGCGGCCGCCGGGATATCGAAGCCGCTGCGGAAGCCGCCGCTTGTAACAGGCCCATCGTCGCCGAGGTTCTTGGAATACGTGTAATTGAGCGTGTAACTCAGGCCATTCCAGGCGCGCTGGTTGAGCGTGACCTGAAGCGAGTTATAGCTCACGTTGCCGACATTTCCCCAGGTATCTGTGGTCCCCGAATATTGCGGGAAGGCCACCAGCATCCGGCCAATCGATGCGCTGGAATTCTTGGCGGCGGCCGCAATGTAGCCCGAGTACGGCGCGGCAATCCCGGGCATCGCCTTCTGAGCGATAGCCAGGTTAGCCGCCGTGGCAGGCGCATTCAGGATGGGGGTCTTCCCGTCCGACGCAAGCACCGACCCCAGCCCTACCAGGTAAGCCGGGTTGAGTTGATCCGCCCAGTAGCCGCGGGCATTCGCCGCTGTGGCGAGGAAGTGTGCCTGGGTGCCTGCATAGTTTACGGCGATCGTCAGGTTATCGGTGAGCGCCTGCTGTACGCCGAAGTTGTAGAAGCCGATCTCCGGAGCGCGGCCGGAGAGATATGGGTCGGGATAGCCGGGTGCGCTCTGCGGCGACTGATAGGCGCCCGAGCTGTTGAGGTAATTTCCTGTGCCTACTGTCAGACTTGCGGCGCTGGGCGCGACCGGCGCCGGTAGAGCGAAACCCGGACCACCGAAGGCGGTATTTCCAATGCCTCGGGCTTGAAAGGCTGCGCTGTTATTCAGGTAATAGGATGGACCCGCAGAGGCGCCCGTGGTTTGCGCGGAAGGCAACACCAAGTTGGCCGTGAAGCCGGTCTGACCAGTTCCCGCGGCAGCGCCGCCGCGTCCGCCAACGCCGCCTGCCAGCGAATATGCGATGGCATAGCCGCCGTGGATGACATTCTTACTTGTCACAGAATAAGCGAAGCCGAGATGCGGTCCCCAATTCTTCCAATAAGTATGCACAGGAGTGGTGCATTGGCAACTTATCCCGGGGCCGCGGTTTCCCACAAATTCCAATGCTCCAGGGTTTCCGGTGGCGGGATTGATGCTGTTTGGATTGAGATAACTCCAACGGTCGAGCACTTCATGGTAGGGAGGAAGATAATCCCATCGCAGTCCAAGATTGAGGGTCAGTTTGGGCGTCACCTTCCAGTCGTCCTCAAAATATGGGGCGATTGGGCGATAGCGGCCTCCTGTCTCGCTAAACGGCTGGATGGCTGTGGACGACGTGTTGACCGCGCCCATGAGAAAACTGGCATAAGAATAGCCGCTGTTAGAGCTGTTGATGCTCGTTCCGGAGAAATTCGCCGTATCGTTAGCGCTGAAGGTAGTCGTATAAATACCCGAAGGTCCGCTCTGCGCTGCGACATTGTCCTGCAGCCATTGCATTTGTAGCCCGAGGGTCATGGCATGCTGGCCCTTCACGATCTGCAAATTGTCTACCAAAGTGTAGGCGTTGGGGATGGTGCTCTGAGTTGCCCCGGATGCGCCGTCGGAGGTCCATGTGCCCTGAACCACCGGAAAGGGCGTGTTGGAGCCGAAGCTGACACCTGGAAATTCATCCGAAGCCTGGCCCGGAGGCAAGTTGGTGATACCCATATCCTGTGCCGCCCGGTACGGTGAGACGCCGTCGGTCAAGCTCTGAATTGGCTGGGCGAAACGCGTGAACCCAAACTTGAATTGGTTCACAATGTGCGGTGTGATCACGAAAGAGTGCTCGACCGCGAAGATCTTAGGCGTAATCGTTGCGTAAGTGCCAGCTGTATAGGGCAACGGTAAGACAACACCCGGCGGAGTTCCCCCGACCGTGAACGGGACGTTTTTGCGCGTGCCCAAGGTCATGATGAAGGAGAGACGCTGCGCCTGCGTCAGATTGAAGTCGAGCTTGGTCAGGAATTCCCAGTTGTCATACCCGGAAGGAACTCCTCCCAGAAAATTGTTCACCACCAGGTTATTGCTGGGAGCAGGCAAAAACTTCTGCATGTACTGCGTAATCGGGGAAATCTCGTTGGCCGGAATGACGTTGGCAGTTGGCACACCATTTTTGACTCCCATGAAAGGTTGGCGGGTGCAGCTGCTTCCCACGCATGAATTGGTCGTCGGGTCGTAGATGATCGGCTTGCCGCTGGGCGATAGTTCAGTGAAGTCGCCGGTTCGCATCAATGCCGTCGGTACCGTGAGGGTATTCGGATTGATGCCATTGCGTCCGTGATAGCGGTCATAGGCGACGAAGAAGAACCCCTTCTTCTTGGCGAAGGGAATCGGACCTCCGCCGTCTGCGACTAATTCGTTTTGATGCTCAACCGGCTTGGTGGCCGGAATAGTATTGCCCGCCGCATCTTTGGAGGTCAGGGCCGGTGGGGTAAAGCCCCAGGTATCGAAGATCGTGTTGCGCACATAATCCGCCACCGAGCCGTGATATTGATCCCCGCCGGATTTGAGGGTGAAGTTCAGTGCTCCGGCGCCCCGGTACTCGGCCGAGGGAACACTGGTCTGCTCCTGGAACTGATCGACCGCCTCCACCGGAATCGAATTGGAAACCACGCGATTGTCACCCTGCTGATTCACCGTGGTGGTCGGCAGGCCATCGACATAGACTTCGGCGATATAGTTTCCGGTTCCGCCGATGATCGGGGCGCGGGCGCCGGCTTGCGCTCCAGGCAGGAGAGTAGCGAAGGCTGTCGGATCGCGCTGTTGTCCGTTCATCTGCAGCGGCAGACTCTGGTAGGTCTTATCGTCGATTACGCCGCCCAGACTGGAATTCGTAGTATTCAACTGCGGGGGAGCCGCGGTGACGGTGACGGTTTGCTCCGCCTTGCCCACGGTGAGGCTGATGTTCAAACCGGTCACCGTCAAAGCGTTGACTACCAGGTTCTGTTGGCTGTAGGTCTGGAATCCAGGCGCGGTTACCGTTACTTGGTAAGTGCCGGGGATGAGAGGAGTGATCTGATAAAGGCCGGCGGAAGAAGTGGGCCGGGCTGTTTCGACCCCTGAAGCGTTGTTTTTCGCAGTAACCGTTGCCCCGGAGACAGCAGCACCGGTCGTGTCGGTGACCGTCCCTTGGATCGCTCCCTCGCCGCCGGTCTGGGCTCGTGCCGGCATCGCCGCACATCCGAGGCAAAGAACCAGACCCATCACCGATCGAAAAATGCTTCCTCTGCCGCTCTTATTACTCGCGCCGGTTTTGCCGGAGAATTCGAGTGCTGTCATACCGTCTCCTGAAAGAATGCACATTGCTCTAAATTTCTTTTCGGCTTTTGGTTTCGGCGCCGTTCCGTGGACTGGTCCGACCACTCGCAAAATTTACGACATCGCGGAAGGTAATGTCAATAGAAAACTTATTTTTCTACTCTGATGTCGTGAATACCGCCGGGGAAGTAGGATGCCGGGGAAGGACGATTTCGGTGCAAGCCCCCAAACATCATGCGCGCGCTTTATAGCTTTTTCCCGATATCGTGGTGTAGCCATTCATTGAAGAATGGCCAGGTCAGAAGCTGTTTCCCCCTCTAAACCATCAGGAAAATGCTTTAAGCATTTTTCCTGATACGGTGGTCTGTGCAGTATCCGCTATGTGTAGCCATTCATTGACGAATGGCTACGTCAGGAGCTGTTTCCCCCTCTAAACCATCAGGAAAAATGCTTTGACCCTGGTATTTGAATGCCCAGCGCTAAAGCGCTTGATCGAGAGTCGAACTTTCCCGGAGCGCTTAACCGCTCCTTCCCCGGCATAAATGCGGGGGCTTCCACCAGCTATCCCGTACAATGGAGTTCTTATAGCAAGCACGGTTGCGCGGAGAGATTCCTCCTGCTGGCGATGATTGAAGACGTCCTTACCAGATATATCTTTGCTGTTCGACCCGCCCTGCTGCACCATGCGGCTTTGTATTTCTACGCTTCGCATCACGGATTGCAGCACTACTTAAGAACCCATTATGGCGACCACACCTTTCAGGGTCTTTATCGCTGGAATGCTTTCGACACAGCTCTGCTGATTCCTTATTTCGCGGTGATGGTGATTCTCGCTTTTTATGGCATGCACCGGTATCAGTTGGTCTATCAGTATTACAAGCACCGCACCAAAGCCCTCAAAGACCCGCCATTGCCCTTCGCTGAGCTTCCCAGGATCACCGTCCAGCTTCCCATCTTTAATGAGCAGTTCGTGGTTGACCGCCTGATCCATGCCTGCTGCAGCCTGGAGTATCCCCGGGAAAAGCTGGAACTTCAACTTCTGGACGACTCAACCGATGAAACCAGGGCGGTCGCCCAAGCCATCGTCGAAAGGTATCGCGCGCTCGGCCATAACATACTGTATATTCATCGGACCAATCGCCATGGCTTCAAGGCTGGAGCCTTGGATGAGGGCTTACGCACTGCAAGCGGCGAATTCATCGCCATATTCGACGCGGATTTCGTTCCACCGGCCGATTGGCTCATGCGGGTGATACATCACCTCTCCGATCCGGCTATTGGAATGGTGCAGACTCGGTGGACGCATCTCAATCGCGATTACAGCTTGCTCACCCAAGTAGAAGCTATTCTCCTGGACGGTCATTTTGTGCTGGAGCACGGCGCGCGATCGCGCATGGGCGTGTTCTTCAATTTCAACGGAACGGCGGGCATGTGGCGCCGGACGGCAATCGATGATGCCGGCGGCTGGCAGCACGATACCCTTACCGAAGATACCGACCTCAGCTATCGGGCTCAGATGAAAGGTTGGAAGTTCCGCTATTTGCAGGAGGTGGAGTGCCCGGCTGAATTGCCGATCGAAATGACCGCGTTCAAGACACAACAGGCCCGCTGGGCTAAGGGCCTGATACAAACCTCAAAGAAGATCCTGCCGCAGCTATTCAAGAGCAAAGTCCCGTTCCGGGTAAAGCGGGAAGCGTTTTACCACCTTACGGCTAACCTTAGCTATCCGCTGATGGTCGCACTGTCCACATTATTGATGCCGGCCATGATCATCCGCTTTTATCAGGGATGGTTTCAAATGCTGTTGATCGACTTTCCCCTGTTCCTGGCGTCGACCTTTTCCATCTCTTCCTTCTATCTGGTCTCGCAGAGGGAATTGTTCCCAGGCAAATGGTATCGGGTCTTTTTGTACATGCCCTTTCTTATGGCTCTAGGAATTGGGCTGACGGTGACTAACACGAAAGCCGTCGTGGAGGCGCTTTTCGGCATCAAGAGCGCATTCAAGCGCACTCCCAAATATCGCGTGGAGAAGCGCGGACAGAAGGCGCAGGCCGCCAAATATCGTAAAAGGCTGGGTCTCATTCCCTGGATCGAACTGGCCATTGGAGTCTATTTCGCTCTGACCATCTGGTACGCCATAGCCAATGAAAACTACTTTACGGTTCCGTTTCTAGTGCTTTTCCTTGTCGGCTATTGGTACACCGGTCTTCTGTCCTTATTCCAAGGCAGATTTGACCGATTCCGCATAGGCGCGAATCCCGACGAATCCTCTGCAAAACCGTTCCCGGTCGGCGTGTGAGCTGAACGGCCCGCATTTCCAATCAAAGCGCGGAGATATGAACCGCGGATCTCAGCGAAGAGATCCGCGATTCAACTTCTCACCGTGACAAAGGAAAATGTTTCTACCAGCGAATACCGAAAGTCACTGGGATCATGCCTACGGTGCCGGTTCCAACACTGCTGTTCGATGACGTAGGAGAGTTCACCCAAACGTAACGGGCTTCGGCATAGACTTTGGCGTGGCCGTCCTCACTGAGCTTATAGGTAACTCCACCGCCGAAATTAACGCCACCCTGGTTGCTGGAAAAATGGCTGAGAGTCACGTTCTGGTATTGGGGATAGCATCCGTAAAAGTAGTCGCAATAGTCGCCGACATATACGGGCTGAGTAAAGCTCGTGAGCTTACGATAAAAGCCGCCGCCGCCAGTCACATAGGTCCCGAAATGGCCACTCGTCTTCAAATAAACAATCGGGTCCAGGGTAAGGGACCAGACGTGAACATTGCCGTCCGGCTCGTTCACCGCATTCAGAGTCGATGTCGGGATAGTGGTGCCGTTAAAACTGTACTCGGCAAGCACTCCGATGCGGTCGGAGAACATCCATCCGCCGCCCAGGTTTATGTTGTAGCCGGTGGTCTGCCACGTTCTGGTGTTCCCAAGGGGAACAGTGAAGCCCGCCCCGGCTTCGATCGCCAGATGGCTCATCAGACCATTTTCGTGATAGGCATTGTAGCCTTGCCGCGAATACCCGCCTTGATTGGGAGACTGGTCCTGAACCAGAGTAGCAATCTGCTGGTGGTACTCGGCGCTCGAGCTGTACTCCTGGGCCGAGACAGATGGAACGATCAAACATGCTGCTAGCGCGGCTGAAAAAACTCCAAGCCGGGCCGCGAATGAAACACGAAAATTGCAATTCCGAGGCATCGTTAAATCACCCATAGAGGAGGAATTTTGAAGGCCTTTTCCGGCCCTTTGTTCTCTAACACTTAAAAGACGCATTTGACTCGCGGAAGGATGCTCTCTCAAATAGACGTCGCCAAACGAGTTTTAGTGAATATCGAATTGCTCCGGATGAAGCGCCGGATCGCTCTTGACAATTACGGTTTTGCCGCTCATCTCTTCAAGCTCATTCAGCCAGCGCGCATTATTGGATTTCAGCGTCTTGACCACCTCCGGGTTTACTCGCAGGAGTACATCCTGGCGCTCCAGATTCCGTTGCATTTTGCGCATCTCAACATAAATTTCATTGCAGACCGTGGTTGGGCTCTTGGTCATGCCAGTCCCGGCGCAGATCGTGCACTGCACACATAAAGTGCGTTCCAGCGACTGTTTCACCCGCTTGCGCGTGATCGCCACCAGCCCGAAATCATTGAATTGCAGAACTTTGGACGGCGCCCGATCGGACTTCAACGCTTCTTCGAGAGCCTGCATCACTTTGTGACGATTCTTGCGCTCATCCATATCGATGAAATCGATCACTATGATTCCACCCAGATCGCGCAACCGGATCTGGCGAACGATTTCGGGAATGGCGTCGAGATTCGTCTTGAGAATCGTGTCTTCCAAACGAGCTGTCTTGCCGACATACTTGCCGGTATTGATGTCGATCGCGACCAGAGCTTCTGTCTGATTGATGACGATAGATCCGCCGGATTTCAGCCATACCTTCGATTTAAGAGCCTTGCTAATCTCTTCCTGAATACCGAACTGCTCAAACAGGGGCGTGTCCTTGGTGTACAGCCGTGCGCGCCGGACAAGCGCCGGTTGAAAGCGATTTAGAAAACGAACAATGCGCTCGTATTCAACCTCATTGTCGACCCAGATGGTGGAAAAATTGTCGCTCACCTGATCGCGCAGGATCCGCTCGACCAGGTTCAGATCGTGATAGATCAGGGCCGGCGCCTTTGCCGCGTCAGCTCTCTGCTTGATTTCCGTCCACAGGCTGATCAGGAAGCGAATGTCCGCTCGCAAATCATCTTCGCTCGCACCGTCCGCGGCGGTCCGAACGATAAAACCTCCGCCGCCTGTTCCCTTCTCGCTGATGAGAATTCTCTTGAGCCGCTGGCGCTCTTCATCGGAGGAGATCTTGCGCGATACGCCAACATGATTCACGGTCGGCATGAAAACCAGAAATCGTCCCGGAAGAGCGATGTGGCTGGTTATGCGAGCGCCCTTTTTTGCAATAGGCTCCTTGGCAATCTGAACCAGGATCTCCTGCCCTTGCTTCAGAAGCTCGCTGATGATCGGCAGTTCACTCGCTTGAGCAGTCTGCCGGCGGCCATTGTGGCGCCGGCGATTGTCATGGCGCCCCCTTCCATCGCGGCGCTGCTCACGGCCCTCCCGCCGCGCCGGCTGGCCCACGGCCGAAACTGTTGGAGATCCCTCCGGCTCCGGCTCTTCAACATCGTCGGCAATTTCCTCCTCCTCCTCAATGTTCAGCCCTGATGGCTCCGCACTGACCCGCTGGTCGATATGCGTGTCGCGCACCAAGTCGTCTATCTCGGCGCCCACCGCGGCCTGCTCCAGCGTCTCCTCTTCCATATCTTCCAGATCGTGATCGTCAGCATGAGAGTAGAGAGGCGTGAAGTCGTACTCTTCTTCCTCACTAACCTCTTCCTCCTCCACCAAGCCGGGGGCTTGCGATCCATGAAGCTCATGGCCTGAATCGTCGAACTCCCGTTCCGCGACGTCGTCCTGCTCCTCGCCGGCTTGGTCCCCGGCGGTCTGGTCCCCCCCAATATAGGCAGAATCGGCGGAATCGGCCCGCTCCTCCTGCTGGAAAAGCTCCTGCGGCTTCAGTTGCCGCTCTTCCGCTCGTTCCTGGCGGAAGTGGCGTTCGATTTCCGCTACTGCGGGAAAGGGTTCCGCCTCCTCGTGGGATTCAGCCTCGACCGTAGCCTGGGGCGAACCGGTTACGCGAAGCTCGCTCGGCCCGGAAGCATCGACGCGGTGAGTTGCAGAAGCATGTTCGGGTTCAAACTCGGTCGCCGCATCAACCGGCGCCGGCTCCTCGACTGCGGGCGGAATCACGCTGGGGGAAGACCAGTCCGATGGGGAAAGCTCTTGCGCTTTCAGTGGTTGGGACATTTCAGATACTTCAGATTGCTCAGGAGGCTCAATGGAAGTTGGTTCCGCCTGTGCAACATTGCCCTGGGAAACTGTCTCCTCGCTTTGAGCGGGCGTGGCTTCCGGCGCAGAGACATGCCCGGTTTCTTCCCAGGTCTCTTCCATGTATGGCTGGTTCCAGCCGGAAACCGGCGCGGTTTCCAACGGCTGTGAAGGTTGGTCCGCAGCGCCACGATAGCGTGAAATAGACTCTCCCGGAAGAAGTCCGGCGCCATTCCACTCTATGGGCGTCTCGATAAGCGTGGAAGGCTTGGCAGGAATGAACGAGGTCCGAGACTGCGTCTGAGGAACTCCCGCCGGCCGAGGCGCCTCTTTTGCATCCTGGGCGCCGGTACTTTGAATGCCATATTTCGAGAGCGACTCTCCCGGCAAATACGTCGGCAGGGACGGAGCATCGGGCTGACGGTTTAAGGCTTCTTGCCGGCCGTTCTCCGTACTGGGTGAGGATTCGACGCGGATAGGCGCCGGAGATCCTTGCGGGGCGGTTTGTGGGCGAAACCCTCCTCTGTTGCGGCGACCGCGGCGTCCCCGCCAGCGCCGGGTTCCCGACTCAAAGTCGTCGTCGGGAGCTGAGGCGTTTCCTTGCTGGATGGAGCCGGAACCCGAGTCCTGCGCGTCGGGAGAAGGCACGCCCCGCGCCTCCCTTGGTTCACGACCCTGCGCTGAATCTCTAACCGATGCCGCGCGGCCCTGCTGCTCCCGGCCGGAGCTCCCCTCCGAACTCCCATCTCCAGAGACACGTTCGAACTCCGCCGAATCTTCCTGCTCCTCCATGAAGTCGGTGACGTACAAAAATGCGTCGCGCTCCAGCCCTACATCGACAAACGCGGACTGCATCCCTGGAAGCACGCGGGTGACGCGGCCTTTGTAAATCGAGCCGGCCAGGGTGTATTCGTTTTCGCGCTCGTAATAGACCTCCGTAAGCTGTTCGTCTTCAATAATGGCAAGCCGCGTCTCATGCGGCGTACTGGAAATACAAATTTCTTTGGACATGCCTATCTCTCCTGTCCGGCAGGTTGAATCCTGACGGACGGCCGGCACGGAGGATCAAAGCGGAAGCGATCCGCTCGCGGGACTACCGGAGAGGATCAGGTCAGACGGAGAGACAGCCTGGAGCTAAGAGCCCGGTCTAAAGACACGACGGTCAGGCGAAATTCCTTCTTTGAGAGGGGATGCATACCGCCGAACTTAAAAATACGCGGAGGCTCACTGAAAGGATCGGCTGAGATATTTAGACTGGCTGAGATTTCCCGGCTATCCGGGCGCAAAGAGTTTGTGACCGCTTCAGCCCAACCTGCGGGCCGGGTCGTTACCCGTCTTGGCGCGCTCATTCCCAAATCCTGCCCGGCCCGGTGATCCACCCGGCCGGCTTAAATATGAAACTATGACAACTGGCCTGCGGCATTTGCCGCAGCAATAAACAAAAACTCCCTTTCACCTAATAGCAGTCTCATCGATCGTTCGCGGGCGAAAGCCCCAAGGCCGAACCCGGATCTATTCAAGCTCTAGCGGCATGGGTCAAACCCTTTGCCCTTCAAGCGTTATGAGACTTAGTTCACGAACCGGTTCATTCGGACATTCATCACCATGCCCAGAGCCAAAAACGTGAACAATACAGAAGAACCACCATAACTCATCAAGGGTAATGGGATTCCCGTCACCGGCATCAATCCGATCACCATCCCGACGTTGACGGCGATCTGAAAGATCAGCACCGCTACCACGCCCATGATGAGAAACGTACCGGGAAGGTCAGCGGCTGTTTGAGCGTTTTGAATCAAACGCATCAATATCAGAAAGTATATCAGTAGTACAAACACGGCGCCGACAAAGCCATGCTCTTCGGCGAACGCGGCGAAGATGAAATCGGTGTAAGGAATAGGCAGAAAGTCGCCCTGCGTCTGCGTGCCCTTGGTGGCGCCGCGGCCCAGCAGGCCGCCATCTCCGACGGCGATGAGAGACTGTTTGAGCTGGTAACCGCTGCCGCGCGGATCCGTATCCGGGTTGAGGAAGCTGGTCAGCCGCTGCCTTTGATAGGGATGCAGAACCTTGACCCAGACCGGAACAATCAAAACGGCGCCGCCGACCAGCAAAATGAGCGCCTGCTTCCATCTAAGCCCTCCCAGAAAAAGGCCGATCAGCAGGACGGGAATGTAGGTCAGCGAGGTGCCGAGGTCCGGCTGCTTGAGAACCAGCAGCATCGGTACTCCTACCATCAGACCGGCCTTCGCGATATCGCCCCAGGTCAATTCCTTGCCTGCCAGGTTTGAGAAATAGCGGGCGACCGCGACAATAAGGACCAGCTTGACCCATTCGGAGGGCTGAAAATGAATGCCGCCTGGGAACCTGATCCAGCGACGGCCGCCCATAACGCGCTGCCCCACCACTAGGACGGCGACGAGAGAAAGCAAGCAAAACGCGTACACCCAATGCACTATGTCGATCAACCGGTGATAGTTGACGAATGAGAGGATAAACATGGCAAACAGACCACCGGTCACCCAGAAAATCTGCTTAGTGTGGAAGCCGACGAACTTGGTATGGAGCGTGGCGCTGTAGATTTCAAAGATACTGATGACGGAGAGCAGCAGGACGAGGCTCAGCAGCAGCCAGTCAAAATCGCGAAAAGAAATATATCTCCGCATTCGTCCTTTTCTTTGTCAGCGCGGCAGCGCGGTCTGATCGCGGTCGGCTGAGGTGGAAACCTTAGACCCGGGAATCTTCAAACTGAAGTGGCCGGCCTGCATCGGAGCCACCTCCGGTTTGACCGCCGCTTCGCCGTCTTGCCTATCCTTCGTGACAGGCGGCGCTGACCAGACGGCCCCCACATCGACGCTGGCGGAAGTATTGGCGGGGCAGGAGCTTGACCGGGCTGGGCGTCGACTTCCTGCAAGTTATGTGCGAGCCGGCGCTGTTTATCGACATAGGCCTCGATCACCTGGGCAGCCATCGGCGCGGAGCCTGCTCCCCAGCCTCCGTGTTCCCACAGCACCACGACGACAATGTCAGGATTTCTTCGCGGCGCGATGCCAACGAACCAGGCATTCGGCCGCTCGGCGATATCTTTCGCGATGCTCTTCATCCCGGCGCTATGGTTTACTACCTGAGCGGTACCGGTCTTACCGGCAAAATCGATGTTGTCCAGGTGAGCCGCATGCGCCGTGCCTGTTGTGGTCGCCGCCGCCATGCCATCGGTGATGGTTTCCCAGTTCGCCGGATCGATAGCGACTGTCGCGTCACCGGATCCGGGAAACGAATCGTACATGGCCCTGCGATAATCCTCCGGCAGTTGCGCGGGGTTAACCACGTGCGGTCTCTTGAACGCGCCGCCGGAAGCGATGCCGCCCACGGCACGAGCCAACTGGATGGGCGTAACCGCCACTGAGCCCTGTCCGATACCTACGGAAATCGTCTCGCCCGCATACCATTTCTCGTGAAAGTTCCTCATCTTCCACTCTTCGGAGGGAACCGTGCCGCTCTGCTCGCCCGGCAGATCAATGCCCGTTTTTTGCCCCAGGCCCACCTGGTGCGCCCAATACGCAATCTTCTCTATGCCAAGCTTCTGCGCGAGATAGTAGTAGTAGGTATCGCACGAGAGGGGCAGGGCATTGTGAATATCGACATGTCCATGCCGTTCGTCACAGGCAAAAAACCGGCCGTAGAAGTTAGCGCCGCCCTGGCAATCCACATTGAGAGTTTGCGCTACATGTTCCTGTAATCCGGCCAGCGACATGATGATCTTGAAGGTGGATCCCGGCGCAAGCTGCGCCTGAATGGCCTTGTCGAGCAGTGGATGTTCCGGGTCGGTGACCAGCTTGTTCCAATCGCTGCGGCCGATCCGCACGGAAAACATATTAGGGTCAAAACTGGGATGACTGACCAGCGCGAGAATTTCGCCGGTGTGCGGGTCCATAGCCACGACAGCCCCGTTGCGGTCACCCATAGCCATTTCGGCTGCACGTTGTATATCCAGATCGATAGTCAGCCTAAGCGCCTGCCCGGGAACAGCAGGTTCCCGGCCCAGAACTCCGACCTCGCGGCCATGGCTGTCTACAATGAGGTCCTGAGAGCCGTCCTGGCCTCGCAGCAATGAATCGTAGGTTTGTTCCACCCCGGATTGTCCCACAACATCGCCCGGTTCGTAGTAGGCGTAGCGCGCCTCATTCAGCATTTCGTCGCTCACTTCGCCGACGTAGCCGATCAGGTTGGCGGCAAAACCATTGCGCGGATACAGGCGGCGCTGTTCGTCGATTGTTTCCAGCTCAGGAAGCTCGTTGCGATGCGCCTCAATGAACTCCTCTTCGTCCGGGGTAATGTCCTGCTTGAGCGGAATCGGCTGATATCTGGGAGCCAAGCGGTAGCGTTGGAGCACGCTATCCAACTGATCGACAGTCATATTGAGACCGTGCGCAATCAGGGGAAAATCCGCGCGGATATCGCGGCCCTGCTCGCGAACCAGGAAACAGGAGATGGAGGGATAGTTATCCACCAGGAGCCGTCCATCGCGATCGAAGAGCCTCCCTCGCGGCGCCAGGATGGGGACCTTGCGGATGCGATTCTGCTCCGCCAAATTGCGGTAATTCCGCGCGCCCAGAACCTGTAGCCGCCACAGACCGGAGAGCAGTACAAGCAGAACGGCCACGATGCCGTACTGCACGATCGTGAGCTTGAACGCTGGTAACTTTTCTTCCCGATTCATCATAAGGACGACTCTATGCCTGAGACTTACGGCCCTATTCCCGCCGCCTGAAGCGATCCAGCACATCGAACACAAATACACCGACAATCGCGTTAATGACCGCTTTAATCACTTCGTGCAGCCAATTCGTCTTAAGATCGAGCGCGAGCAAGCGGTGCATGATGAATAAGTAGATCACCGCGCTTAGAATGCTGAACGTAAAGTTCATCAGCAGCCGCGTGCCTGGGTTCTCAACGTCGATTTTGACTCCCACCGAGCCGGCAAAAAAGCCGACGATGCACTTGGCAATTCCGTTGATCCCTAGCGGATGATTGGTGAGCGCGTCCTGAATCAGCCCGATCAATGCGCCGGTTACTGTTCCGGCAATCGGATTGCGCCAGCCAACCGAGAAATAAATCACTATCAACAGGGGAAGGTCGATAATGTCGAACTTCGGAAAGAACCGCGGAAGATAGGCCTGCAGGAAAATGGCGACCAACGGCGTCAACAGAACGAAAATCACCGGATAACGCTGAACGTCTAGCTCACGGCGCGCCGCTGAAGCTAACATTGCCATTTAGTTGGGCCGCTCCGCCGGCGATGCTGGGGAAGGTGCAGGAGTCTGCTCTCCAGAGTGCGCGGTTGAGGGATGCGCGGTCGTCGGATGGGCGGTCGTCGGGTGCGCCGTTGACACGGGCGCGGCCGAGGGGGGCGCGGCAGGACGGGGCGCCCTCTTATGAACTTCCGAGTCTGCCGGCACGCCGGAATCTACCGGGTTCCCGGGATGAATTGAAACCGCCGGCTTCGTGGTCTTAGGGGCTGCCTCATGCCCTGAAGTGCGCGGCCGTGCGGGCAAAAGTACCGAATTGCTGATGGAAAAAGCCTTCCCCGGGGTCAGACCAGCGGCCGCCGGAGTCGCGTTTGGAGTAAAGCGGTCCGCGTGAAGCGGCGCAGGAGGCTTGAGCGCCACAGGAGCCGCGTCAGCCTGGAGCGGGGTCACAGGCAACTGTGCCTGATCCAAACCAGGGAGTTTCTCAGCCAGGATGTCGGCAGCCCGCTGGGTGCCGGCAGCAGCCGCGCTTTCGACGAGATCGACTTTTTGATTAGCCGGCATCTGGCTGTTTGTTTTCGTAATGACCAGGACCTCTTCCAAATGGCCCAGATTGGCTGCCGGTTTCACAATGACATCGATGTATGGAGGGTTTTGCGTGTCCGGAGCAACATGATCGACTACGCCGACCGGAAGTCCGCGGGGGAAGATCTGGTCGCCGCCGCTGGTGATGACCCGCTCCCCAGGCTTGACGCGCTCATCGGGAAGCAGGTTGATGACCTGCGGCTGGCCTAAGGCATTCCCCCGCAGCACACCCCGCAGACGCGTGGATTCCAACAGGACCCCGGCTCCGCTGGTCTGGTCGGAAATCTCCAAAACTTGAGCCGTACCCCGAAACACGTCTTTGATCTTGCCCACGATTCCGTCCGGGGTAATCACCGGCATGTCCGGCTTGAGGCCATCCCTGGACCCTTTATCGATATAGAGCACTCGCGACTGGTCCGTCCCCGCGGTTCCAATCACCTGCGCGGGAACGGTGCTGTAGATGTAATGCTCCTGAAACCCGAGCAACTGTTGCAGGCGCTGGCCTTGGCGGGCATCTTCGAGCAGCGCCGCCTGCTCCAGCTGGAGACGGCCCATTGCGGTCCGCAGATCCTGATTTTGCCGGCGAACGTGGCGCAGGTCCAGATAATTGGACCAAAGACCGCGAATACCTCCGCCCATCCCGTGCAGACCTTTTTCCGGCGGGCTCATCAGAGCAACGGCCCAGGAGCGAATCAAGCGCACACTCGATCCATCCTGAACATTGGGATCGGGCCGCCGAATCTGCACGGCCAAGCCTACGATCTGGGCTATCAGAACGCTGACCAGAACCAGAAGGTTCTTGTACCGGTTTAGAAACGAATCCATGGCTACCGCTCGCTCGGGGGCAGGGCCGAGCTCGACTATGCCCTATCCGTCGATCTAGTCAATCTTGATCTTGCGCAGCAAACGGAAATCGCTCAGCATTTTTCCTGTGCCGAGCACCACACTGGCCAAGGGATCATCCGCGACTGAAACGGGCAATCCCGTTTCCTCGCGAATGCGCTTATCAAGATTTTTGATCAGAGCGCCGCCGCCGGTCAGAACGATGCCGCGGTCGCTGATATCCGCACTCAATTCAGGAGGCGTGCGCTCCAAAGCGACGCGAATCGCATTCATGATAGTGGAAATACACTCGGTAAGCGCCTCGCGTATTTCACTGTCATCGATGGTGATCGTCTTGGGCACGCCTTCAATAAGATTCCGGCCCTTGATCTCCATAGTGAGCGGCTTATCCAGCGGATAGGCTGAACCTATGTCGATCTTGATCTGTTCCGCAGTCCTCTCGCCGATGAGCAGATTGTACTTGCGTTTGAGGTAATTCATGATGGCCTCGTCCATCTGGTTGCCGGCCATGCGGACGGACCGCGAATAGACGATCCCGGAAAGCGAGATGACGGCGATGTCCGTGGTTCCGCCGCCGATATCGACCACCATATTGCCGCTCGGCTCGGTAATGGGCAAACCGGCGCCGATGGCGGCAACCATTGCCTGCTCCACCAGGAAAACTTCACTCGCCTTCGCGCGATACGCTGAATCCTCCACCGCGCGTTTCTCCACTTGCGTGATCTCCGACGGCACCCCAATCACGATACGGGGATGCACCAGCATCTTGCGATTATGAGCCTTCTGGATGAAATAGTTCAGCATCTTCTCGGTGATCTTGAAGTCGGCTATGACACCGTCCTTCATCGGCTTGATAGCCACGATGTTGCCGGGAGTACGGCCCAGCATCTCTTTGGCTTCCTTGCCGACTGCCTCAACTTCACCGGTGTTTTTGTTAATGGCGACAATTGAGGGCTCGTTCACCACGATGCCCTTGCCCCGGGCGTAGACCAAGGTGTTTGCGGTGCCCAAATCAATTGCGAGGTCGCTCGAAAAGAAGCTGAACAGCGAACGCAGGCCATGCGCCCGCGACGAACGCGATTGGAAACCGTTGGATGACATGGAGCTGGACTTTTCTCGTTGACTCGAACCTTATTGTAAGGCCAGGGTTGCCTTCCTGCATCGCTACTCTTTTGAGTCACCACTAACACCACCTTTAGGGGATGCGTGTCTGAAGTCGGCAATTGGACGTTCCTGCGCATGATTTATCCTCGGGTGTTCCGCGGAAATAACTGACATGCAGACCACAAAGCAATACAAAAACCTGATTGGCGGCCGTTGGGCCGGCGCGAAAACCGGCAAAACTTTCCTGAATATCAATCCAGCCGAGGTGGATGACATCGTTGGAGAGTTTCAGTCCTCCGGCAAAGAGGATGTGGCCGATGCGGTGCGCGCGGCGCGGAAGGCATTCAAGAGCTGGCGGCTGGTTCCCGCGCCCAAACGCGCCGAGATCCTCTATCGAACAGGCGAAGTCCTGCTTAAGCGAAAGGAGGAATTCGCCCGCCAGATGACTCGCGAGATGGGCAAAGTGCTCAAGGAGACGCGCGGCGATGTGCAGGAAGCGATCGACACAGCCTTCTATATGGCAGGGGAAGGCCGCAGGCTCTTCGGCCAAACTACCCCTTCCGAGCTGCGCGACAAATTTGCTATGTCCCTACGCATGCCCGTGGGTGTCTGCGGCATGATCGCGCCGTGGAACTTTCCCATGGCCATCCCTTCATGGAAGCTATTCCCGGCGCTGGTCTGCGGAAATACCTGTGTAATCAAACCGGCCGAAGACACCCCGCTCTCCACCTTGAATCTGGTGGAGGCGCTGCTTGAAGCCGGCCTTCCTGAGGGCGTAGTCAATGTTGTGACCGGCTTTGGACCGGACGCAGGCGCCCCGCTGGTGTCCAATCCCGATATCGATGCCATCTCTTTCACCGGATCGAGCGAAGTGGGACGGATCATAGGCCAGACAGCAGCCGGCAACTTCAAGCCCTGTTCTCTGGAAATGGGCGGAAAAAATGCCATGATTGTGCTCGAAGACGCAAATATCGAGCTGGCGCTCGATGGAGCTGTTTGGGGATCCTTCGGCACCTCCGGTCAGCGCTGTACGGCCACTAGCCGCATCCTCCTGCATAAATCCATCGCCGAGGAATTCACTACCAAGCTGGTCGCCCGGGCAGAGGCGCTGCGCGTCGGCGATGGACTGGACGAGTCTATTGAGATGGGACCGCAGATCAATGAGCAGCAGGTCGAGACCTCCGCGAAATACATCGGGATAGGCCTAAAAGAAGGGGCACAGTTGCTCACCGGCGGCCGGCGTCTGAGTGGTGATCCATTCGACAACGGCTACTTCTTCGCGCCTACGATCCTTGCCGGCGGTCCAGCCGGAGATGCGCATTGCCCGCGAGGAGATATTCGGGCCGGTGGTCAGCATTATCGAATGCGAAAGCTTTGAGAACGCCATCGAGATTGCCAATGGAATTCAGTACGGGCTCTCTACTGCTCTTTACTCGCGCGATGTAAACCGGGCTCTTAAAGCGGTGCGTGACCTGGAAGCCGGAATCACGTACATCAATGCGCCGACCATCGGCGCCGAGGTCCACCTGCCCTTCGGCGGAGTCAAGCACACGGGTAACGGGCATCGCGAAGGGGGAACAGGCGCACTGGATTTTTATACTTCGTGGAAATCGGTGTATGTGGACTATTCGGATCGGCTGCAGCGGGCGCAGATCGATACAGGAGAGTAGTTTTTCCGTTTCAGATACGGAAAGCGTGCGGCTCCAAGATTTGTCACCACCGACCGGAGCAAAACCGGGTCCCGGCAAGCGAAGCCGGAGAGATCCGCGGATTAATTTTCGGGCCTTCATTCTGAGAGACGAATGGGGAACCGTAACCCGCTATTTTTTCTTGAGCACCTTTCCGCTGGAGGCATCGACGAAGGCAACATAGCCGGACTTCTTGTCCCCCCACATCAGGTACCACATCGGCGCCTGAAACCTGTAGGTGCTGCCAAGTTCAAAGGATGAGAGCGCCTTGGCTGGATTTTTCTTCAGCCAGGACCCTGCCTCTGCTGCCGCGGCTTGGTATGCCGCATCCGAATCGGTATTGAAGCTGGAAAGATCAATCGCCATGGCGTCGCGCGTTTCCCCGCCCCAAGACATCCCCAGGCCGGCAACCACGCCCTTGAAAATATCCGGCGGTACGGAGGCGATTGAGTACGTGTAAACCCTGGCCTGGTGCAGGCTGGGCGAACCGAACGTCGCCTGCCATCTCGCCGCTTTGCCCGCTTCATTCTTGAACCCGGGGAGGTCCTCAGCCGTGAGCTTGAGCGCGACGACATCAGGGCTCCAATTACGGGCCGAGGTGTACATCGGCCAAAAGGCCGCCTTGGCAGTCACTACTTGGGGAGGACCTGCAGGCGCCTTAGACGCTTCAGACTCATGGCTGACCGTGGGCGTGCTCGATGGCGAACAGCCAGCAAAGAGCAGCACTGCCAGAGCCATCGCACTTACCGCGCTTGTGTCTAAGCACAGCACCCATCGCACTCCTCCAGGTATTGCTATTTTGTAGTGCCATTTTCGCCGCCCATTATACCCAGATCGGCCTATCAATGTCGCGAAAGAAGAACGGCATGGAATGGAGGATTCTCCCTCGATCGCAAATTCGCGGTCCCCGGCAAGCGAAAGCTTGTTGTGGCGGGAAGCGGTGTGGAGGGGTCTGCGGGTCCAATTTTCGGCCGCAATCAACGTTATGCGACGAGCAAAAAAGATCATCACCGTTACGTTTCCATCGCCGCGAGCCGAACCCACTCCTCTATAGCGCTTTCACAATTACTGTGTCCTGTGGGTGGCTATGTGCAGGCGTTCTTTGATGGAACGCCTGGGTTGAGAGTAGTTTTTTGGGATACACCAATCGTGAAAACGCTCTACTGCGGAATCACCAACCGCGTTCGAATTACCCCTCCGCCTTCCGCGCCGTCATAAACAGATAATCCATCGGCCAATCCGGCTTAATCCCATTCTGCCTCACCAGCGTTGCCAGTTGCGCATAGTGTCGAATACTGTGAAACAACGCATGAAAGAGGATCCCGCTGCGCGGCGCCTTCAGCCGCCCCCGACTGCGCGTATCAAATTCCATCTCCTGCGACCAGTCATATGCGCCATCCGCCAGCAATTCACGCATCATTGCCATCGCCCGAGTGTGCGTCGCGTAAATCTGGTCCGCAGAATCAAAAGGAATCTTCTCGTAAGCAGTCTCCTCCACCTTCGCCAGGCGTTCGGCATATCTCAACTGCACGGCAACAATGTGCTGCAGCAATTCGCCTGCGCTTTTCACGCCCGCAATATCGCATGAAACCCGCAACGACTCCGGATGCTCTACGATCAGCTTCTTCCAGTTCTGCGCCGTCTTATCCACCCATGCCATCAGATCCGCCGCCGGTAACGTAAGTTCACTCATTGCTGTCTTCTACCTCCAGGGTCTCAAATATATTAGACCGGCGCGGCCCAATGCACTCGTTACTGGGTAAGGTACGATAAGAAGTTCGCTCCTGAGGACTCCACAATGATCATCGGCGTGCCCAAGGAAGTGAAAGACCACGAGAGCCGCGTTGGCATCACGCCCGCCGGAGTGAAAGCGCTGGTGGAGGCCGGACATGATGTTCTGGTCGAAACCAAGGCGGGAGAGTTGTCCGCCTTTCCCGATGACGACTATCAGTCGGCCGGAGCTGAGATCGTCGGGTCGGCGCACAATGTCTGGGGTCTGGCGGATATGATCGTCAAGGTGAAAGAGCCGGTCGAAAAGGAATGCGCTTTCTTTCGTGATGGCCTGGTGCTCTTCACCTTCCTCCATCTGGCGCCCTTGCCTGTGCTGACTGAGAATTTGCTGAAGAATAAGATCACCGGAATTGCCTATGAAACCATTCGCGATGGTTCGGGCAATCTGCCCTTGCTGATGCCCATGTCCGAAGTTGCGGGCAGGATGTCGGTGCAAGTAGGCGCAGCCTATCTTGAAAAGGAGAGAGGAGGCCGCGGCTTGCTGCTGGGCGGTGTTCCCGGAGTACCGCCGGCTGCCGTCTGCATCATCGGTGGAGGAATCGTTGGAACGAACGCGGCGAAAGTCGCGCTCGGCATGGGAGCTAATGTGACTATCGTGGATGTCAATTTAAACCGGCTGCGCGAACTCGACGACATCTTCAATGGCCGGCTCCATACCCTCGCCTCAAACTCCTATAACGTAGCCATGGCGGTTCGCGCCGCCGATTTGGTAATCGGCGGCGTACTGATCCCCGGAGCCGCGGCTCCCAAGATCGTCACCCGGGAGATGATCGCACGAATGAAAAAGGGCGCGGTCGTAGTGGACGTCGCCATTGACCAGGGAGGCTGCGTAGCGACTGCCCGGGCCACCACCTTCAGTGATCCCTCCTTTCTGGTGGACGGGGTGGTGCACTACTGCGTTACGAATATGCCGGCGGCAGTGCCGCATACCTCCACTCTGGCCCTCACCAACGCGACCTTCCCCTACGTTCTCAAGCTGGCGCAGCACGGAGCAAGCGCAGCGATCCGCGCCGATCAGGGCATGCGGGAAGGCGTGAATACCTTTGCCGGCCATCTCACACATAGGGCGGTTGCGGAGTCCCAAGGCAGGGAATGGATCCCGGTCGCGGACTTGCTGGCAAATTAGCGAGGGTCGGCGCTCGTGCTTTGCTTTAGGGCCTGTTAACAGGCCCTAGGAACTCATTTCATCCGCGGACGGCCCGTAGACTCCCGGAATGGCAATCCCATTCAGCCGCAGAAATACTCCCAACTGTGCCCGGTGATGAATCATATGATTCATCACCCATTTGCGCAGCACTTGAGCGCGCGGCATGTCGATGATTGTCTGGCCTCCCCACTCCATCTTCCATTGGTGAGCCAGATCGGTATCGCTGGCGGCGGCCAATCGCGCCCGGGCGTCTTTTACATGTTCATCAAACTGCGCCAGGATGTCCTTTGCGCCTTTTCCTTCGCGCGCTGCAACCCTCTTCTGATATTCATCATTGGCGATGGTCATCGTATCCTGCTTCAGTGTGCCGCTACACCACTCGGGCAGATCCGAGAGATGCCAGGCGAGCTGGCCTAATGTCATCGATTTCTCATGCGGCTTCCATCCCAGCTTCTCATCCGGCACGATCTCCAAAAACTTCCGGGTACCGGCCATTTCCTCATCGAATTCAGGCAAAAGCGATTCGTTCATCTTCATACAGCTTTCCTCCAGGTCATCATGTTGGTATGTAAATCAAAACTTACGTCACCCTGAATTCTCTTCTATAGCATTTTCACGATTACTTTGTCCTGGTGAGAGTTGGCTATGTGCAGGCGTTCTTTGATGGAACGCCTGCGTCAGGATGCACCAATCGTGAAAACGCTATAAGCCGGGAATGCAGCTTGGGTCAAACGGTGCTGCGCTTGAGCAGGTAGTCCAGACCGCACACGCGATACCAGCGATAGCCATACGGCTCCAGCAGGATGCGGTGCTGGCCGTCCTGCTCAGGCCGGCTGTGATCGAAGGACAGAAGATTGACGAGGTCGCAATCCTTCTCGATTTCCTCGCCCAAAGAGAACAGAACCTCCCGCGGCTCCGAGTTCAGGTTATGGATGCACAGCACTGAATTGTTGCGCCAGCGATACCGCATGGCCAAAACTTCCGGCGTTCCTGCGGAAACAAACGAAAAGTCGCCCCAGCCGATCTCAGGAACTTGCTTGCGCATGCGGATCATGCGTTCCATCCAGTTCAACAGTGAGTTCGGATCGCGATGCTGGGCGGCGACGTTGACGTGCTGAAAACCGTACGGGCCCTCGCTGATGAGAGGCATCACCGGCTTGTCGCTCATAGTAAAGCCGGCGTTCGCCTCCGTCGACCACTGCATAGGCGTGCGGGCGCAATTTCGTTCGGGAAGTTCCAGATTGTCGCCCATGCCAATCTCATCGCCGTAGCGGATAACCGGAGTGCCGGGAAGCGTCAGCATGAGGCTATAGGCGAGTTCCAGCCATCGGCGGTCTCCTTGCAGCATGGGCGCCAGGCGGCGCCGGATGCCACGCTGATACAACTGCATATCCGGATCCGGGCCAAACACGGCGAAGACCTTATCGCGCTCTTTATCTTCCAGGCGGCCAAGATCGAGTTCGTCGTGATTGCGAAGAAATTGTCCCCACTGAGCCGTGGCGGGCCTGCGCTTGGTAGCCCGAATCGCTTTGGCCAGCGGCCGGGAATCGCTCGTAGCCAAAGCCAGAAAGAGGTTCTGATTCACCTCGAAATTGAACATCATCTGCAGCCGCTCGCCAGAAGCGCCGAAATATTTCATGTCCGTACCCGGCAGGACATTGGCCTCGGCGAGGATGATCGCTTCTCCCTCCCGCCAGGTTAGGAACTGGCTGAAGTTGCGAAGCATATCGTACTGTTCTTGCGGCTCGGTAAGATCGGGGCCTTTCTTCGCGATTACAAAGGGTACCGCGTCCATACGAAAGCCGGAGACTCCCAGTTGCAACCAGAAGCCCATGATCTTGAGAATTTCCGCTTGGACCTCGGGATGCGACGTATTGAGATCGGGTTGAAAGTGATAGAAACGGTGAAAATAATAAGCCTTGGCAATCTCGTCGTAATCCCATGTGGACTTCTGCACGCCGGGAAACACTACACCGGCATCAGCATCCCTCGGCTTCTTCTTTGACCAGACGTACCAATCTCTATATTTGGAATGCGGATCGCGGCGCGCTTGTTGAAACCAGGGGTGCTCATTCGAAGTATGGTTTACGACCAGGTCGATGAGCACGCGCATTCCGCGCTGTTTGCAACCATGGGTAAACTCAACGAAGTCCCCAAGGGTTCCATATCGGGGATCGACGCCGTAGTAATCGGCTACGTCGTAGCCGTCATCCTTGCCCGGGGACGGCTGAAAAGGCATCAGCCATATGGCCGTGACGCCTATTCCTTGCAAATAATCCAGCCGGCGCATCAATCCTTGAAAGTCCCCGATGCCGTCGCCATCGGCATCCAAATAGGTGGCGACCGACAGGCAGTAGATAACACCGTTCTTGTACCAGAGATCGTTAATCATACGGACGATCTTTCGATTCTAGCTTCCGATTTTAGCTTTAGGAGCATTGGTGAGATGCAAGAGACCACCTGGTGGCAGCGTGGAATTATCTACGAGGTTTACCCACGTTCATTTGAAGACAGCAACGGAGACGGAGTTGGCGATCTGAATGGGATTTTGCGGCGGCTGGATTATCTGGTGCAACTTGGCGTAAATGCAATCTGGATCACTCCCTTCTACCCCTCGCCCATGGCTGATTTCGGCTACGACGTGGCCGATTACTGCGGCGTCGATCCTATTTTTGGGACGATGCAGGATTTTGACCGTCTGGTGGGAGAAGTCCATCGCCGGGGCTTGAAGATCATTCTGGATTTTGTGCCAAATCACACCTCGGATGAACATCCCTGGTTCATAGAGAGCCGTTCGTCACGCGAGAATTCCAAGCGCGACTGGTACTTGTGGCGGGATCAGCCGAACAACTGGCTGAGTAACTTCGGCGGCTCCGGCTGGACCCTGGACGACAGGACCGGACAGTATTATTACCACTCGTTTTTGCAGCAGCAGCCGGACCTGAACTGGCGCAATCCCGAGGTACGGGCGGCCATGTTCGATGCGCTGCGCTTCTGGCTGAATCGCGGTGTCGACGGATTTCGCGTGGATGTGATGTGGCTGTTGATCAAGGACGATCAATTTCGAGATAATCCCCCGAATCCGGGCTATCGTACCGGCGAGCCATCGAGCAATCGCCTGCTGCCGCTCTACAACTCGGATCGCCCGGAAATCCACGATGTGGTAGCCGGGATGCGAGAGGTGGTCGACAGTTTTCCTGGCCGGGTTCTGATCGGCGAGATTTATCTTCCGGTCAATCAGCTGATGGCGTACTACGGAAAGGATTTGAAGGGCGCAAATCTGCCGTTCAATTTCCAACTGCTGCAAACTGCGTGGAGCGCCGAGGCTGTGGCACAGGTTATTTCCGAGTACAACATTTCCTTACCGGCAGGAGCATGGCCAAACTGGGTGCTCGGAAACCATGACAATGCCCGCATCGCCACGCGAGTAGGCGTTCGGCAAGCGCCGGTCGCAGCCATGCTGCTGCTCACGCTTCCAGGTACGCTGACCATGTACTACGGCGAGGAAATCGGCATGACCAACGTTCCGATTTCACCGGAGGAAGCGCGGGATCCGGCGGAGAAGAACCAACCCGGCATTGGCATGGGCCGCGATCCCGAGCGGACTCCCATGCCGTGGGATAGTTCTCCTCTGGGTGGCTTCACCAGCGGAGAGCCTTGGCTGCCTCTTGGCGATCATACAGAAGTAAACGTCGCATCTCTGGAACAGGATAGCTGCTCCATTTTGCACCTCTATCGCAAGCTTATTGCGCTGCGGGGCAGCCATCCGGTACTGGTGAGCGGCAAAATGCAGGCAGTCGCTGCCGAAAGCAGCCTTCTTCGCTATGAGCGCATCGGTGGCGGGGAACGGCTGCTCATCCTTCTCAACATGGCGCACTCTTCAACTCAAGCGGTCACATCGAGCGGGACGATCATCGCTTCGACCGGCCTCTGTCGCGAAGGCGAGAAGGTGGATAACGTAGTTGAACTCAGCGCTGCAGAGGGATTGATCGTCCAGCTTAATGATTAGAGCATTTTTGAGAACCTATTGGATGCTCCTCTTGCGAGTGGCATCCAATAGGAAGTGACATTTTGGCGGGTTTAGGACTCCATACTCCCCGCCGATAAAATGGAGGCAGTGATCCGGGTGATCCGCCGACGTTCTGCTCTTCTCGTCACCTCTGCGACGGGCGCGATTGTTGTCATCCTGTGTCTCGGTTGGCTTCTCTGGCGCTCGCGGTCCAAGGCTTCCGCCGTGTCCGCTTCCGCCAAAGCTCCTGGCTCCGTCACCGCGGCCAGTCCTATTTCCGGCGATGACCGCGCCCCGACTCTGGTGTATGCGCATAACTTGCTCCTTCGAAAAGGACCTAAGTTCCGCATCTATGTTCGCTGGATTAGCGGTCAGATGCTCCGTACACACCAGCAGGTTGACCCATCCTTCGATAATGCCGAGTCCTTTGTACTGGAAATCCACAAGGGCGTCATCGACGCCAACATCGGCGACGTCAGTAATTTCCTCAACGCGAGCGCACCCGCCAACGCCCCACTGAAGAACATCTCCATCCAGCCCGAAGGCGGCCAAATCAAACTGCACGGCACCGTGCACAAAGTCGTTCCTCTGCCTATTGAACTGGTGGGAGATCTCTCCGCCACTCCCGACGGCCGGGTGAAATTCCATCTCGGCAAATTGAGCCTGCTGAAGATCCCGGTTAAAGGCCTTCTAGGCGACTTCCATATCCAACTCTCCGACCTGGTTCACGCAAGCAATGTTCCAGGCATCGAGATTGCGGGCAACGACATCATCTTTGACACACGGCAACTGCTCCCTCCGCCGCATATCCGGGGTCAGCTCACGTCCGTCCGTGTCAGCCCTCCGGATATCCAGGTCATATACGGTAACGCGCCGAATGATCAAAGCCGCCTCGCACAGTGGCATAACTTCTTACGCTTTGAGGGGGGCTCGCTTACTTTCGGTAAGCTCACCATGCACCCCGTCGACCTCACTATGATCGACGCTTCCAAGGACTCCTGGTTCGATCTGGATTTAGTCAACTACCAGGCCCAACTGGTCAACGGGTACACACGTATGACCGCACAGAACGGCCTGGAAATCTTCATGCCCGATCTGGATGAAATAACCCCCAAAAAACCCAGCCAGAAGATTCCGCTCGGAGTGCTCAAGAACCGCAATCGATCGCTTCCGGCAAACATTCCGGGCAAGCAGCAATAAGCCCGGAGCCAAGCAGCGAGCAATCTCCGCCGCGCGCCGGCAGACACTTGATTTACGGCATGTCACCTTCTCTTCAAGAAGAAATCCCGCATATCGGCTACCATTCAAGAAACCAATTTATTTCCGGGAGGCGCTATGACGACCGAAGCAGCAACCCTCCTTGCCGCACCTCACGATCCGGCCCGGGTTCCCGAGATCGTTACCGCACTTGAGAAGGTTGCACCGCTCCATGGGCTAGAACCCTCTGAGTACCAGTGGCTGGCTACACACGGCACGGAAATCTTCGCCGAGCCGGGCACGGTCTATTTTTCACGAAGGCGACCCTGCCTACAAGATGACAATCCTGCTGAAAGGCGAAGTTCACGTAAGACGCGAGCATGGCGGGCCCGCTTCGCTGTTTATCGGGCGCTCCGGACAAATCACCGGTCTCTTGCCCTTTTCGCGCATGAAAACTTATGGGGGCCTGGGGTACACGGCCAGCTCCGCTTGGGGCCTGGAGTTTGACAAGTCGCTGTTCCCCGAGATGTTGGCGGCCATTCCTTCCATGACCGGAAGATGTGTCGGCATTTTGCTGGATCGCGTGCGCGAGATTACTCGCATGGAACAGCAATCGGAAAAGCTGAATGCGCTTGGCAAACTCGCCGGCAATCTGGCACACGAACTCAACAATCCGGCTTCGGCAGCCCAGCGATCAGCCGCAGGCATGCTCGACGAGCTGCATGTCTACGGCCAGGAACGCTTTGAGCTTGGAAAATTATGCCTTCCCACCGCTGAGATCGATAGAATCGCCGCCTGGGAAGACGTAATTCGCCATGCATCCACAGAGCCGTGGGCGCCTCGTGAAGCAGAGCAGTCCCCCCGGGAAGATGCGATTCTTGACTGGCTTCGCCGCCACAACATCCAAAAGGGATGGCAGATCGCTCCTGAGCTGGCCGAGTGCGGGGTGTCACCCGCTCAACTGGACGAGCTCAAAGGCTCTCTCGACGGGGAAGCGTTGACCGTGGTGCTCTCCCAGTTCGCCTCTTCATTGCGCACGGAAAGAATTGCTGAAGCGATGCTAAACTCCACCGCGCGCATTTTCGATCTGATCCGCGCCATCAAGGATTACTCCTATATGGATCAGGCCCCAATCCAGGAGATAGATATCCCTCAGAGCCTGGAAAATACCTTGGCGATGTTGGCTTCGCGGCTGCAGGAAGTTGAAATCATCCGCGATTATGAACCCAACCTGCCATCGATTAGCGCTTACGGCAGCGAGCTCAACCAGGTATGGACCGCATTGATCGAGAACGCGCTGGATGCGATTAACGATCGGGGACGGATCAAGTTAGCCGTTCACCTGACCGGCGATCTGATATTGACGGAAATATCGGACAATGGACCCGGTGTTCCGGAGGAGCTGCAGGCCCGCATTTTTGAACCATTTTTCACTACAAAATCTCCGGGCGCCGGGCTGGGCCTCGGTCTGGATACGGTCAATCGGGTGGTTCGCATGCATCGGGGCTTCGTCAGCGTGAATTCCAAGCCGGGCAAGACCTGCTTCCAGGTACGTCTTCCTATCCAGCAGTTGCAGGCGTATTGAAGACTCTCAAAGTACGGTTGTTGTCTTCGCTCTAAAGAAATGAGAGACTCGCTCGGATGATGATTGGTATTTCCGGGTGGTATAGGTTGAACGCCAAACGATGGCGCTCAATTGTGAGCGCTATCGCCCTTCTCGCTGCATTCTGGCAACTTGTCCCTGAAGCTCGCTCGGCCACCCCGGCTTCTTCAAAACAGGCCGCATCCGATTATGTGGATCCGGCGGTCTGCGCGGGTTGTCACCAGGCTATTGCAAAAGCTTACCAATCTACCGGCATGGGACACTCCGTTTTTCGGCCGGCTCCGGAAAATACAGTGGAAAACTATAAGGCGAATAATAAGGTCCACAATGGGCCATCCGGACTCACTTACACGATGGTGGAACGCGACGGAAAGTTCTACCAGCGCCGCTCTGAAGTTGGGTTCGGCGGCCAGGAGACCAACGTTGTCGAGGAGCAGATCGATTACGTAATCGGCTCGGGCAATCACGCTCGGAGCTACTTGCACCGCGGGCTCGACGGCAGGCTTATCGAGCTGCCGATCACCTGGTATACGGAGAATTCAGGATATTGGGCAATGAGCCCAGGCTACGATCGCAAGGGGCAGGAGGATTTCCGGCGGGCGATTCCCGGCGAGTGCATGCTTTGCCACAACGGCTTACCGCTGCAAGGGAAATATCCGGATCGGGGAGTCAGCGGCATATCTGCCTTCCCCAAGGAAATTCCTCAAGGCATCGATTGCCAGCGCTGTCATGGACCTGGAGGCGCCCATGTCCGCGCAGCTCTCTCGGAAAATCCGACGCTTGAGAAGATACGCCAAGCGATTGTCAATCCGGCGCGGCTCGACCGTGACCGTCAGCTTGAAGTCTGCATGCAATGTCATCTTGAGACGAGCAGCAGCCTGATGCCCAACGAGATTCGCCGCTATAACCGGGATATTGAATCCTACCTCCCGGGCGAACCGCTCGGCGATTATAAGATATATTTCGATCGCGCATCCGCTCCTGAAAATGACAGGTTCGAGATCGCGCATGCCGCTTATCGCCTGCGCCTTTCCGCCTGTTTCCGTTCCAGTCAGATGACGTGCCTTACCTGTCACGATCCTCACCAGCCGTATCGCACCTCCACCTCTACAGCGCATTATTTGGCGGTCTGCCAAAGCTGCCATCAATCGGTCGTTCATAAAGCTAAGTTGCCTGCGGGAACCAATTGCCTCTCCTGTCATATGCCAAAACGGCGGACCGATGATGTCGTGCACGTGGTAATGACGGACCACTACATTCAACGGCTGAAACCCGGCCGCGACCTGCTGGCGCCTAAACCGGAGATTGCCAATGAATCCGTAGGCCGCGACGCGATTGTTCCGTACTACCCTCCACAACTGACGCGCACCGCGGAGAATGAACTTTACATCGCCACTGCGGAGGTAAAGCATGGATCGGATGCGGGCATAGAGCATCTGAAAAGCGCAATCCTCAAATACTCACCCGCCGAGCCGGAATTCTACTTCGAACTTGGCGATGGATATTTCAACGCCGGGAAAAAGAGCGAGGCAATCCACTGGTATGAGGAGGCCCTGCGCCGCAAGCCGAATTTCCGGCCGGCAATCAAGCAGCTCGCCGCTGCGCTTATCGGCAAAGGACAATACGCACAAGCCACTGAAGTGCTGCGTCAGGCCGTTGCAGCTCCCCCGGCCGACGATGCCCTGCTTACTGACCTGGGGAACGCCTATCTACACCAGCGAATGTTTGGTCAATCACAACACGCGCTGCTGCAAGCTCTCGCGATCAATCCGGAACAGCCGGAGGCACAAAATCTTCTCGGGTTAATGGCAGTCCAGAAAAGCGATTCGGTCGAGGCTGAAGAGCGGTTTCGCGAGGCGATCCGGAGGCAGCCGGATTTTGCCGAGGCCCACAACAATCTCGGCAACGTTCTCGCCGCAACCCATAATTATGCGGAGGCTGAGTATCACTTCCAAAGGGCGGTCACCATCAATCCCAAGTACGCCGACGCCTATCATAGCTACGGATTGGTGCTTGCCCTGACCCAATCTTACGACCAGGCAATTGCCGAGCTACGCCAAGCGGCACAGCTAGACCCGAACGACGCACAAACGCACGACGATTTGGGTGACATTCTGCTTGCTCAACAGCAGTCTGAGGCTGCAGCCGATGAATACCGGCAATCTATCCGGCTTAAGCCGGAGCTGGCCGATGCGCATTGCAGTCTGGCGAATCTACTTGGCAGTCAGGGGAAATTCGACCAAGCCAAACGGGAATTCCAGATTTGTATTCAGCTTGATCCTGACCGCTATGAAGCTCACCTCGGGCTGGGGATGATTCTCATGCGCGAGGGGAAGACGGCGGAAGCGAGAGCGCAGTGTCAAAAAGCTATGGAAAGCCCGGATCCTTCTTTACGCGATGCTGCGCAAAATACCCTGGAGCAACTGCGCCGGAGACCGCAATGAGGAAATGATCCGCCATGAGACGCACAACTGCCCAGATTGCTGGAATCACTTCAGTCCCCAAGGCATAAAGCAAGCTGAAGCCGCAAATCTGCCCCACTCAAGCCAAAAAACGGCTTGAATGGGCCACCCGGCCCTAAAGAAGAGTCCGAAGATAGCTGCCGTAACCGCTCTTACCCACCTTAGTAATAAGTTGCTCCAGCCGTGCCCTGTCGATCCAGCCTAAGTTATACGCAATCTCTTCGGGGCAGGCTATCTTCAGTCCTTGCCGCTTTTCAATGGTCGCGATAAAGATCGACGCTTCGATCAATGAGTCGTGAGTGCCTGTATCGAGCCAGGCCACCCCACGGCCCAATACCTCGGTGCGCAGCGCACCCTTCTCCATGTAACAACGGTTGACATCTGTAATCTCAAGCTCGCCACGCGCCGATGGCTTGATCTGGCGTGCTATTCCGGGAGCGGAGCCGTCGTAGAAGTACAGCCCGGTGACAGCATAGCGGGACTTAGGTTTGATGGGCTTTTCTTCTATCGAGAGCGCGCGGCCGGCGGCGTCGAATTCCACTACCCCGTAACGTTCCGGATCGGAAACCTGGTAGGCAAAGACCAACGCACCTTCATCAACCTGCGCGGCAACCTTCAGGCTGCGGGCAAGATCGTGGCCGTAGAATATGTTGTCTCCCAGAATCAGCGCGCTTGGGCTCCCCTGCAGAAACTCCTCGGCGATAATCAGAGCCTGCGCGAGGCCGTCCGGGGAAGGCTGCACCGCATATTGGAACGACATGCCCCACTGTTCACCCGTGCCCAGTAGCCGCTCGAAGAGCGCCGTATCCAAGGGAGTGGAGATGATGAGCACCTCCCGTATTCCGGCCAGCATAAGCACCGAGAGCGGGTAATAAACCATTGGTTTGTCGTAAACAGGAAGCAGTTGCTTGGAGACGACATGAGTTACCGGGTAAAGGCGAGTGCCGGAGCCTCCCGCGAGAATAATGCCCTTCATCGAACTGCCTTCCCTCGGGTCGCGTAATTCTTGTCGATCCACTGGCGATATTCGCCGCTGGTGACCTGCTCTACCCATGCTTGATTTTGCAGGTACCATTGCACGGTGCGGCGCAGGCCGGTGGCAAAAGTTTCCGCCGGACGCCAGCCGAGTTCGCGCTCAATCTTCCCTGCATTGATGGCATAACGGCGGTCGTGTCCCGGCCGGTCGGTCACAAATGTGATGAGCCCACGGTGCGGCCGGTATGTGGAATCCGGCAACATCTCGTCCAGCAGATCGCAAAGCAGATAGATGGTATTTAGATTGGACTGCTCGTTGTGCCCTCCGATGTTGTAGGTCTCACCAATCTTGCCGTGCTCAAGCACCACGCGCAGCGCGGAGCAGTGATCGCCCACATACAGCCAATCCCTCACTTGCAGACCATCTCCGTAGACCGGCAGCGGTTTGCCGGCAATTGCATTGGCGATCATGAGTGGTAGAAGCTTTTCCGGAAATTGGTATGGACCGTAGTTGTTGGAGCAGTTTGTAGTGATAGCGGGAAATCCATAGCTATGAACATACGACCGGACCAGATGGTCGGAAGCCGCTTTGGAAGCCGCATAAGGGCTGTTGGGAGCATACGCAGTCGTCTCCTCGAAGGACGGAGCCTGGGGCGAAAGCGTTCCGTAGACCTCGTCGGTCGAGACATGCAGAAACCGGAAACTCTCCCGCTCCCGGGCAGTAAGGGTTGAGAGATAAGACCGCGCCGCTTCGAGCAAGCAGAAGGTGCCATGAATGTTCGTCTGAACGAATGCCTCCGGCCCCACGAGAGAGCGGTCCACATGACTTTCCGCGGCAAAGTGAACGATACCGCGGGGCCGCCTCTGGTTCAGCACTCGATCGACGCAAGACCGATCGCAGATGTCGCCGCGCTCAAAGCTATAATCTGCGTGGTTCTCGACCGAAGCCAGATTCTGCAGGTTTCCGGCATAGGTGAGCTTGTCAAGATTGACGACCGGCGAGCCGGCGAGCTTGAGCCAGTCCAAAACGAAATTCGATCCGATGAACCCGGCTCCCCCGGTGACCAGAATTGGCGGCGAATCCTTCAACATTCTTCCTCAATAGGCGGTTGTAGCCCGGGTTAGTCTCTCCTGCTCCGGGTTGGCAGATTTGACCGGAAATAGTCCATCGATAGTTCCAGACCGCGGCGAAGATTGATCTTAGGCTGCCAACCCAAAAGCTGTTTAGCCTTGGTGATGTCAGGACAGCGCTGTATCGGGTCGTCCTCGGGCAGAGGCTTATAGGAAATTCTGCTGCGCGAACCGGTGACAGCAAGGATTTCGCGCGCGCACTCGCCAATAGTCCATTCCTCAGGATTGCCTATGTTGACCGGGAGATGCTCATCGGAACGGGAGAGCAGCAGAATTCCCGCAATCAGGTCGGAGACATAGCAGAAGCTTCGCGTCTGGGCGCCATCTCCATAGACGGTGAGATCCTCCTCCAGCAGCGCCTGGACCGCCAGGTTTGATATCACGCGTCCGTCGGTCGGCTCCAAGCGCGGTCCATAGGTGTTGAAGATACGAACCAGCCGCGTATCGACACCGGTAATAGCGGTGGTAGGCCATAATCAGCGCCTCGGAGAAACGCTTCGCCTCGTCGTAGACGGAACGGGGACCGATCGGATTGACGTGCCCCCAGTAGGTCTCGCTCTGGGGGTGGACGTCAGGATCGCCATAGCACTCGGAAGTAGAGGCATGTAAAAAGCGGGCCTGGTACTTGCGCGCTATTTCCAAAGCATTTCTTGTTCCGGAGGAACCTACGTTCAGCGTTTCCGGGCCAAGCCTTAAGTAGCCCGGCGGACTCGCCGGTGATGCAAAGTTAAACACGTAATTGACCGGGCCCAGATCGAATGGCCGGCAAATATCCTGTTCGACAAGCGAGAACCTCGGTTCGTCTCGCAGGTGGGCAAGGTTGACCGCGCGCCCAGTGGAAAAATTATCAACGCCGACGACGGCATGGCCCTCACCCAACAGGGCGTCGCATAAATGGGAGCCGAGAAATCCCGCTGCTCCAGTTACCAAAACTCGTTGCTCGCTCAAGTTACACTCTCTCCCCGATTGAAAAAACTATTCTTGTACGATTTTGGGGGATGGTTCAAAGCCACCGCTTTGCCGAAGCAGATTCAGGGGAGGCGTGCGGCGCCGGCCGGCCGACACTGACATAGGTAAATCCGAGCTCGTGCATCTGCCGGGGATCGTAGAGATTGCGCCCATCGATGACGATCGGATAGCGCAAGGTGTAGCGCAGTTTAGCCAGATCGAGCCGCCCGAACTCGGGCCAGTCCGTAAGGATCAGCAACGCGTCGGAATTTTCCGCCGCTTCGAAAACGTCGTCGACGTAGTGAAAGCATGAGTCAGGAGGCACAACCTGTTCAGCGCGTTCCCGAGCCGCGGGGTCGAAGGCATAAATAGACGCTCCTGCTTCGCGCAACATGCCGATGATTTCCAGAGCCGGTGAATCGCGGATGTCGTCCGTTCCGCCTTTGAAGGCCAGGCCCAGGACGCCCAAACGCTTGCCGCGCAGAGTCCAAAGAGCAGATCGAACCTTTTGAAAGAATCGCTCCTTCTGGTTTTCATTGATCTTTTCCACCTCCCTGAGCAGGCTGAAATCGATCCCCAGCTCCTGCGCCACATATCGGAACGCGGCCACATCCTTTGGAAAACAGGAGCCTCCATAGCCTACGCCGGCCCGCAAAAAGCGCATTCCGATACGCGAATCCAGCCCCATTCCACGAGCTACATGCTCGACATCGGCATCTACCGCTTCACAGAGGTTTGCCACCACGTTGATGAAAGAAATCTTCATGGCCAGGAATGCATTCGATGCATGCTTAATGAGCTCGGCAGCTTTGGCTGAGGTGGAGAGGACCGGCGGCGGATCGGCGGCGGTCCTGCTGCCCGGAACGGCGTCCGTGCGATCGTAATACGTTCCCGATGAGAGCGGTTCGTATATGCTTTCAAGAAGAGCGGCGGCAGCTTCGCTATTGGAGCCGAGAACGATGCGGTCAGGATGAAGAAAGTCTTTGACCGCGGTGCCTTCGCGCAAAAACTCCGGATTCGACGTCACATCGAATAAAGAACGCGAAACGCCATTGCGCTCGATGGTGCGGCGAATCCAATCGTTCGTGTAGACCGGTACCGTGCTTTTCTCGACGATCACTTTGTAGGAATCGATGGAGCGGGCGATTTCACCGGCTACCGCATCGACGTAAGAAAGATCGGCATTCCCCGTACCGCTCTGCGGAGTTCCTACCGCGATGAAGATGGCTTGCGATGCCTGGGTCGCTTGACGCAAATCCGTGGTGAACTGAATCCGGCCGCTCAGACGGTGCCTTCCCAGCAATTCGGGAAGAAACTCCTCGTGGATCGGCAAGCCCGCCCTCATTGAGCGTCTTAACCTTGGCCTCATCGTTGTCGACGCAAAACACCCGATGGCCTATTTCGGCAAAGCATGCCGAAGCGACCAGGCCGACATATCCTGAGCCAACTACAGTGATGGAAACTGACTCGCTCATCGTCCGTATAGCCTTTCTCTTATCGATACGCGCGATTCGAACATCCTGGATTCTAAGCTCACTCCAATTTGAGGGCGCCCCATCCTACGCACGGGCGTTGTTCCGCGCGGAGGCGAATACTTTAGACCGCAATTCCGGGCTTGTCCGCTCCTTGGAGCAAGGGGAGGAGGCGACAGGAGCAGCTTTATCGGCCTTCTCCTCGTGATACTCCATCTCTGTATTGATCGACCACAAGCTCTCTTTGTCCTTATCGCCGCTGAGGATATTGTCGACCGCGGTCATGGCGGTAAGCATCGAATGGTCCTGATTATTGTACTTATGCATACCATTACGGCCCACCAGATACAAGTTTTCAAATCGATCGACAAAGCCCCGAATGATATCGAACCGGTCGTATGTGCCGAAATAGGCCGGGTAAGTTTTAGGGACGCGCACAACATGAGCGTCGATCACATCGGCGGCGGATAGTATGCCGATCTTTTCCACCTCGCCGATGGCAAACTTCTTCAGTTCCTCGTCCGGCATTTTCCACAAATCATCGGTGTCATAGCAGAAATATTCGAGGCCTATCCAGGTCTTCGTGGGATCCGCCACCATGTAGGGACTCCAGTTATTAAAGATCTGCAACCGTCCGACGAGGACGTCCGGCTCCTGAATGTATATCCAATTGTCTTTCAGCGGACCACCGTCCGGTTCGCGCACTTTTAGATGATCGACCAGAAGTCCCACGGTTATGAAGTCGCGATATTGCAGCCCGTCACTGACCTCGCGGACCTCGCCGGGCACCGGAATATCGAGCGCATTGATTAAATCGCGCACGGGCATTGTGGAAAACACATAATCGGCGGTGAAGAGGCGCTTCTCTCCGGAGTCGCTGACCGCATCTACGGCTACGATTCGATTGCCTTCCACGCGCATGCCGGTAGCGCGCCAGCCAAGATGGATCTCTCCGCCGTGGGCGCGAATCTGCTCCGCTGCATGTTCCCAAAGCTGGCCGGGACCATACTTCGGATAGAGAAATTTTTCGATCAGCGAAGTCTCAGTATCCTTTTGTTGGATTCCCTCATCTTTTCGCGAAGCGAAGGCTTTCTTGAAGAAATGCAAAACCGCCGTGGTGAGCGAGAGTCCTTTGATGCGCTGGGCTCCCCACTCGGCGCTGATGCTATCGCAAGGGACGCCCCACACTTTCTCGGTATAGGACTTGAAAAACGTCAGATAAAGCTGGCGCCCAAAGCGATTGATGAGGAAGTCTTCCAGCGACTTCTCCCGTCTACGGGGGAAGATTTTGGCCAGAACATAGCTGGCTCCCACCTTGAAAGTACGCGCCAGGCCCAGGTTACGAAGCGTATTCCCCGTGAGCTTAATGGGATAGTCGAAGAACCGGCGCAAGAAGTAGATGCGGCTCTTGCGCGGGCGCACCAGCATGACCAAATCAGCCGTTTGCGGCGATAGACCCTCGGCCGTAGTCAGAGTCCGTCGCTTATTCTGGTACTGCAACGCGTGATGAGTGTCCGCGCTTGATTCGGGCGGCAAAAGATCCATCCACCAGTTCATGACCCGGTCGGATTTCGAAAAGAAGCGGTGGCCGCCGATATCCATGCGATTGCCCTTGTACCGGATGGTGCGCGAAATACCGCCGATCTCGTGGCTGGCTTCGAGCACGACGGGATGCACATCCGACCGCCGTAGAAACTCCAGGGCCGCAGTCAGACCAGCAGGACCGGCGCCAACAATCAGGGCAGTCTCAGGCATAAAAGCTGAAGACCTCGGAAAGGGGATATGGAACGATTCTACGGCTCAGGCGCTGAGACGATTTTCATGTCTCGCGGAAGTGAGAAGGCGCACCTGGACGCGCGCATAACCAATTCCCCTCCGGAAAAGGCGGAACAAGCCCGAGGATGCGAACACCATTCATCAATACTATCCGACGAAGATCTTCCGTTTGGTTTACCACAGGGTTAATGTCTGGTCCTTTACTCTCACGAGCTTCCGCCGGACCCGCCCGGGAGACTAAATCCGAGCGAGCCGGATCTGTGCACTCGCGAACATGTTCAAACCTAACACGACGTTTGTTGGGTACCGGCTCCCGGCATGACTCGCAGGAATTGGTAAGCGTCCACTCTTCGTCCGCGGTTTCAGTTTCCGTTTCTTTTCTAGACAGACAGAAAACTTTTGGGTACCCTGAAGTTCATTGCATGAGGGGTCCAAGCGTGAAGTCTGCGTTTTGGCGCCTCTCCGGTTTTCGGTCCCCAGTTGTGCTGGTAACCTTTCAGATTGGCAGATTGGGCAAAATCTTCCCGATCGAAGGGTTACGAATGCGGTTCCCCTGCAACTCTTGTTGGATACGTAACCAGTAGGTAACTTGGTACAAACGAAAGTGATTATGTGCCGGGCTCCTGTGCACTTGCGCACTCGCTGAATTTCATATACATCCAAACACCGAAGTATCAACATCAATCCTTTCACTGGCGGCTGACATGCGACTTCTTTCAAGATCATTGGCTTTCGCAGTTCTGTTGGCGGGAGCTATCTTGCCGAATGTTTCCCAGTCACAAGTAGTCCCCGCGATCAAGGGTGGCGGAAGCCAGATCAACGTCATCGGCCTTTATTCCATAATGAATCCAGATGGGAAAGCAGGCCTTAATTATCCGCCGGGAACTGTTTTTCCGGCGAGTCAGACCAACAAGTATGGCCAGTGGAACGCACTGGCAGGCACGATCGGGGCCGATTTCCGGCTCGGCCGATTTGTCTTCGGCCAGCCCGCAATTGCAGCGCGCCTGACGTTTTCCTCCAGCAATTCCGCAAAAGAAAATACTTACCTGTTCGGCCCCGAGTTGCACTATACCTTCAACAGGCTTCGTCCTTACGGAGGTTTCCTGACTCGGTAAAGGTGATGTTACCTGGGGAGGCAATGGATACCAGGACGATAGCATTGTCTACCAGATCGGCGGCGGCTTGGATTATCACCTGAACCGCAGGTTCAATGTCCGGCTGATTGATTTCCAGTATCAGTTCTGGAATCTTGGGACGCATAATTATCCGGCGGGACTTTTGCCCGGTCAGCCCGCTACATCGTTTGCCACCACGCTGACGCCCTACACTCTAGGTTTTGGACTCACGTTCCGCATTCGATAGGCTAGGCGATCTCACGCTGGGGAATATGCGCGTTCAGGTGCTTGTTTAGGTGCACAAAGGCGGCTCTGTACTGCTTATTTAGGTAAGATGTATTCATCCGCGCCAACCCGCGATCCCTATCTCAGACCAGCATTCTCTGTCTCGAGCCGCGTACGAAGACAAACATGGAACATCTGCTGGGCCATGTTCTATCGCATTTCGCCTCGCCCGTTCCATTTCTGGCGAGCTTTCCTGTTGCGTTGTTTTGGGGCAAAGCTGGGTCCGAACTGCCATTTTTATCCTACATCCCGCGTATGGGCTCCCTGGAACCTGGTCTGCGAGGACGGGGTATCGCTCGGCGACGACGCGGAAATCTATAATCCCGCGCAGGCGCGCCTGGGATCACACGCAATCGTTTCCCAAAGCGCCTACCTATGCGGCGCCACGCATGACTACAATGACCCGGCATTCCCTCTGATTCCTTTCCCTATTGAGGTAGGCGCATACTCATGGGTTTGCGCGCGTGCCTCCGTAGTGCCTGGAGTGCGGGTTGGAGACGGCGCGGTTCTTGGGCTCGGCTCCGTCGCCGCTTCCGATCTGGAGCCCTGGATGGTATACGCCGGCGTGCCTGCCAGGCTAATCAAACAACGAGAGCGGCGCGAACTTCCCCAGCGGCATGGCGCGCACAATTAGAGAACTTTTTCTGATCAGGAACCAAGCGCGCTCAAAAGCGATGCAAACCGGAAGCACGATGATATGCTTTTATCGATGTGTGCCAACTCTTCCCGAATCTCCCGCGCGGCAGAGTGGAGCTTCTGCACGGCCGCGACGTACAGGCAAAAAGAACCGCGTTTGGCGGCCGGTCCGCAGCGCCGTCCTGGCCGGACTGATGACCGCCGGCCTTTGCTTTTCCTGCACTGTCCCGGCGCGCGCTCAGGCGCAAGAGGGAGGGGGGCTAAGTACAGCACAGGTTCAGCAGGCCCCGATCACTCCGGCAACCAATCCCTCCACCAATTCCACGCCTCCTGAGTTGATTTTTCCTCAATCCACCGTATCCGCCATGGGCGCTGCCTCGAGCCCTTCCCTATTGAGACCGCCTATGCCGTTAGGTCCGTCCTCGGGGGACGGATTGGGTTACGGGCCCATCCATCGGGGAGACATCGTCAACGTTCAGATCTTCGACTCTCCGGAATATTCGGTGAGCATGCCGGTCTCGGCTTCGGGCGAAATCGCTATACCTTATACCGGGCTCTTTCATATTGAGGGAATGACGTCTGTAGAGGCTGCGCGTGCGATCGCCAAACTTTTTGAGGATCGTGAACTCTTGCGCGATCCCCGGGTGATTGTCACGACTCGGCAATTTGGCTACAGCGTTACCGTACTGGGCGAGATCCACAGTCCCGGCATCTATCCCCTGGCGGGGCGGCAGCGTCTCATCGATGTACTCACTGAAGCAGGCGGTCTAACCGATCGGGCAGGCCATGTGATCGAGATCTTTCCCGCCGGATCCATGAAGAACCCAAACACCTTGTTGTGGGACCCGACATTGCGCGAGAACGACAATGCCGAGGTGCAACTCAAGGCCGGTGAAACCGTTCTGGTGAGCCGCTGTGGGGTCGCTTACATCGGAGGGAACGTAGGGCGGCCGGGAGCCTACCCCCTTTGCGACTCAAACCATACAACCCTGACCGAACTGTTAGCGCTGGCTCAAGGAATAAAGCCCACTTCCTATGGACAACGTACACTCCTGTTCAGAACCAGCGAAACCGGAACTCGCCTGGTGCAAAATATCAAAGCCGAGGATGTACTGCGCGGAAAGAAAACGGACGTCATTCTGCAGCCGGATGACATTCTCTTTGTTCCGCCGAGCATTCTGAAGGCAGTGGGCAAAACCGCGCTTACGGCAGCTGTCGGGTTCGCCACCCAGGCATTCTTCTACGCCGGATTTCCATAGAAAGCAGTCGAATAGGCATCTCCGAGGAAGGATTCTTCGTTCCTGAACCATCCCATGACAAGTCCAAGGCGGAAACAGGATGGATATACCCAAGCCGCTACCGTCAACCGCCTTTTTTCGTCAAGAAAAAGGCCACTTCATAGAACCCATCGAAGCCACACCTATCCTGTTTCTGCCCTGGTGGCGGCCGACTGCCGATGAAGTTCAGCCTGGTCACAATTTCCTTCAACCAGGGACAGTACTTGGAGGAAACTCTGAACTCCGTATTGACGCAGGATCATCCCGATGTTGAATACATCGTGGTTGATCCCGGCTCAACGGATGGAAGCCGGGAATTGATCGAGCGGTATGCCGGGCGGCTGGCCCGCATTGTGTTCGAGCCTGATCAAGGAGCCGCGGATGGGCTGAACAAGGGCTTCCGCCATGCGACTGGAGAGATTTTCGGCTTTTTGAATTCTGATGACCTGTTGCTGCCGGGAGCTATCCGCCAAGTCAGCCGGTTCTTCATGGAGAACCCAGACTATGACATCGTGATGGGCAGCGGCTTCATGGTGGATGCCAAGGGCAACCGGATTCGGCGTATCCGGCCGGCCGGTTTTACCATCGGCCGGTATTTTTATGGAGCGACTGCGTGGCTGCAACAATCGACGTTCTTTCGACGCGAGGCATTTGAGACTGCCGGCGGATTCAACCCGGCCAATCGCTCTTGCTGGGATGGCGAATTGATCTTGGAGATGATCTTAAACGGGGCAAAGATCCTCTATTTAGAGAGCGATCTTTCGCACTTCCGTGTGCATGCCCAATCGATCACTGGATCAAGACGCCACAAGGAGATGATGAAAGCGGACACAGACCGCATGTTTTTGCGCGCCACCGGACGGAGTTGGACGGCGGCGGATGCCCTCCGCTCCTGGCTGCTACGCTCGGCGCGGGTACTCACTCATCCGGGCGCCTTCGAGTCAGCTATCAAGGCCCGGCTTTATAAAGGATGAGAGGGCCCCCGTTCCAGGTGAAATTACCGGAGAGTGTCCGGCGCGCTTCTACCGTTTTACTGTTACTGTTTCCTCTCCAGTCGATCAGTGCAGCTTTATCTTGACGGAAAAGCTGCGCCGGTAATGTTTGCTCACGTCTACACCCGGGGGTGAAAACGGTATAGAAAGGTTGGTCAAAGCGAGCCCGGCACTCTATAATCTGAAGCTTATCGGAGCATTTTTGCCAGTACTTTGGCGTGGCTGGACAGCTATGCTCAATTGAACTTTGCCGGACTAGCTTGCGCGGGCTCCTGTTTTGCCATTCCTGCCGGCAGAAGAAAACGCGTTAAAACAAGATCAGGAGAATACCGAATCCAGGGAGGTAGAAACTAATCGCACTCAACACAGTTTTCTATGCGATGCGAATGCATTTTTTCCAGCCTGTTTAACCAACTCTCCTGCAACGGAACAGCCGCGCCAACCGACGTGGCCTCGCTGTTACACCTAGAGGAATCGGTCTAACCCTTGAGGCAATATGGCTTTCGCCCACGAACCTTGGTTCCAGAGGTGAACTCTCCCTGGAGCGGCCGCGTCACAACGCGACTTCTAATGTCGTTAGTCGGTGAATCCCCAACAGCATGAATCCATATCCCCCACCCACGGAGCAGAGCGCAGTAACGTCAGATCGCGAAAAAGTCGGCGCCGATCGATCCCTTCTAAGCTTGGGAGCATCGGAAGGCCAGACGCTGCAGCACTTTATCCGCAATGGGAAAAAGTACATCTGGCTGGTCGCAACCTGTGCGGTACTGGGCGCGGGCGCTGGAATGATCACGAACATGACCTCGCCCAAGGAATATTCGTCCACAGCCACCATGGAGATCACCCAGGAGACCGCCTCGCGGTTCGGGCTGGATACCAGCGGCTATGACAGTGGTTATATCGATGTTACCCGCCTGGACACCGAAGTCGCCATTCTAAAAAGTTCCACTCTCGCGATTGAAACCATCCGCTCGCTCAAACTCCAAACCAATAAGGACTTCCTGCCGATAGGCTCCGCACCTCAATGGGATCTTATCCAACATTCCGGAGCGCCATGGCCTGGTCGGCCTCTTCCAGGGCGGAGTTTCGGCCGACCGCTATGGACATACCAATATCCTCGACCTGACCTGTACGGCGCGCAATCCTGAGCTTGCGGCTAGAATTTGCAACACCCTTATCGATAACTATGTCCAGCACAATTTCAGCGAAAATTATGCCGCGACCAAAGAAGCTTCGGTATGGCTGGAGGCCCAGTTAGGCGACCTGAAGAATCGCTTGGAGGCAAGCGAGGAGCACATGCTGGAGGTGCAAAAAGACATTGGCTTGGTGGGTCTTGACCAGACGCAAAGCATCGTGCTCTCCCGCCTGGTGGATTTGAGCCACGATTTGACCGGCGCCGAAACGCAGCGGCTGGTCGCTGAAGCGAGGTTGATTACCTTGAGGAGCGCCCCTCTGGAGGTGCTTCCCACGTTGAGCAACGATCCTATTCTGCTCAGCCTGAAGCAGCAGCTCGATCAGCTCCGAGCGCAGTACGCGAGCCTGACCACGCAATATGGCGCGCGGAATCCCCGTGTAGTCCAGCTTCAATCGCAAATCAACACGCTCTCGCAAACTATGAAGCAGGAAAACACTAACGTTATCACTCGAGCCCAGCAGGAGGTAAAAGCAACTATTGAGAACCAGAAGGCCCTGCGCGCCAGGATGGACCAGGAAACGAACTCCGCCTACCAGGGCAACTCTAAAGCTGTCGAGTATACTCTCGCTCGCAGGGAATACGAAGCCAATCGGTCCCTCTACGACGGTCTGCAACAGCGGCTTCAGGAGGCGGGAATCATCGCGGGCCTGCACTCAACAGACATCCGCCGGATCGATCCTGCCGACGCCCCGGATTTTCCCAGTTCTCCGCGCAAATCGCAGAACCTGATGTTGGGCCTGCTCTCCGGTCTCGGCCTCGGCCTTTTTCTGGCTTTTATCATTGAAGCTTTGGACACCAACATCAAATCAATCTCCGATATCGAGGAACGGCTTGGCCTGCCCATGCTCGGGGTTGTACCGGAAGTTGACGCGAAACAACTGTCACCGGATACCTTTGTCGCGGATGCGACTTCAACAATTCCCGGAGCCTGGTCGCGGCTCGCCGAAGCCTACCGCTCGCTGCGCACGACCATCCTGCTCTCGCGAGCGGGCGCGCCGCCCAAGGTCATCCTCATCAGCAGCGCCAAACCGTCAGAGGGTAAAACTTCTATCACTACGTTGGAAGCGATCGTATTTGCACTGAACGGAGCGCGCGTGCTGCTCATCGATTCCGATCTGAGACGGCCGTCCGTGCATCTGCGATTCAGGATTGCAAATAAAGTTGGCCTTACCTCGGTGCTCACCGGCAAAACCCCGCTTGAGGAGGCGATTGTCACGGTTCCCAATGTGCCAACGCTGCACATCCTGCCCGCGGGTCCCGTTGCTCCGATGCCGGCCGAGCTCCTGGGCTCATCACAAATGAATAGCCTGATCCAGGGGCTCAGGCCATCCTACGATTTCATCCTGATCGACACGCCCCCTGTCTTGACGGTTACCGATGCGGCTGTGCTGGTTTCCATCAGCGATGGAGTTGTACTGGTCCTGCGCTATGGCCAAGCTTCGAAGAATGTGGTCGCGCGTGCGAGCGAAATCCTGCTGCGTTCCGGAGCACAACTCTTAGGAGTAGTGCTGAATGCCGTAGACCTGCAGTCGTCCGACTATGCCGAGTACTATGGCCGCGCTTATCACGATTATTATCAGTCCAGAGTGGATGTCCAGGAATAGACCTCCTGCGCCGGAGCATCTCGCCTGGTTCGAAGCAGGCTCTGCTTGAAGGCAATTCTTTCAACCGGCTGGGGAAAGCTCCACTTCCATGAGACTGCGCGTGCTCTGGCGGCAGCCGGCGTCGAAATCGATTTCTTGACGGGCTGGGTCCCTGGGCGGAACCAAGCTGCGGCGGTCGATCTGTTGGGAAGACTCCTCGGAGAGCCGCACCTCGCCAAGCGGCTTGAGGCTCGCCGGGTGGACGTGCCCGGCGCTCGCGTTATTCCAATAGCTTGGGCCGAAGCCGCCGGCATGCTCATTGCCATGGTTCAGCGGCGGCATCTTCTGCCTCTCGATTTAGCCTATGGCTTGGAATTCCGATTGGCAGCCTGGGCCAGCCGAAGATACCTGAACAGCGCGGATGTACTGCTGGTGCGCAGCGGAGCGGGACAATCCGGAGCAATCAAGACAGCTCGGAAGAATGGCCTGGCCGTGGTGACAGACCATTCCATAGCGCATCCCGCATTCATCCATGACGTGCTGCGTAAAGAGTTTGAGCGTTTCGGGCTAAAGGCCGGCTACGATCCAAAAGCGGACTTGTGGCAGATTGTATTGAGGGATTGCGCTGACGCCGATCTGCTCCTGGTCAACTCCGATTTCGTAAAGCAGACCTTTGTCGATTTCGGATATCCTCCTGCGAAGATTCGCGTGGCCTATCTGGGAGTTCGCGAAATTTTCTTTGATTTGAAGCGCGACTATGCCATCCATGGTCCGGTAAAAATCCTGTTCACCGGCAACTTCGATCTTCGGAAAGGAGTGCGTATTCTTCTGGAGGCCATTCGGAATTGCCGGCGGCGCGGCCTGGATCTCCGCCTGGACTTGATTGGCAATTTAGGAAACGGCGAGCGTTGTCTGGTTCCCTCCGATAACGAGTTTTTTCGTCAGACGCCTTTCGTTCCTGCCGAAAAATTAACCGAAGCATTCGCTGGTTCAGACCTGTTTGTTTTTCCTACCTTCGCCGAAGGTTCTTCGCGATCTGGAATGGAAGCAGCCGCCGCGGGCCTGCCGATTATTACGACAAGCAATTGCGGCCTTCCACTGGAGCACGGAAAAAGCGCGGTATACGTACCGGCTGGTGATGCCGAATCACTTGCGGAGGGAATCTGCCGGCTCTCATCCGACCAGACATTGCGCGAGGCCTTGGGCAGAACCGCCATGAAGACTGTGACAGAGAACTACACATGGGACCACTATGGCAGCCAGGTTGCGGGGATCTTAGAG
>CAWDNI010000015.1:0-65697 GCA_963803615.1 uncultured Acidobacteriaceae bacterium
CCCACAGCGCAGAGGCGACTGCAAGCGATACAGAGCGGCCAGGAGTCTTGTTCCGTGCGATGACGCGGAACAATCTTCGGGCTGAACAAATTTGCGGTAGGAATAAGGACCGATGCTTGCCGGGCTTCAATACCTGTCATTCCAAGGGATGCTGGGCACTTTGCCCACTGCTGATAAGCGCTTCCTCCTGCTCTCTTCCCCAGCTACGACCCCTGTCAACGGCATCTATCCCGCCACCAGGATCATCAACCCCCCGCATGGTTCGTCGATGTGGCCGAAGCTGCCGGTGTTAGGATGACGGATGTGAACGGAGGCGTGAAATCGAAGCGCTATATCATCGAATCCACTGGCAGCGGCGTAGCCATCCTGGATTACGACAACGACGGTTGGTTCGATATTTTTTTGTCAACGGTACAATGCTAGAAGATTCGTCTCAAGGGCTCTCTTCCAAACCGACCAGTCACCTCTTTCATAACAACCACGATGGCAGTTTACCGATGTAACGGAACACGCCGGCCTGTGGGTACAACCTGGGGGCAGGGTGTGTGCGCAGGCGACTACGACAATGATGGGTACGACGATCTCTATGTCACCGGCTTTGGCAAGAATCGGCTCTATCGCAATGAGGGTAATGGAACCTTCAAGCAAGTCGCGGCAACCGCCGGAGTTGCTGGTAACGGAAAGGAATGGGGCACCGGCTGCGCATTTATTGATTACGATCGTGATGGAAGTTGGACTTGATAGTCGCCAACTATGTCCACTTTAACCAGGCAGATACGCCCGCGCCTGGACAGGCAAGTTATTGCATTTGGAAAGGCGTGGCCACCTTTTGCGGGCCGCGCGGGTTACCTAGTGCACCCAACACCCTCTATCACAACCTGGGCAACGGAAAATTTGAGGATGCGAGCAAGAGCAGCGGCATTCAGAACACGACTGGACATTATTGCTTCAGCGTCTCTACGCTCGATTACGACGACGATGGCTGGCCAGACATCTATGTTGCGTGCGACTCCACACCTGCCCAGCTCTACCACAACAACCATAACGGCACGTTTACCGATGCAGGGGCGGATGTGGGTGTAGCCTTCGATGAGGAAGTCCGCGAGCAGGCGGGAATGGGCTCGACTATCGGCGACTACGACGGTGACGGCAGGCTCGACATCTTCAAGACAAATTTTTCCGACGATACCTCCACCCTCTATCACAACAACGGCAATGGAACCTTTTCCGCCCTGACTTTTCAAAGCGGCGTCGGCGTCAACCCTCAGGATCTTGGCTGGGGAACGATGTTTATGGATATCGATAACGACGGTTGGCCAGATTTACTCGTCGCGAACGGCCATGTCTATCCCGAGGTGGACAACGGAAAGCTGGGCTCAACTTATAGAGAGCCACGTATCGTCTATCACAATCTCGGAAACGGGAAGTTTCGGGACATTTCCAAGAGCTCTGGGGCCGGGATCACAGTAGCCGAGCCCAGCCGCGGGCTTGCGATTGGTGACCTATGGAATGACGGCCGCCTGGAGGCAGTAATCAACGATATGAATGACCATCCGATGGTTCTGGTCAATCCGGCAAAGAATACAAACCATTGGCTGGGGGTGCGGTTGGTTGGAGTGCAGTCGAACCGCGACGGCATTGGCGCAAGGGTAAGAGTGCGCGCGGGCGAGCGCACCTGGATAGGCGAAGTGCGCAGTGGTTCCAGCTACGATTCAAGCAATGATTTGCGACTGCATTTTGGCTTAGGCCAGAGATCTAAGGTGGAATGGATCGAAGTGCGCTGGCCCAACGGGCAGAGTGAAATCTTTGATGGAGGGGATGCGGACCATCTAGTCACTCTGCGAGAAGGATCCGGGCATACCAAGCCCCAGTAGATGGGCTGAGTACACGGTCTTAAATCAAGTTGACATAGCAATTCGTGAGCCGGAGTTCGAGCCTTCGGTTGCGTAAAGAACTTCGATCCCGGGCTCGTTCAGGTCCTGTTTAGTGGGCGTCATTCATGATTTTCTGCTCGTCGGCAGCTCGTTTCGCTTCTGATGTCGTTGCGCTGTCCATGAGTTTCTTATAGGTCTGCATTTCGCTGTGGGCTTCATCGGCGCGTCCTTGCGCCCGATACGCATTAGCCAGGTAGAAATGAACTGTTGGCTCGTCCGGATTTGCCTTTTCTGCCAACAGCAAATCTGGCAGCGCATCTGCCGCTCGTCCAAGCTCGATCAAAGCCCGCCCGCGATCGACCCGAGCCTGCATCAGGTCAGGGCATTGCTCGATCGCCACCCCGAGTTGCTTTACCGCCAGATCAGCAGGGCCGTGCATGGCCAGCAGGGAGTTTGCCATCTTCCAACGGGCCTGGCAATTGTTCGGGTCATTAGCAAGCTCCGCTTGAAATTCATCGCGTGCCGATTCCCATTTTCCCAGCGTCCAATATTCATCCGCCAGGTGCTCATGCGTGCCGGGTTGTTGCGGAGCCTTCTCGACCGCCTTCTTGTACGCCCCGAGCGCGCCATTGCTGTTTCCCATGCTCTGCATCACTTCCCCCGCAAGCTCCTGCGAGAGGGCCGAGTTGGGATCGATCTCATTCACTTTGCCCAGGGTAGACTCTGATAGTTGCAGATAGGTCTTCCCGAGCAGGTACCAGGCATCCTGGTCCCGGGGATCGTGGGCGACGATGGCTTTAAGCTGGGCCACAGCGCCTTCATAGTCCTTGAGGCTGATCAGGTCGCGGGCCAATAGTCTGCGGGCAAAGTCATCCTTGGGGTTCCCGCGTACCGCCGTCTCAAGGTGGGGGCGCGCCTCCTTGTATTGCCCCATGGAAAATTGTGCCGACCCAAGTAATGCCGAAGTGGCAACGGCGCCGGGATCGATCTTCAGACCCTTCTCCAGCACGGCGACTGCTTGAGGAAGGTCATGCTGCTGGAAATAGAGCATGCCCAGGTTGTTATAGGCTGCGGCAAGGCGAGGAGAGATCTGCAGAATCTTCTGGTACTTTGCGATAGCCGTGGAAAGGTCCCCCTGCGCCTGCGCCTGGTGCGCCTCTGCGACCAACTGCTCGATCGCGGGACTCACCGTGGTGTTCTGTGCTTGTGTCACGGCCAAGGGAAGAAACAAAAGCAGAAATCGAATCACACGCCAATTTACCATGCCGATTACTTCTTCCGGTCAATCAAGCCTGCCTCACACAGACATCCGTACGGAAGATCGATCGTTGCGACGTAGAGGGGATTTGCAGTTCTGCCGGTGTCGGGGTTGAACCACTCCCAGGATTCAGGTAGCCCGTCGGCGCGACGATGATTTCGCAAGAATCCAATATAATCACGTGCCATCCCCGCCGCAGCTGCCGGGTCGTACTTGTGCATGGCCACCAGGTACCAACCAACCGGGGTTCCCCAGTATCCGCCGTTCTGATAGACGCCGGCGCAGCGACCGTTTTCTGCCATCCATTGGGGTTCGCTGCGTCATTTGACAGCACACTTCGGACACAGCCTTCGCGCACCGCCGTTTTCTCCCGGTACGCTCGGACAAGAGCGCGGCCAATTTTGCTTGCCGTGCCCGCATCCACCGCATCGCTATACACTGCGTATGCGCTGCCCCAAACATCGGGTTGATGCCCCACCCCGGTGGCTGAATCGAGCCATGCCTCCTTCCCGTCCTCAGAGCGGTGTAGAAAGGTATTGGGAATTGCAGCTTTGATCTTCCGTGCATCGCTGTGCAGCGCAGCGGTCATCTCGCCAAAGCCGGCTGCCGTCAGTAACTCCGCAAGTCGCAACGCGGCGATATATTTCAGCACCGAGGCAAACAACAGCTTTCCGCTCTTCGACACACTGTTACAAAAACCGAAGTCCTTTGCGTTCTCAGTATCAACATCACCCGCAGTACAAAGCGACGTGGCCGGGTCGCTGGGCGCCACACGATAGACTCGCTGACAAAGCTCGGCAAGCTGCATCTCACCAAATGCAGTTTTGACCTGCGATCGAAAGAAGTTGGTGTTTCCAGACTTCTTCCACTGGTAGTAGGCGGCAAAAATATAGTAGAAGTGGTCATCCAACGGTGGATACTTACCGAATGGATTGCCGCCCTGTTTAGAACCCGTCTCATAATTGCCTGGGTAGAACGTGGGCTTGCCATCGAAGTTGATGTGATCAGGAACGGCAAACGCGGGCACCACGACGCCTGGCCGCACGTTCCAATCCTGGTCTCGCAGCACGGAGGACATCAGGCGAATCCATCCTTTCAGCTCAGCCAGTTCAATGAAATCACTCTCCAGCATCATCACAGCATCTCGAACCCAAAAGGCCGGATAGCCCATGTTGCCACCTGGCACGTGGACTTCGTAGGGAGTGAGGTTGCGATATTTTCCTTTCTGTTGTCCTGGCATCAGGCGCGCCGAATCCAGGATGGCGCGCGCCTGATCGCCCAGAAACGTTTGGCCCGCTGAGGAAAGAAGCCGCGACTCCCCGCGCGCGGGGCATCCGGTCATCACCGTACGCCCGATGGCCGCGATGGCCATGGCTGAACGGAAATGTCTTCTGTTCATGCGGTTCATTTCTGAGGGATCTTTCTATACGTGAGCAGTGCAGACGCGGGTTGATCTCGTAGAGTCACCGCAAGGCCCTCTTCCATCAGCACCTTGCCGCTGAACTCCGTTGGCTGCGACGAATCCAGATTCTTGACCGTGTAGTGCGCAGCAGGATCCAGGCCACGCAGCTTAAGCTGAGCGGTGGTAAACGGACTGCTCTCGCGGCGAAATGCTTCAATGACTCCCGTTCCATCATCCGACCGGTTCCACTGCCAAGCCATCCACTCGTTATTTTCCAGGCTGTACGGAGTCAGCGGCGTGAAGTCTGCATAAAAGTAATCCGCAACGTTGCGCCACTGCTGGAGTAGATGGATGGCCGCCGGATGCTGACCCTCAATTTGATCGTGATCTAAACCAAACCCGAGTGCAGGAGTCATCTGGCTGCGGAAGATGTATGGATCGAGTGAATTGACGGCGGTCCCATAAAAAGGGATCCAAAGCGAAAGGCCATAGGTCTCGCCCTGTTGAGATATCGGTTTATAAGGATAGTCGCTGCGCCAGAGCGGCACGGCGCGGCGCAACGTTTCGAGATCGTTGCGTCGTCCTCCCGAAGCACACGTGTCAATCAGAAGATTGGGAAAACGCCGCCGCAGCTCGTCGAAGTAGGTGAGATAGCCTTCGACATGTTTGATCTCGGTAATGCCCTGGCGATCGGGAGCATCGTGGCCACGCCATATAGAGAGCGGAGGGAAATTGAAATCCTGGCGATACACATCGATGCCAATATCGCCAATCATTCCACTCACATGGTCGACTAACCAATGCCAGGCTTCAGGATTTCCCAGGTCCAGCAGCTTGTCTTTTCCATCCGGTCCCAGCAGCCACTCCGGATGATGTTGGTCGAGCCATGAGCCTTGGGTTACGCGCTCCGGTTCAAACCAAAGAATCACTTTCAAGTTTTTCCCATGAGCGTAGTTGGCAACTGCTTTCAGCCCGTTGGGGAACCTCTTCGGATCCGGATCCCACGTTCCTGTCTTCCACCAGCCCACAGTAAAGGGATACCAGCCGGCATCCATCCACCAGTAATTAAGGGGAATACCATCCTGAAGAGTCTGATCGATATATTTCTTCTGATTTTCCTCCGAGGCAAATTGCATTTCGATGGTGTAGCGGCCGCTGCTCCCTGCGATAAAGGGCGCCGGGAGCTTGCCGCCGGGCCGGGGAAGATTGTGAGCGATCATCCATCGCCGCCACATGTTTTGGCCGTCGATCCAGTCGCCGTCCCAGAACTGGACCACCGCGAGGGGCGTACGTACTTCTTCCCCAGGCGCTAGCCAAAAGTGAGTCAGCTCCTGGCCGCCCTTCACGTGAACCTTTGCCGACTGCCCGCGTGAGAGATCGAGCGACCATTGTCCCGGCCAGCCCAGGGCGAAGATTACTCCGCGTCCCGGATTAGCGAGATTGAAATAAGGCATCTCGCCATCTGTCCCGCGGCCGCCGATCGAAGCAAAGTGCTCCTGCGCACCGGCCGGTAGCGGAGTTTCCATCGGCTCATAGTCATTCGCTGCGTCGCTGCTTCCCCGCGAATGATGAAGCACCATCGTGCCCTGCACATCACCTTCAAACTCCGTGTCCAGCGCTTTGACATCCTGCAGAATCGGCGTTCGCTGCGAGCCGCTATTCTTGAAGTAGACCGTCCATTCCGCGATGGGAAAATCACCATAGGCGACGGCCACACAACGCACCACCAGATGCGTCTCCGGATCCTGATAGATTGAGGTGTACTCCGTCCTCTGGTCATCCAGCTTCCGCGTGCTGCGATCGACCGGCCACCTCTTCAGGAGGTCCGCCGATGACTGATCGCCGAACTGGAAGGAAAAGGGCGGATCGAGCGAATAGTCCTGTACCAACGGCCCGGTAGGAAGAGCAGACAACAGCAGCTTGGTGCCGTCGGTAAGCGTAACGGTACCATCTCCCCAATCCGCCTGATCCCACTCTGCCTGGTACGTAGGCGACTGCTCGCCGAGCGCCTTCAGCCGTAGCCTGATCTCGCGCGCGCCTCCGAGTTCGACGCGGAAAGGAACAGCCTTCATGCCCTCATGCAGCACCGGCGACTCGAAAAGTTGCTTTCCTCCGGCTTCAATTGAGGCCACCACGTTGCCCCGCCCCGTGTTGGCGTAGTAGCCGAGATCGTTGCTATCCACTCCCACGACACCCTGGAAGCTGCTCGCGTCCGATGACAAGTGAACAATAATCTCCCCGGGAGAACGCATGGCGATACCGTTGTCGAATTTTTGTTGAACAACGAGCAGAGGATGCCCTTCAATGCGATCGCGTACCAGCGCATTCGGCTTAAGGAAGACCTCTAGAAACGACTTTCCTGAGGAAGCCGGCTGGGCTGCCCCAAGAAACTTGGCAGCAACCCACCGTTGCGCAGCAGTCGTGCTGTCGCTGTCCACCGTTGCGCGAGCAATCCCCCCAAACAGGCAGGGCACGACGAGAAGCAACCGTATCAACTTCATTCCCAGGCCACCCAGAAGACAGTAACTGTTGAGTATGGCAAAGATGCGCGCTTCTCCGCCCCATCGTTCAATGGGCTGAACTCCGCTTTGCAGCGGCCGACTCCTCGATCTTCAAAATCTGATTGGCTTTGATGTTCCTGAGCTCCTGGTCTGCACCGCTTGGCCAATGAATTTGGACCGTCGCCTCAGTGGCCGTACCCAGTCCGAAATGAGCGCGCTTGTCGCTCGAGGAGAGATAACTTCCGGCAGGAGAGAGCGTGAGCCACTGGGCTCCGTTGGCTGTGATGACTTTGATCTCTGCACTAATCGCATCCCGGTTGCTCTGGTGGCCAACCAGCTCGAGCGTGAGCCAATGGTTGGCCGAAGTTGTTTCATTATGCAGAATGTATGCGGGCCCGTCGTTGGTAGTGAGCACCACATCCTCGCGGCCGTCGTTGTCCAGATCGCCTACGGCCAGGCCGCGCCCAATCCATGCCTGCTTAAATACATCTCCAGCATGTTGAGATATATCAAGAAAGTTGCCGTGGCCGTCATTCTGCAGAAGCAGCAGAGGCTCGCGGTAGCGAAGTTGCGGAAAGGTCAACTGGATGTTGTCAATATCGTGCCCCTGGGCGATGATCAGATCTTTCAGCCCAGCGTTGTCGTCGTCGAAAAAGCGCACGCCCCAACCGGAATGGAGCATGGTCTCACCCGCTACCCCAGACGTTTCAGTCGCATAGCTAAAGCTGCCATTGCCGCTGTTCTTGTAAAGCGCATATTTCTGATTGGCGAGGTCGGTAACAAACAGATCGGGTAAGCCGTCGTTGTTATAGTCTTGAAACTCGGCGCCCATACCCGCGTAGGTTCCGCCGTTACCGTTCACCGCGGTGGCGGCGGATAGCCCATTCTCCTCAAAGGTTCCATCTCCCTTGTTGTGGTAGAGAAACTCGAACATGGAGTCGTTGGCGACAAGATATCGGTGTGGCCATCGCGGTCATAGTCGCCCAAAGCAATGCCCAGTCCTTTACCAGCTTGGTTGATGCCGACTTTTGCCGACACCTCGGTAAAGTGACCGCCGCCGTCATTGGAGAAGACCAGCGGGGTGACCGCTGGAAAGATATCGGGGTGACAATATGCGCGGTAATTCTCGCGATGTTCACCGCACGAGATGGCATCAAAATCCCACTTCATATAGCGCAGCACCACCAGATCCAGCAGACCATCACCATTCAGATCGACCCAGGCTGCACTGGTTGACCAGCCGCTACCGCCTACTCCAGCCGTTTCTGTCACATCGGCGAAAGTCCCGTCTCCGCGGTTGTGGTAAAGGCGGTTGCCTCCGTACGCGGTGACATACAGGTCTTCGAAGCCATCGTTGTCATAGTCCCCCACGGCAACGCCCATGCCGTAGCCAACTCCCTGTAGTCCTGAGCGCTCTGTCATGTCTTCGAAGGTTCCATCCTTCTTCTGGTGGTAGAGACGGTTCCAGTATTCCGGCCCAGTCTTTTGCGGGATGGTCCCCTTTGCGGTTGGGTCGCCTAGCGGAGCTCCGTTGACCAGAAAATATCGAGACGGCCGTCGTTGTCGTAATCGAACAAGCAACGCCGGAGCCCATGGTCTCAAGAAGGTATTTTCTTGAAGTGTGAGACGCTTTGTTCTGAAACTGAACCCCGATGGCTGGTCCCACATCTACAAATTTTACCGTTGGGTAGCTCGCCTGCGAGGATGACGCAGTACTTTGACCCGAGGCCGCGAGGCAATCAAGAACCAACAGAAGCGCCACAAACCTAAGACAGCAAGAGAATGAACAAGGCATCTGGGTACAGAGTATGCTCAGCAAGCATTCTACAGCTCATGTCGTTCCGAGTTGCCGAAGTCATCTCTATCTGCGTTGACTGTGGTTGGAAAGGTCGGTTAAGATAGGCCCCTTCGAAAAGAGAACCCAGCAACGATGCCTCTGATCACAGGTTTTGTTCTTGCTCTGCTCGCCGGCGTAACCATGGGCTTGTCAGGCTGGTCTATCAAGCTCGTACGCGTTTGGAAGTGGGAAAACTTCTGGCTTGTCTACGCTCTCGTCTCCCTGATTCTCGCTCCCACGGCCCTGGCTTATGCTTTGTTGCCACACTTGAACACCGTATATGTCTCGCTGACGGCTCGTGAAGCTATGCTGCCGTTCGGCTTTGGCTTGTTCTGGGGCCTCGCGCAGCTGGGTGCCGGCGTTACCTTATACCGGCTTGGGCTCGCTGTATCCGGTGCCGTGCTCAATGGCGTCGGCGTTGCTGTCGGGACCCTGATTCCGCTCTTTATGCTGCACTCGAATGTGCTTCTGGAAAAGAGCGGCTTGTATATCCTGTTCGGAACTGCCGTCACTGTAGCCGGCGTCTCGCTCTGTGGATGGAGCGGTTACCGGCGTGAGAGTGAAGCGAAAAGCCAGGGGCGTGGAGCTGGATTCTCTTCTAGCGAAAGCGCCATGGCGCAAACCGGCTCGACCCCCGCGCAATACATTCTCTACCTAAGCATCGCGGTGATCTCCGGGATGCTCTCCTCTTTGCTCAATATCGCTCTGGCATACAGCACAGGAATTCTGGACAAAGTAGTGGCTCAAGGCGGCCGGCCGGCATGGGCCCCTTTTGCCATTTGGCCCATCGCCTTGCTCGGCGGATCAGTCGTCAATATCGGTTACAGTATTTACCTGTTGGCGAAGAATAAGACGTGGGGCTATTTCAACCAGAAGTATAGCGAGATACTGTATCCAACACTGATGGCCCTTATGTGGATGGGCGGTATCGCCCTATACAGCAGCTCTACCACCTTCCTCGGAACCCTCGGGGTTTCGATCGGCTTTGCCATGTTCACCATAACCATGATCATCTGCGGCCAGATGGCAGCGGTCTTCACCGGCGAATGGCGAATGATGCAGCGCAGTATCTATCGCTCGTTCTACCTGGGCATCTTTTTTCTAGTAGTGGCTGTAATCGCCATTGGAACTGCCAATTACTATCAGCACTGAGATTTTATTTTTGCCTGTAGAAAATGACCGCGGAGGCTGGCGCATCCGCTAATTGAATCTGCAAATGGGCCAACTCCCTTCCCTTCATCTCTTTGATCGCTGCTCGATCATACGTGCGCCGGATCTCCACCCGGTAAGACGCATTGGACTTCAGGCGTTGAAGATCCAACTCCATCTGGGCGGCCGGGCTCATCGGCCGCCGGAGGACAATCACCACGCCATCTTTGCTTTCCGGCCTGTCCCACTGCCATGCTGTCCAGGCATTCGCGTCGAGACTGTAAGGTAAAAGAGGGTAGAAGTCCCCATAAAAATAAGGCCGCACTTCATGGTACTCGCCGATGGCCTGCTTGATCCAAGTGACCCACTCCGGGTTGTCGACGCCCCGCTCGCCAGGATTTGTGCCGTATCCGGCACCGTAGCCGAGCCGCATCAGGTACAAATTTTCTGGCTTGCTGTAGGGTCCGAAGCTCTTCCAAGGCTTCGATTGCGTATAACTCTCAAACGCCATGTTCTCCGGGACCCACGGCGCCAGGGCCTGGGTTTGGGCCTGCTCAGCCAACGTGTCGAGAAAGCCATGATCCGTTCGCCAAACCACAAAACTGCGCGACATCATCTCGATGTCGATGCGCCGGCCTCCGCTGTCGCAATTGTCAATATGCAGTCCGGGATGCCGAGCCAGCAGATCGTCCCACATTTTGTACAAGCCCTCAACGTGGCCAATCTCGGTCATGCCAATGCGGTCCGGCGTATCGGCAAGCTCCCAGGAGCGTTCCGGCGGAATGTTGAAATCCTGCCGGTACCAGGTCATCTCAAAATCTGAGATGAAGCCGGACACCATATCGGTGATGCCCTTCAGCACCACCGGACTGCCCAGGTTGGCAAGCGCAACACCCGGATTTACCGGCCGATCGCTATGAAGATACCAATCCGGATGTTCCTCGATGATCTTTCTGTTCGGCATGGTTGTTTCCGGTTCAATCCACAGGGAAAAGCCGAAGCCGCCGGCTTCCAACGCTTCGCCCAGCGGGCGGATGCCGTGCGGATAATACCTGGGGCTGGGAAACCAATCGCCGCGCTTCTTCCACCATGGGTTGGTTGGATCAGTCTCGGCTCCGAAAGAATCTCCATACCAGCCGGCGTCTACAGCATAGAGTTCAACTGGGATATTGTGGTCGTGAACCCACTGGATATAGGCGATTTTGTGGTCGATCTCCTCCGATCCCCAACTCCCGAACATAATCGGTCCAATCATTGGCTTGCCGTTGTCGTGGGGCGAGTAGTGCGCCAGCAGAAGACGCCGCCAGATGTTTTGCGAATCCTGCCAGTTGCCACCGTTCCAATCCATAAGCACGATGCGTGGCGTGCGAATCTCCTCACCCGGATGAAGCACCAAGTGTGTCCTCTTCATCCCAGCCGTCATCGAGATGGATTTCCCATCACCGGCGTAAGCGAAATTGGCCTTCCAATCGCCGGTCCAACCGATGGCTCCGATCAACCCGTGGTTGCCGGTTTGGAGATTAAAAAATGGAAGGGTGTTCCGGCTGGATGGGTCTCCTCCTGGAGATTCCAGGTGATCGCTTGCGCTCGCGCCGAAATGCTCCTCTAACAGTTTAAAATCCTGGGCCGTCGCATCGCTGCCCCTGGCATGGCGAATAATGCAGTCACCCGGCGAGGCCGTCACAGCAAGATGCAGGGGCAAAATGTCCTCAATAATTGGCGTGTCTGAAGAACCTTCGTTGCGAAGCCTGATGACCCAATCCGCTGCTTCGGGATAATCGTGAAAATACCGCACCTCAGCGGTTACTTTCAGCTTTGTCTTCGGATCCAGATAAAAGTAGCGGACGGTTCCCTCCGTCATTTGTTCGCGCGAGGTCTGCCAGGCCGGCAAAAGCTGCTCCGATTCCTGCCCATCGTAGCGAAAGGAAAAAGGCACATGCTCGGGTTTCCAGAGTTCCCGCGAGGTCAGGCTTGGACCCTGACCCCAGCAGCCTACACCGCAGAACACCATAAAGCCGAACACGGACGCTATCACAGGGATAGGTGTGCCATGGTTGCGAATAGCCTCGGGACTTTTCGGTGCTGCCAGGCTAGCATCAGAGTTACTTGTCCTTCACGGGATTTGATAGCTGTCCGATTCCGTCGATCTCCACCACCACCTCATCCCCAGCATGCAGAAAGACCGGAGGCTTCTGCGCGAAACCTACGCCGGGTGGAGTGCCGGTACTGATCAGATCTCCCGGATAAAGGGTTATGCCACGGCTGATAAACGCGATTAGTTCGCGAACGCCAAAGATCATTTCGCGGGTATTGGAGTTCTGCAGTATTCGCCCGTTCACTGAGCATCGGATGCCAAGCACCTGCGGATCCGTCAGCTCGTCGCGCGTCACTAAGCAGGGGCCAACCGGGCCGAAGGTATCTTGGCTCTTAGCTCTTACCCACTGCCCATCCGTACGCTGAAAATCGCGCGCACTGATATCGTTCACACACACGTATCCTGCCACGTAGTCCAGAGCCTTCTCCGCGGATACGCCGCGGCATTTCCTCCCGATGACGACACCTAATTCGGCCTCGTAATCAACTTCTTGCGTATCCGGGGGCAGGACAATATTCTGTCCAGGTCCAATCATGGCGCTGGTCCACTTTGCGAAGAGGACCGGCTGCTGTGGGATCGGAGCGTTGCTCTCCTGGGCGTGGTCCCGATAATTCAGACCGACGCACAATGCATTGTTAGGAGAGAATGGCATCCGACCTGCACGTTATCTTCTGGGGCAAGGAACCTGCTTGCTTCAGGATGATCAGCCGCCAATTGTAGAAGTGGCAAGAGCCGCTCCAGGCCGCCTCTCGCAGTGATCGCCGCTCCAAGACTCAGGGGCACCGAGGAAGCCTTTCCAGCAAATAGATCGCTGGCATGGGAAAACACCAATATACCCGAGGACAGCTTCGCCGCCAGGCGCGCACCCTTGGGAGTGACAACAGAAAGAAGCTTCATCTTGAAACAACATCTCCCAACGTTACACTTCTACACTGATGCCGATCGGGACGGCGCTAGGAACCGATCTACTTGTTGGCGCTCTGCTTGGCTGAGCGGCTCGGTTGGTGATATCGGCCTTCCGGAACCAAACCCCAGACTTGAGGACGCGTATTTGGCCGCTGAGAGCCACGACCTTGGTTGAAGTAGTACGTTGTGAACCACGCTTACTATTCTATTTTCGATCTCTTTCATCTTTTCAGCATTCTGGCGCGCGACAAATGCTGCAAGATATGTACTGGGTTCGAAATTTGCGCTCACCGGGACGATACCCTGGGCCCCCTTCAGCAGCACTTGCGCCGCGTGTACTTCGGAGCCAATCAGCACTCCTAATCCGAGTGGCCCTGCTTCAGCGAGCAGGCGCTCGAAGTACACCATGTCCTCCGAGCTGTCCTTGCAGCACGTAATCCAGCCGCGGCGTGTCATTTCGCACATTACTTCCACTGGAATGGACGATCCGGCAATAGACGGGAGATTGTAGACGACCATATTCAGATCGCTCACCGCCTCTTTGCACTCACCGAAGAGCCGCAGGTGCTCGCTGGGCACCTTTATCTTCAGATAAAAAGTGGGCAGGACGACATAGTTATCATAGCCAATGGACGCTAGTATCTTCGCTTTCTCGATCACTCTCCGGGTCGAGGTATCAAGTGTTCCGCCCAGCAGGTGAATCTTCCCGTGACACTCCTCAAAGGCGATCACTGCCATTCGCTCCCACTCATCGAGAGTGAGCAGGGGTCCTTCTCCCGCGGTTCCGCCCGCAAATATTCCATGAACTCCAGATCCCACTAAGAATCGCAACAGAGCGCGGTACGCGTCCTCCTCCACGCGATCTTGCTCATCTACCGGGGTGACGACGGGCACGATGACGCCTGTGATTCGGTTATTGCTCAAATGTTTCTTGTGCCTCTGTTTTCGAAATGATCATCCGACACGCCCATCTTGTGTCAGCCTGAAACGGCTATTCTAGTGTCCCCGGATCGGCATCTCTCAGCACGCGACGTTCAGCTAATTGAACGCCTGACTAGGCGCGTGCGCGACCTAAGAATGTTGCCGTACACCTGCGGTCGACCCAGCGTTTCCCAGAAAGGGTGCGCTATCTTACACGCCGAAATGCTGGTGATCCAACACGTGCCTCCTCACGCGGTTCACGTTCAGCTGCCTGCGCAGTGGATGCTCGAGGATTCCAGAACAGGCGGTCTGTTCCGCGTCACGCCGAAGGAGCCCTAAGTCTTCTCCTGAGGCCAGAGCGATTCTCATGGCGCAGAAGATCTATTCTGAGGCTCTCACACCGCTAACCTTCTTCGCCATTGTCGGCCGTGCCGGAGCGCAAACCTTAGTAAATCCGACAAAATGTAGCACTGCTCCCGAACCCCAAGCTTCCCTCCGTGAGGTAGGACGCATTTGTCTATGCACCAGACCCCGAGATCCACCTCGAAACTCCGGACGCGCGTAACACATAGCCGGGGAGTGTGTTGCCGGTCGCCGCCCACGTTGGGAACCGGAATTGCCGCCTGCCGCACCACGTCCAGAGTTATGCATTACTCCCGGCTCAAAGGGCTTGATTTCGGCCGTGCTTTACGCTCTGCCGGCATGAATTTTCGCTGATGAAACCAATCCGAGTCCCAACGAATAGGAGCGCAGCATGTCCAAAGAATTAATCTTAACCGCCACGAAAAAATCTGCCCGACACACGATCGTGCGGTTGATTGACGACCTTCATCTAGCATTGGATTATCTTGCCGCCGGCGAAGACCTTACTGCTTTTGGGGAATGCTCCGACATTCGAGCAATTAGCCGAAGATCTCAAGGCTGCGATCTGTCTGCAAGTGCGACAGTCACGTGTGGGAAGCGATCGTCGCCACGCCCGACAACTCCGCCGGAAATCCCATCGGCGGCAGAACACACCTTGTAAGTTATTGAGCGGAACGTAATAATGGTAACAGTACTATGTAATTTTTGAGGTCCTTAGTGCCTTATGGCCCGAGAAAACCGGAATAAGCCCGCGCGCGCGGAAGAACCGCCGCAGGAAGAAATGACTGTCGTCGTCCTGAAATTCAAGGGCGGCGCGCAATCCCTCCAGAAAGGCTTCGACACCGTCAGCCAGGCCATCGCGGCCTTGGGCGGACCGCCCGCCGGCGCTTACCGCATCCCGGCGCCCCGCCGGGCGCAGATCACCGACGGCGAAGCAATCGATCCCGACGATGAAACCGACATCGAGGAAGGCGATTTCTTCAACGGCACGCCGGTCGAAACATCGCCCGAGCCGGCAAAACGCCGGACGCAGTCGCAGCCGCGCTACACCTTCATCAAGGAATTCGACCTCACTCCCGCCGGCGTCCCGTCGCTGGTTGATTACTGCACCGGCAAGGACCCGCAGCCCGAGAACGAAAAGTTTCTGGTCGCCAGCGCCTGGATCTCCACCCATGGCGGCCTGCCGGATTTCACCGGTGGCCACCTGTTTACCGCCTTCCGCGCGATGGACTGGAAAACCCAGGTCGATATGACGCAGCCGCTGCGCACCATGAAATCCAAGAAAAGCTATTACGACAGCCTCGGCGGAGGCAAGTGGCAGCTGACGCCCATCGGTCTGAAAGCCGCCGAGGCCATCGGCGCATAACCGGATGGACCTGCAGGAACTGCGACAGGCGGTCTACGGACTGGCCGACAAGACACATCGGGAGAAGATCCTGCTGTTCGGCTGGTTTCTGCACGCCCAACAGGCAAAGGCGACCTTCAGCGGCGCCGATATCGGCAAATGCTACAGCGCCCTGCATCTCGCCGCCCCCAGCTCCTTCGGCCCATATTTCAAAAACCTTGTCGACGCAAAGCAGCTGCTGAAATCCGCCGCCGGCCACAGGCTGGAGAACCGCGTCCGCGAGGACCTGCAGGCCGCGCACGGCAAGACCGAAGTGGCCATCCGGGTCAGCAACGCGCTCAGCGACTTGGCCGCGAAACTTCCCACCCTCGCCGAACGCGCCTATTACAAGGAAGCCCTCGTCTGCTATACCAATGGCGCGCTGCGCGCGGCCATTGTCATGACCTGGAACATCGCCTTCGCCCACCTGTGCGACCACATCGTGGGCAAGCGCCTCGCCGAGTTCAATGCGCGATGGCAGCTGGCATACCCCGGTATGCACAAGAACCGCCTGAAGGCGATCACCAAGCTGGACGATTTCAATGACGAACTGAAGGAATCCGAAGTCATCGTGATCAGCCGCGACGCCGGTATCATCTCGAAAAACATATACAACATCATGCATTCATCCCTCGGCCGCCGAAACGCCGCCGCGCATCCTTCCAACGTAATCATCGATCAGCTGCAGACCGACGCCTACATCGTGGATCTCGTAACTAACGTGGTCTTGCAGATCGCGTAATCGGGATAATCGACGCAGCGCTTCCTGGATACCCCTAATTCAGGCACAGTGATTTCGGTGCAGCGACTCCGCGAACACCACCAACACCGGCTCATCCAAACTTAAAAGGAATTCTGCCACCCGGACATAGAAACCCGCTTAAAAGCGAGCCTTCCGGGATGTGAGAGATACAACCTCGAAAGTCTAGCTGTCTCGTCTGGTAAAGAGATCATTATGGTGTGCCCGTCGATGATTTACTGGAGTATCTTAGCGAACGAGGAAGTTCGGGAAATACGGGGAAATGCGATATTGGTTGCCCCCCAGGGATTCGAACCCCGATATGCTGCTCCAGAGGCAGCTGTCCTACCATTGAACGAGGGGGCAATGCGGATATTGACGGCGAGGAAATCAACTCAGCTTTACCTCAATCATAGTAAAAGCAGGATGGACTATCGGTCAATGAGGACTGTCTGCGCGAATGTGTTGACGGACATCACCGTAAATGGAATATCATCGATACGAATCTGCACAAAGGGGAGCAATCCGAATCCCCAGCAGCCCGAGAAGAGACGCCAATGCAAAGGTGCGGACGCCTATATCTTTGTTGGCCCACTCCCGTTCAAAACCGACAAACAATCTGACTGAGAGCGCAATGCTTATCTTTACCGCAATTTCCGCCGGCGGAAATGCCGGCTGACCTGCGCGAAATAACTTCAACCAATCCTGCATTTGCCACCCTGAGTGGTAGGAAGGTGATCGACGTTTAGAGTATGCCGGTTGCGGTCGTTTTTTGCTGGTGTAGGAGAACTGCTGGAGAGTAGATCTTGCCCTACTCCTCTCGCAGCACCTGCAGAGGCTTCTGGCCTAGCATGCGGAAACTGGCCAACCAGCCTGTAGCGACCGCCACCACAGCCGTTCCCAGAATGGTTAGCAGAGCGGCAAGCCATTCAAAGTGGAATGGAACATCTAATTTGTGCATCAAGATGCGCGAGAGCACATTGGCGAAGACAACTCCGACCGCTCCGGCGAGCAATCCCAGCACGATAAACTCCACACTGAAAACAGCGGCAATGTGGTTTCGCTTCGCTCCCAGAGTCTTGAGCACGACAACTTCGCGAATCCTGCGGAAGCGTGTACTGGCGATGCTGGACGCCAGAATGATGGCTCCAGCGAGTATGGAAAACCCAGCGAGGAATCGGACCACAACAGTTATTTGTACGACGACCGACTGGATAGTTTCAAGAATATCCGCGATGTTAATCACGGTAACCGTCGGATATGAGTTGAAGAGCGCCCGCTGCATGGCGGCTACTTGCCCGGGCGCGATATGGACAGCTCCATACCAGGTCACAGGAAGGCCGGAGAGCGCACCGGGCGTAAGGATCAGCTCGCTACGGCTATAGATATGCTGGCCGTCGGCCTTGATCACCGCGGCCACCACAGCAGGAATCGTCCTCTGATTGGAGAGCAGGGTGACCTTGGAACCTGGATGCAGATGAAGCCTTCGCGCTATTCTCTGGTTCACGGCCATGGCTTGCTCGCCGGAGACGGGCGGCCATTTCCCCTGGAGCACAGTTATCCCCGCAGGCAAATCCTGTGACCAGGTAAGAGAGACGGAGCGAGGGACGCGACGGGCATTTTTTCTCAGATTGAGGGTCTCCGCCGGTATTCCGTCTATCGCCATAATCCTCCCGGAGACGAGAGGCAACATCTCGACCTTTCCGGTCAGACCAGGCTGCTGCAGCAGCACGTGCGTCAGGCCCGCAATTTCGCCGGTGCCGATATCGATGAGAAAAACATTCGGTACTCCCGAGTCCACCGTCTGCTGCATGCGCCGGATCACCGCGTCCTGCATCAGAAAAACCGCGAGGATGAGCATCACCCCAAGAGCCAGCGCAGCGAGCACAGCCGCGGACTGATTTCCCGGACGATACAAATTAGATAATCCCTGACGTATGGAGGACTTGAGGTGCAGACGCGTCTTTGCAAGAAAGGCCCGCACCAGGCGCAGCGCAGCCGCAGCCAGGGCCAGCACGAATATCAGCAGCGCGCCCAGTACGCCGGCGAACCAGCGTCCAACCATGGGCGAATCGGAAAGCGCAGCCGCGATCCCCGCCAGTCCGGCAAGAATAACAATCACCACTACAAATTGCGCTTTATCTTCTTTCATACGCGAAAACAGCCGGCGGGCAGGAGAAAGCGCTTGGTCATTGCTTCCCTCCTCCACCATCCTGCGCAGAACCAGGTTTGGGCGGATCTTGCGAATGTCGAGCAGCGGGGGCAGGCAGAAGAGAAGCGTAGTCAGCACGCCGACCCCCAATCCGGCAAGTGCGGCATGGAGAGGAAAACGTAAATCTGCCCGCATCGGCAGCAGATGCCCGAACAGCGCGGGAAGTATCCTTTCGACTCCCAGGCCGAGCAGCACACCGATCGATCCTCCAGCCAGACCGAGCAGCAGAGTCTGCAGCAGATAGATGCGCAGGATATCGGAAGATCGCGCGCCAATCGATTTCATGATGGCCAGCACTTCAATTCGCTGCTGCAAATGAGCGCGCATAGCCATCGCTACGCCAATGGCGCCCAGGACCATGGCCATCAGGCATATCAGGCTAAGCAGCCCGGTCGAACGCGTGAGGCCCTCGGTCAAAACCGGATTGCTTTCGCGGAAATCTATCACCTGCGCGTCAGGCAACAGCTCTTCCAGATGCGCGCGCACCTGGTCGACGCTCCCGCTTTTGGGGGACAACTTAAAGAGAAAGCGTTCCCCGGCGCGGGTGCCCGGCTGGATCAATCCGCTCTTTGCAAGCCCGCTCTGCGCCATCATCACACGCGGTCCTAAACCCATGCTCGAATTCATGCGGTCAGGCTCGCGCACAAGGACCGCAGCGATGCGATAGGTTGCATTGCCAATCTTCAGCAGCGCCCCCACTTTTGTGTGCAGCCGGATCAAGAGATCCTCTCCCACGACCACAGTCGAATCCGTCAGCGCACGGTCCAGTTTCTCCGCCGGGTCAAGCTGAACCGCGCCATAAAAAGGATATTTCGCGGGATCAACCGCTTTAAGGGAGATCAGAAGTGGCACCGGATCGGCTGGAGAGGAGGCCATCGATACCATTTCGGTAACTTCCGTCCGCTGTATGCCAGCCGCGGCCATGGCATTCAACTGCCGCTCCTCGGCGGTGGACGGTTGGCGAAATATACGCGCGGAAAGATCCGCAGCCATGACGGTGCGCGCTTCTCCCGATAGGGTTTCCTCAAATGAATTGCTGAAGCCGCGCACGCCGGTCAAAGCGGCAACTCCAATGGCCACTGAGAAGATGACAAAAAGGAATTTTTCTTTCGAGGCATGCAACTCGCGCCAGGCGATCTTGGCGGCGGAGTTCCAGGTGAGCGACGGTTTTGCCATTAGACCTCCTGCAGCTTGTCATCGACAATCGCCCCGTCGCGCAGCAGGATGCGCCGGCCGGCGCGAGAAGAGATTTGCGGATCGTGGGTCACCAAAACCAGGGTTGCGCCGTTCTCCCGGTTTCTTTTAAGCAGCAGATCGAGCACGTGGGCGCCATTTGTGGAATCGAGGTTGCCCGTGGGCTCATCCGCGAGAACAATAGGCGGATCGAGAACGAAAGCGCGAGCTAACGCAACTCTCTGTTGCTCGCCCCCTGAAAGCTGCACCGGATAATGGTGCAGCCGCTCCGCTAGTCCAACACTCGTCAATAACGCCGTAGCGCGTGAGCGGCCGTCTCCGGAGCTATTGAGCTCGTGAGGCAATAACACGTTTTCAAGCGCGGTCAGAGTGGGAATCAACTGATAGGACTGGAAGACGAACCCCAGCTTTTTACCTCGTACCTCCGCCAGTTTGTCTTCAGGCAAGCGGCTGATCTCCACCTTGTCGATGAGCACATCTCCTTCGGAAGGAAGATCCAGGCCCGCGATCAATCCCAGCAAAGTACTCTTGCCGCTACCCGAAGCGCCCATGATGGCTACGAACTGCCCGGCTGGGATGAACAGATCGATGCCCTTCAAAATGTCGACCGTCCTGTTTCCGTTGCGTATGGATTTCTTTAGCCCGCGAACCTCAATCATTCAGCTTCCCCGTCAATGCCTTCGCCCATACTCCACCCGTGGAATGGGGCGATCCGCTAAAGCGTTTCACAATTGGTGTATCCGAAGGAACTACTCTCTACGCAGGCGTTCCATCAAAGAACGGCTGCACATAGCCAACTCTCACCAGAACAGAGTAATTGTGAAAACGCTATAAACTTCATTGTTAAACTTAGATTGTGGACCGCCGCCGTTTTCTGTCTCTGCTCGCCGCACTGCTGCCCTGCTCTGCGTTTGGCCACGCTGCTTCAAACATCTCACGTCCCCCAGTCGTTTGCTTCGGTGACAGCATTACCGCCGGCTACGGGGTCGATCCAGGCCATAGCTATCCAGACTACCTGCAGACAGATCTGAACGCCCGCGGATTTCGATACCGGGTGATCAACCAGGGCGTGAGCGGTAACACCACCAAAGACGGTATTGAGCGGCTGAGTGAGGTGCTGCAGCTCCATCCGGCCGTGGTGATCGTTGAGTTTGGCGGCAATGACGGTTTGCGCGGCCTGCCCATCGCGGCCACCCGCGCCAATCTCGAGACAATCGTCGCAGCGTTAGTAAAAGCGGACTGCAAGGTGGTCCTCGTCGGAATCACGCTTCCGCCCAACTATGGCGCCGACTACATCCGGCAATTCGACGCGATCTTTCCCGAAGTCGCTTCCAGATACCACATCGCGCTCCTGCCGATGCTCTATGCTCACGTCTATCAGGTTCAGGGCGCTATTCAGGACGATGGTGTCCATCCTACGGCGAAAGGCGCTCAGATGATTGCCGGCAATATCCTTCCACTACTCCTTCCTCTGCTGCGCAGATAGATAAACGAGTTTGTTAACAGGTCCTAAGCCAAGCACCGTCATCGGCTGAAAGAGCGTGCCGGCAACACGCTTTCCGATCGCAACCAGTTCCCTCTGTCCGGCAAAGACTTTCACCAGCGGAGCATCGGAAAATTCCGGCAGATTGACCTGCATGCCGTTCCTCATTCGTCCGGCTGTCCAGAGATCCACAGTGGCCGATGGCAGTTCCGGCAGGAGCGTTCTCGGATGCGGCAGGGTTTTCTCCAGATCTCCATTGGCCGCTCGCGCGCACAACTCTTCCAGAGTATGAGCTTGATCGAGAGTGAACGGACCAGCCGCAACACGGCGAAGTCTGGCGAGATGCGCTCCGCAACCCAGAATCGCCCCTAAATCGTGCGCCACCGACCGCACGTAGCCGCCCGCCGAAAGACGGATCATGAATTCAGCATCCGCGCCTTCCAGTCCGTAGATGACAAACTCCCCAATGTCGATCTTCACCGGACGTAATACCAGGGTCTCTCCCCGCCGGGCAGCCTTGTACGCCGGCACGCCGTCGACTTTCTTGGCGGAGAAAGGCGGCGGAATCTGCTCCATCTCTCCGTGGAAACGCCCCGCAGCCGCTCGAATCTCTTCGAGCGTCAGCGATACGTTGCACGGCGCCGAGACGGGTCTCCCTTCGGCATCGTACGTGTCGGTGGAAAACCCAAAGCGGATTGTCCCGGTGTAGCTCTTTGCCAGCGGCCCGAAAAATTGCGCCAGCCTCGTATACTTCCCTGCCAGGATGGGCAAGACTCCGGTAGCCATCGGGTCGAGGGTTCCCAAATGTCCCATCGACCGCTCGCCGGTGACCCGGCGCAGCCGCGCCACAACATCGTGCGAAGTCATCGCACCCGGCTTATCCACCACCAGCAACCCATTCACTCTCCCTACTTTAAATGCAAGGGTAAGGTTGGTTATGCAATACCCGCCTGGAGCAAGCTGGCCATGATGGTTAGCTTGCCTAAAAGGCCTCGTTTAGAGATGCAAAGCTACTCGTGGGCCTGGAAGGCCCACTTTCCCCGACTCAAGTCCAGGCTTCCACACTTCTCTTTCCTCCATCATTCGGGCGAGAAATCCAGGTTGGCCATCATGCTACCCTCAACTGTTCGCCCCGAAGCGCGCAGCAAACATTGGAGCCGCCTTGAAATTCATACCCGACGTTCATAATCTCCCGTTCGCACAAACCGCAGCCTGCGCTCTCTTTGCTTTGCCCGTCCTGACGGGTTGCTCGCATACCGCGCCCAGGCAGGAAACCACAAGGCAGCAGACGCACGGCATTGCTGTGGCAAACATGGACCGTTCGGCTGTGCCGGGCGACAACTTTTACCAGTACGCCAACGGTGATTGGATCAAGCGCACGGTGATTCCTCCGGACCGCGCCAGCGTGGGTGTTTTCAATTCGCTGGACGATTTGAGCAACAAGCGCACGGCTGCGCTGATCGAAGATGCGGGAAAATCCAACCCCCCGGCGGGTTCGAATGCCCGAAAAATCGCAGACCTTTACCACTCCTATATGAATGAGGGGGCGATTGAAGCAAAAGGCACAACCCCATTGCGGCCGCATCTGGAGGCGATTGCGTCTATCCGGGACAAACGCGAGCTGGCCCGGGCACTGGGCGAGAGCCTGCGCGCGGATGTAGACCCTTTGAACAACACTAATTTCCACACCGCAAATTTGTTCGGTTTATGGGTCGCACCAGGATTCGACGATTACCAGCATTACACTCCTTATCTACTGCAGGGCGGCCTGGACTTGCCGGACCGCGAATACTACCTCTCAGATACGCCGAACATGCGCAATATCCGGACCAAATATCAGGCGCACATCGCATCTGTGTTGAAGCTCGCCGGCTTTACAGATCCCGATGCCCGCGCCGAAGGCATTTTCAAGCTGGAACACGCGATCGCGGAAAAGCATCGCAGCCTAGCGGACAACGAGGACATTCACAAGGCCAACAACTTCTGGAAGCAGGCGGATTTCTCCCGCAAGGCGCCGGGACTCGACTGGGCGGAATACTTCCGGGGCGCGGGACTGAGTAAGCAGAAAGGCTTCGATGTCTGGCAACCCGAGGCCTTTACGGCGGAATCGGCGCTTGTGGCCTCGCAACCGCTCGACGCCTGGAAAAGCTGGCTGGCCTTTCACCTGATCGATACCTATTCCGGGATGTTGCCGAAGTCCTTCGCTGATGAGCGATTTAGCTTCTTCGGCAAAACTCTCTCCGGCACGCCGCAGCAACGTCCGCGATGGCAGCGCGGCGTATTCGTGGTGAACGATCTGCTGGGAGATGCCGTAGGAGAGATTTATGCGCAGCGCTATTTTCCGCCCGCGGCTAAAGCTGAGGCACAGGCGATGGTGGCAAATATCATCGCCGCCTTCCGCAAGCGCATCGAGGCGCTGCCTTGGATGGCGTCGGCCACAAAGAATGAGGCCGAGGCCAAGTTGACCACGCTTTATGTCGGCGTCGGCTATCCGGAGAGCTGGCGGAATTATTCCGCTTATCAGGTGAAGCCGGACGATATTTTCGGAAACCTGTGGCGGGGCGGCGTATTCGAATACCATTACCAGGTCGGCCGGCTGGGAACTCCGGTCGATCGCAAGCAGTGGTCGATGGAACCGCAGACGGTGGACGCAGTGAACCTGCCGCTGCAGAATGCGCTTAATTTTCCCGCTGCCATTCTGCAGCCGCCGTTCTTCGATCCTAAAGCGCCGGCGGCTGCGAATTATGGCGCAATCGGTTCTGTAATCGGGCACGAGATCAGCCATACCTTCGATACTGAGGGGAGCACCTTCGATTCCAAGGGCCGGGTGCGCAACTGGTGGACCCCTGCCGATCTGGAGCATTTCAAAGCGGCAACCGTCAAACTCGCTGCGCAGTACGAAACGTACATGCCGTTTCCTGATTTGCACGTAAACGGCAGGCAAACCCTGGGAGAGGACATTGCAGACCTGGCAGGCATCTCCGCCGCCTTGGATGGGTATCACGCCTCGCTCGCGGGCAATGCCGCGCCCTCGCAGGACGGGTTCTCCGGCGACCAGCAGTTCTTCATTGCGTTCGGGCAGAATTGGGGATCGAAGACGCGGGAAGCTGCGCTGCGCCGGCAGGTGCTGACGGACCCGCACGCTCCGGCCGAGTACCGGGCGGACACCGTGCGCAACGTGGATGCCTGGTATGCCGCGTTCAATGTGCAGCCAGGACAGAAGCTTTATTTACCACCGCCCGAGCGCGTGCGGATTTGGTGAGCGGTACCGGCTGCCTTCAGAGCAGGCACCTACCCGCTTCGCAGAGTGTCGAGCAACAGCAACAGCCCGCCTATTACTATGGCGGAATCGGCAACATTGAAGTCCGGCCAATGGTAGTGAATGATACGTACTTCGAGAAAATCAATTACATAGCCGAACCGCCACCGGTCATAGGCGTTCCCTAAAGCGCCGCCGAAAATGAGTGCCAGCGCAACGGAGGTTGTTGTCACCCTGCGGCCGAGCCGGAGCAGAAAAACCAGCACCAGGACAGCCGCCATGATGGAAAATGCGAGCAGCATCCAGCGCACGCGCGCAGGTGAACTCGAGTCGTTGAATAGGCTGAAGGCCGCGCCCTGGTTCTCTACATGACTGATGCGGAAGACATGGGGAATAACGGTGATAGCGTCGCCCAGCTCGACGTGCGCCGCCACCAGCCATTTGGTCAGCCGGTCGACGGCAACGACGGCCAGCGCAAGCAGCACCAGCCAGAGCCGGCGGTCCCCTGCGGACAGTCCGTTTTGGGCGGGTTTGTGCAAAGTCGAATTGTCTGCCCTCATGCCCTTGGCTCGCTTGTTATCGGAGCAAAGCCCATCTCCGCCAGCGCAGGGGCGCAGCGCTCGCAGACAGTCGGCCATCGGGCGTCCTCTCCGACATGGATGGAGTAGTTCCAGCAACGCTCACACTTGACACCATCCGCCGGCAGAGTAATAGCTCGCAGCTCTTCCGACGGAGCGAGTTCCACCTGAGAGACGTTGAGGATCTCTTTCAGCGTTCCGTGATAACGCTGAAGAAGCGCGAACAGGGCGGCAGGCGCTTCCAGGCGCAGCCTGGCTTCGAGCGCCTTCCCGATGCGTTTCGCCTGGCGCGCCTCTTCCAAACTTTTGAGTGCTTCATCGCGAACCATCAACAACTGCGCCCAATCTTCGAGGAATGCTGGGTCGATTTGGGGAGCGATTTCAGAAGGAACCGGAAAGAGCGCCAGATGCACGCTTGACTCACCGTCCGCCCTCGCCGGAAGGTACTGCCAGACTTCGTCCGCGGTAAAGCTGATCAGCGGCGCCACCAACCTCACCAGCGCCTCGGCGATCTTCCATAAGACGGTCTGGGCGGAGCGGCGCGCGATGCTCTCTGGAGCGAACGTATATACCCGGTCCTTGATGAGATCGATGTAGAAGGCACTCAGGTCCGATGCGGCGAATTCATTCAGGGCATGGTAGACGCGATGGAATTCGAACCCGTCGTACCAGAGCAAAACCCTTTCAGTAAGTTGCCGGGTGCGCGTCAGCATGTACTGGTCCAGCGGGGCCATCTGCCGCCACGGTACGGCATCGCGTTCCGGCTCAAAGCCATCCAGATTTCCTAAGAGATACCGAAAGGTGTTGCGCAGCTTACGGTAATTTTCCGAGGCCCGCAGCATCAGGTTTTCGCTGGCCGCCATATCCTCGCGGAAATCGACCGAGGCTACCCATAGCCGGACTGTCTCCGCGCCCATGCGATCTGCTATATCCACCGGATCGACACCATTACCCGCGCTCTTGGACATCGCCCGCCCCTCTTCATCGAGCGTCCAGCCACAGGTTACGGCCATGCGATAGGGAGCGGCGCCCCGAGTTCCAGTAGCACAAAGCAACGAGGATTGAAACCATCCGCGATGCTGGTCACCGCCTTCGAGGTAAAGGTCTGCGGGCCAGGGAATACCCGGTTCGATGCCGAGAACCGCCGCCTGGCTGGCGCCGCTCTCAAACCATACATCCAGAATGTCCATCTCCTTCTCGAACGTCTCGCGCGGATCACCCCCCGCTCCACAGGATGGGCACCTGGCGCCGGCAGGAAGAATCTCATCGACACCGCGCACGTACCACGCGTCCGCACCCTCGGCTGCGAACAGCTCGACAATGCGCCGGTTGATGAGCGGATCGTTGAACGGCTTGTGGCACTTGCGGCAGAGAAATACGGCAATCGGCACGCCCCAGATGCGCTGACGTGAGATGCACCAGTCGGGCCGCGAAGCGACCATATTGGAGATACGCTCCTCGCCCCATTTCGGGTCCCACTTTACCCGGCGTATCTCGTCCAGCGCGCGCTGGCGGAAAGTGGTCTCCGCTCCGTCGCTGCCGGTCATCGCGGTTTCCATGCCGATAAACCACTGCTCCGTCGCCCGGAAGATAACGGGGTTGTGGCAGCGCCAGCAGTGAGGGTAGGAATGATAAATCTCCTGCTCTGCCATCAGAGCGCCGCGCTTCTTGAGCAGATCGATAATGGGCTGGTTCGCTTGAAAGACGGTAAGTCCTTCATACTCCGGGAGACCGTGCATCCGGCCGGCATTATCGACGTCGCATAACTGGCTCAGCCCGTATCGCGAGCCGGTATAAAAATCGTCCGCTCCATGGGCAGGCGCGGTGTGAACGGCTCCGGTTCCCTGGTCGATGGTGACGTAATCGGCAAGGACGCCTAAGACCGCGCGCTCCAGAAAAGGATGCTCGAAGGTGACACGTTCCATGCGCGAACCGGGAAACCTGGCAATCTCGATCGCCCCCTCCAAGCCGCACGCCTCGCGCGTGGGCCCGGCCAAGGCCTCGGCGACAATGTAGACGTTTCCCGCGTGCTCCAGGGCCACATATTGCAGACTGGGATTAAACGCCACTGCCAGAGACGCGGGCAGCGTCCAGGGCGTCGTGGTCCAGATGATAGTCCAGACGCGGTGATTGGCAAGGCGGGGATCGATGGCTTCAGGAGCGCTGGTCAGCCGGTAACGCACATACACGCTGGGGCTGGTGTGCATCTCATATTCGACCTCGGCCTCAGCCAGAGCGGTTCGGTCGTGGATGCACCAGTAGACCGGTTTAAGTCCCTTATAGACAAAACCATTCTCCAGAAACTGAAAAAGAGTCTCGATGATTTTCGACTCGTATTCCGGTGTCATCGTGGAGTATGGGCGGGAAAAGCGCCCCAAAACACCGAGCCGCTGAAATTGCGACCGCTGCAGATCGAGATACTTTTGCGCGTACTTGCGACAGGCGCGGCGAACCGCGATCGGCTCCATTTCCAGCTTCTTGCGGCCCAGTTGCTCGTCGACTTTGATCTCGATCGGCAATCCATGACAGTCCCATCCCGGGATATAGGGCGCGTCGAACCCTGCCATGGTCTTGGACTTCACCACGAAATCCTTCAGGCACTTGTTCAGCGCGTGCCCCAGGTGGAGAGGCCCATTGGCGTAAGGCGGCCCGTCGTGCAGAAGATAAATAGGGGAGCCCAGGCGAGCGCGGCGGATCTGCTCATATAATCCCTGCTGCTCCCAGAGGGCGAGCCTTCGCGGCTCACTTTGGGGCAGATTGGCCTTCATCGGGAAATCTGTCCGCGGAAGGTTAAGGGTCGCCTTGAGTTCGGGCGAAGCCGGCATTGTGTCTCCAGGGAAAAGGGTTCAAAACTCCATTGTATCGTTTGCTTAAGCCGGGATACGCCGGATGGATGATCTAGACTTGAAGGAAATGGTCAATCGATTCGCGCTGAACAGGCTGTGGAAAAACGCGCCGAAGCGACAAACGAGGCGCAAGAGAATGTATAACCCGCAACGGTCTACCCAAGTAATGGAAAGTGGACCGACCACAAAACTGTTTTTCCGCAGCCTGTGAAGCCCTCCCCGCCCAACACGGTGACAGGAGCTGCTTTGTGATTGAAACCCCTCCATTGCAAGCCGCGGCGCGATCTCCCTCCGGAGGTGTTTTGAGCCGGCGGCGTTTTCTCGCGCTGAGTGCATCGACGATCGGCGGCCTGGCCTTCTATTCCGGTGAGATCGAACGGCACGAGATCGATCTAGTTCCCCGCACCATTGAGCTCGCGGGTCTGCCGGATGTTTTTGTCGGCTTCAGGATCGTTCAGCTCAGCGATATCCACTTGAAGGAGTACACAGAAGCGGTTTACCTCAAAGAAGTTGTGAGAAGGATAAATTCCCTGCGTCCGGATTTGGTTGTCCTGACCGGTGACTTTGTAAGCTATGGACCGCTGCCTGCCCGCTTCGCTCGCCGATGGGCATACCGGTGCTCGGAACTTCTGCGTGAGCTCGCCTGCCAACAGAGATATGCGGTCTTGGGCAATCACGATGCCATGGTCAGCGCCGCGGCCGTAACCGATGCCTTGGTTTCGCACGGTATTCCGGTATTGTCCAACCGCTCGGTGGCAATAGAACGCGATGGCCGGCGCATATGGCTGGCCGGTCTGGCCGATGCTCTCGAGCAGAAACCCGATCTTTCCCTAGCCCTTCCCCGCCGGAGAATTGCGGACCGTGAGCCGCTGATCCTGCTCCTTCACGAGCCGGATTTTGCCGACAGAACGGTCCATCGCCAGATTTCTCTCGTTCTTTCCGGACACACTCACGGCGGCCAGATTCGCATCCCGTTCATGAGGCCGTTCGATCTTCCCGGTTTGGGAAGAAAATATATCCAGGGACATTTCCTGCTCGCCGGGGGCATGCAGCTTTATGTCAATCGGGGAATTGGCACCGTCGGTGTGCCTTTCAGATTTCGCTGCCCCCCGGAAATTACCGTCATTACCCTGGCGCAGCAGGGCTCTGCCGGTGACACGGCTTATATTTAGGGCGGATTTCTCACCCGATGTATGGAAGAGGGGAAGGGTGGAAGGCCGGATGTGCATCAACGGTAAGCAGGAGTAATTTGCAACAACGATAGTATCTACTTGTGCAAGGATAAGATTACGCAACAAAAGTTGTACTTAATTCATTACAGAATCTGCCCGGCAGCCCGATAAACTCAGTATTCCGAGAGGACTCGCATGGGTATCCAAGCTCTTCCCAATGTCCAAAATGCATCTCCCCGATCCGGCTTGCACCTGGTAGTCTCCCGTCCGGCCATCAGCGAGCGGCTCCCCTTTGACATCCCAGAGTACAGCGCCCATCCGCAGCCTGCAGAGCAGGACGCCCTGGGATGTGTGCGCGGGGTGGCCGTGGCATTGATCATTCAGGCCTTCTTCGCGGTCGTCATCTTTGGGCTTTGGGAGCTGCGCCACCTGCTGTAGCGATGCTTGTATGCGGGTCTGCTCCGCGCACGCGGGCGCCAATCGCGGAGGATCTCACTTTCCGCACAAACCTCACAAGATAGCGGGGCGGCGCTTGCCGGCGCCGGTTGCCTCTTCGAACGCGTAGGCCAATTGAAGCACGCCCCAATCGTCATGGTGACGGCCGACGATCTGAATTCCGATAGGAAGGCCGGCGGCGGAAAATGCGCACGGTACTGAGATCGCCGGGTTCCCCGCCGCCGATATGTAATAGGCGGACTTCATCCAAGCCATGTAGTTTTCCATTTTCACGCCGGCGATCTCCGCCGGATAGCGCGTGTTTACATCGAAGGGAAGTACTTGATTGACGGGCAGAACAAAGAATTCGTACTTCCTCTGAAACTCGCACAAACGCTCGAATAACAAGGTCCGTTTAGCCTCCATACGGGACAGATAGGGACCGGTAAGCTTTCGGCCTTCTTCAACATGCCAGTGGATGTATTCGTTAAGTCGGCCGCCCTGCGTGGCCAATAAATCGCCAAAAGCCAGCTCCGTTGCCCAGTGCCGCCATGCCAGGAAGCATTCATTCGCGCCATCGAAATCCGGTTCTGCATCCTCGACTATGCATCCCAACCATTCAAAAATTTTGCGCTGTGCCTGTACCGCGCTCTTCACCTCGGGCTCCCAGGGCAATCCAAGATCCTGGAACATAGCCACGCGCACGCCCTTGAAGCTTCGGTTTCCGAGGGGCTGAGCAAACCGGGCGCCTGGCTGCTCGATAGAAATGGGTGAGCGACGGTCGAAGCCGGCAAGCACGCTCAGAAAGTAGGCGCAGTCCGTAACATTGCGGGCCACCGGCCCCGCAACCGGGAATGTGTACCAGCCCAATTGAGCAGGCAAATTGGAGACTCTTCCTGGCGACGGACGCATGCCGACCACGTTGCAGAAATTGGGCGGATTGCGCAGCGAGCCCCCCATATCGCTGCCGTCGGCCAGGGGAACCATTCCGCAAGCGACAGCGACAGAACCGCCACCCGTGCTGCCGCCGCATGTTTTCGTTGTGTCGTAAGGGTTGCGCGTGGGGCCGAAGACTGGATTGAAGGTTTGGGAGCCTAGGCCGAATTCGGGCACGTTTGTCTTGCCGATAACAATCGCTCCGGCATCTTTCTCCCGTTGCACAACTCCGCAATCGAAGTCCGGTACATAATCCTTAAGCAGCGGAGAGCCAAAAGTGGTGCGGATGCCATTGGTTTCGTGCAAGTCTTTGACCGCCACCGGCAAACCGTGCAGCGGGCCGAGCCATTTGCCGTCAGCGAGCGCTTCATCTGCCGCAGCCGCTTGAGCCATCAACTGTTCTTCCGGCGCCAAGGTTACAATCGCGTTGACCTTCGCGTTCACCCGGCCGATCTGTTTCAGGTGCGCCTGCATGACTTCCCGCGCAGAAAGCCGCTTGTTGCGGAGCGCGTCCACAATATCGACTGCTCTCATAGAGCAGATTTCATCGGAAAAATTCGCAGTCACGGCGATGCCTTATAGGAAAATGGGTTGTGGATTCCGTACGCATGGATAAATGGCTCTGGGCTGCCAGATTCTTCAAAACGCGCGCTCTGGCTGCAAGGGCCTGTGAACTCGGCAGAGTTGTGTCCCACGGTCAATATGCTAAGGCCTCGCGCGAGGTTAAAATTGGCGACCTGTTGCAAATCAAGAACGACAGCGGCGATTTTCAGGTGCATGTCCTGCTTCTCAGTCAAGTGCGCGGTCCGGCAGCAACTGCACAAACACTCTACCGTGAAACGGAAACCAGCCGCGAGTTGCGGCTGAAGGCGGCAGAGGAGCGTAAGACAATGCAGCATTTGGAAGCTCTGCCGGAAGGCAAACCATCGAAGCGCAATCGCCGTCAGCTCAACCGGCTTCGCGGAAGGGCGTGATCACAGAATGGAAAGGAAATTGGACCCTCGAATGATGCGAACACGGATGCTTTGCGCCTCTCTGCTGGGATTTCTTTGGTCTTCGCCATCTTTGCTTCGCGCCGTAAGCTGCGATGCGATCAAGGACCTCAAGCTTCCCGATACAACCATTGCGACGGCCGAACGAGTGAGCTCCGGCGTCGTGAGCGGACCTTCGATCGAGACTCCACTGCACGGACTGCCGGTATTTTGCCGCGTAATAGGGGTGCTGCGCCCTACCTCCGATTCAGAAATAACGTTCGAGGTGTGGATGCCTGAGAACGACTGGAATGGCCGGTTTCTCGGTGTAGGCAATGGCGGATTCGCGGGCTCCATCGGGTACCAGGGCCTTGCCGGCAATTTGCGCCGCGGATTCGCCACTGCCGGGTCGGACGCAGGCCACACAGGAGAAGCCGAGGATGCAAGCTGGGCTTTTGGCCATCCGGAGAAGATCAAGGATTTTGGCTGGCGCGCCGTTCACTTGACCGCCGAGCGGGCTAAAGATGTTGTCAAGGCGTACTACGGCAAGGCGGCCCAAAAAGCCTACTTCGATTCCTGTTCGGATGGAGGGCGCGAGGCGTTGATGGAAGCACAACGCTTCCCGGAGGACTACGACGGGATCCTGGCGGGCGCGCCGGCGAATGCTTGGACCAGGATGATGAGCGCGGGCGTGGATGTCTCCCAGGGAACGATGGGCGATCCACGGGGGTACGTTTCAAGTTTCAAGCTCCCTGCCGTCGAACAGGCGGCTCTGGCCCAATGTGACGCATTGGATGGCGTGAAGGATGGGATCATCAGCGACCCGGCCAAATGCCATTTCGATCCAGCGGTGCTGTTGTGCAAGGAAGCGGACTCTGTCGATTGCCTGACCCAGCCGCAGGTGAAATCTCTGGAAAAGTACTATGCGGGCGGCGAGGATGGGCGCGGAAAATCGATTTTCCCGGGATTCGTGATGGGGGACGAGGCCGGCGGTTGGAGGGATTGGGTCGTGGGCCGCGGACCAGGATCGAGTGCGGGCCTTCAATACGTACAGAACTACTTTCGATATATGGTGATGAACGATCCGAAATGGAACATTCTGGCGGCAAATGTGGACGCGTCGCTGCAAACGGCAACTCAAAAGACTGCGATGGAACTGGATTCGACGAATCCCGATTTAAGCCGGTTTGAAGCCCGAGGCGGCAAATTGATTCTCTATCACGGCTGGAACGATCCTGCGATCTCGCCGTGGAACACCATTGCCTACTATGAGAATGTTCAAAAGCAGATGGGAGAAGCAAAAGCGGAGTCTTTCATGCGGCTCTATATGGCGCCAGGCATGGAGCATTGCGTCGGTGGACCGGGGCCGAGCTTTTTTGGGCAGCTCGGACTGCCAACAGCCACGGAACCGAAGTTTGGTGTATTCGATGCGCTGGTGGGCTGGGTAGAGAAAGGTGTTCCCGCGGAGACTGTAGTCGCGACCAAATATGCACCCGGACCTCCAGGCGAAAACAAGGTCATAATGACCCGGCCCTTGTGCCCGTATCCGATGGCGCCGAAGTATAAGGGCGCGGGGGATACGAACGATGCCGCAAATTTTGCGTGTGCCAAGGAATAGGGGTCAGGGCTCAGGGTTAGGGGTTAGCTTCTCTTGGCCGGAGCCTTCGTGCGCCGCCGATGCTGCCGGTAACCTAGCTGTTTGCTCAAACAGGCTGCCTTCGAGTGGATGCAGCAGGGCGCGATAGGCAGTATTGAGCAGCTCAGCATCGGCCGTGTCATCGCTCAACTCCCAGATCATGACGCCGGCGATATGCTGAGATACGGCATAACTCACCTTGAAGCGGATAGACGTGGGGTCTTCATAGGTCCAGAAAGTCTGACCGTCGAAGAGCCAGGGCGCCTGCGACCGCTGGTCCCGATAAGAAGAGAAAGGCGAATTCAGAGCGCGGATGTAGCGGTAAGGGCGGTCCCCGCGCACTCCTAGCCCCCGCTGAAAAAGGCCATTGTTGACCTTGTCCACGGCGGTCCAGCTATAGCCATAAAAGGGCAAACCCATGAGCAGCTTTTTCGCCGGGACCCCAGCGGCCTCATAGCTGGCAATGCTGTGTTCAATGCTGTTGGAATGCCTCGGGTCATTGGGATCGGAGTAGAGCGGTGCGATGAAGCCGGTGCTGGAGCTCCACGGACCGGTGTAATCGTAGTTCATAATGCCGATCTGGTCGACCAGTGGAGCAAGGGCGGCGAAGTCTGTTCCCGGCAGCATGCGGGGCGAATTGCCAACCGCAATCGAGAGCCTTAGGCCAGGGCGCACCGCGTTCATTTGACGGCGGAACTCTTCTACCAATGCGCGAAAATTATCAGCATCGTCTTCCTCGGGCGACTCCCAATCGATATCGAAGCCGTCAAAGATGCCGGGCTCGCGGACACCCGGGGCGAAACGGCCGCGGAGAAACGTGTCCACACAAGAGGCAACAAAAGCCTGCCTATTCTGCGGTTGGGCGCCCAGTGCAAAATCGCTGGCTCGGCCCTCCAGCGAGATCAGTATCTTCAGGTGCGGATAGCGCCTTTTAAGCTCCTTGAGCTGGTGAAAATAGCCGCGGAAAGGTGAGTCAGCCTTGTCCGGCCTGCCGTTCACACTGTTTTCGCCAGTGTAGGCGGTATTGAGGTCCGCTTTGGCGTCGGCGACCGAGCAGTGCCCCCCCGCGACCGAGGCCTGCGCGAAGTTGATCTGATCGAGCAACTCGGCGCCGTGATTGGTTACCAGCTCTTTTACATAATAGGGTTGGTCATAATTCATGCCCCACCCGGGGAAATAGCCGACCAGAAGAGGATGCGGCGTTCGCCGGCGAGTGTGGTGGAAAAGACCGTGCGCAAGAGAACCGGAGAGAACAAAAACAAGAGCCGTCAAGGCACAAGCGACTAGGGCCGAAACAGAATAGATCCGGCTTTGGTCAGTTCTATGAGATGGCTCTGTCCGCCATAGCCGCTGCAGATGAAAATTTCGCAAGAGCATCACTATACAGAGACGACAGAGAAAGCCAAAGGGCTTAAAACCCAGCCCAAAGCAATATTAAAATCCATCTACCATATTATTACTGCGCCATATTTCACGCAGCGCGGAAGACCGGAGCTGGTGAGGGCGAAGGGTTTATGGGTGAACCAGGATCCGGATCTGCCGGAGGAAGAGGTACCGGTGTGGGCTCCGGATCAGGACTGGGATCGGGGCCCGGATTGGGCAGAACGTCTGGCGGCTCACCGGGAAAGCCGCCAAAACGAGCGGGGATACGGCGGCTTGGATGAAGGCTGCTTGTCAAGTTAAAGGAGAAACTCATGGTTATGGGAAGGCATCGGAAGGCAGCCGGTTGCCTTCGGGATTTATCCCGACGGATGACTCAAAAGGTGAAGACCGCTTGTACGAAGACGGCGCGATTTCCAGGCGTTGGCGATCCGAACGGACCGCTTGCCAGCGATTGTGTCTTGCCGAAGAGCGGCGAGGCCAGAGTACCGTTGGGCGGCCCTAGATTCACGACATTGAAGATGTTTAGCGCGCCGCCAATCAGTGTGAGGCTGTATTTGCGTGGAACAGAGGCATCCAACTTGGGTTGAGCTTGGGCGCCACTCAGCCCCCGGCCGTTGACGCTGCCGTTGCCATTGCCTTCGATTCCGCTAGCGCCCTTCGAGCCTTCGATTCGTGGGCCGATCCCGATCACCTTGCTGACACGCATGTGAAACACCACGTTCGCCGGGCCGGTACCGATGCCGTAGGGCACGATCGTTTCCCCTTTCCCTACCGGGTCGGTATCAAGGCAGCCATACGGTGTCGCAACCACGCCGGCCGCTCCACACGTACCGTAAGTAGGCCGCGCATTTAGCTGATTATTCTCCGTCAGATCGTTGCCGATGGTGAGGTTATACGGCGTGCCGGACTGGGCGGCCAGAAGTGGGGCAACGATGATTCCATGCGGCGCGGAGTAGGTTCCAAGCAGGAAAAGACGGTTACGAATGCCAAACGCGGGACGCCCGTAATCCAGACCAGGATCTTGCGCCACCGATGGAAAATAAGTAACTCCCTGGGTATCGCTTTTGGCTTGGTTATATGTGTATGAACCGTGCAGTGACATGTGGCGAAACTGCGCGTTCGCTGTCACGATCACCTGATGCTGATTGAAGATCCCTTCGGATTGGAACTGGTAATTGTACTTGGCTGGAAGAGCGCCTATCACGGTATAAGTCGAGGGATCAAATGTTGGGGCGGTGATATTGTTCGAAAGATACTGGTGAACGCCACGGGTGTAGAGGTAGGTCACGTTGAAAATAGTCTTTTTGCCGATCTGGCGATCCATGCCTACTCCGCCCTGCATGTTAAGGGAGGCGTGAAAGTGCCGATCGACACTGTAGAAATAGGGAATGGATGCGCCGGCGCTATTCAGAATCCCGGGAGACTCCGGAGCAGTGGGGTCAAAGAAGTTAGGATTCTTAATTACGTAGCTCTGCTGGTTAATCCCATTCTGATGAATGGCCTGGGTGATATACGGTGTTCCGCTCGCGGAATTGAAAGAAGTGGGCACGGTGAACCGGTCGTAAAACCAACCATAGCCAGCGCGGAATACGGTCTTAGGCGGGGTCTTCCCCGGATGTCCCGGCGCCCAGGCCAATGCCAGACGCGGACCCCAGTCGGCGTGATCGCGGATACGATTCTGGCCTTCGAAACGGAGTCCGTAGCTGAGAGTGAGGTTCGGCTTCCACCGCCAGTCATCCTGATAGAAGAGAGCTCCGTCAAACAAAATAGCGCGCGCCAGCGGAGTATTCACCACCGTCGCTTGATACTGATATGGAGTCTTCGCCAGGTATTGCTGGATCGATTCGAAGGAATAGGTTCCGTTGGAGCCGGCAGTTGAATAGTTGGCATCACGATAAGCCCGCAGCCTCGTGCCAAAACGGATAGTATGCCGCCCGGCCGTAGCGGTGGTGTAATTCTGCAATTCGAAGATGTCCTGATGATCCTGGGCTACCCCGGAGCTGCTTCCTCCATTCGTGAATGCGCCTTGAACTGTAATCGTCGGGGTGAAATATGTGGCAATTTGACCATTACGGACCCGCCGCCATTGGAAGTGGGTTTCATTGATGATCCGGGGATTGACCACCACCGTGTCGGTCGCCTGAACGGCATTCTCCTGGTCGTTAACGTTATAAGCCTGTTCCGGAAGATTCAAAGTACCGATACCGCTGGACGTCTGTACATTACGGGAATAGAAGTCTCGAATCGAAAGCGTATTGCTCTTCCCCAGTTGGAAATCCACCCGCGGATTGGCGAACATAAAAGAAGAGGGATTCGGTATAGCCTCGTTGATCGTCGAATTTGTATCATTTGGATTCACCGCATCCACGATATTTTGATTCTGCCGGTCGAAGCGGAAAAGGCTGAAAAAATAAGATGCGGTTTTCGTGAGCGGCCCGTTTACGTCCGCCTGAATGAAATACAAGTAGTAACTCGGCTGTTGGCTAACCAGTGGATTGGCCGTGTTCCAGGCGGAGTCGTTGCCCAGGGATGTAACGTGCCCGGAAAACTTATCCGAGCCTGGCTTGGTCAGGATTTCGATTCTGCCATATCCGATCCGGTCGAACTCGGCGGAGAATGGGTTTTGATTGACGCGAATCTCCCGGATGGAGGATTTCGGAGGGATCTGCCCGCCCGTAAAGCCGTCAATGTAGATCTCTCCTCCATTCGGGCCCGCAGCCGGTCCAGCGAGAGCCTGCAGTTCGTTTTGCAATTCATCGGGATCATCGGACAATGCATCCAGATCCGATCCCTTGATCACGACCGCATTCGAGTTCTCATCCGGATTCACGCTAACCCCGTTGGCCTGATCCGTGACCGTAATGTCTTGCTGCTGTATCGCAATTACAAGAGGCACGTCCAGCTCTCGAGCTTCGCGGGCGCGAATCGAAATGTTCGATCTGGAGAAGGGCGCGAATCCGGTGGCGTCTACGGTGAGCGTGTAAGTACCCGGAGCTACAGCTTTGAAGCTATAGCTTCCATCCGGTCCGGATTGAGCGCTGAGAACGTTGGGCCCTTGTGTGAGCGTTATCCTGGCTGCGGGTACCGCGGCGCCGACCGGGTCGAGCACATGGCCGCGGAGACTACCGCCCGTTTGCGCCTGGAGGTTCGGCGTGAATGCCACAAAGGTAAGTAACAGAAGCAGCAACCATTGCCATCGCAGACGGAAGCGATCCGAGCTTCGATTGATTCTTCCTGGATTGACTTTTGCTGGATTGACTCTCTGCGAACTCATCTCGCGTCCTCTCAGCTTGTACGCAACCGGCAAAACACAGGTTCCCAGAAACAGATGAATGCATGTGAATAACCAGACGCGGGCAAGATGGAAAACGCTCTTGCCGACGGCGTCAATGGCACAGGGTTATGCGGTTTGCCCTGCCAAACTAACGAATGGTCCAGCGGAGAGCCGGAAGCTTGATGTCCGCTTTCGCACAAGGCTGTCCAATTTCGAACAGCGGGCTTACTCTCTCCTCATATGCTCAACGTTGTGATGGCATAAGCAGGCTGGCTTGAACGCCGCCATTCCAGGCCGTGCTACTCTCGGGGAGACTCGGTAGCATCGGGGCATTTTGGGGCGCAATTTTTGTGTCGCCCTATGTGCGGGAGGACACGAATCAGCTTGATACTCGAAGGCCTGGAGCTAGAGGCTCGACACCACTCCGAGCGCTATGGGGGCGATTTCTTCGATGGACTCGCGATAGGCTCTCGCGTGATATTCCTGTTGACCGACATCGCCGGCCGGCGATCGGAAGCCTACACGATCGCGCTCGAAGTACAAAGTGCTTTCCGGAAAAGAGCGCGGGATCTATTCGAGCCTGCCGGCATAAATGAATCGGAGGCCATCGCCATATTGGCGCATGACGTCAATCGTTCGCTGATGGACGCTACTCACGGCGTACATTTTGCTCCCACTTTTTTTGGTTGCTTCAACCTGACGCTCGGCATCCTCACTTATCACAATGCGGGCCGGCTGCTCGCCGTTTTTCGCGATGGCGAAGGCGTACGTGTTCTCGATCCTGGTGGCATTCCGCTGGGACTCTTCAGCCACATCACTTATGAACCGTCGATTTTGGCCTTCGAACCGCGAGCCAGATTGCTCCTCGTTACCAAGGGAGTTATTGAGAGCCGGCAGGGATCCACGGAGTTTGGGACGGAACGCATCAAGCGGCTCCTCGAAAGCACCCCCACGTACTCGGCAGCGGAAATCTGTGACGCGGTGCTTAAGCAGGCCCATGACTTTAGAAATAGTCCCTGGTCACGGGTCTACAACGTTCTCCATCCGGGAAAGCAGAGATGGAATGACGATTTGACGGCGGTGGCGCTTGTACGCACTGTCTGAAGACGTAAACTTCCAATGTTGAACGGTGCGGCCAGAGGGATTCGAACTCCCGGCCTGCTGAGTTGTAGCCAGTCTGGCAACTTCTACGGCGACATTTGTAAACCATAGAACGCGCGCAACCCTGTCCGGAGGCAACCGCGATTCATCAGGAAGATGGATCGCATTGCCGTAAACGAAATCCGTCAGGATCTGATTGGTTCCGAGCCATTCAGAAGCCGGAAATCCCCTCGCGAAAGCCGACTTGCAGATACCGCTTTTTCTCGACTCAGAGCCTCCATCTTCAAGCCATCAAAATAAGGCCCTCGCGGAGAGATCTTGCTAATTCTGTGCTAACCGATTCGGATAGGCTCCCTGGAAAGCAAAGACGCATGTTAATCTCATGGAGTTCTGGTCGTTGGCCCTTCCGACAGTTTCCGCTGTTCTGGCCATTTTGTACCCTGAGGAGTTTACCGTTTACGATTATCGCGTATGCGAGGAGATTCCGGTGAATACTCCCCATCAAAGGCCTTCTCAGATCGGCTATGGAGATGTACGAAGAATTTCATCAGAACGTTATCGAGAAAACGCCCCGAAGCTCAATATCCGAACTCTAATGCCCCTCCGTCGAGCCAAAGGCTTAGTCGGGTGATCCCCTCTCCAACGGGAGATAGGTCTGCCCCTCTATGGCGCCGGTGCGCGACCATCTTCGTCGCAGAGGAAACATTTCACAATTAACGGAAGAAGAAACAAGCATATGACTAAGTCTATTCCAACTAGACCGGTCTACCGGTCTGCCGTCACCGGAGAATTCGTAACGCAGCGCTACGCCGAAAAGAATCCACGGACGACTGAACGGGAACACATCCCTATCAGCAACCCGCCAAGGAAATAAGGTCTGCATCAAGGATGAAGCGCCTGTCCTGTACCCGCGGGCAAGAACCTCCAGCGCAAAGATTGCATTAGAGACAATTCTCGAATTCGCCCAAAAGAATTTCCCTAATTTTGAGGAAAGCCCGGGAATCGCAAGAGCCAGACAACGTACAGCTTCCACATAACTCTCAAGACGGTATAGGAGGTAGGTAAATGAATATGGTCCCGTCGGTTTTGGTCATCATTGAAGCCATTCCGAGCGAATCGCTTACGCACTCTTGGGAGACCTTACTGTCCCTATCTCCTGCGGATCGTCATAAAATCCTTCACGATGATTGCGATAGAGCAACGATTTAAGCGGCGCCTAATGTCAAGCTGGAACCGTGGCGAATAGCGCCAGCCATCGGCGCGAATTCCACCAGCTCACCCGGCAATCCACAGCAGCTCGCTTTCGCCCGCGTCAAGAACTTAATCCCCCACGCGCGGGAAGCGTTCAGTCGGGCGGACTGTTGATGCCGAGGGATCATACGAATTGCGAGACCCTAATCGCTCTGTACCGAAAGAGATTCTCACAACATAATCCCCTACATGGAAAAGGCCGCCGTCCTAATGGACCACCTTCCTTTCCAAACGACAAGGCGCCACTGCTCATTGTAACGATATTCGTCAGGGTCGTCCTAGTGTGTTGATGAGAGCGGGACGCGACCAAGACTCCTCCGAATGGTTCGCTTCGTCGTTCGTCCTTCCTTATTAAGAACGTTGGCTACCAGGTTAGTGACTGGACGGCGCAGCGGCATTAGAGCTCTTTGTTGCATTCAACGTGGACTGTGGGACACTACAGGCAAGAAGGATTACGCTACCCGATAATTGTCGATCGCTGAAAGCGAACCGTGCTACCCGGTACGGGCCGTGATTATCTGCCAGGTTCGCCTTTATAACCGATCGCATGGCCAGCATTATAATCATAACTGGAGGTATTACTAATGTCTTTCACTGCCAAGGTCAAAAGTACGGGTAAACTTTTCCAGGCGACGAGTGAATGGGAGCCTGGCGGCGTCGTCGGTCGAGATACACATCGTCTTGCCGAAGGAATGTCCTATGCTGGGCATCTCTTCGACGGAACGCAATTGAACGATTCACCTGAATTGGTGGAATTCGCTTTTACCAAAGCAGATTGGGGAATTTTCACGGCGGAAGAACTCGAAGAGCTTTTTGTAGATCGCATCCGACTTTATCGGTCGACGTGAAGTTCTCTTTTATGGAGATCATGAACGGTGACACGTTCCAAATATCATGGTCAAAGTCGCCATGTAAATAACCTCGCGTGTAGACGGCTCAATCAGACCGTTGGCGAGGCCAGCAGCGGAATGCAGTCGCTGAGGAGCATCTAGGAATCCCCCAAGGCCTCAGGCTCTTCGTTCCGGCTGCTGGCGACCGTGAGCATCTATGGGTTGATGCATTACTCTGTAGTGCAACGGACGCGAGAGATCGGAATCCGCATTGCATTGAGATTTGTCGGAACCCTCATCAGTTCCCGCGGCTCGGGGGCTTCGCAATCCCCACAAAGATGATCGCGCCGTCACCACCGGGATTCGCCGCCACATCCACGTCGAAATCCGGCTTCCAATTGTTCAGGGTCCACACGTTTCCGGCTGCATCTACCAGGGAACTGGTCTGCCGCATCATGGGGGCAAAGCTCGGTGGTGCGCCTGGGCCATACAGCGGGTCGCCGTTGTGCAGCAGCACCTGGCTGCCCGCCGACGGAACTGTGTACCCGGTCGCGGGTGACAGTGGTTGTCCCATGCGGGTACCGGGCGGACACGCCTCTGTATTGACGCCACACAGCTCCGAGAGCCTCCCTAAGGTGAAATTGCTGCCCGCCTGCAAAGGACCGAAATTGGCCACCCAGATATTGTCATCTCCGTCGACAGACGTCCCCCAGGGGCCGTCGATTCCGCCCCCAGTAAACCTGCCCAGAACAGTGCCGTCAGGAGCCACGGCGTACACCGCACTTTCGCCTTGCGAAGCCACCCACGCATTGCCCCGGGAATCGACGGAAAGACCCCTGAGCTCCCTCCCAAACCGCTGCAACAGGAATTGTCTGATGCAGAACACCATTCCTCAACTCGTATTTCGCGAGGCTGTTCGGTTTAACCCCTACCAACCCATTGCTCACCCACACCGTGCCGTCCGGCGCAAGAGCAACTCCGAATGGTCCGCTTCCGCCGTCCTGCTGGAAATATATGGACTTGTTGGGATCGCCCCCCGGAAACACATATACGCGGTCATTTGCAAAACTCGCAATCCAGATATTGCCCGAGGGGTCGGCGACCATACCCTGCGCCCGTAACGGCCCCCCTTGATACCCCTCCGATCCCGAGATGGGTATACCGGAAGCTGCGAACTCGGAGATGCTGCCGTTCCCGTCCAACGTTGGATTGTCACCGCCCCAGCCGAAATTGCCTTCCCACACAAAGCCTTGTGGATCGATGGTGATGCCGTACCCGCCGCCGAGAAGTCCTCCGCCAGCGACAGGGGATTTCGACTTGCCGTTACTGCCATCAGACGGCTGCCCATTCGGCTTCAGCAAGATCATGGTCTTGCTCGACTTCGTAGTCCCTTGGACAACGTTGTTGGTGATCCAGGCGTATCCATCGGCGTCAAAGACTAGGTTCCCCACTCCGCCGATCAATTGGCTGTCATCGCCGGAGTCATTGACCTTCACTGTGACCGTCCACGCATCGGGCACGCTCTCAAGCGCAGGGGAATAGAAGGAATACAGCTTTGCCAACAACCAGATCTGCCTCACGTTCTGCCCAGGATCACGCGCAAGGTTCGCCAATGCTTCAGCGGTATTGTGCGGTGGCCTGCCACGTACAGAGTTGGTCAGGGCCAGCAACTCGGCGGTCGCCCCGCGCGAATTTACGCAAGCCACCAGCACATTGGCGAGCGTGCGTGTCATCCGCAACGAGTTGGTCTCGTCAGCATTTGGTGAATTCAGAAGAACCTGTGACGAACTCCCGGTTGTCGCAGCGACCAAGTTATTGTTCATACCCGCCGCGATGCGCAACCCGAAACAATTGCCCGAGATCACTCCTGTCCGGTAGAACTGCGCCATCGAATAGCCGGCGGCTACGGTCGTGAGTTCGTTAATGGTGACACTTGGTGGCAAGTTCGGGCCGAGAACAGCAACGAACTGCACCCCATCCCCAACATCGGCGGTCATGAAGAAGATGCTCGCGGACGAGTCTTTGGGTGAAGTGATCAGAAAATGGCCGGATGAGTCACTCCTTGCCTGGGCCAGGGCGCTCGGAGTTCCTGTCGTGGCCTCAAACAAGGCGACATTCACGTCGCGAAGGGGTACAGAAACCGAGGTACCTCCCGACTGTATCGTGCCGCTGATGTCGCGCATCACATCGATTCGCCGTCACCACTTTCGAGACATACTGTAGCACAACGTGTGGAAGCGTCCAGCAGGACTCCAACCTGCGTGCACTTCGTTCCTGCCGAAGGCCGGAGATCGTCAATCGCAAGAACAAAGAGAAACGGCATTCGCCTGGTCGCGAATGCCGGCTGAGGATTACCAATGGTGACACAAAAAGTGACACAGGGTTTTATCGCCAGTGCTGTAGGTCATTGATTCACTGGTGCGCCCAAGTGCCGCGAGTTTGAACTCGCTGGCGGCAGTCCTCCAGCAGGCGCTACCGCTTTATACCGAATGTCGTTCTATTCAGCGACGGAATTGCGCTTCTGCTGCCTCGAAAGACTCAGTATTCAGCCCCGATTACGTTTGGGATTTCGAGCAAATGGAGGGGCTAGATGGGGCTGGCGGCCGTGAGCATCTATGGGTTGATGCATTACTCTGTAGTGCAACGGACGCGAGAGATCGGAATCCGCATTGAATTGACATTTGTCGGAACCCTCATCAGTTCCCGCGGCTCGGGGGCTTCGCAATCCCCACAAAGATGATCGCGCCGTCACCACCGGGATTCGCCGCCACATCCACGTCGAAATCCGGCTTCCAATTGTTCAGGGTCCACACGTTTCCGGCTGCATCTACCAGGGAACTGGTCTGCCGCATCATGGGGGCAAAGCTCGGTGGTGCGCCTGGGCCATACAGCGGGTCGCCGTTGTGCAGCAGCACCTGGCTGCCCGCCGACGGAACTGTGTACCCGGTCGCGGGTGACAGTGGTTGTCCCATGCGGGTACCGGGCGGACACGCCTCTGTATTGACGCCACACAGCTCCGAGAGCCTTCCTAAGGTGAAATTGCTGCCCGCCTGCAAAGGCCCGAAATTGGCCACCCAGATATTGTCATCTCCGTCGACAGACGTCCCCCAGGGGCCGTCGATTCCGCCCCCAGTAAACCTGCCCAGAACAGTGCCGTCAGGAGCCACGGCGTACACCGCACTTTCGCCTTGCGAAGCCACCCACGCATTGCCCCGGGAATCGACGGAAAGACCCCTGAGCTCCCTCCCAAACCGCTGCAACAGGAATTGTTGATGCAGAACACCATTCCTCAACTCGTATTTCGCGAGGCTGTTCGGTTTAACCCCTACCAACCCATTGCTCACCCACACCGTGCCGTCCGGCGCAAGAGCAACTCCGAATGGTCCGCTTCCGCCGTCCTGCTGGAAATATATGGACTTGTTGGGATCGCCCCCCGGAAACACATATACGCGGTCATTTGCAAAACTCGCAATCCAGATATTGCCCGAGGGGTCGGCGACCATACCCTGCGCCCGTAACGGCCCCCCTTGATACCCCTCCGATCCCGAGATGGGTATACCGGAAGCTGCGAACTCGGAGATGCTGCCGTTCCCGTCCAACGTTGGATTGTCACCGCCCCAGCCGAAATTGCCTTCCCACACAAAGCCTTGTGGATCGATGGTGATGCCGTACCCGCCGCCGAGAAGTCCTCCGCCAGCGACAGGGGATTTCGACTTGCCGTTACTGCCGTCAGACGGCTGCCCATTCGGCTTCAGCAAGATCATGGTCTTGCTCGACTTCGTAGTCCCTTGGACAACGTTGTTGGTGATCCAGGCGTATCCATCGGCGTCAAAGACTAGGTTCCCCACTCCGCCGATCAATTGGCTGTCATCGCCGGAGTCATTGACCTTCACTGTGACCGTCCACGCATCGGGCACGCTCTCAAGCGCAGGGGAATAGAAGGAATACAGCTTTGCCAATAACCAGATCTGCCTCACGTTCTGCCCAGGATCACGCGCAAGGTTCGCCAATGCTTCAGCGGTATTGTGCGGTGGCCTGCCACGTACAGAGTTGGTCAGGGCCAGCAACTCGGCGGTCGCCCCGCGCGAATTTACGCAAGCCACCAGCACATTGGCGAGCGAGCGTGTGATCCGCAACGAGTTGGTCTCGTCAGCGTTTGGTGAATTCAGAAGAACCTGTGACGAACTCCCGGTTGTCGCAGCGACCAAGTTATTGTTCATACCCGCCGCGATGCGCAACCCGAAACAATTGCCCGAGATCACTCCTGTCCGGTAGAACTGCGCCATCGAATAGCCGGCGGCTACGGTCGTGAGTTCGTTAATGGTGACACTTGGTGGCAAGTTCGGGCCGAGAACTGCAACGAACTGCACCCCATCCCCAACATCGGCGGTCATGAAGAAGATGCTCGCGGACGAGTCTTTGGGTGACGTGATCAGAAAATGGCCGGATGAGTCACTCCTTGCCTGGGCCAGGGCGCTCGGAGTTCCTGTCGTGGCCTCAAACAAGGCGACATTCACGTCGCGAAGGGGTACAGAAACCGAGGTACCTCCCGACTGTATCGTGCCGCTGATGTCGCGCATCACATCGATTCGCCGTCACCACTTTCGAGACATACTGTAGCACAACGTGTGGAAGCATCCGGCAGGACTCGAACCTGCGCGCACTTCGTTCATACCGAAGGCCGGAGATCGTCAATCGCAGGAACAAAGAGAAAAGGCATTCGCCTGGTCGCGAATGCCGGCTGAGGATTCCCAATGGTGACACAAATAGTGACACAGGGTTTTATCGCCAGTGCTGTGGGTCATTGATTCACTGGTGCGCCCAACTGCCGCGCGTTTGAACTCGCTGGCGGGAGTCCTCCAGCAGGCGCTACCGCTTTATACCGAATGTCGTTCTATCCTCAACTACTTAGACCCCAGCGACGGAATTGCGCTTCTGCTGCCTCGGAAAGACTCAGTATTCAGCCCCGATTACGTTTGGGATTTCGAGCAAACGGAGGGGCTAGATGTCGTGGTTACCGATGACGCCATATTGCAGGCCGGAGCATCCTGTGATGACTAGCCATTCACTATCCGCAGCCCATGCGCTTTGCGGATGTAGATGCTCCCTTAAGTCCCACGCGATAATTCCGCAATGCAGCGGCGCCTCTGGTTCTTCTGGCGAGGGAGGCAGCCCGAGGCAGGCCACGCAGACATGGGGCGGACAGGGGATGGCGGCCAAGCCATTCAAGCACAATGCGGTTCGACTCCTCCGGCGCCTCTTCGAAGACGGAATGGCCGCCGCCCTGCAGCACGATGAGTTCGGAACCGCGCAATTTGCGTTTCAGCTGAACGGCGGAACTCAGACTCACAGTACAGTCGCGATCACCCCACACCAGCAGCGTTGGAATCCGCTTCACGCGGCGGAGCGCCGTTTTGAGCTTGGCCATCTCGGCGAACCAGCAACGAATAGTGCAGAGGACGTGGCGCAATGTTCCCGGGCTCCGCAGACCATCGACAATTTCCTGCAAACGGCTATCGACAACGCGCTCGGGGCCTCCATACATCTGCCCGAGTGCGATGCGCTGAATCGGAGCCGGGAGATAGGGCAGCAACCAGGCGAGAAACCCGCCCCACGGCGTGCTATAGATGCGCACCATCACATCGCTTGAACGGCAATAGGGGTTGGCAGGCGCGAAGAGGATGAGGCTGCGCACTCGCCTGGGATGCAGCGCAGCAAGCATCAGCGCGACGGCTCCTCCATGTGAGTGGGCGACAATGTCGGCATCGGCGAGATCCAGCGCGTCCATGACTGCAACGACGCGATTGGCGGTGGCCCTAAGCCCCGCGTCCAGCCCCCGGACCCGTTGGGATTTACCCATGTTCACCAGGTCGATCGCATAAATGCTGGCGTGCTGAGCGAGAGCGGCGATGTTATTCCGCCAGTTTGCACTTGAGGCAACCAGTCCATGGATGAGCAGCAGCGGCCTGCCGCTTCCCGCATGGAGATAGTGCACGCGAACGCCGGACACATTGACGAATGCCTCTTCGTATCCCGGTTGCGGGCTCTCCTGCTTCATGGCAAGAAATCCTCTTTCGCACATCCCACTAATTCGGCCTCACTGCGAGGCAGGAAGAGCGGAGGAAAACGATTTACGTCATAATCCGGGGAACGGCGTAAATTAGCGGTTTCCAAACGCTTGATTTTAGGGGGATATTAAAGGGGGATATTTTTAAGGGGGATATTTTTAAGGGGGATATGGTGCGCCCAGAGAGATTCGAACTCCCGGCCTACTGATTCGTAGTCAGTCGCTCTATCCAGCTGAGCTATGGGCGCACGTTTCTGCGACTGCGAACCTTCTTAAGATAACAACTCCGGCGCAGGGCTGCAAACCCGTTCATTACTTGGCCGGGGCGGGCGCGGCAGGCTCCACCGGCGGTTGGGGAGGAATTAACGATATTTCCTCGACAATATCCAGCCCCGTGCGGCGCAGCAGTTGCGCGATCACATCCCGATTGAGCCGAGTGAAATCAAACTCCACCCGGATGGTCTTCTGCTGCTCGTCAATCCTGATGCGGCGGATCCCGTAAACTTCATGCACCTTTCCCAACGCGCTCAGAGTGGTTTCTGTCGGCTGCTGCTCATAGCGGTACAGAACGTCAAGATTGGTGGTCATGGCTAGATCATAACAAGGCGATCGAAGGAATTGTGTCTGGCCTCAGGAGTGCGACAGGCGAGAGAGATACTCCAGAATCTCCGGCGTCTGCCAGTCCTGGGGACCGATGAATTTGCGCCGGATCATGCCTTGCTGATCGATGATGTAGGTTTCCGGAGGCCGGCTCGTTCCGAAGGCGAGATTCGATTTTTGCGAAGTATCCAGCACCGGATTGATGGTCGCGAGATGATTGCGCTTGACGCATTGCTCGTAAGAGGCGGCGTCTTCATCGAAGCTCACGGCGAGCACCGTTATTCCTGGCATCTGCTTCTGCAGCTGGACCAGGGAAGGAAACTCTTCCAGGCAAGGCCCGCACCACGAAGCCCAAAAATTCAGCACCACAACCCGCCCGCGGTACTGGTCAAGCCGTACCGTCTTCGGTCCATCGTGAATGATGAAATCCGGGGCCCTCTCGCTCAATTGAGCCGGGTGGTCTCCCCGATCGCAACCGCCCAGCACGACAGCAGCGAGCAAGAGGATAACGGACAAAGAGCGCCGGCGCACTTCTCTATAATAGCAACCTCAAATACCGATCCTGAATGCTGTTTTCGAGGCCGCCACCGCTTGCTTGAGCAGACATCAAAACGCGCTTCCCTTATCCGTCTCTCCGTCGTCGTTCCCGCCCGGAACGAGGAAGATGTGTTGCAGCCATGCCTGCAATCCTTGGTTGAGCAATCGGCAGAAGGATTTCGCTTGGGCGGGGAATGGGAGTTGCTGGTGGTTGACGACCATTCCACCGACCATACCCGAGAGATAGCGGAGCAATTTGAGGAGATCACCGTCCTGGCTGGCCGAGCCGCCTCCGCCGGAGTGGACAGGAAAGGCGAATGCCTTGTGGATTGCCGCCAATCGCGCGCGCGGGGAATGGCTCCTCTTCACCGATGCCGATACGCTCCACGAACCAGGCGATCTGAGGAGGGCCATCGACGAAGCGGAAAGCGCTCACGTCACGCTTCTGTCGTATTCTCCGCGGCAAATCGTGAGCGGCTTCTGGCAACGCGCATTGATGCCGCTGGTCTTCGCCGAGCTGGCGCTGGCCTATCCTCCAGACAAGGTCTCCGATCCGGCGTCGCCCTTGGCGGCGGCTAATGGGCAATTCCTTATGGTGCAGCGGGAAGCCTATTTCGACGTGGGCGGCCACTCCGCCGTCGCCGGTTCCCTGCTGGAGGATGTGGATCTGGCAGCCCTTCTCAAAGGCCGTGGCTATCCGATCCTGTTCCGCTATGCGCCGGATGCTTTGAGCAGCAGGATGTATCGCGGCGCCGGTTCCATGGTGGAGGGCTGGACCAAGAACCTGGCCAGGCTGTTCGCTCATCCCATCGCGTTGGCCGCCCGGCAGGCGCTGCAATTCATGCTTGTGATTGCTTTACCGGTATTGACCTGGGTGTATTTCTCCGCGCCGGTGGCGCGCTATGCCTTTGCTGCACTGTGGGTAGGCGTCCTGGGGCGGCTTTACACCAAGGCCCGGCGATCCAATTTCCCGCCAACAGATTGCGTGCTCTCGATCATTGGACTGCCGTTGCTGAGCGGGTTGCTTCTAAGAAGCTGGTTTCATCACAACATCGGAAAACGAGTGATTTGGAAAGGCCGTGAATACTCAACCTCGAAAAAGTGAAGCAGTTAACCTTCCCCGGACATCTCTCGTACTGCACAATATAGATAGGCAGAGATTGTGCGTAAACGATGATTCTTCTTACCAGAAAGGCCGAGTTTTCCGCCTCCCACTACTACTGGAACGATGCCTTGCCTTCGCAGGAGAATGAGCGCCTTTTTGGCAAGTGCGCCAACCGGAACGGGCATGGCCATAACTACACGCTGGAGGTAACCGTGGAGGGGCAGATCGATCCGGTTACTGGTTTCGTCATCGATCTCAAGCAACTCAAAGAGGTGATTCACCGCGAGGTGGTAGATGTGTATGATCACCGCCATCTGAACCTCGAAGTACCAGAGTTCAAAACAATGATTCCGACAACGGAAAACATCGCTATCGCGATCTGGAACAGGCTTGAAGGCGGGATTCAATCGCAGGGGGCAAAGCTTCAGCGGGTTCGAGTCTACGAAGTGCCCGACCTCTTCGCCGATTATTACGGGGAAGCATGAGGGCCCATCTCTCCCGCCGCTACCGGATCAGCGCCTCGCACCGCCTTCATTCCGATGCCTTAAGCGAGCAGGAAAACAGGTCCGTTTACGGGAAGTGCAATAACCCGCATGGCCACGGTCACAATTATGCGATTGAGGTGACGGTGAGCGGCCATGTGGACGAAATGACAGGCATGGTTTGCAACCTTATGGATTTAGATAACTGCGTGCAAACAAAAATCATCGATAAGTTCGACCATACCAACCTAAACCTCGTGGACTGCTTTTCAAATCAGGTGCCGTCCACGGAGAATCTATGTAAGACGATCTATAAATTGCTTGCTGAGGATTTTACTCAAGCTCACTTGGAGCGCGTGAGAATCGAGGAAACGGCGAACAATTTCTTTGAGTATGCGGGAAAGGAATAGCATGGCTCATCCGGCAATTGTGACTGACACATCGGTCCGCGCATTGGACGACTTCAGCACCCAGGAACTCTTGAGCGAATTGATCTCGCGGCTAGGCGAAGACATCACACGCGAGGGCTTGGTGAAGACGCCGGAGCGCGTTGAAAAGGCGATGGCCTTTCTTACCAAGGGCCGCAATGAAGATCCCGGCATGATTCTCCGCGGCGCGCTCTTCGATGTCGCTTATGACGAGATGGTGATTGTCAAAGGGATTGAAATGTTCTCGCTCTGCGAACACCACCTGCTGCCGTTTTTCGGCAAGGTCCACGTGGCTTATATTCCCAAAGGAAAAGTGATTGGCCTGAGCAAAATCCCCCGGCTGGTCGATGTTTTCGCCCGGCGGCTGCAAGTGCAGGAGCGGCTGACCCGTCAAATCGCGGAAGCTATCGAAACTGCCGTCGAGCCTCAGGGCGTGGGCGTAGTCATTGAGGCGCGGCATCTGTGCATGATGATGCGCGGCGTAGAGAAACAAAACTCATCCACCGTCACTTCCGCCATGCTGGGCGTCTTCCAGCAGCAGAATACTCGCGCTGAGTTCCTTTCCCTGGTGCGCGACCATACCTAGGACGAGAATAATAATCGCCTACAAAATGGCGCCTTCAGGTATCAAAGCGCCCCGCTCGAAGCGGCCGTAGGTGAAGGCCTGCGCTTCGAACTGCCATACACCCCTGCGTATCAAGGATGCTATGATCTTGCCGGTGGCGGGCGCCAGCATCAGGCCGTGACCGCTGAAGCCATTCGCCAGGAAGAAGCCCTTGAGAGCCGGATGCTCGCCCAATATGGGATTGTGGTCCGGTGTCAGTTCATATAGACCTGCCCAAGCGTCTGCGTAGGCCACATCCTTGTATAGCGGCATACGCCGGACGAGAATAGGATAGACCTCCTGCCGCCATCGATCTGGAATCACGGTGAAGCTTTCGCCGGGTGGCTGTTCCCAGTCCGATTGACCTACGATCAGATGGGCCGGATCATGGGAACTGACCGGATCCTCATAGCGCCAGTGGAGTCCGCTGGGATCGACAATGACCGGCAGCGAATGCTCGTACCCAGCGGGCAACGGACATCTGAATAACTGCTGGCGAACTGGGGTTACCGGTAGAGAAACGCCAGCCAATCCAGCCACAAAGGCCGCCTGTGGCCCCGCACAGTTGACGACAATCCGGCTTTGCACTCTCGTCTTACCGTCTATTTCTACACCGCTGATCTCGGAGCCGTGAGTAATAACAGACGTGACGTTTCCATCCTGGAAGACAGCGCCATGAGCGGTTGCTAAGGCACGGAACCCGTCTAATGCGTGTCTAGAACTCAAGTATCCATCGCATGGCCCGAATAGACCGAATTCGATGTCATCGAGGAAAATACCAGGCACGACCTGTCTCACCTGGCCGGGAGTTAGCCGCTCCACCTGCACTCCTAGCCCGCGCTGCCGTGCGTAGCGGAGCTCGAAGTTCTCCGCTATCCCGGAATCGGCCAGAAATAAGTAGCCCCTCTGGTGGAAGTGCGCGCGATTCGGGAGATTCATGCCGGCCAAAGCATCATCAAAATTCCGATAAAACGCAATGCCGTATTGCGCCATAAGCACGCTCGGCAACGCATCAAATTGCTGCCTTATACCGCCCATCGCTAAATTGGAAGAAGCATGGGCGTAGGTCGCATCGCGCTCAATAACCAGCACTCGCGCGGAAGGCAACTCCATACGCAGGTTAAATGCGATGCTGCACCCGATTACACCTCCTCCAACGATTACGACATCCGCGAGTGTCATTCCAGTAGCCTAACAATTTCGTTTGAGAATGGCGTGCGTGCTGGGCATGGACGAAGCCCCTGAGCGCGGGGACACGCCTATAGTGTTTTCAGATACTGTTTGGCCTGATCCAGCTCAGGAAATAGACGTTCTTCCTGCTGAAACTCCCGCGGATGCACGCAGCGCCGCCCTTTACGTACTTTGACCGGGTGTTTCAGATGCAGCATCTCGTGATAAAGCAGATATTCAACGGCGTAACGCGGCGTACCCTTGCGATCGAAGACGCGGCTAACCACGATGGTGTTGTGCGCCGGATCGTAATGGCCGAGACTGCGCTTGGCCATGTGCCCGCTCCATGTAAGCAGAGGCCGGCCCAACAGGCCATGAAAAAACCTGTGGTTGAGTGTCTCGAAAACCTCCTCCAGATCGTAGTGCTGGCCCTTCGGTCCCAGCATGTTTTTGCGGCCGCGCGCCTGGCGGATCAATTCCGTCTGCCGGATTACCGCTTCACTTGAGGCAAATCTGCGATAGCGCGTGGTGTGTCCGGCATCCAACGGCTTGCGATAGAGTTTTGCCAGCAAAATGTGAGCGATGGCTCGCAGAACGCCTTCCGGCGCGCCCTCAAGCAAGTCGGATAAGTGGACGTGTACCTGACCTTGGCGAAGGCGGATGGTGGTATTCAGGCTGGTGAAACGGCGAAAGCGGATCTGCAGCAGAGGCATCGGCGCGCGCGGACGAAGATCCCTATACTCCTCCTCGAACAGGCGCTTGATCTCGGTATCCACCGGTTTTCAGCCTATCAGGATCGCGGCCTAACTCTTGCCCTTCTTCTCCTTTTTTTGCTCCGCGAAATACTGTATCTCTTCGGCCAGCATCTTCTGAGAGTCTTCGTGTACGCTCTGCGCTGCGTCCAGCGCCGTCTTCCGCGTAAACTCGTATCGCGGATCGGGTTTCGGCTGGTTGAGAGTCTCCGGCCATTTCTCGCTTTTTTCCACGATCAGCTTGAGCGATTTGCGCATATCGGCGTGCTGCTGGTCATAGGAATCCAGATTATCTTCAAGCTCATCGCAAAGCTTTGTGAATTGCGAAAAGAGATCGTGTATTTCAGGCGCTCTGTTCCTCGCTTCCAAATCGCCATTAAGCCGCTGAACGCCAGTAACCCGGTCTTCGATATACCCCAGATAGAGCTTAGCTTTCTGATCCGGATCGTCCGCGGCCGCACGCAAGTCTTCTGTCTGCTGGTCGGTGAGAACATCGCTGTTGTCCTGCGGGCGCTGGCTGTGGAGAGCCGCCGGCGTAAGCAACAGGAAGATTGCAAGCCAGAGCAGGTAAAACCCATGAAATCGGCGGGGTGTGCGCACGCTCATCTATCCCGGAAGATGCTCTATTTTTTGAATACTTGCATCATGAGCTGAGCCTGAACCTGATCCAACTGCTTTAACGTTGTCTCCAGCGCCTGGCGGTCTTCATACGAGGCTGCGTTGAGAATGTCCTTTAGCCGATAGGAGGTTCGCTGCATGAGCAACTCGGCATTCTTCAGCTTTTTACTATCTTCGGCAACGCCCAGATGAATCTTCTCGGCATACCGCTGCACCATCTTCAAAGTTGCTGAAGCCTGACTCGAATCCCCGGAATCAAATTGATGCCCGGCCAGATCCGTCATCTGGCTCACAACCTCGGCGTAGAGAAAGCATCTGTCTTTGGGCTGGGCTTGATCCGCCTTAGCTTCCAGCGCGGCTAGAGCGTTGGGACTCGCATCTACTCCGAAGACCGGAACACAACCATAGCTGAAGGTTAGGGTCGATAAGATCACGGCGTTGGCCACAAACCGCATCTCGCACCTCACAAAAGCCGGTACGTCTTGCGTTAACGACTTCTACCGAGAACGGCAAGTCTTTGCCGGGCCTGCCATTCCTGATCGGGAAACTTACCTCCCGCAGCGGTTAGAAACTTGCGGTAATAATCTTCCGCTAAACGGGACTGATGCAAATTATCGTACGAAGTGGCCCAAAGGAAATAGCTACCTGACGTCTCGGGCAAATATTTTGCTCTCATGGTAAGAGCTTGAAGTGTGGTGGAGTATTGCTTGTTTTCGGACGCGGCGAAGGCCAGTCCGCTCCAGGCGTCCCCGTTATCCGGTTTTAGCTTTACTGCTCGTTCAAACACCTGCTGCGCTTGAATATAGTGCTGTTCCCGCGTCAGATTGTTCCCCTGCGCGACGAGAACGTCCGCATCGAGAGGCCTAGCCAGCGCAATCTTTGCATAGATCGGATCGGCCTTCCCGGGATCGCCGGCCTGGGAGTAGGCGTCCGCCAGCATCTCCTCGACCGACGCGCTCTCAGGGGAGGAGTCATCCGGCTGCAGTTTGCGCAACTTCTCCAGGACAGGCAAGGCCTCATCGTTCTTTCTCAACGCAATGAGCGTGGTTGCAAGCTGTGCATTGAGCGCTGGGTTGTCCGGATCTTTCTCGAGCGAGCTCTTCAGCAGCGCTTCGGCATCGCTATACTTTTGATCTTTGAGTAGCAGATGTACCAAGCCGGCCGTAGCCTGAGATGCCAGGCTGGACTGGGGTTGCCGCTCCAGCACGCGCCGGTATGCCGTCTGGGCTGTCTCCTCATCACCACTCGCTTCGGCAATCTGGGCGGTCAGCAGCAAATCCTGAGGCGTTTCCGGAGTCAGCCTAAGTGCGGAGAGCAGGGCAATCTTGGCGGATCCAGGGTCGCTCGTACGGTCGAGCGCCGCTAATGCCCGAAATGCTTGTGCCTGCGCCCCTGGATTGGGCGAGGAGGGCGTAAGAGCGGTAGCCTGCTCGAGCTGGGTTCGGGCAGCGTCCGTACTTCCCTGCTGTGCCAGCATCAGCCCTAACGCAAGGCGCGACTCGAATTGTTTCGGATCCGCGGCGATCGCCTCGCGATAGTCCTTCATGGCGGCATCGCCGTGGTTGGCCGACTGATCGATATAGCCGAGATCGAAGAGAGCCCGGGCGTCGTGGGGATGCGCGCTCAGGTAATTTTCCACCAGAGGCCGTGCCCCACCGAGGTTTTGCTGCTGAATCTTCTCTTCCGCCTCGTCCAACCCAGTGCCAGAAATCACCGGGGAGGGGCTGGAAGGCATCTGCGTACCCGGCGGAAGCGTGTTCTGTGCCTGGCCAGGAGCCGGTGCAAAGGCGGGTACAAACAATATGCCGCAGAACAGGAGCCAAAAATACTTCTTCATCGCTTCGTTTCCCAGGATGTGCTCAGACCGCGATTTCCTGCGTGGCCAGGGCGCGAACCAGCCAAGTTCCCGTATGAGAGCCGGGTGTCTGCGCGACCTGCTCCGGGCTTCCCTCGGCCACTACCCGTCCGCCCTCCGATCCGCCCTCCGGCCCCAGATCGATTACCCAGTCCGCCGACTTGATCACGTCCAGATTGTGCTCGATAACAATGAGAGAGCCGCCGGCATCAATTAACCGCTTAAACGTGGCCAAGAGCTTGCTTACATCGTCGAAGTGCAATCCCGTCGTCGGTTCATCCAAGATATAGAGTACGCGGCTGCCTGTCTTTTTTACCCCGCTTCCCCGCCCTGCCGCTGTTCGGCCAACGCCCAAGTGGGAGGCTAATTTCACACGCTGCGCCTCCCCTCCGGAGAGGGTTGTCGCCGATTGCCCCAGGCGCACATATCCCAAGCCTACCTCGTCAAGGACAGCGAGTTTTTCGACGATTTTTGGCTGCCCGGCAAAGAAGCGCAGCGCCTCTTTGACCGTCAGATTGAGCACGTCGTGGATGTTTTTGCCGCGATACTTAACCTCGAGCACGCTTGCCTTGTAGCGCGTCGTTTTACATTCTTCGCATGGCAGCTCGACGTCGGCGAGGAATTGCATTTCCACTGAAACCGTGCCATCGCCCTCGCAGACGTCGCACCGGCCTCCGGGCACGTTGAACGAGAAATGCCCCGCAGTGTAGCCGCGCCGCTGGGCCTCCGGCTGCGAGGCGAACAACTCGCGAATGGCATCGAAACTCTTGATGTAAGTGACAGGATTGGAGCGCGGGGTCCGGCCGATAGGAGATTGATCTACCAGGACGATATCGTTCAGCCGCTCCACCCCTTTGATCTCCCGGTAAAGTTCTGTGGGATCGCCGCCTTCACTCTTTCCCAGAGCGTGAGCGACAGCGCGATACAGCACATCGTGTACCAGCGTCGATTTGCCGGAGCCTGAAACACCTGTAATCGCCACCAGCATGCCAAGAGGAATCTCCACATCGAGCCCGCGCAAATTGTGTGCGCGCGCGCCGCGCAGCACAAGCCTTTCCTTCGATATCTCGCGCCGGCGGCTAGGAATCGGGATTGTGAGTTGTCCGCTCAGGTAGCGGCCTGTGATCGAGTTAGGATTCTTCTCCACCTCCGCCACCGTGCCTGCGGCAAGTATGCGGCCGCCCAACTCGCCTGCTCCAGGACCAAGGTCCACCAGCCAATCGGCTGCGCGTATCAGATCGGGATCGTGTTCGACCACCAGGATGGTATTGCCCAAGTCGCGTAACTCTTCAAGGATGCGAATCAGCTTGTTTGTATCGCGGGGATGAAGTCCGATCGATGGCTCGTCCAGCACATAGAGAGCGCCCGCCAGACGTGAGCCAAGCGAGGTCGCCAGTTGGATGCGCTGCGCCTCGCCGCCGGAAAGAGTAGAGGCGCCCCGATCCAGCGTGATGTAGTCCAGGCCTACGGCATCCAAAAAATGTAACCGTTGTTGTATCTCGATGAGAATTCCGCCGGCAATTTCCTCTTGCTGCGCAGTGAGCAGTAGTTCATCGAAAAATCTGCGCGCGGCGGCAATGGTAAGGGCCGCCGCCTCGGAAATGTTCTTGCCGGAGATGCGTACAGCACGCGCCTCGGCCCGTAAACGGGTTCCATTGCATTCCGGGCAGCGCGCATAGCCCCGGTATTTGCTCAACATGACCCGTACGTGGAGCTTATATTTTTTTCGTTCCAGATAGGCAAAGAATCCGTGGATGCCGGGAAAGGACCCGCTTCCATTGAGCACAAAGTCCTGCTGCTCCCCAGTGAGCTCGTTCCACGGAGTATTCAAAGGAATCTCACGCTGACGCGCAGCTCTTTTCAATTCCGCCTGATAGGACGCGTATTTGGGGCGGGTCCAGGGCTCGATCGCGCCCTCCTCCAGAGTCTTCCGCTTATCCGGAATAATCAGGTCAATGTCGAAATCTATGGTGTTCCCAAATCCCTGGCAGCGCGGGCAAGCGCCAAATGGGTTATTGAAGGAAAACAGCCGCGGCTCAGGCTCGCGATAGATGCGCCGGCAGGTCTTGCACTCAAAGGCTTGAGAAAAACGCAGCCGCGTGCGCTCCGCTCCCGCATCGCGGGGAACGACTTCATAGACGATTTCGCCCGATTCGCGATAACCGATCTCAGCGGCGTCGACAATACGCGCCCGGTTCTCCGCCGAGACCGCCAGACGGTCGACCAAGGCAAAAACCGGTTGGGCGAAATCGAGCTCGAGCAACGACTCCGGCGTGGCGAATTCAACGATTTTTCCGCTCTGATACAGGCGATTGAAACCTCGTTTGCGCAGTTCCCCGAGCTTGCCGCCAAGTTGGTCTTTTACCGGCTCCGCGGGACTCGCTTTGCCGCCGGATGGCTTTACCCTGGTCTTCTTTACGTTCTTCCCGGCTTGCCCCGGATCCTCAGCACTGTTTTCCGGCATCTCCACATGACGCTGTATGGGAAACAGAGCGTAGAGCCGGGTCCCTTCGTCCAGGGCCAGAATCGACCCGGCAATCTCATCGACGCTATCCCTGCGCACTACCCCGCCGCAGACCAGGCAATGCGCTGTTCCACAGCGGGCATAGAGCAGCCGCATATAGTCGTAGATTTCCGTAGCCGTAGCCACTGTCGAACGGGGATTGCGCGTAGAGTTCTTCTGCTTAATCGCGATGGCCGGCGCAAGGCCGTCAATCAGGTCTACGTCGGGCTTTTCGATGCGCTCCAAAAACTGGCGCGCGTATGCCGAGAGCGACTCGACATAGCGCCGCTGACCTTCAGCGTAAATGGTGTCGAAAGCGAGCGAAGATTTGCCCGAACCTGAAACGCCTGAGATCACGGTGAGTTTTCCGTGGGGCAGATCGCAGTCAACGTTTTTCAGATTGTGGGTTTTGGCGCCCCGAATGATAATCTGATCGGCCAATTCCTGAACCTTGTCTGTATCTCCATTATATTGGCCGGGTCCTGGAAATGAGATTCTCTTCCCGAGCATGGAGGGATCCGCGGTTGAACGCCCTAGCCGTTGATTTCACCCTGGATTGAATCACCTGGAGATTTAATCCCCATTTCAAATCCGGCCTGGATGCGCTCCAACACTTTGACCGGATCGCGATTCTCCGCGTTCTCGAAAGCATTCGCGATGTGCCGAGCCAAGTCGGCAAGCATCACGCCCCAGTCGGTGGGATCCTCCCAGACACCAACCCGCAACGTGATGTGCTGATCCTGGTGGGCTACCCAGACCCGCAGCAACTCGAAGGATTTTGGATCGGTTCTCGCCGGTTCCGGTACCCGGAGCTGATCGGCTTGCGCCATGCATTCTCCTGTTCTTTAGATCGGGTGTGATCTTCCGCCCATCAGAGCTGATATGGCACACGGATCCCCGCGTCGCCGGCGGGAAAATCTCTCGTATTGCGGGTGACGAGGAGCCAGTCTCCGGCCTCTGCCGTAGCCAGGATAATCGCGTCGGGGAGCTTGATCCGCCGTTGCCTTCGCAGAGCTACCGCCCTCTCAGCTACTGCGGCTGTAATGGGAAGATTCAAGAATGTGCTCAGAAACGCGCGGGTTTTGGCCTCGTATTCGGGCATGACTCCGGCCATCACCTCCATCCAGGTAATGACGCTTATGGATCGACTGCGATAACGTTCTACCTCTTCACGCGCTGTTTCGACTCCACTCAGATAATCAATGAGGATGTTGGTATCGAAGAGAGCGTTTGTGCCTACCATTCGCTCCGAATTCTTTCCTGATAAGCCAATCCATCTATAGGACAATTTGCCCAAAGACCGAAGCCATCCACCCTTTCAGCCAGTTTATGAGGCGCCAAGTAACTCGAGATTGCCTGCCGCACAAGCTCAGCCCGGGATACGTTCCTTATCTCGCCGAGCCGATTGAGAAGGCTCAGATCCTCTTCCGGTATGTCGATCAGCGTACGCATGATATACATCAATGATATCAAATTCCTGACGGTTAGCGCTTCGAGCCGGCCTCAACGGCAACCGTGAACGATGCATCTGCCGCAGACACCCTAGCCCGCCGCTGCACCCATAGAAGCAGGAGAATGCCCGCGGCAATCGAACCCAAGCTGGCGACCTGAGCGTTGCTCATGCCCCAATATATTCGCGGATTGATGCGGATGAACTCGATCAGGAAACGGGCAAAACCGCTCAGAATAAGGTATTCACCGGTAATCTCCCCAACAGGAAGCGACTGCCGTGAGGATCGATCGCGGCGCGGGCGGCCACGCCTCCAAAGAAACCCGGCGATGACCAGCGCTATCAGCAGCTCATAAATAGGCGTGGGATGCACCCGCTGCATGGTAGGAACCAGGCCATGAGGGAAGCTCATGCCCCAGGGAAGGCGTGTGGGAGTTCCATAATCTCCATCGCCCGATACCAGGCAGCCTATCCGTCCGACTCCATATCCCACGGCCGCGGCCGGCGAAGCCAGATCAAGCATAGCCAGACCGCCGGTCTTTGCCTGCCGTCCCTGCCACAGAAGAACCAGGATACCTGCCAGCAATCCGCCAAACCAGGCAAAGCCTGCGCGGTCGAAAAGGGCATCCGCAGGATGACGCATGAGGAATGCCGGCTCTTCCAAAACATGCCACAGCTTGGCCCCGACAATGCCAAAAACCGTCACATACGCGACCACGCCAATCGCGTCGGCCGGTAAACCATAGCGTTGGAAGTTCTTATGAAGGACCCAGCAGGCGCAAACCGCGGCCAGCCAGAGGCAGAGGCCAAAAGTCCCGATAGAGAAATGGCCGACATGAATGAACGGATACATGAAATGCGTCTGTATTTAGAGTATAGCCGCCAAGACCGGCTCCGTAATACGCGTGTATGCCGCCCTTGCAAACCCGACCGCGGCCGCCAAGCCTCGAAAAAATCGACGCGCCGTTCGAGATATTCTTCTTGCAGATGATCACTTCCTTCGTACAACCGAGCCTTGAAGTTTTGCTCGATCGCCGGCAAATTTCCGATCGGGTGGCGCAACTCGGGGCCGAAATCAGCCATGATTTTGCGGGTGAGAGTGTGCTGCTCATTGGAGTGCTCAAGGGAGCCGCGATTTTTCTCGCCGACTTGGCGCGCAACATATCCGTGGATGCGACGTTTGATTTCATAGCCGTCTCCAGCTATGGCCACGGCCATAAGACCTCCGGCGCGGTTAAGGTAATTAAGGATGCCGATACGCCGATTGGGGGAAGAAACGTCATCCTGGTGGAGGATATTTTAGATACAGGACTTACCCTGGTATTTTTGCGCAAGCTGCTCGAACAGCACGATCCGAAAAAACTGAAGATTGCCGCCCTCCTGGATAAACCGGCCCGCAGGCTGGAACAGATCGAGGCCGACTACTGCGGGTTTCGCATCCCCAATCATTTTGTGGTCGGTTATGGAATGGATTACGGCGAGCGCTTCCGCAATCTGCCGGATATCTGTATTCTTCCTCCCGGAGCCATGTCGCCGCTCGATTCCGGCGAATTTAGGAGGGAACAAAAAATCCGGAACGCATAGCGGAAGCACGACGGCGCGATCAGACAAGTCCTTCAAGGAGCAATTTGCATGGCAATAAAATTCCTCCAACCGGAAATCGATTGGAATTCCGGATCGTTCGATTCCGATGAGTTTTCGCGGACGGCGCTCGCGGATTCAAATGCGCTGGCGTCGGTCCTCGATCACACTCTCTTAAAGCCGGAGGCCACTCGCGCTCAGGTAATAGCGTTATGCGAGGAAGCGGCAACCTTCCGCTTTGCCTGTGCCGTAGTTAATCCCTGCTGGACATCCCTGGCCCATTCCATTTTGGCCGGCAGCGGCGTCCGTGTCGGCGCGCCGTTGGACTTCCCCTTTGGAGCCGGTCTGCCGGCAGCCAAACGTAGCGAAGCCCTGGAGTTGGTAAAACTCGGCGCGCGCGAACTGGACATGGTGCTTAACATAGGCATGCTGAAGTCCGGAATGAATTCTCTGGCGGAGCAGGAGATCCGCGGCGTCGTCGAAATAGGGCATGAAGCGGGTGCGCTGGTCAAAGTCGTGCTGGAAATCTGTCTGTTGAACGTGGAAGAGAAACTACGCGCTGCCGAGTTGGCGATCGCCGCGGGAGCGGATTTTGTAAAGACCAGTACCGGCTTTTCCAGCGGAGCCGCTACCGCCGCCGATGTCGCATTGCTGCGCGGCATCGCGGGAAGCCGCTGCGGGGTGGAAGCCGCAGGCGGTATTCGCACTCTAGCAGACGCGCGCGCCATGCTCGAAGCGGGCGCAAACCGCTTGGGCTCAAGCACCAGCGTCAACATCCTTCGTGAGTTGGAGCCATAGAGTTCGCCCCACAGTTCGGATTTGTGAGACCTTCTACCTGAACTGCGATCAGGCTCTGCCACAATAGACTTGTCATCCTGATCGAGCGCACCCGGAGTCCCCGGCAAGCGAAGCTTGCTGGGGTGGGCGCAACCGGAGTCCCCGGCAAGCGAAGCTTGTTGGGGTAGTGGAGCGGAGGAATCTGCGGTTACGCCCTTCAATCTCCCAGAGTGTCTCCCGGACGGCCCAGTCCGCTATGATGACACATCGCGTTATATGACCTCTCTTCGCAAGCCAGACGAATCTGCGGCCGGCATAAAGCCGCCGAATGCTGCCGCACATGCAAAGCCGGCGGACAGCGCGGCTCCACATTCTTTTGAGGGTGATTACCGGCCTAGCTCCGATGCGCCGGCGCCGGCCGCTCGGGTGCGGGTAGACCCGTTGCAAACCGAATTTCTTATGCGGCTGGCCAACGCGCTGAACACCACTCTGGACCTGCAAACGCTGATGCACCGCACAGCGGAGCTGGTACGCGCCATCATCGACTACAAGATATTCGCCATCCTTCTTCTGAACGAGCGGACCAACGATCTGCGCATGCGTTTTCAGATTGGGCACAGCAGCGAGATCGAGCGTATGAAGATCCCTCTGGGCAAAGGAATCGTCGGGCAAGCCGCTCAGTTGCGGGAATCTATTCTTCTGGACGACGTTCGCACGTCGAAATACTACATCAGCGCCAATCCCGATGTTCGCTCGGAATTGGCGGTACCGCTCATTGCCAAGAACCGGGTGATCGGCGTGCTCGATATCCAAGCCGAGCAAGTGGGCTTCTTCCATCAAGAGCACCGTCATCTTCTGGAACTGACCGCCTCGCGAGTGGCCCAGGCTATCGAAAATGCACGCCTGTATACGCGGGTGGCGCGCCAGGCACAGACCCTTACAGTGCTCAACGAAGTGGCGCGCGAGGTCTCATCCATCTTGGATCTCGATCCCCTCCTGGAGCGGATCGCCCAACTGCTGCGGCGGCTGATCGACTATCAGATGTTCAGCATTCTGCTGGTAAACGAGCGGGAGAAGGTGTTGGAGACGCAGTACGCAGTGCGCTTTGGCCACACCGTTATGCCGGCAAATAAAATTCCGCTGGAGCGCGGATTGGTCGGAGCGGCCATACGGGAGCGCCGTCTGATTTATGCGGGAGACGTGCGCAAGGACGCGCGTTACCTCATGGTCAATCCGGAAACTCGCTCGGAGATGGCGGTCCCTCTGATCTATAAAAATGCAGTTATCGGCGTGCTCGATCTTGAGCACACCAGGGTGAACTACTTCAACGAAGATCACGAGCGCACTCTGGTCACGCTTGCGTCGCAGATTGCCATCGCGATTGAGAATGCCCGGCTCTATCAGCGGGTGGCGATGCAGGAGCAGCGGCTGGAACAGGATCTTTCGATGGCGCGCGAGGTGCAACTGAGACTCTTGCCGCCGAGGACCCCGTGGCATCAGCAGGCCGATTTCGCCGCCAAGTTTCTCCCCGCACGAACGATCGGCGGCGACCTGTACGACTTCCTGGAGTATGACAAGCAGACCACGGGAATTGCGATGGGCGATGTGAGCGGCAAGGCGGCCCCGGCTGCGCTTTATGCAGCTTTGACCAGCGGGATCATGCGCGCCGCTGCCAGCCAGCACCCTTCACCCGCTGGGATGCTGAAGGTCTTGAATGAATCTCTCCATGAACGCAGGGTCGATTCGCAATATGTAACTATGGTATTTGCGGTTTGGAACGATGCCGGCCGCACCTTGCAGATCGCCAATGCCGGCGCCGTTCAACCCCTCATCTGCCGGGCCGGCGATGTCGAACCAATCCACGCGGAAGGATTTCCTTTGGGACTCTTCCAAGATGCCTCCTATGAAGAGTTCACGCTCTCCCTGCAGCCCGGCGACGCTATCGTGTTCTTCAGCGACGGAATTACGGATGCGTTGAACGAAAAAGAGGATCTTTTCGGCGAGGAGCGATTAATGACGGTGGTTCGCGCCCATCTTCAGCAGGCCCCACATGAGATCGCAGACGCTATCTTCAACGAGCTTTCGCGTTTCCAGGGCGGTACCGAGCGCTTCGACGATGAGACCGTCGTCGTCCTGAAAGTACGTTAAAGAACATCGCTGTCCCTCAGCCCGGGTGAGATACCATCCCAGCCGCCAGCACGCGATACGATAGAGGCAAGAAAGCCTATTTCTCTCCCGCGGAGCGCGAAAATTGACTGAGACCCTGAGCACCGCCACGGAACGCACGATACGTCCGGCGGGCAATTTCACCGGCAGTCTGCGGATACCCGGCGACAAAAGCATCTCTCATCGCTATGCGTTGCTTGCCGCCTTGGCCCAAGGCGTGAGCCGCCTGCATAATTTCTCTACCGGAGCCGATTGCGCCAGCAGCCTCGAATGCGTCCGCCAATTGGGCGCGCGGGTTACCCGTTCGGAAAACACAATTGAGATCGAAGGCTGCGCGGGTCAACTGCAAGCTCCACGGTCCGCGCTGAACTGCGGAAACTCCGGCTCGACCATGCGCATGTTATCAGGGCTGCTGGCCGCACAGCAGGGAGAGTTCACTCTGTTTGGAGACGACTCACTGAACCGCAGGCCGATGGAACGGGTGCGCAAACCGCTCGTCCAGATGGGCGCGGCGATCGATCTCACCGATGGCCACGCACCGATGGTCGTTCGCGGCGCACGGCTGCACGGCATCTCCTATGAAACCCCGGTACCGAGCGCTCAGGTGAAAACGGCCATTCTCTTTGCCGGAGTGCAGGCGGAGGGCAAGACCGTCGTACGAGAGGCTGTGCGAACCCGTGACCATGGCGAGCTCGCGCTGCGCGCTTTTGGGGCGCAGCTTCAGCGGACCCTGGAATGGGTAGAGATCCCCGGCGGACAACGGCTGCACGGCATCGAAGCGACGGTGCCTGGAGATCTTTCCTCCGCGGCATTCTTCCTCTGCGCCGCGGCGTTGTTCGACGGCTCAAACCTGGTCCTGGATCAATTGGGGATGAATCCTACACGGGCATCTCTTCTGGATGTCTTAACCGGTTTGGGCGCAAAGATCAATGTGCTCAATCTGGAAGAACAAAACGGCGAGTTGGCCGGCGCGTTGCAGATTACAGCTCCGCCCGCCGGTTTGGGATCCGCTGAGATCGGCGGAGCATTGGCCGCGCAATTGATCGATGAGTTGCCTGTACTCGCGGCGATCGCGCCTTACACTCGCGGCGGAATACGCATCCGCGATGCCAAAGAACTGCGCGTGAAAGAGAGCGATCGCATCGCGCTGGTAGCCCGGAACTTACGCGCTATGGGAGCCGAAGTAGAGGAATTCGAGGACGGCCTCAGCGTCCCCGGAGGCCAGACACTGCACGGCGCGGAAATCGATTCCGGCTCCGACCATCGCATCGCGATGGCCTTCTCCGTGGCAGCGCTCCGGGCCGAAGGGGAAACGTTGATTCGCGGAGCGGACGCCGTCGCAATTTCGTTTCCTGAGTTCTTTGATCTGATGGACCGCGTAGCGGAGCGGTAGAGCATTTTAGCTTTTGGTGTATGCGCGGGAAGCACTGCCCACATGGCCGTTCCATCGAAGAACGGCCACACACAGCCGCTCTTGCCAGATCACAGTAAAAGCTAAAATCTTCTAGACGGATTTTCTCACCCGATGTACGGAAAAGGGGAAAGGGTGGAAGCCCTGGACTTTTAGTCCGGGGAAGTGGGCCTTCCAGGCCCACGAGTAGCTTTCCATCTCCACATGAGGCCTTTTTAGGCCTGGTGGCGTTGACACTGCCGCGTGGGTCGAAAGAGGATATGCGCATCTTGTCTCGCAAAAGTGTATCAAGAGACACTCTGAGCAGGCGGGGAGCACAGTCCAAGACAACTTAAGATGGATTTCCGAGCCCGGTGAACACCGGGGCTACGGCAGAAACAGGATGGATATATGCCAGGCCACTCCCATCAACGGCCTTTTCTTCAAAGAAAAAGGCCACTTTGTGGAATTCATCGAAGCCACACCTTTCCTGTTTCTGCCTTAAAAGCCCGATCTGCTTGGATCCAATCCTATTCCCGCGGGTCTGAAGACCCGCTACCCTGGACTAAAGTCCAGGGCTTCCACCCGCCTCTTGGTAGAAATCAAAGCTAGAGCAAAAGCC
>CAWDNI010000016.1:0-30956 GCA_963803615.1 uncultured Acidobacteriaceae bacterium
ACTGCCAATCTAATCGCACCGGAACAACAGTAAGGAGCCTTCACGAATGTCTGTACATCTGATCAATCCCAGCGACCATTCTTTTGGAACGGCGGTCCTTACACCTCGCTGGTTATTCGTGTTAGCAGCAGCAACGCCAGCTTCCATGGGTGACCCGATTCTGGTGGATGAATCGCTGGAGCAGCTCGATCCGGAGACGATCCACGCTGCCGATGTGGTTGGAATCAGCGTTCATACGGGCAATGCATTACGCGGATATGAAGTCGAGAACTTCGCGCATGCGCGTGGAGCTACGGTCGTCTACGGCGGTATTCATGCGACCTTATTTCCAAAGGAACCATTTGAACGCGGTGCCGCTGATGTTGTGGTGAAGGGTGATGGCGACATCGTACCTGGGGACGCGCTGTGGCGGGTTACCTGCAGGCCGGTTGCGCGAAACGCATATACGACGGTGGGAAGATTGAGGGAGATCAGTTCCTGGCCGCACGCTGGGATCTAATGCAGGCCGACAAGTACATGTGGGCCTCCGTGCAAACGATTCGCGGTTGTCCGAAGCACTGCTCGTTCTGCTCCGTTTGGCGCACCGATGGACAGAAGCCGCGGCAGAGGTCCTTCGAAAGGTGATCGACGAGATTATCGATCTCAGGCGCAGGGCTTTCGGTTCATTGCTCTGGCTGACGATAACTTCTATCCGGTTACATTGACCGACGTCCGGCTGGCGCGAGAGCAGAACAATCTGGAAAGAGTTGAGTCTCTGCTGCAGACTCGGAAGGAGCGCTTCGCTCTGATGGCGGAACTTGCCAAGCTTCCGAAGGACATGGTTTTCTTCACGCAGATCACGATGGAATCTGCGGAGGATCCCGATTATCTGGATGCAATGCGCAGAGCGAACATCAAGGGCGCGTTAGTGGGTGTAGAAGCGGTCACGCCGGAAGGGCTAAAGGCCGTTTACAAAGATTTCAACTACTCGGGCGACCGCCTGGTCCAGCAACCCAGGCCTTCCGCGAGCACGGGCTGCATGCTGTTTAGGATCGTTCATCTTTGGCCTTCCTACGGACACGCGAGCGCCTTCGGAGCCACAGTCGAACTGGCGCTTAAGGCAGACCTGACCTTTGCACAGTTTGTCATGATGACGCCTTTTCCCGGAACGGTTGATTTCGCTCGATGGGAAAAGGAACAGTCCGTAAATGCAGAGATGGTGGAAGGCACTCCCATCACTCGGTATTGGCTTATCCCCACCGCTATCCGCCCCAGATGTTTACGCCTCATCCATCAATGAGCTCAAACGAGATCCAAGAGCGGACGCAGTCAGTCTGGGATCGGTTCTACGAGTTTGGCGCCATATGGAAGAGATCTGCCTGCACGCCCACTCTCCGGGCTCGAGTTGCGTTCGTTCTGCTATCGAAGCTCTACCGCCAGATGTATGCGGGAACCGGCATCTCGACAGACAGCGCCCGGCGCAAGAAGGCGAAGACATCCGCGCGCTGGATCGCACGGCAAACTCGAAAGATATTCCAGGCGGAGCCGATGCCCGAGCTGATGTTTCCAGTCTGGGAGCCTCGGCCAACGCGCCGTCCCAACCTGACTCAGCTTACTACTCAAACCCCGGACGAGGTAGCGTCGAGCCCGGCGCAGTTCTGATTCGCGCTGTTGCTCCGTCGGCCAATCCGGTCGACATCGGCATCAGCAAAGGGGACACCATCACATCTTCAGGGTGCCCTGCACAGGGCGCGAGTGCGATTAGGCAGCAAACTCTTGCTCTTATCGCGTTTCATCAATAAGAGAGCATGAATGTCTCCCCGGCCTTGGTCTTTGCCTTGCAGCTCGGCACACTAGCCGGAGTCCATACCTGTTCCCCGCCATTTGGAGGGAACGGAGACGGCTTTCTCGCGCTAGGGGCCTAACCTTATCCCGGCTGTGGAAGTATCCGGCTGCCCGAGAGCCTCAGCATTCCTAGGTTTCCTGTATTACCTTCCGAGGGTCTTTATCCTCGCGTAGGCCGGCGAACTTGGTGTGCCGCAGATGATCGGCTCCGGTCCATTCCAAGAACTCGATTCGCGCGACCGCTTCTGGCCTGAGCCACACATAATCCTTCATCTTTTCCGCGGTGAGTCCCTGTCCCCATCTCCCCGCCTGTTCCTCGGGTAGATTCACGAAGGGGCACTCGGCCGTGTTCAGCCCTTTGATCTGGTCGAAGACCTCACGCCGAGTCGCGGGGACGAAACCCGCGCGTACACGAGCGGCATAGATCAGATCGTTGCCACGATAGAATCCAACGATGATCGCATCAACTCCAAGAGCGCTGGGAGTGTAGCCACCGATCACAAACTCCTGTCCTAAATTGATTCTGTATTTCCTCCAGACGCCCGTTCTGAGGCCGAACTGGTACATGCTATCCGCGCGCTTTGCGACGACGCCCTCTAATCCCGTTTCCTTCACGAACTTCAGCATGTCCGCGGCTGAGAGGTCCGATACTTGTGCGAGGCCCACGTGTTCATTCGGTTCAAGAACCTGTTGGAGCATGATGCGGCGCTCCGATAGGGGAAGACGCGTCAAATCTCGGTTCATATGCACAAGCATGTCGAAGGCGTAGTACATGATCCGGGATTGAGCAGACCGGTAATTCTGGAGGAGATTGAAATCTGGCCGGCCGTCAGCTCCAAGGGCTACCAGCTCCCCATCGATAACGGTTCCCTCCGGCAGAAATTTCAGCCCGGCCGCGATATAGCCGAACCTCCCGTTGAACACAGTCTGCCGGCGCGAGTAGAGCGTGACCTCACTGCCACTCTTTACCGCCTCGATCCGGTAGCCATCGAGCTTGATTTCATAGGTCCAGCCGGGCCCATCCGGAAGCTTCGTGACCGGTAGGCATTCCATGGGCTGGATAAAGACCGCGAGGCGCGGCCGGAATGTGCTCTTCTTCATTTGCAATGGCCGCTCATGAAGCATCGGGCTGAATCAACCGCTCATCGTCGTTCTTGACGTCTCCGACCCTGGCGTCCACTCTCCAGGCTGTTGAGAATGAGGCGCCGCGCGGTTTATCCGACAGGTTTTCGCCCGTTCGTCACCCGATCGGAATGAAAATTGAAAACGCTGTTCCACTGCCGCCTATTCTGGTCGAGGAGCGAACCTGAATCGAACCGCTATGCTTTTCGATGATTCCTTTGCTTATCCACAACCCTAGGCCGTTTCCATTGCTTCCTTTTGTAGATTTGAAGGCTTCAAACAGGTGGGTCTTCACTTCCGCACTGATACCGTGGCCAGTGTCAGCGAGTGTAATCCGTACACCGTGTTGGCCGGTCTTTGAGTGCATTGCTGCCCGCTCGCGCAGAATGATGCGACCTCCTTTACGAGTCGCGTCGAAAGCATTGCCGATCAAGTTGGCAAACACTTGTCGAAGCTCGCCGGGATAGCAGGTGAAAGGCTCTGTATTTTGATAGCGGCGCTCGATCACGATTTTTGAACCGGCGAGCCTGCCTTGATACAGCACAAGGACCGAATCAAGCAGCGCGGAGATGGACGCTTGGCCTTTCACGTCCTGTTGACGATTGAAGGTGAGCGTTTGCGCTGCAATTTCGGCGACACGCGCCAGTTCTCTCTGAGCCGTATCGAGGTATCCACGCTGTTCGGCGCTCAGAGGCGTGCCATCGAGGAGATATAAGAGATTGATCACAGACTCTAATGGGTTATTGATTTCATGGGCGATGCTGGAGGCCAGGCGACCGACGGCGGCGAGCTTTTCGCTCTGCCGGAGAGCCGCCACAGCGGCCCTCCGCTCATATTGATTGCTGCGCGCTTTTAGTGCGGCTTTGATGCTGCTCACCAGGGTGGCAACACGGATCGGCCTTTCCAGCAACGTGGTATCAAGCAACGACCGTTGCCGCTCCTGAAAATCGCTTTGAAATGTCTCTTTTTCACCCGTCGTCAAAATCAAAACCGGGAGAGCGGACCACGGACGCTGCTCCTTAAGAGCCCCGGCGAGAAGGTCGATGGCTTCGTGTCCCAAGGCCTCTTCCGCAACCAGCAAGGCACCGACGTCTCTGGCGCGGATTACCTCAACTGCGCTGGCTACGTCCTTCAATGTTTCGCTTTGCACATTCGATATATGAAGCGCGTTCTCGATCAACTCCGCATCACGTCCGGTCGGCGTAATCAGCAGAACTCGCAGGTCCTCGCTGGCTATCATCCTAAGGCTCCTCGGACTGCGGCTCTGCTACCTGTATGGAATCAGGAATACCAGACAATATTCCCTTGAATCCGGCAAGTGGCTCTCCTATTTGGATGCCCTCCGAGCTGAATTGGAATTCGCGAATGGTGTGTTCGTGCTTTCCGCTGCGCTTTTTGAGCACGGATATCGCCCGGCGCACCGAAGCGCCCGCTTCAAAGTAGCGCAAGATCAATAAGGTATCCGCCAAATAGCTGATGTCAATCGCTTTCGATCCTTCGCCGAGAACAGCCTGTTGCGTCAGAATGAGAAATGTATCCACTCCTTTCTGATTTAAATAGGAGAGCAGTTCGTGCAGGTGTAGCGCGAGATCGTTTTCCCCGGGCATCGAACGCAGGAAGCCATTCAGACTGTCGATGACGATGACACGCGCGCCCTTTTCCTCCACCTCATGTCTTATTTTGGTGACAAATTCACCGGGTGAGTGTTCAGCGGCGTCCACCTGTTCCAGGTATAAATGTTGTTTTTCGATCTCGCTATCGAGTTGCATCCCGAGTGAACGCGCCCTCATTCTGGCCGTACGCAACGTCTCATCGAAGGAATATACTACCGCCCGTTCTCCCCGGATGGCGGCAGTGTAGGCATACTGCATCCCAATCGATGACTTGCCGACGCCTGCTGGTCCGAGAACCAGAGTGCCGGAGCCGCGCTCGATGCCCCCAGCAAACATAGCGTCGAGTGCCGGCAGACCACTGGAGAGATGCTGATCCGGGAAATCCTTTCCGTGCTCGGCGGCAATGAGGCGCGGATACACTACCAAACCGTTACGATTCAGAATGTAGTCGTGATAACCCCCACGATAGCCCGCCGAGCGGATCTTTACTACTTCAAGATGGCGGCGTACAACACCATACGAGCGTGGAACTTCGCTGAAAGCAATGACCCCATGTACGATGCTCCAAACCTGCGTATCATCCATGGCTGAGGAATGATCGTCGAGCAGCAGCACGGTCGCATTCCGGCCCGCAAAGTATTGCTTCAAAGCCAGAAGTTGCCTTCTATATCGAACCGGATCCTGGGCCAGCAGCCGGAACTCGGAAAGAGAATCGATCACCAATCGCTCTGGCCCGGCGCGCTCGATTTCCGCCAGAAGTCGTTTGATCGTTGAGTCAAGCTCCACCTCGCTGGGATGGAATACGGTATAACGCTCCTCATCCTTAAGACTGGCTTGTTCTGGCACAAATTCCGCAATGGTTACGCCGTCCAGCGACCAGCCATGGGAACGTGCCGCTGTTTCAAGCTCCGCCGTAGATTCGGACAAGGTGACATAGAGACAACTTTCGCCTGCGCGCTGCCCCTCCATCAAAAATTGCATGCCTAATGTCGTCTTCCCCGTGCCGGGCTTGCCTTCCAGCAGATACGTGTGACCTTTTGGCAATCCGCCGAGAAGTATGTCATCGAGACCGGACACACCGGTAAGGACGCGGGGCGGTTCTATAGATGCGTTCATATAGCACCGATTATCGCCCACTTGTTAAATCGAAACGGGCATTACAAGCATATATAGCAAATACGTTGCCGCAATTGCCGCTCTGCTGCTTCGCCTGGATGAGGAAACCCCAGGTGGATCGATGACGGTTCCCTCCGGCAGAAATTTCAGCCCGCCGCGATATAGCCGAACTTCTCGTTGAACACAGTCTGCCAGCGAGAATAGAGCGTGACCTCACTGCCGCGCTTTACCGCCTCGATCCTGTAGCGATCGAGCTTGATTTCATAGGTCGAGCCGGGCCCATCAGGGAGCTTGGTGACCGGTAGGCATTCCATGGGCTGGATGAAGCCTGCGATGCGAGGCTGTAATGTGCTTTTTGCCATTTCCACAGACCACTAATCGTGTGGCTGAATCAACTGCTCATCGTCGTTCTTGACGTTCCCCACCCTGGCCTCCACTTTCCATGCCTTCATCCGCTCTGATGGCAAAGGCCTGAGAAGGTCGATCGGCAGCTGGGCAGGATTACACGCGTAAGCCATCTGTCGTAGTCTTTTGGCTCGATGATCACCGGCATGCGATCGTGCAACGGCTCAACCAGTTCATTCGCGTCGGTCGTAATGAGCGCGAAAGTCTCAAGGTGCTCTGCGGCCTTTGGGTCTTTCCATCGCTCCCAGACGCCAGCAAAAGCGTACGGTTCCCCGCTCTTGAGTGCGATGGCGAACGGCTGCTTGGTGTTTGCGTCGAGCTTTTGCCACTCGTAAAACGCATCCGCCGGCACAAGGCAGCGCCGGCGCTTGATGGCTTCCCGGAAGGGTGGAGCTGTCGTGATGGTCTCAGCCTTCGCGTTGATGGTCGAATAGCCGATCTTCGCATGCTTCGACCAGTACGGAATCAAGCCCCAGCGCATGAGCACGATCTCTCGCTGCCCTGTGTCGCGGTTGAGTCGGATCACGGGTTGAAAGGTCTGGGGGGCAACGTTGTAGCTTGTGCCGAACTCGGGGATGTGCGCATCGTCGGCGTGGAACCATCTGGCAATCTGTTGTCGAGTTGCTTTACGAACGTAGCGGCCGCACACGCTTTCATCTTATCCATAGTGATCTGCCAGAAACATTTGCAGTGCAGTTTTCTTATTCTGAGGAGGCGGCTCTGAGCGTCGTTCGGTCAATAGATTCGTGCTTTTCTGGTTCAGCTGAGCGTTTTATCGTTTCTGTAGTCCATTCGTTTACCTCTCGCCGTACGTCGTGAAGGACGGTACGTAGCCAGCCCTTTTCAAGTGGTTCCTGAAATGATGTCATCTGAAATTCCTCTCTTTTGAAGTTCTTCTTCAAATATGTATAGTTTTTCTGCTTCGGCCGTCTTGGTTGCTCGCTCCGAAAACGAGGTGTGTAGATGTGGAGATGATTGTGCAGCATTCCACTGCCTAAGGGTGCCATCATTCTCCTTACGTGTCTTAGTCGACAACAGAAAAATCTGTTGATAAATGGACGGAGAGATCCCAGTAAAGGGCACGAATCGAACTTTCCCTTCGCGTCCATTTTCGCCGTCAACCGATATCGAGTCCCTGAACAGTTCGGTCACAAGGCTTTTCGGATAGGGGTGTATATAAACGACGCGTTCGACTCCGCTATAAACTATGTGCCTGGCGCATTCATGACAAGGAAAGGTGGTTACGTAGATCGTACTGCCCCGAGGGCTGCCTGAAGAACCGAGCAGAGCGGACGCTTCAGCGTGAACGGCTCTTATAAAATCGATTGTGTCAAACAATTGAGCTTTTCGTAGAATCTCAAATGAAGGCGAACCTGCGTCTAATAGGTGATTCGGATCATCGCAGTCCTCATTGAGGATATTGAGTGTCTTGAGGCGACTGAGCACATCGGATAGCAAATTTCGACGCATACGATCACTGGTATCCGTACGAGCATATCGAAAATCTCTTCCATCTGCCGGGTCAGATTCCCAGTATTGACCTCCTCTCGGCGAAGGTACTTCGTTTGTTCCCACTGAAAGAATATTGCCATTCCTGTCAGTGAGTGCCGCGCCAACTTGCCTCGCTGGAGAGATCGATCGCAGACTAGCGATATAAGCAAACGCCATACTCTGTTCATCTTGACTTGGGGAACGCCACGGGTCGCCGAAAAGCAAGCAGATAAATCTTTCCACTGCATCTTGGCACTCTTTAGCCCGGGTCGTGTCCACAAACAGATCTGCTAGAGGATAGGTTTTTCGCACATCCTGTCCCCATTTGTCCGATTCGCTCTCGTCTCTGAGGATCAGCGACTCAGCTTTCGCGCGATGTGGTCCGATTTGATTCTGATGGGCTTTTTCCGCTAATTGAGAAGCGAGACGATCTACTCTCGCGCTTCGGGGCGAGTATCCAGCAACGATAGAAACAGAGGCCCCATAGACGCTACGTAACAACTCAACTTCTTCTGATCGTTTAAGCGAACTCAAGATATAGGCGCGCTTCTCAACTTGCTGGCTGGCCACCTCGTTTTTTTGGCGTCTTCGCCGAATCGATGACATTGCCAAAGCAGCCATGGCATCAGCACGTTCCATATCCTTACGGAGCTTGTTGCCCCCGTCCATCGCAAGCTCAAAGTAGGAAAGATCTGATCTATCTGGAAAAGAATACCAACTTGGATTCAGTTCACGCATTAGATCACTGAGCTTGATCTCAACAGATGTATATCCGACAGACGATAAGGCATCCTGCAACGACTGTCGAATAAGCTCCAAATCCGTACCAATCGCCCCAACGAGCCCAAAGAACAATTCCGGGTGTCTCTCGCTCATCTTCTACTCTCGTGATTCCAATTCTGAAGATCCAGAATCGTCCGAAATGAATAAGCAGTAGGTCTCATGCTCGCTTTGAATGAGTAAATCTCAACAGAGAGAAGCCTATCATATTCGCCTATTATTCCCCCGCACGATGTCCTCCGCTCTCAACCTCAACAGCTTCTTCCCCTGCTCGGCGACGTTGATCCAGACGCTGCCGCGGTTCCAGCGTCGGATATCGGCCTCGAGTGAGGCAATGTCCTCATCCGTAGCCCCGGAGGCTCGCAGGAGACGGAGCATGGTGCTCTGCTTCTCCATGTTAACGAATGGGCTGATCGGAGTCCTGGCATCTTCGGCGAGGCAATGGACCGACCAGCCGTCGCGATGCATGAAGTTGACCAGGATGCGCATCGAAGAAGTCTAGCGGATGAAGGCGGAGATGGGATGAGCACAGAAGAAACCAGTCCACACTGGAATATCGAATCCGCTTTCGAATCCTGATGCGGACGTGTCCCATCTTCAAGCGGTTTTCCATTACCGAGCGTGCAAGCCTGGAGTTCCGCGCCGAGGCCTTCAACTTGACCAATACGCCAGTTTTCGCCGCACTCTCGAGTGTTCTGGATCGCCGACCTTAAGGCGCTGTTTCTTCGTTGAATAATACGCCGCGCAGTTGCAATTCCCTCTTAAACTGCAATACTGCTACTCGGAGGTCAGGCCTCCCGGCCACCTGGAAAGGAAAGAAAAGGATCATGACGTTCGCATCCGAGGCGCGTGGCGCATCTTCTTTACTGCAAGGGTTGGCGGAGGAATCGCCAGGAATCTCCAGGCGCACCGTGCTCAGCCTGATTGCAGCCCAGGTCGCAGCGGCTTCATGCAAGGGATTTGCTCTCAGCCCGCCGGGCGGGAAAGACTCCACAAGGCCAAATGTTGTCCTGGTGTTAGGGGACGATATCGGTTACGGCGATTTTGCCTGCAATGGCAACCCGGTCATCAAGACACCCAATGTAGACCGCCTGCACGACACCGCGCTGCGCTTTCGCGATTTCCATGTGAGCCCCACCTGTTCGCCCACACGTGCCTCGCTGATGACCGGCCGATACTGCAACGAGGTTGGCGTGTGGCACACCATCAATGGACGCAATCTGCTGCATGCCGACGCCGTAACGCTAGCCGACTGCTTCAAATCCTCCGGCTATAGAACGGGAATCTACGGCAAGTGGCACCTGGGCGATAACTACCCCTATCGTCCGCATGATCGTGGCTTTGATGACGCTGTGGTCTGCGGAGGAGGCGGTATCTGGAATACACCCGACTACTTTGGTAATGACGACCTCAATGACCGCTATCTGCACAACGGGGAATATCAGAAATACAAAGGGTTTAGTACGGACATTTTTTTCAACCTGGCGATGGATTTCATTCGCGCCGCACACAGCGATCGCCTGCCGTTCTTCTGCTATCTCGCTACCACTGCCGCGCACCTGCCCAATTGGAGCCAAGAAAAAGACCAGGCGCCTTACGAAGGCGTCGCCGGGCTCACGAGCCCGGGCTTTTACGGAATGATTGCGAATCTCGATGAAAACGTGGGCAGGCTAAGGAAATTTCTCGAAGAGAACAGTCTGGCTGAGAACACGATCTTCATCTTCACCACGGACAATGGCACTGCGGGAGGAGAGAATGTCTTCAACGCCTCGATGCGGGGAGCAAAGAGTTCCCCCTACGAAGGCGGCCACCGTCAGCCCTTCTTCCTTTCTTGGCCGGCGGGCGGTCTCAATCAGGTCCGCGAAATCTCCACTCTCACTTCGCACATCGACGTTTTGCCAACGCTGGCTGACCTTTGCCGCCTAAAGAACCGCGGAACCAAGGTGGAGGGAAGATCCTGGCGTCCACTGCTCTACGGCGACACGGCGCAATGGGAAGATAGGTCAATTGTGGTGGACTCGCAACGCGAAGAATTCCTCGTCAAATGGAAAGATACAGCAGTAATGACCCAGCGGTGGAGGCTTGTGAATCCCACTCCCGGCGGTGATCCAAACCGCCTAGAGCTCTACGATATTGAGAAGGACCCTGGACAGAAAGAAGATGTCGCGGCCCGGCATCCCGAGGTAATCGCCGCCCTCAAAGCGGACTACGAGTCCTGGTGGACGCGTGTCTCCGCCACTGGCGGGGAATATTCGAGGATCGTCATCGGCAGCAATCAGGAGAATCCTTCGCGCCTGGACTCGATGGATTGGCACGGTGAGGACGCGATCAAGGCCTGGAATCAGCAGCAGATTCTGACCGCGCCGATCGCCAATGGCTTTTGGGCGCTGGAGGTAGCGCAGGCCGGGCGCTACCGTGTCGAGCTGCGCCGCTGGCCGAGAGAGCTGGATCTGCCCATCGACAGTGCCTACAGCAATCCGCCCGGGAATCGTGAACGGACGGCCGGCGTGGCGATTACCGCGACCAGGGCCAGCATGCTAATTGGGGACACCGACCAAAGCAAACCTGTCGAGTCCGGCGCAAAATTTGTCACGTTCGAAGTTGAGCTTGCCAAGGGCCCAACAGAACTGAGGACCGCCTTTTACGATGCTGACCTGAACGAACGCGGCGCTTATTACGTCTTAATCCAGCGGATTTAGCATGCTGCTCTTCAATGTTGATCTGTGCAAACACTGTGCTCTGAGGGTTGGCGGGAGTGTTGAAGGCAGTGCCCTGGATTCTGGTACGCGCAGAAGAATCGTGTTGGCTTGAGCTTCGAAGACTGCCACATCCGCCATTACCAGCAGAAACGCATTACGAAAAAGGAAGGCGGAGATCAGATGAGCACAGAAGGGACGAACCCACACTGGAATATCGAATCAGCTTTCGAGCAGTTGGAATTCTGCGGTTATGAGTGCACGGGCGGAAAGCTAGAGTTGAATGACGCCTATATCTTCCTGCGGCAGGAAGCGGCCAGGCTGGAGGCCCGTGTCCGGGAGCTTGAGTGTCAAAACTGAGTGTCTGAACCTGGAGCGGCTCGGCAAGCATTTGAAGCTGTTCACGGACAAGCACGAGCACTCAGGCGAAGCGGTAATCCTCCAGCACAGCATTCCGAGGCCGCAACGCCCCTGAGAAACCTTGAATAACACGCTAGGAACGTACGGTCAGCCCAATTTCAATCAAAACCATTTTGAATAGGTTCGACATCCCAGAGAAGCAATTCTTGGACGAACTCAAAGAGTCGCAAATCAAGACAATTACTGTTCCCCTTCGATGATCCGGTCCTTTCATCGGTAATTCGTAAGGTATTCCAATCCAGGGAGCGAAGCGATTTCCTCCGAAACTGCAGACGTGATTTGCGAGCCCGCCTTCCATCGCCCGGCGCCACGCGCCGAGTCTTTTGAACCGGCCCAAAGCTGGATAAGAATTATAGTTGACTCAATCAACCGGTTACGATTATCGATCCCTGGCGATACTGTCGTCGTCAACGCATCGCATTGTTGGGTGATCGCGCTAAGAATGTCCATGCTTTTCCCTTCAGTAGTTCAGCGCCGCGGCGGCGCCGCCGCCGGTAATGGCCGGCGTGATTGAAGTGTCGTAGTTTTGCCCATAGTTTGAAGCCGCCTGAAACAGCGCCTTCGCCGCATCTTGCTGCGCCGTTACCGGCTCTTGCAAAGCGATCGCCTGCTGAAGCTGATTGGCTTCCTGCTGCTGCCTCATCGGCTGGTTGATTCTCTGTTCCGTGGCCATGTTGGTCTGCTGCGCTTCCTGATCGGTGGTCTGGCAACGGTCACTGAAGTGATCATGCTTGCTACCTCGGAATTGTGCTACCGCGTCGTGGTCGTGAAAAAGAAGTTGTGTGTCGTTTGCTGGGGCATCGGTTCTGGCGCGGACGGAGGCATCTTAGCAACGACCGGAGCGGCCGGCTCCGCCGCAACGCGTCGGGGGGTCGGTGCGGCCCCTGGAAGGTCCGCATATCTAAAGCGTTGCCCCTCCTGGAAAGCCCGCATCTTTGCTTGCTCGGAAATGTGCGTGTAATGCCTCGTCATCTTCTCGTTGACATGTCCAGCGAACGCCATGACGATGTTCATTGATTGGCCGGCTTCCATAAGCCGTGTTATTCCTGTGTGGCGCGTGTCGTAGGGCCGGAAAGACTTAAACCCGGTAGCCGCGCGGACCTCCTCCCATAGTGCTCGGATTCCATGAACCGTCATAGGCCGGGATGGGAGGTACCTGTTCCCACGAATGTCGCGGAACGGGAACAGGTAATCCTGAGGATCCGCAGCACCGAGGCTATGTGCGCGCTCAAGGAGACGTTCGGCCGCCCATACAGCGTCCGGATCGAGTGGTATCGTCCGCCGGCGGTACGGGTTTTTTGCGCCTTCGTTCGGCACGGTTAGAACTTCGCTTACGAGGTCGATATCGCGGATGCGAAGCGCCCTGATTTCATTTGAGCTGAGGCAGGTATGGAAACTCAATAGCGAATACCAGTGCACGACGGCCCACCGCGGATTGCTGGCTGATGCCGCGAGCCATTGTTTTTCCTCTTTGAGTGTGAGCGCCCGCGGTAGGTCACTCTCGGGCTCCTGTAGTCGCTCGTAATACGTCGCGTCGGTTTGGGTCCAGCACTGGGCCCTCATCTTGAGCAGACGCAGCAGTTGAAGCTCCTGATTGGCCTTTGCCGGCTTCGCCGGGCAGGGCCCTGGCTCTTCGAAGGGACGGCGGCGCCGGATGAACGGAGGCGCGCCATCGACCCGCGCTTGCTGGTACGCCTTCATCCGGAGCCACGTGATGTCCTTCAATTTCGTATTGCCGAAGAACAGCTTCAGCGTAGTTATGTATTGGCGATAGGAATGCTCCGTTGTTCGCTTGATATACCGCGCTTGGCCGCCAGAGGTCCGGAGTTGTAGGTACACTTCGGCCGCCTCGGCAAGTGTCATGTCCGGATCGATCGGCACGGGCGAGAAATGGGGAAAGGAGCGGGGTGCGGCACTCATCGTTGACCTCCAGACCGCTGCTTCGTTTGCGTTTTGGGTTTCATCGCGCTTAGCATCTTTTGCCACTTTCTTAGTCGCATTTCCCGCGGCAGGCCGCCATCCAGGCTCATTCGCGAAGCCAAGCAGCTCAGCCGTCTCGATTCCCGTGGGTTCACACTGCGGCACCCGACAGCTGCCTGATGCAGGATCCTGATCACATGGGCCCCGTCCTCGAGGTCATAGGGCCACACCTTGGCTCGCTGCGTAATTCCTGTAGATTTTTGAGTTGATCGGATTTGCGGATGGGTTAGATTCTGAGCAGCCATGTTGCCTCCTTGTAGGCGACTTTGGTCAGCGTCCCGTTGAGTGCTTGGAACCACTCGGCGGGGCGCGCTTGCAAAAGAGGTGACGCTACGGTGACGATGGAACTGCACAACCGTTGCAAACTCTTGCAACGGAATACTACCTCCAAAATCTATACAAAACAAGGAGAAATATAGGAGATACTAGCGGGTGCAAAGCCTGCCAAAGTGTGACAAAGGTGCATAATTCGCCCTCTCAAGGCGGAGAGTTCGGGTTCGATCCCCGATGACGCTACCAACTTCCTCAATAAAATCAAAGGTGAAATCAAGTAAGTCTTAAGGGATCATTCCCGTTTGTCCATACTTTGTCCATATTCGACGGCGGGAGACTGGTCTTTCACCATGCCTCAAACTGTGGGCACCATCGAGCGATTACCGGTGGTGTATGGAGCGGCATTTTCCATGCGGAAGACGGGCTGACATCGCGCCTGAAAACATTACGTGGTTATGGCGAAACTGGCTACCGTTGAACAAACTCGCGTTGCTTGCCGGTGACTCGAAAGCTGGCAAATCCACACTATCAATGACAATGGCCGCTATCGTCTCGAACGGCGACAAATGGCCAGACGGAACCGTATGCAAGAAATCAGGGCATGTGCTTATTTGGACCTCTGAAGACGGCATAGCAGACACAGTTGTATCGCGTCTCATTGCTGCAGGCGCGAACATGCGCAACGTTCACATTATTCAGGGGCCGATCGGTCCTCAAACAGGCAAACCGGAATCCTTCGATCCGTCAAAGCATATCCCTGATCTCAAAAGCACGATAATTGCTGAAGATCGGAGCATCCGGCTAGTAATCATCTTGATGGGGAGATGTGTCTGGTCTGAATTTCGATTACACGATAGTTGCATCACAAATGTAAGTACCGTTGCTAGCATTCCAGCATGAGAAGAGTTGTGATGTTTATTTTGGTTGTCTTGATGACTGTTGCTGCCTTTGCGTGTTGCTTCGTCGTGATAAACGGTGTCGCTGTGGAGATGTGGGCAGCGATCTCCCATTCCAGTGTTTATCGATGAGGCAAACAGAAAAGAATTCCCCTGTGTCCGGGGCTGCGCGAGAGCGGATATCCCGGACGCTTTTCAGCTTCTGCGCTCCAGTCGCGAGGGCAAGCCTCCACGACCTTCCTGCGCCTCAACCCCGACGGTGGGTTAACTGATATCTCCTATTCGGACTTTCATCATGTAGTTCTATTCCCGTCACAGGGTAACCTCAGGGATTTAATCAGGAGTAGCCGACCTCCCTGGCGGCAGTGCTTAATTTTATCACTCGCTCCTATTTCTGTCGGTATCCAGCCGGAAGCCATTGGTTTCGGGAATACGACGATTGGTAGCGAATCCATGCCCTAGGCAAGCCAAAGCCTCAGCCTTCAACCCAGGATGATCGGAGTGAGGTCGCTAGCAATGTGGGCAGAGGGCAATGCTAGGCCGCAAGCTGGCAGGCGCTTAAAAGGGAGGGAATAGACGGCGGGTGCTGGCCCGCGAATAGTGTGCGACGGATCGTCAACGCTTAGTTGCTACCTGCGCCTTCTGTTTGTTCGTGGTTTGCGGTTTGATGCCCTCGGCGCAAGCTTTAACGTTGAGGCGAGCAATTCTCGATTTCAGTGTCGTTTCGCGTTGCATCGGGTACCTTATCGCTTCAGAGAGGTCGAAAGTGTCTATTCCTGTAAGTGCGAGACCTGCAAAGTCAAGATACGCGCACTCCATTCGAGGTAGAACTGGCCCGTGAAGCATACGGCTAACACAGGCGACCAACACCAGCAGAGAAGACAGTACCGCGACCGATACAGTGAACAAAGACGCGCCCTTTAGGAACCGGGAATCCTTACGGAGCCGATAAAATCTTTGAAGCTTGCTTTTAGCACTTACCAGTTGAGCGTGCCGATACGAGCCGATACATGTCAGAAGTAAGCGAGGCAGAATCTTACTGGTTTGTTCTGAATGCTGTTGTGCTGCCCACGCAAGCACCTTTGCTGCCGCCTGATCGAAGCTGAAGACGTGTATGCCGTCCGCGGGCGCGGTATCGTCCGCAAGCCCAAAGGCAAGCGATTTGGTCGGATAACCCGACGGCCTCTAACATTCGAGTGCTCCGTTCGCGGCGTTCCGCTGCAGGCGGGCCCAGCAACATCAATGGGTACTCGATGTTCTCCCAGGCGGAGAGAACGGGAATCAAGCTGAAATTCTGGAAATGAAACCGACGCGCTGTGCGCGAAAATGTGAGAGGGCGTTGTCGTTGAGCCTGCCACATCCTGCCCCCCGACCACGATGGTTCCCCGGGTTGGTTTATCGATGACAATGAGGTTGAGCAGGGTTGTCTTCCCGCTACCGGAAGGTCCCACGATCATGGAAAAGCGCTGGCGGGGAATTTCAAAAGTGATGCCCTTGATTGCCGATACCTCGACATCTCCCGCATCATAGACTTTGACAACATTTGGAAGGACGGACAACTGGCCCATCTGCACGTTTGGTTTCGGGGATTTCGGCCAGAGCCTGCATTTTCATCTTTGCCTCCGCCTTTCCAGGTTGATGATTTGATCCGGCTTTCTACCGGCATGGGATGATAGAACTCATCTTCCCAACGAGCAGGACGTTTTACACCTGCTGGGGCGGGCCGCCCAGCAAAAGGCCGAGATGTTTTAGCGGGCCGATAGAAATGAACTCGTGATCCAACAGATTCTCCCCGGAGAGCGGCAATCTATCGATCATTGCTTTAGCTTCGTCCACGTCTTTGCACTCGAGGATGAAGACAGCGCCCTTGCCGTCGCCGCGAGCGTACCATTGTCGAATCCCGCCATCCAGGTAAAGCTGCACTGTTGCGCGGATCTCCGCGGGCATAAACTTCATGACTTGCTCCCGAGTCACACCCGGCTTTGCCGTAAGTAGGACCAGACCTCCGGTCACCAGATTCTGTGGTTGTTCCATATCTTCCTCCTCTGCACGGGTAAGTTGAGGTGCGTCCAAGGGAATCTCTCGCTCCGTTGGCTGATACATGTCATCCCATAGATCCAGATCTTCTTCGGACCGGATGAAAGCTGCCTTATTGCACCGCGGCGCGGAAAGATTTGACGTTCTCTCGGAAGAACTCCTCCAACGATTGGGGATCGTGGCCTGTGACCTCACGAATAGTATTGGTTGCCTGCCGGCGTTCCTTACTATTCCGGAAGTATTGCCAGAGATGGGCCAGATGATCGAGTGCATGGGGATTGATTCGCTCCTTCACTGCATCTGCCCACTGCTCGTCTGTGATTGGCACATAGCGAATCGATCGTCCGATAGCTTTACTAAGGGTTTCGACAATCTGCCGCACTGTTAGAGTTTCACTGACTAGCGGATATACCTTTTCGGAGGGCGCGTTGGACGCGGCCAAAAGAGTGGCGGCCACGCGGGCTACGTCTTCGGCGCCGGTAAGCGGAATGACAGTGTCGCCATCGCCCCAGGGCAGGAACGCAGCATTTTGCTCGGCCACGGTGCGACTGACAAGCGCGCGTACATTTTCGTAATAGGGTGGCGCTTGAAGATGAACTGCTCCAATCTGCGCCCAGTCGAAAATACGATCAGCCAGCCGGTGCTGCAGGTTTCGGAACGAAGGCGCGCTTTGGAGATCTCGAAATAAGAGATCACCGGGCGAACCCTGAAACTGCGAATTATTTATAACCAATTCCAACCCCGCATCGCGGGCCGATGTGGCGAAGATGGTGGTGGCCTCAAGAAGCCCGTCTGCCACTGGGTAGGTGAAGTAAGCGCGCTTCACATCTTTCATAGACGCCTGGAGGGAGGCCGAGTTGAGGAGGTCGCCCTCGACGATTTCTGCACCTTTTTGGCGAAGTTCGTCGGACCCGGTATCGAGTTTGTGGACGAATGCGCGAACGGGAATGCCCTGCTCGAGGAGAAGCGTTGCGATGACGCGTCCGGTTGAGCCCTGCTGACCTCCGGCTGCACCCGCGACCAAGATTGGATGAGACATTGATAGCTCTCCTTCGCTTTATAAGATGACTGTCGTCATCCTATTGGTGCGAACTTTTTCAGGCCAACGAGGCCGAAATTATCAACAGCTCAAGAGGCTTGGTTATTTGGCAATGGGACCGGCTTCAATACCATCAGCCAGCGAAAAGGATGATCCTACGCTTTTTAGCTAACCGCTCTTAGCTGTATCTACGGATTAGGCAGCCTGGACGTATCCCAGCCTCCGCCGAGTGCTTTAATCAATTCCACGCTGGCGGCGAACTGTCTGGTGGTAATGTCCGCCGCGGTACGCTCATTGGCCAGTTGGGTTGTCTGCGCCGTAATTACTTCGAGATAGGTGGTCACGCCGCCTTTGTAGCGCCGGGTAGAAATGGCGAGAGATCGCTCGGCGGATGCCACCGCGCGCGCCTGAGCCGCGGATTCACTGTTCAGGATGCGCAGATTGGAAAGGCTGTCTTCGACGTCCTGAAAAGATTGAAGAACAGTCTGCCGGTAATTGGCCACGGTCTGGTCATAGGCATCGCGCGCTTGCTCGGTAAGCGAGTGCCGCCGCCCGGCATCGAAAAGCAACTCGCTCGCAGACCCGCCCAAAGACCAGAGAGAACTGGGCCCCTGAATCCAATTGCCAGGCCGCGCGCTTTCGAATCCCCCCGCCCCTCCTATGCTGATGGTGGGATAGTAAGCGGCGATGGCGATGCCTATTTGAGCATTCGCGGCATCCACGCGCCGTTCCGCGGCCGCGATGTCCGGGCGGCGCTCAAGCAACTGCGAAGGCATGCCAACCGGGACCTGCGGCAACTGCAAGGTGAGCGGAACCGGCGGTAGACTGAAACTCGAAGCCGGCTCGCCGGTGAGCGTCGCAATCGCATGCTCAAACTGCGCCCGGGCCGCCCCGACGTCAATCTCTTGCGCTCTGGTTTGGTCTAACTGCGTTTGCGCCAGCGCGACATCAGACTCAGTAGCGACTCCTCCCTTGAAGCGGGCTTGCGTCAAACCCAAATACTGCTGATATTGGTTGACCGTGTTATCCAGCAACTGCTGCTGGGTATCCAACCCGCGCAACTCAAAATAGTCTGTCGCCAGTTCGGAACGCAGGCTCAGCTCGACATTCGCCAAATCGCCTGAGCTGGCTTGCGCTGTTGCGCGCTGCGATTCGATCTGCCGCCGGATGCTGCCCCACAGATCAGGCTCCCACGTTGCTTGCCCTTGCAGAAGGAAATCGTTGTAAGTGCTTTTCGATCCGGGAACGTGCAGCGGACGATTGTTTGACTGACGGTCGCGCGCTGCTGAAGGGGTGACGGAGACGGTAGGAAAATATTGCGAGCGATAGAACTGAACCGCCGCTCTTGCCTGCATATATTGCTCGTATGCGGCCTTGAGTGTCTGGTTGGAGACTGCCACTCTGTCTTCAAGCTGATTCAGTTGCGGATCCTGATAAAGTTCCCACCACTTCCCGCGAATCGCGCTGTCGTTGGGAGTTACTTGCTTCCAGCCTCCATTCGGCGGGTTAGGCGGCGGCATGGGTACAACATCCTCCTTGAACGCCGGGGCAGCAGGCGCGGAGGGCCGCTGATAGTTGGGACCAACACGGCATCCGGACAACAACAACGCGGAAGCTAAGGTGGCGAGGGAAATTGAGCCGGAAAATCGTCTGGCCTGGACTCTCAAGCCGTTCATTGCGGCGCCACTCCGGCAGGCCGGCTTTGCGCCGGGGAAGGTGTCGCCTCCCCCTGAGGCTGCGGATGAACCAGCCGCACGGGCTCGCCGTCGATCAGCGAATCGGGCGGATTCTGGATGACCTGCGAGTCGGCATTCAGTCCGTTGACCACCTGCACTGTTCTCCCGTCGTCCTGGCCGAGCACCACCGTGTTCAGTTTGGCCTGATCGCCATTGGGACCCTTCACTACGGTGGCGACCTGCAATCCCTCGGCGCGAAATATAAGGGCGGAAACCGGGACGATATAGGTAGGAATTTCCGTCGCCAAGTTCAGGTGAACCTCGGCATACGAGCCGGGAACCAGCGTGCCCTTGGAATTATTGACATCTACCTCCACCAGCAACGTGCGTGAGCTGGGATCGATGGCATTGGAGGTGCGCACGATCTTACCGGCAAAGCTTTCTCCAGGAAACTGCGGGAGAGTGACTTCCGCCAACGCCCCGGGCACCGCGCCGCGTGAGTATACCTGCGGAACATTGACATACACACGCAAAACCTGGATGGCAGCCATGTGGAACATCTGCATCCCCGTGCCGCCGGCTCCCGCATCGATCAGTTGTCCGATATCTACATTGCGCGCGGTAATCACGCCGTCGAACGGCGCATAGATTTTTTCAAACGATTGCAGCTCCTCGAGCCGCTGCATGTTCGCCTGAGCGGATTTAACGGCCGAACTAGTGGAGGCCTGCTGAGTGACGAAAGTATCCGTATCCTGTTTGGAAACAGCGTTCTCGGTGAGCAAACCCTGGTAGCGCGTGGCATTGGTCTTGGCCAAGCCTGCGCTGGCCTGCGCCGTCGCCAAATCCGCGCGAGCTTGCAGGAGTTGCTGATCGACTTCCGGAGAGCTGATTACGGCCAGTAGTTGTCCCTTCCGGACGTGCGCGCCGATATCGAAATACCATTTCTCCAGATACCCGTCGGTGCGCGCGTAGATGGGTGAATCGGTGTACGCGTACATGTTGCCGGGCAGCACGATTTCCGCCTTGGGCTTGCCTTGTTGAGGTGGAATCGCAAGCACATCGGGAGCCGCCTGGGCGTCAGCCTCATCCTTGAGTTGGCCCCGGGCACGCACTCGCGGCACGATGCCGGCAACCGCCACCACCCCGAAGATAACGCCTAGGATAATCATCCCAATCAGCGCTTTATGCGGGGACAGGTGTGGAGGCTGGGGCGCCAGGCCGTGTTCCCCCCCGGGCCGCTGCGGATGTTTGTCCTGTTCTGGCTGATTCATCTCAAACGCTCTCCCAACTTGCAACGCCTAGCAATCTCGCTTGTTAGCCGGATCGAGTGTGCTGCGAAGCTAATCTTCTTGATCGGCACCTTCTTCAGTCCTCCAATGTGATCGGCTGTCCAGCGCCTTCGGCCTGCCGCCGGCGGCGTTGAAGCCTGGTATGCAGCACGCTGAAGAACGTCGGCACGAAGAATAGAGTAGCCACAGTAGCGAAGACTAATCCGCCGATAACCGCACGGCCCAACGGTGCATTCTGCTCGCCGCCTTCTCCTAGGCCTAATGCCATGGGAACCATGCCGATGATCATCGCCAAAGCCGTCATTAAAACCGGGCGGAAGCGTGTATAACCCGCCGCCAGTGCGGCCGAACGGGCATCACCCGCGTTGGCCTCCATCTGCTCGCGGGCAAAACTGATAACCAGAATCGAATTGGCCGTCGCCACCCCCATGGTCATAATCGAGCCGGTCAGCGCGGGCACGCTGATATGGGTGCCGGTAATGAACAACATCCAGACAATACCGGACAAGGCAGCCGGCAGCGCGGCAATGATCATAAAAGGATCGAGCCACGACTGGAAATTGACCACGATAAGCAAATACACAAGGAGGATGGAAAAGGCCAGGCCGCTGACCAAGCCGACAAAGGAGGATTTCATTGTCTCGACCTGGCCTCGCATGTCGATCACCGAACCGCGGGGCAGTTCCTTGCGATGCCGGTCCACGATTTCGGAGATCTTGTCGGAGACGCTACGCAGATCGGTATTGACGACGTTGCCGTAAATGTCGATCACCGGCGTTATGTTGTAGTGAGAGACCTCGGCCGGCTCGGCGCCGCGTTGGATGGCAGCAACATTGCCCAGGATCTGAATTGGTTTGCCGCCCATGTTGGGCGGAGTAGTTACACCCGTTGTTCCCGGGCTGGCGTTCGCCAACACGCCGGAAGCGGCCGCGGCCGATGCTTGGCTGGAGGTGATGGGAATATTCTGCAGGCTCGACAGGGAGTCCAGGTTATACTGCGGCGCCTGCGCGGCGATGTTGTAGCTGACGCCGCTGTTCGGATCGAGCCAAAACGTCGGGGATGTCTGGAAGCTGCCGCTGGTCGCGATCAGCAGGCTCTGAGCGATATTCTGCTGTGTAAACCCGATGTCCTGTGCCCGCGAGCGATCAACATCCACGAAGAGGCGGGGATTGTTGGAGGGTTGTTGAATGTGAAGATCGGCTATTCCCGGCACATAGCTGATCTCTTCAAGCAGCCGGTCGGCTAAAGCCCGATCGGCCCGCTCATCGTGCCCGACAATCTCTATGTCAATCGGCGCCGGCAGGCCGAAGTTCAAAATCTGCGTCACCATGTCCACAGGCAAGGTGTAGAAGGTGACTCCGGGAAACATTGCAGGCAGTTTGGCGCGAAGACGCTGTACGTAGCCGTCCGTAGGATGGTGCTTTGGCGTAAGCGATACCGTGATGTCCGCATCCGCCGGACCGACTACCCCGGTGTTCGAATAGGAGAGGTTGATTCCGGAGTAGGGAATCCCGATGTTATCGATGATGGTGACAAGTTCTTTTTTGGGAACCTCCGCGCGAATGGCCGCGTCCACCCGGTCGCAAAGAGCGGCCGTCTCCTCAATACGGGTGCCGGTCTGCGCCCGCACGTGAAAGCGAAACAGGCCGGCATCGACCGAGGGAAAGAAATCTTGTCCCAGCCACGGATACAAAAGGGCGAAGGAGCCGACGGTGAAAGCGATAAACAGGATCAGAAATACCGTGCTGTGTTCGATGGCCAGGCCGAGCAAACCATGATAGAAGCTTCGCATCTGCTCGAACTTGCGTTCAAAGAGTAATTGGGCGCGAGTCAGAGGATTGCGGCTGGTTCCCTTTTGCTTTTCCTTTTCGGGATCATGCTCCTGAAGCAGATACTTCGCCATGGTGGGTACGATAGTGCGGGAGAGGAAATAGGAGGCCAGCATGGCGAACACCACCGCTTCCGCCAGGGGCACGAAGAGGTATCTGGCCACTCCTCCCAGGAAGAACATGGGAACAAAGACGATACAGATGGATAGGGTCGAGACAAATGCGGGAACCGCGATCTGAGCGGCGCCGTCCAGGATAGCCTGTTCTACTTCCTTACCCTCTTCGAGATTGCGATTGATGTTCTCGATTTCCACCGTCGCGTCATCGACCAGGATGCCCACCGCGAGAGCCAGGCCGCCCAAGGTCATGATGTTGATCGTCTCGCCCAGCGCGCCCAGCATGATCAGCGAAACCAGAACCGAAAGCGGTATGGAAATAGCAATGATCAGGGTGCTGCGCCAACTGCCGAGAAATACCAGAATCATGATCCCGGTAAGGCAGGCGGCGATAATCCCTTCGCGAATGACTCCGCTGATGGCGCCGCGGACAAACACCGATTGATCGTTCAAGGGCGTGATACGAAGCTGCGGCGGCAGCGATGCGGCGATGGCCGGAAGACTTTTAAGAGCGCCCGAAATGACGTCCAGCGCAGAGACGTCGCCGTTCTTAAGAATGGTCATCAGCGCCGAACGCTGGCCGTCCACGCGAACGATATTGGTTTGCGGCGGGTTGCCGTCCCGTACGTGCGCGACGTCGTGAATGTAAATCATCGCGCCATTCACTTGCTTAATGGGAAGATTGTTCAAGGCCGCGACGGTCTTCGGCGCGCTATTGGTTTCTATCTGGTCTTCGAAGGTTCCCACCTTCATCGTTCCCGAAGGCAGGATGAGATTTTGCGCCGAAACGGCATTGACCACGTCAGCGGGCGACAAACCTTTGGATTGCAGCGCCCGGAGATTGAGATCGATCACCACCTGACGCTGTTTACCGCCGTAGGGGTAGGGAGTCTCAAGTCCGCGAACGGTGACCAGCCGGGTGCGGATGAAGTTCATTCCATAATCGCTGAGCTGTTGCTCGGATAGACCCTGGCCGGAAAGGCCAAGCTGCAAGATTGGCACGCTGGATGCGGTATAGGTGATGATGAGCGGGGGGGTCGTGCCTGCGGGGAGTTGGCGTAACTGGGTCTGTGCAATGGCGGTGATTTGCGCGATGGCGGTGGCGATGTTGACACCCGGCTGAAAATAGACCTTTACAACGCCAACCCCATTCAGCGACTGCGACTCGACCCGCTCGATATTGTCGACGGTGGTAGTAAGAGTGCGCTCGTTGAGAGTGACTATGCGCTCCGCCATATCCTGCGGGGATAGGCCCTGATACTCCCAAACAATGCTCACTACCGGAATATTGATGTTGGGAAAGATATCGACCGGGGTGTTTATGATCGAGAGCGGACCCAGGATCAGCAGCAGCAGCGCCATTACGGCGAAAGTATACGGGCGCCGCAGCGCCAGACGAACAATCCACATTCCTTAGCTCACTCCTGCAACACTCCCTCCGCGGCTCGCCAGGACCAAAGGAGAGGGATGAGAATCCGGCGCGAACGGGAGATCAGGTTCGGCACGAAAACCGGATGGAAGACCTGCGCGATTTTCCGCGCAACGCCATGATTGTTAGCTAACTTTCGAAAAGAACACTGTCGGCGACTTGGCCAATCAAAACACTTACCACCATTGAATGGTCAGCTTAATTATACGTTTCAGACTGTTCGCGTGAATCGTTCCTGCGGCTGTGCCCAGCATATCTATAACGTTAGACGCAGTTTACCCGATCCAGGACTCTAAATCACAAACTGGGAAGAAGTCTTTTATTCTGGGATATGCAGTATGGCAAGCCGCGAAACGGCCCTCCTTGAGGAGGGCACGGCTTCACAGACTGCGGGAAATGTTAGAGATGAGCTGAGACCGGTTTTGAAAAACAGTCCCGCAGGGACGGCATGAGAATAGCCCAGCACGTTCGAGTGCTGGGTTTGGGAAGGAGTAGCTTCTAGTCCCGTAGGGACGTCTGAAATTGCGTAAACCGGGCGGTCATTCAGCCAATCCCCCTAGTCGGCAACCAACTTGTCAGGGGACAAAGAGGAGGCAACCCGAGTTTTCGCTCCACCCCGCTATTTAGCCAAAGCTGACTCGAGCGCCGCCGCCGAGATATTGATATGCTTCTCCGGGAAATAGGCGTCTGCAATATATTGCTGGAGCATCCGCTGGGTGTTGAAGAATCCGCCATTCAGTGCAATGGTCGAGCGCATCAATTTGCGCCAATCCGCGGGTTGGCGATAGTAAAGCGGGAGAATGGTCGATTCCAATCGCTCATAGAGACCCTCAACTTCCTGGTCCTGGATGTCCCTATCCGGTATGGCCCACCCGGTGAAGCCCTCGATACAGCCCTCGATCCACCAGCCGTCAAGAATGCTCAGGCTGGGTACTCCATTCAACGCTGCCTTCATGCCGCTGGTACCGGAGGCCTCATAGGGGCGGCGCGGCGTATTGAGCCAGAGATCGACGCCCGCGGTGAGCTGCGATGCCAACTTCCATTCATAGTTCTCCAGGTAAACGATTTTCAAGACATTCGAATTCACCTGAGCCGCCACCTCGAAGATCCGGCGGATCAGATTCTTAGCCGGATAGTCATGAGGATGCGCTTTCCCACTGAACACGATCTGGATACCCCCGAATTCCTCCGCGCATTCGAGCAGACGCTGAGGATCCGTGAAGAGCAGATCGAGCCGCTTATAGGTAGCCACGCGGCGTGCGAAACCGATGGTAAAGATGTCTCCGCGCAAGGCAATCCCGGTGGTATCCGCTACTTGCCGAATCAGCCGTTCCTTGGATTCCGCGTGGGCCCTCTCTATCTCCTCGGCGGATACGTCGATGATGTAGCGAAGCTGTACATTATCCCGGCGCCATTTGGGCAGGTGACGGTCGAAGATGGCCTGCATCGGCGGCGCTGTCCAGGTCGCGGCATGTACCCCGTTGGTGATCGCGTCAATGGAATACTGCGGGAACATCTCGCGGGAGATCTTGCCGTGCTGCATGGCCACGCCGTTGACAAACCGTGAGCAGGCCAATGCGACGTACGTCATGTTGAGCATTCCGTCGTGACAGCCCCCCATACGCTCCAGAAGGTTTGCCGCGTCATGACCCAGAATGCGGTACATCTGCTCCATGCTGAACCGGTCATGGCCCGCCGGAACGGGTGTATGCGTGGTGAACACGCATTGCTCACGAACCGCTTGCAGGTCGCTGTCTTGCAGTTTGCCGGCCAAATCGCCGTGCAACTGCCGCTCCATCAGCGCCAGGGTCAGCAGCGCCGCATGGCCTTCATTCATGTGATAGACGCGGACGTCGTATCCAAGTGCCTGGAGGATACGAACGCCGCCGAGCCCAAGTACGGCTTCCTGGCGAAGCCGGTAATCGCCGTCTCCGCCATAAAGATGATCTGTGATCGTGCGGTCGCTGGGATCATTCTGCTCAAGGTCGGTGTCCAGCAGGTAAACCGGGATCACGTGGCCGGTCACGCCCTCAATGTCCCAGCGCCACGCCCGCACAAGCACCCGCCTGCCCTCGATGGTCACTTCGACAGTAGGGGTCTCGAGCACCAGGAATTTCTCGATAGGCCAAGGCTGGTCTTCTTCGCTCTGCACCCCCGCGGCATCCAGATGCTGGCGGAAGTATCCCTTCCGGTGCAGCAGCGTGACGGCGGAAAGTTGCAGGCCGAGATCGGCTGCGGAACGCAGCGTGTCTCCCGCCAGAACTCCTAATCCCCCGCTGTAGGTGGGAGCATCGGGTGAAAGGGCGATCTCCATCGAGAAGTACGCAACAACGCCATCCCTCTCGGAAAACAATATTGACGGCAACACTTCAGCTCGACCTACCAACGACATACCGCATTTTCCCCCGGGTGGGCCGTTCGCAATCCGATTCAGTTGGTCCGCCCGAATGCAGCCGAGACACTTTGGCCAGGCATTTTCGGAACAATGAACGATGGCTCATTGGCACGTAATCGATATCCATCACCGGTTTTCTTTGTGAAAGCTCTGGAGTTTATCTTAGCAACCGCCGCACAAAAATGACCTCCACTTCTGCGCAGAAGCTTTGGTGCTTCCGTGGGATCGAAGTTCGTGCGTTCGAGCCTTCTTGCTTTGACGGTATTGGGGGCCCTGGAGTTGGCTCAGCTATCGATACAGGCTGCGCCAAAGCCCCCTGATTGCGGCAGACGCTTCTGATAAACTATCCGCGCGTGAGACCGAACCGGGCAAGAGCAGTTCTTACACATCGCAAGTTGCTGCCGGAGCCGATTCACTCAAACGCAATTCAACAGAGGAACAGCACCAATGGAACAAGGCACAGTGAAGTGGTTCAATGATGCAAAGGGCTACGGTTTCATCTCGCGGCAGAACGGCGAGGATGTTTTCGTGCATTACTCGGCTATCAGTTCAAACGGCTTCAAGAGCTTACAGGAAGGCCAAGCCGTCCAATTCAACGTGGTCAAGGGACCCAAAGGCTGGCAAGCAGCCGACGTACAGCCACTGTAAGACTGAAGAACCGCAGGATCAAACGTAGCATCAGGCCAGTGGTGATAAAGTGCGGGGAGCGGAGAGGTTTCTTTTCTCCCGCTCCCCATTTTGCGTGTTCCCTGCGTGGCAGGAAAACATGCCGTGACCGCCGGGGCGGGCGCCGCCGCACGATCTGTTGCTATACTGGTCCAGTTGTTCGCGCCGTGCTGAACCGGCAGGCTCCCCGCCTGAACCGCGGATTTCACACGCAACTCAAACGCAAACAGCACCTTGGATCACCAAGGCCAGATAGCTCAGTGGTAGAGCGCGGCCCTGAAAAGGCCGGCGTCGGCGGTTCGATCCCGTCTCTGGCCACCATTTAGAATCAACAACTTACGACATGGAAATCTTGGCTTCCTGCGAACCTGGGATGCCGCCGCTTTTCACTAACAGGCTTATTTACAGTTAGATACGAGCGGAGCGTCATGGTCGTGTATTGGTCGTGCGGACTTCTTCCGCGTTTCCGCCCCTACTTAAGGAATTGAAAACGCTATTGATATTGAACGGCGGACACCAGCGACGCCAGCACTTTATCGAGGGGATCGGAGTCTGCAGGCAACCGCAATTGTGAGTCATAGCCCGAGTTCTCGGGCGCGCGAGCCTGCAAACGACAGTTGCAGTTACGAGTTCCCATCGAGCATTAGGTTGATTGGAGGTTTCAGCCGGGAACCAGCACTAGAGAGCGTCAGCGACGGTCCTATGAAGAAAATGCCTCGCCATGAAGGTTCGGCTCTTAAATCGATCCGGTACTCGGATCAAATCGATCGGTCGCCGCAATCGAAAGTCGAAGTTGCCTATAACCCGACTTTTTGAGCATTCGGCAGCCTCAGTAAGGCCAGGGGCCATTTCAGCGGATTGTCTAGTTCGGCAAAATGCGCACTTCGCTGCGGAAGTTATGATAGGCGTCAAAAGTGAAGACGCTCATGCGAGTTTCGTATGGCCCCCAACTAGCGAAAGTCAGGCTATTCCATTGTGCGGGCGCCATCGAGATGGAGCGTCCCCTCTCTATACTGACGCTATAGACCGGCACGATAAAGGTCTTGCCTTGAATATCCACCGGGCCATAGCTCACCATCAGGTCGCTGCGCTTGGTTGGCACAAATCCCCCCAAAATGTCTTGCACCTGAACGCGAAGGATCGCACCGCTCCCCGGATCAATTGCAACTTCGACATGGGATGCGGTGGATACTCCCACAAACCCGTGTCCAGCGTCATTGGGAAAGCAGCAACCGGACAGCGTGACGCTCGGAGTTCCGGAATTTTCGTATGCGAAGACAGCAAGCCGACCGGTGGCCCCCTTTTCCCAGCGCTTCCAAGTGAAACCGGGGCGATGAGAAAAGAGGATTTGCAGCGAATTGAGGATTGGGCCAAACGTGCCGTAGCTTTTTAACGGTTGATTGGCGCCAGCCATGTGCTGCATCTTATAGTCCACTATTTCCTCGTCGCCGTGGCGATAGACTACGGTCTCCTTCGATTGAGTGACGTCCTGCGCTGGAGCGCCACGATAGTAAACGGCATTTCGTATGGCAAAGAGATCCGGCAGTTTTGGGACGATGGTACCCAGATAGTCGGGAGCGGCGGACAGGATTCGCTGCTGTTCGGCTTCTTTCGGTTGCGGTTCCCGGAGAATCTCTGAACCCGGCGGTTCGAGAAACGCTGATCGGTGCGCGAGTTCGTCGAGCAACCCGCCGGCCCGATTTGCAGGGCCTGACCGATGCGTCTGATCCACGATGCTCCGCATGGAGGCAGTACTGCTGCCAGGCGACGGACTACGGCGGCCAAGAATGCCATCCCGGTGCGGACACCTGCGAATTCGGTGATCATAAGTGCATCCCAAACGGCGGCGACCTGACGAAGGGTCATTGTCCAGGAAAGGCGTGCACCCAGGATTCACAGTGTTCCTTCGGCGGCGGCTGCTGGAACGGCACGTGCGCATGCCGGGGATTTGTGGCGAAGCCGCCGTGCCCCTCGGGTGTCTGCACCAATGAGGATCTGCCGGCTTCTGAGCCTCCCTTTGGCGTTTGCAGCCAGACTGCTTCCTCCAATGGTCTCCAAAACAATCAGTGCATCGGCGACGACACGGTGCACGGAGTGTTTCCCCGAGCTTATTCGTGGCCGAATGATCCGCAGACCTATGATTGCAACAATCATATTTTCCAGATCGCCTTTTCTCCCGGTGGAACGGGGTCTGTACCGGTGACCGAAGCCGGCACTATACCGCAGTGCAGCAGCCTGCCGGCGCTCTACGGATTCGAGGAGCAAACCAAGCTCTGCAGCGGTACGAACCCTAAAGTATTTGGCGGCGCCCGATGCGAGGATTTCTCTGATCCTCGCTGCTCGTCCTCTAACCCGGGCAAGCTGCCATGGGAGTGCAGCGTCAACGGCAACACCAACGCTGTCCTATGCCGGTGGTAGACAAATAGAGCCGATGCTCTGCTGCATCCACGACAGACGGATTCGCAACGCGTCATTTTCGGTCACAAGTACTTCCCTGATCAAAGGCATCAGGCAACGATCATCAACGAAAAGTGCTAACGATACGCCGCGCCCGGTTGAATCGAAACCGGTAACGACGTAATTCCCTCTTCTTGTGTTTCCCGCTGTGTTTTCTTGTCGGTTCCGTTTGCCCTTTGTTCCCTTCCCTTACTTTGCTGCGGTTGCTCGCCCAACGGGCAGCTATTCCCTCGTGCTGACCTGGTGTGTAATGACCACAGAGACCTTACGATGAACCTCCGTACCTTCGACGTCCTTGATGGCATCGTCCTGATCTGCTGGCTGGTATTTATCTCCTATTGGGCGATCTCGGCCATTGGGGTGAAGAGAAAAGCTTCAGATGCGAAGGGCAGGCTGCGCTGGCTGTTGATGCGCTGTTTGTTGCTTGTCTTCGTGATCGTCGTTTTTCGGTCGCTGGCGCTCAACGCGCACCCCACGTCGCTTACTCGCTGCCTTTCTTTCACATCCAAGCGGTACGCATCGTAGGTGTGGTACTGACTGTCCTTGGACTTGTATTCGCCATCTGGGCTCGGTGGCATCTGGGGCGGAACTGGAGCGCCCGCCCCACGATACAAGTGGGCCACGAACTGGTTACATCAGGCCCGTACCGCCTCGTGCGCCACCCGATCTACACCGGCGTCTTGACCATGTGGTTTGGCGCCGGCCTGGTGAATGCCGGTTTCCTCGTCCTCTTCGTCTTGATAGCGTTCCTCGTGTTCTCGCGAATCCCCAAGGAGGAAGCTCACATGGCGGAGCTTTTTCCAAACCAGTATCCAGCTTATCGCGCACGCACGAAGGCGCTCATCCCCGGGGTCTGGTAAACAGATGAGCCCGTCAATTTGTCAGGGTCAGGTTCAGCGTATTCGAGAACCTGTTCTCACTGTTGAATTGCGTGTTGACCTGGACCGGGTAGTTGCCCGGACGTAGTAGCCCGCCCGGTACGCTTACCTCAATCGTCTGGGCGTCGATCAGATCGACGTTGGTGCTCAGGGGGACGGCACTCCCACCGATGACGATGGCAGTAACACTGCCGGGATATAGGTACTGACCGGTGATCGTGAACGTGCCACCGTTCGTCGATACCGACGTGGTCGAGAGGGACGAGAGCACGGGCGGTTGAACCGTCCAAGCCGAGAAAGGAAAAGGGACAGTGCAGTTCTGCTCGATAGAACCCACCAAAAGGGTAACAGGTGGGTTGACGTTTAGGTCGGCTTGTAAGAAACCGCTGGTGTGGGAGAACTGGATTCCTCCGCTACCGGTACCGCCGCTCGGATAAGCGTCCTGAGGTATGAACCAGGTCCATGTCGGGTTGGCTTGGTAGTCGGGGCCGACGGCGAAGTTGTTTGGAGCGAATTCCCACGACGGCAG
>CAWDNI010000017.1:0-95865 GCA_963803615.1 uncultured Acidobacteriaceae bacterium
CAATGGTATTGGGTGTTAATCGTTTCATACAGGATTGCTTCAGTATTGCTTTAACCCGTTCTTCCGGTAGATGAGCCGCGATGGATTTTCCCAATGCAGTTGAATGCCAGGGTACACGAGAACCCACTGTGTCAGTCATGCGGAAAGAGTGAGTACTTTCAAATATCTCCAAATAGACGATCTCGTCCTTGAGCAGCGTTGCCAAATTGGTCGTCTCGCCGAACTCGTCGCGCAATCTCTTAAGATGAGGGCGAGCGACTTGAACCAGGTTGCCACCTGCCAATGTCTTTCTGGCAGCTGCGACAATTCCAAGTCCTAGATGATATTTGCCGGTCGAATGGTCCTTCTCGACATATCCCACCTTATCGAGGGTGTAAAGTATTCTGAACGCTGAGGTTTTCCCAACTTTCGCTCTCGCGCTTATTTCGTGCAGTGTCAGGTCAGACTCCGCCTCATAGAAAACATCGAGGATTTTGATCGCTGAGCCTAGGATCGGTACCCAATAACCAGAACGATTTGCCTCTGATCGTGCCCTGTTCAAGCAGTTTCTCCTTTATCTCCTACAATGTGGTCGACCCACTCGGTTTTCCATGCGAGATCCTCATGTATCTGAAACACCTTTGTCGCCTGAGAAATAAACGTCAAGCCTTCCCGCCGCTTGGTCTTCCCTGAAAGACAGACATTCAAGCTCCTCAATAGCCCCTGCTTCTGCGGAGAGATCTCCTGATCGACTCCGCGCGACCAACTCAGCCTCCCGCCGGTAGCCTTGGAAATGCTGCAGGCAGGGTCAGATCGTGTGATGTTCTTGATCCGACTGATCCCCTTTGAATTTGGTAGACCAACGCATGAATTTGGTAGACCAACGCATCGAGATTCCGCCTGGTCCCCATTGGAACTCGACTCCTCCGGGCTCAGGGTCGTAAAAGGCTACTTGGAGACCGCCCCGAGCGAAGAGCTGAGGAATCTCATGAGTCTCGGTGCCGGTCCCAATCGCGGCAACTTGCCGAAAGTGACTCCTGAATGATCTCCTTGCTCCTTGCGCCGGGGCGCAACCCCTGGACTCCGAGGCAGCGAAATTATACCGTCTCGGCGCGGGTCCTGAATCAGCGCAAGGCCGAAATCATCTCATACCGACGAGAAGCGCAGCCTATGTTAGCCTCAGTTGCCATGAGGTCCGTTCGAGTTTGGATCGTTTGCTGTCTGGCTGCCGTTGCGGGTTTTGCTGCGACGCCACAGACGAAAAAAGATCTGCCACCCAATGTTTTCCTGGTAACCATCGACACGCTTCGAGCGGACCACGTTCACTGCTATGGTGACGATCGCATACAGACCCCGGCATTGGATGGACTTGCGCGGGATGGGATTCGCTTTACGCAGGCATTCACTCCTAGCCCCATCACCAATACTTCGCATGTCACCATCTTGACTGGTTTGTTGCCGAGTGCTCACGGAGTAACAGATTTTGGAATACCGCTGGCCGAGGCGCATGCAACGTGGGCTGAGCTGCTCCACAAGAGGGGCTATCACACGGCCGCGTTCATCGGCGCGGTCATTCTCGACAGCAATACCTTGGCGCCAGGACTCAATCGAGGATTCGATTTTTATGACAACTTCCCCCAACATCCTCAGACGACATCTCGTTGGGGACGTCTGGAGCGCCGAGCGATGGTCGTGGTGAGGCGTGCGGAAACCTGGCTTGACGAGAACTCCGGTAGCCCAGTTTTCGTCTGGGTTCATCTGTATGATCCTCACGATCCTTATGAGCCCCCTCCTCCATTTTCAGAAACCTATAGAGATCGTTTGTATGACGGCGAGATTGCATATGCTGATTCGGCATTGGCAGACTTCGTGAGCTATCTCAAAAGACACAACCGGTACAAGGACGCTCTGATTTTCGTGGTTGGGGATCACGGTGAAGGGCTGGGCGAGCATCACGAGGATACGCACGGAATATTTCTTTACGATTCGACCACCCATGTTCCTTTGATCATGAAGCTGCCGGGCGATGGTGACGCCGGCAGAGTAGTAGACTCACAAGTCCGCACTACCGATATTCTGCCCACAGTGCTGGACCTCTTGCATGCTCGGGCGTTGGCCGGTTTGGACGGAGAATCGTTGCAGCCATATTTGAGGGGGACGGAAGCCTCCGGCCGGTCGGCTTTCGGCGAGACGGACTATCCGTTGCACTTTGGCTGGGCGCCGTTGCGCTCCATACGTGCCAACGGATACAAGCTGATCGAAGCGCCACGCCCTGAGTTCTACGATCTCCACCGCGATTCGGGGGAACAGCAGAACCTTTATCAGATTTCGAACGCATCCACTGAGAGGTCCGCCGCGATGCTGGCCGAGTTGAATGAGAAGATTCCATTGCCAGCGGCTTCAACGGATACTAAGCTCTTGCCCGATCCCAAAGATAAGATTGAACAACAGAATCTGCTCCATACGGCTATGCTTGCGCAGGAGGATGGTCGTCCCGAGCAAGCCCAAGAGGCGCTCAACCGAGTCTTGCAGCTCGATCCAAGATCATGGATGGCTCTGCAATCGTTGGGCGAGCTTGAGCTGGCGGCGGACGACTACGCGAAAGCAGCCGCTCATCTGGGTACGGCGCGCGAGGTACGTCCTGGGGATGCCAACATCGCATTCGAATATGGAAAGGCTCTGCAGAAAAATGGGGAGTTGGCGGGTGCGCGGGACTCGCTGGACGCAAGCCTGAAGCTGCTACCCAGCCAGTTCCCGGCACGGCTACTGCTGGGTGAGGTTTACTTGGATTTGAGAGATGGCGACGCGGCGGAAGATCAGTTCGAAGCGGCACTCCTGCTCCGGCCAAATAGTGTGGAAGCACAGGTAGATTTAGCCAGGGCACAGATTTTGCAGAGTGACTTCGCCGGCGCTGTTGAGCAGCTTGGGCCGCTTTCGAAGTTGCAGCCCGGACGCGCGGAGGTCTTCGAGTTGCTCGCTCGGGCTTACACCGGAGCGGGAGATAAGAGAGAGGCCGCGGAAGCCGAGAAAAAGGCCCAACTCCTTAGAAGAAACCGGACCGCTGACCAGGGAGGCTTGTTGTCTCCGCCTTGACCCCCAGGGTGACCGAGACCACGGCTGGTTTTTCAGCCACAATAGCCAAACGCGAGATGTTCCGATCGCTGGAACGGGATTCCTCCTGCAAAATTAATCCTGTCAGACAAGATGCCGGCTGATTCGGTCCACAAACGCACCGAAAGTCGTTTACTCGCTCCTGGAGACACAGCCCAAGGACGATAACAATCCCGACCCGCCGTGAGGTAATAGAAAAATGCATGAGGGCGGAGAGAATTGAACTCGGAACAGCGGACAAAGTCACCTTACGTCATCGTTGGGGCCGCGACTTTGTTGAACATGGTCAGCTATGTCGACCGGAGCTGCATTTCGGTCGCCGCACCCAGCATCCGCCGGGAGTTTGCTCTGACGCCCACCCAAGTCGGTATTGTGTTTAGTAGCTTCTTTTTGTCCTATGCTTTGCTGCAAATGCCTTGGGGTATAGCCGCGGATCGCGGGGGGCCGCGCCGAATCGTCGCCTTCGCCATTTTGGCGTGGTCAGCTTTCACCGCCTTGACCGGAGCCGCCAGCAACTATCTCATCCTAGTACTCGTTCGATTTGCATTTGGCGGTATGGAAGCTGCGCTGGCGCCAGCTATCACCTCCGCCCTGGCGCGATGGGTACCGGATAGTCGGAGAACGACCGCATTCGGCGTGTTTCTCGGCGGCGGAAGGCTCGGCGGCGCTTTTGCTCCGGCCGCCGCAGCCTTCCTGCTGCTTCGGTACGGCTGGCGATCAACGTTCGTTGTGTTTGCGATTGCCGGATTCATGGCTGCGGGGATTTGGCTTCGCGCCGTTCCTGCTCAGATGCCGGCCAATCGTTCTCAGCAGTTCGGACAGCCAGGGGTGAGGTGGTGGTCCTTTCGAGTGCTCGCGCTACTTCTGGTCGCCTTCGGATACACGTTCATGTGGCAGTTTTATGCGACCTGGTTTCCTACTTATCTGGTGGAGCGCCGCGGGTTCACTCTCACCCATGCAGCCGCTTACGCTTCGCTGCCGTTTTTGCTGGGTATAGGTTCCAATTGGGCGGGAGGAGCGCTTTCCGACGTTATTAGCAGGAAGATAGGTCCGGCTCTCGGCCGCGGAATCTTGGGATGCGGCTCCCTGCTATTGTCTGCTCTTCTCTTCTATTGTGGAATCGTCAGCTCGGGCAAGGCTGCTCCCTGGCTGTTTGCTGCAGCCGCGGGCGTGGGTGACCTATTTCTGCCCATGGCATGGACCGCGGCTGCGGATCTTGGCGGCAGGTCCGCGGGAAGATTCGCAGGGCTTATGAATAGCGCGTCTAACCTGGGAGGATTCACTTCTCCCATTATTCTGGGGACCGCGATTCAGCACTGGAAGAACTGGAACTCTGTCTTGATGATCAGCGTAGGCGCGACACTACTTTCAGCGTTTTTGTGGCTTCCGGTCAACTGGCCCAAAAGCGCGACGCCGCCCGTGGCCGTTTGATGCTGCTGAATGTCGCCGCCCTGACTGTAGTGCATGCAAATTCCGAGTACGTTTGGTCCTGATTCCTGCGTTGCAATAGAAGAATGTCGTTCCTCTAAAGATAAATCGACTTGACAGCCTAACGATACGGTTATAGCTTCGGGTTCGTAGGGGAATCTTGGAGCATTATCTCTCCGGGATGCTTCCGCGTTGGCCGATCTGTTATCCGCGCGACATTCAGAGACACGGAATGGATTCTGCGGAATTTCAGCCGCACTTCATGTTTTTAGGGAGATAGATGCGCAGGTCTGCACTCGTACTGACTTTACTAATGCTGGTTACCGTTTTTGCATTTGCGGAACCTGCGCCTGCCCCGGCTGATCACGTTGTAGGCATGTACGTTCATGAACACTGGCCATACAACCATCCATACGCTGCTCGCAGTTGGACGTTGCAAGACTGGCGAGGCTATGCAGGCGGTTTGAAGCGGCTGGGATTCAACACAATCATGATCTGGCCAATGATCGAGATCATGCCCGATCCTCTGACGCCGAGTGACAGGTCCAGTCTCGAAAAGGATTCCACCGTCATAGCAATGCTTCACCATGACCTCGGTATGAGAGTGATGATGGTCCTAACTCCGAACGTCATTCCTGACGACAAGATAGCATCCCGGACGACTTTCGAAGCCCGGCACTTCTTCTATTCTGACCAGCATGTGAACCCAGCTGACCCGGCGGCGGTTTCCAAAATGATCCAGAGGCGCAAAAGGTTAATGCGCTATTTTGCCGGCGTGGATGCGGTAGCCATCATCGACAGTGATCCAGGCGGGTATCCCGGCTCGACAGGTGCCGAATTCGTTAACTTGCTGGTCCAACATCGTAAGATGCTGGACCAGCTACGTCCCGGGATCGAATTAGATTACTGGATGGATTGGGGCTGGCAAGCGTATGGCCGTTTTTATAAGGCGGGGGTTCTCAAAGCAGGGAAAGAATCGGAATTCCTGGATACTCTGCGCCTACTTCGCCATGCTAATCCCGAGCCTTGGGGTATCGCGAATGGGCTGTCCTACGCAAAGAAACTCGATCTTGCGTCCCGCGTAATTTCTTTCAATTATGGAAGGATAGAAGCCGAGCCGAGTTTTCCTATGACTAATTACGGTGGCGATGCGGCGTACCAAGCCGGTACGGAACTTGGACCGCGCGGCGTTATGGGAAATGCGCAGACGCACTGCGTTCAATTGCCTAATACTTTTGCCTTCGCTCGGGGTGCTACAGGGATGAAGCCGCCGGTCCAGGCAGATTACGTTAACTTTGCCAATGATCTGATCGAAGGCCAGGGCGAGCTCATCGTGAGTGCCTGGGAGGCGGTTTCCGGCCAGGATGCGGCGCGCATGCGTGTCGTCGCGAAGGAGCTTCGAATCGCGGAATCAGGCAAGCTCACTCCGGGGCCCCTCCGAGGACTCCTATTCGGCGATCCCCACCGCTTTTTCAACGACTTGATCATGCAACTCGATCTGAAGGCCGCCTATGAGGATTTCCTCATAGCTACGGACCGCAATCACGGGGTAAAGCAGGCGTTGGCTGTCTTCCTGGCGACAGCCGAGACTTGGCAGCGGCAGAACGGCTTTGAAGGAAATTGGGGCTGGCCGCATATGGCTGCTGCCTTCGAAAAGCTACACTCCCGTGAGATCGATGCTGTGTTTCGAGTCAACATATGCCTGCTTACCTGCCCTCCCGGCGCAAAGCCCTCAGGCTACCAGGACGTAAGGGATTTTCTTTATCAGAATGAAACGATGACGACTAGGCTTTTGGCTGCAATCAAAGATACGTTACGAACAATGCAGTAAAGGATTGATAATATCGATGGGTTACTGACCGAGTTCCTTGTTGCAGGCGTTCTTGTCAGTACATCACCCAACCGCCATCGACATTCAGCGTCTGGCCGGTCATACCATCGCTCAACTCTGTGGATAGAAAAAGGCAGACACGTGCAATATCCAGAGGGACGATGCGACGTTTTAGACTCTGAAGCTCAACGATAGAGTCCGCCTGTTCGTTGGTGGCAACAGCCTTTTCGCCTTCCGTTTCCACTGCGCCTGGTGTAATGCAATTAACCCGCACGTTGTGCTCGCCCATCTCCCGTGCCAAGCCACGCGTGAACCCGATTATGCCGGCTTTTGCCGCGAGATAATGCGTAAGATTCTTCATTCCCAGAAAGAATGTAACTGACGAGATATTTACGATCGCGCCTGCACGCTGTTGTACCATGTGCGGCGCCACTAGCTTGGTGCAATGAAATGTTCCTTTCATGTTGATGTTTTGCATCGTATCCCATTGCTCTTCCGTCATATCGAGGAACGCCTGCCGCGGGTAAACACCCGCATTATTGATTAGCACGTCTACCTGGCCAAATCGCGAAATTGCATTTTGAACGACTTCAGCCATCGCACTGGGGTTACGGACGTCAGCGGCGAAGGCGAAAGCAGAGCCACCCTCAGATCGAAGGGATGCAGCCGCATGCTCCGCTCCGATCCCATTCACATCACTGAGGAATACGTGGGCCCCTTCTCGGCAGAACAATTGCGCCACTCCCGCACCGATTCCGGCGGCCGCTCCGGTGACGATGGCGACCTTGTCCTTCAGCAAAACCATATGTTTTTCTCCTGATTTCAAAGTAGCGGGTTGAGTTCGAAGGCCAGTAGCCGCAAAGAATCTCGTTTGAGTCGCCCATCATTCTTTCACTGAACGAAATTCGCGCCAAACGCATTGAAGAACCCATCTATCAGCTTGGGCAGCAAGACGGTGAACTCAGTCGGATAATCCATGAAGATTTGATAGTGTGCGGCCCGGTAGCGGGCCTTCATCGCGGGAACGTCAAATGCCTGAACTTGATGGATTGCGTTTTGCAGTTGAATGTTGGATTCCCCGTGCTCTCTATGCAAAACTTCTTCCGCCTGTTTGATATTGATCTCATCGTCGGGAATATTGCGAAAATCCGGCGATTGTTTCACCAGCGTCTGTGCTTTGACGACAGCCTCGCCGAGCCTGCTGTTTTGCTCGTAAAGAGTCGTGAAATAAATTAGCTCTTTGCAATAGTTCTGTGCCGATTCAATCAGATCGAAGCGCGCAGGCTGAGCAAAGGTCAGCGATTGGAGCACCGTCCGGTTGCGCACCATGTCGACGCGAATTTTGGCATAATCGGGCTTCCAATCGGGGGTTTTCGCGAATGTGTAGGCTACCGTCGGGCCAACATCGAAGCTGGGGAAGATCTCTATCAGATTTCTATCATCGCTCCCAAAAATTCCTTCGGTATAGCGTTGCATGATTTGCTGTTCGGTCACATGAGGGTTCCAAAAAGCTTCGGAGCAGGCGAACTGATTCAGGATGTTCAACGACGGTGACATCGTGTAAAAAATGCCTCCAGCGATGGGGTACCGCGCTTCAATATCCCGCTGGTGAATGATGGCGGATACCTTGTCGTGATGGTTCAGCCATCCTTCGCCTTCCGTCACAAAATAAGTCCAAGTATGGATTAGATGGCCCTGCCGGTGAATAGCGTCTATGTACTCGACCGTATTGCCACCTCGTCCCGCGTCAAGAATCGGCGGCTCGGAAGTAAAGTCATTGAGATTGGGGCTAAAAATAGTATCGGGAGGAAAGCTACCCAGTTTGGAGACGAGATAGCGATAGCCGCGATCGATACGGGCGGTATCCGTGCGGAGCTGCGTGGGCCAGGTCGGTCCCCACCCGAAGAATTGCCAGGGGCAGAAATCGACGACTGCTCTCGGGTTGTTCCTTTTGATAATCTTGGTGATCTCGAGAGCCAGATCTACGTATGTCTCTGGACCACAGCCTTGTTCGTGGCACCCGCCGGGATCGCCGGGAAATAACCGCCAGATAGAAACTTCGGGAAGAGTCTTGGACCAATGGTCCCAAAGCTTCAGCATGAGTTCTCTTTCGTCAGGCTTGTTTGGGCTTAGATACCGGTAAACCGGCATGTCTTTGTAAACCGGCAGCGTATCCAGGAGCGTGCCTGCGTCGACTGCAACGTTTATCCCATTGGTCAGGCACAGCTTGATTCCGCGTGGACGGGCGTATTCGGAGACTGAGCGCAGCGTATCCCTAACATAGTCATAAACTCCGCCTCCTTGCAGGGCCTTGGGCGTAAACATCTGGGGCACAAGCCAGATCTGGAGCACGTTATAGCGGAAGAATGCCATCTGATCGATGTAACGCTTCCATTTGTCGAGTGACCATCGGTATGTCTGGACCGGATATACCAGGTTAGGATCGTAATTATTAGCTTGGTGAGCGGAGTCGTTGATATAGATTGCGCGCCAGGTCGAATACGGCTCATCGCGTATGCGATCGAATCTGACCTGCGCCTGCAGGTGGTCGTAATGCATGCGGCGCAGAATTTCGACCATGGCATAACGAGCGCCGATTGAGGAGCCTCCGAGGCAAAGCAGTGCAGTTCGATTTCGGGGCAGCGCAATTCGCTCAATCACGAATGCCTGTTCGCTCAGACCGTGATCTTCTGAGGTGGCGTTCTCAAACGCCTTGGGCAATTTGCTGAGCGATCCCACGGACGCAAGCACGATCAGATCGCCTCGTGCATCGGCTATCCGGGATACGATTGGAGGACGCTTCCCCCAACGTTTCTGCATATAGCGGCTAAGATCCCCTGCCGCGGTGCTGAGGATGTCGTCTTTTGAATCGCTCACTATTATTGAGAAGGACGGTTGACCCTCCTGTATCAAATACAAAGAGCTGGAGCCAGTGATGCTCTGCTCAACCGTCCGGAAATAGCGATCCGGAGGCGAAATTTCGCGGTTAGCGGATTTGGCGGCCGCGCACTGAACCGCGAATCCGCTCACTATCAGCGTTACCGTGAGTAGGCGTAGGAGCATGGTTGATCCGCGACCCTAATATCTCCAACTCAAAAGATCGGCAGTGCCGGTACCCAGCCAGGCCGGCGTGGATCGTAGAATTCATTGACTTGTCCTTGCTCGAGATAGAGGCGATTGTATTTCGTCACACTATCCCAATCGATCTCGACTCCTAAGCCAGGCCCTTGCGGCACGTCAAAGAAACCGTCCTTGTAGACGAAGGGCTCGGTTATGATGTCCCCTACTTGGTCGTGATAATGACTATCGATGGCGTAGACCAGCGAGGGAGAGGCGGCAGCCAAATGGAGCATGGCTGCGGTCGAGATGCCTAATTCGCGGTCGCTGTGCATTCCGACGCCAAGATGGAAGGCATCACAAACCGCCATCATTCGCAGGTTCTGGCGAAAACCACCCCAGAAGTGCACGTCTGAGAGGATGATGTCCACACTGCGCATTTGTATACCTGGAGCCAACTGCTCCCACGAAACCAGGCACATGTTCGTCGCGAAGGGTATGTTAGAGGCTTTTCGCACCAGGCTCATGCCCTCTAAGTTCCATGTTGGGTCTTCAAGATATTCGAGTTCGATACCTTCAGCATTCAACCGCCGCAAAACGTGCAGCGAGGTCTCCACCGACCATGCTGCGTTTGGATCCCAGCGCAAAGGGCTCTCTGGAAATCTCTTCTGCAATTGCCGAATGACGTCGAATTCAACCTTGGGAGGAAGCACACCACCCTTGAGCTTTAGGACACGGAATCCATGCCGCGCAATCAACTCTTCCGTTCGAACAACGATTGCTTCGGCTGACGACTCTCCACCGACTCCGCCCTCGCCCGGATAGCGAAAGAAGAGATATGCGGCTGTTTCAACACGGTCACGTATGGCCCCACCAAGCAGCGAAAAGATCGGCCGGTTGAGCGCTTTGCCGGCTGCGTCGAGAAAAGCCATCTCTATTCCTGCTCGCACTACGGCTGGTACTGCGGTCTCGTAGCCGATGCAGAAGACCCCCAAACGATGACTGAGAATCCCAATCTCCAGTGGATCCAACCCAAGAACATAAGGCTTGGCTGCTTCGATGGCATGCTCAACGGCATTGCCACCGTAAGTTTCGCCGATACCCGTGATCCCCTCGTCTGTAGAGACTTCGATGATCGCGCGCGTCGTACCTGTCTCCACGCCCATACTCCAACGGAGGGGAGCTTCCATAGGTACGGTAACAGGGGTGACTTTGATGCCGGTGACTTTCAAAGGACTCATCCTGACGGTTTCTAATGAGAAATAAAGACTAGTTGCAGGACAGACCGAAGCTCCTCAATCGATGTCTGATCGTTCGGCTTTGCTATTTAAAGATCAAATTTATGCCTGTGTATGTCAAGTGAAATCTTCCGTTGAATATCACACCACTGATGTAAGATTCTACGTGCAGCTTCAGACCGTTTTGTTTTGCTAATGGAACGTACTGAACAGATAATCAAATTCCTTTTCTTTTAACCGGCTTTCCAGAGAATTCCGGCTGTTGCAGTGGTTAGTATCTGCAGGCGAGGACGCGTCCTCTTGCTCTGGTTTGTTAGCAGACTGATGGGATCATCCCGTAAACGCCGCCATTGCTCGTGGACAATTCAGCTCATGTATAGGCTGGCGACGCCCGAAAAGGAAACGAGTTGAGGAAGGGCCAACAATGGAATGGACCAAATCGCGGGCAATGCTTGAGCGGGCGCGGCAATCGCTCGCTGGGGGTGTTAGCAGCCCGTTTCGAGCCAACGCTCCCGTGCCGCTTTATATCTCCGGAGGACAAGCCTCGCGTATTGAGGACGTCGACGGGAACTCGTACATTGACTACGCATTGGCCTGGGGACCCTTGATCCTTGGGCACAGTCATCCAGGGCTTTGTGAGGCGTTGGCCGCACGGGCACAGTCGTCCCACACTTTCGGTGCTCAACATGAGGATGAGTACCTCGCGGCTGAACAGATTCAGACGCTGGTGCTTTGCGCCGAGCGGGTTGCCTTCAGTTCTACTGGCACCGAGGCTGTGCAACTGGCGTTTCGGCTTGCTCGGGCCGCTACTGGCCGGAACCTGATCCTCAAGTTCGAGGGACATTATCATGGGTGGGTTGACTCCGTATTAGTGAGTTATCATCCGAATGCGGAGCAGGCCGGCCCTCATGATGCTCCCCGCCCTGTGCTTTCCTCGCGTGGACAGACGCCGAATTCAGCAGACAATCTAGTGATCGCGACATGGAACAGCATTGATGTACTCGAAAAAGCCTTCACCAAATACTCCGGTCAGATTGCCGCCGTGATCATGGAACCTGTGCTCTGCAATAGTGGCTGCATTCTTCCTGTTCCCGGTTATTTGGAGAAAGTGTGGGAGATTACTCATAGGTACGGTGCCTTATTGATCTTCGATGAGGTTATTACGGGATTTCGCCAGAGTCTCGGCGGTGCCCAGTACTTCTATGGAGTTACTCCGGATTTGGCGACGTTCGGCAAGGCGATTGCTGGAGGCGCTGCCTTGAGCGCGGTTGCTGGCGCGAAGAAAATCATGGATCTCATGATCGACGGTGGAGTTGCCTTTGGAGGAACGTTCAATGGCAACCCACTTGCGTTAGCCGCTGCGCGCGCCACGATGAATGAGCTTGCAGCCGATGGAGGTATTTCCCTTACTCGGGCAAACCAGCTCGGACGACGGTTGATGAGCGATTTCCGTCAGGCCGCCTTGAAGCACAATGTACCACTAACTGTGTGCGGATTTGGGGCCGCTTTCTCGATTCATTTCACTGAAATTGAAAATCTGATTGAATATCGCGACATTCTGTCTGATGACAAGAAGAAGCTTCAACACTTCCTTTTTCGCATGCTTGAGGAGGGCATCTACACTTTGCCGGATGGGCGCTTCTACATTTCTACCGCGCATACGGAACAGGACATTGCCCAAACCAGCCTTGCCATCGATCACATCTTCCGAGAGCCGGAGCTTAAAAACTAGTACCTGCGGCTCGGTCGACCGCCGGTTCCCGACAACTCAAAGGTGAAAGCATGATTGGCCAGGGCGTGGGGATTATCATACTTGCTGGAATCCTGGGCGGCTCTGTTTTGGCGCCGATCAAAGTGATGCGACGCTGGTCCTTTGAGAAGAGCTGGGCAGTCTATTCTGTTTGGGCCTACTTGATCATGCCTTGGCTGGCGGCGCTGCTCACAGTACCTCACTTGCTCAGCATTTATCCCCAAGTCTCTGCCCGCACAATGCTTATCTGCGCACTGTGCGGATTGGGTTGGGGAGGCGCGGTCCTCCTGCTCGGAATTGCCGTAAACCTTATTGGACTCTCACTGAGCACGGCAATCCTCTATGGGGCCTCTATCGCGGTTGGATCACTGGCGCCGTTGCTGATCTCTCATCGGCAGCGACTGTTCTCAAAACAGGGCCTTTGGATTGTACTGGCTGACGTAGGCGTTATAGCGGGGGTCCTGCTGTGTGCCTGGGCAGGAAAGGTGCGGGACCATAGCGCGAGAGCAAGGGCCCTGGAGGCGGCATCAAAGCCAATCCCGCAGGGACAATTCATTCGCGGCTTTGCAGCTGCAATCCTGGGTGCGTTCCTATCTTCTCTGTTCAATATCGCGCTGGCCTATGGCGGGGAATTCAACCGATTGGCGATCGCGCGAGGAGCAAGTCCCCTCAACGCGGCGAATGCCCAATGGGCCTTCACCGTGACCTTTGGATACCTGCCGAACGTGTTGGCCAGCCTCGTGACGTTTACCCGGTGCCGTCTGTGGGATAGTTTGTGGACAGGCCCTCTCTCCCACTGGATTCTGCCGCCCCTTATGGGGTTTATGTTTGTGGCTGGCACCGTGCTCTATGGTTCCGGAGCCGGGCTTTTGGGCACCTTCGGACCCGTAATCGGCTGGCCCATGTATATGTCGATGAGTATCATAGCAGGGGTTTTTTGGGGATGGGCAACTAAAGAATGGGCCGGTGCCCCGGGACGCACGTTCCATTTTTTGGTATCCGGCATTGTCCTGCAGGTACTCTTTATCTGCGTGCTTGGATTTCTGGGTTGATCTCTGCGCACACTATGGGAAACACCTCCGGCGATTGAGGAACATTACAGTGCCTCGTCGGAAGCGAGATATTCAGAAAAAGCAAGCATGACTTTTCTGGTGCATATCTCGACGCTCTCCCGGTCAGTCTGGCATCGCACATTGGGCGTCAGGGGCGCTTCATAAGGAGCGTCGATCCCGGTCAGACCCTGAAGTTCACCTCTGCGCGCTCTCGCATAGAGTCCCTTTGGATCCCTCTGCTCACAAACTGCCAGGGGAGCATCGACGTAAACCTCAAGAAAATGGCCAAGCTTGTCTCGCACTTCCTTACGAACTGCCCGGTACGGAGCGATGGCCGCGACTAAGACCACGAAATCATTGCGCATCAATGATTCAGCGACAAGCGCGATCCGCCGTATATTCTCGTTCCGATCTTCCCTGCTGAAGCCTAGGTCTTTGCTCAAGTGCCGCCGAAGATCATCGCCATCCAACATCTGGACCCGATAGCTGCGACGGGTCAATTCCGCATAAACCGACCTGCATATCGTCGTCTTTCCGGCTCCGCTTAAGCCCGTGAACCACAGCGTCAGCGGGCTGTGCTTCCGGTTAGGCTGAAAAGGCGTCTCGAAGGAATCGCTCATCAAACCAAACTTGAGTGCTCCATGATCAGACCGCAAAGGCAGAAACGCTTACGTTCTCAAGATCCTACTCTGCTGCTTGCCGTGGGGAGTGGTCTAATTTTCAGATTAAGGTGAACGTCCAGACGTCGAAACCTGTCTCATGCATCGGAACCAAGGAACAGGAGGCCTGACTTCCAGTGGTCGATTGCTTCTCGGTGGCATTTACGGGGGTCGTTCCCGCAATCGAGAAGACACAGAAAGCGGAGGAAGCAGATCAGTTCGCCTCCATTGCTAGGGGAATCGGGTAGGTCCAAATGAGAGCGGCGAATACCGTGAATGTGAGGTTTGGGTCACTGCCGAACTCCACCAGAAACTTCCGCATCTGATCCATTGAACTGTTACGCTGTCCCGACATATGGGTTCTGCATCGGATAACCGGATTTAGCCGTCTTAATGAGGCAGCCGAACTTCTGGATGTTCTCCTCAGCAGTCATCCACCGCGACCAGGCCGAGCAGTACGCAGCCAGCGCGGCACGGTCAACCAAGGTCAGCAGGCCCATAGTGATCAGCGACCGGGAAATGCGGCGCCATTCATTCTTGGCGTTTGGTCCAGTTGCGCCGGGCAAGCCGGTATTCCGGTTGGCTTGGGTTCTCGTTTGTTGATCGGACGGTGCCCTGGGTTTCCTTCGACGAGTCTTCAATGCGGATAGTTTCGGTCTATTCGACATAAAAGCTCTTTTGGTCCCTCGTGCTACCCTGAAAGCGAACGGCGGAAGCAAGCTTGGTTGGTGAAGCCACGACGCTTCTCAGGGATATCGCGTTATACCCCCTCCCTCCATTTCGCGGGTGTGTGCACGCGACCTAGGGGCGGTCTACGCGGTCATCGCAAAAAGGATTTGACCCCCCTACCCCCAGCTATCGCTCTCAGAAGACACAAATTGGTGGGTCGAATCCATGAGGAGGCCGATGGAGGACCCTGTTTCATGTCGGGTCTTCGAAGAGACATTTGAAAGGCCCGGCCCCAGGAGCGGGTCGCCCTAGATCGTGTGGCAATCGCGCCACGTCGCTCTGTGAGCGGTTGATGGATCATTCCCCCAACCGATTGAATTTCACTGTAGGGGAAATTGTAGGGAGTACTTGCATGGTGCGGCTTGTACGCTCTTGTATCGCCTCACGCCTCAGTCTATTAGAAATAATAAGATACAAGCCGATACAAAGTGCGACAACCCACTCTGAGTGGTCTGCAAAACCAGTATTCGCCGGTTCAATCCCGGCCCGGTGCTCCATAGGACCAAAAAGAGCGAAGCTAGCGTTTATATGCGGCTTTTTTCCAAGAAAAGCTTCACGTAGCCGCTTTCGTAAGGACAGAGTAATAGGGAAAATGCTCTGGAGTGACCCTGTCAATCGCCGTGAACCTGTGGGGTCGTTTTGTCGTTGTTTTTCCCGTTTTTCAATGACAGGGCCGAAAGGGCCAGCGGCTTTGCCTGGGAGTTTCCGTCCTTCGCAGTCAGCACTTCGATGGCGTGATCCACCGGTCAGGCTGATAGCGGCCGATCGTCTTCCTGGTAAACCGATCGTGGCACGGCGGCGATTCGTCGAATCGCACAGTGGCAATACGTGTATACATTGTGAGTGTCGCATGGAGGATGTCATTCAAAATGGGGGCCTGCATCTCGCGTTCTTGACGGCCAAGACCGAAGAGAGCGGACTCTTCGCTCCAAACCCGGCTAAATTCGCGGATTGGAAGGAGTAGTTCTATGGAGACTTATGATCTGGTCCATCTTTGGGAGGAGCATTGCCGTTGTGAATTCGAGAAACGCGATGCAGATGCGACGATGACCACGATGGTCTCGGAGCCGTATGTTAACCATATTCCGACGATGACTGGCGGAGTAGGTTACAGCCAACTGAAGCGTTTCTACGCGCGTCATTTCATTCCCGTAAATCCTCCCGATTTTCGTTTGACGCCGGTGAGCCGCACGGTGGGGCGCGATACGATCGTGGACGAATTCATCGTCCACTTTACGCATACGACGGAAATCGATTGGCTGCTGCCCGGTGTGCCGCCGTCCGGCCGACCGGTGGAGATCCCGACAGTGGCGATTGTCCAGTTCGAAGGGAACAAAGTGGCGCACGAGCACATTTATTGGGATCAAGCTTGTGTGCTGGTTCAGATCGGCCTGTTGGATCCTCGAGGTCTTCCGGTCGGAGGAGACGATACCGCCCGCAAAGTGATGGATAGGTCTCTGCCAAGCAACCGCTTGATGAAGCGCTGGAGCGAGAGCGAGGGATACCAGGCGTAGCTCTTGCGAAACAGGCGACGTGGGCTGCCCGCCGGCTTCGTAGCCATCTTCGGCTTTCACCCTGCGCTGCTCAAGGCATATGATGCGGGTGTTTGTGATTCCTCTGGCGGCGGCGTTGACCGATGGAGAGATATACACTGCCTCATACTTTGGCGGGCGAGAAGGATCGCCTGACACTTATGTCCGCGCTGCTCGATCCCGTCGAGCTGTCGTGGATTGCGCGACTGGGAATTGGCGCCGGCTGGCGCTGTCTGGAACTCGGGTGTGGCAACGGGTCGATCTCGATGGCGTTGGCGGAGCGAGTTGCTTCGACGGGTCAGGTTGTAGCGAGCGACCTGGACCTGGCGTACATCGCGCATTTGAGCAGACCTGGGCTTGAGGTGCGACGGATCGATGTTCTTCAAGATGCCATCGAAGAGGGTTACTTCGACTTTGTCGTGGCCCGGGCGCTTCTGCACCATATTCCGTCGGCACAGAATGCGCTCCGGCGAATGGTGTCCGCGCTGAAGCCGGGCGGAGTGCTACTCTCGATTGAGCCGGACATGCTGCCGTGCACGGTCAGCGAGCCGCAATCAATGCACACGTTCTGGCAAGGATGGTTGCAATGGTCGGCTGAAGCCGGCATCGATTACTTTATCGGCCGCAAGATTCCGTCGTGGCTGGCGCCGCTGGGTCTGGAGAATGTTGAGGCCGAAGGTTACACACCGCACTTCCGTGGGACGTCGGACTGGGCGAGGTATTGGAGTGCAACGATTGCCGAGCTGGCGCCTACGCTTACGAAGTCGGGGCACGTCTCTCCGGCACTAGTTCAGGAGTTCAACGCCAGATATCAGGATCCTCAGTATTGGACGAGTGTGATCTCGTTCGTCGGGAGTTGGGGCCGGAAGCCTGTGCTCTTAGAACGAGGCGATGTTGCCGTCGCCCATAACTAAGCGGTGCCATTGACCGGGGATGTTGTGATCCACTAATGAACCTGACGAGTGGTCTCATAGTGCAGCGGGTTCTCTCTGGCCAAAGGCCGTCACATCGTGTCTACTTCGCGGCTGGAGTGGCCGGCTTAACGTCTTGCGCCGACTTCAACATTCCGCTTACGTCTGTCGCGTTTAGCACATACAGAGAAGGCTCACCTTCATGCTTGGCGATGTAGTTCTTGCCCGACTTAGCAATCGATACTCGCTCGACATCCTTGCCATTTTGGGAGGTGACCACGAGAGTGATCTCCGGCTTGCCGAAACCGGAGTCGGCAAAATTGCTTGCCGTAAGGCCGCGCAGATTTGAAACCAACGAGTTCATGCTATCGGAATCGACCTTCTTTCCGGCGGATAACCAGTTCGTGCCGTTCCAGGTGAACAGCCAATCGGTCGAACCGTCGTGCAGCTCGATCTTATCCGGCTGGTGAAAGCTGAAGTCGAAGAGCGACTTATTGCGAAAGTCGTTGAGGTTCTTATCAAGAGCTGCTCCGAGGGACGAGTCAACTTTGTAATCTCCCTTTACCGCGCTCGATTGCGCATAGTCGCCGGACTTGCTCTTCCGCACCTGAAGAGTTTGAGTTCCTTGATCGCTGGTCACCTTTGCGGTTGCGAGCGGAGCGGCGTGGTCAAAGGCTTTTTCGACATCGCTGCTTGAGGGCCCGCTCAGGTCCATTTTGGCCTCCGCCAACTGGTTAATGAGAGAATCCACGGCGGAATCGTCTGTGCGAAGCGGTTGCGGCTTCAAGATCTGCCATCCATTCTTCACGCGGCCGAAGACGATGGCTTGATTGCCTTTGATCAATTCCAGCCGGTTGATCTTGTCCGAATTCACCGGCAAAAGGCGTTTGTCGCGGAGATCATTCAGTGTCTTCTTAAGGCTGCTCTGGTTGTAGCTCGCCGTGGTGAAAACTTTTGGGTCGCCGCCCGCCATCGCGTAGACTGCATCGCCGGTGGGCGTAGCGTCGCCAAACGAGACGCTCTGTGTCTTGTTATCTTTCCCGGTAAAGTCGAGTTCAAAAGACGGATCTTTGAGGCCGTATTGCTGCAGGTTGACGGCATTGTTCTCGATAAGTCGTTGTGAGTCGAGAGCCGAGAGGGTGGAGAGCATTTGAGCAACCGTCTCCTGATCGGCGTTGTACTGGGCGGGCGCGGTAATTCTCCAATTGCCTGCCGATTTTTCCAGCGTAATCGGCTCAGCGCCTTTCGTCTTAAGCGTAATCGCTGTGATCGCCTGCGTATCGGTCTTGAGAATTGGCGGATTGTTTGCCGCCGGCGCCGCATTCTCCGCGGACGGCTTATGACGGCTGCTCCAATAGAGAGCGATAGCGAGCGCACAGAGAACGCAGGCTGCGATGATCAGGCCCCGAAATTTCATAACCGAGTCAAAGCCGCGGCTCGGGTAAGCCGCGGCGGCTTATTACCTCCTCTTCCACCACACTGCCACGCCGAAAATTACCACCGCTAAAGGTAGGAAAAACTGGCTGGTGGCTCGCACCAAAGTCATTTGCGCGCGAGTCATTGTGAGGTGCTGGTTTTCCGGCGTCTTGGGCCGGATAGATATCAGATCTTCATCGGAAGAGAGCCAATTGATAGCATTCAACGCCAGATCGCTGTTGCCGTTGAAGCTGATGAACCGGTTGGTGGTCCAGGTGGAGCTGCCAAGTACTACGAAGCGTCCCTGGGAATTTGGTTTTCCGGTATCGTAAGTGCCCGCGGCCGCGATGGTGAACGGTCCTTTTTTGTTTTGTGAATCGCTGACCTTTACCGCCGGCGAACTCAGATTGTTTGTAGCAAAGCTGCTGCTCGATGTATCGAAGAGTTTTTGAACGGTGGTCTTGCCGGTGTTCTTGATGGTCATGGATCGGGAGAGAGGAAACCCGGTTGCAGTCCCTCGCAGATCGCTCACAATGGGCTGAGTGCTGTAGCTGGTTACAAGCGCCACCTGGGGCCCCAGGCCGACCATCTGTCCGAGCGGATTCAGATCGAGGACCAGGTCCTTATCCATGGTCACGCCCCAATCATCGAGCAGCTTCACCAGCGCGTCATTGGGGGCAATTTGCGAGCGTCCTGCGCTTAAAGGCGGATCGAGCATGAGCAGAGCGCGGCCGCCGTTCTGCATGTATTTCGCTACAGCATCGACCTCCGGCTGCTCATAGTCGTGTACCGGTCCGGCAACCACTAGAACCGTACAGTCGCCTGGGATCTCCGGCTTCTGCAACAGATCGATCGATTTGGTCTCGTAACTCTCCCCGGAGAGAAGAGTGTTCAGCCGGGAGAGCCCATCGCGTTGGCTGTCGTCGATCTGGTGCTCTCCGCTGCCGGTCAGGAAACAGACCGTTCTTGTTCCGCCCTTGAGGTCACGGATAAAGGCGCCTGTAATGCCTTCTTCCGTCAGGCTTTTCGCCTGATCTTTTTTTGCGCCGATCTGGACGACAGCGGCGCCGAGATCGCGGATTCCGTCCTCCCGCGCCAACTCCGGATCCTTATCCGGGTCCACATACTGTACGTGTACTTTTGGCGACAGGTTCGCATATTCATCGAGCAGGTCCTTTGCCGCCCGGAATTGCGTGCTCTGATTGAAATACGTAATCGTCGTGTTTTGCTTCAGGTCCCTTACGATTTTGGCGGTCTGCGGAGAGAGGCTGTAGCGCTTGTTGGTGGTCGCGTCGTAAGACTTATTGTAGCGATTGGCGAGTACATTCACTGCGGTCAGCGCAGCCAGAACCACCAGAATGTAAGCCGCCGCATAAGCTGCATATTTCGTCTGCCTCGCCTTGAGCCACTTACTTGCCATCGATAACCTAAGACCTCCAGCGCAGAGCTTCCATGGAACGGGCCGTCAAAAAGAGCCCCAGGAAAGCAACAGAGAGATAGAAGATAGCGTCTTTGGACGCCAGCACGCCTCTCGCAAACGAGTCGAAGTGTGTGATGACGGACATATAAGCGAGTACCTGAGCCCAACCCGCCGAGTTATATCCGCTCACCCAGTCCAGCACCCAGAGCAAGAGGCAGACTCCAAAGGTAGCGGCGCCTGCGATGATCTGATTTTTGGTCAATGTGGAAATAAAGGCGCCTATGGCCAACAGCGCGCCTGCTTGCAGCAGCAGGCCCAGATATCCGATGGCCAACGGCTTCCAGTCGGGATTGCCGTAGGCGAAGAGAAACGCAAAGTTGAGCGCCGTGAACAGCAGGAGACAGGCATAAAGCGCAACTGCAGCGAGCCATTTGCCGAGAATTATCTCCATGTCGCGGACCGGCGACGTAGCCAGCAGCTCGATCGTTCCTGTGCGCTTCTCCTCGGCGAAGAGGCGCATGGTAATCATGGGAATGAAGAAAAGGCCAACAACGCCGGCGTTAGAAAGCAGCGGGCGGATAATCTCTTCATTGATGCTCATGGGGAAGGTCTGGCCGCGCATCTGCATCTCCATCCCTTCAATCACGAAATAGCCGAGCGCATTCCAGAAGAAGAACCCGAAGATCAGGCCGAACATGATCAGCAGAAGATACGCCACCGGAGAAACAAAGTAGCTGCGTAATTCTTTGCGCAAAATAGTCCAGGTATTTGTCATGCTTCGGGCCTTAGCTGTTGTTGTTCCGCTGTAGACGCGGCTTCGCTCCCGGTAAGCTGAAGGAAGATCTCTTCCAGGCTCATCGAAGCCGGGCGAAGCTCATTCAAATCCCATCCGGATTCGACCACGGCTCGCGCGAGATCCCCGCGGGCCATCCCTGCCTTATGACTCTCGATTTCAAAAACAATGCGGCCGGCGCTTTGTTCTTTGCACAAGACCCGCCCGGCGCCGGCAACTCTTTCCAGCCTCTCCTGCACCAGCGAAGCTTCCGGATAGCCATCCCGCGCGGCGAGTTCGAGTACGACGGATTCGGCGCCGCGAGCGCGCGCCTGCAGGTTATGCACTGAGTCCGTCGCAGCCAGCTTGCCTTTGTCGATGATGATCACCTGCTCGCAAGTCTGTTCGACCTCGGGAAGGATATGGGTGCTCAGAATGATGGTATGGGCGCCCGCCAGACTCTTGATCAGATCGCGGGTTTCGTTGATCTGTTTGGGATCGAGGCCGGCAGTGGGCTCATCGAGAATCAACACGTCGGGATTGTGCAGGATGGCTTGCGCCAGCCCCACGCGCTGGCGGTAGCCCTTTGACAGCTTGCCAAGCAGCTTTTTCTTGACGTCGGCCACGGCGCAACGATCGCAGGCGTAGTCGACACGCTTTGCGAGTTCCGGGCCGGAGAGGCCTTTCAACCGGCCAACGAATCTAAGATATTCCGCCGTCTCCATATCCGGATAGAGAGGCGGTGTTTCAGGCAAGTAACCGATGCGCTTCTTCACTTCCAGCGGCTGGTCGAGGACATCGAATCCAGCTACAGTGGCCGTGCCTGAAGATGGCGGCAAGAAACACGTCAACATGCGCATCGTGGTGGTCTTCCCGGCTCCATTCGGTCCGAGAAATCCAACGATCTGGCCCTTGGCCACGGTGAAGGAGATTCGATCGACTGCAGCGGTGTGCGCGTACTTCTTGCTAAGGTCCTTTACTGTGATCATCCCTAAAATATCGACGAGGACTGCGCAGAATTGTTACCAGCTCCAAGTGTACAAAATTTTTGCAGCCAATCGGCGCTTTCAGACCACAACTTTTCCGGTTTCACCGACATCAAGCTTTCCGCCGGTGGCCGCCGCCGCCAAATACTTGATGCCGCGGACGATCTTGCTGGATGAGGCCTCCCAATATTGAGCTTCGGATACGTCAACACGTAGAACGCATATTTGCGGGTCATCTTCGCCGTTGGGGAACCAAGCTTTATACATGGGATTCCACAGTTCATGAATTTTGCCGCGATCCCGGCTGACCCTAGCCACGCCCTTTACAGAAACGTATTTCGAATTGGAAGGGTCGGCATAAAGCAGTGAGACGTGGGAGTCGTTCCTGATCTCCTCCACCTTTTCCGATTCATAGCGAGTGAGAAACCAAAGAACACCGGTGAACTCCGTCTTTTGGGTCGCCATCGGCCTGCTGTCAAATGAGCCGTCGCTGGAGGTTGTTGTAAGCATTGCGACACGGATATCTCTGATTAAGGCCCCGATCTTTTCAAGGCCCGCTTTGCCGGTCAATTCGTGAGACTCGCTCATGATTTCCTCCGCTTGCTTAGATGCAAGCAGGTCAGCGGACGGAAGAACTCCCTCATTTCAGTTCAGCTCTATCCCGCAATGCCACGGTCTGCGGCTGTCTCATGAGCAGGGTGGATGCCTGATCGGTGGTGATAGTTGACGGTTCCAGCTCGAAGGCGGAGCGTTGGTCGTCCTCCTTGAGCGAAATGCTTTTGAAGAGCAGGGCATTGCCGTCCAGCCGAACGTGGAATGCCGTTAATTGCCAGAGAGAGGGGCCAACCTGCTCTTGTTCAAGAGAAAAGGAGCTGCCCTGCTTCAGTTTGCCGAGTATTCCTCCGCCGAAAGTGACATCGTGCATGAGATGCCCGCTCATTCTGCGGATGTGGTGCTGCTGGTTATCGACCACGAGGTCGCCGGCCATGCTGCTGAAGACGCGTGCCTCACGCGTAGGCGGATGGAAGTGTGGCGCGGGTTCGAAGTGCAGGGAGGTAACAGTCGCGGTTGCGCCGGTTTGCGTCCAGACAAAGGCGGTCGGCAGAAGCCGGAGAAGGTCATCGATCTGCTGATTGTCGTGAATATCCTCCGCCATCTTCTTCTTACGGGCCTTGGGATCGTGCAGGAACTTTTGCATGAGGTCACGCTGCTGGTCTTCGGGGAGCCTTTGTTCGTCTCTTTCGAGGATGCGCTGAACGTTCCCCTGCTGGGTGACGGCGACCCACTGGAGAACTTGCTCCTTGGGCTTGTGGACCGCTTCCAGATAGATCCAGTTGGAGTGGTCGTTCTGATCGGCCGCATGCTCCGTGTCGACGACCTGTTGAATGATCTGCTGCGGACTTTGCGCCTGCGCAATGCAGAATGAGAGTGCGAGCATCCCTATCCAGAGAAAGCATGCTTTCTGTTTGCCCATTTGACTGCCCCTGCGCAATGGCAAGTTACGGGATTTTGATGCGCGAGCAATGTAGAAGGGCTCGGCGAAATGCGGCTTCGCAACCCCTTATAGAGCCGTGGCCCGTGCTCGCAACCAAGGTACCGGCCAATCGATCGGAATGAAGTCTGTCTGGAAACTAATCGTTATAACGAATATTATGGTTTTCGATGAAGCAAACTATGCCTCCAGCAAACCCACAGCGCCGCGTGGCCTCTCCTGAAGAAGCAGCATTCCTGGACTTGCTGCGCACGGCCGACATTCTGTCCCGTGGCCTGGTTCAGCTGCTCAAGTCCGAGGACCTCTCGGCCACGCAGTACAACGTGCTCCGAATCCTGCGCGGCGCACTTGACGGGCTGACCTGCGGGGAGATTGCCGGCCGCATGATTACGCGAGACCCGGATGTAACCCGGCTGCTCGATCGTCTGGAGAAGCGGAGCATGGTCTCCCGGTGCCGGGAGACGAAGGACCGGCGGATGGTTTTAACCCGGATTACACCCCAGGGCCTTAAGCTGCTGGCCCGGCTCGATGAACCGGTGCAGGAATCGCATCGCAAGCAGTTGGGGCACCTCGGCCGGGAAAGGTTGCGAGCGCTGAGCGAACTGCTGCGGGCCTGCCGCCGCCAGGACCATGATCTGGCCGGATATTAGTTGTTGCAACGAATATCGGTGTAACGCATCCAATAGTCTGCAAGCGCTTTAGTCGGGAGCAGAAAAGGAGAAGATTATGTCGCTCCGTCCAGTTAAAGAGGTTATTCAGACAAAACCAACCATCGAAGGCGCCGGGGTTAAGCTGCAGCGCGCCTTCGGCTTTGGAAAAACCAAGGAATTCGATCCATTTTTGCTGCTGGACGATTTCCGCAATGAGAAGCCGGAGGACTATCTGGCCGGGTTTCCGTGGCACCCGCATCGTGGTATTGAGACCATCACCTACGTGCTCGCCGGCTCAGTGGAACACGGCGATAGCCTGGGCAACAAGGGCAAGATGACCGCCGGCGACGTGCAATGGATGACTGCAGGCAGCGGCATCCTGCACCAGGAGATGCCCAAAGGCGATCAGCAGGGACGTATGCACGGGTTCCAGCTATGGGCCAACCTGCCTTCGTCACTCAAGATGACTGACCCGCGGTACCAGGACATTCCGGCCAACGCGATTCCCGAGGTCACAGACGATGACGGCACTCGCGTGCGCATCATCTGCGGCGAGTTCTGGGGTAAGCGGGGCCCGGTCGAAGGCGTGGCCGCCGATCCGAATTACCTTGACATCTCGGTTGCGCCGGGCCGGCAGAAGCGGCTCAAAGTGGAGACGACGCGCAACGCCTTTGCTTATGTGTTCGCGGGCTCGGGCGCGTTTCGCGACTCGTCGAACCCCCGCGCGGTTCTCACCGACCGGGTCGAGAAACCCGATGCGCCACCCGTATACGATGTCAATAATCACTCGCTGGTGCTCTTCGACCGCGGCGATGAGATCGTCGTTCAGGCCGGCGAGGAGGGAATCCGGTTCCTGTTGGTCTCGGGTAAGCCGATCGAGGAACCGGTTGCATGGTATGGCCCGATTGTGATGAACACGCAGGAACAGTTGCGCCAGGCCATGGCTGAACTACAAAACGGGGGCTTTATCAAGCATCGCTGAACGGGGGAACGCAAAACGAAGCTCTAATCCCGGATCATGAGTCTCGCGACGGCGGAACTTGCCGCGGAAAGGGCTGCGCAAATCAGCATGACTATGCGAAATCCAAATACAAATGCTCCTCCGATCGTTGCCTTGATGGCGGCTCTCGTAGGCGGATCGAGGCCGGCGGGCAATTGCAAGCCGGCGAGCTTGGTCTCGTTGGCTTGAACCTGCTGCAGAATCCCCGGCGGCAGCAAGAGATGGGGCAGGCCCTGATTCAGACGAAAGGCGAAGGCAGTCACCATCACAATCCCCAGGACCGCAACGGCAAGAACTCCGGCGACACGGGCGACTGCATTGTTGATGCCTGAAGCGGTGCCGGCCCGGTCCTGGTCTACTGAATTCATCACCACCGTGGTGAGAGGAGCTACGGTGACCGCCAACCCAAACCCCAGGACAGTTACAGCGGGAAAAAGCGCTCTCCAGTAACTGCCTCCAATGGATGGCACAGCGAACCAAAGGAAGCCCAGTGCGGCAATGAGAGGACCAATGGTCAACGGGCCTTTTGGGCCATAGCGCGCGACCAGCCCCCCAGACCACCGGGAAAGGGAGAACATCAACAAAATCAATGGGAGGATGGCAGCGCCGGCGGCGGTCGCGGAGTATCCCTGGACCTGGATCAGGTTGAGCGGGAACAAGAAGAAGAAAATCCCAATAGCTGCGTAAAGAAACAGCGTGAGCAGGTTGGCGCCGCTGAAACTGCGGGATGCGAAGAGCTTGAGTGGAACCATCGGTGAGGCGACTCGGGCTTCAGCCAAACCGAAGGCAATGAAAAAGCCGAAGCCGACGATCAAACTGCCGAAGACCAGTGGATGTGTCCAACCCAGGTTGGCGGATTCGAGCAGCCCGACGACCAAACCTCCAAGTCCGAGAGTAGCGAAAAGCGCTCCGATCCAATCGACGTGGCCTCTCACTTTGCTTCGGCTCTCTGGAATTTGCCAAACCGAAATGGTTATTACGGCCGCCGCAAGAGGAAGGTTAATGAAAAAAGCCCAGCGCCACGAGGCATGATCGACCAACCAGCCGCCAAGAATGGGGCCAATGGCGGTGGTGATCGCCGTAAATCCGGACCACGTCCCGATCGCGCGGCCCCGATTTTTCTCGTCGAAAGACGTGCTGATGATGGAGAGGCTGCCGGGAACGAGCAAAGCAGCCCCGACACCTTGAATGCTTCTCGCGGCGATCAACTGATGAATGCTCGCGGCAAATCCGCAGCCCATCGAAGCCGCGGCGAAGACCGACACACCCACAACGAACATCAGGCGGCGGCCAAAGAGATCGCCGAGCGAGCCCCCCGCTAGAATCAACGCACCCAGCAAGAGTCCGTAAGACTCGACCACCCATTGCACATCCACTACGGTTGTATGAAAGCCGGATTGGATCGCGGGCAAAGCAACATTGACGACTGTGCTGTCGATGAAAGCCATGCTGGAGCCGAGGATGGTTGCGGCAAGCACCCAGGGCCTTGCTTCCGCCCTGCATGGAATCGGTACAGCCCCCGAGCGGATTACGGCTTCGTCGCAAGGCTGTCTCATGCAGGCTTATGGATGCGATTGAGTTTGCATCGGCTTCTCTAAAACAGGAATCTAGTGACTTAACGACAACCTGGGGGCTGTCGATGTCCTCTTATCTCAGAAGTGGTTTTCGGCGGAAATTCTGGAACGAGGAATCCAATGCATATGAATCCACCTGGGGAAGCGCATACGGTCGTATTGCATGTAAACGGATTCGACTATAGCCTGCAGCTCGAAGCGCGCGCTTCTTTGCTTGATGTCCTACGCGAAAACATCGGTCTTATGGGGACCAAAAAAGGCTGCAATCAAGGCGCGTGTGGGGCCTGTACGGTGCTGGCAGATGGTGAACGGATCAATTCATGTCTTGCTCTGGCGGTGCAATACGAGGGGCGCAAAATCATTACGATCGAGGGCCTGGCGAATGCGGATGGTTTGCACCCTTTGCAGAGTGCGTTCATCAAGCACGACGGGTTTCAATGCGGTTACTGCACGCCAGGGCAGATCTGCTCAGCTGTCGGAATGATTCGTGAGTTCCAGAGCGGTTTGCCCAGCGCCGTTACTGAGGACATGGCCAATTCAGCCATCGAGTTCTCCGACGCCGAGATCAAGGAGCGCATGAGCGGAAATCTCTGCCGCTGCGGCGCCTATGTCGGAATCACGGATGCTATCCATGAGGTCTTTGAGCAGGTCGTTGAGGAGATCGGGGAGGAGATCGGGAAATGAAAAACTTCTCATACGCGAGAGCCGGCGATCAGCAATCCGCCGTGGACCTTATCGCCGCAAGCGGCAGCGCAAAGTTTCTCGGAGGAGGGACCAACCTGATCGACCTGATGCGGGAGGATATTGAGCAGCCGGACGCTCTCATCGATATCACGCGCCTGCCGCTCACGGCTATCGAGGAGCTGCCCAATGGCGGCTTGCGCATCGGAGCCTCGGTGCGCAACAGCCAATTAGCGGGAAATACGCTGGTGCGTGAACGGTACCCGGTGCTCTCGCAAGCCATCCTGATGGGCGGTTCCGCTCAGTTGAGGAACATGGCTACGACGGGCGGCAATCTGATGCAGCGAACCCGTTGCTACTATTTCTACGACAGCGCGGCGCGTTGCAATAAACGCGTGCCCGGCGCGGGATGCGACGCCATCGACGGATTCAATCGCATCCACGCCATTCTGGGAACGTCTCCCGAATGTATTGCGACACATCCATCCGATATGTGCGTCGCCATGGCCGCATTGGATGCAGTTGTCGAAGTAACGGGGAAGAGCGGGGAACGCCGTATTCCGCTGGTCGATTTTCACCGCCTGCCGGGCGGTACGCCGCATCGCGATACAAACCTGGAGCCGGACGAATTAATCACGTCTGTAGAACTTCCGGCGCTTCCCTTTGCCCGGAGATCGCTGTACCGGAAGGTGCGCGACCGCGCCAGTTATGCATTCGCTATTGTTTCTGTGGCAGCCGCACTGGAAACGGAGAACGGCGTTGCCAAACAGGTACGCATAGCGCTCGGTGGAGTCGCGCATAAGCCTTGGCGCGCATTCACCGCCGAACAATATCTGATAGGCAAGACGATTGACGAGCACACGGCGCGGCAGGCCGCGGCTCTCGAACTCGAACCGGCAACACCATTTCAGCACAACGGCTTCAAGATCGAGTTGACCAAGCGAACCATCGTGAGTGTTTTAACCGAACTAGCGAATTAAGGAAGCAGCCTGATGAGCATTATCTCCAAAGTTACCCAGGCGGTCGTGCGATTTGCTCCCGATCGCGATCGCGATGAGCTCAGCGATGCCCACCGCCATATCGGCAAGCCGCTCGACCGGCTCGATGGGCGGGAAAAGGTCACCGGCGCGGCGCGATTCGCGGCCGAGTACCCGCTCGAGAATCTAGCCCACGCTTCCCTTGTCTACAGCACGATTCCAAAAGGAACGATCAAGAGCATCGATGTAAGAGAAGCGGAACAGGCTGGTGGAGTGATCGCGGTCATTACACATCTGAACGCGCCGAAGATGAAGAGTCCGCCGCTCTTCAGCCCCGAAGGAGGAAGCGATGCCGCGGGCAGCGAGGCGAATGTATTAAACACGGATGAGATTCACTGGAACGGCCAACCGGTAGCAGTGGTGGTAGCCGAGACGCTGGAACGTGCCGAACACGCGGCCTCGCTGGTAAACGTCGTGTACCAGCCGCACTCTGCCAACCTCTCTTTTGCCGAAGGCAAGGCTCACGCCGAAGCTCCCAAGAACGTGATGGGGGAAGATACCGAGGTGGCCCGGGGTGACGCGGAAGCCGCATTCGCTGCCGCGAAGTTCAAAGTCGATCACACTTACATCACGCCGCGTTATAACCACAACGCGATCGAACTCCACGCGGCTACGGCGGTTTGGAACGGCGACAAGCTCACGGTTTACGATGCAACCCAGTTTGTGAGGGGTGTTGCCGATTCGCTGGCCAAAATGTTCTCTCTGGACAAAGATGATGTGCGCGTTCTGTCTCCCTTTGTCGGCGGCGGTTTCGGGGGCAAAGGCTCCATGTGGGACCATGTCCAGCTTTGTGTCCTGGCGGCAAAGGTCGCCGGCCGGCCGGTGAAGCTGGTCTTATCTCGTGAAGGCGTTTTCCGCATTGTCGGCGGCCGCACGCCTTCTGAGCAAAGAGTGGCTTTGGCCGCGGATGAAGCCGGAAAGCTGAAATCGTTGATCCATACCGGAGTCACCGCCACTTCCACTACCAATTACTTCGCGGAGCAGTTCTCTTTTCCCGCGCGGCATCTGTATGCGGCGGAAAATCTGTTCATCAGCCAGTCGGTCATGCGGCTCAATACGACGGCAAACACGTTTATGCGCGCGCCGGGCGAATCCATCGGAACCTTCGCATTGGAGTCCGCAATGGATGAACTTGCATATGAGCTGGGCATTGATCCGGTGGAGCTGCGCTTAAGGAATGATCCCGAACGAGATCCCGTCAAGGGAACGGAGTTTTCGGCTCGGCATCTGAAAGAGGCCTACCAGCTTGGAGCGGAAAAGTTCGGCTGGCGTAACCGGTCCGCGCAAGCCCGTTCCATGCGCGATGGCAAGTGGTTGGTTGGCCAAGGCGTCGCAACGGCTTTCTATCCCGCCTACAGGTTCCCCGCCGCGGCCAAAGTAAGGATCAATGCGGACGGAACCGCCGTGGTGCAGAGTTCGGCGCAGGAAATGGGTATGGGCACGGCCACCGTCCAGACACAACATGCCGCCGAACGGCTGGGGCTGCCGCTGGAGAAGGTGCGTTTTGAGTATGGCGATACCGATCTGCCGCAGGCCCCTGTTGCCGGCGGTTCGAATCAGACGATAAGCATCGCCCTCGCCGTCCACGAAGCCTGCGATAAGCTGCAGAAAGAGCTGCTCACTCTGGCCAAGAAAGATGCGAGCTCACCCCTCGCGCAATCGCACTTTGACGATCTCCGTGCCCGTGACAGCGGATTATTCCGCAAAGATGTGCGTGAAATCGGTGAGACCTATGTGGCCATTCTCGTCCGGCTCAAGAAGGATTTTGTCGAAGCCGAAGCCCAATCCGGTAAGCCTCTCGAATCGCAAAAGTACTCTATGGGTTCCTACGGCGCCCAGTTCTGCGAAGCTCGCGTCAATGAGGAGTCTGGGGAAGTGCGCATCTCCCGCTGGGTAGGCGCCTTCGACACTGGCCGCATATTGAATCCAAAGACCGCGAATTCGCAGTTCAAAGGCGGGATCATCATGGGAATCGGCATGGCTCTGACAGAACAAACCTTCTTCGATGAACGTGCGGGCCGCATCGTGAATCCCAGTCTGGCCGAGTATCACGTACCGGTGAATGCCGATGTGCCCAACGTCCGGACTTACTTCCTCGACATCCCCGACCCGCACACTCCGCTGGGCGCGCACGGTATCGGTGAAATCGGGATCACCGGAGCCGCCGCCGCGGTTGCGAATGCGGTGTATCACGCAACCGGCAAGCGCGTCCGCGATCTTCCTATCACCTTGGACAAGCTGCTCTAGGTCTTCAACCGCATGATATGTGGTTATTTGAGGCCCCGGGCGGGTTGGATTCTAGGTCCACCAGAACGATGTGCGATGGGATGCTTGGGGCGAAGCGCCGTGGTTTCCCACATCTGGCGCAAACGGCGCGCCAGATATGGCACCCAGCTTATACGCCCAATTGTCTTCTTTCAATTTCAACTTTTCGTTGCAAGAGTCCGGCGAAAGCTGACCTGACACTCTGTGCAGTGATAATCCAGAGCAGAATAACCAACACCGCCAGCGGGAGGCCGGCCGGAGCCATGAATGCATGGAAGAGAAAGATATTGACGATGATGGGTGCGAGCAGGGTAAGAGCCAATGGTGTGTAGCTATTCATCAGTAGCAGGATCGCGGGAATAAGCTGGAGAAGGAAAATCACGACCGCGTAGTGCGAGGTGACGAGCAGGGTCAGAAATTGACCTGCGGTACCGGATGGCGGAGCCGCCGGAATGAAGTTGAGAAAACCATTCAGTCCGAAGACGAGGAAGATGAGGCCCAGCAATATCCGGGCAATCAGCGAAACGATTTTCATAGCATTGATGTCCTTTGATCGGGATTTTGCCTGATCGGGATTTGCCGCCCTGACGCTAGGCGGGTTGCAGCTGTTGGTGAATCGACTCGATGTGAGGTTGCAGAAAGGTCTGACGATCGATCTGCCCGTTACGGAGAGCGGCGGCTCCGCCGGCGTTGATGAAGGCGGTCTCGAGAACCCCGAGAAAGGCAAAGACGGACCGAAGATAGGGTTCGACAAAGTTGAACGATTCCATCGCGGTGCCTGGGTCGTATACTCCGCCCGACGCGATCAAAAAAGTGGCCCTCTTATCCTTGAGCAGACCGGCGGGCTTGCCATCGATAAAGGCGAATGTCTTGCCGGCCCGAGCGATCTGATCGATCCAAAGCTTGAGGATGGAAGGAATACCGAAGTTGTGCATCGGAACGCCGAAGACGTACTCATCCGCTGACTGAAGCTCGGCAACGAACGTGTCGGAGAGCTGGAGTAGTTGCTTTTGCCCCGGGGAACGCGCGTCTTCCGGAGTGTATACCGCCCCAACCCATTCGGCGGTAACAGGAGGTATTGCCGCGGCGGTCAGATCCCGGGTGAGAATCCTGCTCGCCGGATGGAGCGCTGCCCACTCGCGAACAAATTGCTGAGAGAGTTGACGGGAGATAGAGGCTTCACCCAGCGGGCTTGAATCGATATGCAAAAGCGTCGGCATGGTAGAAATTCTCCTTGTACGACATATGACTACTAAACGACATATGTCGATTCATTAAAACGACATATGTCGTCCATTCGAATCCGGTAAGCTTGAGTAGGTATGACCGATGCCGCAATGGAAATCGAAACGCTCGATCCTCGCGTCCGGCGAACCCGGCAGATGTTGCAGGATGCCCTGGATAAGCTATTGATAAATAAAGACTTCGATAAGATTTCGGTTCAAGATATCGCGGATGCGGCCGCTCTCCATCGAGCGACCTTTTACGACCACTATCCGGATAAGTTCGCTTTGCTGGAATGCACGGTAGGCGCCCGCTTTCGGGAATTGCTGGCCAAGCGCGGCGTCAGCTTCGATAGCTGCGATGGTGCTCTGCGGGCTATTGCGCTGGGTGTTTGCGATTACATTGCCAGCGTGCCGGGAGCCTCTTGTGGGGGGCAGCGGCAACTAGAAGGTCATTTGGAATCTGCCGTCATTGCGGTGGTTCGACGCATGATTCTCGAGGGATTGAAACGTCATCAAGCCGGCGGCGAGTTTTCCGCGGAGCTGGTTTCTTCCACAGTCAGTTGGGCTATCTACGGAGCTGCTAAGGAGTGGGTCAATACCCCGGCGCGGTGTCCCGCGGAGCAGATCGTGTACAAAATCGAGAAGCTCGTCTCGCCCATCTTTTTTTCAATCACTTCCCAGGAAGTTGCTCCAGCTTCCATCTGATGTTGCTTGGCTGCTCTATGAGCAGGCGGAAGATGTGGATTCGATCGCCATGAGGAACTTCGAAACGTACCAGTCGTCGAGAGCTGATACGGTATTGCCTTTCCGCGGCAGGCGGCTTCTTTGAATCGCGGCTTTGGCCGCGCCCCGGTTCGTGACTCCCATGTGACATCCGCGGAAATCGGAATACACTGCTTTTGAGGAAATCTCTTGCGTCCTATTCGAAGCTTCCTATATCTCTCCCTGTTTTTCCTGGCCCTTGTTGGCCTCAGCCATGCACAGCAGCAGGAAGCAAGCTCCACAGTGCCGCCCCCGCCTCACGCCAAGCAGATCCATCTTAAGCACGTCCTGGTGATTGGAGAAACCAAGGGCTTCGAGCATGATTCGGTTCCGGATGCGATGGCGGCCGTTTACAACATGGGCCACGAGAGCGGCCTTTGGGATACCACGCTGCGCACGGATACCGAACTGATCACCAAGAAAGACCTGGGCAGAAATTCCAAGAACCTGAATTACTTCGATGCCATTGTTTTTGCCAGCACGACCGGCGAGCTGGACATGGACGATAGCCAAAAGCAGGACATGATGTCCTTCATTAAGACGGACGGGAAGGGCTTCGTGGGCATTCACGCCGCGCTCGATACCAATTACAAGTGGCCCGAGTATGGCGAGATGATTGGCGGCTGGTTCGATCAGCACCCATGGATGACGTTCAATGCGCCGATCATCAACGAAGACCCGAGCTTTCCCGCGGTGCGCCACTTCCCGAAGGCGTTCGTGAAGTATGACGAGATTTATCAGCCGAAGGACTGGTCGCGAAGCAAGGTCAACGTTCTGCTCAGCCTGGACCCCTCCAAGCTCAACTATGCGAACAATCCGCGCATCCATCGAAGCGATCATGATTTTGCGGTCGCCTGGTCGAAGATGTATGGCAACGGGCGCGTTTTCTATTCGACTCTGGGACACACGGAAGAGTCCTGGGAAGATCCCGACATCCGCAAGATGTATTTCGAGGCAATCAAGTGGGTCCTGGGCATGACCGAAGGCAGCACCGCCTCTCATCCCCGGCCGGAAACCTCCGGAGGGGGCCAGTAAATCGGAAAGTGCAAGGCTTCCCCATACAGGAACAGGAGAAATGCTCTAGTATTTACAAGATGGTTTTTTTTCGTTGGGATAACTATTGGAAATTACTGCTGTTGGCTCCATTCGTTGTGGGGCCGGCCTTCGCCGTGGCGCAAAATCCTGGCAACAGCACGCAACAAGCTCCCAGCAACAGTCCACAGGCGGAGAAGGTCCCAGGGCGCGCTGCCACGCCCACGCGGATGGGTGAGTCGTATCCGCCGGCGCTGGTCGAAAGCGGTCAGTCGCTCTTTCAGCAAAACTGCGCTTTTTGTCATGGCCGGGACGCCGGCGGCGGAGAAACCGGGCCGGATCTCACCCGCTCTAAATTGGTTAGCGAGGATACCGGCGGGGATAAGATCGGAAATGTGGTGCGCAACGGACGGCCCCAGCAGGGAATGCCGAGCTTCAACTTCTCCGATCCGCAGATTGCCTCTTTGGTGGCCTTCATTCATTCCCAGCAAGCCAAAGCGATGTCCAAGAAAGGCGCCCGCAAGGGGGTGGATGTCTCCGATCTGCAAACCGGCAATGTGGAAGCGGGCAAGAAGTACTTCAATGGCGCCGGTGGCTGTGCTTCGTGCCATTCGCCCACAGGAGATCTCGCCGGCATCGCGAGCCGTTATCAGGGGCTTAAGCTCGAAGAGCAAATGCTGTATCCAAAGAATGCGAAATCCAAGGTCACTGTCACTGTAAACGGTCAAACCGTAACCGGCGCCCTCGCTTACCTGGATGAGTTCACGGTCGGACTGATCGATTCGACCGGAACCTACCGTTCCTGGCGCACCGGTGATGTGAAATATACAGTCGATGCGCCGGTGAATGCCCATGTTGAGCAGTTTCCTAAATACACCGATGACGATATCCATAACCTAATGGCATATATTCAAACGCTGCGCTAGTGGTCTGCGCCACGAAGATGAGCGTTTATGGCGCCTTGCAATATCGCTGGAACCGCGGATCTCTCTAATGCGCTGCGCTCCGGTCGAGATGACAAATTTATGTCGAGCGACAGGCTGGATAGAGGGCCGAAATAGAGATGAAGTTCTTTGCGGGCGTATTTCCTTTTGCCGTCGGCGCCGTGATGGCCATTAGCCTTCCCTCAGTTGCCTTTGGCCCAGCAAGTGGATACGGCAGCCCTTCTTCATCCGCCGGCGGACAGTTGGCCGACCTACCACGGCGACTATTCCGGAAAGCGTCACAGCAGCTTGACGCAGATCACGCCGGTGAACGTAAAAGACCTTAACCTGGCCTGGGCTTTTCAGACAGATCAACCCGCACAGATCAAATCCTCGCCGCTGTTGGTGGATGGCATCCTGTACTTCACTGTTCCGGATAATATCTGGGCCGTGGACGCGCGGTCCGGCCATCAAATCTGGCGGTATACATATCCGCCGAATAAAGGACTTCATATCGGCCATCGTGGCGTGGGTATGTACAAAGATTGGCTTTTCTTTTTGACTCCCGATGCGCACTTGGTCTCGCTCAATGCCAAAGACGGCACGGTGCGTTGGAATGTCGTGGTCGCCGATTATACGAAGGGGTACTGGACAAGCATGGCGCCACTCATCGTGGGCGACCACGTGCTCATCGGTGTTTCCGGCGATTTCGACAATCTCACTGGCTACCTCCGGTCAATCGATCCGGAGACCGGCGCGACGCAATGGCAATGGAACTCCACTCCGCCTCCGGGCACGTCGAACGCTCCCACCGGCGGGACAACCTGGATGACGGGAACCTACGATCCGGCTCTCAACCTTTTGTATTGGGGGACGGGGAATCCCACGCCTGTGTTGAACGGATCTACGCGCCCGGGCGATGACCTTTACACGTGCTCCATCGTGGCCCTAAACCCCGATGACGGCAAATTGGTGTGGGCCTTTCAGCCCTCGCCACATGATACCCATGACTGGGATGCGGTCGAGGCCCCCGTGCTGGTTGACGGAGACTTCCACGGACAGCCCCGGAAGATGCTGATGCAGACCTCGCGCAATGGATATTTTTTCGTTCTGGATCGTACCGACGGGAAGAATCTTTTGACCGCGGCCTTCGGGCCGGTGAATTGGTCGCTGGGCGTAGGCAAAAATGGCAGTCCGATCCCGAATCCCCAGAAAGAACCTGCGCCCGACGGCCGGCTGATCGCGCCCGATGAGAGCGGGCTTACTAACTATCGCTCGCCCAGCTTTGATCCCAAGACGGGATTATTTATCGTCTCCGCCCACCCCAGCTACAGCCTCTATTTCGCCAAGCCGGCGGATGGGGTCTACGGTTGGGCAGGGGCCGATTACAGCCTGTGGGGCAAAGGCGTAATCGAGGCCATTGACTATCAAACCGGCAAGATTCGCTGGAGTCATCAAATTGGTCCTGGAGGCTCGGGCGCGGGCGTTTTGACCACGGATTCAGGACTCGCCTTCACCGGAGACGCGCTCGGGAACTTTCTCGCCCTGGATACGAGTAACGGAAAAACGCTTTGGCATGTGGGATCGGGATCGCGTATCCAGAGTTCCCCTATCACCTATGAACTCGACGGGCGTCAATATCTGCTGACAAGCAGCGGCGGCGTACTATTCGCATGGGCACTCCCAAAATCGATATGAGACTTCTTAAAAGAGCATTCCATTTCTCCGCGTGTGTAGTAATCGGCGGGATAATCCTGGTTACGTTTCCGCAATCGCTGGCGGCTCAGAATGTGGATGCCGCGATGCTTCTCCATCCTCCGGCGGACAGTTGGCCCTCCTACAACGGAGATTATTCCGGCAGACGCCACAGCGCATTGACACAAATCACCCCGGGAAACGTCGGGAATCTAAGCCTTGCCTGGGCCTTTCAGACAGATCAGCCGGCCAACATCAAATCCTCGCCGCTGCTGGTCGATGGCATCTTGTACTTTACCGTGCCGGACAACGTGTGGGCTGTCGACGCGCGCTCCGGCCATCAACTATGGCATTACAAATACCCGCCCAACTCAGGCGATCACATCGGGCAGCGCGGCGTGGCGATGTACAAGGATTGGATTTTCTTCATGGGTCCGGATGCACATATGGTCTCGCTCAACGCGAAGGACGGCTCCGTGCGTTGGATTATCCCTGTTGCCGATTCCAGCAAAGGATATTGGACTACCGAGGCTCCGCTGGTGGTAGGCAATCATGTGATCGCCGGAGTGGGCGGCGATCTGGACAACCTGCCTACCTTTGTAAAATCCATCGATCCGGAAACAGGAGCGTTGCAGTGGCAGTGGAACGTCGATCCTCCTCCCGGAACCCCGAACGCCACCACCGGCGGCACGACATGGATGCCCGGAACGTATGATCCGGATCTCCATCTTCTGTATTGGGGTACCGGCAATCCCACGCCCGTTTTGAATGGCTCAGTGCGGCCCGGGCCCGACCTCTATACCTGCAGCATCGTGGCGCTGAATCCCGATACCGGCAAACTGGTCTGGGCCTTTCAGGCTTCGCCGCACGATACTCACGATTGGGATGCGGTGGAAACACCGGTGCTGGTAGACGGCGAATTCCATGGACGCCCGCGGAAGATGCTCATGCAGGCCTCTCGCAACGGATACTTTTTCGTTCTGGATCGTAGCAATGGAAAGAATCTTCTGACCACGACCTTCGGGCCTGTGAATTGGTCGCTAGGGGTAGCCAAGGACGGCAGTCCGATACCCAATCCCAAGAAGGAGCCCGCGCCGGACGGCCGCCTGATCGCGCCGGATGAGGGCGGACTTACTAACTATCGCGCTCCCAGCTATGATGCAACGACCGGATTGTTTCTGGTCAATGCACGCCCCGCCTATAGCCTTTATTTCGCCAAGCCGGCCGACGGCGCTTATGGTTGGGCGGGCGGTGACTACAGCCTGTGGAGCAAGAGCAGAATCGAAGCCATCGATTACCAAACCGGCAAGATCCGCTGGAAGCATGAACTCGGCCCCAGCGCAGGGGCCGGCATCCTGACCACAGCTTCAGGGCTCGCATTCACCGGTGATGGCCACGGCAACGTCCTCGCGCTACGGACGAGCGACGGAGAAACTCTTTGGCATGCGGGAACAGGAACGCCCATGCAGAGCTCTCCGACGACTTACCTGCTCGACGGCCGTCAATATGTGCTTACCAGCAGCGGCGGCGTGCTGTTCGCGTGGGCGCTTCCGGCAAGCGGCCCGCTTCCGGCAAACGGCCAGTGAGCTGCCATCGCTATCATTCAAGAAGGAGCGTGCCGTATGGCGGTAAGAGACGATCTTGCAAAGATTGCCCTTCAGGAAGAAAAGCTCACGTTTCCCCGCTTTGGCACGGATGAAGCATGGCGCCTCGGAGTAAGCTTGCGCGAGCTCGCAGTAACGCGGAAACATGCACTGGTCATCGACGTGCGCCGCTTTGGGCAGGTTCTTTTCTACAGCGCTCTTGCCGGGGCTACTCCCAACAATGCCGATTGGGTGCGGCGGAAGAGTAATGTCGTGGCGCATTTTTTACGCAGCTCCTACGCGATCGGATTGGAGCAGCAGGAGAAGACCACGGACTTAGCCACGAGATATGCGTTGCCTTTCAACGAATACGCCGCGCATGGCGGGAGCTTTCCCATCAGTGTCGCAGGCGCGGGCGTAGTTGGCTCCGTGACCGTCTCCGGGCTTCCCCAACGAGCGGATCATGAGTTGGTTGTCGAGGCGCTCTGCTTGGCGGCTGGACAGAGTTATGCTGAGTTGCAATTGCCCGCTGAGCGTTAGAATTTGCGAGGCACGTCTCGCTTGTGTCGGTATGTTTTTGCCGGATGCCGGGGCACCCGCGAAAAGCTTATACCAAAAGGACAGCTCCGCCAGGTTCAACACAGAGTTGTCTTAGCTATAAGCTATAACTTGCCATACTGGGGGAGAGAATGGCGCTTCAGTTCACGACTTCTTATCTGGAAGATTCAGTTTCCGTTTTCAGGCTTTCGAAGAAGCTCGCCGAAGATGCAATGGCTCAGGTTGACGACGACCAGCTTTATGTTTCGCTGGATGAGGAGTCGAATTCGATTGCCATCCTGGTAAAACATATGGCGGGGAACATGCATTCCCGGTGGACAGACTTTTTAACTACCGACGGCGAGAAACCAAACCGTAATCGTGATGGCGAGTTCATAGATCCGCCATCCACGCGTGCTGCGCTGATGGAGTGCTGGGAGAAAGGCTGGCAGTGTCTGTTCTCGGCCCTCCGTCCTCTTACGGACGAGAATCTCGGAGACGTAATCACCATTCGCGGTGAGAAGCATTCTGTTCTGCAGGCAATCAACCGGCAGGTAGCCCACTGTTCATACCACTGCGGCCAGATTGTGTTGCTGGCCAAACATTTTCGCCACGACACCTGGAAAACGCTGAGTATCGCGCGAGGCAAGTCTCAGGAATGGAATAAGAAGGTGCAGGCCGGGCAAGCGAGCCAGCGCTGAAAGGGCTTCAATCTCTCTGGTGGAAGAAGGTGTTGTTGATGTCGGGCCAGAACTCTTTGAACACAAAGGTGCCGCCGTCAATCAGCACGCTTGTAACCCACCGCTGATAGGCTTTTACCTCAGTGCGTTCTTGCCCTGGATAGTAGAAACTCGAGATAGCCGCCGCGGCGCCCGAGCCAAACACCTCCGAAGCATTGAACGCCTCATGCCCCTCATCGGTGCGTGTGATTACCACCCGGGTGAAAGCATACGCGAACCGCTTAGCGACTCCGCCTCTCCCTAGGGTGTAGTATCTCGTGTCCTGGTGAAAAGCGGCCGGCAGCAGGAACTCCACCCAGAGATTCTCGTCGACTGTATCCGCCAGAGTATGCCAGTAATAGCGGCTATATCCCGCAGCCCCCTGCTTGAACTCCGGATAGGACTTATTGATCATTCCTAACCCGGACTGGAGGCCGACGAAGATGAAAGACGAATAGTCCACGCTGTCTTCCGTCGCCGTCATAAATTTTTCTTTGACGGGCTGCGGCGGAGGCTGTGAATCCACGCTTACCGCGCGGAAGTTAGGGACGATATAAAGGATCCGCTTGGTCTGTCTTCCCTGGTCGGGCACTCCCTCGCTGTCGATCGGCTTCATCGAGGCAGCGGGCGCCGGACTGGGATCCGCTGCCGCATTCGCTACATTGACCAGCGGCGCCTGGGCTAATCGGATTCCAGGGTCATCAGGGAGTTGCATGCCGCTCTGCTGCGCGTAAGCTCCCGCGCCGGCAAAGCAGAAGACCGTCAGTGCGAGTGTCACCGGAAGCCCCGATATCCAAGAACTATGTCGTCTGGAGACACGCATACCGCATCATGATTCCCCATTTGGGGAATACGTACCATTCCCTAACTTGTGTAGGCAGGCTGCCGCTGAAGCTACAACTTTCAGGGGGTGAGGAATGTTTTCAGAGCGTGCAGGCCCTCTTCAATGGTCTCGATAGCCACGGAGTAGCTAAACCGAACGTGCCCTTCTCCCTGGCCGCCAAAAACCACGCCGGGGACGGTTGCAATATGAGCTTTCTCCAGCAGTTTTCTGGCTACCTCGCGGCTGTCCTTTCCTATCTTCTTTACCCACGGGAAGGCATAGAAGGCTCCCTGCGGCAGCTCACAGTCGAGTCCTGCTTCATTCAATCCTTTCACCAGCAGATCGCGGCGCTGCCGGTATTCTTCGCGTCTGGCGTCTATCTCCGAGCGGGGAATCTTCAGCGCCTCGAGAGCGGCCCATTGGGTCATGGTCGATACTCCATTTGCGGAGTAGAGCACAAGTTTGCGCAGCCCGGTCATAAACGGTTCCGCGGCCACGGCGTATCCCAGCCGCCATCCGGTCATGGCGTACGTCTTCGAAAAGGTATAGACCGTAATTGTGCGCGGCGCCATCCCAGGCAATGACGCAATCGAGAAATGAGGGGAATCGTAGACCAGGTCCTCGTAAGATTCGTCGGCAATCACGATCAAGTCACGTTCTTTGGCGAACTCCGCGACTTGTTCGGCTTCAGTCCGGGAAAAGACGGTTCCTGAAGGATTCTGAGGCGTGTTGTAGTAAATCGCCCGGGTGTGAGGAGTCGAAAATGCTTGCAGCGTCTCTTTCAGCCCGGCATTACGGGCCGTCCTCGTGGGCACCAAAAGGGCACGCGCCTGGGCAACCGTGATCATCTCCCGAATTGGAGTCCAGTAAGGGGAGAAGAGGAGGACGTCGTCACCTGGATCGAGCACGGCGTGAAAAGCCGCATAGAGCGCGTGTGCCCCGCCCGCGGTCACAATTACGTTTTCCGCTGAGACGTTCAGGTGGTTTATGGTATTCAGTTTCTCGGCTAACGCGTTGCGCAGAGAAGCCAGGCCGGAGGATGGGGCATAGCGCGTGTGATTCTCGACGGTGGCTCGCAGCAGAGCGTATTTAATTCGCTCGGGGCTGTCGAAGAAAGGCTCGCCGCCGTGGAAAGCATGTATCTTCTGGCCTGCAGCGCGCAATTCCATGACCCGGTTTCGTATGTTGACAATTTCCGAGAAGCCTATTTCGTCCAGCCGCTTGGCCAACCGCATTGCGTGAACAGCCATGTCGCTTGCCCTCGCTCAAGAACACTCTGCTTCCTATAGAGGGGCCTACCGCGGCCGCATGTTGCCGCCGCTAGGGAGCAATGCTACGGTACACCCATGAGGTATAGATATGTTTTCTTTGCTCTGGGTGCCGTCTTTCTAATACTTGCTGTCGTGGAATTCGTGCGGACGGATAATTACACGGCTATCGTCGTCAATGCGATCACCGCGGTAATTTTTCTTTTGCTTGGAGTCTCGCCGCCGAGACGCCCTTCCAGATGAATAGCACCAGTAACTCACGGGGATGACAGCGAGGGATTTGGGGCGTCTCTAAAAATGCTTTAGGTTGCGAGAATTCCCGAGTAAACCGCCATTCCGGCCACGGCATCTACGCCGATAGCATCCAGGGCATCGATTTCGGCTTGCGCGCGAATGCCTCCAGCCACGATCAACTGGCGCTGAGTGACTCGGCGAAGCCGTTCCGCAATCTCCAGAGGGAATCCCTGCATGGTTCCTTCCCGATCGATATGGGTATACAGGAAGGCGCTGCAATATGCCTCCAGCCGGCGGATAGCATCGTCCGGAGTGAGTTCCACCTGGCTCTTCCAGCCCTTCACCGCCACGCGTCCTTGTTTGGTGTCTACGCTGAAGACCAGCCGTTCGCACCCGGCCGCGGCGGCCAGCGTTCCGGCAAACTCGACGTTGATTAAGTCGATGCCGGAACCCGATCCGCCAAAAAGCGCCGAGCCGACGATTACTCTGGCCGCTCCTGCATCGAGGGCCGCCATGGCCTTTTCGACCGTGCCGATGCCGCCGCCGACCTGGCAGGGAAGCCTCCGGGCAATGGCTTTGATCAGGGGACCGTTATCACCCTGGCGCATCGCGGCATCCAGATCGATCAACTGCACCAAGGGGTACTTGGCGAAGCGGTCAATCCAGTACTCGAAGTCATCGAAGGCCAGTTTCAGGGTTTCGCCGTGCACCAGTTGCACAATCCGGCCGCCCATCAGATCGATGGAAGGTATTAACAAGGCAGCCTCACGGGAACGCCTTCGCGCTCCAGTTCCTCTTTCAGCGCCCGCGCATCGGAAACGCCGAAATGAAAGATGCTGGCGGCGAGGGCCGCATGCGCCTTGCCATTTTTGAAGACCTGGGCAAAGTGGGCCACCGTTCCTGCGCCACCGGAAGCGATCACCGGAATGCCTACTGCTTCACTCACGCGAGCCGTAAGCTCGCAGTCGAATCCCGCCCGCGTCCCATCGGCATCCATGGACGTTAAAAGAATCTCGCCGGCCCCACGATCTTCAGCTTCGGCCGCCCACTCGAGCACCCGGCGCCCGGCCGGAGTGCGTCCGCCGTTGACATACACTTCGGCATCCTCCACGGGATCGCCGCCATTTGCGGTACGCCGGGCATCGATCGCCACGATGACTGCCTGCGCGCCAAAGCTTCGGCCAATGGCATCAATGAGCGCCGGGCTGCTGATAGCCGCCGAGTTGATGCTCACTTTATCCGCGCCGGCGTCGAAGACGGCGGCAGCATCTTCCGCGGAGCGGATACCTCCGCCAACGGTAAACGGAATGAACAACTCCTTCGCGGTTCGCGCGACAGTATCGAGTAGCGTGCCGCGCCCTTCGTGGGTGGCCGTGATGTCAAGCAGGACAATCTCATCCGCTCCCCCTGAAGCGTGCCGCTTGGCCAGGGAAGCGGGGTCGCCCGCGTCGACGAGATCGAGAAACTGGACGCCTTTAACAACACGCCCATCTCTTACGTCCAGGCAGGCAATAATTCTCTTGGTCAGCATGGGAGCTCCAAAAAGTTTCTGAGCATTTGCATGCCGGCCGCGCCGGATTTCTCCGGATGAAACTGCACTCCCATTACGTTGCCGCGCTCCACCGCTGCGGAGAAAGCTCCTCCATATTCAGTCACTGCAACTGTTTCTTTAATCACAGGCGGCCGGAAAGAGTGGGTGTAGTAGACAAAAGCCCCGTTGGCGATACCCCGCATCAAGCGCGAATCTTCGGCAGTCTCGATACTGTTCCAGCCCACATGCGGCGTCTTCACGGTTAAGGGGAACCGCTCGCATATTCCTGAAAAAATACCCAGGCCATTCACTGTGCAGGCTTCAGTGCTTCCGGCAAAGAGCCATTGCAGGCCCACGCATATTCCCAGAAATGGAGTCCCCCGCTCGATGATCTCCGCCACCGCCGCGGTCAAGCCGCAATCTTCGAGCAGCTTGGTTGCTTGAAAATGGCCTACTCCGGGCAGGATAACTTTGTCAGCGCGGCGCACGACGGCGGGATCGGCGGTGATTTCCGCATTATGGCCGAGAGCGTTGATAGCCTTCATCACCGAGGTCAGGTTTCCCGCTTTATAGTCGATCACGGCGATCATGAAAGCCTCACAGCAGACCTTTGGTGCTGGGCAACATCGCCCCCAACTGCTTGTCCTTGGAACAGGCCACCCGCAGCGCCCGCGCAAAGGCCTTGAACAATGCCTCGACCTTGTGATGGTTGGAACGGCCATAGATTGTTTTGAGGTGTACATTGGCGCGCGCGCCGCGGGCGAAGCCCTCGAAAAAATCCTCCACAAGCTCGCTCTGCAGATCTCCTACCAGGCGAGTCTTCACCTTAGTCTTCACCACGCATGCAACTCTTCCGCTCAGATCGATTGCCGCTACGCCCAGGGTTTCGTCCATCGGCATCAGAAAATATCCCGCGCGAAGGATTCCTTTCTTATCGCCGAGAGATTTGTCGAAGGCCTCGCCCAGGGCGATGCCGACATCTTCAACCGTATGATGCTGGTCTACTTCCAGATCGCCGTCGCATTGCAATTCAAGATCGAAGGCTCCATGCCGGGTAAACAGCTCCAGCATGTGATCGAAGAAGCGAATCCCCGTCCTGACCTGATAACGGCCGCTGCCCTCGATCGTCAGTTTGAGGGTGATTTTGGTTTCGGTGGTATTGCGTTCGATTGCTGCGTGGCGCGTCGCCGCCGCACCCTGTTGGCCGTCGCCGCTTTGCCTCGCAGCCGGTGCTTTGGCCTGACGGTCTTTCTGTTTTTTCATTGCTCCTTCTTCCAATCGATTTCTTCCAGTGATTGTTCGATCGCGCTCACGGCCTGCCTCACTTGCGCGCGCGTGCCGGCCGTCACCCGCACGCAACCCTGACAACCCGGATCCTGGGAACGATCCCGAGTAAGCACGCCATGGCGCCGCATGGCGCCTACGAACTCGGCATGTTTACCGCCAATTTTGACCAGGATGAAATTTGCCGCGCTGGGCCATTGCGGCACACCCAGCCGCTCGAATGCGGCGGAAAGCTCGGCGCGAGCGACCCTGACCTCGCCTGCATACCACTCGAGATAGGCGGTATCTTCGAGCGCGGCAGGCAGGCAGGCGAGGGCGAGCGCGTTCACACTATAAGGTGAGACAACAGTGCGCAGCCAGTGCTGGGTCTCCTCCTGGGCGGCCAACATCCCCAATCGCAAACCGGCCAGACCATAGGCTTTGGAAAATGTCCGCGCCACGATCAGGTTGGGGATCTTGCCGATCAGATCGATCACGGTTTCGCCGAAGAAGTGAAAATAGGCTTCATCGACGAATACGATCGCATGCGGCGCGCTCTCCAGGAGCTTTAAGATTTGCCGCCGCTGTGCCGTCGCTCCAGTGGGACTGTTGGGATTGGCGATCGCGATGATCCTGGTTTGCGGCGTGATCGCTTCCAGCAGGCGTTCCAGCGGGAAACGAAAATCGCCGTCTGGAGCCACGGTCTTGATGGTGCCTTCCGTCGCCGACGCGTATACCTCATACATGGCATAAGTCGGAGTGGGGAGGAGTAACTCATCGCCGCGGTCGAGGAAGGTCTGACATAGAACGTGAATGGCCTCATCCACGCCGTTGGTCAAGAGCACCTGGCCGGCTTCAAGGCCCAGGAAGGCAGCGACTTTGCGCTCCACCGGTTCGCGTTCGGGATACTTGGTGAGATCCGATGCTGCGATCTTCCCCAGGGTTTCGAGCACGCGAGGCGAGCACTCGAAGGTGTTTTCATTGAAATCGAGCCTAAGCCCTTCCCGCGAACCGAGCGGAGGGTGGTATTCCCGCATCCTCTTGATCAGGTCTCGCGGTTCGGGTGCTTTGCGCAACAAAACGTCAGCCATCGATCCCCCTCGCTCGCACCGCCTCGGCATGGCCGTGCAATCCCTCAGCTTCGGCGAGCGCGATTGCCGCGGGTCCCAGGCGTTCGAGCCCTGCCGTCGTGTATTGCTGCACGGTAATGATCTTGAGGAAATCCATCACGCTCAATCCGCCCCGCGCCCGCGCCATGCCGCCGGTAGGCAGAGTGTGATTAGGGCCGGAGACATAGTCGCCCATGGGCTGCGGAGAAGAGCGGCCGATAAAGACCGAGCCGGCATTCCGCACCCATCCGAGATCTTCTTCCGCGTCTACAGTCAGATGTTCCGGCGCTAGACGGTTAGTAATCTCGCGGGCTTCATCGATCGAACGGGCGAGGAAAATTATGCCGTTCTTCGCGATGGACGCGCGCGCGACGGGATTCGCTTTTACTCTACGCTTCACCTCGGCCGCCACTTGCCGCGCAAGGTTCTCTTTCGTTGTTACAAATATCGCCAGTGCCTCCGGGTCGTGCTCGGCTTGCGCTATCAGGTCGGAAGCGATGGCGGCAGGATCGCCCGTTTCACTGGTGACGGCAATCTCCGTCGGGCCGGCGAGCATATCTATGGCGCAATCGAAGGAGACGAGTTTCTTTGCCGCTGTCACATAGGAGTTGCCAGGGCCGGCGATTTTGTCCACGCGCGGCACGCTCTGGGTCCCGTAGGCGAGCGCCGCTATTGCCTGTGCCCCCCCAATGCGATAAAACTCCTCAATTTCTAAGAGGGCCGCTGCTGCCAGTATTTCCTTCGCCGGCTTGGCCGATACCGCCGCGATCCGTTTTACACCCGCCACCTGTGCCGGAATCACCGTCATCAGCATGGTTGAGGGTAGAGGATAGCGCCCACTCGGAACATAACAGCCTACTGCATTGAGCGGTCGTATAAGTCTGCCCCGTGGTGAGGCCGCGCGTACTCGTACTCCACTCTTTCGGCATCTGGCGCTGAGCAAAAGCCCGGATATTCTTTGCGGCAATCTGCATTGCCGATTGGAGCGGCCGCGGTGTTGATTCCCAAGCCTGCTCCATCTCGTCGCGGCCAACCCGGAAAGCCTGCTGGCGAGCCAATCCGTCCAGCCGGGCCGAATATCTGCGCAGCCCCGCGTCGCCGCCTTTTCGTACTTCGCGCACGATGCGCTCCGCGACCGGTATGGCGCGCGCGGCGTTGCTCAAACCCCTGTATTCCAGTTGGTCAAGCAGTTGCCGCGCGCCATGGCCTTTGGTTCTGACCAGTTTCACCGGAAACTCCTATAAAACAATTTTGTTCAGCGGATATTCCACAATTCCGGTGGCGCCCGAATTCTTAAGCTTGGGAATTACATCCCGTACTACGTTTTCTTCAAGGATGGTATTCACCGCCGCCCATCCCGTATCGCTCAGCGCCGAGACCGTTGGTGAATTCAATGCGGGCAGCACGGCGAGCACTTGTTGCAGGTTCTGCTTGGTCACGTTCAGCATCAGGCCCACCCGGCCTTGCGCGGCAATGGCGCCGTTGAGCATCAATGCGAGTTTGTCGATTTTCTGCCGCTTCCAGGGATCGCTATACGCGTTGCGGTTGGCGATCAAATGCGTCTCGCTTTCCATGACCGTATCGATAATCCGCAGCCGGTTCGCCCTTAGAGAACTGCCCGTTTCCGTTACTTCTACGATGGCGTCCGCCAGCGTCGGAGGCTTGACCTCCGTAGCGCCCCAACTGAACTCTACTTTTACTGAAACTTTCTTTTCCGCGAAGTAGCGCTTGGTCACTTCCACCAGTTCCGTCGCGATCACCTTACCGTCGAGGTCTTCAGCCCTTTGGTAATTCGAGTCTTCAGGAACGGCAAGCACCCAACGCACCTTGGTTCGCGTCTGTTTGGAGTAGGTCAGACTGGTTACGCTGGCAACATCGCGGCCGCTCTCGACCACCCAGTCGATGCCGGTCAATCCGGCGTCGAGCACGCCCTTATCTACATAGCGAGCCATCTCCTGCGCGCGGATCAGCATGCACTCGAGTTCGTTGTCGTCCACGGTGGGGAAGTAGGAGCGCCCGTTGGCGTAGATGCGCCAGCCGGCGCGCTCGAACAGGGCAATCGTCGCATCCTGCAGGCTGCCTTTGGGAATGCCTAATTTCAGCTTGCCGGCCATCAGCGCACCCCCGCCGGCGCCGTAGCTTCAAGGGCAATGGGCCGGGTAAAACAACTTACCGTTTGTTCGTGGCATACCAGCCCGTCGCCTTCTACCTGCACGCGAAACAATAGCGTGTCCTGGTCGCAATCCGTGGCCGCATCGATCACGCGCAGCCGGTTTCCGCTGGTCTCCCCCTTCATCCACAGCTTTTGCCGGGTCCGGCTCCAGAAGGTGACAAAGCCCGTCTCCAGAGTTTTTCGATAACTGGTTTCATTCAGGAAGCCCAGCATCAGAACCTGTCCGCTGGCAGCGTCCTGCACAATCGCGGGCGCCAGCCCATCGAATTTTGCGAAATCGATCAGTACGTCTTGCGTCATTTCCATCCTCATCTATTGCTTGAGATCATTGGTTGATATGATGTGATTCCAAACGCAGAAAAGCCCGCTTGCGCATCGCGCCGGCGGGCTCTCCCAATCCTGTTCCCAGTCCTACTCTTGGCTGGAAGCGTCCGCCGACACGCTCGTCACGTGATGATGGTCATGACGATGATGGATGCGGACGTTCATCTCTAGTAAAAACGTTAACTGCATCCCGCCGGTATGTCAAATCGAACGAATTTCGATGTGTGTGGCCGACCGTTGTGTCGGCGAGACATGGAGCGCCGCGAAATTTGTAGCGGTTTGCACCAGAGACCTAACAACAAAATACCGGACGGAAACTCATGCGCTGAGATTTGACGATGCTATCGACGGGGGAGCCGCGATTTTGGCGCTTGACAGTCCCGTATCGGCTTGATGAAAATGTTGCTGCTTTCAAAGTGGTCAGACCTAACGGATAAATTCCCATCTCAATGTCCGTCCCAAAATATAATCCGGGAGAAGTTGGAGTGACCGGTTCCCGCCGAAAGGGCGGAATGCGCTACTAAATAAAGGGTGTGGAAGCAGCTAGATTTTTTCACTGGGACGGGGCTGGAGGTCGATTATGCTAACTCGTTGCATACGTCTCGGATTATTGTCTCTGGCTCTGCTCGCCGCTAATGTGGTGTGGGCTCAACAGACGGGCGGGATCAGTGGCGTGATTACGGATTCCCAAGGCGCCTCCATTGAAGGAGCACAGATAGCCGCCACCAATCAGGGAACAGGCGCTTTGCGCACGGTGACGACCACCGCCAACGGGACATACGCGTTGTCAGAGCTTCCGCTTGGGCAGTATACGCTTGAGGTTTCAAAATCGGGCTTCAAGACGCTCAGACAGCCGAACATTGTGATCGACATTAACTCCGCGTTAACCCTGAATCTTTCAATGTCGATAGGCAACGTGAACGAACAGGTGATGGTGACCGGTACTCCTCCTATGATCGATACCGAGAACCAGGAGTTAGGCAACTACCGGTTTTCGGAGCAATTACAGAACTTACCTATCATCGTCCGCGAGGTACAGACTCTAGTTGGGCAAACCCCAGGTGTCCCGTATGGAACTGGAGTGAAGGTCGCCAGCGATACGGATACGGTCGGCGGGACCTTCAACCCAGGCGGGTCGAGCCGGAGCGCCATGGTAGTGCTCTCCGATGGCACGCAACTGAATTCGTTTCAAACGACTGGATATCCGGCGATCGATGGCATCCAGCGCCGGGCTGATCTGCCCGTCCCCAACCTCGATACCATCAGCCAGTTCAAACTCGTTACCAATGGCGCATCAGCCGAATATATGTCGCCGGTTGCGACCATCATCGCCACGAAATCCGGCACCAACGACTTCCACGGTAGTGCGTACGATTTCTATCAATCAGGCGGCCTATCCGCCCATGTATGGAGCATTAAGCAGCCTCAGTCCTATGTGCGGCAGCAGTATGGGGGCAGTTTAACCGGTCCCATCAAAAAAGATAAGGTGTTCTTCGCTGCGGCGGCTGAAGCATTCAGCTTCGATGAGGTTAACAATACGAATGTGCGCTGGCCGACTGCTGCGGAGGCGTCCGGCAATCTAAGCGAATTGAGCAATCCGGCGCAGATAAAGACACCTGAATATATTTATGATCCGCTGACAGGTCGGCCGTTTCCCAACAACATTATCCCTTCTAACCGGATCAGTCCGGTGTCATCAGCGCTTTTACAGTTGATTCCAACAGCTCCAGCGCCTGCTTCCTTGACGGCTTTCAATGCCGTGAGTTCCAAGCCTGAATACGACAAGTCTCAGAAGTACGACGGACGCCTGGACTGGGATCCTAGTCCTAAAAATCTCATCTTCGGCCGCACTACACTTGGACATATCGATCAGGCTTCGGTGTTCAAAGGCACGGTGCCGGGCAATTACGGATTTGAGGTTAAGAACTATTACACGCAGGTATATACGGGATCATGGACTCACATCCTGAACCCCACAACTCTATTCAGACTGACGTTTTCCCGGCGCAGCGAGCCGTTCCAGAATACGCCGACCTATGGAAATACTGTATTCTCGGTTCCAATAGAAAATCTGACTCCGGCGGCACCGTTCGCCGGTCCACCGGCGGTCACGAATGGTTCCGATGGCGCTGGGATCAGCGATCTGGTCGATCGCGATTTTCTTAATTTCAGCAAGGATAATGATTATCAGTTCAGCCCTTCGTTCCAGAAGGAAATCGGCAATCATACCCTGGCCGCTGGATTGTTTTTTCTGCATGGCCAGAAGACGGAACAATTAGCGGCTCCGCCGTGGGGCCAGTACACTACAGCCTCCAACTACAATACGTCGGCAACCAAATATACAAGTTCGGCTACATCGGCGACGGGCGACGCCTTCGCCGACTTACTTCTCGGATTGCCGTCAACGACAAACGTCACCGTCGGGCCGGCGGGCGGGTTCCTGGCGAAGACCACTTGGTCGATCTGGGTACAGGATGACTGGAAAGCGACTCCAAACCTTACCCTGAATCTGGGTTTACGCTATGACAATCTCGGATTCTTTTATCCCACAGACAACCGCGGGTCGAATTCCGATTTCGCGACGGGTCAAATTGTCATTCCGAATGGAAGTCAGAGCCTGATCCAGGGAGCATTTCAGCCGTATTCCAGTCTTTTCATTACTACCGGCCAGGCAGGCGTATCCAAAGGCTTCACCTATTCCAATAACCTGGCTTTCGCACCGCGCCTCGGTTTTGCCTATCGCTTTCTTCCGGACTTCGTGATTCGCGGCGGTTTCGGCATTTACGACAATGACTTCAATTACAGCGCGTTCAGCAACGAAATCAATAACCCGCCTTTCACCTATCAGGCAAAGCTTACGCGAGCTTTACTCATACCCAGCGGTGTGAATGTGAACTCGCAGTATACCTTTCAAAATCCCACTGCAAACGGAAGTCCGGCTGCCGCGGCAAGTGTTCTCGCCGGTTTTGCCGGATTCAATCCGCGCTATCCGGTGCAGACAGCCTACGAATATAATCTGACACTGGAGAGACAGTTTGGCCTGTATGCCGTGACCGCCAGCTATGTTGGGAATTTGGGCTTCCACATCGACCGCCAGGTGCTGGTAAATGCTTGCCCACCTGCACCAACGCTCTGCACTTCCTTGGCCGCCGGCGCTGCGGGTGCTCGCCAATGGCAACAATTCGGTACAACATTTGGCGAAAACACGGGATCGGGCACCTCCAATTATAGTGGCGCCAATATCGAAGCCAGCCGGCACTTCAGCAATGGCGTATTGCTCGATGCGAATTACTCGTTTGCGAAGCTTTTATCGTATCAATATATAGCTACGAATCCCGTGGTAAGTCCGGCATGGCGGTACGACTATGGTCCCGTATCCCAGCAGCCTTACCAGGTATTTCATTTCAATCACGTCTATGAGCTCCCGTTTGGCCGTGGAAGACACTTCGGAGCGAATATGAACGCGATCGCAGACAGCTTGGCAGGCGGATGGAAGATCTCCGGTGTTGGAACGTGGCAATCAGGACAGCAGCTTACTGTACTTGCGGGTACTGGATTTAGTCCTACAGATGCCACCACGAATCGCGCCAATCGCGTATGCGGAGGCGGCTTGAGCAATAAGAGTTTAGGTGAGTGGTTCAACACCGCCTGCTATACGATACCGGCTTTGATTAATCCAAGTGCGCCCAATCCGACGCAGCAATTTGGCACAGCCGGTATCGGCACTGTGATCGGACCAAGATGGTTCAGTTATGACGCCAACCTGCAGAAACCGTTCCGGATCCGTGAGCGTGCGACGCTTTCCTTGCGTCTCGATGCAATCAATATATTCAATCACCCTAACTATGCCACTCCGGATGTGACGGTTTCAGACGGAGCGGTATTCGGTACCATACGGTCCGCGAACGTTAATTACATACCACGCGCCTTCCAGTTTGGCGGCCGTTTGGATTTTTAAAGCAGAAGTCGGATTACCGTAAGGTGTCTGAATATGGTCATGTAGGCTTTTTCCTGGGGGAAGGAGCCTGTCGGGGGGCGGCTCCCCATTACACTTACCCGGCTTTTGCTCTAGCTGGCAAAAATCAATCCATCGAACCGAAAGCCTTCCAAAAGGGAAATCAACGCAGATGAAGATGACAAGAAGAGAGATGATGCAGAGTACTCTGGCGGCAATGCCGGCAATGGGGATGAGGATCCCAGCGTTTCCTCTCGATGCTAATTCGCGGAGTTCATCCGTCAGCAGCACCGTGTTGCTGCGAGACGATTTTTCAAAGCTGTCTTCGGGCTGGCTGACTTACCCGATGGGTGTCCAGAACACGGCGATCCAGGAGAACCAATGGATCGACGCACGTACTCATAAGTTTGGGCCGTGGAGCAACGCAGTCGCCGATCAGGATGCATGGCTGGTTTCGATGGAAATGGCGACAGGCAGCCCGTACATGATGCAGCAGTGGTGGCATCCGCCGCACGGGGTTAGCGCGGTTCTTATTGCAGGTGAGAATGAGTGGGCCGACTACACCTACCAGGCTCTGGTAAGGCCGCTGGTGTTTGACGGCATCGCAGGCATCGCTTTTCGGTATCAGAACAATCTGCAATATTACGTCCTGGGTCTCACCGGAGGCGATAGGGTGCAGATCAACGTGCAGCACCTGATCACGGAGAAGTTGCACCTGCCGAATTGGGAAACCGTGGCGACAGCGCCTTTCAGCTATAACACGCACGAATACTACCTGATGAAAGTGGAGAATCAGGGCGCGAATATCCGGGCATATATCAACGGAAACAAGGTTCTGGAGGTATCGAACGCGGAGTATCCGGCAGGCAAAATCGGCCTGAGCGCTAACGTACCGGCCCGCTTTCGCGATGTACTGGTCGAAGCCTCACCGCAGGTGAAGCAGGAAATATCGAAGCGCATCGTCCAGAGGAATGCAACGCTTGCCAGGCTGCAGGCGGACAATCCCAAGCCGCGGTTGTGGCGGAAGTTTTCTGTGGATGGCTATGGCGCTGCAAGCAATTGCCGATTCGGTGATCTGGATGGTGATGGGCAGATGGAGATGTTGATCTGCCAGAATATTCAGACAGTTTCGCGAGACGCCTTTTCCATGATCAGTTGTCTAACCGCGATGAAACTGGACGGCAAAATTCTATGGCAGCTGGGAAAGCCGAATGCGCGCAATGCCCTGCTGACCAACGACAACCCCTTCCAGATTCATGACGTCGATGGGGACGGCCACAACGAAGTTGTGACTGTCCGCGATTTTCAGTTGCAGATTCTGGATGGCCGCACGGGCAAGATTAAGAAGTGGACGTGGATGCCGCAAGCGCCGGAACTGCCGCAGAAGCATCCGGCGAGTGTGATGCGTCCTTATGAGCTCGAGATGGGAGATTCGCTGTTCTTCGTCAATGTCTCGGGAAACCGGAATCGGCAGGAGATTCTGGTGAAGGACCGTTATCAGCACTTCTGGATCTACAACAACAAGCTGGAATTGCTATGGAAGGGAGAAGGGCAGACGGGACACTGTCCGTATCCCTTCGATGTGGATGGCTATGACCGCATCATGGTCGGGTATTCCATGTGGGATCACACGGGTAAGAAGTTGTGGTCGCATGATACGGATCTATATGATCACGCGGACTCGATTGCGGTGGTGAACTTCAGTGGGGATCCGAAGGAGCAGCCGCGGGTTTATTCGACGGGCAGCGATGAAGGCTTTCTGATGTTCGGCTACGACGGCGAGATCTTGAAGCACTTGATGGTCGGGCATGCGCAGGCGTCGAGTATAGGCAAGTACAGAATGGATTTACCGGGTCTGCAGCTTATGATGATCGATTTTCATTGGAACCCGGGCGTGACGCTTCTGTTTGACTGGCAGGGCAATATTCTGCAGAAAGCCGAGCCGATCCATAATGGGAGCAAGCTATTACCGGTGAACTGGCGCGGTGACGGAGAGGAGTTCGTTCTTCTTTCGGGCGACGCGAAATACGGCGGCATGATCAACGGCCGCCTGGAGAGAACGGTTATGTTTCCCGACGACGGCCATCCGGATCTTGCAGCCTTCGTGTTGGATCTTACCGGAGACGGGCGTGACGAAGTGGTTTTGTGGGACGAGAAGAGCGTGTGGATTTACACACAGGACCGCCCTTTCAAAGGCGAGAAGCTCTATGCGCCGGTCCGGAACCCGCTGTATAACGTTTCAAACTATTCCTGCATCGTTTCTCTTCCGGGCTGGAAGGATGTCCATAGCTCAAGTAGGTCTTAAATCGGACGGTCCGGATTAGACGTGGTTGCTTTGCCGCGCTCTGGGCCAATAGAGGACTGACCACAAGTAAAGAAGAGCGCTAAGAGCCTGTTGAAGACCGAGTTTGTGGACCACAGGACACGAAGCAGCGGCGCTGCCTACGCGCTGGCGTCTCGTTTAATGCTTCGGCGCGTCTTTCAATAAGTTGCTAATTCCGCCGGAAGCCGGCACCCCGGCCGAACGTCACTTGACAGCTTCCTAGCCGCTCCATGAGAATGTTTTTGCTTCTGGAAGTGGTCAGACCTTGGCAGCTAACCGCGCACCGAAGTTTGTTCCATCCGATGGGCCGCAAAACGTTGCAAAGCCGTCTTCATCCCCACGAAAGGCGGAACATGCAAGGGTAGACGTTTTAATTGGAGGCTTTCTCAATGCAGGCACATGAGTCGTCCCATACATGGATTCGCAGCCGATGGCTTACCGGGATCTTCTGTCTCGGCATGCTTCTTTTGACCGCGCCGGCAAACTCGCAGACCGCGGGAACAGCAAGTATCCAAGGCACGGTGGCCGATCAAACCGGCGCTGTCGTGCAAAATGCTTCGGTCACCATCACCGACACCGCGACCGGAGTAAAGCACAAGACCATCAGCGGAGCCGACGGGCTCTACAGCTTTCCCAACGTTGCAATCGGCAAATATACGCTGGATGTTTCGGCTTCGGGCTTTAAGCGGTACAGCCAATCGGGCATCGTTCTCGAGGTCGGCAGCAGCATCGCTATTAATGTAGTTATGACCGTCGGAGGAACGGACCAGCGAGTGGAAGTCCAGGCAAACGGGATCGCCCTGCAGACGGAAGATCCGTCGTTCAAGCAAACCATCGATCAGAAGACGCTCACCGAGCTGCCTCTCAACGGCCGGCAGGTAACTTCGCTCATTCTCCTCTCCGGAGGTTCTGCGAATGCCAATGAGGGGAACGATGTCCAGGGAAGCAAGACGTTTTACAGTTCCGTCGCTGTCTCGGTAGGGGGCGGGATGGGCAATGCGACCGACTACCGGCTGGATGGCGGAGATCACAATGACTACATGACCAACGTGAATCTTCCTTTCCCTTTTCCCGACGCGGTCAGCCAGTTCAGCGTGGAAACCTCCGCCCTCGGCGCGCAAAGCGGGCTGCATCCCGGCGGCTTGGTCAACGTGGTCACCCGCTCGGGATCGAATGAGTGGCATGGATCGGCCTTCGAGTTCATCCGTAACAACTTCATCGATGCAACCAACTTCTTTTCGACCAAAAAAGACACCCTGCACCAGAATCAGTACGGAGGCACGCTTGGCGGAAAGATCATTCGGGATAAGCTCTTTTTCTTCGGCGGATATCAGCGCCTCAAGGCAGATCAGTCTCAGGCGCTGACCCAGGCGCACGTGCCCACGCCGGCCAATCTGAGAGGCGATTTCTCCACCACGGAATCGGCCGGCTGCCAGTCAGGCAGTAAAGCTATCACGCTGGTAAATCCGCTGACCGGCGCGGCTTTGCCTAACAACCAGATCAGCCCATCCTATTTCTCCGCTCCCTCGCTGGCGCTCGAAAAATATTTCCCCGCGACAAGCGATCCTTGCGGCCTGGTCTCCTATGCGATCCCTTCAGAACAGGTCGAGAACCAATTTATTGGCCGTATCGATGCGACTATCAATCAGAAGCACAGCCTGTATGGCCGGTATTTCCTGGATGACTATACCAGCCCCGCTTTCTTCTCTCCGACCAATGTGCTGATCACCACGCAGGCCGGCAACTACGAGCGCGCGCAGGGACTTACCTTGGGCGAGACCTACATTATCAGTCCAAATACGGTGAATTCTTTTCACGCCACCGCCACGCGGCGGCGCAACAACCGTGGCGGCGCTCCGCAAGGGATTGGCCCCAGCACGCTTGGCATCAACACGTACGCGCCGAGTGATAACTTCCTGGAAATAACCGCAACCAACAAATTTAGTACGTACTGCGGCACCTGCGCCTCAGCCAAGTTCAACGTAAACACCTTCTCCTTTGCGGACGATGTAAACATGGTCCACGGCAAGCACCAGCTTTCATTTGGGGGCGAGTATGTCAGATCCCAGTTGAACATCAACAATCTTTACGAATCGAATGGGACCTACACCTTCAGCGGCGTCTACAGCCAAAAGGGACCCGCCGGGAACGGCACGGCCGGCACCGGCCAGGATACGAATCTGGACTTTTTGACTGGGGCGCTGAATGCCTACCAACAAAGCAAGGCTCAGCAGAATGCACTGCGGGCACCGATCCCCAGTCTTTACATCCAGGACACCTACCACCTGACCACGCGTCTGGTGCTGTCCGCCGGGGTGCGCTGGGATCCCGAGTTCATGCCGGTAGACTATTTTCATCGGGGAACTTATTTCGATTCGACCGACTTCCTCAATAACGTACACAGTACGGTATTTCCCAATGCTCCCGCCGGCGCCCTATTTTATGGGGACAAGGGAGTGCCGCCGGGATTTACCAAGAACTCACCATGGCAGTTCACGCCACGACTGGGCATCACCTTCGATCCCACCGGACAGGGCAAGACAGTCTTTCGCGTGGGATCGGCGTTGATTTATGACGAGCCGAACTTCTTTACGGCGCAGCGCGTCAACCAGAATCCGCCCTACGCTACTGCCATTTCAAACGTACCCGTGAATGTACCTTTGAGTTTCGCCAGCCCGTGGTCGAACGGCAGTACGCCCGCCAATCCATTTCCCTTGCCCTTCAAACCGCTGCCCTCCCAGACATTTACCAGTCAGTCGCAGTACATCGTGTTGCCGAAGCAATTTCATCCGCCCTATACTCTGCAGTGGACGGCCAGCGTGCAGCAGGAGCTTGCCCACGATTGGCAATTCCAGATCGACTATGTCGGAAGCAAGACCAGTTTCAACGCATACGGCTTTCCTCTGAATCCCGCAGTCTATATCCCCGGAGCATCGACCATCGGCAATACGTCTTCACGGTTTCTCCTGACTCGCGAGAACCCCATAGCCGGTCCGGGCTACGCCGGGGGTGGCAGCGGCTCGATTCTCATCAGCTCCGGAGCTAATGCGACTTACAACGGAATGGTAGCTACCATCCAACATCGCCTATCTTCGAACTTCAGTTTCTTGGCGAACTACACCTGGTCGCACTGCCTCGACATTGAGGACGCTCAGGGAGATATCGCGGGCACAACCGTGCAGAACCCGGCCAACATCAACGGCGACCGGGCGAATTGTGGGTTCGATTTCCGGAATGTCTTCAACAGCACCATGGTGGCCGACAGCCACTTTTCACTCACCGGTTGGAAGGCCCTGGCTATCAATAACTGGGAACTGGCCCCCCTGATCCACATTCAGGACGGAAATCCGTTTACCGTCACGTCGGGAGTGGATAACTCTCTCACGGATGTTAACAATGACCGTCCAAATGTAGTCAGCCCGAGCACAATTTATACACATAGGAAGATCACCTCATCGCCTTCAGGCAGGAACTACATCAATCTTTCCGCTTTCGCGGAGAATCCGACTGGGACCTTTGGCGACAGCGGGCGAAATGCCTATCGCGCCCCCGGTTACATCCAATTCGATAGCGAGTTGAGCCGAACCTTCCCGGTTCATGAAAGACTGGCGTTGACTCTCCGCTTCGAGGCTTTCAATGTATTGAATCATCCGGCCTTCGCCAGTCCCAGCAGCAGCAGTGGCGGCAACGGTTTCTTGGGACAAAGCACATCTCTGACCTCCTCAACCTTCGGCCAGATCACAACTACCAACGTCAACTATGGAGCGAGGGTTTTCCAGGGCGCCCTAAAACTTACCTTTTAGAATAAATGAAGGCCGATTTGGCCCCGCCTTCGGCATTGCCGGACAAAGCCGGAATTCCTCAGAGGACGCGGCCGGCTTCGCTCAATAGGCGCATCGCAAAGCCCCAACCACACGGAAGGAAGAGCTATGACGTTAGAAGACAGCAATCGCAGGGATTTTTTAAAAATAGGCAGCGCGGCGCTTGCCGGGACGACTGTCGCATGGAGCGCCCGGAGTTATGCCGGCATTACCGGGGCCAACGACCGGGTGCGGGTGGCAGTGGTAGGGTGCGGTGATCGCATGAAAGGAGCGCTGATTCCGGCATTCGTCGAAAATGCAAAAGATATGAACTTTGAGTTCGTTGCGGTTTCCGATATCTGGAACCGGCGGCGTGAAGAAGGCGCCGCCTACATGACCAAGCTGAGCGGAGATCAAGTCGTCCCGGTCCGCAACAATGAGGAACTGTACAGCCGCAAGGATGTCGATGCGGTGCTGGTCGCGACCGCGGACTTTCAGCATGCCCTGCACGGAGTCGAAGCAGTCAGGGCCGGCCGCGATGCTTACGTGGAAAAGCCGACGGCGCATACCATGGCGGATGCGCGGGCTTTCCGCAAAGCGGTTAAGGAGAGTGGCAAAATCGTGCAGGTCGGCACACAGCGCCGCAGCACGCCAAGCTATCAGAGGGCTGCCGAATATATCAAATCCGGTAAATTCGGAGAAATCGTGATGGTGGAGATGACCTGGAATGTCAATCAGCCAGGACGGTGGCGGCGTCCCGATGTTGTCCCTTTATTGCACGAGCAGGACACCGATTGGAAGCGCTACCTGATGAACCGCCCTTATGAGCCATTCGATGCGCGGAAATATCTTGAGTTCCGGCTCTTTTGGCCCTACTCCTCCGGTATCCCCGATCAATGGCTGGTTCACCAGATTGACACGGTTCACTGGTTCACCGGACTGCCGCATCCGCGCAGCGTCGTAGCGAATGGCGGTATTTACCTGTGGAAGGATGGGCGCAAGAACTGGGACACCATGACAGCCGTCTTCGATTACGGCCCGCTTGACGATCTCAGCAAAGGGTTTCAGGTGCAGTATTCGTCACGCTTCACCAACTCGGCGGGTGGCGTGAAGGAACTCTATTATTCGAACGGCGGCATGATGGACATGGACAAACAATGCGTCACCTCTGAAGGCGGGCTGCACGCCAAAGCCGCCGCGGAGATGGGCATGAAGGAGAACCTGCTCGAAAACTTCTCGCTCGGCGATGAGACGCAAAAGGTGGCGACATCCGCCGACACCGGCGGAGATCCGATGACCTCGGCCAACATGCGCAACTGGATGGAATGCGTGCGCTCGCGGAAGACGCCCAACGCTAGCATCGATGCGGGTTATAGTCACTCCATCGCGCTTTGCATGAACATTGCCGCCATCCAGACCGGGCAGCGGGTTACCTTCGACGATAAGTCGCAGCAGGTGATGGTTGGGGATAGGCCGTATGCCTAGATGGGCCTTGCTCTGTTGTTTTGCGGCGAGCCTTGCAATCAGCGGAAGCGCCTTCGCCCAGCAGACCGGACAAGGCGTGCAGGTGACGGCCGACGAAGCCCATCGCCGGGTGGATATAACCATCGATGGCCGGCCATTCACGTCCTATCTCTGGCCTGTGTCGCTCAAGAAGCCGGTATTGTTTCCGCTTATTGCTCCTGATGGGACCGTTGTCACGCGAGGCTATCCGCTTACTCCTCGATTGGGAGAACGCGTCGACCATCCACATCACGCGGGAATGTGGTTCAACTATGGCAATGTGAACGGATTCGATTTCTGGAACAACTCCGACGCGATCAAGCCGGAAAAGCGCGAGCAAGATGGGGACGATCTACCAGGAAAAGATCGTGTCCACCAGGAGCGGACAGGATAGCGGGGAACTGGTCGTCGACTCAGTATGGGTTACGGGCGAGAACCAGAAGATCATTCAGGAGAGGACGCGTTATGTCTTTCGACGGGGCTCGGGCGCACGGATGATTGACCAGATCACTACTCTGCGGGCGCTCAATCGTCTCATTTTTAACGATGATAAGGAGGGGTTGCTCGGCATCCGTGTCGCGCGTTTTCTGGAATCGCCCACGGAGAAAGGAGGAATTTTCACGGATGCGAATGGGAGGCAAACCAGAGTAGCGCCTTCAGATGTTCCCGGCGCTACGGGCGTCTATTTGACCAGCGAGGGCAAAAAAGGAGACGAGGTATGGGGAACACGCGGACGGTGGTGTACTCTAAGCGGCTCCACGGGAAACAAGACGATGACCATTGCTATTCTCGACCATCCTAAGAACCCCGGTTATCCGACTTACTGGCATGCACGCGGGTATGGACTATTCGCGGCCAATCCTCTGGCCCAAAGCATATTCAACCCGAAGCTGAAGGCAATGAACTTCACCCTCAAAAAAGATCAGGCCGTAACCTTCCGCTACCGGGTTATCTTGCTTGCCCGCGCCGCGACCGCGGACGAGATGAACCACGATGCGGATGCATTCGCTGCCGCTTATCGGTAGATCATTTCAGGACTGGCGCCTAGAGCATTCACGCTTTAACATTGTGGGCTTGGGCGATCTGCTGGATCATTCGCAGATGGCCGGCGATGATCGGTTCTCCCTGTGCTGCGGCCTGTTTGACGGCTGGATTCTGAGACATGTCCGCCTCCGATTTGAAGGCGCTTTCGTCTTTTTTATGGTCCTTCACCATGGCCTCTATATAGGCCTGATCAAATTGCTGGCCGGATAGTCCCTGCAGTTTAGCCAACAATTTTTGATCCTTCTTGGAAAGGCCGGATGGCGGCTTAACGCCTATCTGCTGTGCAACTGCGGTCATTTGATCTCCCAGTTTGGTGTGATCCTCCACCATCTTCTGTCCAAACTGCTTCACATCGTCGCTGGAGCCTTTCTCGGCCGCCAATTTGCCCAGCTGCACTTCAGCCATTCCTCCTTCCAATGCGTCTCGGACAAACGACTTATCTTGCATAGTTTGCGCGTCGGAACCTTGACCCATGCCCGGCGGCATATTACCCTGCGGCATATTTGGATTGGTCTGTCCACCCGGTTGTTGTCCACCGGGAGTTTGGCCCCCGCCGCCGCCCGGCTGCACCTGTGCAAACGCCACTCCGCACGCTAGAAGCACTAAGCCTGAAAACATCGGCAACTTCTTGAAAAATTGGCTGGGAATCATCGTGAGCCTTCTTTCTGGGCCGGAGCATTGAAAACGGCACTCCAAACCCGGCTACCCAAAATATGAACCGCGCTCTAGTTAAGAATGCGGTCCACTTCCCGGTGAGTTGCTTCCCAAACGCGGGTTTTCTCTGGCGTGCGGCCGAATCTAGAGATATTTCCAGCTACTCAGGAAGACAGCGAGAGCCGTTACCGCGCCGAGCAGCACGTCCAGAGCATAATGATACCGGCCCACCACGGCTCCTACAGCAATCCATATCGATATGGCAAAAAAGACCAGACCAGCCAGCGGTACAACGCGAAGCAGGACCAGCGAAACTGCGAGCGTCGAGGCGACGTGCGCGCTGGGAAAGGAAATCGCGTGGATGCTTCCATGCTTGAGAATCCATCGATTGAATAGGCGTGCTTTGCCTTGGCTGGCCGATGGCGCTTGGCCGGCGATGAGATCGCGGGGTGGATATGCGGGGAAAAAGGGCGTGATTGCGTAGCAGATATACGTTGAGACTAGAACCACCAGCCAAAAGCCGGCCACGTAGCGGCGTTCGCCGGTTATGTAGAGCGTTAGCAAACCGAGGGGTACAAGCGGATAGCAGAAAAGATATGCGACCTCCAGGGACAATCCGATGCCGGTGCGCTCCGTCCCGGAGGCGCTTGCGAGCGGTGCCCACAACCAGCGATCGAACGCCAGCAGCCATTCTTCGATTCGGGCGTTCGGTTTTAGGAAGAATTGCCCGGTCTGCCAGTAAGGGACCAGCAGGAGAGCAGCGGTAAGCCAGTCGCGGATCACGGATACATAGAACGGAGGGAAGACGTGCGCCGTGGACCGGACCAAGGCCACCGCCACAGGAGGGACTATGGCTAGAAGCGTGATGTTCCATCGGCGGCGGGACGGCAGCGGGGCAGTCGAAAACGCTTGTATCGGAAAAAACCTGAGCACTACCGTAAACCAAGCCGCCGCCGCGAGGACGATAGCAAACCCGATCTGTATCCATTCCGCAGTCCGCATCCACGGCTCCCAATTCTCAAACCAGACTAAATGGCTCCCTTTTAGTGCCCCGAAGGCCCGTGCTACCCTTGACTTTCAGGGAAAATCGCAGAAATGTACCGGAAAGCTCAAAACCATCGCGTGATACGGCTTCTGTCTGGAAAGGAGATCGGTCTCTGGCAAGAGCGGCTCCTGCAGCGATCCGCCGGTCCGGTTGCGCGGCATTTCTCTTCCGGTTTTGTCTCGCGGCAAATCGCACCGCGTAAGCATCTGCGTGTCCTGCCTACCCGCACGCGACCTAGCCTCTTCGGCGGCGATTAGCTTTCCACCGCCGAAGCTCTGCCCCGCATCCATCCGTCGTGCCGGTGGACAGGCAGCGGACTCCTTCTTCGCCATGGACCAACTTGGACAAATGGTCAAGTGGACAAGCCCGGCGCTGGTGAAGCGCTGAGAAAGCAGAGACATCATGCAGATCGATACTCGAGATATAAACGCGCAAATTCTTGCAGAATATGGACCGCGAATTAGCGGCCCGCTTCCAGGGCCAAAGGCGCGCGCGATAGTGGAAGCCGATCACCGGCTGGTCTCGCCCAGCTACACGCGCTCCTATCCGCTAGTGGCCAAGAGCGGCCGCGGAATCCGCCTTACCGACGTGGATGGGAACGAGTTCCTGGATTTTGCCGCCGGCATCGCCGTTTGTTCGACCGGCCATTGCCATCCGGAGGTGGTTTCCGCCATCCAGAAGCAGGCTGCGGAGCTGATTCACGTCTCGGGAACGGACTTTTACTACGAGCACATGGTCACAATTGCGGAGCGGCTTTCCGCGGTAGCTCCCATGCCCGGGCCGCATCGCTTCTATTTTGGAAATTCCGGCGCCGAAGCGATCGAGGCAGCCATCAAGATCGCCCGCTACCGCACGGGCAGGCAAAACTTCATTGCTTTCCTGGGAGCGTTCCACGGGCGGACCATGGGCGCCCTCTCGCTCACCGCTTCCAAGCCCCAGCAGCGCCGCCGTTTCGGTCCATTCATGCCCGGCGTCACTCACGTCCGGTTTCCCTATGCCTATCGCGGTTGCAGCGGAGGCCCGCAGGAAGAGGAGAGCTTCGCTCTCGGTTGCGCTCGCTACATCGAAGAGAAAGTCTTCAAAACCACGCTTCCTCCTGAAGAAGTCGCCGCCATCTTTATCGAGCCCATCCAGGGAGAAAGCGGCTACGTCGTCGCTCCCAACATCTTTCTCCGCGAACTACGCCGTATCTGCGATAAGCATGGCATCTTGCTGGTTGTCGATGAGGTGCAATGCGGAGCAGGCCGCACCGGCAAGTGGTGGGCTATCGAACACTCAGGCGTTCAGCCGGACATTGTTTGCATGGCCAAAGGCATCGCCTCCGGCATGCCTCTCGGCATCTGCATGACTCACGCCGATCTAATGAATTGGCAACCGGGCTCTCATGCCTCTACCTTTGGCGGTAATCCGGTGTCCATCGCCGCCGCCCTCGCCACCATGGATCTCCTGGAACGGGAGCTGATCGTCAATGCGGCTGCCGTTGGTGAAGCTATGCTGGATCACTTGCGCGAGTGGCCTTCCAGGCACCCCATCGTCGGCGACGTTCGCGGTCGCGGGTTGATGATCGGCATTGAGATCGTTAAGGACCAGGAGACACGTGAACCGGCTGCCGCACTGCGCGACCACATTGTCGAACTTGCTTTTGAGCGGGGTTTGGCAATTCTGGGTTGCGGTGAAACATCCTTCCGCCTCTCGCCGCCCCTCATAGTCAACCAGCAGGAGGCGAGCATCGCGCTCCAGATTCTCGAACAGTGCATTGGGATAGCTGAGCGGGAGCATGCCAAACAGGGGTCGCTGGCCGCATCGACGGTCTGATCGGTCGGAATGTGGATGTTAAGGGTATCCCCCGCTTCGCATGGAACAGCGCCGCCCGGAGCGGGGAGCCCAAGACACGCAGGATTTTGCTTAAGGAGTTTAAGTCTAAGCCTTAGCGGTGTTTCTCGCTTGTTTTGATCTGAATTCTCCCCGCCGCGAAGAACAAGCATGCAATGCCGAGGGCTAAGAGGGCGTGAGATTTGTGGCCATAGTGGAGAGCCACCGCGGAATCAATCCACCAAACTACGGCCCCTACATACCAGATAAAAGAGAGATTCCTCATTCTCATTGAGGCTACCTTAGGAACACTGGTTTTATACGCGGCAACTTGCCGCCGATCCATTACTTCGGGCACTTCGGGTACTTCCGGCACTGAAGTCAAATTCCTTTGTGCCAAGCTCAGGCTCTTCCCCCAGTCTTGCGTTTCACCCAGACTCTCTCCGCCGCCGGGTGCCCTAGCGTGGAAGCGCCGGTCTGGGTTTCGATCGAGAGCGTTTTGTCGTAATTGCGGGCAGATACGTACACACGTCCGCCGGGCGCAATACCCGCGCGGTGCAGAAAAAGCAGCAGCTTGGGATCACGCTCATATAAGCTCACCACGATATATTCCGCATCTTCCTTCGCGTCGCAGAGCAGGAGCATGCCTCGTTTGGACCGCTGCTCCGGGGTTTCCGGCAGAACTCCGTTTCCATGAGGACAGGTCCCGCGCTCTCCCAGTTTGTCCAAAAGCTTCGCTTCAAACGCGGGGGAAACGGCATGTTCCAGCCGCTCGGCTTCATCATGAACCTCGTACCACTCCATTCCAAACAATTCGGCGAGCATCCGTTCTATGAGATGGTGACGCAAGGCGGTCCGGTAGGCTGTCTCTTTGCCTTTAGCTGTAAGCCTGATGATCCCGTCGGGCTTCACATCCAGATAGCCATCCCGTCTCAACCGCTTGAGCGCCATAGTGACCGCGGGGGCGGAAACCGAAAGCCAATGCGCCAAAGTCGCAGAAATGACGGACTGACCTTCGCTCTCCGCCTCGAGAACGGCCTTCAAATAGTCCTCTTTCGAAATAGTGATAGAGGCCTTCATCTCGTTCGTTGTCCTCGCGGCGAGGTAATCTTGGCAAACGCCGTATACCTATAGACAATAACCGCTATGCTTAGGTTCCAACGGCAACGACTCCGGCTATTGGAAGAATTTGTTCAGACTGCTCGCTGGATGGCCGTTCGTTGCGGACGGCAAGCGCGCCGGCCCGAGCACTTGAATGTGGGCCGGCGGGGAGAAGAAGCGGCTTACTTCTATTTGCGTCGCCGCGGCATGGTTGTCGTGGCGCGCGCCTGGAAGAGCGGAAAGCTCCCGGGAGACCTCGATCTGATCGCCTGGGAGGATGAGACGCTGTGCTTCATCGAGGTCAAGACGCGCACCAGTCGGAGCGTTGCTACCGCGGAGTCGTCAGTCGACGAGGATAAGCGCCGGATGCTGCGGCGGATGGCGCGCCAGTATATCCAAGGCTTACCATCCTCGCCTGAGCGGACCCGCTTCGATGTTTTGTCGATCTACTTTGAAGCGCGCAATGCTGCGGATTATGAGATCTTCTGCGGCGCTTTCGATTGGTATTGAATCATTTGAAGTGGAGACGGCGGGGAACCGCACACGGATAGTGTTGCTCTGGTTCTACGCGGCGCTTCCGGTGATGTAGGCTTCGAGATGCCGGATGGTTTCCTGTTGCTCGGAGATTACCCAGTTCACCAGGTCTCCAATCGACACTATACCGACCACCTCGGCGCCATCCAGGACTGGAAGATGCCGAATCCGGTTTTCCGTAATAATGCGCATGCAATCGCCCACTGTGTGTCCGGGAGAGACAAAAATTACCGGACTGCTCATAATCTCGGTAACAGCCGTCTCCTTCGACAATTTCCCCTTGAGGATAATCTTGCGGGCATAATCGCGCTCCGAGATGATGCCGAGCAGTTTGCCGCTGTCAATAACGAGCAGCGCTCCCACTTGTTTGTCAGCCATGATCTCGATGGCTTCGTAGACTGAAGCTTCCGGCGCGGTAAACCAGACTTGACGGCCCTTCCGCTTCAGCATCATGTCAATTGTGGCGTCGAATTCGGTCATGAGCGCCTCGGGCCTCGAATGATAAAGGTTGCCCGGCGAGGGAGTCAAACAGTGTTTCGGGGATCATCGGGGCTCTGGGAGGGTCCGTAAGCTACGGAAAAGCCTTCCCCCTGCGGATGCTCAATATATTTTTTTACAAGCTGTTTACATATTGATAACCTCCATTGGGAATGATAGGTGCGCTGAGATCCAGCCATTCGGCAAATCGATCCCGGAGAAAGTCCCCATGAATAGAAGACAGTTCAATCAGGCCGCATTGTTGATGGGAGGCGCAGCGCTGTTCGGGGTGTCAAGCTCCCGTTTCGGCGCTCCGCAGCCAGTCATGGCGCAGTCCTTGCCTTCCTTGCCCAGTCCCGAATCCTCAGGTATTGAGCACATCGTCTCTGTGACGATGGAGAATCGCAGCTTCGACCATTTCTTCGGCTGGATGCCGAATGCGGATGGCAAGCAGGCGGGAATGATCTATGTGGATAACAGCGGAGCGACGCATGCGACCCACTCCCTCTCCGGAGACAATACCGGCTGTCCCGGCGCCGATCCCGATCACTCCTATTCCGGCGCGCGGGTGGAATACGATGGCGGCAAGATGGACGGCTTCCTCCGCGCCGGTTCGAACGATACTTATTGCATCGGCTATTACGGGCAAAAGGATATTCCCTTTTATGCCGCTTTGGCCCAGAACTACACCACGTGCGATCGCTACTTCGCGTCTATTCTCGGACCGACCTTCGCCAATCGCATGTTCATCCATGCCGCCCAGACCGACCGTCTGACGGACAGCGTCACCCCGACGACGCTCCCGACTATTTGGGACAGTTTGGCCGCTGCCAATGTGAGCCACGCATACTACTTCAACAACGTGCCCTATCTGGCGCTCTGGGGCATCAAATATTTGGGAATTACCAAGACCTACAGCCAGTTCAAAGAGGACGCTGCCAATGGCACGCTCCCGTCCGTATCCTTCGTCGATCCCCGCTATACTATCCTCGACGACGGAACAGGAAACGACGATCATCCTCACGCGGATATCCGTGAAGGTGACAAATTTCTCTACGATGTATTCCAGGCTGTGAGCAAAGGGCCTGACTGGTCGAGCACTGTCCTAGTCATCAACTTCGATGAGTGGGGAGGTTTCTTCGAACACGTTCCCCCTCCGCGCGCGCAAGCCGCGAACGATGTCGATACCGATATTGTCGATGGCAAGACGCTGCTTGGAATGCGCGTGCCGGTTGTCGTTGCGTCCCCCTATGCGGCCGGCAATCCCAACAACCCGCTCATCAACTCGATGGTGTTTGACCACACTTCCGTGCTGAAGTTGGTTGAGTGGCGCTGGGGTCTTCAGCCGCTCACTCCTCGTGATGCCAGCAGCGACGTGAACAATCTGGCGTACGCGTTGGACTTCAACCATCCACAGACCGCCGTGCCAACTCTGCCCGAACCCAGCACGCCCCTCCTTGCCGCTCCGTGCTTAGAAAATCTGCTTGGAGGCATCTTCAGCTCCGACGTCGCCCGTCAGAGCGACACGCTGTCATCGAGCGCGAAAAAGACCGCTGTCTGGGGAGACTTGCGCTCCCTGGCTGAGAAGAATGACTTCAGCGTTGAGTAGTCGGATTTCTCACTCGAAGTATGGGCGGGAAAGGTGGAAGCGCCGGACTCGCTTGAAAACTCCCGCGCGGCGCCCGTTTTCATGCTCGGCTGTGCGGCTCGCCCCATGCCTACTTCAGTCCGGGGAAGTGGGCCTTTCAAAGCATTTTTCCTGATCCCGTGATGTGGCAAGATTCGCTATGTGTAGCCATTCATTAAGGAATGGCTACGTCTGGAGCTGTTTCTCCCTAGATGAGGCCTTTTAGGCCTGGTGGCGTTGACGCTGCTGCGTGCTCAGCTTCGCTCTATGTACCTCCGCTGCCGCCGCAGGTTCCAAACGAACATTCCGACCCGCAAGAACAGAATCACGAGCAACGCAACGGCCAGTGCTGCCGACTGCCCGTGGAAACCGTGCCGTAGCAGAAAATACATCGCCCCGAGCACTACCACCACGAAAATCCCAAACGTCAGCCACTCCGCACGATCCTTCATAGTTCCTTCCTTAGAAACTCATCCGTCCGGTCTTTGGGAATTTCTCTAACGTGAGATGCGCGCGTAAATCACGACGGCCAGCCCGGCAAAGAGTCCCATCGCCAGCATAGCGCTGGTTTGGAAGCGAAACAGCACAGCTCCGTCGCTTTGCCTGTTCCTGCCGGGCAAAAATGCCTCCAACAACACAAAGGCGCAGAATGCCCCTGCTCCCGCTCCGAGCACGCTCAATACGATCTTGAAGCTCTCATGCCCCATTGAACGAGCATAAACGGCAGGGAGAGCTGCCGGCCAATTTCCCCCGAGCGGAACAGCCTTGCGGATACAATTAAGGAATTCCCAAGGTCTAATGATCTATGCACGAAACCCGCCGCACCTTCCCCTTTACGCGTCTTCTCTTGGTGCTGCCGGCTGTATTGCTGCTCAGTGCCGGCATCGCCCACGCCCAATTTTCCGGATCCGAGCCCACAACAGCCGTGCATGACCCCGCCGCGCTCAAGCCGCCACCTGGCGCGCGCGTGGCCATCGTCGAGTTTGAGGATATGGAATGCCCGGACTGCGCCCGCGCCAATCCATTGCTCAAGGCAGCCGCGGCCCAATACCAGATTCCCTGGGTCCGTCACGATTTCCCTTTGCCGTTTCACGCCTGGAGCTTTGAGGCGGCTGTCTATGCGCGCTGGTTCGACACCAAATCCAAGAAGATTGGGGATGAGTTCCGTGATGCGGTTTTTGCCAATCAGGACCAGATTGATGCTTCGGCGCAGGTTTCCGCCGAAAGCGCCGGCGGTCCGACGGCCCAGGCTAGCGCTGCCATTCGCGCCTTCGCGCAGAAATTTGCCCAATCGCACGGCATAGTTCTTCCCTTTATTGTCGATCCGCAAAAGAAACTTGCCGCTCTCGTCCAAGCGGATGTCGATCTCGGCAAACGCGTCGGCATCGAGCACACTCCCACCATTTGGGTAGTGACAAATCAGAAGAGCGGAGTACCTTTTGTGGAGGTCGTCGACCGGGACCGGTTGTACGACATTATCGATCGCGCTCTCGCCGAAACAAAAGATGAGGGAACCCCTGCACATCGAAGCACCGGGCGATCGGCAAGCGGCGGGACAGCACGCTGATTCAGGGTTCGGGTATTCGCGGGTTGCGCGAGGTTGCGCGGTTGTACTGGTAATCGTCTTCATTTTCGGCCTGCCTGCTAAAAGCCGGGCTTATGCCGTTCTTGCGCATGAGGCCATCATCGACAGCGCCTGGGATACCAGCATACGGCCTCTCCTTCTGCAACGTTTTCCGCTGGCTACCGGGCAGCAGCTCAAAGAAGCGCATGGCTATGCTTACGGCGGGGCCATTATCCAAGACATGGGCTACTACCCGCACGGGAGCATATTTTTCAGCGACCTGACGCACTATGTGCGCAGCGGGGACTTCGTCTTGGCATTGTTGCGCGATGCCAAAGACCTCGACGGCTATGCTTTCGCGCTTGGAGCGCTGGCTCACTATGCCGCGGACAATGATGGCCATCGCATAGGCACCAATCCCGCGGTTCCCGTTTTATATCCCAAGTTGAAGAGCAAGTACGGCGACTCCATTACGTATGAACAAAACCCGCTGGCCCACGTGAAGACTGAGTTCGGATTCGACGTTCTGGAAATTGCGCAGGGCCGTTACGCTCCGGACAGCTACCACGACTTCATCGGTTTTGCAGTCTCCGCTCCCCTTTTAGAACAGGCCTTTCAGGAGACCTACGGCTTGGAACTTAAGACCGTTCTTCCCGAAGAGAGCAAGGCGCTTGGTTCCTACCGCCATGACGTGAGCAAACTTATACCTGAAGCGACCCGCATTGCCTGGAGCTTGAAGAAAAGCCAGATCATGAAGGACCAGCCCAGCATTACGAAACGCAAGTTTCTCTATAATCTCTCTCGCGCGAGTTACGAAAAGAATTGGGGAAGAGATTATCAGCCGCCCACCTTTGGCGAGAGGTTTACAGCCTTTGTGGTGAGGATTATCCCCAAAGTCGGTCCGCTCCGGGTGCTCGAACTCCGGACCCCTACGCCGCAAACAGAACATATGTTCGAAGCCAGTTTCAACGCAACATTAACGCGTTACCGTAAGTTGTTAGTTGAGGCGGGAAGCGGCAAGCCGGATCTGCCCGACTACAATTTCGATACCGGGGAACCAACGCGTCCGGGACAGTATCGTCTTAACGATGAGACACAGGCGAAGTTGCTCGGCAAGCTAGCAAAGCAGAATTTCATGGGAGCGTCGCCGGATGTTCGCGCCGAACTCCTCAGCTTCTACGGCAATCCGGATGCTCCCTATACGAACAAGCGCAAACGGAAAGAGTGGACAAGAATTCAAGCCGAGGTTGCGCATCTGAAGCAAATAACGCCGGCGCCGTTGTAGCACCTTGCGTACCCTACATTCGGATGTTGACCAGTTCCTTTTGCGGATCGCCGGGCGCGGTCTGACGTGTCTGTGGCGAGCGCCAATGGTCGATATAAGAGATCTGGTGAACGCAGGAGACGGTGCAGTTCGGTGCACAACTCTTTTCGGTGAGATATTCCCGATCCAAATCGCCCTGAGTGTAGTCGGCAAGCGGAACGCCGGGCCAACCGCGTTGCTGGGAGCAGTAGTGTACGAGCCCATCTTCGCAGATATACAGGTAGCGCGAGCCTGCCCGGCATCGCCAGTCGTTTGGCTCGGCGTTGGCAATTGCTCTCTGGAATTTGTTGAAGCGCGAGTAATTCCTCTTTTTCATTCCGGCCATCTCGTAGTAGACGCGCCGTTCTTCGTCTTTGAGCGGCTTTAACTGGCCATCGCCGTCGTGAATGATCCCGATGGTCGAGGTAAAGCCAAGCTCCACGGCCCGCTTGCCGATGATCAGGGCGTCCTGTGGCGTCTTGATTCCTCCGCCGACGACCGAATTGATGTTGACGTGGAAATCGGCATACTCGGCAAGGAACTCAAGTTTCTTATCCAGGACCTTCAAGCTTTTTTTCGAGATCTCATCCGGCTGCACGTTGTCGATCGAGATCTGCATGTGATCCAGGCCGGCTCGATTCAGCCGCTCGATGCGCTCCGGTGTCAGGAGATAACCATTGGTGATGATGCCGGCCATTCGGCCGTGATACCGGATGCGGCGAATGATCTCATCCAGCTCAGGATGGGTGAATGGCTCGCCGCCGGAGATGGTGACAATCGCCGTGCCCAAACGCTCCAGGTGGTCGATGCGCCGCAGCATCTCCTCAAGTGGAACCGGCTGGGAGACTTTGTCGTATTCATTGCAATACGCGCAGGAGAGATTGCAGAATCGCATGGGGACGATCTGCGCCATTACGACATGGCGAGTCGACAGAAAAGCCTGTCCTACAACTGCCAATTCACGGCGTTTGCGGCTCGCGGCGATTAGGCGGCTCTTCCAGGTGCGCTTCCGTGCCGGCATTCTTTTATTGAATCACAGTGCGGAGGCCACGCGCGAGTCACCATTTGCCTGTGGTGTGCCGTTCGTGAGCTTCAACTGCCGTTTTTGGGTTGGCCGGCTGACATTGTCAACGTCTGCTCTTGCTTATTTCGCATGATACTCACGTGAACCAGTTTCCCGCGGTTGTTCCGGATAGCCTTCAGCCAATCGCCGCGGTTCGCCATAACGATGCCATTTACCCTAAGAATCACATCTCCAGCCCGCAAACCGGAGCGTGCCGCGGGACTCTGGCTATCCACACTTTCCACCAGCAGGCCGGTGCCGCTGGTCACTCCGAAATAATCCGCTAGTTGAGCCCGAACCGGATTCACATCCGCGCCCACATAAAGGGAGTTCGGAATCAGCGTTCCCAGGAAGTGAGAGCCTCCCGAAGGGCTCGATTCGACAAAGCTTTGCGAGCCGGCCGTTTCCGCTGGCTCGTCCGGCTTTTGGACGCTGTAGTGTTGAGACCATGCCTGCTGCGCGAGCAGGACGCGATCGGCGAGTTGTACCGTGAAGTTCATCGTGGCGCCATCCCGGCTAACCAGGAAGTTGACAGTGCGGCCAGGGGGTTGTTTTCGCAGCATATGCCGCAGTTGGTCACAGCCGTTGATTTGCTGACCATTCATCCGGAGGATTACGTCGCGGATCTTCAGGCCGGCCTTGATGGCTGGAGCATCATGGTCCAGAGCGACAATCTCGACTCCGTGTTCGTCTTTCAATTTGAGCTCAGCGGCGTCGGAGCCGACGTCTTTTAGATCGACTCCCAAATATCCCTGAGAGCTATGCAGCAGGAAGTGCTGGGAGAGAGAGTGCAGAAACTCGAAAGGACCGCCGGAGGCCCAACCAGCGGGAGAACAAAGAGTACAGCCCAGAACCACTGTCAGCGATCCCAGTTTTGGAAATTGCATCATCGAGAGTTCCTCAAAAACCGCCACCGGTTGAGATATGCATTACAGAAAAGGTCAACTTATTGGCTACTGAATCTGAGGCATCTGCTGCAACACTTCGCGTGAAACTGTGCGAATATGAGGGTTCTCATCCTCCGATGCCACGGTGTGCAAAACTTCCCGGACACTGCTGTCGGCTTGTACGGGCTGAAGCAGTTCGATGGCGCGCGAGCGAACCGCGGGATCCGGATCGTTCATGAGCGCTTCGAGCACCGAATCGCGCACCCGCATATCTTCCGCCACATAAGGCTCCAAGCCATTGAGGGCCTTCAATCGCGCGTCCGGGCTTTTGTCGTAGCGCAAGGCTATGAGGAGTGCTTTGCGAATAGGGCCGGCGGAGCATTGATGTCCGGCCAGGCACTCGTCAGCCAAAAGGGCCACGGATTTCTGCTGCACTTTAGGATCTGCCACGCTTTCCGCGCCAAGCAGCAGGAGTTGCCGGATGCTCGGATCGTCTAATGACCCGCGTACCGTCTCCGGGACCAGGCGATTGAAACGGACTTGGACGTTCTCGGAGTCGGGATCGCGGACAATGCTGCTGACGTTGGCGACCTGTAGCGGAAGATTGCTTGCCGTTTCCCGGGTATGGTTGGCGGGGGGAACGGGATTGAGCCGCGGGCTTCGTTGGGCTACCCGGTAGCCCGCGAAAGAACCAAAGGCGAGTCCTAAAACCAACACTGCCGAAGCGGCGGCTGGAGCGCGGCCAAGTGTCGCGAAACCTTCCCAAATGGATTGCCTGGCGCGCGTCAGCCAAAGATTTCGCGGCATATTGTCGAGGGCTTCGTCCAACCGCATTCGCGTTTTTGCCAGCAGATTGGCTGAGGGTTCCTCCAGCGGCACGAAGGACATCGTCCGCTGCAGAGCCTTTACCGCTTCAAACTCCTCCCGGCATCGGGGACACGTCCCGATATGCTGCTCCAGCGCATGCCGCTCGTCGTCAGCAAGCTCCTGATAAACAACTAAAGCTATGTTCTGTTGAGCTAGTTCGCATTTCATCTAAAACCTCTCGCCTCACCGTAATTCCGCCAGAATTGACCTTAACTTTTTAGTTGCCCGAAAGAGGGTGTTCTTGGCGGTCTCTTCCGTGGTATTCAACATTTCACCGATCGTTCTCAGCCGCAGTCCCTGGTAATGTTTCAACTCAAATACCATGCGCTCGCGCGGTGTCAGCTTCTCCAGCGCCTCCTGGATCCTCCCGGCAAGGATTTTCCGATCCAGCTCACGCGCCGGATTGGCCATCGACCGGTTGTCGGAGAGATTGTTCAGCAGATCCATCTCCTCGCCGCCGGAGTCGAGCACGATCGATTGCTCCTCCCGGCGGGACTTGCGCCGGCGCAGATGATCCAGGCACAAATTCGTGACAATACGGTAGATCCAGGTATAGAAGGAACATTCAAAACGAAAGTTACCCAGGTAGCGATAGGCCTTCAGGAAAGCTTCCTGATGGATGTCCTGCGCATCCTGTTCCGAGCCGGTCAGATGAAGAGCCAGACGCAGAACGGCCTGATCATACTGGCGCACCAGAGCATCGAAGGCCGTGCGCGACCCATTCTGGGCCTGGCGAATCAGCTCCGTTTCAGTAGCACGCGTCCATGTTTCGCTGACCATGCCTGCTGAGGATTGTATCGTTCGTCGAGGGTATATGGTGGAGCTCTCCGTCGGGTACGTCCTCTGCGGAAATGTGCTAAGCACATCGGCGGCCATTCGAATGCTCCAATACGGTGGCTCAAAAATCCAGGGCAAGGATACGACGAATTTGCCGCCGATAGGATAGCGAAAACTCAGGTAAATTCATGCAGGCTTGGCTCGGATAAACTTGGTTTATGGTTGTTTCCCAAAACCCGAAGAGTGATAACGATAGCTTGTTCGCTTCAGCAGGATCCGGCTGGACGATTGCGTATTGCGACGGCGGCTCCCGCGGTAACCCCGGGCCGGCTGGATTCGGAGTCTACGTCCAGGACGATGCCGGGAGGGTCTTGGGTGAGTTGAGCGAGTATTTAGGCGCAAGAACCAATAATTTCGCGGAGTATTCCGGGCTATTGGCAGCGCTCAAATTCGCGATCGCCCAAGGGCGGCCCCGCCTGCGGGTGATTTCCGACTCGGAATTGATGGTGAAGCAGATGAAGGGCCAATACCGCGTGAACAGCCCGGAGCTTCGCCCGCTCTATGAGCAAGCCAAGCGCCTGGCGGGCGAGCTCGAAGCATTCGAGATTCGCCATGTGTTGAGGGAGAAAAACCTCCACGCGGATCGGCTGGCTAACGTTGCCATGGATCGGGGCATGGGCAAAGCCGCCGCGCCGGAAAGACCCATCTCCGCCGGATCGTCCGGATCCAAGCCGCAGAGTGAGTCGGAAAGCGGAAGAACACCAGTGCCTGGAGCGAAGATGCTGCGCGGCCTTACCAAGGGCGGAGTGATACACCCCCTGGGAGGCGAGCTGCCGGATGGCGTCTTCGTAAAAATCATCCCGGAGTGACAAATTTTTAGTTCTGAAGCTGCTTCAACGGCCTTCGCGCAGGCGCATTGCCAGCCGGTCTGGTAAGCCGGCGCGCTGGATGCGCATCTGGGCCATGCGGAAATCGTAAGGAGCGCGGTGGAACTCGACGATCATCCGCTGGTCGTCATAGATGGCAAAAGCGGCCCGCCGGTCGCCATCGCGAGGTTGGCCCACAGACCCGGGATTCAGGAAGTAGCGCGCTTCAGCCCGCAACAAAAGCTCCGACGTATCCGGCTCATCAGCATCGCTCGAATAAAGCGGGTCGAGTGTGAATGACTCGCCGCTTTGGGCAGCGAAAGCGCCTTGCAGATGGGTATGCCCAAAGAAGTTGATTCTGGTCCGCGCCTGCCGTAGCGGAAGCCACGCCTCATCCAGAGAGAACATGTATTCGTTCTCATCGAAATAAGATCCGTGCATGCAACTCACGTCTGATCCCGTAGGGAATCCCCCGGGCACTACCGGGCCAGGAGCCATCTGCTGCAGCCATCTCACGTGCTCAGGGGTCAGCACCTGCATGGTCCAGAGCGCCGCGCGGCTGGCCATGGGACTGAAGTCGTCCAGGGGCATTTGTCCACAGCAGGCGCGGTCGTGATTGCCGCGCACGAAGATCCCGCCCAGGCTGCGCACCCGGTCGATGACCTCGTTAGGCGCCGCACCGTAACCCACGACGTCGCCCAGGTTCCATACCCGATCATGCTCGGGCGCGGCGGTGAGCACGGCATCGAGCGCGTCGATGTTGGCGTGAATATCGGAAAGTAGTAAGACGCGCATTGGTTCACTAGGGCAATTTGAAAAGACCCACGTTAGCTTCTCACGCCAGCAAGCTTCGCTTGCCAGGGACCCCGATCGCGAACCTGGGGCGCTCAGCTATCACATATCCACAGACCCCTCAACTGGTGGCGCGCACCCAATGTCCAGGGACCTGCTCGACCATGCGTCCGGACTCTGCGGGAGCAACAGCCAAGGTCGCCAGCGGCCGGCTGCGGTCGGTCGCAAGGGTAGGCACGGCGCCCAACAAGCTCCGAGTATAAGCATGTCCAGGATGGAGAAAAACCTGGTCGCGTGTGCCGGTTTCGAGGAGCAAGCCTTGGCGCATAACGGCAACCCGCCCTGCGACCTGCGCTACGACGGCTAAATCATGTGAGATGAAGAGCATTCCCAGGCCGAATTGTTGCTGCAGGTCTCTGAGCAGATCGAGGATCTGCGCCTGCACGGTTACGTCCAATGCCGTTGTCGGCTCGTCGGCGATCAAAAGCTCGGGACGATTGACCAGGGCCATAGCGATAAGGATGCGCTGGCGCTGGCCTCCGGAGAACTGATGCGGATAGTCACGCAGCCGGCGCTCCGGTTCGGCAATCGCGACCGCATTCAGCGCCTGGAGCACGGACTCGCGCACCTGCTTGCGGCTGAGTTTCGACTGGTGAGTTTCCAGCGCCTCGGCTATCTGCCTGCCGATCGGCATCACTGGATTGAGCGCCGTCATCGGTTCCTGAAAGATCATGGCTATTCGCCGTCCTCGATAGCGCCGCATCCCTTCGGCTGACAATTTGAGCAGATCCTGGCCCGCGAAACGGATGGAACCTTCCACCCGCGCCGCGGCATCGAGTAAACGCAAAATGGCCAGCGAGGAAACAGATTTGCCCGATCCCGATTCTCCCACCAGCCCCAGCACCTGCCCTTGCTCAATGGAGAAGCTTAAATCGCGGACCGCGGCGCAATCGCGGAAATAGATCGAGAGATGGTCGACTTCGAGCAGTGGGGCCAAGCTCCGCACCTGAGGCAAAGGAGAAAAACGAGAAAAGTTTTAAAACAGGTGAGCTTGCCTGCGTGGCAGCGGCAAACCGAAATGCTCGTATGCCAGGCGGGTAGCCACGCGTCCTCGCGGCGTGCGATCGAGAAAGCCGATCTGGATCAGAAACGGTTCATAGACCTCCTCCAGCGCGTCTTCCTCTTCCGCAAGCGAAGCCGCCAGAGTATTCAGTCCCACCGGGCCGCCATCGTACTTTTCGATGATAGTCAGCAGCAGGCGGCGATCGAGCTCGTCGAAGCCGTGCGCGTCCACTCCATGCAACTTCAGGGCAGCCTGGGCTATTTCGCGGTCGATATGGCCTGTTCCCCGCACCTGAGCATAGTCGCGTACCCGGCGCAGCAGCCGATTGGCGATGCGCGGTGTTCCCCGCGAGCGTAGCGCGATCTCCGCAGCGCCTTCCCGGTCGATGGGGACGTTCAACACCTCGGAAGACCGTTCGACGACGTAGCGCAGCTCATCGTCGGTGTAGAACTCCAGCCGCAATAGAATTCCAAAGCGTGAGCGCAGCGGGGAAGACAGCAGGCCGGGCCGGGTTGTCGCTCCGACAAAAGTAAAGGGCTTGATGTCCATCACGTGGGTGCGGGCCGCCGGACCCTGCCCGATGATGATGTCCAGCTTGTAATCTTCCAGTGCGGTGTAGAGTTTTTCTTCGAGCACCGGTTGCAGCCGGTGAATCTCGTCGAGAAAAAGTACCTGGCGCTCGCGCAGGTTGGTCAAAATAGCGGTCAGGTCGCCCTGAATCTGGAGCGTCGGTCCGGATGTTTGTTGAAAGCCGACATCCAGCTCATTGGCCATGATCGTCGCCAGGGTGGTTTTTCCCAATCCCGGCGGCCCGAACAAGAGGACATGGTCCAGTGCTTCGCCGCGAGATTTTGCGGCCGCAAGAGCGATGGCCAGTTGTTCCTTGGCCTTCTCCTGGCCAATGAACTCCGCCAACCGCCTGGGGCGCAGCTTCAATTCAAACGAGCTGTCTTCCTCGTCGGGCGCAGCAGAGACCAGCCGCTCCGGATTACTTCCACTCACAGGCATTTGCATCGCATACTATCGCATTTCCGCCGTTGTTGTGGCGCTATCGTCATGCGCCCGGAGAACGAGCCCCGGTTACACTTAGAGTTCCGAACCCGATCGATGCCCAAGACAAGCCGTTTCAGCTTCAAGCGTCCCCAACAACTCGCATCCCTATTGCTGCTGATGCTGTTGGGGCAGTGCCTTTGGGTCATGCAGCATCAAACGCTTACCGCCCGGGATTATGATTTTGCCCGTTGCGGCCGCGAGATGTGGGAGAAGCCCTCTCCGCTGGCCGGATACTTCACCAGTTGCGGCAACTTCCACGATGGAACGGTAGCATACCGCGCCGCCGCTCTGCCGTTGACCGTCCAACGCATTCTCGCCGGACAGAGCCAGACCACTTCCACCTGGGAGATGCGTCATGAGCTGTCTCATGTGCTGTTTCTCCTGCATAGCGCCTTTCTTTTCACCGGGCTTTGCCTGGGCGGCGCGCTCTGGTGGGTTACGCGCCGGCTATACGGAAATACCGGCGGCTTCATAGCGCTTGCGCTCTACTGTTTCTCTCCGCCGGTGATTCACGCCTGCACCTACCCGAACAATGAGATCATCACCGCATTCGGGTTCTTCGCGGTGATCTATACCGCTGTGGGCGTGGCACATGCCATGCAAAGTCCGCGCCCTAAATGGCGCTCTCGCATCGTCTTGCTCACTCTCGCCTGCGGATTGACGGCCACCGCGCACGTGGCCGCATTCCTGTTGGCGGTTCCGCTGGCTATCATTTTCATGGCATATCTCGCCGAGGGTCATCGGGCCGGCATTATTCCCGTCATGATGATCGCCATTTTCGGATCTTTGGTGCTGGTCTTTGCCTCCTATGCCTTTAATCCCGACGCGTTCAGCTACTATTTCCGCAGCAGCGCCGGAAGCCTGTCGCTCTCGCCGGGTTCGGCTTGGGCTTGGTTTCTTAGCATGCCTAACGCCGCGGTGAGTATTGCCGCCGCCGCCGCCTTGCTGCTCTACCTCCTGATCCGGCGTTCGCGCTATTTCGGCAACACGCTCCCTTTGCTCATTGCACTCCTGTTGTTTCCGCTGATGACGCCGGGCACAGCCAGCGAGCCCACTCTGTGGGGTCTCCCGTTTCTGCTCGCCTTCATCGCGGGCGTCTTCGCTGATATTTTAGAGACGCGCTACCGGCGAATCTTCCTATGGGTGGCCGGGTCAGTGCTGGTTTTAGAGGTCGCATTGGGCATTCTTTCGCTGCCGTCGTTGGTATAACGGACCCTCGATTTGGAGCGATTTCAGGTTCCATATCCCAACCGTCCGCAGATACACGATAACTTATAGATAAATTATTGAAAATATTGCGTTTAGCGGGCTTTATGCAGCTTGCTGCATGGCTGCTTCCGGCGTATCATCTAGATAAGTCTCCGCGCGGGAAGTATCGGCATTGCCACGGGTTAAGCGCAAGGGCGCTTCAACCCTCAATCCCTAGCCCAAGGCTCACTCCTTTATGGCCGACGATCAGAATCCACAGCTTCCCTTAGGCAGTCCGAACGGCAGTGACGGGGGCAATCCGTCCTCCGGCTCGGGTGGCACCCTTATTCCCATCAACATTGAAGAAGAGATGCGGAGGTCGTATCTCGATTATTCAATGTCGGTCATCATCGGCCGCGCTCTGCCCGAGATTCGCGACGGCTTCAAGCCTGTGCACCGGCGCATTCTCTACACCATGCACGAGATGGGACTTGAGTACAACAAGAAATACACCAAGTGCGCGAAGGTTGTCGGTCAGGCCATGGGCGTTTATCACCCGCACGGCGATTCGGCCATTTATGACACGCTGGTGCGGCTAGCCCAGCCCTTCAGCTTGCGTTATCCCATGGTGGATGGTCAGGGAAACTTTGGCTCGGTGGACGGCGATCCGCCGGCGGCGATGCGCTATACCGAAAGCAGGATGACGCGGATTGCCGGCCAGATGTTAGCCGATATCGATCAGGAGACTGTCGATTTCGTGCCGAATTACGATGAGAGCACCTCCGAACCGACGGTTCTGCCGACCCGCATCCCGAACCTCATCATCAACGGTTCCAACGGAATTGCCGTTGGCATGGCAACCAATATCCCGCCGCATAACCTCACCGAAGTGATCGATGCAACGATTGCGCTGGTCAACAATCCGGCGGCCGGCTTGGCCGAAGTGCTCAAGCATGTACAAGGGCCGGATTTTCCCACCGGCGGTTTTATTTACGGACGAAGCGGGATAGCCCAAGCCTATGCAACGGGCCGGGGACGCTTCCTGATGCGCGCCAAGGCTGCCATCGAGCAGCTCAAGGGCGGCCGTACGGCAATTGTCGTCACCGAAATTCCCTACCAGGTCAATAAGGCGAAGCTGATCGAGCGCATCGCCGAGCTGGTCAACGAGAAAATCATTACCGATATAGCAGAAGACGATTTCCGGGATGAGAGCGATCGCGATGGAATGCGCATTGTGATTGGCCTCAAACGGGGCGCCGAAGCGCAGATCGTCTTGAACCAGCTCCACAAGCACACGCAGATGCAGGAGAGCTTTTCAATGATTTTTCTCGCGGTGGTGAACGGCCAGCCGCGCGAGCTCCCTTTGCACGAGGCTATCCGTCATTTCATCGATCACCGCGTCGACGTAGTTCGCCGCCGCACCGCCTTCCTGCTCAGGAAAGCGCGCGAGCGGGAACATATCCTCGAAGGCTACAAGATAGCCCTGGACAATCTCGATCAAGTTATCCGCATTATTCGCGGCTCGAGTTCCCGTGTCGAAGCGCGAGAGAATTTGCGCATCTTCTCCTTGAGCAAGCAAATCGTCATCAAGCTTGATCCGGCTTCGCTGGTGGTCGATGGACAGGCCGGACTCAGCTATCGCCAGATCGACGCGATCCTTGAACTGCAGCTCTACCGCCTCACCCAGCTTTCGATCGACGAGTTGCTCAAAGAACTGGCCGATGTCCGCGAGCGGATCGCCGAGTACGAATCCATCCTGGCCTCGGAGAAGAAGCTGCGCTCGGTGATCGTTAAGGAACTGGAAGCGATTCGCAAAGACTTTGGCGACGCGCGGCGCACGCAAATTCTGGATGAGACGGCGGAGCTGCAATTAGAAGACTTGATTGCCGACGAACAGGTCGCTGTCACTGTTTCTCATTCCGGCTATCTGAAGCGCACCCCGATCTCCACCTATCGCCAGCAGAGGCGCGGGGGTACGGGAAGGCTGGGCATGAAAACCCGCGAGGAGGACTTCGTCTCCCAGCTAATCGTCGATTCGACCCATGCCTATCTGCTCTGCTTCACCAATACCGGACGTGTCTACTGGCTCAAGGTGTATGAGATTCCCGATGTCGGCGCCGCCGGCAAAGGAAAGTCAATGGCCAGCCTGCTCAACCTGCAGCAAGGTGAAAGTGTTCGCACGATTGTGCCGGTGCGCGATCTTGATACTGAAGGAGCGTTTATCTTTTTCGCTACCCGCAAAGGAACGGTCAAGAAGACGCCGCTCAAGGATTTTTGCAACGTCATGGCTCGCGGCATTATCGCCATCGGCATCGATGACGACGACGAACTGATTGGCGCCTGTCATACAGATGGCAATCAAATCATTTTTCTGGCTACTCACGAGGGTATGGCGATACGCTTCGATGAGAATGATGTCCGCTCCATGGGCCGGCCGGCTTATGGGGTCCGCGGTATCGACCTGGTCAAGGGAGATTATCTGGTCGGTCTTGCCGCCACTCCTCGGGAGCGCAAGAAGAACGGCGATGGAGGGGACACGCCGAGTCTCATCCTCTCCGTCACCACCCAGGGCTATGGCAAGCGCACCGATGTGGATGAATATCGATTGCAGACGCGGGGCGGCAAGGGCGTGATCAACGTCAAGACGACTGCCCGCAATGGCAAGGTCGCGGCTATCCTGCTGGTGGATGAGAGCTCCGAGCTGATGGCCATCAGTCAGTATGGCAAGATCATCCGCATTGACACCAAGACTATCCGCGCGGCCGGCCGCTCCACGCAAGGTGTCCGGTTGCTTCACCTGGAAGAGGAAGATAAGATCGCGGCCGCGGTGGTGATCCCGCCGGAAGAAGCCAAGATCGAACCGGAGAACGGTACGCTGCTGCAATAGTTTCTTAAGGCGCCGTGCGAACACAGAACGGGGCATCGCAATCGCGATGCCCCGTTTTATTGAGAACCAAGGTACGGCAAGGGTGCGGCAAGTGGTTCAGTAAAAAAATTAGTCGCCCTTTGTGACGAGCGGTGTAGCCGACGCTTCCAGTTCTTCAGTCTGATGCGAATTGCCACAGCTGTCGACCTGATAACGATCATAGTGCGGCTGAACATAGAGCACATAGTGCCGCCCTACCGTCATGTCGTAAGCGTTCGGGATGTTTTCGCTGAAGATTGTGTATTCGCTGCGGTGAGTTTTGCCGTGGATAACGGAGTCAACATGAACGGTATAGTCGACGCCATCGAAGAAGTCCCATGATTCAGTTACTGGTACGACTGCCGTCACTGTGCCCACAATTACTACTGATGACAAATGCATTTCCTTGCGAGCTGTGACACGATTGGCCGTGCACTGCGAGAAACCTGCGGCCGAGCTTAGAATGAGTACCAAGGCAATTGCAAATTGTTTCACTTGTCCACTCCTTAGGATTCCGGTCTGATTCTCCATGAACGTTGCTGCTTAAGTTGTATGACCTACGACTTAAGTGGTAGCTTCGCCTGCGCCGCGCCGGAAGGCAAGAAACGAAATGATTGGAACCCTTACTTCGGAGGAAAATGAATGCACAGCGGTTCGCCGGGTGAGTGCCAATGGTAATGGATCGCTCCGGAGTGCGCAGATTCGAGAAGGTTTATGGAGCAGAGTTGATTTTTGGACCGTGGGAATGAAAATGCAGCTGAGACTCTTACCTTTTCAGGGACAGGACGTCGATGAGGGAAATTTCACAGTTACAATATGAACGGGCGATCTGGCGAAGGCGGGCGCCCAGTTGAATCGGGTATCCAGAAACCGTTGTATGGGGAAGGCTTTAGTCGTTTCCTAACATGTGAGCCATTTGCTTGATGATCGCGCCTTCCTGATCCAGAGGGCCGGAATTGCCGCATTTGTTTACTACCCAGTGCTGGTAGTTGTTGTTTAGAAACAGCAAGTATTGCTGGCCAACCTGCAGCTTGAATCCATCTTCGCTGTGCTCGTCAAAGATAATCATCTCTCCCGATTGTTTACCTTTGACTTTTTGATCGACATGTACCGTGTAGTTGGTCCCATCGAGACTATCCCACGTTTGGGGAACGGGCTGCGCAGACTCAACAGTGACGATCACAATTGCCTGGGATTGCTTGTATTCCTGCCGGACGGGCATAGACTGGGCGCACTCCGCGGAGGAAGTTGCCGCACCCAGGGTGCAGGCCATCGCGGCCAGAGCTGTGGCAACTCGCTTCAATTCGCCTCGCTTCCTCGAGCAATCCCTGGGGCGCTCCGCAACCTGCGCGCTTGGGTAGTTCTGTAACAGCTTACGCACCAAAGGTCTCACGCTGACATTACACAAAGGTAACAGGCCCCTAACGCAGCCGCGTCGCTAAGAGGCGCGACGCGGTGCGATGCCGCCGCTTTTGGTTTGGCGCTGGACTTAGAGGGACGGGTGGCCGTGGGCCGGCCGCGGAGGCATAGGACCGGTATACAGAGATGTGAAAGCAGGATTGTGCAAATTCCTCTTCGACGTCGAGTTTACCCGCCGACTGGAGAGCGAGAAGATAGGAACGCATCCAGCCAATTTCCGTTGCCCGAAGACCTTTTTTGCCGATATCAACCGCCTCTCCCGTAAGGTGCGGAGACTGCGTATCGCCTTCGGCTGGAGCCGCGTTCCCGTTGATGAGCAGCAAGTGCTTCTGGTAAGCAACCGTTCGGACAGCGGAAGTCACATGCAGCGGTGAATGGAAAAGTGCATAGTGCATTTGCGCCAGATCCGCGAGGAAGCGCGCCGTCCAAGGGCGGCAAACGCGCCGGGTCGCAATCAACCGAGGGTCGATGTCAAGCTCCGCGTTCGCGGGCAGAGCCACCAATTCCTTATCCTTCGACATGGCCGCGAGCGCCTGATCATTTTCAATCGGCTTTAAACCTTCCTGATCGGCGCGTTCATTCTGCCGGAGCAGCGACTCGCGTGAGCCGCGCAATGGCGGCAGCATGGTGAAATGCTCTAACGGCAAACGGGCAATCTCCGCTCGAGGCGTGACATTTCTCGGCTGCAGCGCCTTGCGCCGCCTCTTTCCATAAGAACGGCGTCTGCCATTACGCAACACGGGATGCTCAGTGTGGAGAGCTGCCTGGCGAATACCAGTGGTCGAGCGGCGATGGCGATGCGCTTTTGCCCGCGCAGCTTGAGCCGGCGCTGGGGTCAGGAAAAGGGTGAGGCCTAGAAGCGCGGCCAAGGCGAGAGTGCTGAGCGGGAGGAATCTGCGAAGATAAGGGGGCCGCATGAACCAGGTACGCAGAAATTGCCAGAAATCTGAGGGTAGCCTTCCCAGGGCCGCGGCAAAAGTGGCGAGCTTGATTCCCGGAAGGCGACAATGGCTGCGAGTACAATTCGGCCAGAGAAAACTCCCGGCCGCGAGGAATGCATGACTGACCCGGTTGCCACTGCTTCTCAACCCTCCGTACGCTCCACCAGCCAATCCTTGTCCCAGTGGCAGCGGCTTCTGTATGTGTTCGTCGCTCCAAGCAAAACCTTCTCCGATATCCTGCGCAGCGCTAGTTGGTGGCTACCGTTCGTGCTAACCGCACTCGTGGGCTATGGATTTACCTATACAGTCCAGAGGCGGGTCGGCTGGGAGAAGGTAGTAGAGAACGCGATCCAACAGTCGCCGCAACAGCAGGATCGTATTGCCAATATGCCGCCGGATCAGGCAGCCACGCTGCGCAAAGGGATGATGATGTCCTTCCAGTACATCTCCTACGCGAGCCCTCTTTTCGCCCTGGCAGTTGCCGCGGCCGTTTCTGCGCTGCTGCTCGCAACCGTTAATTTCGTCTTTGCGGGAAGGGCCAAATTCGGGCAGATGATGGCAGTCTACTTCTATGCTTCCTTTCCTCTTAATCTGAAGTATCTGCTGGGAATAGTCGTTCTATTCGCGGGTATCGATCCGGGCCAATTCAGGATCCAAAACCCCGTGGGGAGCAATCTCGGCTTTTACTTAAGTCCCGATACGCCGGGATGGCTGATGGCCTTGGCCATGCAGATAGGAATCTTCCCTCTATGGCTTTTCATCCTCTTCGCCATGGGATGCGCGATCGTTGCCGGGGTGAAACGCAGCCAAGGTGCTGCGGCGGTAGGCTGTTGGTGGATTTTACTCGTGCTGGTCACGGTCGGATGGGCATCGCTTCGCTGAGCTGCCGTGGAAATCTCTTCTGAGTATTACCGGCACTCCTGTTTCCGGTACTTTTCCAGCCAGAGCAATTATCGCCTGCATCTCCTTGATTGCGTCAAAGATTGGATCAAATTCGATGCCTGCCACGAATGTCTTGGTGATATCGCAGGATCATTCTGCATCTGACAGGAGAGACCTGAGGAATCCGGGCCTGGATGTCCATAGTTGAACAGACTCTAAATCCATCGAGCATGCATGCGAATTGTTACGACCGCGACTGCCTACCCTGCCCACTATTATCTGCAAGAAGAAGTCATCGCAGCGCTCAAGACTTTTTGGGAGCAGGGCCTTGAAAACTCAGCAGTGCTTGAGCGATTGCATTCGCGGACGGGGGTGCAGGGCCGGTATTTTTGCCGCCGCCTCGAGGAGTACGCCGGCCTGGATACGTGGGGGAAATCGAACGACGTCTGGATTGAGACTGCTGAGCGCTTGGGTGAGCAGGCGATTGGGTGTGTGCTGAGCAAGGCAGGCGTAGACAGAGGACAGATCGGCGCGTTGTTTTTCGTCTCGGTTACCGGAGTTTCCAGCCCCTCCATCGATGCGCGCCTGGTGGACCGGATGGGACTTTCGCGCAAACTCAAGAGGAACCCGATCTTCGGTCTGGGATGCGTTGCTGGGGCAGCGGGCTTGGCACGGGCCGCCGATTATGTGCGTGCCTACCCAGATCAGATTGCCGTGCTCCTTTCAGTCGAGCTTTGCTCTCTCACCTGGCAGCGAGACGACCTGACCGTGGCCAACCTGATTTCCTCCGGCCTCTTTGGAGACGGCGCCGCGGCCGTGCTGGTAGCAGGCGATCAGGTCCGGCTGTCAGGGCCGAAGATCCTGGGCAGTGCGAGTTCCTTCTATCCAGGCACGCAGGATGTAATGGGCTGGAAGATTTCGGAGAAAGGATTCCAAATTGTCCTTTCGCCCGATGTTCCCAAAGTGGTGCGAGAGAACCTGGGGCGCGACATCGACGAATTCCTTGCGCAGCACGGGATGACACGCAGGCAGGTTGGCTCGTGGATCATGCACACCGGCGGCCCGAGGGTGCTGCAGGCGACCGAGGAGGTCCTGGGCCTCAACCATGGAGAACTCGATGTCTCCTGGGAGGCGCTCCGGCGCGTAGGCAATCTGTCTTCGGCTTCGGTGCTGGTGGTGCTGGACGAAATAATGACCCGCCGCAGACCGGCGCAGGGAACCCGCAGCATACTTGCGGCGATGGGTCCTGGATTTTGCGCGGAGATGCTACTACTGGAATGGTAGAGAAAAGCAGGCGAATGTGATTGGTTGCGACGCGCTCGTGGCAGGAGGCGGTCCCGCGGGACTTGCCGCGGCAATCGCTTTGCGCCTTCGGGGCTTGAATGTGTTGGTTGCGGAGGCGCTGCATCCCCCTATAGACAAAGCCTGCGGAGAGGGGTTGATGCCCGACTCGAAAAGCGAGTTGGCGGCGCTTGGCCTCTCTCTTTCCGAAAGCGACGGCGCTCCCTTCGAGGGGATAGCGTTCATTTCCGGCGATGCGCAGGTGGGCGCGGTCTTTCCTCGAGGTACGGGAATCGGCATTCGCCGTCTCCGTTTACACTCGCTCCTGGTGGAACGCGCAGAACAACTGGGTGTCCGGCTGGCTTGGAACTCCAGAGTGGCTCTCAATCCAGGCCGGCCCGTGTTCTTAAACGGCGAACCATGCGCGTATCGCTACCTGATCGGCGCCGACGGGCAGTCCTCCAGAGTGCGCTGGTGGAGCGGGCTCGATCAGGGAAGCCGTTGCAGACGGCGGTTCGGAACTCGCCGGCACTATCGTATTGAGCCGTGGAGCCGCATGGTGGAAGTGTACTGGGGTGATTTTGGCCAAGCCTATGTCACTCCCATTTCTCAGCAGGAGGTATGCGTGGCCACAGTCACCCGCGATTCCTCTATAAGAATGGACAGGGCTCTCGATAGTTTGCCTGTTTTAAAGGCGCGTTTGCGCGGCGCAGCCGAGGCAAGCAAGATACGCGGAGCGGTGACCACGACGAGAAAACTACGCCGGGTGACCGCCGGCAACGTGCTGCTCATCGGAGATGCTTCCGGCTCTGCCGATGCCGTGACTGGGGAAGGGTTGGCGGTATCTTTTCGCCAGGCGGCCCTGCTCGCTGAAGCAATACACAGGAACGACACCGGTATTTATGAGGCCGGTCACCCCTCAACTTTGCGTCTTCCGCGCATGATGTCAAAAATTATGCTGAGCCTGGACCGCCGGCCTTGGCTCAGGAACCGCGCTATGGCCGCGCTCGTTCGAGATCCCGGCTTATTTGGCCGCATGCTCGCCATGCATGTTGGCGAGGAACCTCTCAGCAACTTTCTGCTTCGCGACGCAATGCGCGTGGGATGGAACTTGCTGAGCCCGATCGCGGAGAGTGCCTCGTAACAGCCGTTCGATTCCCATTTAACACAAGGTAGTAGCTCGAGATCGGATTTCTCACAAGAGACGGGTGAAAGCCCTGGACTTCAGTCCAGGGTAGCGGGTCTTCAGACCCGCGGGAATAGGGTTGGATCCAAGCAAGCCCGTCTTAAGTTGTCATGGAGAGCGCTCCCTGCCTGCTCAGAGTGTCTCTTGCACTTTTGCGAGATAAGATCCTCTTTCAACCTCCGTGGCAGCGTCAACGCCACCAGGCCTAAAAGGCCTCATGTGGAAATGAAAGCCACTCGTGGGCCTGGAAGGCCCACTTCCCCGGACTGAAGTCCAGGGCTTCCACCCTTCCACACACCGGGTGAGAAATCCGGATTGGGCAGAAATAGAAGTGGTTGTGGCTTAGATGAGTTCTATCAAACAGCCTTTTCTTCGGCAAAAAAGGCCAATGCCGGTAACGGGCTTGGACATACGCCGTCCCGTTCTGCCATTAGCGGACGTTGTGCGCGGGAGTTTCCCGCGCACCGGCCGTAGGGATATTGCAAGAACTGCGGGTTTGGACTACTACATATAAAACTGCCGAATGGCATCCCAGACGTAGATGCCCAAGATCGTTGCCGTCAAGACACAGGTCGCTCCGGTAAAAATTCTTACGAACGGCTGAATCTTGGCCACTCTGCGCAAGAGCAAGTCATTTTGTTTGTGCTGATGATCGGAGGCATCGTCCAAAAACAGTTGGTCCTCTTCGTAACGGGTCAGAGTACCGCGATAGGCCAGTAGCGCGAGCAGAGTGATGGTAAATCCGGCCCAAACGATCCACATCCACAGCGGGGGTAGGGATGAATGCATAAAGCACCTCTTGGAATCGGTCTAAGGCAGTCCCAGGTACCGAGCGGGTCCGGATTTAACGGGCTCGGGGGGTAGGAGGGGCCGTTTGGCTATCAATGATAATACTGCGACAGAGCCGCGCGCTACATTTTTGGATTTAATATTGGCCTTGTAGGTTTGAGCGTTTTCTCGATCGACGGGGGGAAATGCCTCAGGTGCGGGCAACTCCGGCAGGTCCAATAGATTCCGTCGTTTACCGTTTATGGCAGCTCTGCAGAACGCCGCCGGCGCCAAAGGTAGAGGAGGCAGCAAGATGAATTGGATTACCACAAAAGCCTTTTTCAGGGAATTTACCAAGTTGATTCCGAGACCGATGATTCTTGCCGGCCTCGGATTGGGTCTTTTGACCGCGTGTACAAATACGACGCAAACTCGTTCGGATGAACAATTGCGGCAGGATGCAGCGCGGGCGACAGTGAAAGCCAAGCAACAGTCGAAAGAGGCTCTCCAGGACGCCAGGATTGCCGCGGGCCAAGCGGAGCGGAAAGTCAACGACATCGCCGACGGTGTTAAGGAGGGTCTCAAGAACAAAACTCCTTCGGGGGAGCCGCGAATTAACCTGAACACTGCTTCTCAGGAAAAGATGGCTTCGCTGCCGGGCATCTCTGAAACGAAAGCCAGACAGATCGTCCGTCACCGGCCGTATGCCTCCACTCATCAACTCGTCAGTCGCGGATTGCTCTCCGAATCCCAATTTTCGGCTATCTCTTCCGAAATAACCGCCCCCTAGGCAAGTCGTTAAGCTCTCGGCAACATCTAACTGAGAAGCGGTATAAAATAAGCTCAGCCCTCAATGAATGGAGACAAATCGGATGGCAACCACAAGCATTCCTGAACCGGTAACAAACCTCAATCCTACGGTCGCGCCGCTTTCGCTCACGCCTCAAGCGGTGGCAAAAGTGCGCGAGATCATGGCGAGTCAGGATCCTTTACCCGCCGGCCTCCGCATTGGTGTTGTGGGAGGCGGGTGCTCAGGGTTCCAGTACTCCATGTCTTTCGAGAATCAGGCCGGGATGATGGACAAGGTCTTTGCCTTCGAAGGCCTCAAAGTATTTGTCGATGCAACGTCCTTGATGTACCTGAATGGCTGCGTGGTGGATTACGTTGAGACGCTTGAGGCTGCCGGCTTCAAGTTTGAAAATCCCAACACCAAGAGCACCTGCGGCTGCGGGTCCTCCTTTCAGCGCTTAGTCACGGCTAAAATCGAAATCCTTTCTGCGAAGAGCCCCGCCGTTGGCAGGGCTCTTTGTATTTCAGCCGTCCAGGTGCGTGCGCCTGGCGTTCTGGACAAATCCGCAGCCCATAGAGCATTTTAGCTTCTGGTGTATGCGCGGGAAGGACTGCCCACGTGGTCGTTCCATCGAAGAACGGCCACACACAGATGCTCTTGCCAGATCGCAGTAAAAGCTAAAATGCTCTAGATCTATCTCCAGTTATGAGCTCACAGCAGAAACCTGTTCCTGCTTAGCCGGCGGTTTGCGGGTTAAACGGGACAAACCGGACTGAAGAATCACATAAAGCACGGGGATGAAGAACAGGTTCAGAACGGTTGAAAGGAGCATGCCGCCTACGATGGTGGTGCCGACGGAACGCCGTCCTAAAGCACCCGCCCCAGTCGCAAAACACAGTGGCAGAATTCCAAGTATGAAGGCGAAAGAGGTCATCAGGATCGGTCTTAGACGCAGCTCGGCGGCCTCGATCGCAGCTTCGATGATCGATTTCCCATGCTCGCGAATCTGTTCGGCAAATTCAACGATCAGAATGGAGTTCTTTGCGGAGAGTCCTATCAGCATCAGCAGACCTATCTGGCAGTAGACATCATTCGCCATTCCCCGCAAAAAGACCGCTCCCAGTGCTCCCAGCACTGCCATTGGTACTGCGAGCAGAATAATAAATGGAAGGGCGAAGCTTTCGTACTGCGCTGACAGCGTGAGGTAAATAACCAGTATTCCCAAGCCGAAAATGAGGACAGCCTTGCCGCCCGCTTCTATTTCTTCGAGCGAGAGGCCAGTCCAGGAGTAACTCATGCCCTGGAGCATATTTTTCTTCGCCAGGTCTTCCATTGCGGCCAGACCTTGGCCGGTACTGTAGCCCGGCGCGGCCGATCCGTCGATCTCCGCCGCCCGGAACAGATTGTAGTGGCTGATGACCTGCGGTCCGGAAGACTGCTGGATATCCACCAGGTTGTCCAAAGTGACCATCTGGCCGGAGTCGGATCGAACGTAGAACTTGCGCAGATCGCTCGATCTCATACGGGCGGGCTGATCTGCCTGGGCATACACGCGATAGGACCGGTTATTGAAATCGAAGTCGTTTACATACGACGATCCCATAAAGACGCTCAATGTGGAACTGATCTGACTGAGCGAGACGCCCATGGCTTTCGCCTTTTGACGATCGATTGAGACCAGCAGTTGAGGATCGTTTGCGGTATAGCTGGTATACAGATTGGTCAGCTTCTTATCCTGACGGCTGGCTCCGATGATCTGATGGGCAACCCGGTCGAGATCGCTCAAAGTATTGCGCCCCAGATCCTGCAGCTCGAATTGAAATCCGCCGAAGCTGCCCAATCCTTGAATGGCGGGCGGTTCGAAGATGACTACCAACCCTCCGGGAACCCCGAAGAGCTTTGGGCTAAGATCGGCGAAAATCGCGGCGGCCGAGTGTCCGTTTCCTTCCTTCTGCCGGAGGTTGACGGATTTGAGGGGCACAAAAATGAGTCCGTAGTTAGAGCTGCTGCCTCCACTCAGGCTGAATCCCATCACAGCAAAGGTTCCATAGACATCCTTATCCTGGCGGATGATTTGCACCGCCTTACTGGCGACGTCGCTGGTATAAGTGAGCGACGCCCCCGGAGGCGTCTGTACGACGCAGATCAGATAGTTCTGATCTTCGGTAGGCAGAAAAGCCGATGGAACGTGGGTATACATGTACACGGTTGCCGCCAGCCCGGCGATAAAGAGCACCAGTACGACGTAGCGTACCCGCAATACCTGGCGGACGATTCCGCCGTAGAACAGGGTAGTGGAGTGAATGCCGCGCTCGACCAGACCAAGCAGGCCGCGCTTATCTTTTTCAGCGCGCAGGAGCAATGCCGCAAGGGCGGGCGACAGGGTGAGCGCGTTGAAGGCCGAGATGGCGATGGAAAAAGCGATGGTCAATGCGAACTGCTTATAGAGAATGCCGGTGGTGCCGGGAAAGAAAGAAACCGGCACGAAGACGGAGATCAATACCAGCGATGTGGCGATGACGGCGCTTGTGACCTCTGACATAGCCACAGATGTCGCGGTGTGCGGGTCGGAATGGTCCGCGCTGATATGGCGCTGGACATTTTCGATGACGACAATAGCGTCGTCCACCACCAGACCGGTGGCGAGCGTGATGCCGAACATGGTCAGCGAATTGATGGAAAATCCGAAGATCTTGATAAAGGCAAAGGTGCCGACCAGGGAGACCGGGATAGTAACGGCGGGAATGATTGTGGCGCGCCAGTCGAGCAGGAAGAAGAAGATGACGACAATGACGATCACGATCGCTTCGGCCAGCGTTCCGACTACTTCCCGGATGGAATCGCCTACCACTGTCGTGGTGTCGAAAGGCACCTCATATTTAAGCCCGGGCGGGAAGGATTTCGCTAACTGGTCCAGAGCTGCCTTGGCGTCATGGTCTACCTGCAGTGCATTGGCATTGCTCAATTGCTGAACGCCAATGCCGATCGCATCCACGCCGTTATAACGCAGATCGGTGGAGTAACTTTCAGCGCCCACCTCGGCACGGCCTACGTCTTTGAGCAGGACGATGCCGCCGGGACTGTTCTTGACGATGATGTTGTTGAATTGGACCGGGTCGGAGAGGCGTCCAATTACCCGGATGGGAATCTGATAGGACTGCGTTTCATCCGACGGCGGCTGCCCCACCTGACCGGCCGGGATCTCCACATTCTGCTCGGAGAGGGCGTTGGTCACGTCGACTGCGGTCAGCCCGCGGGCGGCGAGACGCGCCGGATCGAGCCAGATACGCATTGCATATCTGCGCTCGCCGAAAATGATTACATCGCCGACGCCGGAGATCCGTTTCAGAGCGTCTTTGACATAAACGTCGACGTAATTGCTGATGAATAAATTGGAATAGCGATTGTCCGGGGAGAAGAAAGCGGCAGCGAATACGAAGTTGCTGTTCGCTTTGGTGATAGTGATTCCGGTAGTGTTGACTGACTGCGGCAGGCGGCCCTGCGCGGCCGAGACGCGGTTCTGGACATCGACTGCGGCTATGTCCAGGTCATAGGCTGTTTGGAAGGTGACCGTAATGGCGCTGGTGCCATCGTTCGAGCTGGTCGAGGAGATGTAGCGCATGCCCTGCACGCCATTGATCTGCTCTTCCAGCGGAATGGTCACCGCTGCCTCGACGATTGCGGCGTTCGCCCCCACATAGTTACTTGTTACCGTAACCTGCGGGGGGGCCAATTGCGGATAGAGCGACACCGGCAGCGTTGGAATGCAGACGGCCCCGGCAAGAATCAGCAGCAACGCGCAGACAGTAGCAAACACCGGCCGATGAATAAAAAAATCAACCACGAGAGCGATTCCTTTCGCCAACCAAAATCAGAATGCTGGCTTCGTATTTCCAATTGTTAGGGTGAGCCGAAATTGCCTGCCCGCAGCGGCCTAAATAGGCACAAAGAAGCAGCGGCAGGGCGCGTCTCCCGTATCTCTACTCCGACAAAACGGGCCGAACAGACCACATGCCTAGGCATTTCTCCTGTAGGCGGCTGCCGTCTGGCCCTCGAGCGCAGGGAAATATATACCAGTCTTTATCCCAGCGGCTTCACAGGCATACCATCCATGAGGAATTGCGTGCCTGAAACGATCACCCTCTCGCCGTTCTGCAATCCAGTCAGGACGGCATAGCTATTGCCTACGGCATCGCCGATGGTAATTGCCCTCTGCCGGGCGAAGAACTTCCCGCCTTGATCCTGCGCTACGTAAACGAAGGTCTGCCCTCCCAGGCGCGAAACTGCAAGAACGGGGACGACCGGCTTCGGCTCCGTTGTCCAGATCACCCGAGCCTGTATCAATTGTTGGTTGCGCAGCAATGTTCCATTCACCGGGGCCTTCGCCAATATCCCTTGCAGCCCGTTATCCACTTGGGGCGAAACGAAATCGATTGCAGTGCGTTCGATCAATTTGCCGCTATTGTCGGTAAGTTCTACGGCTAAGCCTTTGCGCACCAATACAGCCCGTTCTGTAGGGATGTAGATATACGCCTCCAGGTCGCGGTTTTCGTCAACCGTGGTCAACATCGTAGTTGACGAAACATAGTCGCCCAGGTGCACCGGGATATCGCCGACGATACCGTCGAAAGGAGCCGCGATACGGTAATAACCCAACTGTTTTTGCTGGCTGGCTGTCGTGGCCGTCGAAGCGTCGTAATCGGCTTTGGAATTCTTGTAGGCCTGTTCAGCCTGATCCAGAGCGTCGCGGCTGGTCACGCCTTGGTCAAAGAGCTTACGCTGCCGCTCCACTTCAATCTGGTTGTATTGATAAACGGCCAGCTTTTGCAGTTCCGTGGCTTTGGATGACGCAAGTGTAGCCTGTTGCTTGGAGGGATCGATTTCCATCAGAAGCTGGCCCGCCCGCACATGATTTCCGGAGTGGACATCGATGCTCACCAGATTGCCGTCGACCTGAGGGTTGATGGTGGCGGAGCGCCGCGATTTGATAGTTGCGATGTACTGGTCGAACTGAGGAACGGGAGCGGCGGCCACGGTTTCGACTTGCACCGGCATGGCTTGCGGCATGGCGGCCGCTTGCGGCGCGGCAGACCTGCCGCAGGCAGTGAGCAGCGGGAAGGCAAGGAGCAGAGCCAGACCGACGGCATGACTTTGCGCAACCTGGCTGGGAAGATGCGATTGGAACCGGCGGCGAAAAGTTCTCAAGTTAATTCCTCGGAAAGAAATAGTATCGCTCGGGAGCATCCCGGATTTGTACTTCCGAGGTTATCCCAAATCGTAAATAGGTGAACCCTGAGTTGGCGTTCATTAGGATGACGATCGGTTGCGAGTTGCTTCAGAAAATTAAACACCCGCCCTTATTCCCCCGAGGGCGATCTCAATCGATCTCCAGCACCAGCTTCCCAATATGCTTGCCGGAATCCATAAACTCGTGTGCTTGCGAGGCTTGGGCCAGCGAAAATACTTTTGAAACGGCAGGGTGAAGGCGTCCGGCCTCGAAAAGCGGCCAAAGGTTCTGCTCCACCGCCGTAGCCAGGAGTGCTTTTTCTTCGATCGGACGGGAGCGAAGGGTCGAGCCGGTGATCAGCAGGCGTTTGCTCATTACCGCCCTAAGGTCAATCGTTGCCTGGCTGCCGCCCAGGAAGGCAATATGCACCAGCCGGCCTCCCTGCGCCAGCAATTGCAGGTGCTGGGGGAAATAGCTGCCTCCTACCATATCTAGAATCACATCGATTCCATGCGGCGCGGAGGGTGGATTGGACCAGGCTGCGAGCTCGGCTGCCCAGTCCTGGGTGCGGTAGTTGAGAGCTAGCTCAGCTCCCATCTCCATCGCGAAACGGCACTTCTCGTCGCTGCCCGCGGTGGCCGCCACGCGGGCGCCAAAGCAATGCGCGATCTGGATGGCCATTGCGCCGATCCCGCTGCTGCCGCCATGGATAAGGAGGAGGTCTCCGGACCAGAGCCGCCGTGGCTCGAACAGGTTCGCCCAGACGGTGAAGCAAGCTTCTGGAAGAGATGCAGCCTCGGTCAACGAAACGCCTTTAGGTAAGGGCAGGCACTGACCGGCTGGAGCGGCGCAATACTCGGCGTAGCCGCCTCCGGCGAGGAGCGCGATCACGGCGTCCCCTATACGCCAGCGGCCGGCATATCCAGGGCCAAGCTCGGCGATATGTCCTGACACTTCCATGCCCAGAATGGTGGAAGCTCCCGCGGGCGGAGGATAATGTCCCTGCCGTTGCAGCAGGTCGGCGTGATTGATGCCTGCAGCCTTCACCCGGATGAGCACTTCTCCGGGACCGGGCCGCGGAACCGGGACGGTAGCGATCCTGAGAGCCTCAGGGCCGCCGGGCGCGACCACTTTTATGCTGCGCATTGACTCAGGCATGATATGGGCCGCTCTCCTTGAACAGCGGAAAATCCGAGACGCTGGCGGCAGAGTAACGCATGGAGAGCCTCGTGAGGTCTTTTGACACCCGAATTTTGAATTGTTAGATTGAGGGCTGGCCCTTTCCGTCCGGCCCTGCCTTGCCTAATGGGCCACCCAGCGTCCCCGTCGTCTAGCCCGGCCTAGGACACCGCCCTTTCACGGCGATAACACGGGTTCAAATCCCGTCGGGGACGCC
>CAWDNI010000018.1:0-24941 GCA_963803615.1 uncultured Acidobacteriaceae bacterium
AAGAACTGGAACTCTGTCTTGATGATCAGCGTAGGCGCAACGCTGCTTTCAGCGTTTTTGTGGCTTCCGGTCAACTGGCCCAAAAGCGCGACGCCGGCCCGTGGCCGTTTGATGCTGCTGAATGTCGCCGCCCTGACTGTAGTGCATGCAAATTCCGAGTACATTTGGTCCTGATTCCTGCGTTGCAATAGAAGAATGTCGTTCCTCTAAAGATAAATCGACTTGACAGCCTAACGATACGGCTATAGCTTCGGGTTCGTAGGGGAATCTTGGAGCATTATCTCTCCGGGATGCTTCCGCGTTGGCCGATTTGTTATCCGCGCGAGCATTCAGAGACACGGAATGGATTCTGCGGAATTTCAGCCGCACTTCATGTTTTTAGGGAGATAGATGCGCAGGTCTGCACTCGTACTGACTTTACTAATGCTGGTTACCGTTTTCGCATTTGCGGAACCTGCGCCTGCCCGGCTGATCACGTTGTAGGCATGTACGTTCATGAACACTGGCCATACAACCATCCATACGCTGCTCGCAGTTGGACGTTGCAAGACTGGCGAGGCTATGCAGGCGGTTTGAAGCGGATGGGATTCAACACAATCATGATCTGGCCAATGATCGAGATCATGCCCGATCCTCTGACGCCGAGTGACAGGTCCAGTCTCGAAAAGGATTCCACCGTCATAGCAATGCTTCACCATGACCTCGGTATGAGAGTGATGATGGTCCTAACTCCGAACGTCATTCCTGACGACAAGATAGCATCCCGGACGACTTTCGAAGCCCGGCACTTCTTCTATTCTGACCAGCATGTGAACCCAGCTGACCCGGCGGCGGTTTCCAAAATGATCCAAAGGCGCAAGAGGTTAATGCGCTATCTTGCCGGCGTGGATGCGGTAGCCATCATCGACAGTGATCCAGGCGGGTATCCCGGCTCGACAGATGCCGAGTTCGTCAACCTGCTGGTCCAGCATCGTAAGATGCTGGACCAGCTACGTGCCGGGATCGAATTAGACTACTGGATGGATTGGGGCTGGCAAGCGTATAGCCGTTTTTATAAGACGGGGGTTCTCAAACCTGGGAAAGAATCGGAATTCCGGGATACTCTGCGCCTACTTCGCGATGCTAATCCCGAGCCTTGGGGCATGGCGAATGGGCTGTCCTACTCGAAGCAACTCGATCTTGCGTCCCGCGTAATTTCCTTCAACTATGGAAGGATAGAAGCTGAGCCGAGTTTTCCTATGACTAATTACGGTGGCGATGGCGCGTACCAAGCCGGTACGGAACTTGGACCGCGCGGCGTTATGGGGAATGCGCAGACGCACTGCGTTCAATTGCCTAATACCTTCGCCTTCGCTCGGGGTGCTACAGGGAAGAAGCCGCCGGTCGAGGCAGATTACGTTGATTTTGCCAATGATCTGATCGAAGGTCAGGGCGAGCTTATCGTGAATGCTTGGGAGGCGGTTTCCGGCCAGGATGGGGCGCGCATGCGTGTCGTCGCGAAGGAGCTTCGAATCGCGGAATCAGGCAAACTCACTCCGGGGCCCCTCCGAGGACTCCTATTCGGCGATCCCCACCGCTTTCTTAACGACTTGATCATGCAACTCAATCTGAAGGCGGCCTATGAGGATTTCCTCATAACTACGGACCGCAATCACGGGGTAAAGCAGGCGTTGGCTGTCTTCCTGGCGACAGCCGAGACTTGGCAGCGGCAGAACGGCTTTCAAGGAAATTGGGGCTGGCCGCATATGGCTGCTGTCTTCGAAAAGCTACACTCCCGTGAGATCGATGATGTGTTTCGAGTCAACATATGCTTGCTTACCTGCCCTCCCGGCGCAAAGCCCTCGGGCTACCAGGACGTAAGGGATTTTCTTTATCAGAATGAAACGATGACGACCAGGCTTTTGGCTGCAATCAAAGATACGTTACGAACAATGCAGTAAAGGATTGATAATATCGATGGGTTACTGACCGAGTTCCTTGTTGCAGGCGTTTCTTATCAGTACATCACCCAACCGCCATCGACATTCAGCGTCTGGCCGGTCATACCATCGCTCAACTCTGTGGATAGAAAAAGGCAGACACGTGCAATATCCAGAGGGACGATGCGACGTTTTAGACTCTGAAGCTCAACGATAGAGTCCGCCTGTTCCTTGGTGGCAACAGCCTTTTCGCCTTCCGTTTCCACTGCGCCTGGTGTAATGCAATTAACCCGCACGTTGTGCTCGCCCATCTCCCGTGCCAAGCCACGCGTGAACCCGATTATGCCAGCTTTTGCCGCGAGATAATGCGTAAGATTCTTCATTCCCAGAAAGAATGTAACTGACGAGATATTTACGATCGCGCCTGCACGCTGTTGTACCATGTGCGGCGCCACTAGCTTCGTGCAATGAAATGTTCCTTTCATGTTGATGTTTTGCATCGTATCCCATTGCTCTTCCGTCATATCGAGGAACGCCTGCCGCGGGTAAACACCCGCGTTATTGATTAGCACGTCTACCTGGCCAAATCGCGAAATTGCATTTTGAACGACTTCAGCCATCGCACTGGGGTTACGGACGTCAGCGGCGAAGGCGAAAGCAGAGCCACCCTCAGATCGAAGGGATGCAGCCGCATGCTCCGCTCCGATCCCATTCACATCACTGAGGAATACGTGGGCCCCTTCTCGGCAGAACAATTGCGCCACTCCCGCACCGATTCCGGCGGCCGCTCCGGTGACGATGGCGACCTTGTCCTTCAGCAAAACCATATGTTTTTCTCCTCATTTCAAAGTAGCGGGTTGAGTTCGAAGGCCAGTAGCCGCAAAGAATCTCGTTTGAGTCGCCCATCATTCTTTCACTGAACGAAATTCGCGCCAAACGCATTGAAGAACCCATCTATCAGCTTGGGCAGCAAGACGGTGAACTCAGTTGGAAAATCCATGAAGATTTGATAGTGTGCGGCCCGGTAGCGGGCCTTCATCGCGGGAACGTCAAATGCCTGAACTTGATGGATTGCGTTTTGCAGTTGAATGTTGGATTCCCCGTGCTCTCTATGCAAAACTTCTTCCGCCTGTTTGATATTAATCTCATCGTCGGGAATATTGCGAAAATCCGGCGATTGTTTCACCAGGGTCTGTGCTTTGACGACAGCCTCGCCGAGCCTGCTGTTTTGCTCGTAAAGAGTCGTGAAATAAATTAGCTCTTTGCAATAGTTCTGTGCCGATTCAATCAGATCGAAGCGCGCAGGCTGAGCAAAGGTCAGCGATTGGAGCACCGTCCGGTTGCGCACCATGTCGACGCGAATTTTGGCATAATCGGGCTTCCAATCGGGGGTTTTCGCGAATGTGTAGCCTACCGTCGGGCCAACATCGAAGCTGGGGAAGATCTCTATCAGATTTCTATCATCGCTCCCAAAAATTCCTTCGGTATAGCGTTGCATGATTTGCTGTTCGGTCACATGAGGGTTCCAAAAAGCTTCGGAGCAGGCGAACTGATTCAGGATGTTCAACGACGGTGACATCGTGTAACAAATGCCTCCAGCGATGGGGTACCGCGCTTCAATATCCCGCTGGTGAATGATGGCGGATACCTTGTCGTGATGGTTCAGCCATCCTTCGCCTTCCGTCACAAAATAAGTCCAAGTATGGATTAGATGGCCCTGCCGGTGAATAGCGTCTATGTACTCGACCGTATTGCCACCTCGTCCCGCGTCAAGAATCGGCGGCTCGGAAGTAAAGTCATTGAGATTGGGGCTAAAAATAGTATCGGGAGGAAAGCTACCCAGTTTGGAGACGAGATAGCGATAGCCGCGATCGATACGGGCGGTATCCGTGCGGAGCTGCGTGGGCCAGGTCGGTCCCCACCCGAAGAATTGCCAGGGGCAGAAATCGACGACTGCTCTCGGGTTGTTCCTTTTGATAATCTTGGTGATCTCGAGAGCCAGATCTACGTATGTCTCTGGACCACAGCCTTGTTCGTGGCACCCGCCGGGATCGCCGGGAAATAACTGCCAGATAGAAACTTCGGGAAGAGCCTTGGACCAATGGTCCCAAAGCTTCAGCATGAGTTCTCTTTCGTCAGGCTTGTTTGGGCTTAGATACCGGTAAACCGGCATGTCTTTGTAAACCGGCAGCGTATCCAGGAGCGTGCCTGCGTCGACTGCAACGTTTATCCCATTGGTCAGGCACAGCTTGATTCCGCGTGGACGGGCGTATTCGGCGACTGAGCGCAGCGTATCCCTAACATAGTCATAAACTCCGCCTCCTTGCAGGGCCTTGGGCGTAAACATCTGGGGCACAAGCCAGATCTGGAGCACGTTATAGCGGAAGAATGCCATCTGATCGATGTAACGCTTCCATTTGTCGAGTGACCATCGGTATGTCTGGACCGGGTATACCAGGTTTGGATCGTAATTATTAGCTTGGTGAGCGGAGTCGTTGATATAGATTGCGCGCCAGGTCGAATACGGCTCATCGCGTATGCGATCGAATCTGACCTGTGCCTGCCGGTGGTCGTAATGCATGCGGCGCAGAATTTCGATCATGGCATAGCGAGCGCCGATTGAGGAGCCTCCGAGGCAAAGCAGCGCAGTTCGATTTCGGGGCAGCGCAATTCGCTCAATCACGAATGCCTGTTCGCTCAGATCGTGATCTTCTGAGGTGGCGTTCTCAAACGCCTTGGGCAATTTGCTGAGCGATCCCACGGACGCAAGCACAATCAGATCGCCTCGTGCATCGGCTATCCGGGATACGATTGGAGGACGCTTCCCCCAACGTTTCTGCATATAGCGGCTAAGATCCCCTGCGGCGGTGCTGAGGATGTCGTCTTTTGAATCGCTCACTATTATCGAGAAGGACGGTTGACCCTCCTGTATCAAATACAAAGAGCTGGAGCCAGTCATGCTCCGCTCAACCGTCCGGAAATAGCGATCCGGAGGCGAAATTTCGCGGTTACTGGATTTAGCGGGCGCGGACTGAACCGCGAATCCGCTCACTATCAGCGTTACCGTGAGTAGGCGTAGAAGCATGGTTGATCCGCGACCGTAATATCTCCAACTCAAAAGATCGGCAGTGCCGGTACCCAACCAGGCCGGCGTGGATCGTAGAATTCGTTGACCTGTCCTTGCTCGAGATAGAGGCGATTGTATTTCGTCACGCTATCCCAATCGATCTCGACTCCTAAGCCGGGTCCTTGCGGCACCTCAAAGAAACCGTCCTTGTAGACGAATGGCTTGGTGATGATGTCCCCTATTTGGTCGTGATAATGGCTATCGATGGCGTAGACCAGCGAGGGAGAGGCGGCAGCCAAATGGAGCATGGCTGCGGTCGAGATGCCTAATTCGCGGTCGCTGTGCATTCCGACGCCAAGATGGAAGGCATCACAAACCGCCATCATTCGCAGGTTCTGGCGAAAACCACCCCAGAAGTGCACGTCTGAGAGGATGATATCCACACTGCGCATTTGTATACCCGGAGCCAACTGCTCCCATGAAACCAGGCACATGTTCGTCGCGAAAGGTATGTTAGAGGCTTTTCGCACTAGGCTCATGCCCTCTAAGTTCCATGTTGGGTCTTCGAGATATTCGAGTTCCATACCTTCCGCATTCAACCGCCGCAAAACCTGCAGCGAGGTCTCCACCGACCATGCTGCGTTCGGATCCCAGCGCAAAGGGCTCTCTGGAAATCTCTTCTGCAATTGCCGAATGACGTCGAATTCAACCTTGGGAGGAAGCACACCACCCTTGAGCTTTAGGACACGGAATCCATGCCGCGCAACCAACTCTTCCGTTCGAACAACCATTGCTTCGGCTGACGACTCTCCACCGACTCCGCCCTCGCCCGGATAGCGAAAGAAGAGATATGCGGCTGTTTCAACACGGTCACGTATGGCCCCACCAAGCAGCGAAAAGATAGGCCGGTTGAGCGCTTTGCCCGCTGCGTCGAGAAAAGCCATTTCTATTCCTGCTCGCACTACGGCTGGTACTGCGGTCTCGTAGCCGATGCAGAAGACCCCCAAACGATGACTGAGAATCCCAATCTCCAGTGGATCCAACCCAAGAACATAAGGCTTGGCTGCTTCGATGGCATGCTCAACGGCATTGCCACCGTAAGTTTCGCCGATGCCCGTGATCCCCTCGTCTGTAGAGACTTCAATGATCGCGCGTGTCGTACCTGTCTCCACGCCCATGCTCCAACGGAGGGGAGCTTCCATAGGTACGGTTACAGGGGTGACTTTGATGCCGGTGACTTTCAAAATGACTCATCCTGGACGGTTTCTAATGAGAAACTAAGATTAGCTGCAGGACAGACCGAAGCTCCTCAATCGATGTCTGATCATTCGGCTTTGCTATTCAAAGATCAAATTTATGCCTGTGTATGTCAAGTTAAATCTTCCGTTGAATATCACACCACTGATGTAAGATTCTACGTGCAGCTTCAGACCGTTTTGTTTTGCTAATGGAACGTACTGAACAGATAATCAAATTCCTTTTCTTCCAACCGGTTTTCCAGAGAATTCCGCCTGTTAGCATCGGTTAGTATCTGCAGGCGAGGATACGTCCTCTTGCTCTGGTCTGTAGCAGACCGATGGGAACATCCCGTAAACGCCGCCTTTGCTCGTGGACAATTGCTCTCATGTATAGGCTAGCGACACCCGAAAACGAGTTGAGGAAGGGTCAACAATGGAATGGACCAAATCGCGGGCAATGCTGGAGCGCGCGCGGCAATCGCTCGGTGGAGGTGTTAGCAGCCCGTTTCGAGCCAACGCTCCCGTGCCGCTTTATATCGCCGGAGGACAAGCGTCGCGTATTGAGGACGTCGACGGAAACTCGTACATTGACTACGCATTGGCGTGGGGACCCTTGATCCTTGGACACAGTCATCCAGGGCTTTGTGAGCCATTGGCCGCACGGGCGCAGGCGGCCCACACATTCGGTGCTCAACATGAGGATGAGTACCTCGCGGCTGAACAGATCCAGACGCTGGTGCTTTGCGCCGAGCGGGTTGCCTTCAGTTCTACTGGCAGCGAGGCTGTGCAACTGGCGTTTCGGCTTGCTCGGGCCGCCACTGGCCGGGAACCTGATTCTCAAGTTCGAGGGCCATTATCATGGAGGGGTTGACTCGGTATTGGTGAGTTATCATCCAAATGCGGAGCAGGGCGGCCCTCATGATGCTCCCCGCCCTGTGCTTTTCTCGCGCGGACAGACGCCGAATTCAGCAGACAATCTGGTTATCGCGACATGGAACAGCATTGATGTACTCGAACGAGCCTTCACCGAATACTCCGGTCAGATTGCCGCCATGATCATGGAACCTGTGCTCTGCAATAGTGGCTGCATTCTTCCTGTCCCCGGTTATTTGGAGAAAGTGCGGGAGATCACTCATAGGTACGGTGCCTTATTGATCTTCGACGAAGTTATCACGGGATTCCGCCAGAGTCTCGGCCGTGCCCTGTACTTCTATGGAATTACTCCGGATTTGGCGATGTTCGGCAAAGCGATTGCTGGAGGCGCTGCCTTGGGCGCGGTTGCTGGCGCGAAGAAAATCATGGATCTCATGGTCGACGGTGGAGTTGCCTTTGGAGGAACATTCAATGGCAACCCACTTGCGTTAGCCGCTGCGCGCGCCACGATGAATGAGCTTGCAGCCGATGGAGGTATTTCCTTACTCGCGCAAACCAGCTCGGACGGCGGTTGATGAGCGATTTCCGTCAGGCCGCGTTGAAGCACAATGTACCCCTAACTGTGTGCGGATTTGGGGCCGCTTTCTCGATTCATTTCACTGAAATTGAAAATCTGATTGAATATCGCGACATTCTGTCCGATGACAAAAAGAAGCTTCAACACTTCCTTTTTCGCATGCTTGAGGAGGGCATCTATACTTTGCCGGATGGGCGCTTCTACATTTCTACCGCGCATACGGAACAGGACATTGCCCAAACCAGCCTTGTCATCGATCATATCTTCCAAGAGCCGGAGCTTAAAAACTAGTACCTGCGGCTCGGTCGGCCGCCTGTTCCCGATAACTCAAAGGTGAAAGCATGATTGGCCAGGGCGTGGGGATTATCATACTTGCTGGAATCCTGGGCGGCTCTGTTTTGGCGCCGATCAAAGTGATGCGACGCTGGTCCTTTGAGAAGAGCTGGGCGGTCTATTCTGTTTGGGCCTACTTGATCATGCCCTGGTTGGCGGCGCTGCTCACAGTGCCTCATTTGCTCAGCATTTATCCCCAAGTCTCTTCCCGCACAATGCTTATCTGCGCACTGTGCGGATTGGGTTGGGGAGGCGCCGTCCTCCTGCTCGGAATTGCTGTAAACTTTATTGGACTCTCACTGAGCACGGCAATCCTCTACGGGGCTTCTATCGCGGTTGGATCACTGGCGCCGTTGCTGATCTCTCATCGGCAGCGACTGTTCTCAAAACAGGGCCTTTGGATTGTATTGGCTGACGTAGGCGTTATAGCGGGCGTTCTGCTGTGTGCCTGGGCCGGAAAGGTGCGGGACCATAGCGCGAGAGCAAGGGCCGAGGCGGCGTCAAAGCCAATCCCACAGGGACAATTCATTCGCGGCTTTGCCGCTGCAATCCTGGGTGCGTTCCTATCTTCTCTGTTCAATATCGCGCTGGCCTATGGCGGGGAATTCAACCGATTGGCGATCGCGCGAGGAGCAAGTCCCCTCAACGCGGCGAATGCCCAGTGGGCCTTCACCGTGACCTTTGGATACCTGCCGAACGTGTTGGCAAGCATCGTGACGTTTACCCGGCACAGTCTGTGGGATAGTTTGTGGACAGGGCCTCTCTCCCATTGGATTCTGCCGCCCCTTATGGGGTTTATGTTTGTGGCTGGCACCGTGCTCTATGGTTCCGGAGCCGGGCTTTTAGGCACCTTCGGACCGGTGATCGGCTGGCCCATGTATATGTCGATGAGTATCATAGCAGGGGTTTTTTGGGGATGGGCGACTAAAGAATGGGCCGGTGCTCCGGCACGCACGTCCCGTTTTCTGGTGTTCGGCATCGTCCTGCAGGTACTCTTTATCTGCGTGCTTGGATTTCTGGATTGATCTCAGCGCACTATGGGAGACACCTGCGGCGATTGAGGAACATTACAGTGCCTCGTCGGAAGCGAGATATTCAGAAAAGGCAGACATGACTTTTCTGGTGCATATCTCGACGCTCTCCCGGTCAGTCTGGCATCGCACGTTCGGCGTCAGGGGCGCTTCATAAGGAGCGTCGATTCCAGTCAGACCCTGAAGTTCACCTCTGCGCGCTCTGGCATAAAGTCCCTTTGGATCCCTCTGCTCACAAATTGCCAAGGGAGCATCGACGTAAACCTCAAGAAAACGGCCAAGCTTGTCTCGCACTTCCTTACGAACTGCCCGATAGGGAGCGATGGCCGCGACTAAAACGACGAAATCATTGCGCATCAATGATTCAGCGACAAGCGCGATCCGCCGTATATTTTCGTTCCGATCTTCTCTGCTGAAGCCTAGGTCTTTGCTCAAGTGCCGGCGAAGATCATCGCCATCCAACATCTGGACCCGATAGCTGCGACGGGTCAATTCCGCATAAACCGACCTGCAGATCGTCGTCTTTCCGGCTCCGCTTAAGCCCGTGAACCACAGCGTCAGCGCGCTGCGCTTCCGGTTAGGCTGAAAAGGCGTCTCGAAGTAATCGCTCATCAAACTAAGCTTGAGTGCTTTATGATCAGACCGCAAAGGCAGAACGCTTACGTTCTCAAAATCCTACTCTGCTACTTGCCGTGGGGAGTGATCTGATTTTCAGATCAAGGTGAACGTCCACACGTGGAAACCCTGTCTCATGCATCGGAGCCAAGGAACAGGAGGCATGACTTTCCAATCGTCGATCGCTTTTTCGGTGGTATTTACGGGGTCGGTCCGCCAATCGAGAAGACACAGAAAGCGGAGGGAAGCAGATCAGTTCGCCTTCAGTTGCTAGGGGAATCGGGTGGGTCCAAATGAGCGCGGCGAATACCGTGAATGTGAGGTTTGGGTCACTGCCGAACTCGACCAGAAACTTCCGCATCTGATCCATTGAAGTGTTCGCTATCCCAACGTAGGGGTTCTGCATCGGATAACCGGATTTGGCGGTCTTAATGAGGCAGCCGAACTTCTGGATGTTCTCCTCCGCGGTCATCCAGCTGGACCAGGCAGAGCAGTAGGCGGCGAGCGCGGAGCGGTCAACCACGGTGAGCAGGCCCATAGTGATCAGTGAGCGGGAAATGCGGCGCCATTCATTCTTGGCGACTTTATCTAGTTGAACTGGGCAAGCTGGAATGCCGGTTGGCCTCGGCTCGCGCTTGTTGACTGCGCGCTTGCCAGGGTTTCCCTCGACGAGTTTAAGTGCGGTCGGTTTTGGTCTTCTCCCTGCCATAAAAGCTCTATTTGGTCCCTCGTGCTACCCTGAAAAGCGAACGGCGAAGCAAGCTTGCTTGGTGAAGCCAAGACGCTTCTCAGGGATATCGCGTTATACCCCACCTTCCATTTCGCGAGTGTGTGCACGCGACCTAGGGGCGGTCTACGCGGTCATCGCAAAAAGGATTTGACCCCCCTATCCCCAGCTGTGGCTCCTGCTGGTTGCTCTGCCTTCCCAGCCGTTTCTCGGAGTGGCGCAGCTGAACACCGGGCGTGATTCCCGTTCTGCCCATTCCCTTTATCTTCCCTCCAATGTAACTCTCCTTAAGTCTTCCTGGAGGATAAAGCCGGATACCAGACCCTCTGCGAAGAACAACCCGGCATCGCAGAGCAGGCGCTCGAATGTGGTTCCTGGTACAGAGCACATCTTCACGGGCAACGGACCACTCGGAGAAATCGGCATGAAGCGCTCCGATTCCCCCAAAGCAGCGATCGCGCCAGACACAGCGATCGAGTGCCCAGCGATGGAAGTCTTCGTCCCACGCGGAGGGATTATGAGACTGCGGTTCCAACACTTTCTCTAGCACTCGCGCCGACATGTTGTTTTTGATCCACTCATTCGCAATGTCGGTAAAAGTTGCCACAGTTTCTCTCCCTTTGCGCATTGGGGATAAGGCGATATAAGCGACAGAGGCCCTTCGGTCGCTTATATCGCTTTCGTCGCAAACCAGAGTTCAGTTGAGCGCCCCTCTGACCCGACCTTCGACCGGACGGCAACACCAAGCTTAGCAAGCATCGACAGCGCCTGTTCCACCTGATGAGAAGAGGCATGCCGTTTGAACAGGTCTCGAATCTGGGTACGCGTCATACCCTGCGAGGCTGCCTCGTTGAGCGCGGAGCGAATTCGCTCCGCAACCGGTTCACCTGTCGAATCTCCGAATATGAACCGGGCCGAGCCGAAGCAGAAATCCCACAGCGCAAATGCTGCGCGTAAGTGCTCAACTCGTATCACAGCGCTCTGGTCGAGGACTGCGTACAGTCCACTGAGGCGTAGGACCTGGGCTTCCGCTCTGCTTGTTGCTGTTCCTAATAGTCCTGGCACACCGTCGCTTAAGTGAGGGTATACAGCCGCCCACAGTTCGCGCGCTGATTCGTCGCGGCGCAGTTCGCGCTGATTTGCAGTCGTCCACGCGACGGCCCCCTGGATCTTCTCGGTAAGATCGACAATTACAGATTGAGGAACGCTCCCCCCTCCGGGAGGCACTTGCTGCGACGGACGCAGGAAAATAAGAGCCGGTTTGCGAGGCCATTGTGTTGTTCCGTGTCGTTCAGATACCGCAGCAACTCCGGGCGGGTTATGTGACCGATGACGCTGATGTGAGCTCCGGTCGCTTTTAGTGGATCGCGCTTCACCAGCGTTCGCAACGTCCCGCCATCCCACGCGCTGCGGAGCAATGGAGATAAGGTGTTGCCTTCGCGTGGCATGGCACGAAGGACGCTTGCGAACTCGTCCTGTACGATCAGAAGCCGCCTATCAGGCGGTGGCTCGCCGTCGTCGCGTACCTCAGCAATGAGCCCCTCGGCACTAGACAAGCCACCCATTACGCGATCGTTAATCCAGTCTGGATCCACTCCGTCGAACAGGCGTTTTACCCGGCGCCAGGACGTTCCTTTGCGTGCTTTTGCCGTCTCGCCAACCAGAAGAGCGAACATATTCAATCCGTGCCGGGTTGCCTCAACGTAGTAACACGGACCTGGTCCGACACAGTTTCCGAACGTAACGAGAAACTGCAGAAGGATCGCAGCAGGATCCGATTCCGTATGGGGCTCAATCAGACGAACGATCTCGCCAGGCAGACCGTAAAGCGCCTCCTCGCGCAGCACCGGCCAGCCCTCAGGCTTCGAGTCGCAATGTACGTATGAATTGAAATCATCCAGCTCGCGCTCATTTTCGACGATGCTCATCGGCGGCTCCGAGGTACGCGATCGAGGCTGGAGAGTTCGACATTACTGATCGGCTGTCTCATCGCGCAAGCTCCAGCGCCGATTCTGCCGCGCGCAGGAGATCAATGGACCGATGGAATAGCGTGTTCAAGGCTTCATCGCCTGGAGTAGGATCGGGCATCCTCGCCAGCTTCTCACCGAGAACGTGTTCTCGCGAAGCCGAGGGCCGCGTGGAAAGAGATCCTGAAGCCTCAACCCGGAAGCGGTAAGGACCTGATGGAGCGTACACCCCCGGTGACAATGCACAAGCGTCTGACGATCGCGCCCTGTGCCGATTGAAATCGAGTGCGAGCGGTCGTCACGCACATGGTATCGGGCCATCCATCTGCCAGCGCCGACAGACCGCGCCTGCACGAACTCCGCGATCTCAACTGGAATCATTTGGCAGGTCCGTTCTGGTCGAGGATTCCCGGACGATGGAGGCCCTCCCCGGCGACGCGCTCGATTACGCTTTGCTGGTAACGAACAGCCCGCCCCAACCGAACCGCGGGCAGAAGCCCGTTTCGCTCCCAGCTCTTCACGGTAGCCTCGGAAACTGAAAGGATCTTCGCCACTTGGCGCCCTGAAAACAACTGCTCCACTTCCGTCCCTCTCTGATCTGGAGAATATGTGCGAGAAAGTATCTTGCTAACCTTCGCTACGTAATGTAGCATCCTGAAATCCCGATTTGCCAAAAATCGGCGACTTTCGCAAAGATTCGCACAATGTTTAATTTTCGCTGGTTTCGGCCTGATTGGAGTCTTCAGGAATTCGCAGCTATCAGGCAAATGCTGCGTGATCGTTCCTTCCCCAAAGGGGTGGCCGCCTCAGTGGCTGGTCCGCGCTACCGGAACTCTTCTTTTGCCAAGGAACTTAGTTTGGTCGTCGAGTTTGAGGGTCGGCCATTGCCCTCGATCCGCATGGCGCGCGGTGAATCTTATGGAATCGATGAGATTATTCAAAGCGCCAAGGAAGAGAAGAAACCATTCGCAACTCCTCACGTCCGCTTTGCTTCACTTGTGCCGGGCAATACTAACGCAGCGCTCACTTTTCTGCGGGACTTCGGTCCTCTTGAATGGACTCAGGGTACTCTTGATGTCTATGACTGGGTGAACCTCGAGCACTTCTGGGCGCGCCAGGCGCGGTTCTACGCTGTCACGCGACTGTGGCATGCGTTACGCGAAAGCGACGCTGCACTCGGTGCAGCCTGGGAATGGATTAAAGAGAACGGTGCCAAGACGAGGCTCGAAGGTGAACCGCCGTTAGGGCAGGGAAAGCCAATCACAACGTCCCAGGCAACGGATGCCTTCACGATCAGCGTCCCGATGCCGTGGAAGGCCAATGATCTTGTTCTCGCGCTGCTGCCTGCTGCTTCCCGGGCTGCGGACAGACCGAACGAAATGATGGGCCGCATCGGTGTAGGCATGAGTGAAGCCTTGCTGCGCAGGCATCTGGCCATTGCTCTTGTTCAGCATGAATTGACACAACAGACAGAAGCCGTCAAGACGATCTGGACTTTTCAAGAGGATGGTACACAGGTGCATTTTCTGCCTTCACGTCATGTGACGAGCCTTTGGGGTGTTATTTGGGAACTGTTCGCCGCAGAGACTGTCAGCGGCTTGTGTTGGAGGTTTTGCAGAGAATGTGGAAAGCCGTTTTACCCCAGCCGTATAGACAGCGAGTGTTGCAATTCAGAAGAGCAAGCTGCCTGGTCTAAGCGGCAATATCACAGAAAACGGAGAAAGAAATGAGTCTGCGCAAACGAGGCAAGATTTGGTACTGCCACTTCTTTGTCGATGGGATCGAGTTTCGTAGGGCCCTTGGCACAACGGATCGGCGACAGGCCAAGGATCTGGAAAAGCGGCTTATCTCCGACGCCAAGCAGGGAAAGCTCCAAGCTCCCACAGAGTTCAGCCTTATGCGTCTATTCGACGCGATTGAGGTTTGGATCCGTGATCGAGCGCCTCGGTTGGCCAAGAACTCAGTTCGCATCGAAAAAGAACGTGCGGTGCGCATCGGAGAGCATCTAGGCGCGATCCGTCTAGACAAGCTCACGCCGGAAGCGGTTCTAGCCTATCTGCGGGAACGCGGTGAAAGCGGGGCTTCTCCCGGTACATTGAACCGGGAACTCGATGTCGTTCGGGGCGTGCTGAAGAGGGCGCGCCGCTGGCATCTCTTCGATCAAGACGTGAAGCCGTTCAGAATTCAACAGAAGGTGGGAAAGGCACTCAGCTATGACCAGAAAGTGAAGCTACTCGCTTTGGCCCAAACGCGTTCCGAATGGCAAATGCTGCGGGGTGCAATCATCCTGGCTCTGAACACGACGGCACGTAGCGCCGAACTCAAAGCGCTGCGTTGGCGGGATATGGATCTGATCGAGCGGACGCTGGTCATCCGCAAGAGCAAGACTGAGGCAGGGGAAAGAGTTGTTCCCCTCAACGCCGCTGCTTATCAAGCTATCTTGAAACTGCGGGAACGGGCCATGCTTATTAGCGGGAATGATCCCCAACATTTTGTCTTCTTCGCTTGCGAACATGAGAACTTCGACCCGACGAAGCCGCAGAAGTCCTGGCGCACTGCGTGGCGGCGTCTCACCCACATGATCGCTTGCCCATCGTGCGCCACGCTCCAGAATCCTGGTAAGGCATGCATCAGCCTTGATTGCAAAGCGGATATCGAGAAGATCAAGAGCCCGTTGGCAGGTCTTCGGTTTCACGATCTAAGGCACCATGCGATCACTGAGCTTGCCGAATCGCAGGCGAGCGATCAGACAATCATGTCCATAGCCGGGCACGTCTCGCAGAAGATGTTCCAGCATTATTCGCACATCCGCATGCACGCGAAACGGCAAGCGCTGGACGCTCTGGACCAGCGTCAACCCCGGGCGGGTTACAGCACAAACTACAGCACAAAATCGGAATCGAAGTTATCGGAAGTGCCGCAAGTGATTGATTCTATGGTGGAGCTAAGCGGGATCGAACCGCTGACCTCCTCGTTGCGAACGAGGCGCTCTCCCAGCTGAGCTATAGCCCCACGAGAGGGGAACAACGTGTCAATTCTACAATGAATGGAGCCGCTACTAAAGCCGTCACGCTGCCATCCGCCAGCCTGTGGTTATTGAGCGACCCTAATCGGCTTCCTCTCCGGTAATCGCCAGCAGCGGAGCTTGCCGGGATTTGGAGATCCAATACAGCAGGGGTCCTAGGGCTATCAGTATGGCTCCAAGTGCCAGGGTGGGCAAATGCGCCATGCGCTCGCCTCTCGCCGCATAAATGGCATACAAGATTAATCCGGTTGGTCCAAAGCCAATCAGGCAAGCGGAGAGAACACCTTTCCCGGCGGAGAAGGGCCTTGGCAGAGTGGGCTCTTTGCGCCGCAGCACTGCCATGGCAACGAACTCCAATATCAGACTGGAGCCGTAGAGAATTAAATCGATCGAGATCAGCCGTTCAAAACTGAAATTCAAGGCCAGAGCCCATCCCGCGCCGCAGACCAGGATCGCCGCCCAGGGAGCGCCATAGCGATTGCGCGCGGCCAGCCACTTCGGCAACATGCCATCTTCCGCCAGCACCATGGGCAACCGGGTATAGGAGAGCACCAGCGCGTTAAACATGGCGAATCCATTAATCATGCCGCCAACCACAATCGCGCCGGCCAAGACCGGGCCGCCCAGGAGCCGGGCTGCATCTGTCCATGATCCGGTGGCGAATCGATCCACCGAAATACCCGCCAGCGCGATAGCGCCGAGCGGGAGAATGTAGGAGAGCATCACGAGGACGGAACTGCCCAGCATGGCGCTGGGATAGTTCCGGCGAGGATTCTCCACCTCCTGCGCCACCGTCGAGGCGTTGTCCCATCCCATGTAGTTCCACATGGCGACCAGAATGGCAACGGTAATATCACCGCCCGCGGGCGCCGCCGGATGAGTAACATGCATGCTAAGCCCATGCCAGATCCCCGCCACGACCAGCCAAACGAACGGAGCGAGAAGGACCAGCGACAGGATCGCCGAGCCGTCTCCCACGTCCGGCGCTCCCCGCAGATTCCAAAGGCAGCAGACCGCGACCACGCCCAAGGACCATAGGCCGGCCCGCCCTCCGGCGGTCCAGGTTGGAGCTAGCTTGCCCAGATACAGAACAAAGATCGTCGGATAAATGGCCATGTCGAAGATGCTTGCCGCGAGCGACAACCAGGCTTCCTGATACCCCCAGAAGGGGCCCAGGGCACGCCGGACCCAGACGTAAAATCCGCCTTCCTGGGGCAGGGCGCTCGCTAACTCCCCGATCATTAGAATGGTAGGGAGGGTCCAGACCAAGGGGAGCGCCAGCAGGATGATCAGTGCGCAGCCATAGCCGGCGCCGCCCAGGATGTCCTCGATGCCATACGGGCCGCCGGACACCATGAAGAATGTGGCTGCTATCAGCGGGATCAGCCGCAGCTTTCGGAGTGTCTTCACTTTTCCCTCGGCCGAAGGCTGAAAAATGAAACGTCTGCGTGGGAGCAGTGTGCCAGGTTACACCCACTTCGATAATGCAATAGGAGAAACGTTCCAGGTGCCGGAAAATTCCGCAATTGCCCAACGGCGCGAAGAGCTCGAGCGCTTTGAATTCATGATGGGAACGGAGCGAGGCCGGCTTGCAGTCTCGCTCGACATGCTCACCGATGCTCTGATCCTTATCGGGCAACACGGCGTGTACTGCGCTTCGAGCCGTAACCCGTCTCTGCCTGCTCTCGATCTGCAAACGGTTTTAAGCGAGATCGGGGGAGCCAAAGAACTCATTCAAGCTGTGATGGAAGCGCTCCAACGCAAGCTCCAGACCCCTGCTGAACCCTGAAGCCGCGCGACAGCTCAGTTGCGGGACCGCGAGCGCAACGCATGCCGCGCTGCCTCTTCCTTCTTCTTCAGGCGCTGGGGACGCGCGTGCGCCGGTTCCTTCTGACTGCGGGCCTGCGTAGCTTCAGAAAGGCTGTCGCCCAAAACGTGCAGACGAAGAAAGTTGGTCGAGCCCGATTTGGTGCGAGTGCCGGCTACGATGCCAAGGATCTCCCGCGGCTTGACGTGACCTCTCTCCTCCAGCAGGCGCTCGGCTGTTTCTACCATCTGCTCGGTAGTCGCAAGCTTGTTGCAAGGGATGGGCCGCACGCCCCAGAGAAGCGTCATTCGATTGATAACAGCATCCACGCTGCTCAGGCCGAAGATCGGAGATCTGGGGCGGTATTTCGAGAGCTGGCGCGCGGTGGCGCCCGTCTCAGTGAAAACAGCAATGGCGCTGATTTCCAAATCCTCGGCCGCATGAGCCATGGACTCGCAAATGGTCTCGGCAATCGAGAGACGCAAATGGCCAGGCCCGATTTCACTTAACCGATGGGTGGGAAGGATTTCCTGGCCTTCGGTTTCGAGGACGATTTTAGCCATCATTTTGACCGCCTCGACCGGATACTTGCCGGCGGCAGTTTCCGCGGACAGCATGACGGCATCCGTGCCATCGTAGATGGCGTTGGCCACATCACTGGCTTCGGCTCGCGTGGGCCGCGGATTCTCAATCATCGACTCCAGCATCTGGGTTGCGGTGATCACCGGCTTGCGATGCTCTCCGGCGCGACGAATGACATGCTTCTGAATTGCCGGAACCTTCTCCGGCGGCATCTCGACCCCTAGATCGCCGCGCGCGACCATCACGCCGTCCGCGGTTTCAAGAATGCTCTCAAGCTGCTCGATTGCTTGCGGCTTTTCGAGCTTCGCGATAATCCAGGTCTCAGCGCCCAGAGCCGCAATGCGCTGCTTGACCAGGCGAATGTCCTCCGCGGTGCGCACAAAAGAGACGGCAATTGCATCGACCCCGCTCTTGATTGCGAACTCCAGATCTTCCTCGTCTTTGGCAGTGAGCGACGGAACACGCACCGCGATCCCGGGAAGATTGATGCCCTTGTGTTCTCCCAGCATCCCGCCGTTCACCACTTCACATTCCACATCCAACAGATGGAGCGCAAGCACCCGCAGCTCGATAAGGCCGTCGGAAAGCAGGATGCGCGCCCCCGGTTCAAGATTTTCCGCCAGAGTGGGGAAGGTGGTCGCGATCAGAGTGGAGGTTCCGGCAATATCGCGAGGCGTGATGGTAAGCTTCTGCCCCGTCTTGAGCTGCACCGGGAGCCGGTGTTTCAATCGTCCCGTGCGAATCTTCGGACCTTGCAAATCCGCCAGGATACAGATCGGTTTGTCTTCTTCGCCGGCGACCCTGCGGACCATTTCGATAAGCTTCAACTTTTCCGGATGCGCGCCATGCGAGAAATTCAAACGCGCAACATCGACGCCCGCGCGCAGCAATTCGCGGAATACCGGTTCCTGGTTGCATGCCGGACCGAGCGTCGCGACAATCTTCGCGCGTCGCGGCTGCTCCGGGCGGGTGTTGGAACTCGAATCGGCCAAGGTAAAGCTCATTCATCCCCCAAAATTAGAGCTAATAACACCATTCTACTCGCAGCTTTTGAATGTCAGACGGCAGGCGTAGGTTGGGAAGCAGATGACTTTTCCTCATCGCGAAGCGCCGGCCCGGCTCGCATCCTTGCAGGCTTGGGATAGAACTGGGCGTTGAATTCCGCGCCCATGAGCACGCTGAACGAGGTGATGTAAAGCCACACTAGCGTGGCGATGAGGGTTCCCAGCGATCCGTAAACCACGGAGTAGTTGGAAAACCGCGTGATGTAAAACCCGTACAGCAGGGTAGAGACAAACCAAAGGAACGCTGCGCTCGAAGCGCCCGGGAATCACATGCTTCCATGCCTGCCGCCGGGGAGTGCCGAAATGATAGATCACGGCCAGCAGGAAAACGGTGGTCAGTATGCCGATGACCCAGCGAACGATGCGCCAGACCAACAGCACATAGGCGCCGACGTCATGATCCGTGTTGGTGATGACCCAAATCTCGATCTGATGGCCGAAAGCCACTATCACCGTGGCGAATGCCAGCGGCGCCAGGCAGGACGGGATCAAGGCGAAAGCCACCATGCGCTCCATCCAGAAAGGCCACTCACGCCGGGGCAGATCGTAAGCTTTGCGAAAACCTTCCATCAGGGAAAGCATCACCCCCATAGCCGCAATCAAGCTGATCATGGCCGACGAGAAAATTACCTGCCCGGAGCGCACCTTCTGATTACTGAAATAGGAGTGCAGCAGCGTCATGGTGTCGGCAGGCAGCAGCTCGGTGAATGAAACGCGCAGCTCGCCGCGGAGCGTTGCCGATTCCGGAGCGAGAGCGAGAGCGGTAGTGACCACGAGGATAGTGGGAAATAGACAGAGAATGGCGGAGTAGGCCGTGGCCTTGGCCGTGCCTAATAAATCATGCGCCAGAGCAGCCAGTAAGGCGCGCTTGATTTTGCCGAATACTAGCACCATATGGAAACAAGGATTCAGGGGTCACGGAATCAGGAACCCCAAACTCATTATCAGGGATGAGGACGTTCAGAAAGCCCTAAACCCGATCGCTGATCCCTCATCCCCGATCCCTGAATCATCCTTTCCATTTTTCGAGGAACTCGTGGACGGCGGCGGGGCTATTGGTCCGGCTCATAGCCTCTGCTTCCCCGGTGTATTGCCTATAGATTACCTGGCCGGCGGAGCTGAGCACGATCAGGGCCGGCACACCCTTTTGCACCGGAACGCCATATTTAGCTGCGATATCCAGGTTCTGGTCCAGTTCGCCCACATTGATATTCACCATCACGTAATTTGCTTTCAGCAGAGCCAGATTCGCTGGATCATGGAGATAAATGTTGAGGACCCGGCAGTCTCCGCACCAGTTGCCGCCGAAATCAACGATGACCCGCTTGTGCTCGCCCGACGCCTGGGTGAGAGCATTTTCCAGATCGCTTGCTCCGCGTGAACTGTCCGGAAAGATATCACCTCGAAGAAGATCTGTGCTCTCCGCAGGGGACGAGGAAGCTTCGGGAGCGCCACGCTTCCAATTCGGCCCCAAAGCAACCCAAATGCCGACGGCGAGGGCGGCGAGAATGATCGCAGCAAGGACTATATACATGCGGCGTGCGCGCACGGATGCTCCACGAATGTGTGTGTTCGACTTGGATGCGGAAGTCACGGCTTTGCTCCGGTTTTTGGCGATCTTTCCCGGCCGCTTGGTAAACTCAGGTTTCATGATATCGAACAAATCTCTCGAGGTTTTCTAAAATAGGAACATGGTGCGATTGAATTGGTATCTGCCTTTGGTTCTCTTATCTCTGAGTGCGGTTGCTCACTCAGAATCAAATTTCGATCTAACGGGTCCTTCGCTTGATGTCAGGGTAACGCGAAACGGCAACACTTTGCCTATCGCGCAGGTGCCGAATCTCGAAGCGGGCGACCGCTTATGGTTGCGCCCGGATCTTCCTCAGGAGCAGGCCGCGCGATATCTGCTGGTCACCGTCTTCTTACGCGGCTCGACCAATCCCCCGCCCGATAATTGGTTTAGCCACGCAGAATCCTGGAGCCGCAATGTTCAGCAACAAGGAGTTACCGTCCCGGTTCCCTCGGACGCGCAGCAGGCGATCGTCTTTCTGGCGCCCGAGACGAACGGAGATTTCAGCACACTCAGGACCAATGTCCGGGGAAGGCCAGGCGCTTTCGTACGGGCAACCCAGGATCTAAACCAAGCCAGTCTGGATCGCTCGCGATTGAATACATACCTGGCAGCCGTCACCCAGGTTTCATTGGGCGACCAGAGCAAGCTTAAGGACGCGAGCAAGCTGCTGGCTCGCAGCCTCAATATTAAAGTGGATAGCGAATGCTTTCAAAAACCGGCGGCCCAGCAGCTCGCCTGCTTGACCCAGGAACAGAATGCGCTGGTGCTCGACGACGGCCACACGCAATCCATGGTCGCGGCATTGACTACCGGGGCCTCGGCTGACCTGATTGGGCAATTGAGCGCCACGTCAATGGCGGGGGCCGGCGCCTACAGTCCATATGTGGGAGCCATCGTCGACGTGGTCAGGATCATGAACGGGGTCCATACTGCTCAATACCAGTACATCCCCGCGCTGGTCGAACCGATGGAAGACCGTCTTCTACTCAAACTCAATAACCCGCCATCCTTCAGCAATCCGAAGTCGGTGCTTACCGTCGGGTTGCCCAGCGTCGGCGAGCCGCAATTGCCTCCGCTGCGGGCGGTCGACCCGGAGCACGTGTACTGCGCTGAGACCCCGTCGCTGGTATTGCCGGTGGACGGAGCGCCGCTAGTCTATTCGACCGGTCTGGCGCATGATTTCGTGCTTCATATCCAAGGCAGGAAAGGATCGGCGCTGGACCTGCCGGCGCGTCCTGAGGCGGTACGCGGCGGATTCGTCGTAGATACCCATGCGGTGCAAATCGCCGGCATGGATCCCGAATCTACCGGTATCCTGCGCGGGCGTTGGGGATTTCAGCCCTTCGATGGTCCGAGCTTCCATATGGCAAGCGCCGCTCCCGCCAACTGGAAATTACCTGAAGCCGACAAAGATGCGCTGATCGTAGGCCGTGAAGATACGCTCCATCTTGAAGCTCCGAGCGCCGCCTGCGTCGATGACGTTTCCGTTAAAGAAGACCAGGGCAAGGTGCTCAAGGCCAGTTATAAGCTGGTGAAACCCGGTGAGCTCGAGGTGCAGGTTCCACTCAAAGACGCAGCTCCAGGAACCATGACTTTGCTGCTCAAGCAGGCGGGTTTAACCACTCCTGACCAGGTGAAAATGCGGGCTTACGCCGAGGGCGCTCACCTGGACAAGTTCATATTTTATGCAGGCGATTCTAGCGGCAAGCTTGAGGGCTCCAGGCTCGATGAGGTATTGAAGCTCGAATTGAAGGACATGGCATTCACCCCCGCCGGGCTGGAGCAAAGCGGCAAAGAAGATGATCTGACCATGACATCGTCCATGGCGGCGAGCGTCCTCAAGCCAGGGGAGAAGGCAGTGGCGCGTGTCATGCTGAATGACGGCCGGGAGATGAATCTGCCGGTCACGATCCAACCCCCAAGGCCGAAGGCGGCGTTACTAAGCAAGAATGTCGATACCGGGCAAGCTTCGCCTTCGCCTATCCGGCTAGCTAATCAAGATGAATTGCCGCAGGATAGTACCCTAACTTTCGTGCTGCAGGCTGCAGAGGCCTGGCCGCGAACGCAGAAGATCGAGGTGGCGACGGCGGATGGTTCCTTTCACGTTATCTTGAGCGTGGAGGATGGGAGCCTCACGTTGCAGGATTCCAGGACCGTATTGGCGACTCTGAACCCGCTGAAGAGCTTTGGGCCTTCCGCATTTGGTCCTTTGCGCTTCCGCGCGGTCGATGAGAACGGTGTTCAAGGCGACTGGCAGCCGCTGGGAAACCTGGTCCGAATACCAACACTCAAAGACATCCGCTGTCCGATCAGCGCGGATAAGCAATGTACCCTCACCGGATCAAACCTCTTCCTGCTGGATTCGATTGCAGCCTCTCCGGATTTTAAGTCCTCTACCACCGTCCCGGTAGGCTTTGCGAATTCGGTGATCAACGTGCCCCGGCCTAGTGGAACATTGCTCTACATCAAATTGAGGGACGATCCGACAGCCGTCAACGTAGCGGCCCTGCCGGTAATGCCGGAATAGATCGGATGGCGGAAAATTCTTGTTCGGAGTAGTCTGCCGGCTGGTTCCTTTGAAAGTTTGAAGGGGCTGGAATCACTTGCTCCCTACGTTGACCACGAGTAAGACCTGAGTTTCCCAAGATAAGTTTCAAGCTGAGTGAAGCTTCCCCCAAAGCCTCCCTGCGTGGATGCGCAATTGCTGACGAAGGTGTCGTGTTCCTCGGCGGTAGCCCCCTCCGGAGTGCTTTCGAGCAGAACAACAGTCCCACCGTCCTGTTCGGTGAAAGTGAGGCTGTTCAATACTTGTGCCGGCCAGGAAGGAATCATGGGATGGCGGGCAGCATTGCCGCGTTCGTCGGTGAAGGCGTTGAGTAGAACAAGGCGCTCTGGCGGGACGATCTCCTGATACAGGAACTTGCCCCAGATATATCCATCACCGAGCGGGTGGCCTATGGGCGCCTGCATGCTGTAGTGAAAACCTCCGCCAGGACAGAGCTTGAAGCCGATAACCGTGATGTCGAATCCAGCGGGACCCCACCACCGCCTCAGGTGGGAAGCTTGGGTGAAGGCACGGAAGACCAGATCGCGCGGGGCGTTTAATATTCGGGTAATGCTCAGGACTTTGTCGCCGGTTGGGGCTGAGGTTAGGGTGCTCATGCTTCCTCCGTTGAATTGGTTCAGGCGATCGCCGCAATGGCTGGTGAGCGTGGCCAGGCTGGGAACCTCGCCACGCTCAGCCGAGCCCCACTATTTGTTCTTTCCCCTCAGCAGCTCGATGTTTCCCTGAAGATAGTCGTTCAGGCGATCAAAGCTGCTGTTCCATCCCTGGTTGTGACCATCACGCTGGCCGATGGAGTCAAAGAAGGCCTGGTGGAAGTCCATCTGCGTCTTGTCGTCGTCGAGTTCGGTGAAGATGATAGTGATAAGGGTTTCGCGAGTTGGCTGGCCTCCTTGACCTTCCCAGGCGAAGGTGTAGACCACACGCTCGGGAGGGACAACCTCTTGGAAGACTCCACCCTGCCATAGGTCGGGATAGCTCTGGCCTTTCCAGTCACCGGTCTGGTGCAGGCAGGCGCGCCATCTGCCTCCGGGGCGCGCGTCCTGCTCGAAATGTGTAGCGATAAAACCGCGCGGTCCCATCCAACGCTTTGCGTGTTCCGGGTTGCTGAAAGCTTCAAAGACCAGGTCGCGCGGCGCATCGAAGGTGCGGGTGATGGAAAGGTCAAAGGTTGTTTCGTTAGTGTTTGCCAGAGTTGACACGGGCATGTGACTTCTCCTTTAATTGATTCTTTTTCTCAGCTGTTTGTAATTTCCGTAGGTAGTCTTCGAGGCGGTCGAAGCTCTCCTCCCAAAATTTGCGGTAGTAATCGAGCCAATCGGCCGCGGTCTTGAGCTGCCCCGGATTGAGCTTGCAGGGACGCCATTGGGCATCACGGCTGCGGGTGATCAGGCCTGCGTTCTCCAGGACCTTAAGGTGCCGGGAGATTGCGGGGAGGCTGATCTCGAATGGTTCGGCGAGTTGGTTGACTGAGGTTTCACCGAGCGCCAGGCGCGCGAGAATCGCTCGTCTTGTGGGGTCAGCGAGCGCGGCAAAGGTGGTGCTGAGATCGTCGGACTGCATGTATTTAACCTGTACCGTAAATAACTATTATGTTAAATACATTATTTGGCCCGCGTCTGTCAACTTGAAATAACCGCGGCGCCTCCGCCCGGCATCTTCTGTTGCGCTATGCGGCGGTATTCACATCTGCCTCATAGACCGAACGAGCGATGCTGGTTGGGAGTGTGAGAGAGACGCCGATCATCCAGAGGATGCTGATGAAACGGCCCACAGGAATAAAGTAGCCCGCAGTGAAATTCAGGAGAGTGAACGTGGCGAGCTCACATGCAGCAGCGACGGCGATTCCCAGCCACATGAGCCAGCGCGGCAAAAGCCTATTCAGCCCGGCGGCGAGGGACACGCCCGCGATAGAGAGACCCAATGGCACGACGAAGCCGGGACCTCCTCCTGCGAAGCTGATCGACTGCAGGGCACGCA
>CAWDNI010000019.1:0-36720 GCA_963803615.1 uncultured Acidobacteriaceae bacterium
AAAGTCCTACGGATTTCAGCCAATTTCGGCACGGTTGAAGCCGTGCCCGGATACAAATCAGACTTTAATCAGAGCCTCCCTAGCGGGCCCAGGCGAGGCCATCGGCGCCTTTGCCGGCATCGATCGCGGATTGGACCTTCCATTGCGATAGGTCGATGGCCGCTACCTGGTGAGCGCCCCCGCAGGAGACATAGGCCACGCGGCCGTCCGGACGCATCAGCACCTCAGTCGGCCCTTTGGGAACGTCGACCGTACGCGCAACTTTCAATGTATGCAGATCGACCACCGCGACTTGGTTGGCTTTCGTCATGGTCACTAGAAGCCACCGGCCATCTTTGGTGGCGCCTGTTCCGTAACCAAAATCGGGAAGCGGCACCCACGCCTTGACCTTGTTCGTGGATGTATCGATGACCGCGAGCTGCGGCTTGACCTGGTCGGCGGTGAAGACCATGCTGTCGTCTTTGGAGATGGAGATGCGCTGGGTACTGCCGGCAATCGGGATCACGGCGATGGTCTTGCGCCCCACCATGTCCAGCACGGAGACCGTGCCAGGGCCCACGTTCGCGGTGTAGCCGCGCTTTCCATCGTGGGATAGAACCAGCATGTGCGACTGCTCTTGCGAAGTCGGGATGGAGCCGATGATCTTGAAGGTCTTCGGATCGATAATCGTCACCGATTTATCGAGTTCAGTGGTGACGTAAAGATGGCCGGTGTTGGGGTCATAGACGGGAAGATGAGGCCGTACGGGATGACCGAAGTCCACCGTAGCTATCACCTTATGGGTTGGGATATCCACCACCAGCATGGTGCTTCCGCTGCTGCCCGGGTGCCCGACTCCCACGTTTCCATAGATGGGAAGGAAGGCGAGCCGTCCATCGGGAGACGCCGCTACTTCATGGGCATGGCCGGCGCTATCGCCGTCCAGCACAGTCGCAACCTGCTCGGAATTGGCCGGATTGATGATGCTGAGGTTGCGATCACCCTGGTTGACGACCAGCAGAAGCGGCGCTCCTGCCCTGGCGGGGCGGCTCTGAGCGGGAGCACAAAGCGCGGAAACCGCCAAAGCGGCGACAGATATTAAGGAGCAGAGAAGCGAGCCTTTTTCCATAGGTCAAGAAGCATACCACTCCGATTCGCTGAGCTTCAAATCCCGCGCAAACGCTATACTCTGGCGAGCCTGCTTCGGCCTGTCCCGAAGATGAGTAATAGTTCCTGAGGATTGCCATGCACAAAACGCTGCTGAAATTTCTAATATGTTGCTGCCTCTCGCTTTGCGCCTTGCCGGCGTGGAGCGAGGTGACGCTTCCAAAACTGTTGAGCGATCATGCCGTTCTTCAGCGCGACGCGCCCATTCACATCTGGGGCTGGGCTTCACCAGGGGAGGAGGTCACCGTGACATTGCACGGCCAGAAGCAATCCGCCACGGCTGATGGGCTTGGAAAGTGGAGCCTGTTCCTGATGCCGGAGCATGCCGGCGGCCCTTATTCGATGACCGTCCGGGCAAGCAACACCATCACCCTCTCCGATGTGCTCATTGGCGATGTATGGTTCGCGTCGGGGCAATCGAATATGCAGATCCCGCTCAACGGCTTCCCCGGGTCTGCCGTAATCAAGGATGCCGCTCAGGAAATAGCCCAGGCCAATCTGCCCGAAGTGCGGTTGCTCCACGTGGAAGACAAGAAGCTCCCAACACCCGCTGCTCCATCAGCCCGCCTCTGTGGGACGGCGTGTACCTGGAAACAGCTCTAGCTTTTCTGCTGTCGCAACACTTCTTCGGACGCGAGATCGAGCAGCGCGAACATGTTCCTGCTCGGTTCTTATCTATTCGACCTGGGGTGGTACTCCCGCGGAGGCATGGATCAGCTTGGATGGCTTCTCTGCCTCCGAATGCCTCTCTTATGACTGTATTCATGGTACGGGGCTTAAAAGACGGAAGGCGAAGCGGTATTATGCGGCAGTCCATGCGCAAGAGCAGCGCGAAGATGCTGCGGCCAAACAGGCGAACCTGCCGTGCGCCTCAGCATGCATGGCATCCCGATCCGGCGTCATGGGCTCCCGGCGGATCGTTCAACTGCACCGCGTCTCGCTGGAAAATCGGCTTCCCCATCAAAGGAGTTATCTGGTATCAAGGCGAGTCGAACACCGCTCCTGCCTTTGCGCCCATGTACTCCAACGTCTTTCCCGCTCTCATCTCCAATCGCGGGCAAAGTGGGCCCAGGGAAATTTTCCATTCTTTTGATTCTTATTTCGAGTTACAAATCGAAGCCCACTGACTCTTGGGGCATGGTCCGCGATGCCCAGCGGCGCAGCCTGCATCTAACGGATACAGGAATGGCTGTTTCACTGGACGTGGGCGAAGGGCGACAACCATTCACCGACCGACAAGCAGACTGTGAGCCATCGCCTGGCGCTTGCGGCGCGTGCCCTTGCCTATGGGGAAGCGATCTAGTATCCGGGTCCGCTCTTTCGTCAGGAGATATTTGAAGCAGCGAGTTGTGTGCTCCGGTCCGAGCACTCGGCTGGGCTTTACTGCCAAAGGGCGGCTCGCTAGAGGCTTTCGCAACAGCCGGCGCGGATCCACATCAGTTTCAACTGGCTACGGCGTGCATCGACGGTGCGACCTGAATCGCACCCTAGTGTGACAGAAAAATGCCTGATCTACGTGCGCTACGCCTGGGCCAATGTTCCGGCCGCCAACTGTATATAACGGCGCGGGGCTTCCTGGCTCTGACTTCCACATCGGAAGAGACACCTGCTCTACCGTGCGCTCAGAAGCGTGCAACTGGTGAGCTAGCGGCTGAGCGGCGGTCTTGAAGTTTCCACGATGTGTCGGACAAAAGCGCTTTGAACGGTCTGGGCGACGCCCCGGAAGGGGTACTGATGTCGCCTTTGTTCTGTTTCAATTTCGTATAAGTATCTACGTACCTCCGCAGGAAGGAAGGGCATCTGCGCTTCAAGTGTTTGTCACAGTTCGGCGACCAGCTCGGGATTTTGTTTGGCCACGTCGCGTCGGCTGGGTCCCGCTCCAGGTTGTACAGTTCAGGATGCTGAAACGCATGCGCTGCCTGTGGCGCCCTGTCGTCCGGTCATTGCAGGGGTAGACTTGCCTTCAATCCCCTGCGCGACGCGTAATTTCCACTGCTCTTTGCGAATGCAATGCAGGTCAAGGCCATGGCTCCCCATCGGGCTGAAATAGAGTATCGGCTTCCGCTCAAGGGCGTTCTCATCGCCACGGAATAATCCGGAGATGTTGATTCCATCCAGCGGTTCTGTGGGAGGGGATAACCGGCAGATGGCGGAGAGAGTGGGGAAGTATATCCAGGCCGGGAAGCACCAAGTATCGACTACTTGTCCTGCGCGGATTGTTCCGTGATACTTCGGCGAGGAAAAGGGAACGCGGAAACCGCCTTCGAAGGTGGATGCTTTGGCGGCCGCGGAGCAGTCCTGGGGAAACCCTGGAACCAGGGACCGTGATCGCTGGTGAAGCAGACCAGAGTGTTCGAGGCAAGCCCCTTACGCTCGATGGCCCGCGAAATCTCGCCGACGCTCCAATCGATCTCCGCGATTGCATCGCCGGAGTGCCAAACTCGGTTTTGCCGGCAAAGCGTTTCGACGCTCTCGCCGGATCATGCGGATAAGAAAAGGCAAGATACATGAAGAATGGCGCGCCGGTACTCTCGTCGATATACTTGAGGGCTTCTTCCGTATAGCGCGGAGTAAGTATATTCCGGTCGGTGTCGTCCTCGAGAATGGTCTTGTCGCGAATCAACGGAAGCGGTTTCATGTCGACGCTGTAGGGAACTCCATAATAGGAATCGAAGCCCCGGCTGGTCGGCAGATATTCGGGCTTGTCTCCCAGATGCCACTTCCCAATCGCCTTTGTTTTGTATCCACGGGCATGAAAGAGATTGGAAAGAAGCGTTTCATCGAGGGATGTTCCGGTCGGAGAATGCGGACCGAATGCTCCCGTCGTATTCGAGCGCAGGCCATAGCGGCCAGTCAGCAGCGCGGCTCGCGAGGCGGAACAGATCGGATGCGCGGAGTTGTATCTGGTAAAGCGCAGGCCTGCCGTAGCCATGGCGTCGAGGTTAGGCGTCGGTAGCTTTGATCCGTAGCAGCCCGGATCCCCGAAACCGAGATCGTCACAGATCATGAAGATAACGTTCGGCGATGGATGAGCTTTGCGCGATTCGGTGTTCTGGGTGGCGGGACTGCTGCCAAGCGATGGTAACGCCGAGTTGACTGCGGGCGCTGCGAAAGAAGCGGTTAGAGATTTCACAAAATCTCTTCTGTCAAACAGCATGTCGGTTATGCTCCTTGTTTCGTTAAGCGGGTAACTGTCCTCCGGACGAGCGGAGGCGGGTGGCCCACTCAAGCCTTGTGTTGGCTTGAGTGGGGCAGTTCCACTGCTGGACTGAGCCTTCCTCTCGCCCCTTCGCGTTCTCTTGCCGTCCACTTGGATTCTATCTAAGCTGGGCTCCGACAGCCGATCGCGTGAACGACTCTCGGCAATCGCAGCAGCAGAACGCTACAAAGTAAGTCTGCAAACTCTGCCTCACTCAAGCCCAAAAAAACGGCTTGAATGGGCCACCCGCCGTAGATTACGAGTCAAACTTGATTCTGAGATCGTTGGGACGAACCACACTCGAGCGGAAAAATGCCTTGACACGCTCGACAACTCATATTATTTCTTTTACTTGCCAATCCGACAAGGGCGACTCCAATTGCGGACATTCCAACCTGGAACCTCGATAATTGACTTGTGAATCCGCTAGCACAGGCCACAGCATTCTTATGAGTGCAGAGCTCCGGATAAGCGTCGTATTGGCGGTCCAGCAGGCTGGAAGCTCTCTCGTGCGCGCTATCCAGTCGATGGTCGATCAGTCATGGACTAATTGGGAACTTTTAGTTGTTAGTGACGATTCTCCGGCAGAATGCGGGAATGCCGTCGCGGGGTTAGTGGCATCCTTCAAAGACGAACGTATTCGCCACGTCGCCATCAGATGCGACGAATCTAAACATCCGGAAATCGAAAAACTAAGGCGTGGAGCGGCGCTCGCGAAAGGCGAGTTGATCGCGTTTCTGGAATCCGGCTGCGCTTTTCAGATTGATCACCTATGGCACTGCGCGCAAAGCTTCATCGCTTGCCAGGACGCTATCAATGAGCATCCTCTCGATCTTGTCTATTCCGACAACGCAGTTGTTTGCGAAAGCCGAGCCGGCTCGGATAACTTACTTCAAAAAGCCATCGCCTTGCATTTTAATGTTCTCGGCACGATCTTAGGTGAAGAATTCGCCAGAGATCTGAAGAAGGGAATCCCGCTGCTATCGCTCATTGCGCCTGGCGACGGAGCTCCCTTTATCCGCAAAAAACCCGAGTGGAATGCAGCAGCCGAACAAAGGCTGGAGACATATAACTTCATCGGTATTTCCGACGTGCTGATGACCCGAAAAGCATACGAGTCCGTCGGCGGCTTTCGGGATTGCCATTACGCGGATTGGAGGCTGTGGCGTGACTTTCTAAGGACGGGCCAATGCCATTTCCGCCGTGTTCCCCATGCGGGCGTGATTTATCGGACGACGAGTCTTGACCACCATAGAAGATATTACGAGCTCAGCCAGCAGCCGCCCGCCGCCCGTAATCCAAGGAAGCTTGTGCAGACGGCTATACGAAACGCGCTGAATGTGAGTCACGGTAATGCAGCGCGAGGCCGCAGGGCTTCGGGACGGCCGCGGATTCTTTTCATGGGTGATACTGCTGCCTTATCGCATATCGCGCGTCCTTGGCTGTTGGCCCGCTACATGCACTCGAAAGGCTACGAAGTTTGCTTCGCCCGCGATCCCCGCTACAAACATCTAACCCCAACCAATGAGTTTTCGGAGGTCGATCTGGTTTCGCTGCCCGCCTCCGACGTGATCAATCGTCTTAGTCGCACTGAACCAGTGTTTGACTTCAGTACTCTCCACCGTTACGTCGAAGCCGATCTTGAAGTAATAGCCGAGTTTAAACCAGACATCGTTGTTGGAGATTCGCGGTGTTCCCTGGCCGTCAGCGGGCGACTGGCAGGTATTCCTTACATAAATATAGCGGACGCGCAATGGAGTCCTTCTGTCGATATTGCATTCGAACTTACCGACAGTCCACTGTCGCGTCTGCTCGGAATGCCACTCTCGAACCTGATCTTCAATTTCTCTCATCCATTCGCGTTCATCTTTCAGACGATTCCGATTAACCTCGTTCGGCTGAAATTCGGACTTCCAGGGATCGGGTTCGACGTCAAATCGTTCGCGACCTATGGCGATTACACGATCTATCCCAACGATCCGGAGCTTTTCCCGCTTAAAAGGCCTCTGCCTCCCGGGCACATGTTCATAGGCCCATTGATTTGGTCGCCGCAAATGGAAAAGCCGGAGTGGTGGAATCGACTGCCGAAAGATCGCCCGGTGGTGTACGTCTCATTGGGAAGCACAGGCCAGCCGCGTCTGATGGGCGCCATTTTCAACGTGCTGGCGGAACTCAAAGTTACGGTCATCGCTGCCACGTCCGGACGCACGGCGGCGATGCGAGTCCCTCATAATGCATTCGTCGCGGACTTCATTCCCGGGGCGGAAGCTGCGCGGCTCTCCCGGCTCGTGATCTGTAACGGAGGCGCAATGTCGGGCCCACAGGCGCTGTCTGCGGGAGTGCCGTACCTCGGTCTGATCTCCAATATGGATCAGATGTTGTTCAGCAAGACGGTGAGGCGCGCCGGCGCATGCGAGTTGTTACGCGAAGGAGAAGTGAACGAAGAGACTCTGCGGCCGGTCATTCGGAAGATGCTAGCGCAGGAGAGTTACCACGCCGCCGCGCGACGAATTGCGGCGCGCACGACAGCCCTCGACCCGTACGGCGCATTCGAACAGCTCATCTGTTCGATTGCCTCCGTATCCGTCCCGAAGCATGGTGAATCCAGGTTGGAAATGACGGCTGCAGAGCTAAAGAATTAGAAGGTGTACAGGACGATTCCGTATCCCACGCCTGCCTCGTCCTTCGTGCTTGCCACCTGAAAGGCCATAAACTTCCCATCCGTGGAGACGACGGGATTGGAAGCTTTCCAACCCTCATAGTCATTGAAGTGAGTCAGGCGCACGAAGTTCTTCCCGGTTCCGTCGAGTCGCAATTTCCAAATGTCGATATTATGCGAGCCGTGCTCGCCGCCTAGCTTGTCCACCTGGCGGTCACCTTCGACGCAGGTATACTTGCCGTCCGGAAATATCCCTTCGCACTCGTTGTAAGTTCCAGGCGCCTTCGAGAAGTTGACTACTTTGCCGGTCTTCAAATCGATTCCCATCACTGAAGCCAAGCCTTTGGGCTGATAGCAAGTGAAGGTCATTTTGTTGTCGTTGTCGTAGAAGTCCTGTGCCTCCAAAACGCAGCTTTTATCGTGGCTTTCGTAGACAGTCTTCTTGTTGATGAGTCTCGGCGCGCCACCGGAGAGATCGAGATCCGCCACTATCAACCGCGAATAGCCGGCCGGCATATCCGGGAACTGTGCGGGCGTCTCAGAAAAGGAGATCTTCATGCTCTTCTTGGAGAGAGCCGCACCCTCGCTCATCTTGTTTCCCAGGCTAACCGGTTTTGAGCCGGGCTTACGGCTGAGATACCACAGCTCATTGTCTCTGGTACGGCTGGTATGAATGTCGGTAAACTTCGCTGGGCCAATCAGGAGGTAATCGCCATTCGAAAAATGCATGACGCGAAGAAATGCCGCGCCGGGGACATTGCACGTCAGGCAGCGGATGATGCGAGTCGTCAGGTCGATGACAAAGGCATCGCCAAAACTCTTATCCATGAAAGCAATCCGCTTATTGTCCGGAGAGATATCGGCGCGCTCTCCGAAATGAGTAACTAATTTTATATTCTTAGGCAGCGCATCCAGCGGACTGCCCTGTTTGCGCTGCGCGTACAACGGCAGCGTCAGTAAAGTTAATAGTATTAAGATTTTCATAGAGCAGAAGGTTTCCTAGACTGCAAGCCTGAGATATTAGTTGATCGCTATCCTGCGGCTGCTTAGTTATAGGTTTCTTTTCGAAACAGCGTAATAAGGTTGATTGGAAAGTGACGAATTGAAGGCTGGATAGAACCACGCTGAATCGGGTTCGCGCTGCAATTCAAAGTAGTACTGCAGCGGATAAGCTGAATTGGTGTAATCTCCCGGAATCGCGGCGCTGTATCCACCGTGACCTCGCTCCATCTGGAGCGATTTCCAGCGTTCCGCCTGATCGACATGGCGGTAATACAGATAAACAGAAGATGGCTCGTCATGCGCAGACACTCCCTCGAGAAGCAGCGGCACGGAAAGCGCCTCCCCCGGGCGAAAGGCCGGTGGGGGCGTATGGCTGCAAGGGATCGAAGGCCTGTGGGGACGGCCAGTGGCAGCTCGAATGGCCTGCTCGGAATTTTGCGCTGGTCCGTTACTCGCGGGCGGCGTTTGCAACTTAGCCTGCATGGCGTCAATATCGCGATCGATGGCGGGGAGCCGGTCACTCCAATGGCCTCGCCGCTTGGGAATCTCACCGTAGCTGATGTCCGGTCGATAGACCTTATTGGCGCGGGAGGCCATAGTTGCCCAGGCCACCCGTGCTTTTTTGTATTGGGCAAGAGCGAGTTTGCCCGCGTCCATATTGCCTGTTTGCCGATAGACTTCGAACAAAACTCCGCTCCGCAGCTTAGCCGCGAAGAAGCGGCCTAAGCCATTCTGGATGAGGACGTCCTCCTCCATTCGCCGGAACTCAGGCGAAGTGTCTGACATCGCCTTGACGCGAGCCTCGCGCAATGCCTCTGAGGATGCTGCTGAGTAGTCCTCCAACCATTGGGCTACCTCTATAGGTGAATACTTGGGATTGCAACGGTTGCCGAGCAGGTCTGCGGCGTGCTCGGCGATGGTAGAAAAGAGCTGTGGGTCAAGAGGGCTTACGGTTGCAAAACACTTTGGAGCGGGAGTGTCGCCGTATGGCGAAGGCTCGCTGCCAAGCACGATTGGCATGTTGTCATAAATCTCCGGCCAGTATTCGTGATTCGCCGCGGAAGGAAGATGAGCCGATGTCACCAGCGGAAGAAGACGGCTGGCATTCGCCATGGCGGTCTCTGCCGGGTTTGCTCCGGGTCCGAACGCGCTTCTCAAGTATCTACGCCAAGTCTCCGGATCGGCATCCGGATCGTAGAGGCGGCGCCCCCAAACACGATAGTAGTACTCAAACTTTTTCCAATCCGCTTTCGGATTGAGGGATTCGTCCGCATAGGCACAGCGGCCGCCTGGCAGACCGGAACCTTCGCGCCCTTTGAAAGTTAACGGTTCGCAGAGGTCGAGACCCACCGCGCCACAGAAGTGAGAGGTGCGTCCGTAAGCCGCCGCCATCTCCGGATCGGCAGAGAGCAGGTGGCGCTGGGTTCCGGGCCATAAGCGGAAGAGCACCTTACAGGGACTTCCCTCTTGCAAGTAGTCGGCATAACCATAGCGCGTGAACCGGCGAGCGCCGCTGCTGATACCCATAGGACCTGTGTCAATGTGGCCGGGCCGTGGTATCTCCAGTTCACGGATGTCAGCCTGGTTATAGCCAAGGCTCTGGTGCTCCGCGGAGTATTTGGCCCCTAACCTGACCGGCATACCGGTAGCCACGGCGATATCTATCATGGTCTGAGTGACTCCCTTGGCATGCATATCGATTTCGATCTTCCGGCCGCTGCCGGAAATCGCCTCGAAGAGCGTCTTCCAGAATGGATAACTTCCTTCGGGAATTCCACTCTCTCCATGTACGCGAAGGGTCAGTCCCTGAATCTCAGGGCAATCTTTCAGAATGATGGCCAAAGCGTCACGGCAATACGCCGCATGCGTTTCTGGTGTGAGGCCTTCGATACGATGATGGGCGTGAGGGCTGTCCGTCCATTGATAGGCATGTGTCCAAATGCCCAATTGAAATTGCAGCCCTCGCGCGCCGGTTTCGGAGGCAATAAAACGCAGCATTGTAAGATTCTTTTCCCGCTCTTCCGCGCTCAAAGGGAGAGGGGTGGGGAGTACTTTTCCGTCCGGAGTAGTGAGCTGAACGACCCTGACGTCGCTATAACCTGGGACGTCGACCAGATAAGGATAGGGTAGGTGGAAATAATCCCCGGTTACGCCTCTAGGAAAATCGTATCCGATCCCAAATCCAAAATTGAAGCGATTGAATCGGCTGGTGGCGAGTGCATCCAGATAGCCTCGCCAAAAGTCCCGGTCGTAGTACCAGGCTTTGTCTTCTATCTCGCTGCAGAAATAGCGCCCCACGCTTCGGATCTCGTTTGCAGGCTTTTCCTCCAGCGTTTTTGTTACTTGCAGCGCGGCAGTTGGTTCGGAATTGAATTGGACTCGCTCCGCCAATTCAAGCAGACCATAAACGTATCCTCTCTGGTCAATTGCGGAGACCCAGGTCGCCGGCGTCTGAGCCATATGGCCGGGGGCCAGGCGAATACTTTCAGGACCGGAAAACCTGGCGCTTGCTTGCGGGAAATTCTTGGCCAGGCCTGAGGCGGCGGCCGCCACTAAGACGCAGAAGTTAGAACCATTAAGCTGCTCCGGAGATTCAACTATCTCGCAGATCACGCCTTTGGCGATGAGTGCTTGGCGCAGTTGTCCCGCCGCCCACTTCACCGGATCGCTGGATGCGATTGGATCGTTAACGTCTAGTGTCAGAGAGACCCTGCGGCTAGGACCCGCGAGAGCTTCATGAGTAAAACCAAAGGCCGTCACCGCGCCGGCCAGCTTCAGGAAGTCGCGGCGCCGAATTGCGGATACCGGATTGTGTGCCATGAGATTCAGGTCCTTAATACTTCCAGGCGGAAAGCAGCTATACCGCCTAAAGCATTTTAGGTTTCGGTGTAGACGAGAAAGCCGCTTTCGACGCGGCCATTCCATCGAAGAACGGCCGCTCACAGCTGACATAACCAGTTCACAGTAAAACCTAAAATGCTTTAGAAAACCAGCTTGATGGCTCCCTGCAGGATGCGCTGATCCCCTGCGGTTGTAATTGTGCCGAAGTTACTCGAGGAAAGAGTCGCATTCTGTCCCAGGGAGACGCCCGTCGAAGGAGTCGGCCCTCCAAAGTTCGGATGGTTGATAACGTTGAAGCCCTCTACGCGCGCCTGAACGGAATAACGCTCGGTCACCTGAAAGGTGCGGCTGACCGCCGCATCTATGTCAAAGTAACTCGGAGTACGCATGCTGAAGTGACCCGCGTTCCCAAATGTTCCTGTCGCGTTCTGCTTGAAAAATGCCGGATTGATCCACTGATACAGCTTGGAAGAGTGACCCGTATGTATATAGAGCGGCTGTCCGGGTACGACGTTGGGCCGGTCCAGCCCGACGCCGGTAAGCGAATTGTCCAAACCTGATAGAGGATTGACGGGAAATCCAGTTTCATAGCGCAGCAGGGGTGCGATCTGCCAGTCTTTGAGCAGGTATGACGTCAACCCGCCGTGCCCGAAATGGCTGAAGTAAACCATACTGAGGTTGTACAGGTTCGGGACATCGTAGGAGCAAGGACCGTAGTCGCCGTGCGGGTTGGCAGGGTTTTGGATGGTGGCGCCGCCCAAAGAAGTCACGGGGACAACGCCCATGCACTTCGACCAGGTGTAGTTGGCGAGGATGGTGTAATTGTTCGCCAGGCGGTGTTCGATGGATGCGAGCATGCCTTCATAGTTGGAGCTAATGCCGTTATCCGCAAGGTCGATCGTCGAGTAGTACTTACCGCCGCTGGCATTTATCCGGCTCAGGAAGCGCCTCGCCTGAGTGTTGCCGGTGGTCGAGCAGGCAGAAGATCCACAGTTGCCCGGAATGTAAACAGCCGGATTGAACTCGTTACCCACCATCAAGTGAGAAGTCTCATTGCCCAGATAGGTGAGAGAAAAGATCCAGTCGTTGCCGAATTCGTGTTGCACGCCGAGATTCCAGGTTTCCGTGGTCGGGGGCAGCATCTGTGGCGGCAGAAAGGTATCTGCTGCGGAGAGAGGAAAAACATAGCTGTGCGGCGGAAAGAGCGGCAGCGGAAAGGGATTGCCGCCGGGGACATTACTCCAGGGATTAACGAAGTGGTAAGGGCCACTGGTGTTGCTGACGGTTACGCCCCAGGGAGGATTTTGGCCTGTAACGCGGTAGGTCAGAAATGTTCCCAGGGAGTCGTATAGAATTCCTGCGCCGGCGCGAAAAGTAGTCTTCCCTTGTCCGTCCGGGTTGTAGACGATGCCGAGACGAGGAGAGAAGTTAAGCCAATGATCGCTGGTAAACGACTTAGTGACGCCGGGATCGCCATAGAAGAACTGGCCGGGAGGCCCATTGGTGAATACCGAGCTGACTTGACCTGCCTCAAAGGCGGTCAGGGAGAAAGTGCTGCCGCGATTGAAATAGTCGTGCGGAGGCAGCGTCGGCTCCCATCTCAGGCCTACGTTGGCCACCAGCTTGGGAGTCAAACGTATAGTGTCTTGACCATAGAGCGCAATCAGAGTTTGGCGATAGGAATAGTCCTGTTGGAGAGTCTGGGTGAAGTTATTCATCGTGCCGGTAAGAAAATCGAGCAATGGATCATTGCTGTACTGGCCGTTGAAACTGAAGGTTCCGGAATCATTGTATTCGTCGTTCTGATTATTCTGAGTGCGAATCAGGTCTACGCCGAAGGCTATCTGATTCTTGCCTCGCACGATATCCACATCGTCGGCTTCCTGAAAGGAGTTGACACCCCACTTCGCAAAACCGCTGCCCCCAGTACTAAAGCTGGCGGTGACCGCAAGCTGCAGATTATCCTGGGCGAGAGGAGGGGTATATATATTCATAACTCCCAATTTGGCCGGATCGATGCCGTTCGAATTTGGAAAACGGGCGACATACTTGCGGCCGAATGTGAAATGAAAGGAATTCAGCGTGGACGCACTGAAGGTATAGGTGTCGCCAAGCACAAAGGTTTGCGCCCTTTGGTTGAGTCCCAAAGTTGTGGTGTACAGGTAATTGGTCGTACTGAAAGGAGCAGGCTGATTGAAGTTATCCTGTAAGTAGCGTCCGTAAAGGGCATGCTTCGGACTAATGGTCCAGTCTTCGCGGGTTACGTATTGACGGGCGTCGTAGATCACAGGCACGCCATAAGAGATCTTGCCGCAAGAGTTCGCGGATGCTACTGGAATGTACTTGGTGAATGCGACTGCCGCGGGATCGAAGCGGCTGGGAGAGATAAAGTCATTAGGCAAAGGCTTGCCGGTGGCCGGATCATCGATGACTCGCGCAACCTGGTTGGATTGACAGTTTGCTGCCTCGAGACCACTGAAGTCGCCGTTGAGTGCAGCTGTAGTAGGGATGAAGGCGCTGCTTCCAGAGGGATTCTGCCGGACAATGGTTTCCTGAATACCGCCGAAAAAGAATAGCTTGTCGCGTATGATCCTGCCCCCGAATACCCCCCCGAACTGGTTTCTCTTGAGGCTGTCCTGCGCGGTGGCGAAATAATTGATCGCGTTCACATCGCCGTTGCGAACAAACTCAAAAAGATCGCCGTGCCATTGGTTTGATCCTGACTTGGTTACTGCGTTAACCACACCGCCCGGATGCAGTCCGTTCCGGGCCGGTAGAACGCTGGTCTCTACGCTGAACTCGGCCAGAGCATCCGGAAAAGGGAAAGGCATATTTACGTTGGTAAAGCTATCGTTGTTATCGCCGCCGTCCAGCAGGTAATTCGTGGTGTCTCCCGCACTGCCGGCGATGGCGATAGATTGCGATGTGTAAAAGCTTTTGTTCCCTGTATTAGTGCCGTCGGAGTGGTTGACCGCCGCGCCGGAGATGGTGATCAACTGGGTCGGATCCCGGCCATTGAGCGGAAGGTCGACAATGCGGCGTTGATCGATCACCTGGGAAATGGTGTTTTGCTGGGTCTGCACCATGGAGGCATTGCCCTGCACTTCAATCTTTTGCGTCACCTGCCCGACGGTCAGCGTCACGTTGATCTGAGCGGCCTGGTTCACCTGCAAAACGATGCCGGTCTGTACGTATCTCTGAAACCCAGGCGCGCTGGCCTGCAAGGTATAGGCGCCAATCGGCAGGCTGGGAAGGGTATAGCTACCCGCAGCATCGCTTACGACTTTGTGGACGGTGCCCGTATCCACGGCAATCATTTCAATTTGCGCGCCGCTTACCACGGCGCCTGACGGGTCGACCACCCGGCCCGTCACCGACGCGATGGAAACCGCCTGTGCATGCAGCGCCGGTACGCTGCCGAGCAACAGGAAAGTCAGCAGCAGGCTGCCGCCAAGAACAAGCTTGCGTAGCTCGAACATAAAACAACCTCCTCGAAATCTATTGCTGATCAGCCGCATGCGTCCAGAAAGGAGCTGTTTGCACTCACTGCAGATCCTGGGGCCGCTTAAATGCTGGGGCCGTTAAAAAACGTTTACTACCCCGGGACGCAATTTTTTTTGCGTCGGTAAATCTCATATTGCAGTACACGGTTTTACACTATATGGGATGAGACGATGGTTGCGCAATAGCCAATTTTCAAACCGCATTGTAAAACGGGGAACAATTGTGAAGTAGGGATTTTCCCATATCTGCCGCGAACCTCAGATCCCTCAAACTCCACCAGATAGGCGGCGCCGCGGTCAGTATGATCTGAGATCATTCGGCATTAGGGCTTCGTTGCAACGCGAGTTGCATGGCTTCGGCCAAGTGGATTGCCGGACGTCCGGTAGCTTGGGAGATCTGCTCGCGGCAACTGAACCCGTCGGAGACAATCAGTGTGTCCGCCTCGGCCAGCCGGACAGCCGGCAGCAGCACTCGTTCACCTATCGCCTGGGACACGGCAAATTTATCCTTCTCGAAACCGAAGGGTCCGGCCATTCCACAGCATCCGGAGTCGAGCGATTCCAGATGGGAAGCCATCTTCCGCAGAAGCGATTCCTCATGATTCATTTTCATAAGTGCTTTGTGGTGGCAATGGCCATGAAGGAGCACTTTTTGAGGAAGTTGCGGAAGTCGAAATCCGGGCGCGTGCAGTTCAAGAAATTCGCTGAGGAGAAAGGACTGGCGCCGCAGGCGCTCGGCGCGCGCGTTGCCGGGAAAAAGGTTTGCCAACTCGTCGCGAAAAACCGAGGCGCAACTCGGCTCAAGCACCACAATCGGCAGCCCCGCATCGATCTGTCTCCCAAGAACGTGCAAGATACGCCGCAGGTATTCTTTGGCTCGATCGAGCATGCCGAAGTCGTACAGCGGCCGCCCGCAGCATAGATGACTCCGCGGCACGTGCACGCTGAAGCCTGCATGCTGAAGCACCTGGAGCGCTGCCCGGCTGGTTTCGGGGCGGTAGTAATTGTTGAATGTATCCGCCCACAGAATGACCTGAGGTCCACCCGCCGGGGAAGCCTCCGGATACACGCTCGCCATCTTCGCCGCAGCCGGGAATGCGATGCTTTCGCGCCCACTGTTGGAAACTAGCGGAAGCGAATCGCGGCATCTGTCTTTGCGGCGCAAGGCCTAAGGTTTTGCGCAGGAGATAGTTGCATCCTGGAGCATTGCTGATAGAGTTGGCAATTCCAGGTGCAAAGGAGGCGAGGCGCGCCCACTGGTCGATCATCCCGAAAGCGTAGGCGTGCAGCGGACGGAGTCTGCCCTCGTAATAATGCGAGAGGAACTCGGCTTTGTAAGTCGCAACATCGACGTTCGCCGGGCACTCCGATTTGCATGCCTTACACGCGAGACAGAGATCGAGCGCTTTCTTTACCTCTTCGTTCTTCCACCCGCCGCCGACGGCTTCGCCTTGCAGCATCTCGAACAGCATGTGCGCCCGGCCGCGCGTACTGTGCTCTTCTTCGAGAGTCACCATGTAGCTGGGACACATCGAACCCGTGTCCAGCTTTCGGCAGGCGCCGAGGCCGATGCATCGCTCCGCGGCCTTGGCGAACGATCCTTCATCGTCAATGAATTTGAAATGAGTTTCCGGCTGCAGCGGCTTGTAATCAGGCCCCAGGCGCAGATTCTCGGTAGGCAAGTATGCGTCCACCACCTTATGTGGATTCAGTTTGTTCCCAGGATCCCAAACTGCCTTGAATTCGCGGAAGGCATTCATCAACTCGGGCCCGAACATCCTGGGCAGAAGTGCTCCGCGGGACTGCCCATCGCCATGTTCTCCTGAAAGCGAACCGCCATAACTGACAACTAAGTCGGCCGCCCGTTCGATAAATTCGCTGTATTTGCGAATGCCGGCTTCGCTCTCCAAGTCGAAGGTAAGGCGCATGTGGATACAACCGTGCCCAAAGTGTCCATAGAAGGCGCCCTCGTATCCGTATTCATTCATCAGCTTGCGAATATGGCGTAAGTAACCGCCTAGCTTCTCAGGCGCCACCGCCGAATCGTCCCAACCTTCCCACTGCGGCTTTGCGCCGGGCGCAAACGCGGCGGCCCTCGGCCCAGACTCGCGCAGCCGCCACACATCCCGCGCCTCAGACGGCGTGTAAAGCCGCATGTTTGGCGCGTCCGGCATGCGCTTGAGACTGGCCATCAATTCAAGGGCAAGGCTGCGCGCATGGTTCGCATCATCCGAGCCGAATTCCACCAACACGATGCCGCGCCCTTCGGGAAGCAGATCGAGGTTGGCCGCTCCCTTCCTGCGCAGGCCGTCCACGATGGTTCCTTCGAAGCCCTCGAATCCGATTGGTTGAAACTTCAAAATCTCCGGAACGTGGTCCGCCGCGAAAAAGGCATCCTTGTAACCCAGTCCTACCAGGGCCCGCTGTTGAGGACTGTGAATCAACTTGACCTTGGCATCCAATACGATCGCGCAAGTGCCTTCCGTCCCTACCAACGCGCGCGCGACATTGAAGCCTTGCTCGGGCAGCAACTCATCCAGGTTGTACCCCGAAACCCTGCGCGGAATCTTGGGAAAACGCTGCCGGATCAGCTCTGCATATTGATCGCGGATGGTCCGCAGCTTCGGTATAGATTTCGCTGCGGCGTCCTCCCGTGCGTGTTATGAGGTCGAGTTCCGCGTCCGTCGTTGGGCCCACGGTCATCTCGGTCCCGTCGTAGAGCAAAACCCGCAGCTCTTCGACGTTGTCGGATGTCTTGCCGCCCAGAAGGGAGTGGGTGCCGCAGGAGTTGTTCCCAATCATCCCGCCAATGGTGCAACGATTGTGCGTCGAGGGATCGGGCGCGAAGGTTAATTGGTTCACTTCGGCCCGGTTGCGAAGAGTGTCCAGCACGAGGCCCGGTTGCACTCTGGCGAAACCGCGCTGCGGATCGATCTCCAGGATCCGGTTCATGTACTTAGTGAAATCCAGAACGACCGCCACGTTGCAGCACTGTCCAGCCAGGCTCGTGCCCGCTCCGCGCGCCAGAACAGGAGCGCCATACTTCCTGCATACTGCAACCGCGGCAGCGATATCTTCAGCGTCGCGGGGAACCACCAGTCCTATCGGGATCTGGCGATAGTTGGATCCGTCGGTTGAATACATCGCACGGCTTCCGCGATCAAAGCGCACTTCTCCTCTCAGCTCCCGCTTCAACTCTCGCTCGAGTTCAACGGCCTGGGCGAAGGAATCGACAGGCTTCGCATGAGAGCTCAGCGGAAGCGGTGGGAGTGTCTGCATCTCGGTTAAGCCTTTTCGGTTAGAGTCTGAGCGAGCACTTGGAGGGCCGCCGTTACCCCTCCCTGCTGGTGCGGCACACCTGCGAGGGACAGCCCCATTTCGACCCCGCTCAAAGTTCCCGTCAGCATCAGATCGTTGAAGCTGCCGAGATGCCCGATGCGAAAAACTTTGCCGGAAAGTTTCGACAGGCCGGCGCCCAGAGACATATCCAGTTTTTCGAGGATAATGCTGCGCAGCCGGTCCGCATCATGCCCTTCGGGCATAAACACCGCGGTCAGAGCACTTGAATATTCTTTTGGGTCCTGGCAAACGAATTCCAAGCCCCACGCGCGTACCGCGGCTCGAGTTGCCTCCCCATGGCGCTCATGCCGGTGGAACACGTTGGGCAGCCCTTCTTCCTGCAGCATGATGAGAGCTTCCCGCAAGCCGTAGAGCAGAGTCGTCGCCGGCGTATAGGGAAAGAACCCGGCGCGGTTAGGGCCTAGCATTTCCTGCCAATCCCAGTAGGATCGCGGCAATTTCGCGCTCTTGTTGGCAGTGAGGGCCTTTTCTGAAACCGCATGGAAGCTTAGGCCCGGAGGAAGCATGAGGCCTTTCTGCGAACCTGCAATTGTAATGTCCACTTGCCACTCATCGTGGCGATAATCGATGGAGCCTAAGGAAGAGATCGTGTCCACCATCAGCAAGGCTGGATGCCGCGCCTGATCGATGGCCTCGCGAATCTCCGGAATCGAGCTGGTGACTCCAGTTGAGGTCTCGTTGTGCACTACCATGACAGCTTTGTAGCTATGGCGCTCGTCGGAGCCGAGCCGCGTGGCCATTTCCGCGGCCGAAACACCCCTGCCCCAATCGCCCGGCACATAATCGACTTCGAGCCCGAACCTCTCCGCAACCTGCCGCCAAAGCTGCGAGAAGTGCCCCGTCTCAAACATCAGAACGCGGTCGCCGGGAGAAAGCGTATTGACGATCGCTGATTCCCAGGCCCCGGTGCCAGAGGACGGATAGATAAACACGTTACCTGCCGTCTGGAAGATGGCGCGCAGGTTTTCCAGAACTTCCAAGCCCAGCGCGGCAAATTCCTGACCGCGATGATCGAGGACCGCGCGATGCATGGCCCGAAGAACCCGGTCCGGAACATTGGTGGGCCCGGGAATTTGCAAAAAATGCCGCCCTGAATGTGTCAAATTTGATCCTTCAACCGAGTCAGCGACGGACACAGTGTCTTCCAATTCTCGAAGCGTATTGGCATCCGCCTCAGAAGAAGTCCCTGCTTCCCGGCGCCGGCCCAGCCTATTCCTTCCGTCTCAATTTGAGATTCTCCGCGACGGCATCGCGTCGCGAAATTCCTAAGACAAGATTACGCGAGGAAAACAAAGAGACATAAGCTCGCCAAGAATTACGCCCCGCATTTCTCCAACGCGCAGCTTCTGGCACAGCGTGGGACCGCTCTTAGTATTGAAGGGATCCCCGGTCTGGAATGCGAACCCGGTAGACCGAGGTGCGCGCGGTCACAAACAGTGTACGCAGGTCAGGTCCGCCGAAGGCGCAATTTGCCGGAGTTTCAGGAAACTCTATCATCTTCACGAATTTTCCCGCGGCGTTGTAAATCGCAATGCCCCGGCATGCAATATATAGGTTGCCGTTGGCCGCGACGCGCATTCCATCCGGGCCGCCGTCGATTCCGGAAATGAAGACTCGGCCCCCGGATGCATTGCCTTGCGCATCGAGATCGAACGCCATGATCTTCTTTTCCGTCGTGTCGGCGACATAGAGCGTCCGTCCGTCTGGGGTTAGAGCCACCCCGTTGGGCCGGGTCATCTTTGCGATCAACGAAACCTTGCCTTGGGGCGTCACATGATATACGCCGTTGAATCCGAGTTGGCGAGGATCGAGAACCGCTTGCGAATCGGGATCGGAAAAGTAGACCTGGCCATCCCTGCGGACGACCACGTCATTGGGTGAGTTGAGGCGCTTACCCTGATATTCCGATGCGATAACCGTCAGCCGCCCGTCCTTCTCCATGCGAACAACGCGGTGTCCGTCGCGCTCGCAGCTATACAACCGTCCCTGCACATCCATGGAGTTACCATTGGTCGAGTTTGTGTAATCGCGGTAGACCTCCGCATGGTTCGCCGCTGACATTTTCATGATTCGCGAGTTATAGATATCGCTAAATAGAAGGTATCCCTGTTTTACCCACACCGGACCTTCAACAAAGGCAAAGCTACCGCCGAACTTCTCGACTCCCGAACCAGCAGCCGGCGCCGGCGGTGGAGGACCCTCGATTTGCAATTCGATCCGCCATCTCCAGAGATCTCCCGCGGCCAAACTGACTAGGCCCTTATGCAGGTTCAACGAATTCTGAATGCCGAACCACGGCTCCGGACTGAAATAACCTTCTTTCGGACCGCCGTAAATGTTGAACCGTATCAGCGGCTCAGGCAAAGTCGAGCTGGCCTGTTGGGTAATGCGAAGAGTCATACCCTGGGGGTCCGTCAGCCGGGCAAAAGGCTGGCTGCGATATCCCGCAAGCGGTATGGCCACGTGAGCGTCGAAATCACCCAGACGTTCCGGCGTCTCGAACGAGCGGGACTTTTGTTCTCCACTCAACACGCCCACCGAGTTCCGTAACAGTTGAATAGTGTTCGGTGTTTCGAAAGTCATGTTGGCGGGGTCCGTGCCTGCGACGAAGGGGATCTTGAAGGCGATGTGATTGCCAAGCGAGAAAACCATTGGCTGGGAATTTGACCGGTCCGATTTCACCGTGTAATCGATCGTGAGCTGCCCGTTGGTCAGTTGGAACGTAGCATCCAACTGGAAAGCAAAAGGATAATAGACCCGGGTGCGGTCGGAATCGCGCAGCTCGACTGTAACCCGCGCTCCCTTGTTGTCCGCACTCCGGCTGACTTCCTTCCAGGGAAGAGTTCGGGCGAAGCCGTGACAAGGCATAGGATAGGTCTTACCGGCGACCTGATAGGTACCTTCACCACAGCTGGTTTTGGGGAGTGTTCCTAATGGATACTGCGCGCCTACTGCCGGCCAGAGCAAGGGAGCCTTGCCCTTGAATCCCGGACCGGGCGAGTAATCGCGAGCATGATAGAGCAACTCCACCCACTGGCCTCGGAACTTCACCCGGTAACTGCTTAGCTCTCCGCCCTCGGATGGGGCGACGGCCGCTTCAGCGCCGCCAACGCTATCCCGCAAGACCACCACCTTCGGCGAGCCGGGTCCTGCGGCATCTTCGTCTGAAACAGTGTAGCGGCCTTGACTGAAACCAAGGGAAGCGGCAAGCAATACCGTAAGCAGGGCTGCGATTCGGCTCGACCCGATTTTCATTTGACGGCCACTTTCTCGCGCCGGAATAGCGCAAAACTAAATACGTCGGAGCGGGAGACGATGCTCACATACTGCGTTCCGTTCACGGAATATGTGATCGGTTGCGCATTGATCGGCTGGCCGGTGTTGAAGTGCCAGACGGGTAAGCCAGTCTTGGCATCCAGTGCGACAAATTCTCCATCGAGCTCACCGGAAAAAATCAATCCGCCCGAAGTCGAGAGCAATCCACCTCCAAGTCCACTGGAACCGACGCGCTCCTGTTCCCACACCTGCTTGCCGGTGGTAAGGTCAAGAGCCCGCACATATACCTTCCAGGTCTTGTCATGAAGAAGCACGTCGCCTCCCGCGCGATATTGATAGCCGCCGGGGCGGAACTTCTCGGTATTTTTCGTTGCTAAGCCGCAGCCCTCTAGCGCAACGAAATAGAAGAGATTCGTTTGCGGATCGTAAGTAGGGGACATCCAGTTCGTCGCCCCGATGGATGACGGACAAACCTTTGTTCCGGTCAGAGTAGGTTCGATGCCGGCTACGCGAATCGGACGGCCTTCGGGTGTCAGTCCAGAGGCCCAGTTCAGTTGACGCGCAAAAGGGCTGCCGTGCAGAAACTTCCCCGTAACCCGGTCGAGAACGTAATAGAAGCCATTACGATCTGCCGTAACCATCAGCTTGCGTGTTTTTCCGTCGAAAGGGGCGTCCACCAGAACGGGAATCTCCACCGCGTCCCAGTCCATTGTGTCGTGCGGCGTGAACTGGAAATACCACTTCAGCTTTCCTGTATCCAGATCCAGAGCGACGACGCATTCGGTATAAAGATTGTCGCCCGCACGTACATCGCCGTTGAAATCCGGCGACGGGTTGCCGATTCCCCAATACAGCAGGTTCAACTCCGGATCATAACTTCCGGTAAGCCAGGTATCACCGCCGCCGAACTTCCAGGAATCCCCTGCCCAGGTTTCGGACCCCGGCTCGCCCGCCTTCGGGATCGGGTCCCAGCGCCACAGCCGCTTTCCCGTGGTTGCATCGTAGGCATCGAGAAAACCGTTGAGGCCCCAGTCGCTGGGCGCGATGCCTACGATGATTTTGCCGTTTACTGCCAGGGGAGCCGCAGGCGACCAATAACCATCGTTCACATCCGCGATCTTGCTTTGCCAGATAAGATTGCCGCTCGAGGCATTCAACGCAATCAGGTAATCGTCTGGCGTCGTGAAATAGACTTTGTTTTCAAAAACGGCTGCGCCGCGGTTGGCATGGCCACTCGCATCCCCACGATTGGTGCGCCCACTCGTCAGGCGCGCGGGCACATGATGATAATTCCAGATCAGCCGTCCGCTACGGCCGTCGATGGCATATACAGCGCTGGGCTGGGTCACGTACATCACGCCGTCGACTACGATAGGCACGTTCTCGAGATTAGCGGCGTCCGGGACATGATATACCCACTTACTCACCAGGGAATCTACATTTGACAGCTTGATCTGGTCCAGCTCGCTATACCGGCGGCTGTCATAACTGCCGTTGTAGTGCAGCCAATCGCTCCCGGGAGCCTGCTCCAACTGTTTAGTTGTGACCTGAGCGCAGAGTATCGATGTCAGCCCCAGCAGAAAAAGTAGCGCTACGGCAGAAACAGGAAAAGTGAAGCTTCGATGAACTCTATAGAGCGGCCTCTTTCTCGATGAAAAAAGCCGTTGAGCGCAGCGGCTTGGGATAAAACTGTCCTGTTTTTGCAATTCCCTTTTCATCGGCCGATCTCACCCTCTCCCTGTTGCTGCACATGCAGTTTTGCAGTGACCTGGTGGGCAAGCATGGCCACCAGATCCTGGTATTCGCTGGGGGTTAGCACTTTATCGTAATTGTGCGGCATCAGCGAAGTTGTCCCGTGAACAACCTCGCGCAACTCACTCTTGTCATAAAGATGAAGCTTGTCATGATAGTCAAGAATCTGTATCGAGAACTCATCCTCGTTTTTGGCGACGCCTTCAACGGTTTGGCCATCTCGCGTTATAACCTTAACCGGAGTATATCCGTGAGGGATTGGCCTCTCCTGGGTCAACGCTTCGCGCAGATGTTGCAACGTTATCTGTGCTCCGATATTAGACAGATCCGGGCCGATGGTTCCTCCACGCCCTTGAAGCGCGTGGCACTTCAAGCAATCTCCTTTGCCGGAAAATACGGCTAGGCCATGCTCCCTATCGCCGGGAACAGCGGCATCGGAAGCAGATGCCCGCATGGCGCGGATGAAGACCACGATCCGCCAGATGTCGTCATCCGGCAGCCCAAGCGCGGGCATCGCAGTTCCCGGAATGCCATTCTTGATCGTTTCGAAGAGGGCCGTTTCGCTCAGCCTGAAAAAGCGGCGATCTCCCACCAGCGCGGGCGCCCGCTCTCCCTCAGCGCCGTCCACGCCGTGGCACTCGGTGCAAGTCTTGTTGAATAAGGTCCGGCCCGCGACGACGACGTCGGGACCTGTGCCTAACGGGTTCTTAACATGATCGGCCTGTGCCTGGGCGGCGAGCGCCGCCCCAGCCAGCAACAAACAACTCCCCAGCGATCGGATCAGCATTAAAAAATAACCTTAAGCGCCAGTTGGATGATCCTCGGATCGTTAGCGGCAAGGATGTTGCCGAATCCAGCCGAGCTTACTGTTTGGACAGGAGCCTGTGCATTGGAGCCGGTGTTATCGGTTGAAAAGTTCGTGTGGTTGAAAGTATTGAAGAACTCACCGCGGAACTGAACCGTCAGCCTCTCTTTGACGGGAAAGTTCCTGAAGATGCCCATGTCCCAATTGAAGAAACCGGGGCCGCTAAATTGTCCTTTGCCCACGTTACCAAATGTACCTACCGGTGGAAGCGAAAAGATGCTGGCGTTGAGCCAGTTGATGCAGGATGAGGTCGCAGATCCGCAATTGCCTCTCTTATAAGCGGGACCGTTTCCTTTCTGCGCCATGTCCTCTCCGATTCCGGTTTGGGATTCGTCTTGACCGGCAAAAATTGTGAGGGGTCTACCGGATTGCGCACTCACAATGCCGGACAACTCCCATTTGCCGATGACATTGCGCACGAACGGATTCAGAGTCGTGAAATCCGGCGCCTGCCAGACATAGGAAGTGACAAAAACATTGCGCTTATCGAAATCAGATGGGCCACGCTGAAATCTGCGGAAGTCCGGAAAGTTCAGCGGAAGCGTGTAGTATCCGCTCGTTCCGAAGGTTGCCGCGTCTGTATCATACGGGAGGTTATCGGTACTCTTCGACCATGTGTAGTTCGCGGTGACAGTGAATCCATGCGAAAAAGGCTTTAACAGGCTGAATTGGGCTGAGTGGTACCACGAATTTCCTGACTGGCTGATCTGATAGATGTTTGAAAAGTTCTGGAAACTCCGGCGTTGATTGGTAGTAAGTGTGCTCCCCGGCATGTACACTGCCGGGTTCTGATCGATGGTAACAGTCATGTGATTGCCGCGGGAGCCGACATAGGCTATGCGGCTCAGAAAGCCGTGGCCCAAGTCCTGTTCCACGGCCAGGTTCGCGCTATAGTTTCTTGGCGTGATTAATTTGTTATGCGGATCCCAGCTGAACACTTGGACAGGCAGAACAAATTGAGCATTCGACGATGGCGGAAAAACCGCCGGGAACGGATTGGTTACACCTAGATAAGGATTGCTGAACGGTCCTTGCGGTGTAGTTAATGCCACTGTGGCGCTGTATGGGGCGGCGCCCAGCTCTCTGTTGTTGGAGAGCGCGGGAACGCGCGAGTCGTAGAATACGCCGAAGCCACCCCGGATACTGGTCTTTCCGTTTCCGTGTACGTCATATGCAAACCCGACGCGGGGCGCTACATTTCGATAGTCCCCTGTAGTGCCATTCTCCGGCACACCTTTGTCTCCTGAGAACATGAGGCCCGGAGGCGCATTCGGGAATGTAGTGGACCGTACCCCTGCAAAATAGTCGTTGGGGTAGAAGACCTGATTCTGATGATAAAGATCGTGCCACACTGCTGATGGATCATAGCGTACCCCGTAGCTCAGAGTGAGGCGGCTGTTAGCTCGAAACGAATCCTGCGCATAGATTCCCAGTATCCAATTACGGTTCTTGACGTGTTGGCCGTTGGCCTGACCAAACGTACGTAATTTCCCTAACATGAAATCAGCCAGCGCGGAGCCTGTTGTATCTCCGGAGAATGTGAAAGTTCCCGGCAGGCCCAGTACGTTGACCATGTTCAGCTGATCCCGTTCATAAATGCCGCCGAAAGCGAAGCTGTGCCGCCCGCGCGTCCAACGTACATCGTCGAGAAAAGAGTAGCCGGTTCGCGGGAACTTGGCCGTTGGGTTGGCTCCCGTAGAGAAGTAGCCGGAGATAGAAATACTCTGAATCGCAGGGATGGGAGGTTGAAAGATTGGCACACCAAAATCTGCAACCGTCGGCGTGTTCGCCGGGGGTTGGCGAATCGAAACAATACGCATAAAACCAAGGCGGAAATCGTTCAGCAAGTTGGGCGAAAAGATATGCATTTCCTGGATGACCGCATTGTGCGAACTGATTGTGGAACCCTGCCTGTAGGCAAGCAGGTTGCCGCCGTAGGAGCCCACATTGAAGAACCGGTCGTAATAGTAACGGCCTACAAGCTTATCCTCTGACGAAATACTGTGATCTCCTCGGGCAATGTACTCGTCGAAATTCTGAATGATTGGAATCGCATAGAAGTCTATGCCATTGCCCTGCGCGCGAGGAACAAACTTGAGCATCGCCAAAGAAGCGGGATCAAAGCGAGTGACTGGGATTTGATTGTTTGGGAATGGCTTTCCCGTTACGGGATCCTTGATCGCAACAACCTTACCCAATGGATTATTAGGGTTGTTGGCCGTGAGCATCGCGGAAAAGTCGCCGGCCAGGTTCGCGTCGGTGGGCACAAAGCCGCTTAATCCGCCTTGGTGGCTTCGTATTCTCGTGCCCTGATAGCCGCCGAAAAAGAATGTCCGGTCTCTGATGATCGGGCCACCGAATGTGCCCCCGAACTGGTTGCGCTTAAGCGGATCCGCCGTCCTTGCGAAATAGTTCCGGGCATTCAAAGCCCCGTTGCGAAGGAATTCAAAAGCGTTGCCGTGGAATTGGTTGGTCCCGGACTTGGTCACGATCGAGACTACCCCACCGGCGTCCTGTCCAAATTCAGCGCTGTAATTGCTCGTTTGGACGCTAAACTCCTGTAGCGCGTCGGGGAATGGAAAGGGTTGGTTCACGTTGCTGAAGAAGTCTATATTCGGAGCGCCATCCAGGAAGTAGCCGACTTGGTTCTCGCGAGCGCCGTTGGTCGAAATCGTCACCGCTTCGGGAAACGTTTTTGCATTCCCCTGATCGGCATTGTTGGAAGGAGACGTCACCGCCCCTGCCACCAACGTAGTCAAGTTGGCGGCATTGCGCCCATTGAGAGGCATGTCAGCCATTCTTGATGAGTCGACAACCTGGCGGAGGGTGGGGGTGCTCGTGTCCACCTGAGTGGCTAAACCGTTCACGCTCACGCTCTCACTCGTCGACCCCAAGACCATATGGATATTTACCGTCAGGCTTTGGTTTGCGAGCAGAACAATGCCCGTCTGCACGAACTTCTTGAAGCCGGACTGATCCACGCTTAACGCATAAACTGCCGGGCGGAGAGAATTCAGAACATAGTAACCGCCCGAACTGCTGGATGCCGTCCTGGACTGGGCAGTCGCAAGTTCGGTGACGACCACGTTCGCCCCTGTAATTGCGGCGCCGGTCGGATCGGTAACGCTGCCGCTGATTGTTCCGAAACCCTGTGCCCATGCAACAGGGGATGAGACGCAGCACAATATGACACTGGCTTTTAACAGAACCCGCATATTCATGGAAGGTTCTCTCCGTTCTATTTATCTGCTCTAAGCAACCTTTGAAGGCCTGGTCGATTTGGACCCCAATTCGTCCTCTGTCTACCTTTGGGAGAAAACTCTGCGCCCGTTCCGGGAAAGGAGACGTAGTTTCGTATGATGGGAATGTCTTTCGTCGCAAAGTATATGCATTGGGAGAAAACGATGTCAATAACATTTTGAGACGGTTTCCTACCTTATGAATCTACGGAAGCAAGCCAAAGAGTTATAAGTTGGCCTACCTGGGATCAAGGAATGGGAAGGTAGGATGAAAGCGATTTCATCAGCGCAGCTAATGCTTTCAATGAGTGCCAACCACGCGAAGTGTACGGGAAGATTAGCGGCAGACAAGTTCCGGCGTGTTTAGGAATAAATAAATTCCTTCTTCTGATCAGACGTTAAAGCATTTTAGGTTTCGGTGTAGGCGAGAAAACCACTTCCGACGCGGCCGTTCCATCAAAGAACGGCCGCTCATAGCTGACATAACCAGTTCACAGTAAAACCTAAAATGCTTTAGACGATGGCCGCGATTTCGTAGTCCAGCACTCCAGGAACAGTGAACTCGATGTCATTACCCGAGCGAGTGATGGGAACCTCTCGATCGGCGGCTAACAAATGTACCCGTGAGGCTTGGAAGCCAGCCGGCAGATTCATCTTTACCGTCTGTGGGCCGAGCGCATAAGTTTTGCTGTACTCGCCTCTCAGCGTCTGCGGATTGACATAGTTGAGGAAGTGAACTGCATAGCCAGGTTTCGTTTTCCAGGCAATCACTTCGATCAGACCGTCACCGGTGACTGTGATCGGAGTCTCCGGGCACATCCAACGAATCGCGTTGACAAGTATGCGGGAGAGATCCGGATTCTGTGACTGCCAATAACTCCGATCAATGTCAGCCGGTATATATACCAGCCGGCTTTTGCCTCGTTCGGCAAGGACAACCGCCGGCTGATCCGTATGCTCGACGGATGGATAGACCAACTCCGGCGGGAATCCCGGAAATGGCGGAAGAATGGTAAGTACCGGATCGGAGATAGGCTCCAAAGGTACGTAATATTCTGAGAGCGGCAACAAAGTCGTATGATTGAACCCTTGCAAGATGGGATGATTCCGCTCGACATTCATATATACTGAGTTACTTAAATCCGGGCCGGTTATGGCTGCCCTCTTCTTAAAGCCAAAAAGACCCGCTAATCCGGAATCCGGACGAGCCTTTCCATTCTCATCATAAAAGCCGGTCTCGAAGGTAGCTAAAAGTGAGCCGCCGCCGCTTACATAATCACGAACTTGCTGGCATTGTTTGTCGCTTAACGTGGCGCAATTGGCCAGTATAAGACCCTTGTACCTGGAAAGAGTCTCAGGCGTCAGGCTGTCTTCGTGCACGAAGTCAAAGAAGAATCTACCCTCCAGCATCGCCTGATACATCCCTTGTGTATAGTCTGTGGTCTCGCCGCCTCCTGGTGGCTTATAGAAAGAATTCGTGCTTTGCGACCATACAATGGCAAGGTTAGCCACTGTTGTCTGGTTGTCAAAGTGTTCCTGGTTCTTATCCAGCCATTGATAAAAGTTTCTGCCATCCTCCATCCAGCGCAAATCCTTGGGGCTGCCGCCAAGCCAGTGCAACAGTGGGGCCATACCGCTGGCGGTGGTTTGCGCCATCCACATCTTCAACTCCAATGGAGCCTTACTGGTGTGCCTCCATAGTGGACGACTGGTTGAATAGGCTCCGCATACCATGGTGGTTGTGCGGCCGCCCATGAAGGATCGAGAGACTCGCCCCTGCTGGGCGCAGTCCCAGATAGGAATGTCGCCGGCGCGTCCCTGATGGTCGTTACTTACCCAAGGCGCCGTTGCCGCCATGGTATAGAGATTGGCAACCGCGCCGATACCGGATCCAACGTTTCCGACATACAGGCTGTCCGGCTTCTTCTGCTTTGCTGTTTGGTCCCAAAGGCGCCAAATCTCAACTACGCGCGCTATGTGACGCTGGTATGCTTCGGGCGAGTTACGATCTTCCGAACTCTGGATATTGCAGGCTTCGCAATAACATATCTTAGGACGGCCTGCGCCAGGGAAACCATTCGTAAAAAACCCATCCACATCGTACATGGAGTTTATTTCACTGATGATTGCGGGTATCTGCCCGGTGAAATAGGTCGAATAAATGCACGTGGCATATAGCCCGTTGACAGGCTTCAGCGGATCGCCATTCTGGTTGCGGGCAATCCATTCAGGGTGAGCTTTAGCCGCATCTTCGTACACTGAATTAGGGTCAAGGCGCGCCATAACCCGGATGCCTTTTGCTTTGGCCATCTTGGTAAACTCACCGAAGAGGTCGCGGTTACCCAAAAAACGGCTTCTGTGTTGATAAGGAATTTTGGTCGGATAGAAAGCCATGATGCCGCCGGCATTCAGCCGCAGAGCGTCGACCTTCAAGCTGTGCCAATATTCGACCCACCAATTGATATCCATTTGCAGCGGATCGCGCTCATTGAACTGTACGGCGCCGCACCGCCGCACGGCGGAATACCATGGCATTACCCCCGGGGTCGAACTCTCGGCTACTGCTCCGAAGATCTTTGGCGCGAACGCGGCTCCCGCCGCTGCACCGATCACGCTAATTGCCTCTCGGCGGGTCAGATCAACCATTCCAATCCTCTTTCCTAGTCAGCCGGATGCGGCGTCCACCAATCGACCAGCCGCCGCGTTCTGTGCAATCTGCCAAAATGGTTGCACGAGGCGCCACGACGAACTATAGTGTAAAACCGTGTGTTGCGATATGGGAATCGCCGGTGCAATTTGGCTGAGCGCCATGCAATCCTATGCGGAATCGAAGGAGAACCAAGATTATGCCCACTGATTCTAGGTCCGCAATTCAGCGCCGGGATTTCCTGAAGATCGCCGGCGCCGCGACGGCGTTCAGCCTCGCTCCCGGCGCTCTTGCTGCTCCCAGCCGACGGGTAACGATCATAATCGATGCCGACGATCCCGCCGCATCGAGCGCCTCCAGTGAAATGGGCCGCAGGTGAACTCAGAACGGCGCTGGTTGCCAAGGGCGCGGTCTGCGAGATCGTCTCCTCGCAAACCCAGGCGGAGAGGTCATCTCTTTCCGTCCTGGTGGCCGGCTCTGCTTCGAGCATAGCGAACGGGCCTTCCACGAGGAACTCCCGGCGCAAGCGTCGAGCAGGTGCGCATGACTCCTGTGCATTTGTCCGGAGCGCCGGCGATTTGGATCTCCGCCAGCGATCCCAGAGGCTTCATTTATGGCCTTCTGGAATTGGCCGAACGGGTGGAATTCAGCGAGGAGCCGTCGTTCGGATTGCATTTGGCGGAGGCTTCGGAGGAACAGCCGGCAAACAGGGTCAGAAGCGTTGCCCGCGCCTTCTGCAGTGAAGTCGAGGATAAGGCGTGGTATTACGACAAGGATTTTTGGCGAAGCTATCTGGACGTGCTCGCTCGAAGCCGGTTCAACCGGTTCAATTTCGCCTTTGGATTCGGATACGACTTCCCTATCCACGTAACCGGCGACTACTTTCATTTCTGTTATCCCTACCTGGTCGACGTTCCCGGCTACAACGTCCGGGTGGTTCAGCTCACCACCCCGGACGGAAAACAACTCCCAGCTCCAGTCCCTCTCAGCGAAGAAGAGCGAGCTAAGAATTTTGAGATGCTGCGCTTCATGGCTGCGCAAACTGCGATGCGCGGTCTGCAATTCCAATTGGGTATTTGGACCCATGCCTATCAATGGACCAATAGTCCTCATGCGCATCACCGCATCGAAGGCCTCACGCCGGCAACCCACGCCGCGTATTGCCGCGACGCTCTCGCCATCATCCTGAAGGATTGCCCGGAGATTCAGGGGCTCACGATGCGCGTTCACGGCGAGAGCGGAATTCCGGAAGGAAGCTATCCGTTTTGGCGAACCCTGTTTGAAGCGATCTCCGGCAGCGGCCGCAAAATCGAGATCGACATGCACGCCAAAGGAGTGAACCAGATCATGATCGACATGGCTGCGAATACCGGCATGCCGGTCAAACTGGGAGCAAAGTATTCTGCCGAGCACCAGAGTCTGGGCTACAACCAGGCGGATATCCGTAAACTTGAGATTCCAAAACCCGGGCATAACGACAAATCCGGCCTCTTCAGCGTCAGCGGCGGTGCTCGCCTGTTCACGCGCTATGGCTATGCCGACTTCTTCCAGCAGGGCGCCAAATATGAGGTGCTGTTCCGGTTGTGGCCGGGAACCCAACGCCATCTGCTCTCGGGCGATCCGGACATGGCGGCAGCCTACGGACGAACCTCCCACTTCTGCGGCGCCGCAGGGCTGGAGATATGCGAACCACTGACATTCAAAGGACGCGAAGGCTCCGGCCTGCCGGGCGGCCGCTGCGCTTATACGGATGCGTCCCTCAATCCAAAGGCGGGCGACTGGCAGAAGTTTGAATACTTCTATCGCGTGTGGGGGCGCCGGCTTTACAACCCGGAGGCCAATCCGGAAGCCTGGCGGAGAACTTTAAGACGCGACTTCGGCCACGGCGCGAACTCGGTCGAAGCTGCCCTGGCGAATAGCAGCCGCGTTCTTCCCCTGGTGACAAGCGCGCATCTCTGCTCCGCGTCCAATCATTCGTTTTGGCCGGAAATCAACACCAGCATGCCGATCGTGCTCGGCAGCGAACCATCGCCCTATGGCGATACGCCTGCTCCGAAATGCTTTGCAACGGTAAGCCCGCTGGATCCGCAGATCTTTTCCACGATCGTCGAATACACCGCGGACCTGCTCGCCGGTCGTCCCAATGGCAAGTATTCACCGGTTGAAGTGGCGCAATGGTTGGAGGAGTTCACGGCAGCCTCGTCCCGTGCGTTAACCACCGCTCGCGTTCAGGCAACATCGCATACTTCTCCCGAGTTCCGGCGGCTGGAAGAGGACGTTCTCATACAGAATGGATTGGGCCGCTTTTTCGCAGCCAAGCTGCGCAGCGGAGTGTTGTTTGAGATCTACCAACAGACCGGCGATCCAGAAGCTGGAAAACTTGCGCTGGCCCAATACAACAAGGCCCGAGCGGCTTGGGCAGCAATGGCGGAACGTGCCAACCGGGTCTACCGTCCAGACATCACGTACGGGGATGTTCCCATTCGCAGCGGAGATTGGAGCGACCGGCTTGCCGCCATCGACCGGGACTTCGCGGCCATGCAAGATAAGTTGAAGAGCCCGGATCATGCAAATGGCTCTCCACAAAAAGCCCAGCCGGCAATTCAAGCAGCCATGGGAATACCGCACCGCCCGTCTCCCAGTTGCAGCCACACTCCTCCCTCGGCCTTTCAGCCAGGGGCGCCGCTCTCACTCTCGCTGCTGGTCATAGACGTGCATGACGCGCCTTCCTCTGTCCAGCTGTTTTACCGTCATGTCAACCAGGCAGAACGCTGGAGGTCGGTAGAAATGGAGCGGAATCATCGCGGATACAGCGCCTCGGTTCCGGCGGAATACACTGGTTCCCCATTCCCGTTGCAATATTATTTCCAGCTGCAGCGCGGAACCGACTCAGCCTGGTTCTACCCGGCCTTTAACTCAACTCTCTCCAACCAGCCCTACTATGCGATTGCAAAGAGGAGCAGTTAGAGCAGAGCCGCCCATATGAGGCGCATGGGAACGGAAAAGGCCGCCCGGCAACAGGGCGGCCCTTTCACTAGGGAGAATAGTTCCAACGGAGGCAAAGCCATCAGAACTTTCTGGCGAAATAGTATGGTTGGCTCCGGAGGGTGTCAAGGCAAAATACCCTTCGCTTTAAATATCTGACTCTAATCCACTTAACAAAAGATGGATTTCTGTAGAATTACCCTATTTCTTCGCTTTCGAAGATTCCGGAAGCAACCCAAGATCTTATTTTTGAGGTATTTAGCTTGGAATCTGCACCACGATTGGGTCAGATGAGCAAAGGTCAAGACTTCTATCGGCAGATGTCACTGGTAAGGGAACCCCTGCAGAAACCGGGAGTAAGGATTGGTGTTCCGCACCGGAAAAATCAGGTTTCCTTTCCTGACCCTTCCTCCAAATTAAGGCGGATAATCTCCGCATCGTCCACTGCGGAAGCCGGCTTGCCGCGCATCACCCGGATCAACGCCCTACCGCCTCCGAAGAAGATTCCGAGGACGAGTGCCGTACCCCCCAGAACAGCCACAATGGCGAAAATTCCCAGGAAGAGCCGGACTACCTTCGCAGCGTCCGAAATATACCCCTGAGGATTATTCCAGACGATATCGGCCTGGTAGTTGACCTGATTAAGAAGCGTGCGTGCAGCCGGAGCCGGGAATGAACCGGACGTAATAGCGACGACAGGGCCGCTGCGGCGGGTGAGTAGCGCATCGGGATGGCTTTGGGCCAGGGGCTCCGGCCATGCCGCCTGAGGAGTATTGCCGGCCTTCAGGAAAGCATCAATCGTGCGCAGCCGTGCCGCCGCTATCTGCGGGGTGGGGTACGCAATGAGCGTGAGATTACCGTCCCCATCGCGCGTCTTGTAAGTGGCCGTCACAACTTCCGCGCTGAAATCGAAGCCGATCAATGCAGGCGGCAGTACACCGCCCTCCCTGGCATAGGATTCAGGTCCTAGAGCATAGCGGGTGAGGCCGGCGGCAAGATCAGCGTGGGGAAGGTACCCGGGCAGCGAAGGCGCGATGTTCGCGTTGCCGACAGCCTTCGGCAAATCGTCGGCCAGCTCGCGCAGCTGTGCGGCAGACATGGCGGTTAGATGATCGAAGGTGGCATCGACCAGAATATTTCCGGTCCAAAACAATGCGTGGCTTCCGTCCCAAGCGCCTGTGCGGCCGATCTGCTCCTCCAGACTCCCCGGGCGGCGATAGAAGGTGAAAGCGCAATATGCGCCGCTGGCATCTTGAAAGAGTATCGCCCGGACACTCAGTTGATTGCCCTGCATCGCGTAGTGCGCTGCCGCGAATTGCTTGAACCCGCACTCTGTGAGAACCTCGGGATTGGCTGCGTCGGCAGCCTGGGGCTCGCTGCTTTGCCGGAGAGGTCCGTTCATCTGCCATCCCGCAAAATCGTCTGGAAGCAGAGCCGGCGAAGATTCGACCGGCTTTGCCGGCTTGGCTGCACGGGGCTTGGCCTGCGCCGGGATGGCTTGAAAGGCAAACAGCAGAAAAAGCACGAAAAACGAGCCACGAAGAAGAATATTGAGATGGCCCTGAGCGCGGAGCATACGCATTGTCTATGAGACTACCACCGAGACGGCGGGGAGTGTGCTCCTTCAGTTCCCTGAATGTTCCCCATTCTGCGCCAGGCGAATGCCGCTCAGACCGTTGATATATTTCGCAATCCCGCGATAGAGCGACTCGGCAATACGCTCGCGATAAGCGGGCTGAAGCAGCTCGCCAGCATCCTCGGGATTGGTTAGGAATGAGATCTCAGCGAGGATAGAAGGCATATTTGCGCCGATCAGAACGACAAATGGGGCCTTCTTCACGCCACGGTCTTTGAGTCCCGGATTTCCCTCCTCTAGCCCGCCATAAAGCGAATTCTGCACATCGATGGCGAACTCTCGCGATTCCTCTATCTTGTCCCTGAGCGCGATCTTCTTTACCAGAGAAGAAAGCTCATGGATGGATTCATCGGAGACAGCGTTCTCCCGGGCAGCCACTTCGAGATCCTCAGGCGAAGTCGTAAAGTTGAGGTAATAGCTCTCTACGCCACGAGCCGCCGGGTCAGAGCTCGAATTGGCGTGAACCGAGATGAAGAGATCGGCCCGCGATTTATTGGCGATCGCCGTGCGCGTCTCGAGTGGGATGAAAGTATCGTTATCGCGCGTGTAGATGACATCGGCTCCCAGACGACGCTTCAGCAGTTTGCCCAGGCGGAGCGCGACATCGAGTACGATGTCCTTCTCCTCGATACCTCCCGGACCTAGAGTGCCCGAATCATGGCCACCATGCCCGGGATCGATCACAATCCGGCCGATCTTGAGGCCCAGGGTACGCACCAGCGAGCGCCCACCGTCGGTTGCCGGTTCCGCCTCGTGCATGGGCGGCAAATCAATTGGGCTTTGCGGTTCCGCGATGAGAGGCTGCGTGCTGCGCAGGCGATGAGAATGATCCGGTTCGAGACGCATGGCCTGCGGCGCCGAAGAAGCGCCGGCGCGAGAAGTTACCGGGGCAGAAGGACTTAAACTCTCCAATTCGTTGCGCGGTGAAGGCAGTTGGGTGGATTGGCGCAACGATTCCCGCGCCGATTCCGGGGAAAGGTCCGCCATTTCATTCGCGGATGAAACGCCGCCCCTGCGGCGATGAAGGTCGATGATAAGGCGCCAGGGGTTGGGAAGAAAAAAGGCGGAGTAATCGGTCGCGGAGCCGATGTCGAAGACAATCCGCGTCACATCATTGGAGTACTGAGCGGCACGAATTCGCTTTAGAAATCCGCCATCTGTAACAACCACGGATTTTTCCGCCAGCTCCGGCGAAAGCCGGGTACCCAGCAGGTCGAAATAAATCCTGTCCGGCCGGGGAACACGGGCGGCCTGGTATGACGGACGATCGTTAAGATCGATAGCGATGCGGGTATATCCCGCGGTGGACCAATAGCGGATCCCGGTGACCCGAGGAAATGGTTTTCGTCGCGTCGGTTGTGTACCGGCGAGATCGGTGCTGGAAAGAGCCGGCGGAGGCAGGGACGATTCCGGCGGCGTAGGCCCGGACTGCGGATCCCTTCCAGGCTCGGCAGCCGGCTGAATGGGCAGGGTTGCCACCGTGCGAGGCTCAACCCGGGCGCCTTCAGCGGAGATGCGCGGCCTCTGTGGCCGTTGCGGCGCGCGGAGCACCGGGTGGCTTCCCGGCGACTCGGAGAATGAGGCCTCATCGTCGAGTTTCCGCACAACGCGATGCCGGTTGCGCTTTTCCGAAACCTCCTCCTCGCGCATTTCTCCAATCTCGATGCGCGCCTGAGTGGCTAACGGATGCCGTGGATAGGACAACAGAAATTCCTGAAATTTAGCTCTGGCGTTATCCGGATCCTTGAGATCCATGCGGTAGATTTCAGCTTCGGCCATCAGAGCCGAAAAGCGGTAAGCGCTACGCGGATATTCACGGCGAAGGAACTCGTATTGGCCGATAGCGTCGTGCAGCAGCTTTTCCGACCTGAAGAGACGCCCTTCCTCTGCCAGCAGACCGGCGACGGCATCGATGCTGGCGCCAGCCTTTGGAGCTGCAGGATCGTCGTGGTAGACGAGCCGGTAGGCGTCGAGCACGCGCTCATAGCTCTGCGGGGTACGCTGCGCCTCCGGCTCGTCCTGGAGCGCCTCGCGCAAGCGCTCTGCGTGCGCAAACGGAGAAGCCGGCGCAAAAAGGCGGGCGCTAGCGTGCTGGGAGTTGAGGAAAAGAATGCCGAGCAGACAGGCTGCCGCGCCAACCGGCAATAGGGCACGACCGGGCAGGCGCAACGCGCTGGGCAAACGCACGGCTGAGAGCATAGTTTGCTGAAGCGGGCCTAGAGCACAAGAAACGCCCTAAAACGCCAGAGTAAGGTAATTATAGGGTGCCGCTGGGTGCGGCCGGTCAATGAAACCCTGCAAAACGTCCAAACGGAACCAACAAAGCAGATAGCCTGCCCTGCCGGCCACCACTGGGGATGAAAATCCTGCGCTCGTGTTTTTGTTGTACTTCCAATAAAAACACGATGGCCCCGGATTTTTATCCCTCGTGGTGGTGGCCGGCAGATCATGTGGTCTGAGACAAATCCGTTTATAAGGCGGCTTTTATAGCATTTCAGGTTTTACTGTGAACTGGTTATGGTCAGGCGTTTAGCGGCCGTTCTTTGATGGAACGGCCGCGTCGGAAGCGGTTTTCTCGTTACATCGAAACCTAAAATGCTCTAGTGTCAC
>CAWDNI010000020.1:0-17071 GCA_963803615.1 uncultured Acidobacteriaceae bacterium
CCAGCGCTTCCGGCGTTTCGAATGAATCTTGAGACCAGCAGCTGGTGAACTGCACCTGAATGCAAGCTTGATGAACATCCTTTCTCATTGATGAACCTGCGGCCTCGCGTCGACGCTGAAGATTTCTGTCCGCTTTTCGCGCACGAGTAGCCAAAAGCTTGCGGCGCCGAAGAGGCACGCGCAGCTGGCAGCGATAAAGGGAGTAACAAAATTGCCTGTATGCTGCACCAACCAGCCGGTGCAAATCCCGCTTGCAATACCGACAACATTGCCGAAGCAGTTCTGAGCGCCCGTCCAGCGCCCCGCTGCCTGCCTTCCTGCAAGCGCTTGAGTAAGTGAGAAAAGGTTGGAAGCGTAGATTCCAAACCCAAAACAACTTAAATAAAGTCCGGCGAGCGACAGGGCCGTTCGCGGTAATAAGACGAAGGGCAGCAGGAATGCCGTGGCGCCTAGCCCGGTCGAGAGGAATGCCTTTCGAACGGAAACAGGGTCATGTCCACGCTTGATGAGGTAATCGGAGAAAGCGCCACCGCTAACCGAAGAAATTGCCATGAACAGGTACGGCAAAGAACCGAAGGTTGCCAAAGAGGCCAGCGAGAAGTGGCGCTCTCGCACCAGATAGGATGGCAGCCAGGTCAGGAGGAAGTACCACGCATAATTTGCACCGCAGATTCCTCCGATCGTTCCCCACACAGCTCCCTTCGATAGCAGCCGTTTCCAACTGACCGCCAGATCGGTCGATTTTCCTTGCGGAACGGGGAGGCGGGGCGCCAATAAAAGCCACGGAATGACCCAAAGCCCTCCCCCAATTCCACAGATGGTGAGTAGACCTCGCCAACCGACGTGGGCAATCAGGAGGCCCCCGCACATCGTACCTGCAGCGGGCCCCAAGCGTGCTCCCAAATCCACCAGAGAGTTCGCCAATCCGCGCCGCTCCTCTGGAAAGGCGCTTGCGATGATATGCGAGGTCATGGGATAGGCAAGGGATTCGCATACACCCAAAACCAGCAGCATAGACAGCAGCCCTTCAAAGGACGAAGCAAAAGCCATGCCAAGTGTAGCCAAGGACCAAAGGATGAACGCCACCGCATAGGCTGACCGGGCCTCCACACGATCCACCAACCAACCCGATCCGATCTGGCACACTGAGTAGGTCCAGAAAAAGCTGGAGAGCAGCACGCCCAGCGACCAGGTCGTGATGTGCAGTTCAGGAGCCAACACTGGCGCTGCGACCGAAAGACTTACGCGGTCGAAGAAGTTGATGCACATGGCGAGCATCAGCAGGAAAAGCAGCATGCGAGGACGGCTTATTGCACCGTCCATCTGCCCTGGAGCGTTCACCTGATTCAACAGCCTGGATGCCATCCCTGTCCTTCTATGTTTCCAGACGCTCTAGTTCCGAAAGCTTGGCAACTCGCCTCCGGAATTGCTCGTCGGTGCTGAATTCGGCGGAAAGAAAAGCTCGGAGGCACTCTTCAGCGATGTTGAGGCCGACGATCTGCGCGCCGAGACATGCCACATTGACGTCATCGTGCTCGACACATTGATGAGCGGAATAAATGTCGTGACACACAGAAGCGCGAATACCTCGCTTCTTGTTGGCGGCGATGCAAGCTCCCACACCCGTGCCACACACGAGAACTCCCCGTTGCGCCTTCTCCTCGAGCACTCTCCGGCATACCAACTGGGCAATATCCGGGAAGTCGACAGGCTCCGGACTGTACGATCCACAGTCCTCTACTTCGTGTCCTTCGTTCTTCAGAAATAGGATCACTGCGCCTTTTAGCGCATACCCTGCGTGATCGCCACCTACTGCAATGGCCAGTCTTTTCATAGAATGACTCGATGTGAGAAACCGATCTGAATGCAAGGCGAATTGCGTCTCATCTTCATTTCCGGCTTGACCCTGCCGTTCTCGGGTTGGTTCAACAAGCGCCCGTTCGCACGATCAGAAGTGCTTCGGCAGGGGAGCCGGTCCCTGGTATACCAAGCTGATTCCCCAATCCATGTCCGAGGGAAAATCGGGCAGTTGAATCTCCCCGATTTCGTTCGCCTTTAGCGCTCCATCGCCCGCCTCGGACCAGGTTCCCTGACGCGGATCAAACCATTTCGCACCATACAGGCTCATCACCCGCGCTCCCCGGATCAGGCTGCGTGGACAATCCTTTTCAAAATAAGCAAGGAATATCTCCTTATCCTGTGTGCGAGCGGAATAGGCCCATCCTTCATAGCCCTTCACAATATGAGTCTGGCTCGGCACCACGAATCCGGAATCGGGAACCAAATCCTGATAACGAGGACCGACGGAAAATGCGAACGTTCGCAGGTGCTGCATTTGAGAAGCTGAATTCCATTGGAATGCATCCCACATCTTTGTGGGCGCTGCGGGCTCGATATCCGCTCCCCAAATACCCTCTGCCCCGTAGACGTGGCCGGCCAGCCCGCCTGAAAGAAAGTTGCCGTACATCGCTGAGCGCACAAACTGGTCGTCTTTAGGGGTGCCTCCGGGAGCACCGAACTTATACCCGCCATTCAAACCGCGAGCATCGACATAGCCCGAATAGTAAGGTTCACCGTTCAGCGCGGGATGGGTATGCGGATCACGGAAGATCTCCGTCATGTACCAGTAGTATTCGTGTTCGCGCTTGTTGCCCACCTGGTGCAGTGTGACCCACGAATTATCTCCCCAGTTAACCAGCGTTGACGGATTGGCATTCGCTGAAAGAAGGTTTCCAAATGGCGGTGGCCCATATTTCTTCAGCACCAGATCAATGGCGCGCAGAAAGTCGGGAACGGTGATGCTCTCCTGAATGATGTCCAGATGGATAGGGCTGAGCACCGTGTTGTTGGCCTGATAGCGCGAGAAGATGTACTGGATGAATCGTGAGTAGGAGTCTGGCCATGAGTAGTATTTCTTCCAAAGCTCACTCGCATCGCGGCGTGATACCTCAATGAAAGGAACAAATCCATGGGCATTTAGGTAATCTATCTTCCGGTCAAGATATTTAAAATACTCCGGGTTTACTCGATCTACGTCCGGAAATATCTTCTCATAACCGGGGACCTTGCCCGGAAAGCTGAACGGACGGCCCCCTTCGTTGTCCATATTCTTTGCGCTGCCAGTCCCGAACTCGAGCCACGCCGAGCGCACCGTGGTCTTCTCAGGGTCGTTCATGACGATGTGCCAGGGCAATCCATCGGTCTCCCAATTGGGAAAGGCAGCGATAATATTGACCCAGTTGTAGCCCTGTGCTTTGCGATAGCGAACGTAGTCCTTGAATCCTGCCGTTGGCCCGATCGGCCGTTCCTCGTCGTCATCATTCCAACGAAAGCGGTTGGTTCCGGCCGCATACCAAGTGTCCCCGATGACGAAGAAGGGCCGGCCATCCGGCGTTTTCAGTGCGTGGCGATTCGGAGTTGACTGCAAGAATCCGCGCCGAAGAGGGTTGCCTTCCTTTTCCTCTTCTGTCCACTCGCGCGCTTGGAACGAACCTGTCTTTCCTGCCAAGCCGGCATCGGACGGCTCAGAACCACTTCTCCAATGCCACGCTCCGGGAGTGGTGGCTAGGAGCCGGACACAGAACTTATTGTCTCCATTCCAGAATCCGTAAATGCGCTTGCTGAATCCCGGGCCTGTCAGATCGACCCAGACGGTCACATCCGTATATGGATTTGAAAACGAACGCGCAGACGTGAATTCCAGTTCCTGCTTTTCCCAGATGTGAACCACGGAGAGACTCGAAGCCGCAGTCGAGCTCAGCACTCCTTTTGCTCCCATTCCCAGTGCAGCAGTTCCAAGGCCGGCCCTGATGAAGTCGCGTCGAGTTGAGTTCATGGAATAAACGGATCCCTTCACGAAGCGATGTAACGTCAGCTTCCGGCCGCTGACCAATGTATTTGATATGATATATTCCAGTCAACTTAAATCAGCGGATCATAATGCCACGCCACGTCCGGCCGAACGTCTTACGCAGTCCTGTCACGGGCCGCGAGGCGCTTCACGTTGCTTTTCGAGCTTGTGGATATTGTTGCGGGTAAGAGCAGATCTATATAAGTGTGCCCGACGGTTCAGGTGCTCTACATTTCCCCGGCGATGAAAACCAACCGGGCATATACCGCTCGTACATGCCCCGCGCACCGATTTCGATGGCGATGGCTCATCCGTGCGGTTATCGACCGATTACGAAGAGTGGTCCTTATTTAAGGCAAAGACGCCACCACCTCGATGTGCCCGCGTCTGAGATACGGCCACGCCGGCGGAAAGTATGGCCTCAAGAGCACTCATAATGTGAAGCTCGATCGATCTTTCCGCTTCACCCATGCGGCGACGCTCCATCAGATCGATCAGATTCGCATGTTCCTCGACCGCCTTTAGCGATCTCCCCGAGATACTGATCGTTTTAGCGCTGAGCATTTCGCTCTGGAGAGCGACTTGCGCCATGGCGGATATCAGATACGAATTCCCCGCAATCCGCAAAATGGCTTGGTGGAAGTCGCGATTGTAAACGCGATATTCTTCCATGTCCTTTGATTTGAGAGCTGCTTTCCCGGCGAGTTGGTGCTTGCGCATCCAATTCACATGCTGAGGTGTAATCCGGTCGCACGCGACTCTGATGCTAAACCGCTCTAGACCCGCACGAAACTCATAAAGTTCCCTGATCTCCTTCTCAGTAAACTCCCGTACGTACCACCCCTGATACGGGATTTTGACCAAAAGCCCATCCGATTCGAGCCTGTGCATCGCTTCACGAACCGGCGTTGTACTTACGTCCAATTGTCGAGCGACGACGTCCGGACGCAATTGAGAACCGGAAGCCACTTTTCCGCCGACAATACTGTTCGCAAGGACTTTATAAACGCGCCCGCCTAACTGCAAGCTATCGGAAAGCGGCGTCAGCGTCTCCACGACCGCTTCATCCCGATTCTTCTGGATTTTCTCACTTGGCATAGATCGTCTTCACTTGAGCAAAGAATTCGCGTGCGGTCGGACCGATGGAAAACGCCCCTTGACCGGAATCCTTCCTCCCCCCGAAGGGTACATGGGCTTGGCTTGCGGTTCCGTGATTGATATGTATCATGCCGGCTTCGATGGTTTCGGTAAAACGCGAAATCACGTCTCGCCGCGAAGAGAACAATGCCGCCGCCAAGCCATAACGGGTTGCGTTTGCAATCGACATCGCTTCATCTACGTCGCGAACCCGGATGACCGGCAATACCGGCCCAAAGATCTCTTCCTGAGCCAGCGGAGATTCCGGGGAAACCCCATCGAAAACCGTGGCCGCGTAATAGTAGCCTTCCTTCGCCGGATCGTCCACCAGGGGCTTGCCACCACTGATTGCTGATAATCCTTCCTTCCCTGCCTGTGTCACATAGCCTGCGGTGGACTGAAGTTGCCCCATGCTGACCAGAGGACCCATCGTGGTCTCGGCAGACATTCCATCGCCAACTTTGATTCGCCCAACTTCTGACACCAGATTCTCAACTAACTCACTCGCCTGCGACTCCAGCACAATCACCCGGCTGAGAGCAGTGCATCGCTGCCCGGTGCATTGGAATGCTGCGGATACGATTTCGCGCGCGGCGCCTTGGAGATCATCATAGTCGATCACTACAGCTGGATTTTTGCCGCCCAACTCCAACTGAACGGGCGCGAGCCGCGACGCGGCCATGGAATAAAGCCGCGTACCAATATATGTAGAGCCTGTAAAGGAAATGCCCTTCACCCGCCGATCCGAAACCAGCGCATCCCCGATGGCCGCACCCGGCCCAATCACCAGGTTGACCACGCCCTTCGGAAACCCGGCCTCTTCGATCAGCCGCATTAGGAAGATCGAAGACCACGGTGTCAGCGACGCCGGTTTAAGCACCACAGTATTGCCATATGCAAGCGCTGGAGCCATCTTTCGGACCGGAGTCACCACCGGAAAGTTCCACGGACAAATAGCGGCCACTACCCCCAGAGGCTCCGTTACCGTGTAGCAAACGACGGCCGGGCGCTCCGACGGATACGACTGGCCGAAGGGACGACTCGCCTCTCCCGCCATATATCGAGCCTCCACCGCAGCGCGTCCCACCTCTCCCACCGATTCGCACAGGCTTTTTCCCTGCTCCGAGGTAATGATCCGAGCCAGCTTCTCCTTCGACCGCTCCAGTAGTTCGGCGAAGCGGAACAGGAGTGCTCCCCGTTTGGGGCCCGGCGTACTGACCCAGCTGGCCAAGGCAGATTTGGCTGATGTCACTGCCGCATCTACGTCGGCCACGGCTGAAACCGGAAACTCACCGATGACCTGCTCAGGATGAGCGGGATTTTCGCGCTGGTAGTAGCGCGCCCCTTGCGGCGGAAGCCAAGCTCCGCCGATGAAATTCGCATGCCTTTCCATATATCCCCTCGCCGGTATCGCCTACAGGATCTGCCTGAGGATTGCCTCCAGATCTTCTGCTTTTGTGAGTCGCGGATTCACCGGTACATTCCCACTCTTCATTGCCTCTGCAACGACAGGGCCGACGTGCTTCTCGCGTACCCCGAACGATGAGAGAGAATTCGGGATGCCGATGTCTTGAGCCAATTTCTGAACCGCATCGACAGCTCGACGCGCTGCGTCGAGCCTGGTCAGGTCGTCTACTGGTTCGCCCAGCGCGCGGGCTACGTCGACGAACCGATCAGGAGCGGCGAGGTGGTTGTATGCCATCACCACCGGTAGCGTAATCGCCAGCGCAACTCCATGGGGCACGCACATATCCCAGCTTCCCAGAGGCATAGCCAATGCATGAGCGAGACCCAGCCGCGTCGGGTTCATGGCGATTCCTGCCATGGTGCTAGCCAGCATCATGCCGTGACGGGCATTCCTGTTGCGGCCGTTCAGCACAGCACTGCGGAGATGCTGCCCGATCAGTTCGATCGCGCGCAATGCGAGGCAAGCAGAGATGGGCTGGCAGGCGTTATTCGTATAGCATTCGATCGCATGCGCAAGTGCATCCATACCCGTTGAGGAAGTCAGATGCGGAGGCAGATTCAATGTAAGTTCCGGATCGCAGACAGCCACTGCCGGAAATACAAGCACGCCCCCAATGGCCACCTTTGTGCCACAGCTTTCATCTGTAAAAACTGACCACAACGTGACTTCACTGCCGGTTCCCGACGTGGTCGGAATCGCAATCATCGGAAGCGGCCTTGTCCGCGCTTTGTTCAGCCCCACATAGTCAACACACGAACCGGCATTTGTCGCCAATAAAGCAATGGCTTTCGCAGTGTCGAGAGAACTGCCCCCGCCGATTCCGAGGACCACCTCGGCGCCGGAACTCTTCAGTTCCTTTACGGTCGTGTTAATCAGGGTCGAGCTTGAATCCGCCTTGACTCGGTCACACACCGTGACCGCTGCACCTGCTTTGGTCAAAATTTCAACGATCTCGTCGAGAATCCCCGAGGCCTTGATTCCGGGATCCGTCACAATAAAAGCATGCTTGGCATCCAGCGCCCTCATCCTCTCAGGAAGACTGTGGCGAACCCCGAAGCCGAAATAGATATCGGTAGGAACTGGAAGGAAGTTGAAGGTTTGTCCTGCATCGATGTTCATCGCGCCGATTACTCCTATTTCTCAACGAGTTTCTCTACGAGCGATGGGAACGGAACGCCTGCACGGGCCCCCAGTTCCACCAGGTCATTCACGACTTCTTCGCTCAGGGGCACACCTTGCAGCCTGTTGGCTGTTTCCGCTTTAAGCTCAATTTCGCCCGGCAGCAAAACACGCTCGGTTCCGGCAGCCGGCGGAGAGGCGATCAAAGAGGCGAAGATCTCATCGGTCCTCTCTGTCACTTCTTCAAGAGGCATAAAGATATCCGATCGAATCGCCAGATATACGTGTCCGAGATTCTGCTCGGCCTGAAGGTTCTCAAGCGTGTTCAATCGCTGCCCGAACGAGGCGCCTGTCAGCGTCCCCGCAAGAAGATCGATAATAAAAGAGATCGCCGATCCTTTCGCACCTCCGAATGGAAGCACTGCGCCGGCCAGCGCCAGATCAGGATCGGTCGTCGGCTTACCTTCCGGATCGACTGCCCAACCAGGTGGGATCGGTGTTCCCCGTTTGGCTGCCGCAATGATCTTCCCGCGCGCGGCAACACTGGAAGAGGCATCGAATACGAGCGGCGGATGCTTGCCTGCGGGTACACCAACCGCAAATGGATTGGTGCCGAGAAACCTCTGCCGGCCGCCGAATGGCGCCATATTGGGAGGCGCGTTCGAGATAGCGCATCCGACGCAGCCGTTTTCGATGGCACGCTGAACGTAGAATGCTCCCACGCCAAAGTGATTGCTCCGCCGTACGCCGACGAATCCTAATCCATTCGTTTTGGCCAATTCGATAGCTAGTTCCATGGCCCGCATTCCAACCACCGGACCAAGACCGTTGTCGCCATCGATAAGCCCCACCAATGCAAACGGACGGGTCACCTGGATACTTGGATTCGCCTTGACCACCCCGGCGTCAAGCCGGCGAGCATAGACCGGAAGCCGGATCATTCCGTGCGATCCGACTCCGCGCAGATCGCCCAACACCAAACATTCTGCAACTATGTCCGCGTCCTTGCCAGGCACACCGCCGCGTTCGAGCACTTCCCTCGCAAACGTGCGAAGCGGACCTACACCGAAACGCGCGTCTGCCGGTTCAGAGTCACTAGGCGGACTCATTTGGCCCATGCATTCTCCTGATCATTTATCTTGGGCAGGTCTAAAATATCAATCGTGGTTTTCCCGTGTCGCAACTCTGCGATAATTTCCTGCTCACGATCGCGCCGTGAGACGGCCGCCTGGTAAACGGAATCTGCATGTTCCCGCTCGATGACGACGAGTCCATCGGAATCGCCGAGGATGAGATCGCCGGGTCGAATCATTACGTCCCCAAAGATAAGCGGAACATTCAGTTCGCCCAACCGCTCCTTCGTGCACGCCCCAATCGCCAAACCGCGGCTGAACACTGGGAACCTATGTTGGGCGATGGCCTCGATATCGCGCACCGCGCCGTTCACGACAACACCCGCAATACTTCTCGCTTGCGCTGCCACCGTCAGAATCTCGCCCCAGGCCCCGGCGAGGGTAAAACTGCCGATATCCGCAACAATTATGTTCCCAGGTTTTGCCACAGCCACGGCATGATGCAACATGAGGTTGTCGCCTGGGGCGCCCTTGACGGTGAGAACCGTGCCGCAGACTTTGGCGCCGCTCCAAGCCGGCCGAATCGACGGATCAACCATGCCTGACCGTCCTGCCGATTCGAAGATAGTTGCCGTGTCAAACTCTGCAAATCTATCAGCGAAACTGGACCCGTTCGCTGTTGTTTCCGATCTCATCGTTACCCTCCCCGCTTCTCTGTCATTGCGCCTTCCTTCAGCGTCGCCCCGGCCAAGCCCGCCACATACTCAGCGGCCCTAGAGAAATCCTCGTTCCCGTAGCCGGCGCTGCTGGCTGCTGTAAATAGCTGCGCCACTGACGAGGTCAGTAGCACCGGAATGCTCAACTCACGTGCAGAATCGAGTGCAAGAAGAAGATCCTTCTTCATGAGATCGAGCTTGAAGCCTGGTTCGAACGCGCCTGCGAACAGAAACTGTTGCAGCCGGGCATCCATCATGCGAGAGTGTCCCGACGACTCCTTTATGACATCATATATAAGATTTTCTTCCATGCCGCATCTGATTCCAAGTGCGAATACCTCTCCAATCGCCAACAAGTGAATGGCGGCAAGAGCCTGATTCAAAATCTTGATCACCTTACCGTGGCCGACCTTGCCCACGTGCACGATGCGTGTTCCCATCGTGGCCAGCAATGGTCATGAATTCCTCAAGTACAGCGGAGTCACCTCCAACCATAATAGTGAGGGTTCCCGATTCAGCTCCAACCGTTCCACCGCTGACTGGCGCATCGAGCATGCGACCGCCCACAGCTTGAATCTTTTCGGCAATCTGAATGACTGTCCTGGCGGTGCAGGTCGTCATGTCGATCAGCACTTTCCCGGCCGTCATCCCATTCACAACCCCGTCCGGACCAAGTACGGCTTCTACTAACTCCGCATCGGCGGGAAGAATCGTGATCACCACATCGGATTGTGCTGCAACTTCCGCCCCTGTGGTCACTACTTTGGCCCCCAGCGCCGCCAGTTCATCCGCCGGTCCGCGATTGCGGTGAAATGTCGTCACCAAAGGGTATCCCGCTTTGACAACGCAACGCGCCATGGGAAGGCCCATAGCGCCCAATCCAATAAACCCCACTTTCACGTAGCCCTCCGAATTCTCCGCTTCCGGCACCGATTTCGGTCCGGCAGTCGTTCGTTTCCGATCTCGGCCCTGTCGGCATTTACCCTGCGCCCTGCTTGGGTCGCAGTTCGTAGACAGAGCAAACGGGAACGGCAACATTCCCGCCTGCTCCATCCTGCTTTCTATGAAACAGAATACGACTCGGCAGATAACTACTTAATCGCGCTAGTATTCCTGCACCCCTTGTCGATTGCTTCGATCGCTGATAAGCAAACAAGGCCCTTCTCAATGTCCAATGCACTTCGCGATCAAAAAATTATCTTGAGCGCCACCTGCATCTGGCGTGGATCATCGGCGGCCGTTAATTTCCCGAAAGTTGGCGTGCCCAGAACATTCCCTGGCAATTGGAAGTTGGGATGATTGAACGCGTCGAAAACATCCCAACGGAATTGAAGATTGACAGGCTGATCCTTCACGCTGAACATCGTTCCTTCTTTCGAGAGAGAGAAATCGACATCCTTATAATCCGGACCGAGAATGGAGTTCCGCTGTTCATCGCCGTACGTATACGGTGCATTGGCAGCGAACGCCGCAGTGTTGGTGAATTCGGCCACTCTGCGTCCACCCGGAACGGCATTTGGATTTCCTACGATGTTGGCTCGATCGGTTTGTCCTGAGTTCGATGGCGTGCCGTTCACGGTTACGGTAAAGTACCTTCCGGATGACAGGCTAACGATGCTGTCCAGACCCCAGCCGCCCAACACGGCGTTAGCCCAGGGAGCAATATTTGAGCCGAATCTTCGTCCGTGTCCGTACGGCAGTTGCCATAGTCCGCTGAACACGAATGCTTGAGAAAGCTGTGTATCCAAACGACCATACTCCCCTTTGAGATTCGCGGGATTCTGATAGGCGTAGCCGAGGGATGAGCCTTGGGGGTTGGAATCGTAGGTGTTGCCCAGGCCCTTGGACCATGTCCAGGATGCCAAGATTGTGAATCCGCCTTGTAGTTCGTGCGTCACCTTCGCTTGCATGGAGTTGAAATTCGCGCTTCCCACGTTCTCCGTTCGATTGATTATGCCCAAAGGTGAAATGGTCACTCCTTGAGCCGTTCCAGCAACGCCAGGAGCAGATGCGGGAATGAATATACTCTTGAATCGACGAAGCGAATTGGTGCTTCCCGGGCCCAGCGTCGGTACATAATTTGCATCCACCAGGGTTGTGAGATGTGTTCCGTTGGTACCGAAGTAGCCAACCTGAAGCATCCAGTTACTCGCAAACTGGTACTGCACATTCAGGTTCCACTGCCCGACATAGGCATGTGGGATGTTGCGTTGCTGCGAACCAAGTGTCACGGAGTTCGCAGATTGCAAGGACACGATATTGGCTGGAACACCGCTGGCCAACTGGTAATTTGGAGTAATCCCATTGCTGGTCTGCACGACAACCACGGTGTAGGGAGGATTCGCAAGAAGGGAGACCGAGTCGCCGAACGGAGAGAATCTCTGGAATGGCGAATATATCCCATAGCCGGAGCGCACAACCATCTTGCCGTTGAACAGCTGGTAGGTGACACCTAAGCGCGGATCAAAATCGAGGAAACTATTTCTCCAAAAACCCGATGGCGAGTTTTGAGCCTCAAATACGATTTGCGGCTGCGAGGGGTTCGTGTCCAGATCGACGTTCGCCATCCTGTTGTTAATATCGTGAAACGGTTGGAGATACTGGTAACGCAGGCCGGCATTAACTGTTAGCTGTTGGTTGACCTTCCATTCGTCTTGAAGGTATGCGCTGAAAAAAGTTGACCGCGCCCGGACCCCCGAGGACGAGCTGTATTGAACAGTATCGTTGTCGCCGAGAAGGAAATCGGCCTCCGCATTCCCGCCGGCATTGTTAGACGGATTTCTGGTGTATCTGCCGGAATAAGTGAACGTTCCTTGTTCATTGCGGACATTAGTGTTGTTCGTTTGGATCCATTCAACCAGGCCCCCGAACTGAATAGTGTGCGCGCCCTTCGTCCAAGTCGTGTCGTTTATGAGCTGGCGATTCTGCGATGCGGAGAAATAGGGTATGTTGTTGCCTGCTCCGACTGAGCTGTAACCGGAAGGCGTGAAAACCGGGAACACAACAGGAGAGCTTGTAAGTGGGGGAACTGCTAGACCGACTTTTGCGGCCACATTGCCGACAGCCACTGCGCCGGGACCAAAGCTGAGAAGGTCGGTTTCCGAGAACCACCCCGCTTTGGTACTGGTTACCAATGTAGGAGAGATGATATGTGTCCAGGTAAGGCCTGTGCCATAGCCCGTGTTGTTCGTCTGACGATCGTTACCGCCCAATGAAGGAGCGGGAAGAACAGGAGCCGCCGGTATGAACTGGCTCTCGCGATTGAAGATTCCTGAAAGTTGATCTTTTGGAGAGATCTGGTAATCGACTCGAGTATTAATGCGGCCAAGATTTTCCCAGTTCGGGCTAACGTACGTGTAATTGTTAGAAAGGTTGCCGTTTTGAGGCGTTGGATAGAGATTGATGAGTTGTTGTGCGACTGAATCGAACCGGTTTGATGGGATGATGTTCCCCGGGAAGGGCCGCCGCGTATTCGTCGCTGAATTGTATGTCAGAGGATCGTAAATCGGGACACTGAGCTCCGAGAAATTCCCCGTCCTCATTTTTGAGGTCGGGATTGTGTTGACATCAATAAACGATTCCCTTAGAACCAGATTTTCCCAAGCGAAGAAAAAGAAAATCTTATTTCTCTTGACTGGGCCGCCGACCGAAAATCCATAGTCATTGCGTTTATACGGTGGTTTCGCGCCAACTGTGAAGTAGTTCTCTGCGTCGAGAACTTCATTTCGAAGATAGTTGTATGCCGTCCCATGGAACTGGTTGCTACCGGATTTCAAGGTGAGATTTACGACGCCACCCGCGGCTCGCCCAAACTGCGCCGGATATGAGCTCGTTTGCACCTTAAACTCTTGGATGGCATCGACGGACGGCTTGATTATCTCGGCCTGATCCGAATCGAAACCAGTGTCATCGACGTTATTGTCGAATCCATCGAGCAGGTAGTTGTTATCAGTAGTACGCTGTGCACCCGCGGTAAATCCTCCAGCCCTGCTGTTGCCATTGCCGTTGGCGCCTACAGCGGTGCGCCCCTGGCCCGGTGGAGGCAGTGCGCCCTCCGAAAGGAGGGATAATTGAAGGTAGTCGCGGCCATTGAGCGGAAGATTTGCCACCCTCTGCTCTCCGATGACCGATCCCTGCGATGCGTCGGAGGTCTGGATCAACGGCGGGGCGGTAGTAACCCTTACCTCTTCTTGCACGCCGCCTACTTCCATTGTCAGATTCATCACAGCGGCTTGCTGGACCTGGAGCACGATACTCCCGCTGATCAAATGCTTGAACCCCTTTAGCTCGACTTCGACCCGGTACTCAGCGGGGCTCAGTGGACCTGAGGAATAACGGCCTGAGTCATCCGTAGTTAGCGTTCGCTGCTGATTGGTCGCCACCGCAACGATGGTAACTTTCGCCCCTGGCGCAACGGCGCCGGAAGAATCCGTAATCGTGCCAGAAATACTTCCCGTGTCCACTTGACCAAATGACCTTTGTTCGCCCAGCAGGAAAAGGCAAAGGGCGAGAACACCCAACCTGAGACAACCCATACGGCTGTTTCCTGTCGACAATTTCACGGTAGGGCCTCCTATGTGGTGCACTTTTGTTCCGCTGCGCCTCTTGGTCGAAAGCATTGCTTTGAAGCATCCTGGAACGTCCTTTCCAGGTGAATCCACGAGGGCTTCTCGAAACGAAAACACCTTATAGGACAACAATGCTTAATGTCAAATATATTTGATCTTATATTTGAACTCGGCCTGATTTTCACCGGCGTCTCTGGTCCCGGGTTGGAGCCTAGCTCAACCTCAGCATCTTCTTCCACCCGCCAATCTTCTCCAAAAAAGAGAACAGACTCCTGGGCGTAGGAGTCTGTTCGTATGCAGCTGCATCGTTTTCCAGAGATTTGTGTCGTTCGGCCTTCTCGGACGTGTTTGACCTCTTGCCGAAGAGTTCTCTTTCCGGATTATTGATGGTCGATCGGCGTTTCGGGAGCAGGCGGAGGTTCCGTATGTCCCTGCACAGTCCAGTCCCGCGGCCTGCCTACCCGGTCGTAGATCTTTCCTCGTTTTGTTTCATCGTCTTCAAAGATCCACCGTGCGATTTCTGCCACCTGCTCTGCCCGCGCCCGAGGCACAACTGCCACACCATCATTGTCAGCTACGATGACATCGCCGGGCATCACGAGAACGCCACCCACAACGACCGGTTGATTGTAGGACTCCGTCCACATTCTTCCCTGATTGATCCCCCGTGGCGCCTTCATCGGATCCTGGTATACGGGAATATGGGTCAAAGACAGTTCGTCCGTGTCGCGGCAGACTGCCTCACCGACCAGACCCACTAACCCAAGGCCAGTGAAAGAGGTTGCATTATTCGATCCACAGAAACCATTGTCCTTCGCTTCTCCGTCCACCACCAGCACCGTCCCTTTGTGCACCAGAGATTCCCAGCGCGGCGCCTTGCCGGGGTCAGCTTTCATCTCATCCGGCGGCCCCCAAGCCCCCTTATCCAGTCCTCCGTTTACTCCCTGCCACTTCAAAGCGATGGATTCATTCGGGAACTTCGGCGCAGTTGCCTGGGCTGGAACGAGCCGAATGGTCAGCGCAATTCCGTGAATCCTGTGTGTGATGTGCTGCTCATCCCGCCAGAGCGGCCGAATGCGTTGATCCATCATGGTGACTTCGTGAAGACCCACCGCATCGAGCGCATCAATCACGTCAGCCACGCGCAATCCATCGTACAGTTTCAGCAACTGCGCATCTTGCTCGGCGGTATATTGATGTACCTTCAGGTATTGGTGCGAAGACGGTACGTTATCTGGGCCGTTCGATTGTGCCCATCCCACGGTGCTAATACCGAGCATTAAAGATGCGATTGCCAATGTGTACTTTTTCCCTGTCACAGCATTCTCCTTCTAAGTGAAATTCAGGACCCGAGGGGCCGCGCTTCGAATCCATGAAAGGATGGACAGCGCTGTCTCAACTGTTTCCTGCAGCTAAACCCTGTCCTGAAATGCATACCAAAAAGCGAGTTGAGTACATCAGATATAATATATCCTGTCAATGATGTTCTTTTGAGTGGTGACTTTTCGGCCCCTGTTAGTTTCCGTTCTCGGCCGAATCCAGCGCAGAGGTCAAACGCTTGATGGAATTTAAAAGCCTCTCAGAAAAGCGCGTTTGGTTGAGCAGTCCCTTGCCGGCTGCAACATCGAAGAGGAGGCAAGTGCAAGATCTCCGCAAAACTCGATCCCGCAGGTTCACGGATTTCTATTTTGGCGACCGTGGCGTAGATTGAACTCATCTTTCGGCGTCTGCGGATTATTGCTATAGGCAAGGCGGGCACAATTCCTTCGTGCGGTGCTGGATTGGCTGCCGGTCACTCCCGCCATTGATCTTGCTGGTGTCTTGATTGCTCCGGACCAACCGGTCGAGCTTCCTAAGGAATTTGCCTTTTATCGTGGGGGTCATCCTTTGCCCGACGAGGAACCGTTCGCGGCGGCGCGGGCTGCACTCGACTTACTGCGTGATTTATCGCACTCCGGGTCCGGTGTAGACGACACCCCTCTGCTTATATCTCATAAGCGGTGGAGCTTATGAATAGAGGCGATCTCAGCACTCGAGCCTCGACCTTGGACACCTTGCTTGCGAACTGGTTCAAACTTTGAGTGCTTAGGGACGCCAATTGAACTTAATGACCTACGGGGAAATCTGTGCGAGCCGAAAGCCAGGCGTTGCCTTCTGCGGCCAAATGGGCTAGCGTCCATATCCGCAAATTGTCCATCGCGTCACAGGTAGAAAAATTGAAGTTGCTCCGAAACCCCATTACAGACAGGCACTTGTCCGATAAGCCGAGTTAAGCCAAGTGGCTGGCCTTTGCAGGGAGGAATTGGTTTAGCTGCAAGGGAAGGAGCGCTTCAGTGCTCCGGAAAATCGGGGCTTTTATCATGCGTTTTAGCGCGGGCACGGAAAATGCCCGGAGCTAAAGCATTTTAGGTTTCGGTGTAGACAGAAAACCGCTTCCGACGCGGCCGTTCCATCGAAGAACGGCCGCTCATAGCTGACATAACCAGTTCACAGTAAAACCTAAAATGCTTTAGATGAGCCGGTTCAGAACGGGCCAGCCGAAGGCCAACTCCGGCAGATCGATTCCTCCAATTTCTATGACTTTCTGAGCCACAACAATGCCGCCAAGGCGCTTATAAAACAACACGGACGGGTTCGCTTCGAGCACCCAGACGAGGATGCTTTTGAAGCCTTTGGCGCCTAGGCGAGAAGCCAATGTACGGCTCAACATCCGGCCTGCGCCTTGCTTCTGTCGTTGAAACAGAACGTAGATGGCATAAAGTTCTGCATCGTAATAACCAATCGTTTGCCGAATTTTTCCTCCGCTGGCGAACCCAAATACGCCCATTTCGCCTTCGGCTACCAGGATCGAGGCGTCACCCCCAAATTGCGCTTGCCACCTTTGAGTTTGCACTTCCGCAGTCATCGAAGCCAGGAAGGCGTCAGGCACGATTCCCGCATAGGTGGTCTTCCAGCCCTCCATCTGGACGTATGCGATGGCGGCTGCGTCCTCGGGTTCGGCTTCCCGGATCTCGAAGTCCATGCGACGCAATCTATCATGGGCAGCAGTAAATTCCCGAACTGGCTGTGAAGTCGCATACCTTAGGGTAAATTCCCTTCGGGTACTAAAGAACTCGCTCGCCGGCGAGCCCGTAAGCCCC
>CAWDNI010000021.1:0-214757 GCA_963803615.1 uncultured Acidobacteriaceae bacterium
TAGCGGGCGGCCTGCAGCCTACTGATCCCGTGCCAAACATTTTCTTAAGACACTGGCCACTTCAGTATATGAATGGAATCAGCTTCTTCGTCCGACCCGCATATTCCTCGAACGAGTCTTGGCACTGCGTATGCAGGTGGGCATCGAGTGCGGGGATATTGACAAAGACAAAGCCCGCACAAGTAATCAGCGGCAGAACAACCGTGACCCAGCTCCCCGCAATCAGGCAAAGACCGGAGTACGAGATCACATCGCCCAGATAGTTCGGATGCCGCGAGTACCAGAAAAACCCCTCAGTATACAGGAAAAGGTTGTATCGGTAGGACGCACCGGCCCGGACGGGCATCCTATAAGAGACGTGATCGCTACCGGATCGGCGGTCGCGATAGTCAATCCTGTAAGCTTTTAATAGGCATGACTCGCCAGATTTTCTTTGATCCCCAGCGCAAGCGATGGAAGCGCTTAAGACGCATTTTCGACGCAACCGCGGTGGTCTCCACCGTGGTTCTGGTGCTGTTTTTCCTGAACGTAGTGCGCAAGCAGCAGCTTCCCGAGCTTCTGCTGCCCACGCCCAAGCGCAATTACCGGGCACTCGACATTCGTCAGGAGACAGCCTACTTCAGGGCAAGATACCAGCGGTCAGGAAGGCGAAAAGTCTACCGCAGGCCATCGGAGATCCCGCTCAATTCAGGCGAGGGTCTGCGCGCCGCCTATTACGTTGACGATGATGCGGGCAGCTACTCCTCCCTCAAGAGTCACATTCACCAGGTGGACGTACTTTTTCCCCAGTGGCTGTATGTAGTTTCTCCCCAGGGCACGCTCCAGGGCGCCTCCGCCGTGCAATATCCGGCGCGCATGTATAACCTGGTCGACGCTAACGGGGTGCGCAACGTAGATCCGCAAAACAAGGTGCACAACCTCATTGCGGCGGCGCACGCGGACCTGGAAATCTATCCCTTGCTCAGCAACTACAACGTGATGACGGGGGATTGGGACACCCGGGTCGGCGCTATGCTGCAGAATCCTGCAGCGCGGCAGAACCTGGAGCGGCAATTGAGTAAATTTTTTGCCGCAAACCCCAGCTATCGAGGGTTGAGCCTGGATCTGGAAAATCTTCCCGACGATGCGATCGAGGGTTATCAGTCGCTGATTGGCGAGTTGTACCGGCAGATGCACCCCAAGGATCTCCGGCTTTACGTGAATGAGAGCGTAGGCGGGGACAACAATGAACTCGCCTTTCTGGCCAAGAATACCGACGGCATTCTGCTGATGAATTATGACCAGCATGAGGTCACAAGCGGTCCGGGTCCGATCGCAGCCCAAGACTGGTTCGAAGACAACCTGAAGCGTGTGCTCAAGGTTGTCCCGAAGGAAAAGCTGCTCTGCGCCATAGGCAACTACGGCTACGACTGGACTCTCTCGCTGGGAGCCAAGCACCATCCGCCGAAGGTGCTCAATGTGGATAGTATCTCGGTGCAGGATGGATGGCAGGCGGCTTCTGATGCGGATGCGGAGGTACATCTGGAGGGCGATGAGCTGAACGCTCATTTCGCTTATGACGATGAAGACGAACATGTTCGTCACCAAGTGTGGATGCTGGATGCGGTGACCGCGCTGAACGAACTGCGCGCCGCCCAGCAGTTGGGATTGCACTCCTTCGCCCTGTGGCGGCTCGGGTCGGAAGATCCCTCCCTATGGTCGGTCTGGGATCATCCGAGCCACAAGGATGCTCCTCTGAGTCTACGCAACATTCCACCCGGGGACGATGTGGACACGGAGGGCGAAGGCGATATCTTGCGCATCACCGGGGTTCCCCATTCAGGTGCGCGGACCATCGACATGGACTCGGAAAACTGGACAGTGACCGACGAGCACATGCAGAAGTATCCCCAACCTTACACCATTCAGTATTCCGGTTATAAGCCGGGGGAAGTGGCTCTGAGCTTCGATGATGGGCCCGATCCCCTGTGGACGCCGAAGATCCTGGACATTCTGAAGACGAAACATGCTCATGCAACGTTCATGATCATCGGGCAGCAGGCCGAAGACAACGTAGGCCTGCTGAAGCGAATCGTGGATGAGGGCAACGAAATCGGCAACCATACCTGGTTACACCCCGACATCTCCGAGGTTTCCAGGCGCAGGCTGGAGTTGGAACTGAACCTTACCGAGCGTCTGTTCGCCAGCAAGTTGGGCGTAAAGCCGCTGTTTTTCCGCCCTCCTTATTCCATCGACCAGGAGCCGGATACCAATGATCAGGCGGCGCCGGCTTATGTCATCCAAAACATGGGTTATACGATCGTAGGCAATAAGATCGACACCAACGACTGGGATGAGCGGCAAAAAAAGACGCCGGAGGGCATCAGCCAGGATGTTCTGGATCAGTTGAAGCTGATGAAAACCAAGCCGCAGTTCCGCGGCAGCATCATTTTGTTGCACGATGGCGGCGGAAACCGCTCGGTGACTATCGCGGCCCTGCCTGTACTGATCGATACTCTGCGCGCGCACGGTTATAAGGTCGTACAAGTCTCCGATCTCATGGGCAGCACCCGCGCGGAAGTGATGCCCGCGATCAAACGGAGCGAGATATGGCAAGCGCGAGTGGATTCGCTCGCCTTTTCCATGTTCGCGTTCATGGGGCACTTCATCGTTACTGTCTTCTTCGTGGGTGACGTGTTGATGAGCGCGCGTCTGCTGCTGGTGGGCTTGTTTGCCCTGATCGATCGCTTGCGAAAACGTCCAGTACCCGAGTGGATCGGCAATTTTCATCCTGCGGTGGCTGTTCTGGTTCCTGCTTATAACGAGGAGAAAGTAATCGTGCGCACCATCCGCTCGGTACTGAACTCCGACTATTCCAATCTGCGCGTCATCGTGATCGATGACGGCTCCCAGGATCGTACCTACGAGACCGCTCGCCAGGCCTTTCCGTCCGAGATAGCGGCGGGACGATTAAGGGTGCTGCACAAGAGCAACGCCGGCAAAGCCGAAGCGCTGAACTTCGCGGTAGACGATCTCGATGAGGAGTTTTACGTCGGGATCGACGCCGACACGGTGATTGCGCCCGATGCGGTGTCCAAGCTGATCGGCCATTTTGCCGACCGGCAAATAGGGGCGGTGGCGGGCAACGCGAAGGTCGGCAATCGCGTGAACCTGTGGACCCGCTGGCAGGCTCTCGAGTACATCACCAGCCAGAATTTCGAGCGGCGCGCGTTGGATTTATTCGATGTAGTGACCGTGGTTCCGGGAGCCATCGGAGCCTGGCGCACGGATGCGGTGCGGCAAGGCGGAGGCTACCCGGTCAACACCGTGGCCGAGGACGCCGACCTGACCATGAACCTGCTGGAGCAAGGCTACAAAGTGATCTATGAGGATCGGGCGCTGGCCTTTACCGAGGCTCCGTCAACCGCCCGCGGGCTGATGCGGCAACGCTTCCGCTGGTCTTTTGGAACGCTGCAGTCCGTCTATAAGCACCAGCGGGCCTTCCTCAACAACAAGGCCATGGGATTTTTCGCCTTGCCTAATATCCTTATCTTCCAAATCCTGTTGCCGCTGGTTTCGCCCTTCATCGATCTGATGTTTACCGTGGGAGTGGTCAATTATCTGCTCGACCGCCACTTTCATCCTGAGACGGCCAGCGCCAGCAGCTTTGAAAAGCTGCTCACTTATTTCCTCGGTTTCCTGGTAATCGACTTCGTAACTTCGGCGCTGGCCTTTTCCCTCGAACGGCGCCATCCGGCCAACAAGGGGGATGGATGGCTACTCTTCCATATCTGGCTGCAGAGGTTTGCCTACCGGCAACTGTTCTCGCTGGTGCTGTTCAAGACCGTCAAACGGGCGATTGACGGAAGGCCGTTCAATTGGGAGAAACTGGAGCGTACCGCGGCAATGTCCAGGCAGGCCGAGCAAATCACGGCGGTGCGCTAGCTAAAGTTAATGCTGTTCACTTAAGGATTAAAGCGCAGCGGCTAAAGCCGCTTCATTTTCAGCGATGGAACGTATGGCCTAAAAGGCCATACCTGTTACAAAGCATCGCAAATTCGATACAAAAAAGATTGGTTTTGTTGTATCAGGCACGGCTTCAGCCGTGCCGCAACAAGCTGAAAATTCGCTCGGCTTTAAGCCGCTGCGGTGGCGAAGTTGGCTCCAATCGCCTTTTTCCGCGCCCTGTTATCCGCTGAAGGTTGTACTGTGGGCAGCGAATGCCCTTTTTGTAGCATTCTATCTTACCCATTCAAGCGTAGTCGCCATCCCGATGGGTGCCCGCGGCGCCGGTCTGGGTATTGATCTTCCAATCCTCCAGCTGCGGACCCTTCAGCTTCACAACCTTATCGCGAATCTCCGCCAACTGTTCTGGTCCGAGCGGCGTGAACTCCTGTGCGATCCGCACATCGTCCTCCACCTGCCCAACCGTCGTGCAGCCCAGCGCCAGACAATCTACCGGCAGACTGAGGACATAGGAGAGGCAATCTTTCAAGTGAATAGCCTGCAGCAGCTTGGCATTCGCAGTGCTCTTCATCGCCTGGATACCCATCCCGCGCTCGACTGCAACCGGCAGCACGATCTTCTCGAAGCTTAGATATCCAGGATCAGCCGGGTTGAGCGGCATAAGAATCGAGTCGTAATGATCGTACTTTTTCAGCATGGCCAGGTGGACCTGCGGATCGTGGTGGCCTGTAAATCCTATAAAGCGGCACTTGCCCGCCTTCTTCGCTGCCTCAAATGCCTCGATGGCGCCTCCGGGCGCGAAGATCTGCTCCACCTCGTCCATCGATTGCACCTGGTGAATCTGCCAAAGGTCGACATGGTCTGTACGCAGAGCACGCAGCGATGCTTCCAGGTCTCTTTCCGCGCCTTGGCGCGTACGCTGCGGAGACTTCGTCGTGAGGAAGATGTTCTTGCGGAAAGGTGGCAGCACCTCTCCGTAGACCTCTTCTGAGCGGCCATTCCAGTAAATGCGCGCCGTATCGAAATAGTTGATGCCGAGATTGTAGGCGCGCAGCGTAACCGCCTTGGCGTCCTCGAAGGTGCATAAAGGAAAGCGGCCGCCTGCCTGTCCGATGATGGTCAGCCGTTCGCCCGTTTTTCCAAAGCTGCGTTTGGGAATATCCCCCGGCTTGACAGCTGCCGGTGCGATTCCAGATCCCCAGGCAAGTGCTGCCACTCCAGCTGCTGCGGATGTAGTGAGAAAGGTTCGGCGTCGCATATCTGCTCCTCGCGTTGTTTAGTATGCTCCCTTGGCTAGAACTGGTCTCATAAATAGATTTTAGGCTTCGGTCGAAAGCATGCCCCGCTTCGGTGGCGGGTCTCATCCGCAGCGTTGGCGAGGGCATTGGGTTTATGAGACCAGTTCTATGTTTGGGCAGCGGTTACCAGCAATCTATATGGCGTACCCGGCAATCGATTCCTCACGAATGACCGGGTACGCCGTAGCTGAATGTAAGCTCCGACGTCACCGGGAGCGGTTTCTCTGATTCCTCGGTCATCCGCGAACCATCAAACCACTGCTCATACTCAATGCCTATGTTCCGGCGCAGCGGGCCCACTCCTTCAGTAAAACAGAGAACGCACATTAAGCCCATGCCGTCGGGGAATGAGCGGTGATAAGGGTAAGCCTGCGCAGCATTTCAGATAAGAGATTGTTTGTCGAATGGACTCTTGATAGAGTGTCAACTGCAAAAAGCGTGGCTAAATTCCCTAGGTGTAATATGCGACCTTTTAAACCGACTCTCGTGCCCTTTGCCGGCTTGGCCGTTGCGTCCGCGGTCCTGATCTGCGCCGGCATCCTGGTGGCCCTTCACCCAACACGATCCGCCGCCGCTGCCGCTTCGCCCAACAACTCTGCCGATCAAACCGCCAAGGCAAAGCTCATGGCCCTGATCGGCGCTCACCAATACCAGGCACTTATTGCGCGCCTCGCCCAGGTCAATCGCGACATACACAATCGTGGTCTCCATGCTTACCCGGGATCGAAAACAAAACTGCTGACCGGATACGCCTACGGTGAATACTACGATTGGGATCTGTACTTTGAAAACGTCTATCTCTCCTACTACGGCGTGAGCCAGTACGATTTCTCCAACCTCAAGATATTCCTGGCTCACCAACAGCCAGATGGATTCATTTCGCGGACCCTCGGCATCGTGAACCCGCGGCCTACGCAAATGTTCAAGCCGTTTCTTGCCCAGCTGGTCGTTTTAGGGGCGCAGCAGAATGGCGGCGACTATGACTGGCTGCGCTCCGGTGATTATGAGCGGCTGCAGAAGTATGTCGCTCGATGGTTCGAATATGACGCCGATCAAAACGGATTGCCGGTGTGGAATAGCTCGGACGCCAGCGGCATGGACAACCAGTTCAGCCGGTCGGGGCAGCTCGAATCCTATACCGATGAAGGCGTGGACCTGGCATGCTATCTGGTCCGCGAGCTGCAGGCCATGGCCATCATCTCCCAGAAGCTCGGCAAGCCCGCAGATCAGCAAACCTATCTGCAGCATGCTGCAAAACTGTCGGCCCTCATCAACTCCGTTTTCTGGGATGAAAAAGACGGCTTCTACTACGACAGAAATGAGAAGACCGGCAAGCAGATCCATATCAAATCTGTAGCCGGATTTTTTCCCTTATGGGCGGGAGTAGCTCCCCCCGCTCGGGCACGCCGCCTGGTGCATGATCACCTGCTCAACCCAAAAGAGTTCTGGCTGGAATACCCCGTAGCAACCTATGCGAAGACCGAGCCTGATTTCTACGAAGGAACCACCAAGGGTGAATGCAACTGGCGAGGGAACACCTGGATCCCGTCCAATTACATGATCTTTCATGGCCTTCTGCGTTACGGCTACGATCAGGCCGCCAAAGAGCTCGCACTGAAGACACTGAAGCTCACGCTCGATACCAATCCCGTTACCCGCGAATACTACAACTCCGATTCGGGCCGGGGGAACGGCATGAATCCCTTCTGGGGATGGTCGTCTCTCGCCTATGGAATGCCGCTCGAATACGTCTTGCGCTACGATCCGACCGACTTGCAGGGCAAGATACGGCCGATCGTGCGCGATGTGCTCGGCGTGCCCTTCGTGGCTGCTTCGGAGAATCATGCCGGCCAGTGAGTCACGCCGTCGCTCAACACTTTTTGCTTACATCTCGCGCACGCCGGAGGAGAGATGAAGTCGCTGCTTTGGATCTATATGTTGCTGTGCCCGCTCGCGCTGGCGCAATCCATTCCTGATGTCACCTGCAAGGTGGAAGAGTACCCGGTGAAAGCGGTGGTTGCCTGGCAATTTCCCCAGGTGCTCAACAGCGTTCAGGTCGTGGTGCTGCGCGACCCATCGGGCGAACAGGAAGCACGCTTCGATCTCACCCACGGCGCCAGCCTCATCTCGCTGCGCTATCGCGGCAAAGAGATGCTCTTTGCCCAGACCGCGGGCGCCAGCGTCTCTCTCTTTTCAATACGTCGCGGCAATGAGGGCGAACTGAAAGGGATGAGTCCTTACTGGTCGGCCTACAGTCCCGATCAGGGCGGGTCCAGTATGGGCATTCCCGCGATCACCACCGGAGTCGCCTGCGACGGACAATCCTCCATGCGCGCCTTTGCCGCCATGCAGGATCGGGGTGTCGATAACTCTTTCCAGAAGCAAGCTCTGTTGGGCGTAGAGGCGGGAAAGATCAGCGGAAATTTTCCTCCCGGCTATTCCACTCCTTACACCATCGAGACCAACGCCAGTTGGATCCCCCACTCCGGAGGGGGACCCGCGTACTACCTGAAGCTCGATCAGACCGTTGTCAATACCAGACCCCAGAAGACCGGGCCCATGGAGTGGTATCTGACCGCCGCTGCCCCCTGGGCCTTTAGCAACTATGTCAGTTACCCTGAGAAATGCCTAGAAAAGAGCCCCTGCAACAGCACGGAAAGCAACGCCATCGCCGCCGGCCGCTACACAGATGCCGAGCGCACCAACGGTCTTGGTATCGTGGTGCCCACCAAAGGCTGGCCAACCAACCACGCCTACTTACAGGGAAACGCCGAATACGTCGTGCTCTTGTACAACGCGGTTTGGGCAGCTCCGCGTCGAACCTTTGCCGCGGTCATGGGCCGCTCGCTCGATGGCGTACAAGGCTACCGCTTTACCTGGTTTATTTGTGCCGGGCCATGGCAGCAAACCCTCGCCTTTGCCAAGGACCAGCCGGCTCCGCAAGAGAAGCCGGTGCCGGACGAACCGGAACTGCCTCCGACCAGCCCTTCCAAACAGGCGGTTACCATCGCCTGCCGGTCGACCGAATTCAAACCTCAGCCCGAACAGGTGGATCACGCCATCGTTCTCGAAGATCCAGCCAGGGAACAGACGGTCTTGTTCGACACCACGCAAGGCGGCGCCATCGTTTCCTGGAAGTATCGCGGTATCGAACACGTCTGGGGCTCGAATGGCGGCGGCCTGCTCCAGATGGCCTTTCACAATCGCATGGATGCCGGCGCTTGGGCCGGCGACTACAACCCCACGCAAGCCGGTGATGGAAGCGCCAACTCTGCGCTAACCGGAATCTCCTGCGATGGAGAAAATAGCGTGGACTTCCAGACCACCATGCTGGACTTTAACCACAACAATGGCTTCTACAAGAAAGCACTGGTCGCCGTCTGGGACGGACATGTGAACGACATGGTGCCGCTCAGCTATTCCTCTCCCTACGTGCTCGAGACCAAGGCAGAGTGGGTCCAAAATCCTGCCGGAACCCCTAGGTACTATCTGAAGCTCAAGGAGCGGTTCATACACATCGCCGATGAGCAGATAGGACCGTTCTCCTACGATTTTGCCGCCTATGCTCCATGGAATTTCAACGTGCGATCCATCAACCCTGAAAACTGTCCATGCAGTTCGAGCGCTACGAAGTTCATTGCTGGAGGATGGTATGCGGACGAGCAAAAACTTGACGGCTTAGGAGTGGCCATGCCGTCAAGCAACTTTCCCGGAGCCAAGGTAGGAGGCGGCTTTAACAGCGACTATATGTGGAGAAACCGCAGCTTCCACCTTGAGTCCAGGGGGGCTCTGGATGGAATCGCCGCCAAGGATTTCGTCTGGTACGCTATGGTTGGTCCGTGGCAGAATGCGCTTTCGTTTGCTCAGCACCTGAAATAGGTGCCCGCGATCGTGTGCGCAGGACGAGGTCGCAATTGAAGAAGAGGCGCTCCCCGAATCGCCGGGAGTTTATGCTCGCGGCGCTTTCCTGCTCGGCATGGCCGCTCGTGTCCATTTGGCGCCGCCTCCAGTCTCTTCGCTCTTCTATGTGGAGCAGGCGTAGGGGTATGCTTGTTCTCCCTCGTAGCGCTTCGGGGCTCGCTCCGGCCATGGCCAAAGACTCCGAAATTAACCTTGACAGTGGTTTTCAGTGTCTTGTAGGATTTGCCGCGAAGTTCATTACATAATTTATTTCTCAGGCCGCGGAACTATCGAGTTTTCGGGATCAATTTCTGGATCAATTCATCCGGAGGCAAATCATGTATCACGCAAGCGCTTCAGCGATAATCGCGCGTGTTCACGAGCCGCACAGAAGCATATACATAAACAAGACCACACTCTGGATCGCCATGCTTTGCATCGCATGGACCATGCTGTGCGCGCGCATCTACGCACAAACAATAGGTACCGGCTCCGTGCAAGGCACGATTCAGGATCAGTCCGGCGCCGTAGTCCCAAATGCCGTCGTGACCGCGGTCGATACCGATACCGGATACACAGTCACGCAACATACCTCTGGAGCCGGCTTTTACACCCTCTCGTCGCTGCCGCCCGCCAGGTACAAAATTACTGTCAATGCCGAGGGCTTTGAAACCCTGGTGCAGGACAATGTCTCGGTGGACGCTCTGACGGTTGTCGATCTCAATCTTCACCTGCAGATAGGCACGTCGAGCCAGACGGTCGTTATCTCTTCGCTCCCGCCGCAGCTGGATACGAGCAATGGAAATCTTGAAGTTACCCTCCCCAACACCACCTATCTGCGCTCCCGTTGTCCATGGCCGGCGGCCCGAAGAACCCCATGGGATTTGTAACTCTCCTTCCCGGCGCGGTCAGCGGCCCCTTCGGGATCAACGAATTAAACGGTGGTCCCGGTCAGACTTCATTCATTTACATCAACGGTATGCCGCTCATGACCTCTGAACTGCAGGGCGATGCGCGAAACATCACCGGCAGCACTTCCACCGAAGTTGTGGACCAGTTTCAGGTGATCACCAGCGGAGTTCCTGCTTATTACGAGGGCCAGGGGGTCACCAACTTCATCATCAAATCCGGCACCAACAGCTTTCATGGTGACGTCTATGAAAATATACGCAATACGGTCTTCGACGCCGCGGGGTATTTTGCTTCAAAAACGCCCGTAGAGCGTCAAAACGAATTTGGCGCCACCCTGGGCGGCCCAATTCTGAAAAATCGCCTGTTCTTCTTCTTCAATTACGATGGATACCGTTACACAGCCGGATCGAATCCAACGTTTTACAGCCTGCCGACGGCCGCCGAGAGGACGGGGAACTTTAGCGCATTGCCGGTACCCATCTATGACCCGGCAACCACTGTGTGCAACGCAGCCGGCGTATGCACGCGGCAGGCGTTTCCCAACAATATCATTCCGCAAAACCGGATCTCCGCCATATCCACCGCACTGGCTGCGGAGTTGCCGAATCCTATAAATTCCGCTTTGCAGAACAATTATCTTGGAGCGCTTACCGGCGGGACTCAGCAGAATACGTTCATCGGTAAAGCAGATTACACCGTCACCAAGAACAACCATCTCTATTTCCTGGCCCAATGGGGTAACAGCTCGGAAAGCGCCCTCGGTAATAACGGCGGACCGCAACTCCCCCTGCCCTATACGAGCAGCCGCTTCAGTGGTCAAAAAATTGAGATCTACCAAATCGGCGATACCCAAGCGATCACGCAAAACCTGGTAAATATTTTTGGTTACCAGATCAATCGCTTTATCACTCCGTTTACCAACCCAACGACTTCGGGCAATTATGCTTCAAAAGCCGGACTGACAGGAATACCAACTAACGGACAGGCATCCGAGAACTTTCCACCGGTCAGTTTCAATCCTGCCAGCGCTCCCGTCAATACCACTACAAACAATGCGCCGACCAACTGGGCGCAGTACTTCTATTCTGAAACCTTCGGTGAGACGGTTACCACCAACACGTTCCAGGATAACTTGCAATGGATTCACGGCCGGCACAGCATGACCTTCGGCGGCCAGCTGGCATTTCAGGCCGAAAATACGAGTAAGCCGAGCCAGCTAACCAATTTTGGCTTTGCCAACACAGAGACCGCCGGCTTTAATAGTAGTGGCGGGCTGCTTACCACTACAGGTAACAGTTATGCCAGCTACCTGTTGGGTGCGGTCGATAACGCATCTCTTACCGATACGGCGGTCCAGGAGTTTGGAGGACGCTACCGGCAGTATGCGATCTATGCTCAGGATGATTGGAAGATCAATCCGAAATTCACTCTGAACGTGGGGCTTCGCTATGAAATTCCCACGCCGTTCTACGAAGTAGAAAACCGGGCCTCTTTTTTGAATGCCACGCTACCGAATTCCGCGGTATCGGGCTATCCGGGAGCGCTGCAGTTTGCCGGGAATGGACCAGATAGCTGCCATTGCAGAACGCTGGTAAAAACCCACTACCTGACCCTTGGGCCGCGCGTTGGCTTTGCTTACAATCCGACCGCCAAGCAGGTCATTCGGGGGTCATTCTCCATCATTCACTACAATGCCGGCGCCCTCGGCGGGAACGCAACGGCAACCGGTTCAGGCGCGGAGGGAGCAGCCGACACACCATTGGGTTACTCGGCCAGTCCTTCGCCCACCAGTCCAAACTCCGGCATTACTCCGGCCTTCTATTGGAACGCCGGTTTTCCCGCGTATACCAAGCCGCCTTTCTTTGATCCAACATTGAACACCGGATACTACACCGCGGCCGGATCAACCGGTGGAATGCTCACGTATACTCGTCCGGACACCGGAGGACGTTCTCCGTATACGGAAAATTGGAATCTGACCTTTGAACAGCAATTGACACCCGCCACCATTTTCTCGTTGAGCTATGCAGCGAGTGCCTCGCGCTTCATCCCCGTCAACGGGGGCGTCGGCATCTACTCTGACCAAATACTTCCGGCGTACCTGGCGTTGGGTAATCTATTGCTGCAACCCGAGAGCCCGACAACTCTGGCTCAGGCACAGGCAATCATTCCTGGTATCAAGCTTCCGTATCCCAACTTCTCGGGCTCGATTGGGCAGATGCTGAGACCGTTCCCTCAGTATTCAGGACTCTATGACACCAACGCCGCCTTCGGTAATGGCATCTACAATTCGATGCAGGCTTATCTGCAACACACCATGAGCAAGGGACTCTACGTACTGGCCTCTTATACCTGGAGCAAGGAGATCGATGACGCGGGTGGTAGCAACGAGCTTAGCTTGGTTTCACCTGCAGCTAGGTCTGCCTACAACCTGGGGGCGGAACGGTCAGTCGGCGTAAATGACCAAACCAATGTAGTTTCGATTGCCTATGTCTATGCTCTGCCCTTCGGATCGGGACATAAGTTGTTGGGGCAGGGCGCGTTGATGAATGCCCTGGTAGGCGGTTGGCAGCTCTCCGGCCTCAATCAATACTCGACGGGAACTCCGCTGGGTGCTATCGGAGCCTCATGCAACGTTCCTTTCAGCGGCGGCTGCTATGCCGATTACAATCCTGCGTTCAAAGGATCACCTCGTATCAACGGCTCTTACGGGAGTGGCAGTCCCAAAGGAACGAATCCAACCACGTACATCAATATCAATGCATTCCGAAACCCGGCGCCGTTCACCTTTGGCACTACCCCGGCTACGTATGCATCGGGATTGAGAAACCCCTGGTCCCTCAACGAATCCGTCTCTTTAGCCAAAAGGTTCAATATGGCTGAAGGCACTTCGCTCAAGCTGCAGGCGGATGCATTCAACCTCTTCAACCGCACCGTCTTTGGCGGCATTAACACCAACATAACCAGCTCCAGCTTCGGAACCGTGTCGGGGCAAACCAATTCACCACGCAACTTACAGTTCGAAGCATATATTTACTTCTAGCTAGCTAGAGTTAATGCTGTTCACTTAAGAATTAAATCCGCAGAGGCTTGTCTGATGGGAGGTATGTCCTAAGGGCCATACCTGCTCTGCTCTCAAAATAGCTTGTTATGTGCTTGAAGATTCGGGTCCTCTTAATTTGTGGTTTCCCACATCTGACGCAAACAGCGCGTCAGATATGGGGCACCCAGAATTCGTTGTACTTTCAACAAAAACACGCAAATTCGATACGAAAGAGATTGAACAGCGTCTCGACCGGAACTCGAAGGAATTTGAAAGCAAGAAACGGAGTTTCTTCTGGCTGAACTTTCATTAGATTATTGATTATGAGCACATCGCAAATCGGCATTCCACAGGCGGAGGGAGCCGTAGCCCGGGTCGAGGCTTTCGATTGGCAGCGCATCGGAAAGGATTTGGACGAGCAAGGAAGCGCATTGCTTCCGGGCGTGCTGTCTTCTCACGAATGCGAAGCTCTCGCCGGCCTGTATTCGGAAGATAGCTTGTTCCGTAGCCGAGTCATTATGGCTCGGCACGGCTTCGGGCGCGGCGAGTATAAGTATTTCAATTACCCGCTGCCCGATCTCATCCAAGGTCTTCGGACCGTGCTCTATTCCCGGCTCGCTCCCGTTGCCAATCGCTGGAACGCCGCAATGGGGATCGAGGTTCGCTATCCCGAAAGCCACGAAAAATTCGTCCAACGATGCCATGACGCAGGACAATCGCGGCCGACTCCCTTGCTGCTACAGTACGGCGAAGGCGACTTCAACTGCCTGCACCAGGACCTCTATGGCGAGCATGTTTTCCCGATCCAGGTGGCAATCCTGTTATCGGACCCTCGAAGGGATTTCACGGGCGGCGAATTCGTGCTCACCGAGCAACGTCCCCGCATGCAATCGCGCCCGGAGGTGGTTCCGCTCGGCCAAGGCGACGCAGTGGCCTTCGCGGTGCATCATCGCCCGGTCGAGGGAACGCGGGGAACCTATCGCGTCAACCTTCGACATGGAGTCAGCCGCCTGCGCTCGGGGAGACGTCACACGCTCGGCATCATCTTTCATGACGCTGCCTAGGAGCCAGGGGCCGAGTCCGCGTAAAATGTGGTTATGGCCACCGTGGAGCTCAGCACCGTAATTCAACCTCTTGCTCCCAAGGGACCGTTCCGCAACCAGCCGCCGATCGACTTCAGCAATCAGGAAAACGTGCATGCTATGCGTGAGGCGCTCGCTCGCGTGGGCGGCATGCTGGGGCACGAGTACGAACTAATTATTGGCGGAGAAAGATCGCGGACGGAAGGGAAGATCAGCTCCTTAAACCCGGCAAATCCTTCGCAAGTGGTGGGCATTCATCAGAAGGCTGAGGCCGAACAGGTCGAAGAAGCCATGGCGGCGGCGCTCCACGCCTTCGAGAGCTGGCGGCGGGTGGCGGCAGAAACGCGGGCAGCGCTCTTGCTGCAGGCAGCCTCCATTATTCGCGGGCGCAGGTTTGAGTTCTGCGCATGGCTGGTCTACGAAGTCGGCAAGAACTGGTTCGAAGCCGATGCCGATGTAAGTGAAACCATCGATTTTCTGGAATTCTATGCGCGCGAGGCTCTGCGCTTGGCGGATGTAAAGCCGCCGATTCAACTTCCTGGGGAACGTGATGAGCTGCTGTATATGCCGCTGGGTGTTTGCGCGGTAATCTCGCCTTGGAACTTTCCCTTCGCCATCATGGCGGGGATGGCCAGCGCGGCGATCGTCACCGGGAATACCGTGATTTTGAAACCATCGAGCGAATCGCCGACCATCGCCGCCCGCTTCATGGACGTGCTTGAAGAAGCAGGCATGCCGCCTGGCGTGGTCAACTTCTGTCCCGGCTCCGGCGCAAGCTTTGGCAATGCGATTGTGGAGCATCCGAAGACGCGCCTCATCGCCTTCACCGGCTCCAAGGAGGTTGGCCTGGAGATCCATGCGCGAGCCGCCAAAACGGGCTCGGGACAAATCTGGATCAAACGAACCATTCTTGAGATGGGCGGCAAAGACTCGATTATCGTGAGCAGCGATTGCGACATCGACGCAGCCGTCGAAGGAGTGGTGGCCTCCACGTTTGGCTTTGCCGGTCAGAAGTGCTCCGCCTGCTCGCGGGCCATTGTCGAAGATACGATCTACGATGCTTTCCTTGAACAAATTGAGCGGCGCGTTGGAGAGTTGCGGACCGGGAATCCGGCAACGAATGCGGCTCTGGGTCCGGTAGTGAGCCGCTCTGCCATGCAGTCGATCCTCTCCTACATCGATATCGGCAAGCAGGAGGGACGGCTTCTGACCGGCGGCCACCCAATTCAGACTCAGGAAGGCGGGTATTATCTGCAGCCAACGGTGATCGCCGATGTAGCCCCGGATGCGCGTATTGCTCAGGAGGAGATTTTTGGCCCGGTCTTAGCGGTAATTCGGGCGAGAGATTTCGATCACGCTCTGGAGATTGCCAATAATACGGAGTACGGACTTACGGGAGCTGTTTATTCCCGAGGACGCGAAAAGCTGGACCACGCCCGCCAAGCGTTTCATGTGGGAAACCTATATTTCAACCGCAAATGCACCGGAGCCATGGTAGGAGCCCATCCCTTCGGCGGCTTCAATATGTCGGGCACCGATTCCAAAGCCGGCGGCCCCGATTACCTGTACTTGTTCACCCAGGCAAAATCAGTGGCGGAAAAGCTGTAACACCGTAGGCTCTGGCGAGAAAGAAACATAACCCTCGCCTCAGGCGGAGGCGTGCGCGATGATTTCCTCGCGCACGCTTTCGTCTTGTTGGGCGTCTTTGGGGGATTTGGGCAGAGCGACCGCCAGAACATCTTCGATGCGGCTGGCGTAGTGAATGGTCACGCCATCGATCTGATCCGCTGTGAGGTCCTCTTCCACACTTTGCCGGTTTTCCGCTGGAAGGATGACATCCCGGACGCCCGCTCGTTTGGCTGCCAGGAACTTCTCCTTGATTCCTCCCACAGGCAGCACGTTTCCACTGAGCGTGATCTCGCCGGTCATCGCGGTAAGCGGATGAACAGGCGTATCCGTCATCAGTGAAACCAGCGCGGTCGCCATGGTAACGCCGGCGGAAGGGCCGTCCTTGGGAATGGCTCCCGAAGGAACGTGGATATGGATATCCAAGTCCTTCGTAAAGTCTTCCGTCAGGCCCAAGCTGGCGGCGTTGGAGCGCACCCAGGTAAGCGCTGCCTGCATGGACTCCTGCATCACCTCGCCGATCTGTCCGGTCATGGTGAAGCCGCCTTTGCCTTTCATGCGGTTGGCTTCGATGAACAGGACGTCTCCTCCGGCGGGAGTCCAAGCCAAGCCGACAGCTACACCGGCACGCTTGGTACGCTCCGCGATCTCAGTATCGACGCGGACTTTGATGCCGCCCAGAAACTCATGGATCACTTCCCGGGTTACGACAAGTTTCTCCTTCTTTCCTTCAGCGATACGCCTGGCTTGTTTGCGGCAGACCGTACCGATGAGCTGCTCCAATTTGCGCACGCCGGCTTCCCGCGTGTAATGGCGGACGATGTAACGTACGGCATCCTCGGGAAACTCAATCGTGGCCTCGCCATTCTCGCCGGCCGGAATTCCGTTCTGCTCGAGCTGCCGGGGAATGAGATAACGGAAGGCGATGTGCGTCTTCTCGTCCTCGGTATAGCCGGAGAGATCGATAATCTCCATACGGTCCAAGAGCGGCTCAGGAATCGGATCGAGAATATTTGCGGTGCAAATAAACAGCACCTTGGAAAGATCAAACGGCACGTCGAGATAGTTGTCCCGGAAAGTATTGTTTTGCTCCGGGTCTAAGGTCTCAAGCAATGCCGAGGCCGGGTCTCCCCGGAAATCCCGGCCGAGTTTGTCGATCTCGTCCAGCATGAAGACCGGATCGTTAGTCTCTGAGCGCCGCAGGGCTTGAATAATCTGCCCTGGTAAAGCGCCGATGTAGGTGCGGCGGTGGCCGCGGATCTCCGCTTCATCGTGCATGCCGCCGAGCGAAATCCGCTGGAACTTGCGGCCCAGAGAGCGCGCTATGCTGCGGCCCAGCGAGGTTTTGCCCACACCCGGGGGTCCTACGAAGCAGAGAATCGGGCCCTTCATGTCCGGCTTCAGGCGGCGGACGCTCAAATAATCAAGGATGCGGTCCTTGACCCTCTTCAGATCATAGTGGTCCTGATCGAGGATCTCCTTCGCCTTGGTAATGTCCACCTCTCCGCCGGTAGATTTCGCCCACGGGAGGACGGCAAGCCACTCGATGTAGTTGCGGGTCAGCGAGTAATCCGCAGCCATGGGAGACATACGCGCAAGGCGGTTCAGCTCCTTCGTGGCCTCCTTCTTGACCTCCTCCGGCATCCCGGCAGCTTCAATCTTCTGGCGCAGCTCCTCGATGTCCCTTTGCCCTTCGTCCATTTCCCCGAGTTCTTTGTTAATGGCCTTGAGCTGTTCCCGCAGATAGTAGTCGCGCTGGGATTGCTGTACCTGGTCCTGAACTTCGGATTGGATTTTGTTGCGCAGTTGCTGAACTTCCGCTTCCTTGGCCAGATGCTTATTCATCCGCTCCAGGCGAGCCACCACGTCAGGTGTCTCCAAAAGCTCCTGCTTGTCCGTGGTGGACAAAAAAGGCAGAGACGAAGCGACGAAATCGGCCAAGCGGCCGGGATCTTCGATGTTGAGAGCAATCGTCTGCAGCTCGTCGGAAAGTGTAGGCGACGCTGTAACGATCTGCTGGAAGGCCGCTGTCACGTTTCTTTGCAATGCTTCGAGCTCAGCGCTTTTCTCCGAATGAACCTCGGGAATGTGCTCCACGCCGGCGGTCATGAACGGTTCAAGCTGGTTGAATTCACCCAATTTCACGCGTTCCGTGCCCTCGGTGAAGACGAACAGGCTTTGGTTGGGCATTTTGACTACTTTATGGATAGTCGCCATTGTGCCTACCGAGTGCAGATCGCTGGGCTGGGGGTCGTCCAGCCGCTCATCCCGTTGAGCAACGACCACGATGGTCTTTTCATCTCCCAGAGACTGAATGAGTTGGATCGAGCTCTCACGGCCGACAGTCAGAGGCAGTACAGCATGCGGAAACAGGACTGTACTGCGGACTGGTAAAACAGGCAAAACGCGTCCGCCGCCACTCTGCTCCCGGTGCCTGGGGTCGGTTGGATTGATAACGCTTAGAAAATCACTTGCCATGAGTCCCTCTTTATCAAGTTATTAGCTATAGGATGATACAGATTATGGAAAGTTGCAAAGTTCTGCTCCCCTTTGCCATAGAGGCGCACCCGGGGGAAATCTGGGACCCATTCTCTCCTTGGATGCCTAAAGGCGCTTGGAGATAATTCCGGCAGAGATCCGCGATCAGAGGGCCTGCCGGGCAGCAGGGTAGCACCCCAGCTCTTTCACCAGGATGCATTTTGTCCTTAGTTGGTCCAGGACGGCGCTGGCCGTTTCGGGCGCGGAAATCTGGAAATCGGCATAGAAGACGTACTCCCACGGCTGGCCACGGACAGGACGCGATTCTATCTTGTTCAGATTGGTCCGGTAACCGGCAAAAACCTGCAGCGCCGAAACCAGCGTTCCCGGGCGATTTTCGATGGTAAAGGCGATGCTCACCTTGTCGGCGTTTCCCGGCGGCGAGACGCCGCGGCCCCTGCGGATCAAGAAAAAGCGGGTAAAGTTGGCAGGGTTATCCTCAATATCCGCGGCGAGCACCTCTCCCCCATAGTAAGCAGCGGCCTGCAGGCTGGCGATCGCGGCATCGGTCGGCTGGCCGGTTTGGAGCAGATGCTTCACACTTCCCGCAGTGTCGTAAGCGGGTGTTGGCTTCATTTGGGGGTGCCGTCCCAAAAATAGGCGGCACTGAGCTAGCGCTACGGGGTGGGAAAAGACGCGCTGGACACGAGCGGTCTCGCTGCCGGGGATGCCAATGAGATTGTGGCGGATGCGCAAAAGAGATTCACCGTCGATATGAACATTTCGCTGAAAGAGCAGATCGAAATGCTCGGCTACGGAGCCGGCCAGCGAGTTCTCGATTGGAATGATGGCTGCGATATCTTCTTGCTCTACCAGATCGAAGACGTCGTTCGAAAAGGAACAAGGGACAATGGTTGCCTGGGGTGAGAACTTGAGCGCGGCCTCATGGCTAAAAGACCCATGCTCTCCCTGAATGGCAATCCGCAAATGGAACCTCCAACGGTTATTTTCTCTTATGCGGCCAACCCGCCGGGGGTACAGACGCACCATATCACACCGGTAGTCGAAGATCACACTGTAGCGCAAGAGTATGGAAGGGAGACAAGACCGATGCTTTGGACGATATTCGTCATCCTGCTGGTACTTTGGCTGATAGGTTTTATTGGATTTCACGTGGTTGCATGGTATATCCACATTTTGCTGGTCATTGCGCTGGTCGTCCTGGTCATTCAGTTGATAGGCGGCAGACGAACGGTTTAACTCATTTTCCCCGCCTTTCGACGGCTCCCGCCTTATAGGCGGAGATTTCGGCTGGGACGGGAAACCCGGGAAGCGATCCGGGAACCCGAGAACGTTGAGCCGCGCAAATAGCACAGGAAATAGGCACAAAGGAGAAAGTTATGAACAAGGATCAAGTAGGCGGGAAAGCCGATCAGGTAACTGGGCGCGTCAAACAGGCGGTCGGCGAGGCGGTGGGAAATCAGGGCTTGGCAAACCAGGGAGTTGCGGACCAAGCGAAGGGTGCTGCCAAGGAAACCTGGGGCAACGTGAAGGATGCTGCCGCTGAAACCGCAAATCGCCATCGCGATGAGGCAGAAGTTCAAGCTGACGAGAGCCGGGCGAAAACCCGGAACGCGATTGAGAACGCCAAAGATAAGGTGAACGAAAAAATCGACGCTCACAAAGAAACAGAACGTCTCAAGGATCGGACAACGTAGAGCAACTTGACCAGAAATTTCCGCGCAGCCGGCTCAGCAGCGGCTGCGCTTTTTCTTTGCTTGATGAAATGCTGACGCGGTTCAATGACGAAGCAGCAGCGCAGCGGCGACAGAGCAGAAAAATACGAAGGAAATGATGCCATTCATAGTGAAGAAGGCGGCATTCAAGCGACGAAGGTCCTGGGGCGAAACGATGAGATGCTCGTAGAGGAGGAGGCCGGCAACCGCAGCCGTCCCCATCCAGGCAATGTTGCCGAGCGCGAAAAGCTTGAGCAGCCAGATCAGCAAAGCGAGCATAAGAATATGCATGCCACGCGCAACCCAGAAAGCCCCTGAGATGCCCAAGTACCGGGGAATGCTCTTGAGGTCGCATTCCCGATCGTGTTCCACGTCCTGACAGGCGTAGAGGACATCGAAGCCGCCAACCCAAAATACCACTGCCGCGGTAAGCACGATGATCCGCGGATCGAGCGTACCTCGAACTGCAATCCAAGCCGCGGCGGGAGCGATGCCCAGGGCGAGCCCAAGCACCAGGTGGGACCAGCGGGTAAAGCGCTTCGTGTAGGAGTAGAGCAGCACGATAGCCAGGACGGCTGGCGAGAGCAGGAGCGTTTCCCGATTAAGTTGCGCCGCGGCAAGGATAAATGCCAGCGACATCACAATTGTAAATCCGGCGACAAATCCCCTGCTGAGCGTTCCTGCGGGTATTGCGCGCCGCGCTGTGCGCGGATTGAGCGCATCCAATCTGGCATCTGCCAAGCGGTTGAAGGCCATTGCGGCGGAGCGCGCAGTAACCATGCAAACCACAATCCAAAAAATCTTATGCCATGAGGGCCATCCGGCAGCAGCCAGCATGGCGCCGGTGAGGGCGAACGGCAGCGCAAAAACAGAATGCTCCCACTTGATCATCTCCAGCGTGTCCCCGAAGCTGCGCAGCAACGCCATGGCAGGTCGTTTCCCCTGCTTCAGTGTACTGGCGCGAAGCCGGAAACGCTTCTGCTGCAGAGTTCGAACCCGGCGAGCATCTGCGCCTACGGCAGAAACAGGATAGATATATCCCAAGCCGCTGCCATCAATGGCCTTTTTCCTCAAGAAAAAGGGCACTTTGTGGAATTCATCGAAGCCACACCTTTCCTGTTTCTGCCTTAAGGAAGAAATGCTTTAGAGTAGATTTGAAATGAAGACCCGGAGAGTTATGCCGCAACAGAACAACAAAGCCCCCTCGGATTTGGTTACGCTCGCAATCGATATCGGTGGAACTGGGGTTAAGATGATGGCGCTGAGTGGCAGCGGACAACCACTCAGTGAGCGGTTTCGAGTGCCAACCCCAGATCCGCCGACGCCCAAGGCTATCCTTCAGGTGCTGGACCAGCTCAAGGGCAATATACGGACCTTCGACCGGGTTTCAGTTGGGTTTCCCGGAGTGATTAAGCACGGCAGAACGCTCACAGCGGCCAATTTGCACAAGGCATGGGAGGGTTATCCGCTGCAGGAGACCTTGCAAGGCAAATGGGGAAAACCAACCCGTCTGGCGAACGACAGCGCGGTGCAGGGCTATGCAGCGATTCAAGGTAAGGGAGTGGAAATGGTGCTGACGGTAGGCACCGGGCTGGGCTCGGCGATCTACACCGACGGCCGTCTTTGCCCCGGTCTTGAATTGGCTCATCATCCTTGGCGGAAGAAGACGTATGAGGACTATCTCGGAAGGCGAGGCCTCAAGAAGTACGGAGTCAAACGATGGAACGAGCTGCTCGATGAAGCCATCGAGCAGACCTCCGCTACATTTAACTGGGATACGCTGTACATCGGCGGTGGTAACTCGAAGAAGGTAACCCACAAGTTTACCGGGGGACCGGTCAAGCTGATTTCGAACGAAGACGGGCTGCTTGGCGGGGTAGCTCTGTGGAATGACCAGCAGGCTCCCGATAAGTGAAGGGGCTCCTTTGGTAGCAGGGGTTTCTGCCGCTATAACGAGTGTTTCCGCAGGCTGTGAATTATATGAGCAATAGCCTGGGTGCCCCATATCTGACGCGCTGTTTGCGTCAGATGTGGGAAATCAAAAATTAAGAGGACTGCATTTTCAAGAACATAGCAGCCTATTTTCAGAGCAGGGATTTCTGCCGCTATAACGAGTGTTTCCGCAGGCCGTGAATCATATGAGCAATAGCAATAGCAAGGGTTGCATTACCCGCCGGGAAGCCTTGGCCAAGCTGGGCGGAGCCGCTTTGGGTTCGGCATTGACTCCGTCGTTGCTGCCGGCCGAGAGCAGTAATGCATCGGCTTGGCAGGCGCGGCCTGGCGGAACTCCGTCGCAGAAGCCGAATATCTTGTGGATCACGACGGAGGGTGTTCCGCTCAAGGTGCTGGGCTGCTATGGAAGCCGGCTTATGAGTACTCCGCATATCGATCGGATCGCTCACGAGGGAATGCGCTTCGATAACAGCTTCGTGACCAATGCGTTATGCGCTCCGAGCAGAGCCACTTTGCTTACCGGCAAGTACAGCAACTTAAATGGGATGGTAGCTAATCCCGGAGATACAACACAGGGAATTACATCGGCGTCGGCAACTTTCGACGCATCACAGGAGACGATAGCAAAAATACTGAAGCGTAACGGCTATCAGACAGGAATAGTGGGCAAGTGGCATTTGCCGGCTAATCCCGGTGAGACAGGGTTTGATTATTTCGTTTTCAAGCCAAATGCGGGGGGCCCTTACTATGATCCCAATCACTATTTCCGGAACCCGAGTCTCGGCAGCAACGTAATCGAAGAGAAGAGCTATCCCGGATACATTACCGACAACGTCATCGACTTTACCATCGAAGCAATCAAGCAGTTCCAGCAGCCATTCTTCATGATGGTTCAATTATTCAACGATCACCGTCCGTTCGATCCGCCTCACAAATACGAACATCTGTACGACAACACGCGCATCCCTGAACCAGGCACCTTCTACGACGACTATTCCATGCGAGCGGCGGCAGCCAGAGAGGCCAGGATGCGGATTGCGGATATGCCGGATTTCCATCCGCCGGGCGATCTGACTGAGCGCCAACGCAAACAGTGGAACTATCAGAAGTTTATGGAACACTTCCTCGGGACGCTGCGCTCACAGGATGACAATGTAGGTCGGCTGCTTGACTATCTGGATAAGAACGGCCTGGCGGAGAATACGATCGTTATCTATACGGGGGACCACGGCTTTTTTCTTGGCGATCATGGCTGGTTCGATAAGCGATTCATGTATGAACAGTCGATACGTGTTCCGTGGATGATTCGCTATCCCGGGAAAGTGAAGCCCGGGAGCGTAAGCAAAGATTGGATAGTGAACATAGACAATGCGCCGACGGTGTTGGAGCTTGCCGGCCTGGAGGCTCCGGGCGACATGCAGGGCAGGAGCATAGCGCCGTTGTTAACCGGCAATACTCCGCCGGATTGGCAGACTTCCATGTACTACCACTACTACGAATTTGCTCCGCCTCACTGGGTTTTGCCTCATTATGGAATTCGTACCGGCCGTTATAAATTAATCAGCTACTACACGGTGAACGAGTGGGAGCTTTTCGATCTGGAAAAAGATCCGGATGAGATGGAGAACCTTTTCGAATGGTCGGGCTATAAAGTCCATCCCGCGTATGAATCGATCGCCGGCGATCTGGCCGCTCAGCTTCAAAAAATGCGCGAGAAGTACAAAGACACCGCCGGCGGAGCTGTGAAACTTTGGCCGACCAGCAGCTACGATTAGAGCGTTCTGAGAGCACTCAAGGAGCAGCGGAATTTGCGGCGCTTTCGTCTCTTTGAGATTCTGGATCAGGCGTGGTGTCCGCAAACTGTGCGGGATGGAGCCACAGACTGTCTTGAGGCTATTACCAGCTCGACTGATATCTATCGCCCGGTTCGGGAGCAGATCTTTGCCGCCATCCGGAGCTGCGGCGCGGGCCGGGTTGTCGACCTCTGCTCCGGAGGCGGGGGTCCCTGGCCGAGCCGGCAGTGGCGCTCCCGTCTTGAAGACGAACCCGATCTCACCGTGGCATTGACGGATAAATTTCCCAGCAGCGTGCTGGGCGCGCGCCTGGGCAACTTATCACGCATGACGTCGATTGACTCGCCGGTCGACGCCACCGCCGTTCCCGGGGAACTGCACGGTTTCCGCACAATTTTCTCCTCCTTCCACCATTTTCCCGACACGATGGCGACCAAGATCCTGGGCGATGCGGTCGCATCCGGGGAAGGATTCGCCTCCGCTGAGGTCACCTCACGGTCTGCGCGCGCCCTATTGACCATCTGTGTCTTGCCGGTCTACGTCTGGCTGCTTACGCCGGGGATGCGGCCCTTCCAATGGCGCAGGCTGTTGCTCACCTATCTCATTCCGGCGATCCCCTTGGTGATCTTTTGGGATGGCGTGGTCTCCTGCCTGCGTACGAGAACCCCCGAGGAGCTAATGGCCTTGACTCTCGGTTTCCCGGAGTATGCGTGGCGCGCCGGTTATGCCAAGGGCTCGTGGCTCGCGCCGGTCTACCTGATCGGGCTGCCGTGCAAGCTATGCTCAGGGTTGGAGCGTGGCGCTCCTCAGAAAATCGAAGGTGCCTGAAGGCGAAAGCTGGATGTGGGCCAGCCGGCGCGTGTGCACCATCACTGTATCCAGATACCACAAGTTGATCGACGGCAGCTGCGCGGCGAGAATCCGTTGGACCACCGCATAATCCGCGCGGCGCTGCGCTTGGTCGCTCGACCCGCCCGCCTGGGCGATTAGGGCGTCCATTTGTTTGTTGGAGTAGCGTCCGCGATTGGCGCCCCGCGGCGGGAACATTGAGGTGGCATAGGAGTAACGGAAGATATCAGGATCCTCGTTGGCCCCGATCCAACGCAGTGTGTACATTTGAAAAGCGCCTTTGGTTACGTCGGAATAGAACGTTGCGAACTCAAAACTCCTAACGTCGAGCGCGATGCCAATTTGTCGTAATTGCTGTTGCAGAACCAAGGCCAGCAACCGGGCGCTTTCGTCGGTTGAAGTCTTCATCGCGAGATGGAAACGGATGCCATCTTTCCCGGGCTTCCAGCCGGCTTGGTCGAGCAGGGCATTGGCTTTGGCAGGGTCATACGAATATTGTTCGACTTGGCCGTTCCAGGCCCAGTGCTGCCGCGGGAGCAGGCTGGACGCCAGCTTGGCGCGATCTCTCCACAAGGAGTGGACGATCAGCGGGCGATTGATGGCGTAGGCAATCGCCTGCCGGACGCGAACATCCCGCAAAATCCTGTCCTCTGTGTTGAAGGAGATGTAATTGAGGTTTGTTCCGGGAGCGCTCTCGACCACAAGGTTGGGTTTCTTGGCCAGCGCCGTTACCATATCGGCCGTCAGGCAATTGATGCATACATCCGCGGAGCCTTTCTCCAGTTCGAGAGCGCGGGTGATCGCATCCGGAACGACGGAGAAGCGAATCCTTTTGATCGCGGGCAAGGGCTGCCAGGAATCGTCATTGCGTTCCAGAACCACATCCGTATCCTGTCGCTGGCTGACAAACCGGAAGGGACCTGTGCCGATGGGGTGAAAGCCAAAATCGCGGCCGCTCCCCGCCGGAACAATGCCGAAGGCGCCCTCGGATAAGTTGATCAGCAATGCTGCGTCGGGCTGCTTCAGATGAATCGCAACCGTCATAGGATCGAGGGCGTCGATATGGTCGACCTTGGTAAATGCGTTGCTTTTTGCTGTCAGCACCGTGCCGTCGCGAATGGAATCGAGAGTCCACTTCACGTCCTTTGCAGTCAGCAGCTCACCGTTTTGGAAATGGATTCCGGCGCGCAGGTGAAAGATATAGGTGAGGGGGTCGGGTGTATCCCAGCTTTTCGCCACCCACGGCTGCAGGTTGAAGTGCGCGTCTCTGTGCACCAGCGAGTCGAAGATGAGCTCGTCGATACGCTCCGCTTGTGCATCGATTCCAACCCGGGGGTCGAGGTTGGTGGGGCTGCTCTCAATCAGCACAGTGACGGTTTGCGGGATGGGTTTGCCATTGCCGCTGCAGCCTGCGATCGCGGTCAAGAGCAAGAGGAGCGTGAAGATGGCCGTGTGCAGTGATCCCTGACCCCTGGCCCTTGATCCCGTGACCCCTGATACCTGATTTTCAGGCATAGGTAATCTGACCCAGGAGCGCGGGATGGTTTGCTCCGGTCGCCGCAGGCACATTCCCCGGGCGCCGGTGCCATGTCTGGTAGGCGAGCAGAGCAAAGGCGGCAGCTTCTTTGGCTTGCGAAGGCAAACCCAACCCCTCGCTCACCTGGACCGTACAGCCCATCGGCTCCAGTTCGCGGCGAAGCATCTCCATAAGCGTGCGATTGCGCGAGCCGCCGCCGGAAACGACGAAATCGACCGGAGCCTTTCCCATCCGCGGCTGGACATGATCCCGAAAAGCCACTCCTATGCTCTTCGCGGTGAGCGCGGTAGAGGTGGCGATCGCGTCCTCCGGCCTCAGGCCTCTTTTCCCCGCCGCTTTACGGCAGGCGGCGAGAAAATGCTCCGTGTAAGCGGCGCCGAATTGTTCCCGGCCCGCGCTCTTCGGGGGCGCCTCTTGAAAAAACTGCTCGCGCAACATGGAGGAAACCACTGAGTCCAGGATAGCTCCGCGTTGAGCGATTTTCCCGCCGCGGTCAAGCTTCTTGCCGAAGAGACGCTGCATCAGCAGATCGATGACCATGTTGGCCGGGCCGGTATCGAAGGCCAGCACATCGGAAAGCGTGCCGTTCGGCGCAAGCGCGGTTAGATTTCCGATGCCGCCCAGGTTCTGCAGCACGCGGCCACGGGCGGCGTGGCGGAAGAGAAGATAATCCAAGAGAGATACCAGCGGAGCGCCTTGTCCGCCGGCTGCCATATCGGCTGCGCGGAAATTTGAAACGACGGGAACGCCGCTCCTGGCAGCCAGCATCGCCATCTCACCGATCTGCCAGGTGCACGCCACCATTCCGCCGGCATAGCGTTCGCCTCGTGGCTGGTGATAGATGGTTTGCCCGTGGCAGCCAACCAGGTTCAGGCGGCAGGGAACTTGTTTGAGTGTTGCCGCCAATGCCTCGGCGTAAACCTGCCCGAGTCTCCAGTTCAGCCGGGCCAATTCCGCTGTCGAAATCGACTGGGCATCCTGGGCGTCGAGCACCGCCTGACGCAAGACGGAGATAAATGGAAAACTCGCATGGCCCAGCAGCTTGAGCGCAAGCTCCTCTTTTTGAGGTTTTTCAGTGCGGGTCCGAATGTTGACTATGGCGACATCGATTCCGTCCGCCGATGTTCCGCTCATCAGGCCGGCTACCGTCATGGTGCGGTAGGGAAGAGGGCGTGAAACAAGAGCCTTCATAGATGGATAGCATATAAGGAAGCGGACCGAGTGCGTGTAAGTATCAGTATTAGCTGCTAACGATAAACTTGTCATCTCGACTTTGGTCGGTCACTCTTTTGGCGAAGCTTTGTATCTCGCGACGTATTCGGGTTATCTCGCTTGCCTTAGGCGCATTGGGCAGCCGGCCGGTCTTTGAGGCGCTTCTCCTTGAATTTCCGCACTGTTAATGCGCTGAGGCGAAGTTTCCGGTCAAATGCAGGAGATTTTTCCGCTTCCGACAGCAGAGCTTCATAGGCGGTAAGCACCAGGGCCGGGTCGCGGCAAATTTCAATCAGATGGACGCCGGCCAGAAGGGAACGGATCACGGCATCCCCAAGGTTGGTTTGCGACAGAATGCCGCCCATCTCCATATCGTCGGAAACAACTAGTCCTTCAAAGCCGATCTTCTTCGCGAGAATCTCAGTTATCCAAAAGCGTGATATGGATGCCGGCTCGGAGCCGCCTCGAGTCTGCGGATACGCAGCATGAGAAACCATTACCAAGGGGAGCGCCAGCTTGCGATACGGTAGAAGATCTTCTTCCCAGAGCGATCGAAAGTGCTTCTCAATCGATGGAGTTGCGTGATGCGAGTCAACTCGCCCGCTTCCCAGGCCGGGAAAATGCTTGCCGCAGCCAAGCACGCCTTCCCGCGCCAGCCCTAAGAGAAAGTGCCTGGCATAGCGGACGACCTCGCCGGCTTTGCTTGAAACAACACGAGTGTTCATCACGCTCTCCGAAGAGGCGGTTCTCAAATCGAGAACAGGAGCGAAGGTTACGTTCAGGCCCAACGTGCGGAGTTCATGACCGATCAGCCGGCCGTGCTCAGCGAAAAGTTTGGCGTCTCCGCTGGCCGCGACGGCGGCAGCCGAAGGCATAGGAGCGGTCAGATCGCGCAGGCGATCGACTGTTCCGCCCTCAACATCGATACAGCGAAGGAGCGGCTCGTCTATCGCTTCGTTGCTGGATTTGAGCAAGGCAAGTACCTGCCCCGCACTCTCCACATTGCGGCGGAAGAGAATGATACCGCCGGGACGGATGAGCTTGAGCCACGCTGCTTCTACGGCGCTTAGGCTGGGGCCTTCGAGTCCGGCGATGAGCACTTCTCCGGCGGCGCGCCTCAGAGTCAAGGAGGCGGTGATCCGCGCCATCAGCTTTGCCCTCGGTTGACTCCAGTGCCGCGAATCTCTATCTTGAGTTCCTCCAGCAGATTCAGCGCTTGCAGAGGAGTCAGCGAGTTCACGTCCGTCTGCTCCAGCCGGTCGAGGATGCGCTGGGAAAGAGGAGTAAACATGGTGAGCTGCAGCGGCGCATCCGTTTCCTCGGCCACATTCTTTTTCTCCGAGCGCTCATGTTTGAGCAGCACCTGGCGCGCGCGTTCGACCACGGACGGGGGCAGCCCGGCAAGCTTGGCGACTTCGATTCCATAGCTTTTGCTGGCCGCTCCCGGCTCAATCGCATGCAGGAAGACGATGCCCTTGGGTGTCTCCTTAACCACGACACGCAGGTTTCTCAAGCCCGGCAATTGCTCGGCCAACAGGGTGAGCTCATGATAGTGCGTGGCAAAGAGGGTTCTCGCGCCCACCTGCGCGTGCAGGTACTCGACTGTGGCCCAGGCTAGCGACAGGCCATCGAAAGTGGCTGTTCCCCGGCCCATCTCGTCCAGCAGGATAAGGGATCGTTCGGTCGCCGTGTTGAGGATGGTCGCGGTCTCCGTCATCTCCACCATGAAGGTAGAACGCCCACGAGCCACGTTATCGGCGGCTCCGATCCGGGTGTAGATCCTATCTACCAGCCCTAAGCGCATCTGCTTGGCGGGGACAAAGCAGCCGATCTGCGCCATGATGACCAGCAACGCCGCTTGCCGCAGATACGTGGACTTGCCACCCATATTGGGACCTGTAATCAGCAGCAGACTGGGGCCGCCGGTATCGAGATACAGATCGTTGGGGACAAACTTTCCCTGGCCGGCATTTTCGATCAGGCATTCGATTACGGGATGTCTGGCGGCGATAGCCTCATATACCGCGGTCTCGGCAATCTGCGGACGAACGTAATCGCGCAGCGAAGAGAGATGCGCGAAGCTCGCGAGCAGGTCGACCTCTGCGATGGCGGAGCTGGTGGCTCGAATGCGCCCAGCGGCAAGAAGGATGGTCTTGCGCAGTTGGCCAAAGATGCGCTTCTCGATTTCAATCGACCGCTCGTGCGCGGTCAATACCTTGGTTTCGTACTCCTTCAACTCCGGAGTAGTGAAGCGTTCGGCATTGGCCAGAGTCTGTTTGCGTTCGTAGCCGGGCGGCGCGAGCGCGAGGTTGGCTTTGGTGATTTCAATATAGTAGCCAAACACCGAATTGAATCGGACCTTGAGCGACTGGATGCCGGTAGATTTCCGCTCGCGTTCCTCGATCGCGGTGATGGCCTGCCTTGCATTTGAGCCGAGCGAACGCAATTCGTCCAATTCGGGATCAACATTGGGCGCAATGGCTCCGCCCTCCGCAAGCGTCACAGGCGGATTCGCTATCAGGGAAGAGTCGATGGCTGCGCAGACGTCTTCGAGAAGATCCAGCCGCCCCGCGCACTCCGCCCAGCGCGGCGCCTGCAGCTTGTTCAAGCTCAAGTAGAGTTCAGGAAGCTTGCCGAGCGAGGCTCCAAGCGCAATCATGTCGCGGGGCCCGGCGCTGTCGAGCGAGATGCGGGAGAGCATCCGCTCCAAGTCCTGAATTCTCCCTAAGGCCTTGCGTACCTCCTCCCGCTCGATCAGATTCGTCCGGGCCGCATCCACGGCCGCGTAACGCGATTCGATTTGAGCGCGATCGAGCAACGGACGGAGCAGGGAAGCACGCAGCAGGCGTTTGCCCATTGGCGTCATGCAACAGTCCAGATTGGCGTAGAGCGTGGTTTGGGGAAGAGTGAATTCGGAGAAAAGGGGCTCCAGTAGCTCCAGATTGCGCGCCGTGACAGCGTCGATATGGAGATTTTCGGCGCGCTCGTAGTACCTCATCGAATTGATGTGATCGAGCTCGATCTGCTGCGTGCTGCGGGCATAGTGCACGATGGCGCCAGCCGCAATTGCCGCCGCTCGGTGTCCATGAAGTCCAAAGCCGTCAAGGGAATGCGCGCCCAGTTGGCGCTGCAACAGAGAAATGGCGTAGTCGCTCGAAAACACCCAGTCTTCCAATCGGGTTTTTGCGCCCGCCCGGTCGATTTCCATTTCCAGTTGCGGATCAAGCGGCGCGAGGCTGTTGGAAAGCAGCACCTCGCTGGGTTGGGACTTTACTAATTCATCAATTGCCAAGGCCAAGCCGCCTGGGCCGGTGAACTCGGTCGCGCGGAAGTCCCCGGTGGAGAGATCGAGCAGAGCAATTCCTGCGTCGTTTTGCGCGACATAGAGCGCCGCAAGGAAGTTGTTGCGCTCCGAAGCCAAGCTCGGGTCGAGCGCCGTGCCGGGCGTCAGCACCCGCGTGACCTCGCGGCGCACGATCTTCTTAGTCAGCTTTGGGTCTTCCATCTGCTCGCAGATCGCGACCCGATATCCCTTGCGCAAGAGCCGGGAGAGGTAATTCTCGGCTGCATGGTAAGGAACCCCGCACATAGGCACCGAGCGATCTTTGTCCCTCGAGGTCAGCGTGATTTGTAATTCACGCGACGCGATCTGGGCGTCTTCATAGAAGAGTTCGTAAAAATCTCCCAGGCGAAAAAACAGCAAAGCATCGGGATTCTCACGCTTAGCGGCCGCATACTGGCGCATCAGCGGAGTGGCGGCCAACTCGGCATCCTGGTTGGCCTGATTGGAAGGATAGATGGACACGGGGACACGTCAGCATACCGCGAATGGCCATGCCGACGCACATACAAGTTCGGAGGGGCGCAAAAAACCTGGGTTGGGAAACGGGGAGCCGGGTCATCTCATAGGGTCGTGGTTTCCCACATCTGGCGCAAACTCGCGCCAGATATGGGGCACCCCACCATTCGCTTAAGGAGGGAAAGCTGGATTTGAGCGTAGCGGAAGTGGAGAGATCCGGTTACTCACCCCCTCGCCCGGCCAACTTCGGCAAATTGCTACAAACCTGCTGTTTTTGCGCAACGCATTAAGCTGTTTCTTAAGCTGCTTCGCGTCCGCGATGCACCTCCGCGTCGGAGCCATGCTGCTTCACCATCTTGTTATAAACGCCCAAAAGAAGGAACGGCGCCGCCCACTGACCGACGAAGAGCGCCGTGTGGTCCTTGCCTTGCGCTTTCAAAATCAAAGAACCAGCCATGGATGCCAATGCCGCGCCGAGATAAAAGCTCGACGGCAATTGCGCGGAATAGCTTTCCATCAAAGCCGTAACCTGATCTTCAGATCTTTCCCCTGCACGAATGCGATGTTCCATCATTTGTAATCTCCTGTGAGTGGTTAGACGTTCTAAGCAGATGGGATAGGAACGAAGTAAGAAAAGGATGTACCGGATGGCTTGCTCCCCGGAGCGAGGCTCGCGGAGTTCGGCGGCATCAAAATCCCACGTTATACTTTAAAGTTGCATCACTTTCCTATGTATTTACTGTGGCTGAGATTCGCGGCTGTTTTGTATGCCATCGCCACCGTCACGGCGTTTCCCGCGGTGCTCTATGGCCGTCCGGCTTGGAGACGGATATGCCTGCCGGCCGCGGTTGCAGCTATGTTCTTCCATTTCGTCTCGCTCATCGAGATGCTCGCGGAGGCCCATCGCTGGATGCCCGCCGGGATGCGCGAGGTCGAATCTCTTCTGGCTTTGTTGATTTGTGGGGTTTTCCTGCTGATAGCGATTCTCTATCGGACGATATCCTTCAGCGTCTTCGCTCTTCCCTTGTCGCTCTTGCTGGTTCTGGAGCCCGCAATCGGCCTGAATCATGGAACCTTCCATTCCCCCATGATTCGCAGCGGATGGCTTTTCCTGCATATCAGCGCGTTGCTGTCTGCCTATGCCGCTCTGCTTTTCAGCCTTCTCGCCAACTTCCTCTACCTGGTGCAGGAGCGCCGCCTGAAACAGAAAAGGAGGGCCGGTTTCTTAACCTGGCTTCCTCCCCTTGAGACCATGGACAGCATCTCATCCAATTTGCTGTTGATCGGTTTTCCTTTTATGACCGTCGGCTTACTAGCCGGTTCCGTAATCGCGCAAGAGAGCGTGGGCGCCGTTTATTTCCTCGACCCTAAGGTTTTGCTCTCCTTCGGTATGTGGCTGATCTATTTAGCGATGCTTTTCATCCGGCGCAGCATGGGTCTCCGCGGACGGCGCGCGGTCTACCTGTCGAGCTTTGCCTTTCTGGTAGTGCTCAGTGTTTGGGCAGCTAATCAGTTCAGCTCTGTACATAGGTTCACCAGCCCATGAACCTCCTTGTGCTCGGCGTAAACCACAAAACGGCTCCCATTGACCTGCGCGAGCGGCTGGCGATTTCTCCTGCGCATCTTAGAGATGCCACGCGCCTGCTGCTCGAAGTGCCCGGAGTCCAGGAAGCTCTCATTCTCTCCACCTGCAACCGGGTGGAGCTGATTACTTCTCATGATTCCTTGGCGTCTCACACGGGGTTGGACGTCCATCTGCTGGACTTCATCGAGAGCTACTTTCATATTGACGCTGCGCTGGTGCGGCCCCATCTTTATGAGTACCGTGGCGGGGATGCGATTCGTCACCTCTTCCGTGTCGCTTCCAGCCTGGATTCCATGGTGATCGGCGAGCCACAAATCTTTGGGCAGGTTAAAGAGGCATATCTCGCCGCGTGCTCGGTGGGGGCGATCCGGAGCCGCCTGGATAGGCTGCTGCAACGTACCTTCACGGTTGCCAAGAGGGTCCGGAATGAGACGCAGATTGGCAACTCCACGGTTTCGATCGCTTCGGTTGCTGTCGAGCTGGCGCAGAAAATCTTTGGCTCGCTCGAAGGCAAAATAGTCTTTCTAGTGGGCGCGGGTGAAATGAGTGAGTTGGCCGCGCGTCACCTGGTGGCCCAGGGCGCTGGAGCCGTGTTTGTCGCCAATCGCACGCAGCAACGGGCAGAACAGCTCGCTCAGCAGTTCAACGGAAAAGCTATTCGCTTTGACGATCTATACGCAACCGCGGACCAGGCGGACATCGTAATCACCTCAACGGGCGCACCCCAAGCCATCTTTCGCAAGGAGCACGCCCAACATTTTCTGCAACGGCGCCGCGGCCATCCTATGTTCTTTATCGATATCGCGGTGCCGCGCGACGTTGACCCGGAAATCAATCGCCTGGAGGGCGTCTTCCTCTACGACATTGACGATCTGCAATCGGTTGCCGCCTCTCACCTGGACGAGCGCAGCAGAGAAGCGGAGATTGCCGAGGCGATGGTTGCGGCCGAGGTTGAGCAATTCGAGCGCCGGTTGCACGCCTTGAACATCGTTCCTGAGATCCTTCAACTCAAGCGATCTGTCGAGGAGGTTCGCCAAGCGGAATTCCGCAAGCTGGAGGGCCGCCTGCAGACGCTTTCCGAGCCGCAGAAGGCCGCCGTGGAGATGCTTACGCGCAACCTGGTGAACAAGCTTCTGCACCATCCGCTGCAGGCGATCAAGGGCGCCGCAAAGGAAGGAGATGCCGCGGCGGTGGATACCATTCGTCGAGCGTTTGGCCTTCACTTGAACGGCAGATACGGGATAGGGGAGGCAGGTTTTCAACACTCCGGGAACGATATTTCCCCGGACCGCGCCTCCGATGCGGAGCCGCTGCCTGAATCCGAAGAGGACCGGAACTCATGATCCGGATCGGTTCGCGTGGTTCGCAGCTTGCCCTCTGGCAGGCTAATTTTATTGCCGGCGCTCTGCGCGGATTGGGCCGCGAAGTGGTCATCCGCATCATTCGCACTACCGGCGATCGCTTGCAGGGATCGGCATTCCCCGCAGCCGAAGGCAAGGGCATCTTTACCCGGGAGATTGAAGAGGCCCTGCTGGCCGGCGAAATCGATCTCGCCGTACACAGTCTCAAAGACCTCCCTACCGATCTATCTTCGGCTTTTACTCTTGCCGCGATACCCAAGCGGGCCGATCCGCGCGATGTGCTGGTCTCCGAGCGGTACGCGTCACTGGAGGATTTGCCTGCCGGGGCTGTAATCGGCAGCGGCAGCCTGCGCCGGCAGGCACAATTGAGAAATCGGCGCCCGGATCTCAAGTACGTGGAGTTTCGCGGCAATGTGGACACTCGTTTGGCCAAGCTGGCGCGTGGGGAAGCAGACGCGATTCTTCTGGCGGCGGCAGGCTTGGACCGCCTGGAAAGAACGGAGTGGATAAGGCAGAGATTTTCTCCTGGCGTGCTCTGCCCGGCGGCTGGACAGGGCGCCTTGGCGGTGGAGTGCAGAGCGGACGACCAGGATGCGCGGGCCGCCTTGCAGCCGCTGGAGGATGAAGAAACTCGTCTAGCCATCTCCGCCGAGCGTGCATTTCTCGCCGCGCTGGGCGGCGGATGCCAAACGCCCATCGGCGCGTATTGCCGGAAAGCAGGGGCAGAGGAGCTTGTTCTGCTTGGAGCGATTGCTTCCCCTGACGGCAGCAGAATACTTCGCGGAGAAATGCGCTATTCCGATCCGAATGTGGTGGCCACGCGCCTCGCCGAGCAACTTCTGGCGCAGGGTGCGGGGGCGATTCTCGGTCTGCAGGCGCATCACGTATGAGCGGGCCGGGCGCGCTGGCCGGCAAACGAATCCTCATCACTCGTGCGCAGAGCCAAGCCGGCCATCTGGCCGAGGCTCTGCAGGCCAGGGGCGCCCTGGTGGAGCGCCTGGCAACTATCGAGATCGCGCCTCCGGCCTCTTACGCCGGCCTGGACGATGTACTCAGAGCTATACAATCCTTCGATTGGCTCATATTCACCAGCGCCAACGGCGCGGACGCGTTTGCCGAGCGCGTTAGAGTTTTGCAGCTTCCTCATCATCGATTTACTCATCTCCAGGTTGCGGCCATCGGATCTGCCACAGCATCGGCCGCGCGCAAGGCCGGCCTCAATGTGGACGTGATCCCGGAGGAATACGTAGCGGAGACGGTGGTCGCGGCACTGCGAGACAAGGTCGCCGGCCGCCGGGTGCTGCTGGTACGCGCAGCCTCCGGACGCGATGTGATCCCTCAACAACTGGGCCGCCACGCCGCGGAGGTGCAGGTTGCCGAGGCCTACCGCACGATCCTTCCGGCGGACTCGATCGGCCAAGTTCGTGCGATTCTGAGCGGGAGTGCGCGGCTGCCCGATGCTGTGACCTTTACCAGTTCATCCACGGTAAACAACTTCTTCGCTCTTTTGCGCGCGGCCGGTCTCGAGCTGCCGGAGGGCCTCCGGGCGGTTTCCATTGGGCCCATCACAACACGTACCCTGCTCGGCTACAAATGGAAGCCGGCTGCCGAGGCCAGCCCCTCCGACATTCCGGGCCTAGTGGACGCTTGCGCAAAGCTGTTCGCGGACTAACGACAATTCCTTATGCAGATGAAGACTCTCTCCGTCGTGAACGAAACTACGGCTATCGCTATCGGGCGCTCGATAGCGGTAGCCGACACCTCTCTCTCGCGCTTTCTGGGGCTTATGGGAAAGCGCGCACTCGACCCGGAGAGCGGTTTATGGATCACTCCATCTTCCGGCGTGCATACCTGCTGGATGCGTATGCCCATCGATGTTGTCGCATTGGATCGTAACCTGCGCGTGATCAAACTTGCGTCCGGAGTGCGGCCCTGGCGGGTGAGCGGTCTAAGCTTGAAAACACGTTCCGTGCTCGAGTTACCGGCAGGGCGGATCGAGGCCTGCGGCTTAAGGGTCGGAGACCAACTGAAGATGGCTCGGCCTTGAATTTCGCCTCGGGCGCCGTATACCACATACCCGCAGAATTCATGTGGATCCCCACGTCTTGTCACTGGAATGGCACAGCTTTTCCAGCGTGCAATCCACACACCGGGGCTTGCGGGCAATGCAGATGCGGCGTCCGTGGTGGATCAGTTCGTGGGAGAAATCGATCCAGCGATCACGGGGAATGATCTTGATCAGGTCCTGTTCTACGCGTTTTGCTTCCGTAGCCTGAGTAAGTTCCAGCCGGCGGCAGAGGCGAAGCACGTGCGTATCCACGACAATTCCTTCCGCCAGCCCGAAGGATACGCCGAGCACCACGTTGGCCGTCTTGCGCGCGACTCCCGGCAGGCGCAGCAACTCGCTCATGGTCCGCGGCACTTCGCCACCGAATTCTTCGATGAGGGTCCGGGCAGCGCCGGCAAGCGATTTGGCCTTGTTGTGGTAGAAGCCGGTGGAACGGATCTCCTCTTCAATCTCGACTAGCGGCGCTCTTGCGAATGCGGCAGGCGTAGGGAATTTCTTAAACAGTGCAGGTGTGACCATGTTAACGCGGGCATCGGTACATTGCGCGGAGAGGATCGTGGCCACTAAAAGCTCCCAGGGATTGCGGTGCTTGAGCGCGCACTCTACCCCAGGATAGGTTTTCGCAAGCGTGCTTAGAATCCCTTCGATCCGCGCCGGCGCTAAAGGATTGTATCGTCCGGTCTTCTTTGCAGCCGGTTTCTTAGGCACGGCTTCAGCGGCAGTCGCGAGATTCCCTTTGCCGGGTGCTTTTTTGGTTGCGGATTTCTGGCGCGTCACGATGAGCTCTGTACCTTTTTCACAATCACTAGGATCGGGTCGTCTATACTGCGTCGGAATGACTGAAAAGATTCTAGCGCTCCTCGCCCACTTCATTATCGCCACTATCTCGTCGTCCGGCTACCTGGGAATCACCTTATTGATGGCAATCGAATCGGCATGCATCCCGCTGCCTTCTGAGATCATCATGCCATTTGCCGGCTATCTGGTGCACGCCGGCAGATTTCAACTGTTCTGGGCGGCAACGGCGGGCGCGCTGGGATGCAATCTCGGGTCTGCAGTGGCCTACTGGATAGGCGCGCTCGGCGGTCCTCCGGTGATCGCGCGTTTCGGCAAGTATGTTCTGCTGAGCCAGCATGATCTGGAGCGCACCACGCGCTTCTTCAGCAAATACGGTTCTATCACCGTCTTTCTAGGGCGCCTGCTTCCTGTGATCCGGACCTTCATTGCTCTGCCTGCCGGGATTGCCAGGATGTCTCAGGTGCGTTTCCACATCTACACCTTTCTGGGTTCGTGGCCGTGGTGCTTCGTGCTGGCTTACGTAGGGATGCGGCTGGGTCAGTCCTGGGACACGGACCCTCGCTTCAAGGAAATCTTCCATCACTTCCACACTGCAGTGCTCGCTATGCTGCTGATCGGCGTCGTCTGGTTCCTGTGGTCGCACTGGAAACGACGCGCGCGTGAAGTGGAGAGCGTCCGGCCTCGAACCACGGAAGACTGAGCCTTATGGCAGAAACAGGATTGTTATACCCAAGCCGCCACTGTCTCTAGCGGCGCCTGCGCCTTGGCCGGAACCGGACCGTATAAAAGCTGCCCAGTAAGGTGAGGACGGCGCCTATCCAAAGGTTGATGTGATCATTGGCCAGCACGACGGGAGCCGGGTGCGCGAACTCTCTGATTGCGATGGTCAGGATAATGACGCCATAGACCAGCAGCAACGCCCCAATAAAAAACCATACTGGCAGCATCTGATGATGGTGGTGCTCCATTGGATCAGCCCTCCGGCTCGAGCCTTGAAATTACCAGAAGATGTATTGTAGAGCGGCAAATAGGATGGCGACGCCAATCCCCCAGAAGATGGGACGTTTGTAATACGGGACGTCGCCGTCGCCGGGAATATCGGTATAGCCGTAGACCAAGCCGGTTAGTTCGGCGGCAGGTTTCGGGGTGGTGAAGAGGCTGACGACGACCGTGACCAGGACGCAGATGAGCCACGACCAGAGCGCCCGGTATAGGTTCTCGGCCATCGGTTTGGCGTCTCGGGACAGGGCGACGTAGCGTAATAGTGTTGGATGGATGACCACGGCGGTATACATCGCGATGGAGGAAACCGTTCCGGCGAGCAGACCCCAAAAACCAGCCTTCGGTGTAGCGCGCTTCCAAAGCATCCCGAGAATGACTGTGCCGAAGAGCGGCGCGATAAAAAAGCTGACTAGCGCCTGCATATAATCCATAATGCTCTTGAAATGGGTCACCAGGTAAGCGGTGCCGATACTCACGATGACGCCTAGGATGGTGCACCAGCGGCCCACCTGAAGATAATGTTTGTCGGTTCCGCTCTTATGGATATAAGGACGGTAGATGTCATAGGTCCAGACGGTGGCAAAAGCGCTCACGTTGCCTGCCATGCCGGACATAAAGCCTGCAATGAGCGCGGTGACGCCCAGCCCAAGCAGTCCGGGTCCGCAATAGCGAGCCAGCATCAACGGAAGAACTTCGTTATAGCTGTGCAGACCCGGCCGGACCGAGCTCTCCGGAACAAGTTTGAAGGGCAGGACGGCGAGAGCCAGAAGCCCGGGAAGAATGACGATTGCCGGCACAATCATTTTGAAATACGAGGCGATGATGGGGGCCATCTTGGCCGACCGGAGATCCTTTGCCGCCATGGCGCGCTGGACAACCAGGAAGTCGGTCGTCCAGTAGCCGAAGGCGATGACGCCTCCGAGTCCGAAGACGATGCCTGTCCAATGCACGCCCATCGGATTGCCGGAGAAGCTGCCCATCGTTCTCCAGAGATGAACGTAATCTCCCTGGACGCGCTGCTGGATTTTGGCTACCAGGCCAGACCAACCACCGGCCTCGATCATCCCTGCTATCGGGATGGTAAGAGCGCCGAGCCAGATCAGAAAGAATTGGAGGACTTCATTGAAGATCGCCGAGTACAAGCCTCCCAGCGTGACGTATACGGCTACGGTGAGGGAAGAAATCCAGATACTGAAATGGATGTTCCATCCAAGAACTACTTTCATCACCAGGGCCATCGCATACATGTTGATCCCGGACATCAGGACCGTCATAAATGCAAAGGAGATACCGCTTAGCGCGCGTGCCGCCTCACCGTAGCGCAGTTGCAAATAGCCTGGGACGGAATGAGTGTTGGAGATGTAGTAGAACGGCATCATCACCAGTCCGAGAAAGACCATTGCCGGGAAGGCCGCGATCCAATAGAAATGCGTGGCGAGAATGCCATATTGGTAAGCTGCTGCGGCCCATCCCATGAGCTCGAGTGCGCCAAGATTCGCGGACAAAAAGCTCAGGCCGGCGACCCACGCCGACATATCGCGGCCCGCCATGAAGAAATCCTCACTGGTGCCGGCGAATTTCTTAAGATAAAAGCCGATTCCGAGCACGGTTCCGAAATAGATCACGATGATCGCGATATCCGGGGCGGAAAGGGAGATGAGCCTATTGCCGGTGGCGAACCATAGCGCCAGTATCAGCGGGTTGAAACTCATGGAATCATCCTTCTCTGAATGCCTTCCAATTGTCAGCAGTAAAAATTACGGGGTATGGAACTTTGTACAAAGTTGCAGGTCGGAGGCAGGGTGTCAGCCTCAATATTCGAAATTTAATTCGTGACTCGACGGCAGTGTGCGCCATGCGGGCGGCCGATTCAAAGGGCGCCTGCCTTTTGTGCATCAGAGTTCGAAGATCTTTTCCATCGCTACCCACTTTTCCCCGGGTTTTGCCTGTGGTGTAGGTTTCTGGAAATTCCACATGAGTTCTTCCCACGCCTGCATCTTCGGATTCGCATGAAAGGACGCGGCATAGGTTTCCAAGGAAAAATCGTCCGTGGCGCGTAGAACCATGACCATGCGCGCCCCCAGCAGGTAAATTTCTTCGCTAAGAATTCCCTGGTCTTTGATATGCGCCACAACCTCCGGCCAGATGTTTTCCGGTTGATGATAGCGCTTATATTCGGCAATAACGTCTGGATCATACTTAAGGTCGAGTGCAAGACAGTAAGTCTTCATTAGAAACGCTTCCCATTGTAAGCTGCTGAGGTACGCTGACCGCGCTGCGCTATTTACTGAGAATCTATTCGGAAAGCACCATCTCTTCGCACTCGCGGAAATAGCAAATACTGTTACGGACTAACGCGTCGAGCTTCGCCTTATCGGGTCTGCCGTACATGGCGGGATATGGATCCCCGCCGGGGCCGAGGGGCTCGAAGGTGACGAAGCGTCCGTCGCGGTTATGTCCAATGATATAGAGGGCGCGAATAATGGTACCGGCATCCATGAAACCCTCGCCGAGAGCGGAGCGATTGCTGTCAGCAAAGTGGATATTGACGAGCATGTTCCCCGCATCCAGGATTGCCTTGCCGATGTGGCTCTCCTCCGATTGCATATGATAGATATCTCCGTTGATCGAAGCGATCCCGGGATGATTGACTTGACCGATGTAGCGCTTGGCGTCAGCGACCGTGTGGACGAGGCTTACCTCGGCGGCGCGGATAGGCTCGATCGCACCTTGAATCCCATGCTGCGTAAACCAATCCGCGCACATGCGCAGGGTCTCGGCGGAACGGTCTTCTTCCACATTGTCGTAGGCTTTTGGGCGGCCCACGGCGCCGGGAACTACCAGCAGATAGTGGCCCCCAACCTGCTGGGTGAAGGGAAGCTCTCTTCGTATATAGTCGACGGCAGCCTGGCGGCAGACGGCGCGGTTGCTGGCCAAGTCATTATCCGCCGAAAACATGCCGCACACGCCTGAAACTCGTAGGCCGTGATCGCCAAGGATCTTCAGTGTCTCGTCGACCTTGTACCCGAGGTCGGGGCCGTAATGATTGCCGTGCAGCTCAATGAACGGCATATCCACTTCTTCGAGCCGCCGGGCGGAATCAGCCAGGCTCTCTCGCCCGAAGCCCCAGTTACTCCACGATAGGTTCAGGCGGGTCTTGAGCTTTTCGGGCGAGTTCCTTTTCAGCTCCTTGAACTGCTCTTTGATCTCTTCATTTTTTGCTTCGAAATGTTGCTGGCGCATAGCGGCGCTCCCTTTCAGTTGAACAAAATCCTGTGCCAAGCCGGGTCATGATGCATTCAGCGGCTGGGGCTACACGCCCGCAGCCGCAGATCAATTCAGCGTCGCGTATGATCGCCCACTTCCGGCATGTTGCTATGCACGTCCGGGCCGAAGTAGCGAAGAGTGACCAGCGGGTCGGTTGCCGAATGGTTTTCAATCGTAACTCCCTCAGCCGCAGCTTCCGCGGAGATGAAAACCTCGTCCTGCGTCATCTGGCCGAAGCGGATAAGGGCCGGACAATCGATCTCCAATTTGCCGATCCTACCATGTCCCTGCGTCACGATCAGACCCGAGGCGCCGCTGTCGCGCAGGGTGCAGCGCGCCATCGGCTGTATGGTCAGTTCTCTGGCACTGAAGCGTTGCTCGCCATTCAGAGTTCCGTAAACCACCCATTTGTCTACATAGCCTTCACTTTCAGATTCCTCTGCGGCAATCGGCTCAATATAGTGCTTGCTCTTGAAGTTGGATCCGCTGTTGCGTTCCCAGTCCACCAGATCCACCAGGAAATCCAGGTTGTCGTGTTCGTCTTCCGGCACATCCTGCACCAGAAGCTCGCGCTTGACATGGCGGCCGTCGACCATCGACTGAAACATGGAGAGGACATCACTGCCCCATTGGGGCTCGTATGTCAGCAGAGAGCCGGGCGCGTGCAGCACGCGGGTGGGGACCAACCATCCGGTTCCAGGTTGCAGGCGATAGGCCTTGGAGAAGTTCAGGATGTTATTATCGCCCTTGTTCCAGCGTGCCAGACAATCCCGCAGGTCTTCTTTTGTTGTGCCGGGTTCGAGTCCAAAGTAGGTATGCGGAAAATTTCCCACGGTCGCATTGAGCTGCGGAGGAAAGTAGTAGCCTTCCGGCTTGCCCTCGCGGCCCACCAGCCGAGCCTGCTCTTCACTTTGGTGAAGATGGTGCGGAATAGGTCCCAAATTATCGAAAAACTTACTGTAGACCGGCCAGCGATGGTACTTCTGCCAGATCTGCTTGCCGACCAGCCGCTCACCTTCGGCTTCAACCGCCTCTTTCAGAGTAAAGCGGCTGCCTTCCGATTCTACGAAGCTGAGGCCCTCGTCGGGTGTACGGTTTTCGTTCATCGCCATGGTGGTGGAAGCAATCCACCGTTCGTCGATGCCTCCGCGATCCGCGCCGTACGCATACAGGTCCTGGGAATCGAGCTTCAGTCTTCTGCCAGGTACAAGATAGGAACGGGGAACCCACGTCGGAGCGAGCCGCAAAATCCCTTCGCCGGCTTCCAGGGCGTAATGAACCATCTGATTGGCGGACGTTCCAGCTTTCATATAACCTCCATTTTCCTTGGTGAGAGATCTTCTCAGCGCGTTGTTGAATCGATTGCGTGTTCAGGCAGAGAGTTTCAGAGATCGGTCTCTTGTTTGACACATTACCGTACACGCGAAGGTATAATCCTGTCAATGACTGCCTTTTCAGCCGCGCGGTTTTACGGCTTCTTGCGGCAGCAATTCAGCTTAGCCGACGGGAATTTTAGGGTAGCCGATCCACAGAATTCATCGATTTTGACCGGCCAATGCAGTTTTTTCTTGACACTCCGTTAGCACGCCGAGTACGTTTCCGATGATATTGAGAGATCGGTTCCCAGCATCACTTCCAATGCGGCTCATCTGCGCCCTGCCCGTTTTGTTGGGAAAACCTAGGGGGATAATAGCCGGCTATGAATAAACAACGATGGATCGCTTCCACCCAACCGCGGAGCAAATCTCTGGCCTGCTTGGCTGCGTCCCTATTGCTCTGCCTTACCATTACGGCGGCCAATGGGATGGCGCAGAACTGGAAATCCGGCCAGGATTCACCTGTCCACGACTCGGACCGGCTGATTCCGCTAAGCGGCAGGACCGTCTCTATTGAAGACGGCGACATTCGCCTGACATTCGACCAACGGTCTGGAGCGCTGCTCGATTTCCTCTTTAAGAAAACGGGATGGAACCTGCAGGAGCGGCCGGAACTGGCGGATTCCTTCCGTCTATTCGCGCCCACGGCAAACCGTTCCTACAGTCCCGTTCTCGGCGCCCGTAACATGGCGAATTCAATCACAAAGGGGGCAGATGGCCAGAGCCTGACAATCGTCTGGCGCGATCTCGATAGCGAATATGCCGGCAGGCTGGATACGGTCCTGACCGGAACCGTGACCTTGCACGGAGCTGAGGCGTCATTCGACATGAAGATCGATAACCACTCCAAGCAGACCATCGCGACTGTTGAGTGGCCAATTCTCGGCGCGCTCTCGCGTCCTCCTGGGTCGGATACGATGAAGCGCCTGGAATTTGCTTACGGTACGGGAAAAGAGACGAATCTCTATCCGCACTTTGAAAACGACCACGGTTATTACGGAACAAACTATCCCATGCAGATGGCAGCCGGCCGTTACACGATGGCGCTGGGAAAAAATGATGGCCTCTACATCGGAACACACGATACAAGCAACAAGGAAATCACCCGGTACCTTTTCGAACTGAAGCCTGGGTATGGAGGCTCGTACGATGACTGGGTCCCCCGGCCGGCGAAGATCAGCGGGCATCCGGTTCGGATCTCGGCGGGAGTGGAGCACTACCCATTCGCCGCGCCGGGCGAAAGCTTCGCATTAGCGACCATAGTTCTCAGCCCCTTCCAAGGGGACTGGCACCATGGCGCGGATGTCTATCGCCAGTGGCGTAGTACATGGTTCCATCGGCCGGTGACACCGGCATGGGCGCAAGGCGTCCACTCCTGGCAGCAGATCCAGATCAATTCGGCGGAAGACGATCTGCGCACGCCCTATCTTGACTTGCCGCGCCGCGCGAAACAAGCCGCACAGAATGGTATCAGCGCGATTCAGCTTGTGGGTTGGAACAATGGCGGACAGGACCGAGGGAATCCTTCGCATGACACCGATCCGCGGCTGGGAACTGATCAGGATCTCAAGGATGCCATCGCGGAAATCCAAAAGATGGGCGTCCATGTCATCCTATTTAATAAATATACCTGGGCCGACGTTACGACTCCTCAGTACAAGGACAAGTTACACGCAGACATGGCCGTGGACCCTTACGGTACAACCTATATCTATCACGGGTATGAATATCAAACGCCTGAGCAGTTAGCCGACATCAACACCAGGCGGCTGGCGGTTGCTTGCTTAAACGACAAGGCGTGGCTCGATCTTTCCGCGAAGGAATTCCGGAAGAGTATCGATCTTGGCGCGAGTGGAATTCTGTACGACGAAGTGCAGCACCACGGCGGGGCGGATTATTGCTTCTCTCCCGACCATGGGCATCGTGTTCCTACTACACTGTGGTCAGGGGACGCGAGGCTCGGGGATATGTTCCGCGGCATTATCCGCGGCAGCGTCGGCGAAGATCATTTCCTGATGTCCGGAGAGGATGCCTACGATCTGGAGACGCGGGACTATTCCCTTATCTATTTCCGCATTACCCCCTCTCACATTCCGCTGGACCGTTACGACGATCCGTTCCTGCCGATCATGATCGCCGTCACCGGGTTTGACGATCGCGAAATGATCAACCAGGCACTTCGCTACCGGTACGTTCTGAGCTACGAGCCTTTCAACTTCAAAGGAAACCTCGACGACTTTCCATTGACGCTTGCTTACGGCAAGAAGATGGACGCGCTGCGCAAGCAATATCATGATTATTTGTGGGATGCGGAGTTCCGCGACGGCCAGGATGCGGAAGTGAGCGTCGACGGGCAGCACTATCGCGACTATTCGGTTTTCAAACGGCATGACGGCAAGCTCGCCGTGGTGGTGGTGAATACAACCAAGTCCCCAATCACTGCGCAGGTAACCTTCCCCCAAGCGAAAGGCTCGCTTGCCTGGGCCAGCCCGGAAGAGCCTGCGCTGCATCCATCGACAGGGAGCATCGAGGTTCCCCTTCGATCGGCCGTGGTCCTTATGCAGCGTTAAAGCATTGACGAGTTCCGTTCCAGTCGCTACATTCGCCTGCTTGACCCAGCCAACGGCTAATACTGCGTTTTGTGCTCCCTGCCTGGGACATCATAACTACTGGTCAATAGAAGATGCTGAATCTGCCAAGTCGATGTGAGCCCGCTGAAGCCTCGCTTGGCTGATCAGCTTGGATTCTTTGATCGCTTCCAACGAATCTTTCTCGTCACCCAGCTTGCGATATTGCAATGCGAGAACATAATGGAGGCTGCCGTCCTGGTCGCTCTCAAGCCCCAGCTTTAGCTCCCGAGCAGCTTCGCTCGGACGGTCAGTTGCTGCATACAGTCGTCCCAGCAAAGCGTGGGCATGGGGCTGCATTTCCGGTTTAGCCATCAGCCCTTTTTTAAGAAAGGCTTCTGCTTGGTTGTATTGGCGCATGGTCAGCAATGACTCGCCCATCAGGAGATTAAGTTCCGGATCATCTGGAAGATACTTCAGGGCCTCACGGCATGTGCTCATCGCCTGATCGGCATTTGAGTTGAGCAGAAGCGTTGACGCGAGGCCAATGAGAGCTCCGGGATCGTGTGCTGATATCGCCAAGGCTTTCAAGTATTCGGCCTTTGCGTCGGAATATCTGTGGCTCTGGCGATAAACATCCCCCAGAAGGATATGTGTCCTCGCGGAGTTTGGGTCGCGGTTCTCGAAGTGTGCCAAGTCGATCAGCGCGAGTTTTTGGTTCGCCTTGATTGACCAATAAAGAGCTTCGGGGGAACCTGTACTTCTCTTCTCGAGCAGGGATGCCGCTTTCGATGTCACTTCGTACTCTCCCGCAAAGAAAGAGCATGATGCAAGCTGGAGCAGAGCCTTGTCGGTTGCACGGTCCGAACTCATACGGAGGATCTCAGCGCATGCGGCATATTTGTGATTTCTATATAGCTCAAATCCCAGAGAAATGTCGGGCGTTGGAGATGCCTTCGCTGTTCGCTCGCCTGCCGTAACGGAAGAGCCATTTCCAGTATCCGGCTGGTCGTTCGCGAACTGTTCGGGTGGATTCACAAGAAGGCGAACCAAATCCGGGCTCATTCTGCCTGCGTCCGCCGCTCTTTGGGCAGCCTCTGTGAATACCTCAAAATCGGGTTGGGGCATCGTCCGGATGAAAAGGCCCAGGTTCGAACGAACAAATCCATGATCGGCATTCCAAAGCCTCTGAAGCAGGTCTAGCGCGTCTTGAATTGCTCCATCCCGAACATTCAGCTCAGCTGTTCCCAGATCAGCCAAGGCACAACCTGGCTCGCTCCGGTGTTCTGCATCGAACTCCTGACGAGCATGGGCCAAATCATTCAGCTTAAGATACAAGAAGCCAAACTGCCCATGAGTGCAAGGAGGGCCATTCGGCGCAGAGACAACACTCGTGTAAGTATCCACCGCTTGGCGGTCTCTGTTCTCCTCGACAAGAGACTCAGCGAGGAGCGCCTGGGCATACGCCGACCGCGTAGCCTTCTCCGACAAAGTATCTGGCATCGGTTTCCACCCATTCCAGGTAGCTTATCCCTCTCCCAAACAAAGCAGCGCTGTTATCTACCCCGCGCTCTAGCGCCTGATTGTATGCGTGCACAGCAGAAGAGTAGGCCTTTAACGAAAAATAGGCGCGAGCGAGCGCGAGTTGTACCTGCGGGTCATTGGGTTGGAGCTGTTCCGCCCGCAACAAAAATGAAACGGCGCTCCTGGGCTGCCCCGTCCTCACATAATCAATTCCAAGAAAAAGGTTGGGAACAAACAAATCCGGTTTGAGTGCCCTGGCTCGTTGGAAGGTCGTGATCGCATCGGCATAGTCATGAGATTCATGTTGCATGACTCCCAGGTTGGCCCAAAGTTCAGCAATCTCAGGATGTGTCTGCAATGCAGTCTTGTATGCCGCGGCGGCCGTAACATAATCTGCCCTCTGCTCCGCATCTCGCGCTTGGCCCAGGGCTATCTGGAAGCTGCTGGCATCACCCGCCTGGCAAAAGCCAGGCAGTACCCACAGCCAACAGAAGGCCAGAAGCGCCCAGCCGCGGCCCATCGAGGAATCACCAATAGCCCTTAATAGCGAATTGCACATTTCTGGATGGGAGGGTGTTCGTAATGGTTGCAAAGCTTGAATCGCAGCTGGAGCTCGTGTTTGGATCGCAGCCGCTATAGCTGCCGCTCGGTTGGTAGAAATTAGGGTGGTTGAATGCGTTGAACATCTCAGTCCTGAACTGTATTCGGATGTCCTCGTGTATTGGCCAGGTTTTCATGATTCCGATGTCCCAGTTATCATAGCCTGGTCCCCGAAGATTAGAGAAATAACGCGGGGAGGTCCCGAAGGTTCCATAGGGAGCGTAAGCGAAGGCGCCCGTGTTGAACCATTCGTGTGTGGTCCGGCGAGATAACCGGGGATCTCGTACTACGTCAGGCCTGGGGGTGCCGCCGTAAGAGGCAATATCATTCCCGGAGACACTAATAGGTAGCCCGCTTTTGAATGTACTTATGCCGCTAACCTGCCACCCGCCAAGCACCGCGTCGGTTTTCCGGCTGAAACTGCCTCCCAAGCGCTTGCCCCGTCCCACTGGCAGCTCATAGATATAATTGACCACCAAGGAATGCGGTATATCGTCGCCGTCAACGCTCTTTTCCGCTGCTAAATTGTAGTTATTCGCCGGGGTACTGTACCCAACATAGGCCCAGCTTGCAGTGCCCTCCACATTATCCAGAAACTTGGAATACGTATAGGAAACGAGGACATTGAGGCCATGGCTGAAGCGGTGGTTATAGCTTGCCTGCAACGCGTCATACAACGTAAAGCCTGGAAGGGAATCGTTTTCGCTTACGCCGCAATATTGCGGGAATGGCCGCAGAAGTTGTGACTGCGCCACGGTGGGTTGGTCTAGGTTGCAACTACTACTCGTGATGTGGCCATAAAATGGATTCGGCACCTGATCGTTGAGCGCCGCAGGGCCCATGCTGAGAAATTGTGGATTAAGTTGCGAGTGGTTGAGAGGTGCTCCGGTCTGACCGCCCGACATGATGTGTACACCGTGCTGGCCCACATACGTGACATCGAGCACGTCGTTGCTGGTTATCCCATATTGAAAGCCAAGCATGTACTGCTCTAAATAAGCCGACGGCCGGTTACGAAAGATTGTGTCGAGCGAAAATCCGACATCTTGGAGTCCTCCCAATGAGTTTCCCGTAATCGGGCGTAAACCGTTGGGCCAGGGATTGCTCAGGGTAACATTCGCGCTCGGATGACGGCCGCCGTCGGCGCTGCTTACCACCGCCGTAGTACTGGAGAATCCGTCCGTCGTTGCTCCATGCAACATGGCTGAGGCAGGATAAAAAATCCCGAAGCCGCCACGCAGCACCAGTTTGGGTATCGCCTGATAGGAAAACCCAATTCGCGGCGCGACGTTAGTGTATTTGGGATCATAGACGCCGCGATGATCCGGCGTTGCGAAAACCAGTGAACCCGGCAGCGTCAATCCGACCGCGCCTCCTATAGGATTTTGTAAAGCAGGATCGAAATAGGCTGCGGTATTGCGCCTGAATCTGGGCGACTGCTGAAATTCATAGCGAATTCCCAGATTTAACGTGAGCTTAGGATCTACTCTGAAGTCGTCCTGCAGATACGCTCCGTAGTAATACTTTGAGCTGGCAGGATTAAAATAGGCTCCAGTCGAACCTGAATCAAGATACCCTAACTGTAGCTGTGCCAGGCCGTTCCCAGTGGTGCCTGCAGGGCGATCCGGGTCCGGTCCAGCCGTAAATGCGCCATTGAAAACCAGATCGGTCTGCCCGGTGTTGGCTTGGTGGAATTGTGAGACCACCTCCATGAAGCCAAACGACAGGGTGTGCCGTCCGAGCGTCTTAATCAGGTCCGCCGAGTAGCTTCCGTTCGGCCGAATTGCATCGCTCGCTGCATTAGGGGCAAGAGTAGATTGCGATCCGACAGTGATATTTGGGAAGAGTGGCGTAATCGAATCGAGATAGGATGGAAGTCCGAGCTTAGACGGGAGAAAGCCGCGGCCCTGTCCGTAGCCTCCTTCGGAATTGTATTCGAATCCTGCGTTGAGGTTCATTGTGAGAGTTGGCGTGAAGATATGGCTAAAGCCGGCAGCTAGACCGTAGCGATTGTTAGGATTTCTACCGCCAGGACCGCCTGGATTATTAGTTCCCCAATAGTCCGGTGTCTGCGTCTTATACTCTTGTTTGTAGGCATATCTAAAAAATATTCTGGAGGCATCCGTGAGGTTGTGATCCACACGGATTAGGTACTCGTTCGAACCTGACGTGTCGCTTGCCGACCCGACGAAGTTGTTCACTAGCCCCGGCCCTGTAGGCGAGGGATAATAGGAGATGATATTTTTAGCAACTGGATCTGATAGGGTGAGACCGCGCCGACATGGTTGGAGGGGATTGGGTCCCGAATGTAAGCCGTCGTGCCGATGTTGGCCGGAATATGTGCTACCAGGCCCGTCTTCGGATCAACCTGACCGTTGGTTACCAGACGTGCGCTTGTCGGATTATAGATCTGACCTTGCAAGATGGGGCGGCCAAGGTAGTCAGTACCCGTTTGGGCGCCGATCAGTGCCGAGAAGTCGCCGCCCAGGAAGGCCGCCGAAGGAACCGTGTACGTACCCACCAGCGGTGTGCCTGAATGGAGATGTTCATAAAGACCGAATACAAACGTCTTCTCATGCTGCCTATAAAGGCGAGGAATATAGAGGGGCCCTCCCGCTGAAACGCCAAACTGATTGCGGTTGAAGTCCGGCTTCGGCTCGTGGGCGGCGTTCGCGAAATAGAGATTCGAATCCAGTGCGGAATTACGATAGAACTCGTAGGCGCTCCCATGAAATTTGCTGGTTCCCGACTTGGTCACGACGTTAATCGCGTTGCCTGTGCTCCATCCGTACTCTGCGGTAAAGGAATTATTCTGCACCTTGAATTCTTCCACGCTGTCGACGGATGGAACATAGATGACCTCTCCCCAATCTCCTCCTGCGGTATCCCACACTCCATCCAAAAGGTAAGCGGTTGTGCCAAAAAATCCGCCGCCAAAATTCAAGAACGAAATATCTTGATCTGCGCTGCCGGTAGTGCCAATGTTGCCTAGCACCTGAGTCTGCGATCCATTATTCACGGATGAGTTGAGAGTTGCCAATCCATAGATGTTTCTAAGATTGAGAGGAAGGTCCACAACCTGCCGTGCTCCTATGTCAGCCGCAATATTCGCGTTGCTCGTATTGAGGAGGGGGGCTTGCGCATTGACAACAACTTGCTGCTCTTGAGATCCCACGGAGAGAGTGACTGATTGTTCCGCGGACTGGGCGGCGCGCAATGAAATGTCGTTCTGCCGGTATTCTTTGAATCCCGTTGCCGTGACCACCAGGCTGTAAGTGGATGCCGGCAGAAGGTTGAACGAATAGGCGCCGTTCGCGTCCGTATAAACCTGCCGGGTTATGCCCGATTCTGAACTGGATAGAACTACTCTCGCGTGAGGGACCCGCGCCCCGGAGTTATCGGTGATGATGCCCGTGAGAGTCGCCGTCGTTATTCCCCCTTGCGCCCGCGCCGGCTGGACATCAACAGCCGCACAAATAAGTATGCCCAAAACAGCGAGCAACAGCTTGGACCGGAACCCGAGTTCCCGTTGACTCGTGTGGACGGGAATTTCGCACGACGAGTGGGTCGACGTCGCCGGCTGATACCTGCGCCAATGATTGAGTATTCGCATTGTGCTCCACCTCGCGGAAATGTGGTGTAGTGACTCAAGACCTGGATTCTGAGTGTTGTCTTTGCAGGCCCGTTTGGGTTACGCCGTGATGCGATCAGTTGCGCTAAAGCGGGTATCGGTCGGTTGTTGTGCCAATGGAGAGACCGGTCTCGTCGAGCTGCAGGAAATCTACGAGCCGGCTATAACGCTTGTCAATAAAAAAATAAACGGCTTCTGTATGCTTCGTTTTACGTGACTTCAAATCGCGTTCGATCGTCTCCGCCAAATGGTAATTGATTGGAATGTATTGTGGACCGGTTACGAGGCTGGACTGCGGGGGGTTGACAATCAGGTCTGGGATGGGCAAGTATGAGCACTGTAAAAGACCGATCTCTCATTTTCGCCTGTACGCTAATCTCCTTCGGACGGATCGGTGTAAGCAAGCTCCTCATAGGGAAGAGCCACGCTTCGGCCGGCGGTGCGCGGCGCGGTTCCAAAATGGTCCATGCCATAAATATCTGTATTCCAATAGCCTTGCCATTCGACGGTTCGCACATATTCCCGAACAGAGGAGTCTAGCCCACTATGAAGAGGCGAACATTCTTGAAGACGGCAGCCGGTTTAGTAGGCGGCGCCCTTTTGGAGAAAAGATATGGCTATTCCGAGGAGGTGTCCGATCGCGCGGAGTCGCCGGGCGATTTTGTTGCGATTGCGCAAAATCTTACCCAGAAGAGGGGGATCGTAGTTGGAATATTGGATGATCCGGCTTTTTCCGGGCAACAGATTCCTAAGATGTTAAGTATTGAGTCATTTCGTGAAACCTGGGGCGCCAAACCAGATGTTCAGATCGTCGCGCTCAACAAATACCAGATTCGCTCCTTTTCGATTCTCTTCCGCAGCCATCTGGATATCCTGGTGTATCCCTATGGCCCGTTGTATCCGATGGATGCATTTCCAATTTATACGGGCGATACCGTACTCGGATTTCTCAAGCGGGGCGGTGCTCTATTGACAACCGGAGGTGTTCCCTTCGGCAATCCGGTGAGCGATGACGGTAAACCCCCGTCAGGGCAAAAACCGGATCGGATCAGTCTGAATGCTGACATTTATAGACGATGGGTTGCTCCTTTGGGCTACAAATATTACGTACACCCCTACCGCCCTCCAACTACCGGGGTTGATCGAAGCTTCCTTCCCGGCCTTCCGGACAGGTTCGTGCAGCCAGGCGCACAATTAGGCGTGATTGTAAACAACAGCTCGCATGACCCGGTACCAAGTCCATATCACGGGAATGTCTTTCCCGAGCGTTATCCAGCGCGAAGTGTCACACCGCTATTTTGGGGAGAGGATGGGTATGGACAGGTTTTAGCCACAAACGGAGTTTTGGTACAAGGTTTTGAGGACGGAAGCAGACGTTTGCACCTTACGTACAACGCGGATGAACCACACCCCCTCACGCCAGGCTCCACCTTCTTTCGGCCCCTGATGGAAGACATTCTTTCTCTCCTGTCCAACCGGATCATTGTCAAAGAGGTGACGACGGACTACGCCTGTTATCGCGAGGGAGAAAGTGTGACGGTTCGTGCAGAACTAGTCTCATTCGAGCCGCAGGAAACGACTGGCGATGTCGTTGTCGAAATTAAGCATGGAGACACGATTGTCGATACGCATCGTGAAACGGTGCAATTTCCTCACGGTCAGCGGTCGTCGAAGGAATGGAAATGGAACCCTGCTGCATTTGACGGTGATGAATATACAGTGACAGTCAGCGTCATCCGAAATGGGCAGTCTGTCTCGCGGGGACAGAATGGGTTTGTGGTCTGGAAGGAAGAGGTAGTCAGGCAGGGGCCGGCAATTTCAGCGGAGGGCGCTTACTTTCGCAAGGGAGACGGTGAATCCTTTCTGCCGGGCACCAATTATTATGAGTCCACGCGTGGCGAGATCATGTGGTTTCGTCCCGATGTTAGCCGAATTTGTACGGATTTACGGCGCATGCGCGAGTGTGGCGTCAGCTACATTCGGCCGCACTACCACCATCTGAAATGGTTTAAGGATTATCTCGAGTTTCAGCACCAGCGCATCCTGCCGTATTTTGACACCTTGCAGACCCTTGACACTCCGATTCCGGATGAGCACACCTGGCGCATGCTGGACGTCTTTATCTATCTGTGTCAGAAGCACGGCATCATTTATGGTGGCGACTTGTTCACATTGGTTCCCGAGGAGATGGGAGATCCCCGCGGGTGGTTTCCTCTCCTCGAGGTGGTTGTTTCGGAGGAGAAGCGTGCCGTCGGGAAGCAATTCTTTCGGGCAGTGAACAACAGGTACAAAGCCGTTCCGGGGATTGCCTGGGATCTCTGGAACGAACCCGGGGTACCGCTTCCGCTCCTGAAGCAATGGACCGACGGGCTCAGGCAGACGCTCATTGATTCGGGAGATCGACGTCTGATTACCGTAGGCGGCGGCTCTGGCGAGAAGCTTGGGAGCCTCCGTGGATTTCCTTGGATTGCACGTTCAATCGCATAAGATCAGGGACGTGGTAAACGCCGAGGAGAAACCGTCCATGGCGCAGGAGGTCTATCTTGATCACCTGGAGGATTTAACAAGTGAACTGATTCAAGCTGAAGATATGCGAGAAGGCATGCTCGCCTCTGTGCGCAGCGGCCTCGCCGGCTTTGCTCCCTGGTCCTGGACTCGCCAGATGCGCCTTTGGCAGGATTCCTACGAACACGATCCTGAGTTTCGGATGGAATCTTGGGATGACCGGCTGGGTTGTCAGACACATGACGACGGAACCTTGAAACCGGCCGGGCAGGTATTCCGGGATATCGCAGTTCTATTGCGTTCCTTCCAGTTCAGGAACTTCGATACAAATGATCGAATCGTGACCACTGACCGAGGTCAGGTGAAGGTTACTTTGAAGGGTATGGATGGAGCTAACAGCTACTCGCTCTTGCATTTCAATGATCAGAGATGCTTTGCGGCGATCTCCCTGGAGTCCATTTCCTGGCAGGGCAAGAAGATCCTTAGCGGGCCGGATGGATCCTATGTATATGTTCTTTCCGACGGTGAAGACATATTGACCACCAAACGGCTTCTATTCAAGAGTGAGAAGCCCGGTTTGCTGCGACTATATGACCGGACATCTCCGAAGTTGATAAGGTTGGTTGATGTTCGGCCACACAGTAACAGGCAACTCGATCAGCTAGCGTGGTCGGCGAAGGAAAACGGTATCGAGGTCACGATAAAACCTACGCAGCAGGCGTATTGGAATGTCGCCGAATGGTAGAGTGCCGTCAGAATGAGATCGCCTCACAAAGCTGCGAATCTCAAAGTCGAAAGGCGCCAATGTTTTGTAAACTCGCGCCTCTTCCACCATTTCCACGGCCGGTTCAGAACGCGAGTCTGGCTCCAACCTCCATCTCGCGCTGGGAATTCGCTCGAATCGAGGTGACGGTCCCGAAGCCAGGCGCGCCATGGGTCAGCGCGTCGATTGCGTTTTCCGGCCGAGGGTTTCAGAGATCGGTCTCTTGCTTGCCGGATTACCGTACACGCGAAAGTATAATCCTGTCAATCACTGCCCTTTCATCCGCGCGGTTTTACGGTCCCTTGTAGCAGCAATTCAGCTTGGCCGAACGAGAATTTAAGGTAGGCCGATCCACCGAAGTCATAAACACTCGTAAACAGATAGAGAATCGTCTTCCCGCACCCTGAGAAAAACCAAACCTACCTAATCTAATCCTGAGACTGGATCTCCGGCGGGGAATCTATCAGGCTCCTGGAGCGCGCGACCGTGAAGTAGAAAGTGCTCCCGTGGCCCGGAGCGCTTTCTGCCCAAATCCGGCCGCCATGCTGCTGGACAATGCTGCGGCAGATTGCCAGCCCCAGACCTGTGCCGCCGGAGGAGCGGGAGTCCGACCCATCCCCCTGGTGAAAGCGTTCGAAGATTATATCCAGGTTTTCCGGCGAAATACCGCAGCCCTGGTCCTGAATGGTGAAGGTAACCTCGGTTTCGCTGCGCACGGCAGCCCCCAGCCGGATCTCCCCGCCTTGGTCAGAAAACTTAATTGCATTCTGGATCAGCCCGCGAATTGTTTGCAGGATGCGTTCTCCGTCCACCCAAACATCCGCCGATTGAGCATCGATATGGAAGATAACGCCGGATTGCAAGGCGGCCCCTTCCTCAAGCTCCGATGCCCGCCGCAACAGCTCGACCGTATTCCAATCGCTTCGGTTCAGCGGCAAGCTGCCATTGCCAATACGCTCAAAATCCAGAATGTCATTGACCAAGCGAACCAGACGGTCGCAGTTGCCCAAGGCAATGTCGAGCATTTGCGGAACCCTTTCCGGACGCTTCTCCAAGGCCCCGCCCGTGACAAGTCCCAGAGCCGCCCGCAGGGAGGTCAGTGGCGTGCGAAGCTCGTGGCTTACGGTCGAGATGAATTCGTCTTTCATGCGTTCCAGGCGCCGCCGTTCCGTGACGTCCTGAAATGCAACGACCGTTCCCTGAAACCGGTCTGCGTAGACCAGCGGGCAAACGACATATTCGACGGGGAACCAAGTCCCGTCCTTGCGCCAGAAGATATCGTCGTTGACAGCTAGAGGGTTTTCACCGGTCAGGCTGCAGAAGATAGGACAATGCTCGACCGGATAAGGCAAACCATCCTTATAGGAGTGATGCACCAGCCGGTGCATATCCTTCCCCCGCATTTCCTCCGGCGTGTAACCGAAGAGCTTGGCGGCGCTGCGATTCACAAAGCTAAGCCGCCCCTCAATATCTACGCCGCAGATGCCGTCGCCAACCGACTCAAGAATGGACTCATGCTGGCGCATCAACGCTTGGAGTTCCTCTTGAGCCTGTGTCTGCTCGGTAATATCGATGCCATGGCTGAGCGCAAAAGGCTCGGCTCCGGGCAATTGCAATACTTTATTGCGATAGGCGACGATCGCTGTGCCGCCATCCCGCCGCTTGAAATAGAAGAGTCCCCGATGCTCCGATTCCTGTCGTATTGACTCCAGGTATTCGTCATACTGGGCCAAATGCGCATCATCGATGTAGCTGCGCAACGGAGTGCCGATCATTTCTTCCGGACGATAGCCGAGAATGGCGCCAGTATGGGGGTTGATCGACAATATATTGCCATTAAGGTCGTGCGTACACACGACGCCTAAGCTCCCTTCGACCAACTGGCGATAACGGGTTTCGCTGGCCCGCAGTGCCTCTTCCGCCTCAAGCTGACCGGTCACGTCCACTCCGGTCATGATGATGAAGCTAGCTTCGCCCCGGGAGTCGGTGAGAGAGGTGGTTGTCCACGAGATGCGGTGTAAACGCCCCTGCTTGGAACGCCAGTTGATCTCCAGGTTTGTATCCAGCTTGCCCGAACGCGCCCGCTCAAAGGCCATGATCGCGCGATCCCGTTCCTCCAATGGAAAAAGCTCCGGGGGGAGCGGGTGTCCCGCCAGTTCGGAAAACGTGTAGCCGGAGGCGCTTTCGCCGGCCCGGTTGAAGCGCACCACGCGCCCAGCGGAATCGAGCACCAGAACCAGTGCGCTGACTGTGTCCAGGACTGCGGAGACAAAATTCCGCTCGATAGTCAATGCCTGCTCGACTCGCTGCCGCGAGCGAAGAACTCGTTCCTGCTGGCTGTTCTTAGCGTAAAGATCCAGACGAGTCACCACCAGCCGGGCGAGAAGCTGCAAATTTTCCAGAGTGGCGCGGCCGAAGGCATGCGGTTCAGTCGAACAGACAGCCAGCGTACCGATAACCGCGCCTGAGGCAACCAGCAGCGGGGCTGCCGCATAAGAGCGGCAATATAGATCGCGCGAGAGCTCAAGACCGTTGGAGAGGAAGCGGTGATCCGCCGCAGTGTCGCCGATTAGCGATGGCCGGGCGTCGAGTACGACAAATTGGCATGCTGATCGAGTGCGCGGTATTTGCCGATTGGAAAATCCGATGCTGGACTTGAGCCAAACTCGCGACCAGTCGACAAAGCCGATAAAGGCATATGGCGCTCCGCAGATGGAGGCGGCCAGGCGCGTGATTTCATCAAAGGCGGGATCGGGAAGAGTATCGAGAATCTCGTATTCGAGCAGGGCTTTGACACGCTCTGCCTCGTGCCGGTGCATCACGGTAGCAGCAGTACCACTGGGCATTGGTTTTCTCTCGATCCCTATAAGGGGTTACGTTCCATTTGGAACGAGCTGAAGAATATCCTCAGCAAAGAATATGCAATTGGGGGAAGGGTACCATCCGCTCACGGGCTGGAGCGGTAGGTACATCCTAACCTGAGACGGACCGCAAATTACCTGAGAACTTGTTCAAGGAAGGCGACAACAGTCACCTGAATTTGCCGGTTCGTTGTTACTAGCGTCCAGCTCGACCTTCCATGACCCATCCGGTTGCCTTTTCCAGACAGTGAAGTAACGCCCGCTGGTTACGATGGCGCTTCCATTAGCATCCGTTGAATGCCCATCGTAATGTCCCCAAGTAAAACCCATATCACCCGCTGAGCTCATTCGGCCGCCATCCGGCGTCCACGTAAGCTGATACTGTTTGGGTGACCACGTAGCATTTTTTTGAATGGCGGATAAGCCGATCACAGGAGCTTTGCCATTTGCCAGTGTCACTGCATCCTCGGCGAAGAATGAGGCAAAAGCGCTGCCGCCGCCCTCCGCGGTGGCCTTGGCGAACTGAGCTTCCAGCTTGAACAGAAATGCGGTTCCGGGTGAGAGCGAGGGGTCGCTAAGCGCATTGGCCGGCGGAGCGGCCGGATTGGCGGACGGGTTCAAAGGAAGCTGCGCGGAGGCGTGAAGAGAGGCGAAAAAGCAGGCAACGGGGAGCAGCAATTGAGAATAGCGTGATCTCACGGAAGAAATCCCCTTTGAAAGATGCTAGAACAATTCTCCTGAATTTGGGACAAGGAGTCAGTTTCGCAAGCACTCGTCAGGACTTATTGAATCGAGGCGTTGGGTATATTCGACGCAGCACTTGCTATACTTAAATAACCAGCGTAAGACCTCAAATTCACCCGCAGGCCCCGCATGGGGTCTTTTTTGATGGGGGAAGGCGTCAGATGAGCTGAATGGCTCCGGAGGTCGCTCTCAAGCGGGTGCGACGGGAAAACATGGGGAAATTGCTTGACACAATCGATTCGCCGGCGGATATCAAAAAGCTGACCATCCGGCAATTGGAATCTCTTGCGCAGGAGATCCGGGACCATTTGATTCTGGTGTTGGCAAAAACCGGCGGCCACCTCGGTCCAAACCTTGGAGTGGTGGAACTTACACTCGCAATGCACTTCGTTTTCGACACGCCCGATGACAAGTTCATCTTCGATGTGAGTCATCAAACCTATGTCCACAAGCTTCTTACCGGCCGGCGGCCGCGCATCGGCACCATGCGCCAGCCGGGAGGTCTGAATGGCTTTATGCTGCGCAGCGAGAGCGAACATGACTGTTACGGCGCCGGCCACGCGGGAACAGCACTCTCGGCTGCTCTGGGCATGGCTGTGGCCCGCGACTTAACCGGCGCCAGGAATCACGTCCTGGCCTTTGCTGGCGACGCGGCTTTTACCAATGGCATCAGCTTTGAAGCTCTGAATAACATTGCCGAGCAGACCAAGCGGTTTATTGTGGTTCTGAATGACAACGAATGGTCTATCGATCGCAACGTGGGCGCGATCGCCAACTACCTGCACAAAATCGTCACCAATGAGCGCTACACCAACTTGCACGACAGCGCGGCGCGGCTGCTGGAAAAGCTGGGAGGCAAGACTGCGCGGCATATGGTGCGCAAGGCGGAGGAAGCTGCCAAAGGTATGCTTTGGCCGTCCATGCTCTTTGAGGAATTCGGGCTCACCTATTACGGTCCGCTGGACGGACATAATATCGGTCTTCTCATCGAGACATTCCAGTTCTTGAAGACTCAGGATCGGCCTGTCCTGCTGCATGCAATCACGCAGAAGGGCCGCGGCTTCCAGCCGGCGCTCGATAAACAGAAGAAGTTTCATGGCTTGGGACCCTACGATCCGGAGACCGGTGAAACCAAGCCGGTAGGCCAGCATACATACTCGGAGGTTTTCGCCGAGACATTGGTCAAGCTCGCCGACGAGAACAGCAATGTGGTAGCCATCACTGCCGCGATGCCCAACGGAACCGCACTTGACCTCTTTCGTCCCCATCATCCCACGAAATATTTCGACGTTGGCATTGCCGAAGAGCACGGCGTCATTTTCGCGGCCGGACTGGCATCCATGGGCTTTAAGCCCTTCTGCGCCATCTACTCGACTTTTTTGCAGCGTGCGTTCGATCCCGTCGTGCACGATGTCTGTCTGCAAAACCTGCCGGTGGTCTTCTGCATGGATCGTGCGGGACTCTCCGGGGACGATGGTCCCACGCACCACGGTCTGTTTGACATCAGTTACTTGCGCGGCCTTCCCAACATCATCCACATGGCGCCCAAAGATGAGGACGAACTTGCCGACATGCTCTACACGGCCATGCTCCATGATGGTCCCAGCGCCGTTCGCTACCCCCGGGGAATTGGGCCAGGCGCCCCGCTAAAGCCGCGGCCTGAGGCCTTGGCTATCGGGAAGGCGGAAGTAATTGAGGATGGAGATGAGATCGCGATTTTCGGGTTAGGCGCCCTGCTTCCTATGGCGCGGGAATTGGCCCTGCTTCTCAAACAGCAGGGATTCCAGGCTGCGGTCATCAACCCGCGATTCGTTAAGCCGCTCGATCTTGATCTGCTGGCCGCCTATGCACGCCGTGCCGGCGTCGTAGTCACACTGGAGGATCATGTTCTGATGGGAGGCTTTGGCAGCGCGGTGCTTGAGGCTCTCAGCGACATGCAATTAGATGTGCCGGTGGTCCGCATCGGGTGGCCGGATCGTTTTGTTGAACACGGAAAGCAAGATCAATTGCGCGCTAAGTACGGAATCAGCGTGGAATCAGCGCTCGAGAAGTTGGCGCCCTACCTGCAACAGTGCGAGCGCCGCCGGCTCATCGCGCGCTAGCATATAAAGCCGGCTTTGCAGAGCCAGCGTGCTTGATGGTCCCGATGGAAATCCAAAGGCCACCGTACCCACAGCAACATAGAACGCGCATCAGCCGCGATGAATGACGAATAGGATTTGACGAAAGCTTCTCACCCAAACCGCAACCAGTGGCTTATCGCAATAGGCATACTCAAGCTCTTAAAAGCGGCCCTATTCGTTTCCATGGGCTTTGGCGTGATCAAGCTGCTGCACAAGGATATCGGTGATCTTCTTCTCCACCTGGCAACGGCGCTGCGATTCGATCCGGAGAATCACCTGGTGAACATTCTGCTGGAAGACTCGGCCCGGCTGAGCCCGCACCGGCTCAAGCAAATCAGTTTTGCCCTTTTCCTGTATGCAGGCCTGGACATTATTGAGGGCGCAGGCTTGGTGCTGGAAAAGATTTGGGCGGAATATTTCACTCTTATTTTGACCGCCTCGTTTATGCCCTGGGAGTTCTATGAAATCGTCCGTCACATAACCCTCTTGAAAATCCTGCTCATCCTGGTGAATGCCGTCGTCGTCATTTATCTTGCCTTCGTGGTAAGGGAGCGAATCAGGGAGCGGCAGGATCCCGCAGTAAGCGTGAACAGGTAACTAACGGATTACCCTGAGAGAAAAAGCATCGAACTTTAGGGACTACTGGATCTAACACCAAAGTATTATTTTGTCTGGGACCCTGCTGCGGCTCCCACCAGGACAGATGCAAGCTGGAACCGTGCGTAGCTCAATTCCGGAGCTTCGACAAGGGCGCGTGCGGTCCCCGGAATCTACTTCCTTAACACTATATGTAGGTAAGTAGACACTCCTCTACCCATCATATTGCGCTTTCCCGGCGCTATTTCTCGAACTCTCTCCGCCGCTCAAATTTGGCCTTTGACAGGTCGCCTCATTCCGTTAAGATTGTGGAGAATTTTGGTCAAAAGTGGGCCAAAATCCAGATCTAAAGCTGGTAATGTATGGCAAAGTGGGCCAAGAAAGGGGAAGAGCACGATGAGAGCCAGATTCCAATGCACGGCTATTTCACTGGTGTACGGCGTGACAATGTTTACCCTGCTGCGCTGTCTGTTCCAGAACTAGACGCATTGAGGGAGACTCTGACTCGAAAGACTGGCTTGACCCCGGATCCCCGGATCCAAAATGCATAGGGCAGAAAAGAAAGCAGTTACACAATGTTTCGCGGCAACCACCCAACTCGCGTAGACGATAAGGGCCGGCTCAAAATGCCTGCGGAATTCAAGCGTCTGATTGACGAGAAGTACAACATGCAGTTCTTCATCACCAGCCGGGATGGACGGGACGCTGAGATCTACCCGATGCCGGAGTGGGAAAAGATCGAGGAAAAGCTGGCCGGCATCTCCAGCTTCAACCCGGCGAAAAAGAAATTTATGGACCAGGTCAACTACTACGGCCAGACGGCGGAGATGGACGCCCAGGGACGGCTGCTGCTGCCGCAAATTCTTCGGGAAAAGGCAGACCTGGTGGCAGGGGACGTAACAGTGGTAGGAGAACTGACGTTCTTGCGCGTGTCGAATAGAGGCGCTTACGAAGCGCGCGTGGATAGCAATCAGTTGACCGTAGAGGATGCCAAGGAACTGGAAAGTCTCGGTCTATAGCTGTCATTGCCGGGACAACCGTAGCCGGCAAAGGCCCCCGAGGGGGAGCACATGAAGCGCGAGAACCAGCGGCATGTGCCAGTTCTTTTACAAGAAGCGATTCGATATTTGAATGTGCGGGCGGGTGGCACTTATGTGGATGCCACGCTCGGACTGGCGGGTCACGCACAGGCAATCGCCCGGCAATTGGGCGGCCAAGGCCGGTTGATCGCCTTTGACCGTGATCCGGAAGCGCTCGAGCTGGCGCGTATCGAGCTCGATAGATTGGCCCAGGAACTGGGCAGCGAGATGCCGGGGTTAGCGCTCCACGGAGAAGAGTTTTCCGCGTTGAGCAGGAGAGTGGAAGAAGCAAGCCTGGATGGCTTGCTGGCGGATTTCGGCATGAGTTCGCTGCAGTTGGACGATGCGCGCAGGGGATTCAGTTTTCAGGCAGATGGACCTCTCGATATGCGGGCCGACCCGCGCCGAGGGATGACTGCCGAACAAGTGGTAAATCAGGCTGACGAAAGCGATCTTGCCAACCTGATTTACGAATTCGGAGAGGAAAGGAGGTCGCGGAGATTTGCCAGAGCCATTGTCAGGGCGCGGCCGATCAGGACGACGGCGCAATTAGCCAGAGTCATTTCGGCTGCCGCCCCGGCGATGAAGCCGGATCGGGGCCGCCACCAGATCCATCCGGCGACCAGGATCTTTCAGGCTCTCCGAATCTACGTCAACGCCGAACTGGACGAGATCAATGCTTTGCTGACGGCATCGGCCAAGCTATTGAGGCCCGGAGGAAGGCTGGTGGTGATCAGCTTTCACTCTTTGGAAGACCGGCTGGCAAAAGACGCGTTGCGGGAAGGCGCCCGCAAGGAGATTTTTGAAGTGCTCACGCGCAAGCCGGTGACGGCTGCGCAGGATGAAACGGATCGCAACCCGAGAGCGCGTAGCGCGAAATTGCGCGCCGCCGAGAGAACGGCGAAACAGATTTAGAGAAGACAGAATTGCGGGACGGAAGGAAATAAGATGGCGACACAGATACTTGCGGCGCAGACAATGCATCTGGGATTCGATAGGAATGCCGGCCAAATAGCGGAGCGCAATCTCTCCTTGCTGGCTGCGCAGCAGCGGGCGAGACGGGGCCCGACGCCAGAGGCCTTTTTCACCAAGCATCTGGACAATACGCGCTTGGTAAAGACAGACGACCCCGTCCGCATCCGGGAGATGCGCATCTTTACCGCGGCCATGACGGTGCTCTTTTTGTTCCTGATGGCTTATGGATGGCAGCACTTCAGCGCTATTGAGTATGGATATCGGGTGGAAGCGGCGAAGCAACAGCGAGATTCGCTCGAGGAGCAAAACCGGCAGCTACGGCTCAGCGAAGCCCAGCTATGCGATCCTGGACGGATCGACCGGGTAGCGCGCAAGCTGGGGTTGAATTCACCGCAGCCCGGTCAGGTCGTTCGTCCCGATTCGGTCTTCGATAAAGACGCTCCGGCCTTGGCCGAAGCAAGGCCAGTCCTGCCCGATTTGCGATAGTAGTGCGGGGCCAAAACAATTGAACCAGATGTTGTTACCTTCCCGGCAAGCGCAGCCCGGTTCATCCGCCATCCGGCGGGAGTCGCCGGCAGCGCGCGCCTTGGTTCCTGTCACTCCACGCCGCCTGCGCTTCCTGCACATTACATTCTTCTTCCTTTTCTGGATCGCAGCGATCTGCTGCCGCCTGGTTTGGCTGCAGGTCTTGCGCCACTCTGAATTCGTCGAGCGCGCGGACAAACAGCAGCAACGTACCTTTGAAGTGGCGCCGCGGCGAGGCGTTCTCTACGATCGGGATCTGCACGAGTTGGCCATGACAGTGCTGGCGGAATCGGTATATGCCGTGCCGTCGGAGATCGCGGAGAAGCAGGATCCCGATGCCCGCGCCAAGTATCAGGCAGCTGCATCCACCCTGGCGAAGGTGGTGCATACCGATCCCACCGACAGGTTTACCTCCGCGCCGCAGATTGCCGCGCGCCTCAATGCTTCAAGAAACTTTGCCTGGGTTGCGCGCAAACTGGACCCTGCGGAAACCGCGCGGGTGAAGAGCCCTCAACCTCAAAGGTATCTACTTCCAGAAAGAATTCAAGCGCTTTTACCCCAACAGCCAATTGGCGGCGCAGGTGCTGGGCTATGTCGGCACGGACGATACCGGCCTGGGAGGCATGGAGCGCCGTTTCGACCATGATCTGCACGGTGTTCCTGGAAGGATGCTTACCGCGCTTGATGCGCGGCGCCATGTCATGGGGAGTGAGGAACGCGATCCTGAGCCAGGCGAAAACCTCGTCTTGACGATCGATGAGAACATTCAATTTATCGCTGAACGCGCTCTTGACGATGCGCTCGCACGCACGCACGCTCTCAGCGGCACGGTAGTCGTTCAGGATCCGAACACAGGACAGATTCTTGCCCTGGCGATCCGTCCGACTTTCAACCCCAACGACTTTCGCCATGCCACCGCCGGTCTGCTTCGAAATCACGCTGTCAGCGATGTGTATGAGCCGGGTTCGACTTTCAAGCTGGTGACCTATTCGGCTGCGCTTGACCAGAGGGTCACTAATCCCAATGAGGTTATCGATTGCCAAGGCGGAAAGATCGAGCTGGCGGGAAGAATTATTCACGACGACCACTGGAACGGTCTGCTGACGACCACCCAGGCATTAGAGAAGTCGAGCGATGTGGCCGCGGTCAAATTGGCGTTGCGAATGGGCTCTAACACCTTCTACAGATACATCCTCGACTATGGTTTCGGATCTCGCAGCGGCATTGAGCTGCCGGCGGAGACCCGTGGGTTGCTCCGGCCGCCGCGCCGCTGGTCGGGGTCGAGCATCGGTTCCATCGCCATCGGTCAGGAAATCGCTGTTACCCCGATACAACTCATCACCATGGCCTCTACCATCGCCGATGGAGGCGTCTATTTGCCGCCGCACATTGTTATGAAACGCACGCGGGAGACGCCGGCGGACGGCAAACTGATGCCGGCTGCATTTCATCCCGGACAAGAGCTACCCGATCCTCTGCCTGCCGGCGCGCACCGCGTAATTTCCACTACGACTGCCGCTGTAATGCGCCAGTTGATGGAGGATGTGGTGCTTCACGGCACGGGGACGACTGCCCAGTTGAATGGCTACTCCGCCGGCGGCAAAACAGGCACGGCGCAGAAGATCGATGTGGCCACGCATCGCTATTCCAAAACCAACTACGTTGCGTCTTTTGTGGGGTTCGCGCCGGTCAATAATCCCGCAATTTCCGTGGCGGTGGTGATCGATTCTCCCAAAGGCGATCATCATGGTCACGCCGCGTCCGCCCCGGTCTTTCAACAAGTCGCGCAGCAAGTGCTGGAGTATCTTGGAGTGCCTCACGATCAGCCGCTGAAGACACAAATGGAGCTGGCAAAAGTAGAGGACGAAAAAGAGGCGCCGCCAGAGCAAACCGGCGACCTGAACGCACTCTTCGATGCGGTGAACGAGCTGCCGGCGGACGATCCGCTGCGGACCCAGGTTAACGGGCAGCAATTAGCCCCCTCCTCCGCCAATGATTTGCAGCCGGGGATGCCGCAGCAAGCACGGAGAGATCGCCACCTCTGCCGTTCAGGCCAACAGAGCGGCGCTAGCGCCGGCCAAGAGTGCTCCATCTCCATCTCTGCCTGCACCAGAGCCTCCAAACATGGCGGATCAGGCCCAAGTTTCGCAGCCCCGCGGTACGATTGTGGTCGATGCCCGGCAACAGGTAGCAGTCCCGGTTCTAGTTGGCGAGTCGGTGCGCCAAGCAGTCGAATCGGCTGGTACGGCTGGACTGAGCCTGCGTGTGTTGGGCAGCGGCACGGCCAAAGAACAGGTTCCCGCGCCCGGAACGATGGTGCCGCCGGGGACCGGGATCGTTGTCCGGTTCAGCCGTTAGAATTATTTTCTGGATTATTAATTTCTCACCAGGCACAAAGCTGCTTTTCCGCAGACTGTATAGCCCCATCAAAATAACTCTGATAATGCTCTAATAGCGAGAGGGCAGAGTGGAGCTTGAAGTTCTTTTGCGGGGAGTCGAGATCATCCGCCGCGTAGGGCCAAGCCTCGCTGTGCGCGGCGTAGAGTACGATTCCCGCCGGGTAGGGAAAGGATCGTTGTTCGTCGCAATGCAGGGGGGCGCCAACGATGGTAACCGCTACATTTCTCAGGCGGCGGCGCAGGGAACATCTGCCATCCTTACCGATTCCGCCAGCGCATTTGATCTGGCTGCGCGCGAGTATCCGGAAATCGGCATAGTCCAAGTGCCACATGGCCGCGCCGCTCTAGCTGCGGTCTCGGCGAACTTCTTTGGGCATCCCGAACGGGAACTCAAGCTTAGTGGCGTGACCGGCACCAATGGCAAGACTACGACAGCGTTCTTGCTGGAGGCGATGTTGCGCCGGCAGGGGCGCCTTACCGTGCTGGTGGGTACCATCGAGTACCATGTCGCGGGCGCAGTCAGAGTCTTCGCTCCACACCACACCGGAATCGCGTGACTTGTTGGAACTGTTTCGTGAAGGCGCCGATGCGGGCGCGACCGAAGGGGTGATGGAAGTCTCCTCGCACGCGCTGGACCAGGGCCGGGTTTCCGGTTTGAGCTTCGACGTCGCCATCTTCACGAATTTGACCCGCGATCATCTCGATTATCACGGCGCGATGGATAGATATTTTTCAGCTAAGAGAAAGCTGTTCGATGGCTCGCAAGGCCCGGCGCCGAGAGTATCGGTTCTCAATCAGGATGACGAGTATGGACGAAGGTTGAGCAATGCCGTGTCCTCCGCAGGCCCTGGCTCAATCGTCACTTACGGAATGAGCGATGGGGATTTCTTTATTAGGGATCTCGAAATGGGAGCGTCAGGGATGCGCTTTACCATGGTGAGTCCTCATGGAGAGGTGCGCATCGACACGCCTCTGACCGGGCGAGTGAATGTCTATAACGTGCTCGCTGCCAGCGCGGCCGCAGTCAGCCGAGGCCTGACGCTCGATCAGGCCGCCCAGGGCGCCGCTTCTCTCAGCAGCATTCCAGGACGATTTCAGAGCATTGCTTGCGGGCAGGATTTCGCCGTCATCGTCGATTACGCGCATACTGACGATGCGCTCAAAAATGTCCTTGCAGCGGCGCGAGATTTCGTTAGGCCCAGAGGTGGCCGGGTGATTACTTTATTTGGCTGTGGGGGAGATCGCGACCGAGCCAAGCGGCCGCTTATGGGCCGGGCTGCCGGCCTCGCGAGCGACCTGGTGGTGCTGACTTCCGATAATCCCAGGAACGAGCAACCGGAAGCGATTCTCAAGGATGTGCTTCCCGGCCTTCGGGAAGTCCGCGCGGAGGTTCTGATCGAGCCAGACCGCGGGCGAGCGATCCGTTTGGCCATTGCAGAAGCGCGCCCAGGAGATCTTGTACTTCTGGCGGGCAAGGGACATGAAAAGACGCAAGTTCTACGTGATCGGGTGGTACCTTTTGATGACGCGGCCATCGCGCGAGAGATTCTGGAAAGCATAGTTGGAACCAAATGAAGCTCGAGCTGCGGGACATTGCGAGCTGGACCGGGGCTGGCCTACGGTCGTGGAGCGGCGATTTGCCCGATCAGCCGGCGACTGGCTATTCGATCGATAGCCGGACGTTGCAGCCGGGCGACCTTTTTTTTGCCATTCGCGGGGAACGATACGATGCTCACGACTTTGTTCCTATGGCTTTGGAGCGAGGAGCCCGCGGGGCGGTGATTGCCCGCAACAAAGCAGCCCAATTTCTCGAAATCGCACGCTCCCACACTTTGCTGATGGCAGATGATCCGCTTGAAGCGTTGCAGATGTTAGCCACCACGGTCCGGCGACGCTGGAATAAACGGGTCATCGGTATCACCGGAAGCGCCGGCAAGACCACTACGAAAGAAGCAGTGGCCGAAGTCCTTGGAACACGCTTTACTGTGCTGAAGTCCAAAGGCAATCTGAACAATGCCTTCGGCTTGCCATTACAGTTGCTCAAACTGGAGCCGGCGCATGAGATTGCGGTAATTGAATTGGGTATGTCCCATGCAGGTGAGATAGCCGCTCTGGCCCGCATCGCGAATCCTGACTGGGGAGTGGTCACCAATGTAGGCAGCGCGCATGGCCAAAATTTTCCGGATGGTTCTGCAGGCGTTGCGCGCGCGAAGTATGAGCTGGTGCAGAGCCTGCCAGGACACGGCGTCGCATTCCTCAATTGCGACGATCCCTATGTTTCGCAATTTGGGCGTAATTTTCGTGGACGCGTAGTCTATTTTGGAAGCGGTCCCTGTGCCGACCCGCAGGCAGGCAAAATTGAAGAGCTAGGTTCGCGAGGCGCCCGCTTCGAAGTCAACGCCGGAACACGGCGGGCGACCGCCATTACCGGTCTGCTAGGCCGTCACAATATTGTTAATGCCATGGCGGCAATTGCCGTCGGTTTAGAGGCGGAGATTCCGTTGGATGAATGCGTCGCCGCCATCGGCCGGCTGCGGCCGGCCGACAAACGCGGCGAGCTGCTGCAGTTCCGCGGAGCTACGGTAATTAATGATTGCTACAACTCGAATCCCGAAGCTCTCAGGGCAATGATCGAAACCTTGGCGTCGATGCCGGCCAAAAGACGCATTCTGGTGGCCGGGGAGATGCTTGAACTGGGTTTGGAATCCGCCCGGATACATACGGAATGCGGTCAGTTTGCTGCCGCAAAGGGCATTGACTTGGTCCTTGGCGTCCGGGGAAACGCACAGCACATCGTCGATGGCGCCCGGCAAGCTGGTGCGCTGGCCATGTTCGTCTCCGCGCCACAGCAGGCCGGCGAGTGGCTCAGAGAGGAGATTGGGGAAGGCGATGCCGTGCTCCTCAAGGCATCGCGGGGCGTAGGGCTGGAGCAAGCTTTAAGCTGGATTGAGGAGCGGGATTGAAGTACAACCGCAGATAACAACTTTCTGTTACGGATAGAGACAGATTCGGACGCTCAAGATCCTTACCTTCTGAATTATCCCGACGGAAGCGAAGCGTAGCGAAATTGAAAGACCATGCGAAACCGCCGGAGCACTCCTTAGAGTCGTAACCCCCGCAATGCGGTACAGGCCCGTTCCAGATCCGCTTCCTTTTTAGCGAAGCAGAAGCGCAGCAGATTCTCACCGCCGCCCGCGCCATAAAAAGCCGAGCCGGCAACCGCGGCCACACCCGTGGCGCGGAGGAGAACGCGGGCCTTCTCTTTGGCGTCCTTCCCTTCCAGCTTGCTTCCATCGGCGAGTACGTAATATGCCCCGCTCGGAATTGCGGGAGTCAGGCCGGCGTCGGTGAGTGCCTGACACATCTTGTCGCGTTTCAGGCAATATTCCCCGGAGAGTCCTTGATAGAAGCTCGCCGGAAGTTCGCGCAGTCCAGCCGCCGCAGCGTACTGAAAGGGTGACGGACTGCATACATAGACGAGATCGTGGAAATAGCTGATGGAAGGTGTCCATTTGCTGCTGGCGGCCAGATATCCAATGCGCCACCCGGTCATACTGAAAGTCTTCGAAAGTCCGGAGATGGTGATGGTGCGCTCAGCCATGCCCGGAAGGGTAGCCAGGCTGATGTGGCGAGCCCCGTCAAAGACGAAGTACTCGTAGATCTCATCGGATAAAACGAAAAGATCGTGTTCGAGCGCAAGCTCGGCCAGTCCCTCCAGTTCTGCCTGCCCTAACACTTTTCCGCAGGGGTTACTAGGGGTATTAAGGATGATTCCCCGGGTGCGCGGCGAGATGGAAGCACGCAGCTCAGCCCAGTCGATCTCCCAATTGGAGCCGGACAGCGGAACGATAACGGGCTTTACACCCAGGGAATTCAGGGTGTTGACGTGATAGCCATAGAACGGCTCGAAGATAAGAACCTCGTCGCCGGCGTCGAAGAGCGCCAGACAGGAGGCATACATCGCTCCAGTGGCTCCGGACGTGACCACGATCTCCGATTCGGGATCGACGGTCATGTGGTTATCACGCTCCAGTTTTTGGGAAAGCGCGAGCCGTAGACTGCCGATTCCGTCGGCGCGGGTGTAAATATTGAGCCCGTCGGCGATAGCGCGCAGGGCTGCTTGCTCAACCGGGGCGGGAAGCGGCGTGTCGCATACCCCTTGAGCCAGGTTCACTCCGCCAACGCGATCGCACTCCACAGACATGGCGCGGATCTCCGATTGCACGGCGCCGGGGGCGATTTTACTGAGGTGCAGGTGTTTTTCCGTTGCGGTAGGCATGTCCAGTCACAATGTTTATCACGAGTTAGGGGGCCGGGTCATCACCACAAAGGGCTAAATCGCCTGTCGAAGCGTTATGCGCACGAGGGCTCCAGTCGATACTTGGCTATGGCGCCCAATTCTAGTAGCGTCACCCCATCTAGTAGCATCATCAACCTGTGGCAGACCGGCACGGCGAAGAGCTTCCGTGCCAGTTTGCTTTTCACGGGAAGAATTCCAGCGCTGAAGTTTTCTCCGTTGAGAGGCTCAACTTTTTGCTCCGGACTGGGTTCAAAATAGTGTCAAACTCGCGTTTGAACGCCTGCCGAGGAGAGCGTTGGACTGAAGCTGGCGAAATTACCGCGATTTGCTGGTGTGGGGTGAGGTCAATATGAACAAATTGAATGGTCATTGCCACCGGATTCTTTCCTGGACGATCGGCGCCGGCTTGGCGCTGGCGCCCATTGCTTGGATGCCTTCCATGTATGCTCAACAGGCTCAACAAGATCAGCAGCCCAACTGGGGTCAGGCGGGACCGCCGCCAGATGCGCAAAATGGGCAAATTCCGGATCAGACGCAGGATGCGGCTCCGCCCCCGCCGGCGGCTCCGAATACGCAGAATCAACAAGCACCAGAACCGCAAAGCCAGCAAGAAGAGCAAGCCGCTCCCCAATCGCAGTCTCAGCCGGGACAATGGGGCACCGCAGGACCTCCGCCCGATGTACAAAACGGCCAGATTCCAGCTCCGCCGCAAGGGCAAGCCGGGCGCGCTCCATATCAGCCTTACGGGAATCAGGGAGCTTACCAAGGTCAACAGCAAGGTCAGGAGCAGTTTTCGCTGCCCTCCGGCCCGGTCACCCTCTCCCCAGGAACTCTCCTGCAGGTGAGGACGAGCGAGCCTTTGGATACGAGGAAGCTACAGCCCGGCGACCTGTTTAGGGGAACAGTTGCGCAGAGCGTCTATATTCATAACCTGCTCGCTATTCCGCGGGGAGCGGACATAACCGGCCATGTTGTGGAAGTCAAGAAACCGGGAGAACTAAAGGGCAGCGCAGGTCTCACGCTGCAGATCTCGAGCATCACTCTGGGTGGGAAGTCTTACCCGGTGGCCAGCGATACGTGGTCGATGAACGGCCCCGGCAAAGGCGGCTACACCGCCGGCAATACGGTCGGCGGAGCGGCTCTAGGCGCGGTCATCGGAGCCGTCGCCGGTGGCGGCCCGGGCGCCGCGATTGGCGCTGTGGCGGGAACGGGTGTTGGGTTAGGCGCCTCCGCTGCCACATCAGGACCGAGAGGCGTCATCCCTCCCGAATCCGTCTTGGCCTTCCACTTGACCCAGCCCGTGACCCTGCAGCCGGTTTCCGCTCAGGAAGCCAGGGAGTTGGTACAGAATTCCGCGCCGCCCCAGAGAGAATATCCGCGAGGATATGCGCCTTATCCTCCGGGGCCCTATGGGTACCCGCCTCCTTATGCTTACGCCGCTCCGTACCCGTATGCGTATCCCTACCCGTATCGTTATCCGTATGTATACGGGTATCCCTACCCTTATGGACCTTATTACAGATACAGAAGATATTAACTGAAGCAACAAACCTCAACCGCCGACGCGAAGCCCGTCCCAAACAGGACGGGCTTTTTCCGTCGGGCTTAAATATTTTGTCGTCTCGACCAAAGCGCAGAGATTTGCGGCGTCTTCTCTCCGAGTCGTAGCCGTCATTCCGCGGCCGCTGCTCCCCGCAACAGGGAAATCGCTATAAACTTATAAAGAGGTCGCTACGCGCTCATGATTCGTTTTTTGCAGAAAGACAATCGCATCGTCAAATTTATTTTTATCGCGATTATCGCTGTCGCCTGTATCACCATGGTGATCACGCTGGTGCCGGGTATCTTTGCCGACGAGGGAACTACCTCCGATACTTATGCCACAGTCCACAGCCCAGGGTTTCTGGGCCGTGTTTTTGGCGCTACCGGCCAGATATCGCAGCCCGAGGTGCAGCAAGTCGCACAACGAATGCTTGAGCAGCAGCGGCTCCCGGATATGGTTCTTCCTTATCTTCTTCCGCGGGCGGGTCAGGCCCTGATCCAGCGTGAAATCCTCTTGCAGGAGGCCGATCGTTTGGGTCTCCAGGTGAGCAATGCGGATCTTGCCCACACTCTTCAAACCGGACCTTTCGCCCAAGCGCTTTTCCCCAACGGCCAGTTCATCGGCGCGGATCGGTATGCCGATTTTGTGCAGACCTATTTTCATATTTCGACCCAGGATTTTGAGAAGCAGGTCAAGAAGGAAATCGCAATCAACCGGCTCGAAACCACGGTGACCTCGGGAATAACGGTTTCTGACCCGGAAGTCCGCGATGCCTATCTTAAGCAGGCTGCGAAGATCAAGTTCGATTACGCGGTAATCAGCTCAGAGGATTTGCGCAAGCAGATCAATCCGACCGACAGCGAGCTCCAAACCTTCTTCAAAGAAAACGCGCAGCGTTACAAGACCGCGATTCCCGAGTCACGCAAGGTGCAGTACATCGCCTTCAAGGAGAACCAAACGCCGGGCGGCACGCCACAGGTGAGTGAACAGGAGATTGCGCAGTACTATCAGCAGCATCAAAAGGAATATCAGGTACCGGAGGAGGCGAAAGTACGGCACATTCTTATCAAGGTTCCACCCAAGGCCGATGCCAAGACCGATGCCGCAGCGAAGCAGAAGGCTGAAGATATTCTCAAGAAGCTGAAGGCCGGGGCCAATTTCGCCGCGCTGGCGAAGCAGTATTCCGACGATCCAGGCAGCAAGGATCAGGGTGGGGAACTGGGCTTTATTCAACGCGGAGTGACTGTTCCGGAGTTCGAGAGCGCGGCTTTTGCCTTGCAGCCGGGTCAATTGTCCAACGTCATCAAAACTCAGTTCGGCTATCACATTATTTTGTCAGAAGGGAAGCAGACAGCCCATACTAAGCCGCTGGAAGAGGTGAAGACAGATATTCTGGCAACTCTGACCAGGGACAAAGAAGCCCAACAGGAAGCCAATTATGCGCAGCAACTGGCAGCCGAAGCCGCCAAGAGCGGGTTGTCAAGTGTCGCGGCAGCCCACCATCTGCAACTGGTCACTACGGATTACCTGCCACAGGCGGCAACGGTACCTGGATTGACGGATAGCTCTAAGTTGCTCACTGCCGCTTTCACGGCCAAACAGGGTTCAGCTCCGCAAGCGGCGCCGGTGGGGGACGGTTATGCAGTTTTTCAAGTCGAAGGGATCAAGCCCGCGCACGCGCCAACCTTCGACGAATACAAAGCGCACTTGCTCGATGACTTCCGTCAACAGCAATTGCCGCTGTTATTGGCTAAAAAGACCAACGAACTTGCCGACAAGGCGAAAGCTGACGGCAATCTCGCGCAGGCGGCGAAGGAAGTGGGCGCTACGGTCAAGACCAGCGATCTAGTCGATAGTACGGCTCAGGTGCCGGAGATTGGGCAATTAGCCTCTGCCGCCCCTGACCTCTTCAACTTGAATGTTGGCCAGATCAGCAAGGCCATCAACACCGGGAGCGCCGGTATTGTGGCCAAAATCGACGAGAAACAGGAGCCGAGCGCCGCCGATATCGCCAAGAATTTGGATACAACGCGAGAAAAGTTGCTGGCGGACCGCCGAGAGCAGATGTTCGCCGTCTTCGTTACCGATCTAACCAATCGGTATGAAAAGGGTGGCCTGATACGGATCAACAAGCGCGCCCAGACGTCTCTTCCAACTCAGGGAGGATTTCCAAGCTAGCTTTCGACCGCATGATTACAATTCTCATCTTATGGAAAGACCCAGGTTAGCTTCTCACCCCGGCAATCGTCGCTGCCGGGGACTCCGATTCGCGAACCTGGGGCACCCGTCCTCATAGCCGATCGTGAGGCCAAAAGATCCTTAGTCCGAGCCCTCTGAAATTTGTTCTACAGCGTTTTCACGATTGGTGTATCCCAAGAAACTAATCACGACGCAGGCGTTCCATCAAAGAACGCCTGCACATAGCCAACTCTCACCACGACACAGTAATTGTGAAAACGCTATAACATGCCCTTTTCACCTCTGCCTAGGCGTCTATAAATGCCCTTCGATCGCTCCTCAGGACTGTTGCTGCATATATCTTCTCTGCCTTCCCGCGGCGGAATAGGCGATCTTGGTCCCGCCGCTTACGCCTTCGCCGATTTTCTGGCGGCGGCCAAACAGCGGCTTTGGCAGGTGCTGCCATTAGGACCTACTGGTTTTGGAAATTCTCCCTATGCATCCCTCTCCGCCTTTGCGGGCAATCCTCTGCTGATAAGCCTGGAGCAGCTCGCCGCTGCCGGCTGGATCCAGCATGAACGCATTGCCGGGCTGCCGTCGGAGGAAGGCAATATCCGCTTTGACGAAGTCGAGCGGTTAAAGACACCGGTTCTGGAGGAGGCGGCGCGCAATTTCCTGGCCGGCGGCGATCAAGAGCAGGGAGAACGCTTCGAGCTCTTCCGCAACGAGAATGCCTTCTGGCTGGACGATTACGCGGCCTACAGCGTGTTGCGGCGGAAATTCCAATCCGCATCCTGGCATTCTTGGCCGAGCCAATTTGCGCACCGCGAAAGCGATACTTTGCGCCGCTTCGAGCAGGAGAACCGCAATGCTCTCGAGATCGAGAAGGCAATTCAATTTGCCTTCGATGAGCAGTGGAAGGCATTACGCGCCTACTGCGCCGAGCGGGGCATTCGCTTCATTGGTGACGTGGCGATTTTCGTCAACTATGACAGCGCCGATGTATGGACGCATCCTTATCTCTTCGACCTGCGCGAGGATCTTACGCCGATCCGCATCGCCGGGGTTCCTCCGGATTATTTCAGCATCACCGGCCAACGCTGGGGCAATCCGCTCTATCGCTGGGATGTGCTTGAGAGCCGCGGGTTCGACTGGTGGGTGGACCGGATACGGCGTTCCCGCGCGCTCTACGACATTATGCGGTTGGACCACTTCCGCGGCTTTGAGGCTTTCTGGGCGATTCCCTCTGAAGATGAGACGGCGGTGAATGGACAATGGGTGCTGGCCCCCGGAGCCAAGCTATTTGCCAAAATACATGAGCAACTCGGAGAACTGCCGTTTATCGCGGAAGATCTGGGTCTGATAACTCCGGAGGTTGAGGCACTGCGCAAGCAGTTTGGCTTGCCGGGCATGCGAGTGCTGCAATTCGGCTTTAGCGGCCGCGGCGCACACAACTACTTGCCGCACCGCTATGAAAAGAACACCGTCGTTTATACCGGCACACACGACAATGACACCAGCCTGGGATGGTGGCGGCACGGCGCCAGCGAAATAGAGAAAATGGAAGCCGGCGCTTATCTCAATCCGCCGGACCACGACATCGTGTGGTCATTGATTCGCGCCGCGGAGACCTCAGTAGCGGACGTTTGCCTCTTGCCGGTGCAAGACTTGTTGGCGCTAGGATCGGAGGCGCGTATGAATACCCCCGCAAAGCCGGAGGATAACTGGGCGTGGCGCCTGGCGCCGGACGCGCTGACCGGCGAGTTGGCGAACCGGCTGGGTTACCTGACGGAGATCACGGATCGCGATGGCTTGGGATAACCAAGTTTTCTCGGACACATAACGCGGATCTCCATTCCGCCCCGCTCTGTCGACAATCATTCCAAACCGCAGATCCCTCCACTTCGCTTTCACCCCAGCAAGCTTCGCTTGCGGGGCTTGGGCAGCTGAAGCGGTCCTTCCTCCGCAAGAATGCGGAAGCTTCTGACAAAGCTCCGATAGCCGCGCTACGGCGGCTTTCCAACCCCCGTTAAGAACTCATCTCCGATCACTAAGTCAGCATACGTATATCACCATAACGGTAACCTCCCATCGAGTAGATCTTACTTTCGTCATGCTTATGAGAATCCTTATGCGTTGTTTATTTATGATTCAGCAGCTGCTTACGGACTGACGGGCAACCAGATCGGCCGCCTGGCTGCGGCAGGCAATTCCGCCACTCAAAACCAGAATTCTGCGGCGACGATCTATTCTTACGATCCGATGGGACGAATCTCAGGTGAAGCGATCCTGACTCCCGGTTCGCTTTCCGCGCCCGGAGGTGCGATCGCGTATCCCTTGCAGGTTCAATACGACCTCGCGGGGAATATAAGCCAGCTTACTTATCCCGATGGCCGGGTGGTGAAGCAGACCTTAAACAGTGCCGGTCAGATCATCGGGAGCGCCTTGCAGAGCTACGGTGGACAGGCGCCGTCACCAGGTTACAATTATCTAGCCTCTGCAACCTATTGGCCGAATGGCGCAGTAAATAATATGACATTTGGGAATGGGGCGAGCGAGACATTCTCGCTCAACAACCGGCTGCAAACCTCAGAAATCAAGGTCGTGGGAGCGCCGCCGGGGATTGCTCCGCCCACGTTGGCCGATCGAACCTACTCGTTCAACTACACAACGGGCTGCGCGGGCAATGGGCAAACAAGCCCGCAGGCGAATAATGGGAACCTCAAGCAGGTTATCGACGCCACGGAATAACTCGCGCACTCACTCGTTTTGAGTTACGACAACCTGAACCGGATGGTCTCCGCCTCCATTGGCGACGCAAGCTTTCAGCAGAACAATACCTACGATTCGTTCGGGAACATCACCCTCTCGACCGGAACTGTTAGTTTCCCACGCCGCGGGCGGTCACGAACGCTAACCGTATCCGGTCGGATACCACATGATTACCAGTACGGACAACGCCGGGAATCGATCCAACGCGGGTAACCCATGGCATCGCTGAGTACCTACGCTTATGACGCAGGAGAACCGGCTGGCCAGCATAACGACCAACGGGGGACCGATAGCATACGGCATCGCCATGAAGGCAATGCGGGATCCGCAAAAACGTGCAGCGGTCTACGGACGGCGTATACTGAAGGAACGGGTAGCTTCTGGCTGAAACGCATGGAGACGGGACCTGAGCTCGGATTGATATCTTCGCCAATGGTCAGCGAATCGCTGCGGGCGGAGAGATTACGACAGCGATGGCTGCCACAGTTGTACGGGGGTGAACGCACAGAGCTGCTCGGAGGCAATACTTCTCCATGGGCATTTTAGCCGTCAATGTAGCTGGAACGTTCATCAGGTTCACAGGTGCAACGACTCCGGCTGGAACAGTTATTTCGAATGTGATGGGTGCCGCTCTTCAACGGTGAGGTTGCATATGAGATGGGAGAATTTTCGCAGCGTGTTTGGCGGTCAAAGTGATCGGGTGGCGGATCAGGTTCAGAGCATCGAACCTCGTCCACTATCCGAACGTGAGGCTAGCTGGGTGCGCGACATCTTGCAGGCCAACGACGAATGGCGAGATGCCGATGTCAGCCGTACCCAAGTGGTTGCCGAGGGACCGAGCGCTGAAGGGTACAGCTTATTCCTTGAGGCACTCGCGCCGGAGAATCCCGGAGCAAAGTCGAATCGAGAGTCAGTAGGAAACCTCTGGATACAGGTGGATGATGGCAGCACCATCAACATCCAGCTTGCCCAATTCGAGGGACAGCTCCGCGAGCTGTACGTGCTTTTCGTCGATCCCAAACATCCCCGGCGCATGCTTCCTGAGAGCTGGACTGAAGTCTCACGCGAAGCTGCCAATGTTTAAGTGACCCTTCCCCTGGCCTCTGTGCCGACCGTAAGAAAGAGCGGCCATGCTTGCGCATGCGGCGATGACGCTGCTAAGTGAAAACCCGCGTCTGGGCTTCGAGAGAAATAATCCTGCACTCGATCCGGGGCACAACGTTCCGAACTTCACTGCTGCACTAAGAGATAGCTGGAGCGTAGCTTCAGAAACGCGGTCGAGTCATGTGATGGGCCGCTTCATGTCCCCGGATGATGGGAGAGATCAAGTCGCGGAAGACCCGCAAAGCTGGAATCTCTACTCCTACGTTCAGAACAATCCGCTAACAAACGTCGATCCAGATGGGCACGACTGCGTCACGCAATCGAGAGGGAACGGCAGCACTGAAGCCGTGTCGGTTTCGGTAGGCGGCTGTGGCGGCGCTGCCGGGAACGGGACGACCCAAACCTATGTGAATGGAAGCGTAAATTTGAGCGACATCCATACAGGCGCGGATGGTCATAGCATCGACATCGGCTTCACTGGCGCTGACGGCAGCACCGGAGTTCAGAACGCGGATGCGGCACCGTACGCGGAGAATCCTGGGATTTCACTGGGCAACAACCAGGCCGGAATGTTTCAGATGAGCGGCACGAATCGCGTCGTCAATCAGATCGGCGGGGCGATGTTCGCCGCTGAGAGCTTTTTCATGGGAGGCCTGCTGGGTGAAGCGGCACCCGAGGCTGCCTTTGGCGTCGGGAAAACGCAAGTAAACTTCAGCTACGCCTTGGCGCACAACATCACTGCTCTCCGAGGAGATCACTTACCGCCACCTGGAAGCATCGCGGAGATAAGGCAAGCCGTGACCGCTGCGCTCAACGCGGGGCAATATTTCGACGAAAGCGAATGGAGCTATAGAGGGCACCGTGACTATCCAGGGAGTTCAATGCGGTTTCCGAGGAGCAATGGTCAACGGTGTAATGCGAATTTCCACTGTATTTGCCAATAGGTGATATGGAAAACGACGGCTTCATAGCTGTGCCCCGGCGGCCTCTGACAACGCAAGAAGTGGAGTGGGTCACAGAGATCGTTCTCGTTAGCCCACAATGGGCGGACGTTTCGCTCGGCTCACTGCATGTGATCGCGGAGTGCGCTTCGGAGCCTCGGTCTGTGGTGTTTGAAGAGCCGGAGCAGCCGCAAACTCCCCCTCTAGTCGGTCATCAGGGCTTGGTGGGTGAAATCGATCTCGCAATCCTTCACGGAGGAAAAAAGGAACTCGTGACCATCCTTCTGCACCACGCCGATGGGAGTCTCAGCCTCTTGGAAGTAATCTGGTATAACTTCCCGGAGCCGGTTCCCCAAACATGGAATGTGGTAAGCCGAGAGGTGCGTCCTGGTCATTAAACGCCTCTTGCTTCTTCACAGGCCGTCCCTTCGGGGACGGCCTTGCTGCGATCAGGCCTGGCCAGCATCGCCCTTCGGCATCGTCTCCAGCCCAGGGATCCGTGTCCCATCTAGCATCGCTGAAGAGCGCCATGCTTCGCATGGGGCGGGTGGCCCAGGTCTCGTCTTTGAGACCTGGGATTATGCTTACGATTCAGAGCCCGTCGTTATGACGCGCTTTGCCGAGTGTTCAGATCAATCCGCCGAACTTCTACAAGTTCACCAGCCTGGGGACATCCTGAACTTCCGCCAGTACCAATCGGGGCAGGGAGCGATAGGGGGATTGGCCCTGTATTTGTCCGGCGACGACATCAGCTATTTTCACTCCGTGCCGGACACCGATGGCCAGGATTTAGGGGCGGATACGACGATGAACTCATGGCACTACCGGACGGTGGATCTGAGCCAATTTGCCGGAGAGTCGTTGGGATCGGTGCGTTTGATCAACACCGGAGGAGCGCCTCCGGGCCAATTCGACCTGTATTTTGACGATATCTCGCTGACCAGCCCGGATGGGACGGTGCTGCCTGTATACAGTAAAACCCCTGGAGTCTACATTGAGGGAGGGATTGCCGATCATCCCGAGTGCGTGAGCAACTTCAATTGTGGTGGATGAGAGTGTCGGAGCCCCGCTATCACCGAAGGAGACGACGACCTACTATCATGGTGACCAGATCGGCTCGGCGCGTCTGCTGACCGCAGGGGGTGGATGGGCGGTATGGTCCGGCACGTATACTCCCTATGGCCAGGAAGTCAATCCCGCCCAGATCAACCCGCCGAACTTCTACAAGTTCACGGGCAAAGAAAGAGATGAAGAAGAAGGCTCGTACCTCGACTACTTCGGCGCCAGATACTACAGCAGCAATGATGGGCCGATTCATGAGCCCGGATTGGAGCGACGATCCGATGCCGATTCCATTTACAGATCCGGGTAATCCTCAGACGTTGAACGCTTATGCCTATGTTGCGAACAACCCGTTGACGAACACCGATACGGATGGTCACGACGTTAGTATCTGCCTGGCCGGAGCGACAGAAATTACCAGTGCCTGTCAGACTCTCAGCAACCCCCAATATCAAGCAGCTCAGCAGGGGAACAACGGGGGCCTGAGCGTACCTACGCTTGATCAGGTACTGGCACAAATGGCTCGGGCAATATCAGAATCCGACGGAAACGCCGTCGGCACCGCAATATATTCGTCAAACGGAGGGGCTGATTATTACGGCAACCAAACTGGTTACAACTTGCTTGGAATAACGGGTGCAACGGTAGGGAGCGTGAAAGGTATTGGCGCCTTTTATGGGTTGTCCGCAGTTGGCGCAGTTGCCGGATACGCCGGTGGTTTGACCGCACTCGGGGGCGTGGAGGCGAATTCAGTTCTTGGCCCATCTGCTCTTCGCACGCTGCTTTCGCAAGCAAGGGATGCCGGACTGCGAAACCTCATTAAGGACCTATATCGCGTGACTGCAACCGTCGGAGATGGGGGAACAGCGGATGCTATTTCCTACACGAAGGAAGCGGGGGAGCTTGTGGGCGGCAGTGACCACATCATGAAAGGCCAGCAGTATGCTCAAGCGCTGCAGAGGGTTCTCAACTCCGGTCGACTTGACAACATCGACCAAAGTATCGCTCAACAGCTCCTCAATGACCTGCAAAATGCTCTCAAATGAGGATAATTTTATGACTATTAGCAATGCCACGATCATTTCAGAACTGTTGAAGCGTGTGCCAGAGTTTCATCCCAACGGGGACGATGTGAGGGAGGGGCTGACATACCCGATTATCAACGATCTCGGTCGCTATATCTGCGAAAAGGCATCTGCCAGGTCGCACGACGAAGTGAAAAAGGCGATCGATGGATTGGAAACGCTTCTCGCCGAAGGTGAGGAAAGCCTCACGCGATTAGTTGGCGACTGTCTTTGGGGTCTGCTGGAATGTCCCGAGATCAGCGATATTGCCGCTTTCTTTGGCCCACGACTGCGGCAACTGCAGAACAAATACCCTCCAGGTGCCTAGCTACTTTCCGGCGCAAAATGACATCCTTAGTCAGGCCCGGTGGCGCGATTTCGGCAAGAGCGTACAAGCGTACAAGATCGTGACGGGTCAGCGGTGGACCCGTAAGACCACCGGCAAAGGGTCAGATCCGTCACCGTCCATTCCTTGGATCGACTTTCCGAAACTGCGCAATACTTTGTGGGCGCTATCTGAACCACAGGTTCGGGTTGCGGCTTCAGATCGCGACCTTTGGAGTTGGGTTGATAAGTTTCCATGACGGGTGGCCCATTCAAGCCGTTTTTTGGCTTGAGTGGGGCAGATTTGCGGCCTAAGCTTGCTTTACGCCTTGGGGACTGAAGCGATTCCAGCAATCTGGGCAGACGCATTTTGTAACGTTCTGTTGCTACCATCGCCGAGAGTCGTTCAGCGATGCGCTGGCAAAGCATACATTTGAAGTTGCGCTGAGCGCGTGAGACGAAGTTTCCAGTTGTGCGTCTACGGCTACGTTGTCATGCCGGAACACGTCCACCTGCTGATCAGCGAGCCCCGAGAGGGAACGCTCGCCGATGCGCTCAAGTCGTTGAAGCAGGACGCGTCGCGGCGACTGATTGGCGGGGCCATTCACTTCTGCCAAAAGCGTTACTACGATTTCAACGTCCGGAATCACGGGTATTTTGTAGAAAAGCTTCGGTATATTCATCACAATCTGGTGAAGCGTGGTCCGTGTAATTGTCCGGAAGATTGGGAGTGGAGCAGCTCCCCCCACTATGCGACTGGGTTGCAAGGGAACAGTTGAGCTCGAATCCGAGTGGACGGCAAGAAAGCGCGAACGGGCAGCGGGAAGACTCAGTCCAGCAGTGGAACTGCCCCACTCAAGCCCCGCCCATTCTGTCCATCCCGGCATATCCTCAGGCCAAGAAAAATGGGCGGGGCTTGAGTGGGCCACCCTCCCCAGGCGGATTAAGCAAGCATGGGGACCAGGCATGGGAACCAGGCATAGGTAAAATCATCTTATGACGACGCTCCTTCGCATTGAGACCGAGACGCTGCCCCGCGTGCTGGTTCTTGATCCGCCAATCTCCCAGGCGGAGTTCGAGGCGCTCTGCCGCGAAAACGATGCTGTGCAGTTTGAACGAACCAGGGAGGGAGCCATTCGCATGAATCCGCCTGCCGGTGGGTGGACGAGTAGTGGAAACGCTGAGATTGCTTTCCAACTGAGTAATTGGTGGAGAGTCCATGAGCGTGGTCGCATCTTCGATTCCAGTGGAGGCTTCCGCCTTGCCGATGGTTCCACCCTGAGCCCCGACGCCTCGTATTTATCGGAAGAACGCCTGAGGAGTCTGCCCAAGGGTGCGCTTCGTGGCTTCCCGCGAATTTGCCCCAATTTCGTAATTGAACTGCTTTCCGAGTCCGATACGCTCGAAAGACTACAGGCAAAGATGGAAGATTGGATTGCCAACGGCGCACAACTCGGATGGCTGATTGATCCCTACAAACGGCAGGTCTGGCTTTATCGCGAGGGCCGCGCGCTCGAAACCAGTACGGACGATCAATTACAAGGTGAAGGTCCCGTCCTGGGCTTCAGCCTCAATCTAGCCAGGGTGTGGAAGTGCTACGAGGATTGAGCAATCGCCCAGTAAGCAGATGCTCCGGGGCGGTTATTCCTGGCTGTAGAACAGGGCCACCGGGAAAGTAGCAAAGACGGTGCTCAATGCCAGGCCGCCATCCTCGTCCGGGGAGAGAACTTCACCGGTAAAGACATTCACGAACCGTGCCGCCGATTCGGGTTGAGGCAGGCTGACCCGCGCCTTGCCCCAGGCTTGGCCCAGCGGCAGATTCAATTTGCCCTGCATCAAAGTGAAGCTAAAGCGTGGAAAGGCGGCCAGCACGCTGCGGCCGCTTGCCGCATCGCGTCGCAGAAATGCAATCGCGTGCTCCTGGTTCGGCTGAGGGCCGGGAGCTGAAACATTGAGCGCAATGTATTCGCCGCGTTGGAATATGGATTGCTCCCGCGCGCGTAGCTCAAGCGCGCGGTGCATTGTCCAAAGCTTGACCCGGCCATCGGCAAGGTTCGCAAGCACGTCGCGGCAAACGGCATCGAGACCCTCGGCTTGAGCCTTGGCGATCATTCGATCGAGATAGGTGGATCGCAGCGGATAGTCGACCGGACGGCGATTATCCGGGTCGACCAGGCTGAGATTCCAAAGCTCCGTGCCTTGATAAAAGTCGGGGACGCCGGGCGCCGCGATCTTAAGCACGAGCTGAGCCAAGGAATTGATTGCTCCAAAGAGGCGGAGCGGCTTCATCAGCTCTGCAAGCGAGCGTACGAATGGAGTCTGATTGCCGCGTCGATCCGGATTGAGAATTGAATCCAGAAAGGCATGGACTGCGTCATCGTAAGCCGAGATCGGGATTGATCCAGCTTAAGTTGATCTTCGCTTCTCTTAGAGCCTTGGACACGTATTGCTTGATTCGTTCTACAAACTCCTTGCTGTCTTCCGGGCTGTCCATCTGCCACGGCCATGCACCAAGAATCGTCTGATAGAAGAAATATTCTTCGTTATTGTCGGGGGCCACCCGGCCGTCCTCGAGCTTTCGCTTAAATTTAGAGTTCATGCGGCGCCAGCGATTCACGGCTGAGGACCATGCGCGGGGCATTTCGGAAAGCACATTCAGGCGATTGCGCACATCTTCGCTACGCTTGCTGTCGTGCGTTGATGTGGTAAGCATGGAGCCGGGCGAATATTTCAGCCGTTCCGCGTTGCTTTGATGCAGCAAATCCGGTGAAATGCCGAAGGATTTCATCGAGCTGCCGACCTCATTGGAAGAGATAAAGCGGTTATAGACGTAAAACGCCGTATCTTCCACGCCCTTCGCCATCACTGGTCCAGTGAGCTGTTGGAACTTGAGAGCGAACTGCAGCATGCGAGGGTCGGGTTTCTGAGCCTGCGGACCGCCTTGACCATCAGTTTCTGAGCCGGCGCCTGGATCGGCGTTCTTGAGCAGGAGCGTGTCGCGCAAAAAATCGAAAGCCGAGGCGTCGACATCCGGATTGAAGCGCTTCGCACGGGCCACAGCATAGCGGATGAATGCTACATCACGATCGCTATATTCGCCACGATCGTCGAAGTAGGTGCGATAGACGGGAAAACTGGCGATGGTTTCCCGCAAAACCGTTTCCAGGAGGTTGTCTGTGAAATCGCGGGCCGAGCGATTGGCTGCGGCAATATGGCTGAGCTGGTTGGTGAGCGCGTAGACATCGCTGGCCAGCGCATTCTGCATGACTTGTAATTTTGAGCGATAGATGATTCTGTCCGGATCAACGGAATGGCCCAGTATGCGCGCATACAGAGCGTCGAAGAACTTCTCACTTTCCTTTTGAATGAAAATTCCATTTGCCAGATAGACAAAATCGTATCCGGAAGTGCCGTGCACCGGCCATGCAGCCGGCAGATATTCCCGCGGCTCGAGAATCTTCTCAACCACGGTATAAAGCGGGCCCTGGCTCTTCGACCAGTCGTAGCCTCGCACCCGATCGAGAACACTGTGCTCGATCCCGTTCGCGGCCGTGGCCCCCTGGGGCTTCTCGCCTGAACACTGGCTCGCGAGATACAAGATCTGCAGCCGGATCAGGTATTGGCGCGGATTGAACATCCCATCGCAGTGATCGATACGCAGGCCCGTGACTTTGTGGGTTGCGAGCAGCGAACGGACCAGGCAGTGGGTCTCACAAAAGACCGCGGGATTTTCCATGCGCAGCCCAACCAGATCGTTTACGTCGAAAAAGCGGCGATAGTTGATTTCTTCCGCGGAGGTGCGCCAGAGAGCCAGTCGGTAAGGCTGTGCTTCGAGTAAATTGTGCAGGCGATCGAAGCTGCGCGGGTCACCCTCAACGCCATTGATGGCCTTGAGCTCACTCTCGATTGCCGGCTGCATCTCCGGCGAGCGGAGCATGTTCTCGATTTGGGGCAGAATCCCGGCAAGTTGCTCGCGCCGCTTAGCTCGAAGCTGTTCGTCGCTGGTTTCGTGAGGCGGCACTTGCTGCAACTGGTCCAACAGCTCACGAAAGTGTGAGGGAACTCCATTAACTGCGTCCTCTTGGTTGGGAAAAAGAATGGGCAGCGACCGCGGCGCCAATGGCATCGTGTGTTCGTAATATTCCACCAGAAGGCGCCCATCTTTTACGACGACTTGAATGTGCTTGCTATTCAACTCGACGCCGTATTGATTGCCCAAGATTGGCAACAACAGCTTATTCTGCATCTCAGGTTTGAGGGGATGCCAATCGATATCGAAAAACTCGGAGTATTCCGAGGCGTGACCGTTTTCGAGCACGTCCTGCCACCACTTGGAGTCGTTGCCGACGCCCATGTGGTTGGGAACGATGTCGAGCAGCAAACCCATTCCCAACCGGTTGAGTTCCGCTGAGAGGTTTTCGAAACCCTGGGCTCCGCCAAGCTCGGGATTAAGACGATCGTGGCGTGTAACGTCGTAGCCGTGCACACTGCCTGGTCTCGCTTCGAAAATCGGCGCGGAATAAAAATCGCCGATACCAAGCTTTTTGAGATAGCCCGAAATTGCCTGTGCATCGGCAAAGTTGAATTTGGCGTGCATCTGGACCCGGTATGTCGATACAGGCCGCCGGGCTTCGGAGTGAAGAATTTTATCGATGCATTCGTCCATATCAGTCGATGGTTGTTCCTGTGCTTTCATTAGGGGCCTGCCGATTTAAGTCTTAGATGCAAACCGCGGCTGGGGGAAGCGCATACCCAGAGGGCCGAAACTGGTGGAACAGTGTAAAAATAAGAGCGGGGATGTTTGCGCTATAGCATTTTCACGATTGGTGTATCCCAAGAAACTACTCTCGACGCAGGCGTTCCATCAAAGAACGCCTGCACATAGCCAACTCTCACAAGGACACAGTAATCGTGAAAACGCTATAATCCTGGCGTGCCTTGCGCTACGGTTTGATTAGCGGATGCAACCGCCATAAATCGCTTTAATACCGAGGAAGAATTCTTATGCCACTAACCGGAGAAGCAATCCGAATAATGAATCTTGTCGATGATATCTCGACCACCCTGCGGCGAATTCTTGCCCTCAGCCCCACCCTTTCCGCCGAGGAACGAAAGCGTGTGAGCGAGCATATGCGCGCCAGTTCACCGAGTGTGGCGGAGGTGTTGGCCGCCCTGGAAACAAAATAAATGCCGGGATGACAAATCCACTGCGCGTCAATCCGATCACAAATCATTTTTAAGCCGCAGATCGTCCCACAAATTACGGGTAGTCCGTATCTGTGGCGCTTCTGCGCCAAATGGGGAGAGGACCGCAGATCCTTCACTTGGCTTCTCACCCCCACACGCTTCGATTGTCGGGGGACGAAATAAAGATTTTCGCTCTAGCGCCGGCATTGGAGGTCCCAGGGATTACAGATGCGGAAGTGCTCAATCCTTGGAAAGGGCCGAGCTGGCAGCCGTCTTTGCCTCCAATTCCGCCCAGCGGGCGTAGAGCGCATCGGTGGTGCTTTGCGCTTGCTCCTGTGCGAGCAATGCCGCGTGCAGTTGCGCGGCATCGGTGGCTACCGCCGGATCTTCGAGCAGCAGGCGCTTCTTCTTTAGAATCTCTTCGGCCGCGATTATCCGCTCCTCGATACCGTCCAGTTCCCGGGCTTCGATGTAGGAGAGTTTTTTCTTCCCTTTTGGTGGAGAGATGCCGTTACGCGGGAGCGCCGGCGCCTCTCGCGGCGACTGCGTTGGCTCCTGCCGCCACGCTTCCCACTGGGAGTAGCTGGCGAAGCGTTCCGCGTTTCCTTCCCCGTCCAGACCCAAAACAGTAGTCGAGATGCGGTCGAGCATGTAGCGGTCATGGGTTACCAGCACCAGCGCTCCCCGAAATTCAAGCAAGCTCTCCTCGAGAATCTCCAACGTTGGAATATCGAGATCATTCGTGGGCTCGTCCAACAGCAGCAAGTCCGCCGGTTCGAGCATCAGCCGGGCTATCAGGACCCGAGCCCGTTCTCCACCGGAGAGCCTGCCTACAGGTTGATTGAGTTGGTCGCCGGCAAATAGGAACCGCGACGCCCAGGAAGCCACATGAATCACCCGGTCTTGATATAAAACCGAATCGCTATCCGGAGCCAGAGCGCGCCGCAAGCTTACATCTGGGTCAAGAAAGCGATTCTGGTCGAAGTAGACGATGCGCAACCCGCTTGCTTGCCGGATGGCGCCGTGCAGAGGCTGGAGCTCGCCGCGCAGCAGCTTGAGCAACGTCGTTTTCCCGCTGCCATTCTGTCCAACCAACCCCACGCGCATTCCAGCCGTCACGATGAAGTTGAGGCGATTGAATAGGGTTCGCCCGGCGTATCCGTATTGCAGGTTCTCGATTTCGATCAGGCGCTTGGTTTGCCGCCCGGTCGCGGAGAAGTCGATCGCTGCCGTCTCCGTCCGGTTTCTGCGCGAGACGTCTGCCAATTCTCCAATAAGGTCATTGGCCCGGTCGATCCTGGCCTTGGATTTTGTCGCTCGTGCTTTGGGTCCACGGCGGAGCCATTCAATTTCGATCTTGACGCGGTTTTCAAGCGCATCCTGCCGCTTGGCCTGGGCTTCAAGATACTCCTCTTTCTTCTCCAGGAACTTGCTGTAGTTGCCCGGCGCGCGAAGCAGGCCGTCGGCATAAGCACGATTCAACTCCACCGTCTCCCTTGCCACATTCTCCAGGAAATACCTGTCGTGGCTGATTACAACAGAGGCGAAGGAGGCATACTTCAGCAATGATTCCAGCCATTCAATTCCGCTAAGGTCCAGGTGATTGGTCGGCTCATCCAGTAGCAGAACATCGGGGCGCCGTACCAGGGCTTCGGCAATCGCCAGGCGTTTGCGCCATCCGCCGGAGAGGCTAGCCGTGGCGGCCGCGAAATCGATAAAGCCGGCACGGCCCAGCGTCTCGCGAATACTGCCTTCCCACTCCGCTTGCGGTATACCCGCCGATTGCAGTGAAGACTCAAGCACCGACCAAACAGTTGACCCTGCGGCGAAGTCTGACTCCTGAGCCACGCGGCTCAGACGAGTGCGCTTGCGCGCAGTAACTTCGCCGGCATCGGGTTCGATCTCGCCCGCCACAATGGCGAGCAACGTCGATTTCCCGGAGCCATTCGGGCCGATCAACCCGATGCGGTCACCTTCCGAAACGGTGAAGGAGATCTCACGAAAAAGCGGGACAGCACCATAGGCTTTGGTAATGCCTTGAGCATTTACGATCGGAGTCAAATGTCGAGCCGATTCCCTTCAATACCCTTGAATGTTCGATACTTCTCGGCGCTAGCGCGAGCTGGCGGCTGCAACGGTCAGGTACTCTTCGTAAGGGCCCTTGAAATCTTCGATCGAATGATTATCGAAATGCCAGATGCGGCTGCCCACTTCATCGATCAGATCGTGATCGTGGGTCACCAGAAGCACCGTGCCTTCATAGCGTTGGATCGCGATATTTAAGGCATTGATGGCCTCGAGATCGAGGTGGTTGGTCGGCTCGTCGAGAACCAGGACATTCGGTTTTTGCATCATGAGGCGGCAGAAAATCAGGCGCGCTGCTTCGCCGCCGGAAAGAGCTTCGGTCTTCTTCAGCCCTTCTTCACCGCTGAATAGCATTTGTCCCAGGAGGCCGCGGATGTCTTCTTTGGTTGCTTTGGGGTCGAACTGATGCAGCCAGTCGGCTACCGTCAACCCCTTTTCAATCGAGCCGGTATGGTCCTGCGGAAAATACCCGATCTGCGCTTCGTGTCCCCATTTGACTCGTCCGCCATCAATCGCAAACCCGGGCTCGGCGCGCTCCGGAACGTTCGCCAGCAACGACTTTAACAGAGTTGTTTTGCCTTCTCCGTTGCGGCCCATCAGGCATATCTTCTCCCCGCGCATTACTGAAGCGCTGAAGTTCTCAATTACCGGGACACCATCGTACGATTTGCTGAGGCGCTCGAATTCGAGCAGATGCTTGCCCGACGGACGTAGCTGATCGAAGCGGATATAAGGGCGCTGGATATTGGATCGCGCCAATTCGGTGGTCTGCAGCCGTTCTACTTCTTTCTTACGGGAGGTCACCTGGCTGGAACGGGTGCCGGCAGAGAAGCGCGCGATGAACTCATTCAATTGAGCAATCTTCTTCTCCCGCTGCGCGTTTTCTGACTCGAGCCGGGAACGCACCTGAGTCTTGGCCAAAACCATGTCGTCGTATCCACCTGTATAGGTGATGATCGTTTCGTAATCGATGTCCGCGATGTGGGTACAGACGCTGTTCAGAAAGTGCCGATCGTGGGAGATGGTAATCAGCACTCCTTCGAACTGAAGCAGAAAATTTTGCAGCCAGTGGACAGAATCGAGATCGAGAGAGTTCGTCGGCTCGTCCAGGAGCAGCGCCTGCGGCTTGCCGAAGAGCGCCTGGGCCAACAGCACGCGCACTTTCTGTCCGCCCTGTAGCTCGCTCATTGCGCGCTCGTGCAACTCGTCGGGAATATCCAGGCCCTGCAGCAGAATTGCCGCATCGCTTTCCGCCGTGTAGCCATCCTCCTCGCCGACGATGCCCTCGAGCTCTCCTAAACGCATGCCGTCCTCATCGGTAAGCTCCGATTTCGAATAGATGGCGTCGCGTTCCTCCATCGCTGACCATAAGCCCTTATTGCCCATAATCACGGTGTCGATCACGCGATAGGCATCGAAGGCGTACTGGTCCTGGCGCAGCACGCCGATCTTCCTGGGCCGCACCACAGTGCCCTTCTGTGGCTCCAGTTCGCCCGTCAGGATCTTCATGAAGGTCGATTTTCCAGCTCCGTTGGGACCGGTCAGACCGTAGCGGCGTCCGGCAATGAATTGTACCGACACCTCGTCAAACAGGACCTTGGCCCCATAACGCATGCTCACATTACTGACAGAAATCATCGTCCAGCCTTAATTTAGCAATCAATTCTATTTTAGGCTAAGAAGCGGTTAGCTAAAAAGCGGTCAGCTAAAACCGGTCAGCTAAAAGCCGGTCAGCGAGAATGAACACCTCCTTGCGCTATATCGCTGCCACAAATCAGGTGTGCCCCATATCTCGCCCGTTTTGACGAGATGTGGGACACGCGGACCTCCAAAGACTCTGCAGGCGCTTTGTTCTTTCGCTGACCGCTTTTTAGCTGACCGGTTCTTAGCTGACGGGCTTTTAGCTGACCGCTTCTTAGCTTCTAAGCAATCGTAGTGGTTGGCACGCGGATCGAGGCTCGGTAGCGGTCTCCACGGTATCGCGAACACGTGGACTCGATAGGTATTTCCTCGGTGGTCATGAGGATGCGAGAGATGGAGAGGACGCTTGCCTTCTTGGGGATGGTCAATAACTCTGATTCTTCACGAGTCGCGGGCAGGGCTTCGATAATCTCGTCAGCCCAGGCGGCGCGCACTCCGTAGTTCTCGCGCAGAACATGGTAGAGAGACTGCTTGGAAAAATTGACTCTTTCCAGGCCGGGAAATTGCTTCAGCGGAATGTGCGATTCCTCAATTGCCATGGGAATGTTGTCCGCCAAGCGTAAGCGGCGTATGCGAAGCACGGGGTCACCTGCTTGCAGCTTAAGTTTCTGGGCCAAGTCTTCGAGCGATTTCACAACTGCATGTTCCAGGATTCGCGAGCTGGGCGTCATCCCCCGCCGTTTCATGTCCTCGGTAAATCCCTGCAGGTACATAATGTTCTTTTCAAGCTTTGGACGAGATACGAACGTGCCCCGGCCTTTGAGGCTGAAAGCATATCCGCTGGTCTTCAATCCATGGAGCGCTTGGCGGGCGGTCATGCGGCTCACCTGATAGCAGCGTGCGAGCTCCTCCTCCGAGGCCAGGGGATCGCCTTCCGACAACTCGCCCGAATGGATCTTCTCCATCAAAACCCTCTGAATTTGATAGTAGAGAGGGATGAAGCCGTTCTTATCCAGTGAGTGCACGGCAGGTGCGGATTGGGCCTGAATTCGTTCCAATTTGTTCTCCTAACGAGAGGTGGAACTTGAAAGAAGTTCAGAGTCAGGCAGCGGCTCCAGCGCCAACTGAAAATGGACTGCGCAAACTATAAAGAGAAGCTAAACTAACCAGAATCGTATGAATGAGAGATGAACCTCGCGAATATCTCCATACCACTCGAGTTGCACGGCAAGTTGATCGTTTCCTGTCAGGCGCCCCCGGGAGACCCGCTTGAAAACACTGAGGTTCTGCGCCGGCTCGCCGCCTCCGCTCTTCGCGGGGGCGCCGCGGGGCTCCGTGCCGATGGCTTCGCGAATATCTCCGCATTCCGTTCCATAACAAAATTGCCCATAATCGGCATTCACAAGAAATACGAGTCCAATGGCGAGGTTTACATTACGCCAGGCTTTGCTTCCGCACAACTCATAGCCGAGGCCGGGGCGGATGTGATCGCGCTGGATTGCACTGCGCGGCGCCTGCACAGCCCTGAACCTTGGCCCGAGCTGATTGGGCGTATTCACCGTGAGATACACCTGCCTGTGCTGGCTGACATTGCGACGCTGGAGGAAGCGATAGCAGCAGCCGAGGCGGGCGCCGATGCAGTCGCTACGACACTCTATGGTTTTACCCCGGAGACCGCCAGTCATAAGGGCGTTTCCTGGGACTTGATACGAGGCATCGTCGCGCGTGTGAATATCCCAGTCATCGTCGAAGGTCATATCGTCCAGCCGGAAGAAGCGCGTAAGGCCATGGATCTGGGAGCATTTGCCGTGGTGGTGGGTTCGTCCATTACGCGGCCGGAGACGATTGCCTCCCGATTTGCAGCGGCGATTCGTAGATAGGGTTCCGGCCGGTCCTCATCCTTTTTAATTGTTTACAGTACAGTTGTCTATACATATCTGGAGCTTCCAGGACAAGAATTGTTCCGAGCAACGGGTTGCCGGGCTTTGCTTGTGGAAAATTCTTAAAGATTTTGCTTGCCGACCAGTCCAGTTGTATATACAGTAGGGGAACCTGAAAAGACCCAGCTTGCCCGGGGCCTTCCGCGGACGGCTGGGTTGGACAGCGGGCCAGATTGCTTTTCAATTTCCCGGCCGGCAGGGTGTTTCCCTCCGGCCGGACTTCGGAGGATCGCGACGTGACTATAAACATTCCGCAGCCAGCAAGAGGCCTCAGCCTCTTATTCTGTTTTGCCGCCTTGTCGCTCGCCGCTTGGGGCCAAGAAGTGACGGCCACAATCACCGGAACGGTCACCGACTCATCCGGCGCCGTGGTAGCAGGAGCAGCCGTCAGCGCGCAAGAAGTGGATCGCGGCACTCTTTTTTCAAGCAAAACGAACAGCGCCGGAATTTACAATCTCCCGCAGCTTCATATCGGGACATACGATGTGAAGGTGGAGGCCAGCGGATTTGCAACCGCCGAGCATCCTCCAATCACTCTGGTTCTCAACCAGACAGCGCGGTTGGATTTCCGTCTGAGCGTGGGACAGGCTTCACAAACAGTGACCGTATCTTCCGCGCAACCGCTGCTGCAGACGGACTCTACGCTGGTAGGGACCGTCATTAGCGGACGCGCAAACGTGGCGCTGCCGCTGGCCACAAGGAACTATAACCAGCTCACGCTGCTTTCGCCTGGCGCGGTCAGCACCAATCCAGGCTCGTTTACCGGTCCGCAGGCTACCTTTCAGAGCGGCCGGCCTTATATCAATGGCAACCGCGAGCAGGTCAACAATTACATCCTGGACGGCATGGATAACAACCAGATTGATAACAACGATGTCGCCTATGCGCCCAGCGTCGACTCGATCCAGGAATTCAACCTAATCTCGCAGAATGCTCCAGCCTCTTTCGGAAATTATCTGGGCGGGGTGATCAGCGTCAGCACCAAATCCGGAACAAATCAATTCCACGGCGATATCTTCGAGTTCATCCGCAACGACAAATTGAACGCGAATACCTGGAGCAATAACCTCCAAGGCCTGCCCCGCGCCGATTTGCGTTGGAATGAATTCGGGGGATCGATCGGCGGCCCCATTATTAGAGACAAACTCTTCTTCTTCGCCGACTATCAGGGATCGCGATTCGATCAGCCCGCGACCCCAACTCCTTATACCGTATTCACCGCTGCCGAGCGGCAAGGCGACTTCAGCCAGTTCTGCACCTCGGCGGGCGGTACTTTCCAGGGCGGCATTTGCAGTAAACCGGCGGGACAACTCTACAATCCTCGCAGCAGCTCCACCGTCCAGGGCCGACAGCCTTTCCTGAACAACCAGATTCCAGCGAGCCTGTTCAACGCGTCAGCGGTAAAGATTCTTAGCTCGCCTCTCTATCCTGAGCCCCTTAACGCGCAGAATACGGGCAATCAGGTCAACCTCACGCACTCCTACACCAACGGCGATCAAGGAGATCTAAGAATCGACTGGGCCGCGACCGCCAAGGACCATGTTTACGGCCGATACTCGCAGCAGTCTGTCGTCAATCCAACCACTAACAGCCAGTTGTTGACCGGAGATTCAGAGAACAACTACCCGATATACAACGGTCTGGTGAGCTGGTCGAGAACTATTGGCCCATCTTTGGTTAACGAGGTGCGCTTCGGTGTCAGCTACTACCCTGTGACATTGGGAGTGTCGAACCCGGTCAACCAAAATCTTCCCCAGGTTTTTGGCGTCGCTGGCGTAACACCGGGCATCACTCTTCTTCCCCAAATGCAAATTACGGGTGGTTTCGTGAATACCACTGGCAATGCACTTGGTAACAATGATGCGGTCAACAAGTTCGATGACACCGTAATCCAAGCCGAGGATTCAATCATCCTGACTAGAGGAAGACATAGCTTCAACATCGGGTTCCAATACTTCCGCTACCGTACGGACATTTTTTATCCGGGCAATGGAGGACTGGCGGGACAGATTTTCTTCAACGGCCAGTTTACCGGCAACGGGGCCGCCACGAATGCCGCTCCCGGAATGGGTGAAGCGGACTTTCTGTTGGGCTTACCCAACCAGATCGCGCTGGGCGGAGGAAGCGGCGACCGCGGACTGCGTAACAGCCTTATGGCGGCGTACCTCCAGGATGACTGGCGCATAGCTTCGAACCTGACGTTAAACCTCGGTCTCCGGTGGGAGCTCAACACGCCGCGCTCGGAGGTTCACAACCAGGAGACAAACTACGGTCTATATAGCGGCGCCGTAATGATAGCGGGCGTTGGCGGCAACAGTTCGTCTCTCTATAACCAATACAACGGTCCCACCAACTTCCAGCCCAGGGTTGGCCTGACCTGGCAGCCAAGCTGGGACAAGAATACGGTCGTTCGCGCCGGTTACGGCATCTCCAACTTTGCCGAAAGCACCGGGACCAACAACCTGCTCTTCCAGAATCCTCCATTTATCATTCCCCACAACGTGCTTTACAACAACACACAGGCGTTGCCCGGAAGCACGCTCGACCAGGGCTTTTCGCAGTTTCCGACCTCGGGATGCACGGTTGCCGCCGCCCTTCAGTCGTCCCCGCTGTGTTTCAAGGGCGCGGGAATTCACGCATTCGATCCCAACTTCCGTGCCGCTGTCTCGCAGCAATATAACTTCATCATTCAACGCCAACTCAATAACTCAATGACTTTCCAGATCGGCTATGTTGGTCAAAAAACCGATCACCTTGCGGCGATAGGGCTTCTCAATCAGGGGGTTCTCGCCTCTAACGGAACTGTCTCGCCAAGCCCTTACCTGGCGGGTAATCCCACGCTGAAATCGGAAATCGGCCAGCCTCGGGTCACCGAATCGAACGGGTTGTCCAATTACAATGCAATGCAGGCTACGCTGCAAAAACGGCTCAGCAACGGCCTGGAGACCCAGTTGAACTACACCTGGTCGAAGTGCATGGCGGACGCGGCAGGCTTCTTCTATCAATATGGAGACACCAACCCCGGCCTGACTCAGGCAGGTGACGATTACACGTTTTTCCAGAACCAGTATGATCCGAAGGGCGATTATGGCAGGTGCTTCAACGACGTGGCCAGTGACTTCAATGGCTACGTGCTTTATGATCTTCCCTTCGGCCGCGGGCGTATGTTCGGCAGTCATCTGAATCCGGTGGTCAACGCAATCGCCGGTGGCTGGCAGATCAACTCGCTCTTTACTTTCCACACCGGCTTCCCGGTTACTGCGCAGGCCAATGATCAGTCCGGCACTGGGTCTGGCTTTCCTCGCGCGAATTGTGTGGGACAGCCGATCGAAACTCCTTATAAACAATCCACAATCGCCGGATCACCTGGGTATCAATGGCTGGGCCAGAGTTCAGTCACCACTCCTAATGCGGGCACTTTCGGCGACTGCCAGGTCGGCAGCTTCCGCGGCCCCGGACTCAAGACCGCTGACTTAGCAGTCTCCAAATCCTTCCCTATTACTGAAAGTCAAAACGTGGAGTTTCGCGCGGAGGCGATCAACTTTACCAATACTCCGATACTGGCCGCTCCGTCAGATCGCGTCGGACCGACCTTCGGCCTGGTCACTCAGTCTCAGGGTCCGCGCAATATCCAGTTTGCTCTGAAGTATCACTTTTAGAACGCAGCTAAGAAGCGGTCAGCGAGGTCAGCTAAGAACCGGTCAGCGAAAGCCGCGGTTCTGTGAGCGTGGCCACGTATTAACAGATGGCTAACTCAATCGCTTCGCTGGCCGGTTCTTCGCTGACCGGCTTTTAGCTGACGCCTTTTAGCTGACCGCTCGTCAGCTTCCTATAGAATGCGCAGGAATATCTGGTTGGTCAGGAGCGCTGCCACATAGGCCAATCCGGTCATGTAGAGGAACTGCACCGCCGGCCACTTCCAGCTATTTGTTTCCCGCCGGACGACGGCCAGCGTAGAGGTGCATTGCATGGCGAAGGCGAAAAACACAACCAAGGCCAGTGCGCCGCCAAGAGTAATATCATGCCTCAGGGCTGTTTGCAGTCCCAGGGAATGGGTTGCCGGATCGGCGCCATAAAGTGTGCCCAGCGTGCCAACGATCACCTCGCGCGCGATGATGGAACTCAAAAGCCCAATGCCAATCTTCCAATTGAACCCGAGAGGCTTGAGGATCGGCTCGATCAAGTGACCCACCTGGCCGATTACGCTCTTGGCCAAGGGAGCCGCCTGGCCCGCATGGACCGGGACAATACTGAGCAACCAAAGCACAAATGTAACCGCCAGAATAACGGTTCCGGTTTGCTTTACAAACACAGTTCCACGATCCAGCAGGCGCAGCCCCATGGAGCGCAGGGTAGGCCAGCGGTATTGAGGCAGCTCCAGGATGAATGGGGCGGAGTTGGCCTTGAGCACCGAGGATTTCAACAGGCGCGCGGTCACCAGCGCCGCCAGGAAGCCTAGCAGATACAGGCTGAGCATCACCGCCGCCCGCAAGCCGAAAAATCTGCCCAGAATCTGCCGGTTGGGGATGAACGCCGCGATGATCAGTGTATAGATTGGGAGGCGTGCCGAGCAGGTCATGAATGGAGCGACCAGAATAGTGGCGAGCCGGTCCCGCTTGTTCTCGATGGTTCGCGTGGCCATGATCGCCGGTACCGCGCAAGCATAAGCCGAGAGCAGAGGAATAAAGGCTTTGCCGTTCAATCCTATGGATCGCATCACGCGATCCGCGATTAACGCCGCGCGTGCCAGATAGCCCGAATCCTCGAGAACTCCGATGACCAAGAACAGGAGCAGGATTTGCGGCAGGAAAACCATGACCGCCTGCATGCCGTTCCAGATGCCGTCGCGTAGAAGCACCTGCATCCAGTGAGCGGGAAGCAAGCCCGCGACACCCGCGCCCAATCGCGTGAATAATTCTCCCAGCCAATCACTGAGAGGCAAGCCCGCCGTAAAAACCACTTGAAACACGCCAATTACAACGGCCAGGAAAATCAGTGGTCCCCACACCTTGTGCAGCAGCACGCTATCCAATCGCCGGGTCCAACCGGAGGAGAGAGGCGCCTTATATTTGGTGCGCGAGCTAACCTGAGTCGCCCATTGCCGGCAGGAGCTTGCAGTCTGCAGCACCGGCAACTGCGTGAACTGGGATTGTTGTTCCTGCGGATCGGAGAGACGATGCAGGAAGCGCTCCACCGCGTCTAAACCGGTGCCCTTGCTGGCGGAGATCATAGCCACCGGCGCGCCCAGCTCCTGAGCCAAAGCGAGAGGATCGATCTCCCCCCCTTGGGCCTTCATCAGGTCGGCCATATTGAGCAGGACAAGGGTTGGCAGGCCGAGCGCGAGAACCGGACCGGCCAGCATGAGCTGGCGGCTGAGCTGAAGAACATCGAGCACCAGAAGTACGGCATCCGGAGCCGGTGATCCAGGCATATTCCCGTGCAGTACGTCCACTGCTACGCGAGCGTCTTCAGAATAAGAGTTCAGGCTGTAAATTCCGGGCAGGTCAATCAAAGTAAGGTCGCCGCGGCCCACCCCGCCCATGCGCCCATAGTGCTGTTCCACAGTGACACCCGGATAGTTTGCAACCTTTTGCCGCAGGCCGGTTAGCCGATTGAATAAGGTGGATTTACCGGAATTTGGCGGCCCAACCAGGACGACCGCGCCAATTTCGCCGGGAGCCTTCCTCCGGATTGGCTCGAGTGTTGCAGTCCCCCCAGGAGTGCAGCAGTCGCTCATTGTCCGCGCTCCTGCGCTGCCGTGCAGATGCTGTGTACGGAAATGAACCTTGCCGTTTCCCGGCGCAAGGCAATCTCCGCGCCGTCTACACAGTAAACAGTGGGATCGCCGGCGGGGGCGCGCCGCAAGGCCAGCACCCGCATCTCCGGGATGAAACCAAGATGCATGAGCTGACCCTGGATTGCCTCAGGGAGTTCCATGGCCGCCAGCGTAGCGCAACAGCCGATGGCAAGATCGCTGAGCGCGGTAGATTGAGTCTTCAAAGGCATGCGGAGATGGCCATCTGCTCCCTACCGGGCGTGGTTTCCCTCGAACTCCGACTGATGAGGTCGCATATTCAACTATACGACCGATATGGTCCGAATTACAAACGGCAAGCGCATCTGTGCATAGAATAGTGGGCATTACCTTTGGGTCATATCACTCTATGCTTCAAGAGCCCGTAACGGAATCGGCGATATTAAGGCAGAAACAGGAAAGGTGTGGCTTCGATGAATTCCACAAAGGGGCCTTTTTCTTGAGAAAAAAGGCCGTCGATGGCAGCGGCTTGGGATATGTCCATCCTGTTTCTGCTGCAGCGCAAAGCAGCCAAAAGCCGTCTTACCGTATTCGCATTCAGCATCTGTTCGATCAAGTACTCGATCAGCGGTTGCTCTATGGAGCGGTTATCGCGATTCTGCATGACGAAATGGAGGAGATCTTCACAATAGGCACGGGGCTTACGGAAGACACGTTGCTTGAACTTGGATCCGTTTCCAAGGTCTTCACGGCACTGCTCCTAGCCGTCATGCTTGAGCGGGGTTTGATTCGCATCGAGGATACTGTCTATCAATACCTTCCCCACGAGTTTCAGGCGAGAAGGTCAGATCGGCCGCTCCGGATTCGCGACTTGGCATTTCATCGTTCCGGATTACCTGCACAACCCTCGAATGCGGGCCGTATGAGATTTCATGTGCATGATCCGTTCGCCGGCTATGGCGTACAGGATCTGATGGCAGAGCTTGCGCGTTTTGATCTCCAGCGTCCCATCAATCCGCAGTACGGTTACAGCAATCTGGGTTTTGCCTTGCTCGGGTACTCTATGGAGAAAGCCGGCGGCGCTCCATTTGCGCAGTTGATGAAAACAATGGTTCTTGAGCCGTTGGGCCTGTTGGGCACCTGCATCGAGGCAACCCCGTCGGATGAAACCATGTTTGCTCAGGGACATACCCAGCTCGGCCAAAACGCTCTCCGCTGGCGGTCGGTTGTCATGGCTCCGTGTGGCGGCATTTGCTCTACCGCTGCCGATTGCGGCCGCTTTCTGCAGTTTTTTCTCGGCAAGCCAAACCCTCTGAGCGGCGCAATTTCGCGCATGATAGAACCTCAACCGGAATTCACGGCGGACAGGTTTCTGGGCTGGAAACAAAAAGCTGGAGACGGGTGGCTTTGGCACAACGGTGTGACGGGCGGATTTACCGCGTATTTAGGATTGCACCCAAAAAAGAAACTGGGCGTTGCAATTTTGACCAATCGTTTTGCGGTGGATTTGGTGACTGAGCTAGGCGCTCGTACCCGAAGCATTCTCATGGACGATGAGCCTGGACCGATGTCAGGTGACTATGGCTTGATGAAGGCATACGCGATTCAAGGTCTGATTGATTTTTCGGAGTCTCCCCTCTGGCTGAGAGCCGGACTCGCAGGCTTGGCAACGGGAATGCTCAGTTGGTTTCTGCATTGAGGTCTTGTATTTGGCGATCATGTCGCGCCTCCGTTAGCTACAAGGGGTTTATAGCGTTTTCACAATTACTGTGTCCTGGTGAGAGTTGGCTATGTGCAGGCGTTCTTTGATGACGCCTGCGTCGAGAGTAGTTTCTTGAGATACACCAATCGTGAAAACGCTTTAGGAGAAGGAGTGAGATTATTTGCTCTGCTTTCTTTCGTTCTCGCCGCTTTGCTGGCCGTAGTGACCTATCGCAAGCTACCCGCAGGCAGCGGGTGGGCCGCGCTCTTTGAGACAGCCCTCGGAATGATGGGAGCAGTTGCGGTCGATTTCGTGGCGCGGCTATCGACACCTCCTTTGCTTCCCAGCGCTCATACGCGAATCGCTGCGGCCGCGGCCGGCGGCCTGATGCTGGCAACCATGGCCAGATGGAGCAGGCGGCCCTGAGAAGTCTCGCTCCACTCCTAATGAACAAAACGCATCCGGGTCTATGAACGTCCGCGCATCCTGTACCCGGTTCCCAAATTTGTAACAACTGCAGACATCTTTAGGCCGATGCTGCGCTACACTGGCACTGATTCAAAATATTCTGAGCGGGCCGGCATCGGCTCTTGTCTGCTGCTCCGGCGCACACAGGACGGGCTCACAGCTTTTTTGCAGGAAGGGGAGTGGATTTGTTGCGCCGAATCGCATCTTCTCTTTTTGAAGCCGCGTCGTATGCAGCGGAAGCTGTCGCAGACTACTTTTTCAAGCACGAAGACTTTGAATCATCTCTGATCTGGAAAAAGCGCGCAGAAGCGTTCAAGCGAAGCGCACACGGGATGCGATGAAGTTAATCGATCGCCTTCCTTTCGAGATACCCCGCGGGCCTGCCCAATCCCGCCGTATATGTTAAGCAATTTCCCCCCAAATAAATTTTGATCATTCGTGATTACCTAAAACCGTAGCTGTGGTAACGTAGGTAATGTTACCCAGCGAAAGTCTGCGCAGTTCTGCTCTTATTGTTCCCGGAGTGAGCTGCATTTAGGGCCGCACTAGTCGGTGTGCGGGCATTTGCGTGGACAACTGTTGTCTTGGAACGGTACTAAGGTAACCTATTCAGATTTGGCCCCGGACCATGCGCCATCCCGGCATGTGAGCTGCGGCTTGTCTATGCCGCTTGCAGGCTGTTTGAGAAACGACATCCAGAGATCCCGCCGCTTGGATGCTCGACGTTCGATCGAGGGCGTTTTGCAGCGTGCAATGCCCTAAGAGAGGAATCGTAACAGTGAGCCAGCTTTCCACCAGTGAGCCGCGCCGCAAAGAACTTACGATTGCGGACCTTCTTCTGATTTTGCGGCGGCGCAGGAACATAATCGCAATCACAACTGTGATCTGCTTCCTTTTAGGGAGCGCCATATGCCTGTTCAGCACCCGCAGGTATGAAGCCAACGCTGTGTTGGAGGTTCAGAAGACCAGCGCGGACATGTTGGGACTGCAAAGCATAATGGCGAGCGCCTCCGACGGTCCGGGGGATGCGCTCAATGCCAATCTCGATCTGCAGACCGAAGCGGAAATTCTGAAGTCGGACACGCTGGCGCTACGAGTCATTGAGGATCTTCATCTCGAAAGAACGCGGGATTTCCAGGCTCACTGGAATCCTCTCGGCTGGATCATGGGCCAGCTTGCTCCCGCCGGGCCGCCGGACGGAGCTCAAACCAATCTGGAGGATTCTCCCCAGCGCCGGACGCACGCCCTGAAGATCTTTGCGGCGCACCTGAAGGTAAAGCCCCTGCCGGGTACTCGCCTTATCGAGATCACCTACTTTCACTCCGATCGCAGGATTGCGGCGGCGGTCGTGAATGATCTGGTAAGAGGACTCAAGGATTACAGCTTCCAGACGCGCTATGCGGCCACGAATGATTCCGCTGAATGGCTGGGCGGCCAATTAGCCGATTTGAAAAAGCAAGCCGAGAATCTTCAGGCCAAAGTCGTTAAATTGCAGAAGTATTCAGGCGTTTACAGCTTGGGCACGGATTCTCAGGGACGCGATCAGGTCTACAGCGCCACGCTCGATCGCCTGCAGCAGGCTACGACAGCCCTCTCAGACGCGACCTCCAATCGGATCATCAAGGGAGCGGTCTACCAGACAGTTAAGAATGGGGACCCGGAGCTTATCTCCGGGCTGGCCGGATCGAGCCTGATGGGGGCCTCTCCATCGGTGCAAAACTCCTTTACTCTGCTGCAAACCCTGCGTTCTCAGCAGGCGTCGCTTGAAGAGCAATTCGCTCAGGACAGCTCGAAATTCGGCGCCGGCTATCCCAAATTAGCCGATGAGCGTTCCGGTTTGCAGAGCGTGACCAAAGCCATCGCGAGCGAAGTGGTCCGCATCGGGCGGCGAGCGGCGAACGATTGGAACGCGGCCCAAGTGGCGGAAAGAGACCTCACCGCTTTATATGTTCAACGAAAAGCGGATGCCGAGAGACTGAACGACAAGGCTATCGAGTATGGCATCGCAAAGCAGGAGGCCGACGACAGCCGCAATCTGTATGAGGACCTCTTCAAGCGCCTGAAGGAGGCAGGAGTGATGGAAGGGCTTCGCTCCTCCAACATCTCTGTAGTCGAGCCGGGAAGAGTACCTGCCAAACCGGCAAAGCCGAATGTACCCCTCTACCTGGGAATATCGCTTGTCGGCGGCTTATTTACGGGCGTATGCGGAGCGCTCTTCGCCGAAGCTCTCGACAGTAAAATACAGTCCTTTGACGCCGTCGAGCAATTGCTGGAAGCCCCGCTTTTAGCTGTTCTGCCGAGATTTGGTAATTCTCTCCTCTTGTCCGCCCCGCCACGAAAATGGCTTCCACATGCCACAATGCCGATTTCCAATCAACCTCTGACCTCGGTGGATGGCAGGGCTACCGCCTTCGCGGAGGCTCTCCGCGCCTTGCGAACCAAGCTGCTGCTCTCCCGGAGCGCAGCTCCGCCGAAGGTAATCCTGGTGACGAGTTCCGTGCCCGGAGAGGGCAAGAGCACGGTCAGCGCCAATCTCGCGGCCGTATTGGCGGGGAAAAATAAACGCGTGCTGTTGGTTGAAGCCGACATGCGTGGTCCCTCGTTCGGCCAGCGGCTCGGTTCTCTGAAAGACTTTCCAGCCGGGCTGAGCGTTCTGTTGACCGATGCAAAAAGCGGACTGGAGGACGCCGCAATCGAAGATGTCCATGGCTTAAGCGTCCTGCAAGCGGGGCCGATTCCTCCCTTTCCGGCGGAGCTTCTGGATTCCGAGCGGATGCGCGGCCTGGTGGAGAACTGGAAGGGTCGGTTCGATCACATCGTGCTGGACAGCCCGCCTCTGCTGGCGGTTACTGACGCTGCCGTGCTTTCACAGATGGCGGATGTGACGCTGCTGATCGCGCGTCCCGGATTCACCTCGAGTAAGGCGTTGAAACGGGCTTACCAACTGATCGACGAGCCCAAGCAGACCAGAGTCGGGGTGGTGCTGAACGCAGTTGATCGAAGATCCGCCAGTTACAGCGACTATTACGGCTACTCAGGTTCGACTTACTATGCGCGGACAGAGGGGAGATGGGATGCGTAGGAGTCTTCGGGTTTTCGCGTTTGCGCTTATTGTCTCAGTGACTGCCCTCTCCTTTGCTGTTACGCCGGAAACCCTTCTTATCGGCCCAGGGGACACGCTCCATGTACAGATCTTGAATACACCGGAGCTGGAACAGCATCCCCGGGTAACGGATGCCGGTGAGATACCGCTCATCGGCGTCGGAAACCTGAGAGTAGAGGGCTTAACGCCGGCCGCTGCGGCGGCGAAAATCCGCGAACGCCTCATCAGCATGCATTACATGAATCATCCGGATGTCTCAGTGACGGTGGAACAGTACGCCACGCAAACGGTATCGGTGCTGGGCCAGGTTAAGAGTCCAGGCTCGTACTCAATTGCGACCGGCCGCTCCGTACTGAGCGTTGTCGCACTCGCCGGCGGCCTAACAGAATACGCCGATCGCAATATCACAATTCAGCGCCGCGACAGCTCTCAGCCGCCGGTCAGCTATACGTTCTCCAACGATGCGCGCGATGCGATCGCGCAGGAGGTCCAGGTTTTCCCTGGAGACACGGTCATCGTGCCTAAAGCAGGAATTGTCTACGTGCTTGGTGATGTTGGCCGTCCCGGGGGTTTTGTCATGCAAAACAATCACTCGCAGCTTACAGCTTTGCAAGCTGTCGCCCTGGCAGGGGGCACGGCTTCCTCCGCCGTGCCGTCACGCGCCAAGCTTATCCGGAAAATTCCCTCCGGGGGATATAAGGAAATACCCCTCAACTTCAGCGCAATACAAAAAGGGAAGCAGTCGGACATGCTTTTGCAGCCGGACGACGTGCTTTACATGCCCTTCAGTTATCTCAGAAACATCGCCAGCACCTCGTCGGGGATCTTCGCATCGGCTGCATCGGCAGCGGTCTACGTGATTCCCTAAACTCTTCGCGTTTTGAGTTGAGCTAGCGGAGGTATAGAGAGATGTTTGCTTTACCGGAAAAAGAAATTCTCTGCCCATCCAAGACGGCCCCATACGATACCCGGAGCGGCGCCACAATTCCGATCGGCCCAATGCGAGTCAGCACTCTAGCCGCCCATGAGCTCACGCGCCGCCTCATTGGCCATACATTCGGAGACAAGACCCACCATCTAGTAACGGCCAATGCTCAATTCTATGTACTTGCCGAGCGGGATGAAGCATTCAGGCGATGTGTCGGCGCTGCTGAATATGTATGTGCGGATGGAATCTCCGTCGTAATGGCGTGCAAGTGGCTGGGAAAGGCAACCGTGTCGCGGTTAGCCGGCGTGGATTTAATCCCCATGCTGTGCGAGCAGGCGGCAGTCCTCGGGCTTCCAATCTACTTTCTCGGCGGTAAACCTGGTTCCGCGGCGCAGTCAGCCTCGCTGATGATGCGGCGATATCCTGGCTTGAAAATTGCCGGCGTCGGCTGTCCCCCGATTGGATTCCAGGACAACCCGGAAATGCTTCGGGAAACGTTGAGAAGTCTGGAGGCCACGCAGCCGGCCATCATCTTTGTAGCATTGGGAGCTCCGCATCAGGAGTTCTTCATCCAGCAATATGTTCGAGCTCTCAAAATACCGGTGGCTGTCGGTGTTGGGGGCAGCTTTGAGATGATTTCCGGGATGGTTCAGCGAGCGCCCCGATGGATTCGCCGGCGAGGTTTGGAATGGGTTTATCGCTGGGCCCAGGAGCCGCGGCGTTTAGCTAAGCGATATTTCGTCGGCAATGCCTTGTTCTCTTTCTATGTAGTGCGCTATCTCCTATCGAATGGCCGGCTCGAGGCCAAGAGGACGCGATGATCTCATCCGGACCAAGTATCAGCGTCGTTATACCTACGCGGAATCGGCCCATGCTCCTGCTTCGGGCGGTACGAAGCGCGTTGCGGCAGACATTGGAAGAAATCGAAGTGATCGTGGTGATCGATGGCGAGGTGGGGTGTGCGAGCGCCGATGCTGTGGCGTGCCTGGGCGAGTGCCGCGTCCGCTGCATCGTGCTGCGGGAGCAGGTGGGAGGCGCCGAAGCACGGAACATAGGCATACGCAGCGCCCGATCGGCATGGGTCGCTCTGCTCGATGATGACGACGAATGGCTGCCTTCGAAGCTTGAAATGCAGCTTGCGGCGGCCCGGCCTTATACGGGTGAAGATCAGTTGGTGGTCACCTGCCGGCATGTACACCGCGCCGAGGGCGCGGAGGATGTATTGCGTCCGCGCAGACTGCCGCGGCCCGGGGAAGCGGCATGCGAATTCATGTTCGACTACCTGTGCTATTTCCAGACTTCTACCTTCGTCTGTTCGAAAAAGCTGCTGTTACAGATTCCCTTCACCAGAAATCTTGCTTTTTTCCAGGATATCGACTGGTTCTTGCGTGCGCTGCGTGATCCCGGGACCCGGCTTGTTGTCGTCCCGCAACCGCTCTCGATCTACTATGCGCCCGAAGAGCGTCAATCAATTACCAGCAGGTTGAGCTGGAAAGCGAGAGTCGATTGGGGGCGGGGAAACCGCCACTTGATGAGCAAACGAAGCTATTCCCGCTTTATCGTCGGTTCATGCGTGGGCCGTGCGGTTCAGGACGGAGCCGGCGTGCGAGGATTCAGCCGCCTCTTCTACGAGTGTGCAATCGTCGGATCTCCAACTCCCCAGCTGTTGCTGCTGCTGTTTGGTACTTACGTTTTGCGGCCTGCTCTACGCAAGAAACTGCGTGATCGCTTCTTATTACGGCGTGCGCATCTCCAGGCCGCTCCGGAGCAGGCGAATGCCAACTTCGCTTGACGCTCTCGCTTTCGGCAGCCCAATGCCTTCCGTCTCAATCGGATAGGCTTTCGATGGACAGGGATCACCGTAGGAACCGCGAGCGATGAAGCGTAGGACCTTTTTGAAGAAGGGCCTGATGGCAGCCGGCTGCATGGCCATGCCTGAAATGGTCTCAGCCGGCGCAAGGTCCGCTCCGCTAAGTGTTTCCGGAGGGCTCAAGACCGCCGGCGCGAAGTGCGGCATCAAGAGTCGGGTTGCAGGCAGAGAGAGGGCCGTTACAGTCTCGGGCCTTCGCCCAGGCAGTTATAGATAACTTCAATCTGCTGACGCCGGGCAACGAGCTCAAGTGGCCTCGGCTAAGGCCGGCGCCGGACTCGTTTGATTTTACCGATGGAGATTGGATGGTCAACTTCTGCCAGAGTAACGGAATGCTGGTTCATGGCCATAATCTTTGCTGGAACAGTCCTACCGCGAATCCGCCATGGTTCAAGAGCGTGCTTAATAAATCGAATGCCAGTCACTATCTTACGCAGCACATCACCACCGTGATGCGTCATTATGCGGGGCGCATCGATTCCTGGGACGTTGTCAATGAACCCGTGGTGTTCTGGTCCAAGCGAAACGATGGTCTCTATCCCGGTATCTGGTTAGATCTCCTGGGTCCTGCATACATCGACATTGCCTTTCACGCGGCAGAGGCGGCGGATCCGAAGGCCGTGCGGGTCTTGAACGTCTACAACGTGGAGCAGGGTACGCCGCAGCATGAAACGACGCGACGAGAGACTATCGAGTTGCTCAAGCAGCTTCTGGCGCGCGGAGTTCCGGTTCAGGCGGTTGGCATGGAATCGCATCTCGACGCTTCCTTGCCGCCCGGTGGTTCCGGCCTCAGCACATTTATTGAGCAGATCCGGGAGATGGGACTTGAAATATTGATTACCGAGCTGGATGTCAACGACACCGGCGTACAAGGTGACTTTCAGACGCGGGACGAGGCTGTCGCCAAAGTGTATCGCGATTACCTGATCGCCGCGACGCACGCTTCCGGCACAAAAAGAGTGATTTTCTGGACGCCCAGCGACAAATGGGATTGGTTGAATTCCATCCACGATCCTCGGAAGCAGCGCGCGGACGGTACGGCTCATCGGCCCGGTTTGCTGGACGATGCAATGCTCCCTAAGCCTGCGTTCTTTGCTGTGCAATCTGCGCTGCGAGAGATCTGTTGATCATTCAAACGTGAAGACTGCTGCTAACATACCGTCCACCACGCAAAGCTCGGTGCATTCCGCAGACGAAGCTATCCACGCGATTATGCCCGCTCCAGTGTGGCATTTCGCTCTTGGCTGGATCACTGTGCTGCCCTTTCTTTTCTTTTCTACAAATGGCACGCTGATTCCGAGCACAGAAAACGCATCCTTTAGAGCCACTGGGGATACCGTGGGCAGTTCAGCCTCACACATGATTGGAGTGGCAATCGTCACGTTGATTTGCGGTGTTTTGATCGCCTCCCGCTGGTCATCCCTGATTTCAGTCTGCCAACGGATGAAAGTAGTGCTCGCATTGCCGATTCTGGCTATGTTCTCCAGTGCTTGGTCCGTGCAGCCGCGTAAGAGCCTGGTGAGCGGAACAATCCTGCTTGTCTTCACCGTGTTCGCTTTATACGTCGGAACCAGGTTTAACTTCCGCGAGCAATTCGAGCTCATCATGCTGGTGGGAGCTGTCGCTCTTCCGCTCAGCATAGTTCTCGCCCTCTTTGTCCCCTCGCTTGGAGCAGGCGAGATGGGTTGGCGGGGAATCTTCGGGCACAAGCAAAATTGCGCAGCCGTTTGCATGCTGTGGCTCGTCACGGCCTTGCACTGGAGATGTTCAGGGATCTATCAGAAGATTTTTCGGTTGATGTACATCCTGATGTGCTGTGCGTTGATTGTTATGTCTGGATCGCGAACCGGATGGGCTCTGACCTTGGTTGCGCTTCTCCTCGCTGGCGCCCTCTGGCTTATGCAAAAGATGCCGGTTATGGAGACTCTGCTTATCTCCCTGTTGACAGTCCCAATTGTTGGGGGGCTGGCCTATGCAATCTACATGCATTCATCCGCAATCGTTACCTCAGTCGGCAAAGATCCGACCTTAAGCCAGCGGACAATCATCTGGGCGGCCGTTTGGAGTTCTATTGTGCAGCACCCGATATTGGGGTACGGCTTTGCCGCATTTTGGAACGGACTCTATGGCGCCTCGCAGGACCTCGTCCTGATTTCCGGCTGGAACCTGCAACAAGCGCAGAATGGTTTCCTGGATCTTTGGTTGGGAATGGGGGTGGCAGGAGTCGCGCTAATCATGGTTATGGTGGTTCAGGCAATGAGAAATGCCATCCGTTGTTTCCACCGGGAAAGCACGAGAACCTACGTGCGGTGGTGCATCGTCGTGATTCTATCTACGTTGCTCTACAACGTCGGGGAAAGTTCGCTTGGCTTGCTCCATATGGTCTGGTTTCTCTTTTTGCTTGCTTATATAGGCCTGAACGAAGCCGCTTCGCGGGTACCGCGGGTATGAATCCTGCGATCTTGAAGATACATCGGCCCGGCAGGTTGCTCAATATCGGCAGAATTGCGATGATGCTCGCGGCTCTCGATCGTATATTCATCGATATGTTTATTGAGAAACAGCACGCGTGGGCGAAACAGGGAGATGCGGGCCAGCCCCACAGCAAAAGAGAGTTGCTCGCGGTATGACTACGCCCGAACCATCGGAAGCGGTAAGGAGAAATTATCTCGGCCACGAGACCGCTCAACTCTCGATCGGGCAAGGTCTGAAACTCATAATCCAAGCGGCCTATTTTGTCCTCGTTGCGCGTTCTCTCGGCCCGCGGGCCTATGGCGCATTTGCCGCGATGGTCGCGCTGGCGTCCTTGCTGTCCCCCTTCACCGGAATGGGCAGCACCCAACTCTTCGTTAAGAACGTAAGGTCTGGTAAGTATCCGCCCGCGCTGTGTTGGGGAAACGGCCTGCTTTCCACCTTCACAACCGGCTTGTTGTTCACGGGATTGGCGCTGCTGGCCAACTTCCTCTTTCATCTGCGAATGCCTTATGGAGCCGTAATATCTATAGGGCTGGCGGACTTGCTGCTGATTCCGGTTACGGGTTTGGCATCGTGCGGTTTCGCCGCTATAGGGAGGATGAAGGATAACGCCGCGCAGAACGTCTTCATAAGCCTGCTGCGGCTGATAGCCATAGCCGTGCTGGCCTTTCCCGCTCGTACAGTAGCTCTGAATCATTGGGCATTTGCCTATTTACTGGCTAGCTTTATCGGGACTGGTTACTGTTTCTATCGTGCCAAGCAGCTTTGGGGTAATCCCATATTCAGATTGAGTGATCTGCGGGCGGATCTTTCCGAGGGCCTATACTTCAGCATTGGCGCCTCCGCCGCGACCCTGTACAACGACATCGACAAGATCATGCTGGCGAGGCTCTCTTCGTTTGCTGCCACCGGCATCTACGCGGCAGCCTACCGGATAATCGACGTAAGCATGACGCCCGTGCGTTCGCTCGCGACCGCGGCTTATCCGCGTTTCTTTGAAAAGGGAGCAGCAGGACTGACTAGCTCCTATAAATATGCCCTCAAACTGATGGGCCGCACCGCTATTTATGGGGCGTTGGTATCGGTATTACTGTGGTTCAGCGCGCCAATCCTGCCCTACGTGCTCGGCCACAACTACACAAAATCCGTCTTGGCGCTTCGATGGCTTTCGCTTCTGCCGTTTATGCGTTGCCTGCACACACCTCTGGGCGATTCGCTTTCCGGCGCGGGGCGTCAGCGAACGCGCGCTGCCATTCAGATGCTTATAGCCGCGTTGAACATTGGCCTGAACCTGGTGATTCTTCCCAAATACGGATGGCTCGGAGCTGCCTGGACCAGCCTTGCGTCCGATGGGCTTCTAGTGGTGCTGTTGTGGCTCGCCGTGATATATAACGTCCGGAGAATGCGCGGATCCGCATTTGTAACGGTGAGCGCGTGAACAAAGCCATCATCTTCCGGGATCGTTTTCTGTCGCGGAGCGAGACCTTCATCCAAGCCCAGTCGGAAGCGCTGGTGCAGTTCAAGCCGGTCTACGCCGGCCTGCGTCCTGCCACTCCTTCGCTCCCGGTCAATCCAACCGTGCTTATGACAAGAGCAACAGGCCTATGTGGAAAGGCCGCCGCGCTGGTTTATCGGCTAACCTCGGTCGCGCCGCGTTTTCACCGCGCACTACGAGCGGAGAATGCCTCTCTTATTCACGCGCACTTCGCTGTGGACGGCGCAGCGGCCCTGGGCATGCAGAGAATGTTGGATATTCCGTTGATTGTCACTTTGCATGGTTACGACGTCACCACCAACGACGCTGTCTTCGCAAAGACGCTCGCGGGCAGACGATACTTGGCGCAGCGTCCAACTCTCTTCGCACAAGCATCCCGGTTCCTCTGTATCTCGCAGTCCATTCGTGAGAAGGCGATCAGCAGGGGGTTCCCTGAAGAGAAGCTGACGGTACATTACACGGGAATAGATTGCGAGATGTTCCGTCCCAGGGCTGATGAGGATGTGAATCGAGATCCCGCACACAATACTCTTCGTGGGGCGCCTGGTTGAGGTGAAGGGTTGTGCTTATTTGATTCGCGCCTTCGCCGAACTCGTGAAGACCGAAAAGAGGGCAAATCTTGTGGTCATAGGGGATGGGCCGTTGCGCAACCAGCTGGAGCAGTTGGCCGCCAACCTCGGCGTGAAGGCCACATTTTTAGGCGTCCAGCCATCCAGCGTAGTCCGCGAATGGCTGGCCCGGAGCCGAATCTTCTGCGTACCCAGCATTACTGCCGAGAGCGGAGAAAGAGAGGGCTTCGGCGTGGCCTTGGTTGAAGCCCAGGCGATGGGCACCCCAGTGGTCAGTTCGTGGAGCGGCGGAATTCCGGAAGCAGTGAAGCACGGTGAAACTGGATTACTGAGCCCGGAGCGGGATTATGTCGCCTTGGCGGCCCATTTAGAACGCTTTATGAGTGACCAGGGATTTTGGAGCGAGTGCGCGGAACGCGGACGGGAGCGCGTAACCCGGCACTTCAATTTACGCCGGCAGACGGAGCACCTGGAAGCGATATACCGCGATGTTCAAATGGCAGGGAAGGCATCCCGGTGAGGCAAGAGCTGACTCATCTGGTTCTGACCAGGTTCAATACAGCGGCGGCCTTCGCACCTTCCGCAAAGCGCCTGGATACGGTCTGGCTCACCTCGCGGTTGGCGATCTTTGAGCGGTACTGTCTTCCCTCTGTTCGAGGGCAGCGAGGGGCAGAGTTCCGATGGCTGATCTTTTTCGATGCGGCCAGCCCGGAATGGTTCAGGGCGAGGATCTCGGCGCTCGGACCACTGGTTACACCGCTCTACATAGATGGCCCGGCGACCGATGAAGTGATTGCGCGCAAGGTGGCTGAAACCGGCCTCGTGTCTTCGCCGTTCCTGCTCACCACAAGACTGGACAACGACGACGCAATTTCAGAGGATCATCTCGCGCTGGTGCAGGGCGCCTTCCGCCGGCAGCAGCGAGAATTCGTAGCTTTTCCTTTTGGACTCCAATCCTTTCGTGGACATCTTTACAGCGTGTACTGGCCCTCGAATCCATTTCTCTCCTTGTTCGAACGAGTGGAAAGTAGCGGACGATTTACCACCGTATTCTGTGTCCGTCACAACCGTGTTAGGGAGGCAGGCAAGGTAAGGAGAATCCTCCGTTCACCACAATGGTTGCAGGTCCTGCACGAGTCGAATCTTTTGAATACGTTGCGGGGATGGCCGCGGCTAGACAGCCGGTCTCATCCCAATTTCCGCGTGGCTTGGCCTGAAGAAACTGCGGCTGATTCTATTTCCAGCCGCCTCCGGTTCTCAGCACACGGTTATATGATGAGAGCGGGCAGACTCATAGCAAAAAGCTCTGCCCGTCGAAGTAGCAACTTCATTTCCGGCGAAATTCACTTAGACTAAAAGTGTTTTCCGCTGGTAGGCTGAGGCTAGATCTTCGCGCACTCATGCGCGATCTGCATACCTTCTTCCACATGGATCACCCAGGCGGCTAAGCGGGAGCTGCCGTTGGTAATTCGCGCGTCTCCATCGTAGGTCTGTTCATTTGTCTCCGGACTCAGGTCAAGTCCCCAGCCGCCCAGCCCGGCGCAGACTTCGCTGCGGACCTCAGGTGTATTTTCCCCGATCCCGCCACCGAAGATCACAGCCTGGGCATTGCCCAGAGTCGCAAGATAGGCTCCCACAAATTGACGCACCCGGTAGCCGAACATCTTAAGGGCCAGCTTGGAAGCTTGGTCTTCCCGCTTGCGCAACTCGCGGGTGTCGAGGGTGACGCCTGAGACGCCCAGCAACCCCGATTTCTTCTCCAGTAATTCCATAACATCTTCAACACTCATGGCCGCCTCGCGCATCAGAAAAGGGATTAGAGCTGGATCGAGGCTGCCGCTCCGGGTCCCCATCATGAGACCTTCAAGCGGAGTCAATCCCATAGACGTGTCCACCGATTCGCCATTGCAGATGGCGGCCGCGGAGGATCCGCTTTCCAGATGCAGTGTAACCACCGAAATGCGATCCACGGGCTGAGAGACAAGCTCTGCGTACCGTTCCAACATGTAGCGATGCGACAATCCGTGAAAACCGAAGCGCCGTATTGCATATCGATCGGCCACGCCGCGTGGAATCGGATAGCGCCAGGCATGTTCCGGGAGGGTATGATGGAAGGCCGTATCGAATGCCACGGCGGTTGGAAGCTGGGAAGATCTCTTTCGCAAGGCATCGATAATTCGCATCGAGTTCGCATTGTGCAGTGGGGCTAACGGTTCTCTTTTTATGATCTCGCTGCGCACCCGGTCATCCAGGCGAACAGCGGATGTGAAAGTGTCACCCCCATGGACTACCCGCACTCCCACAACCTCGACATCTTTCAATGTTGGCTGGCCGGCGAATTTTGGCGACTCTAACGCATCGAGCACTCGCTCAGTTGCCACGGAAAAATCTTTGGCATCCAGCGATTCGCTTGCCATCTCCTTGCCGGCCCTGGATAGTTTGAGTTGAGTCCGCTTCCCGATATCATCGATAACGCCGCTCAACAGCTTTTTGCCCTGGCTGGCGCAATGCTGCGCCAAATCGACATCGACGACGTCGAATTTTAAGGAGTTGCTGCCGGGATTCAAGGCAAGCACGATTGGCATTGATCGCTCCGATGCGGTGGAATGGATTTGCACTGACGGGCCCCACGGCGCCATTGCTAAAATCGATCCGCAATACCTACTGGAACCATAAGATGCAGGCGTTGTTCCGACGGCGTTCTTCAGCAGATTTTCAATCCGCTTTTGCGAATTCAAAACCCCGCATTGTTGTGTCGAGGTTGTGCCAACTGCCATTACGGGACGCGAATAACCCCGTTCGTTTCTATCGGGTATGCTGGCGGGTATGCTGGTTTGCCGCATTTGCCCGCTCAACCGAAACGTGTCGAGATCGCTGGTTATTTTCAGAACGGCTTTGACCTGCTTGAGAATTGTGCCGTGGCAGCAACGCCTCGCCGCACTCTGTTTGCTGACTGCCTTCCTCGCGGCCGGCCGGCATGCCAACGGAGCTCAGCCCCGGCGCGCAGGGCAGGTGGTCCTGGCGGTTCAAAAAAACTCAACCGCTGTAACGATCGGCTTGACGCGCGGTTTCTTGCGTATTCAGCCGTGCGCGGGGAATATGGCCCGTATCACCTACTCACTGGCGCAGCCGGCAGGCGAACCCCGCCAGCCGTACCTCATTTCCGCTGCCTGCGCTCCAATTCCATTCACCGTCGGCAGCGGGATCGATGATAAGGAGGTGGTGATCGATACCGCGAGCCTGACCATCGCGGTCAGCCGGACCACTGGCGCGGTCCGATTCGAGGACCTGAGCGGTGCTACCCTGCTGCGTGAAACCGATTGGCCCTCGCCCAGAGAACTCAAGCCTGTCGCGGCGAATGGAGAAGCCTCGCGACGCGCCACGGTCTGGTTCGGATTGACGCCGGAGGAGAGGCTCTACGGCCTTGGCCAGCACCAGAATGGGCTCCTGAATCAGCGCGGTCTTCAACTGGAGCTGTCTCAGGACAATACGAATATCTCCATTCCTTTCTTCCTTTCTTCCAAGGGCTACGGAATCTTTTGGAATAGTGCAGCGATAACCGGCTGGAACAATCGCTTCCTGCCCGTCCTGTCCTTGAGCTCAGAAAGTGCGGACTCGGTCGACTATTACTTCATTTATGGTCCGGATTTCGACACTATTGTCGCCTCCTATCGCAGGCTGACGGGCAGTGCTCCCATGTTTCCCCTCTGGGCCTATGGGTATTGGCAATCGAAGCTTGCTTATAAGAATCAGCCGGAACTTTTGCGTGTTGCCGCGACCTACCGCAGCCTTCATATCCCCCTGGATAACATCGTTCTGGATGAAGGGTGGGAGACGGGTCTGGGATCGCGCGTTTTCACGGCGAAGTTTCCCGATCCGCGCGCCATGGTTGCTACACTTCATCAAGAGCATGTCCATCTGATGGTTTCCATCTGGCCGCTCTTTGTGCCGGGCAGCGCAAATTTCGCCGCCATGGACGCGAAGGGATTCTTTGTCCGTTTGGGAAGCTATCAGTTTCCCGCCTATTTCCCCGGTACCCGCCTTTATGACGCCTTCAATGCGCAAGCGCGGAGTGCCTATTGGATGCAGGCTAAGAAAGCTCTCTACGACATCGGTGTGGATGCCTTCTGGATGGACTCGACCGAGCCCTCAGATTTTTATGGCGAAGAACGCGGCTCCATGCTCGCCGGTGCTCGCACCGCCTGGGGGAATGGCTCACAATATGCGAATCTCTACCCATTCATGGACACCTTGGGGATCTACGATGGACAACGCAGCGTGACTAATCGGAGGCGCGTCTTCACCCTCGCCCGGTCCGCCTTCGCCGGGCAGCAACACAACGCCGCCGCGGTATGGTCGGGGGACATTGCTTCCAACTTTGCGACATTGAAGCGGGAGATTCCGGCCGGTCTCAATTACTCTATGACCGGCTTGCCGTATTGGACAACCGACATTGGCGGCTTTCTCGGCGGCGACACCGCGGATCCAGCCTATCGCGAGCTCTTTGTTCGCTGGTTCCAGTATGGCGCGTTTTGTCCTATCTTTCGCGTGCATGGCGTGCGCACCAATAATGAGAATGAGTTGTGGTCGTACGGACCCGAAGCGCAGGCAATCCTGACGCTCTATGACCGGCTCCGCTATCGGCTCTTACCCTACATCTATACTGCCGCAGCGCGCACAACCTTTGACGGATACACTCCGATGCGGGCCCTAGGCTTCGACTTTCGCTCGGATTCCAAAGCTCTGGACGTGCGGGATGAGTTCATGTTCGGTCCGTCGCTCCTGGTCGCGCCGGTGACCGATCCAGGCGTTACCTCTCGCAAGGTCTATCTGCCAGTGGGGGCGGATTGGTACGACTTCTGGACGGGAGAACTCGCGCCTGGAGGAACAGAAGTCAAACGTGCAACGCCACTGTCGGTTCTTCCGCTATATGTTCGCGCAGGCAGCATCCTTCCATTGGGCGCCGAGTCCGAATATACCAGTGAGCATCCCGGTGCTCCGATCGAGTTACGCGTTTATCCAGGCGCCAATGCTGCCTTCAGCCTGTACGAGGACGATGGTTCGTCCTACGACTACGAAAAGGGAGTCTACGCCAGGATACCAATGTATTGGGACAACCAGGCGAGGGTGCTTACCCTGGGAGCGAGGCAGGGACAATTCCCGGGAATGCCGTCCCACCGCGAATTCTCTGTTGTGGTGGTGAATATAAGCGCTGGCTTAGGGGAGGGGGTCAGTCCGGCCGGCCGCACGGTGGAGTATGAGGGTTCGCTGCAGCAAATCCAGTTCTAACAGTGTAACCGCCACTGGATACAGTACCCCAGACTCGCGAAAGTAACCTGAGCCGCAAAATTAGGGCAGGAACAGGATAGGTGTGGCTTGGACGAGTTCTACGAAGGGGCATTTTGGTGAAAAAGGCCATCGGCCGTAGCGGCTTGGGGTATATCCATCCTGTTTCTGCCGTTGTCAATCATTCTAGTTAGTCATTCGTATCTTCCAAATTTCCGCAACTCTTTGTGTGTTGATGTACCGCAACTCTTTTGTGAATGCCGTGTTACAATCGGTGAGTTCCCCCAAAAGCTTTCCCCCCAAAACTTCTTTGTTTCGATGGCGTATTGGAGATCTCTCCGATCGCGGGGGTATATTAGTGATTACTACTCCGAATCGCCTTGTGTTAGTTAGGCCACCTGCAAGGGGCCTAGGCTTCGCTCTCATCTCCACTTTCTGCGCCTTGGTTCTCTTGGCCTGCCTGATCGCGATATGGCACGGCATTACGGCCGGTGGTTTGCGCTCCGGCTCTCTTAACTGGTTCGATATGACGATCGAATTGCAATTGAATCGCTTTGCCCACCGCTGGCCGCGGTTCGATTTGGCGATGTCGCTGTTTGCCGTGCATAACTTGATCAAAGGCGCTCCTATCGTGTTCCTGTGCTGGGCCGCGTTTTTTCAAAAGGGGCGCGCCGCGGATGACCAGGAGGAGAGCCGCCAAAAATTGGCCGCCGTGATTCCGCTTGCAATAGCGGGGGTCCTTCTAGGAAGGCTTCTTGCCATGATCCTTCCTTTTAGGGAAAGGCCTTTTCGAACGACTGCTCTGCACTTTCAATCGCTAGGTGACATGTCAAGTCTCTACAGGTGGAGTTCCTTTCCAAGCGACCACGCGATACTCTTCACGGCATTAGCTGTTGGCGTGTTTTTTGCCTCCCGCAGGTTAGGTATGCTCGCGATCAGTTACGTGGTTCTTCTGATCGTTGGCCCGCGGCTCTATCTGGGGATTCATTGGCCTACAGATGTGCTGGCGGGAATGGCCTTAGGTACAGCCACCGCCGCCATCGCTACCATTCGAACTTATCGAAATTTCATTTGGAAGTGGACGGCGAAATGTTGGGAGTCCTATCCGGGGATATTCGCCGGTTCAATGTTTCTTCTCAGTTATGAGATTACCGATCTATTCGACTCGCCTATTGCCATACTGGCCATGCTGTTAAAGCACAAGCACTTTTGAAGGAATGTTTACCCCAGCTACTTGGGCGCAAGAAGGAGTAATTCCCGAAGGAGTTGCTCTTCCGTTGCTCCTCCGGTCTAGGTTCCAGCAGAACGGAATGCTAAAGCAAAATCAGTGTTAGTATCGGAAGGCTCTGCCAGCATTCTGCTGAACAAGTTTAAGGGCTAACTTTGTTTTACGCCTCTAGATCCTAGCGTTCCTGAGGCGGGCGATTTAAGCCGGCGGAGTAGACCAAAAGAAGCTGACAAACGCAATTTAAGTACTTGCGGCGGCAGGATTCGTATCAGCATAAGCATTGCCACGCCTTGAGGATAGTGACGCATTAGAAGGAGAAGCTGGCGCCGGAAAGAATCCGAGCGTAACGGCAAAACTGAACGCGACAGCTGTAGAGTAAGTTGGCGGCCATATTGCCTGCTCCAGGATCTGACCCCAGTTCGAAGTGCAATCAACCGTCCGGCATCATCTTGTACATAGGTAATTTGGCGCTCCAGGACCCGCAGGGTCATAGCCAGCATCAGCTCGGAATTCCGGGAAGCGTTTGCCCCGTGGATCCGGTACTCTGCTACCACGAAACTATGGCAGCAAACGGGATACTCTCTCGCGATTCGCAGGTAAAGTTCATAGTCCTCGGCCACGCGAAGTGTTGGATCGAATCCTCCGATCTGGTCAAAGATCGTTCGCCGGAAGAGCACGGAAGCAATCATCTCGACGAAGTTACTTCTAAGCAGCGCCTCATAATGGAAGCGTTGAAGGCATTCCTTACGAGAGTTGGCCAGCCACGTGCCCTGTTCAGTGACAAATATGTGATCGCCCACTGCCATGGCGCAGTCTGTGCGCTGCTCAAGTAAGCGAACTCCAGCCTCGATCCCACCCTTCTGCAGGCGGTCGTCCGCATCCAAAAAGACAATGTAAGCACCTTTGCTCTCCAGAATGCCCCGATTGCGAGCTTCGCACAGGCCACAATGATCCATTCGGATGTATCGAACGGGAAAGCTTTGAGCGATCTCAAAACTGTTATCAGTCGAGCCGTCATCAACAACGATGATCTCTATGTTCGGATAGCTCTGCAGCTGAACGCTCTCAATCGCATCTCCTAAAAAGGCTGCGCCGTTGTAGCAGGGAATGATCACGGAGACCATGCGATCTAACTCCATGCATGAGTCAAATTGACCGAAGGAAGCGCGTTCTGGCAATCCTACAGAGGACTCCGGCGCGGGTAGTTTGGAGTCAGGAACGTGAATGGTAATCGCAGATCTCACACTGTCCTCCCGGGCCTACCGCCCTGGGTGGTACTCAGAAACTAAGGGCCCTAAGCCGAGAAAACCAAAACAGTTCAAATAAGCAAGTCGGGAGCTTCCGGGAAGAAGCCCAGCGGCTTAAAATAGTCGACACATTCCACCCCATAAATGAGGGAATTCTCGCGCGATGTATGTCAAGGTGGAGAGTAACAGGGGAGGACACAATTACAACATAATTTAGAAATAAGTGGTAGAAAATAATTTCCGGACGCGGCCACACCGGCTTCGTGTTCCGCGGTTTGCGCCAGATAGAAGAAATTGCAACCTCAACTGACGACGGCCTGCTCTTCTGACTCTGGCGCTTGCTGCCGCTCGAAGAATGCATCCACGGCGTTGAGGACTTGATCGCCGGTCCTGGCCTCATAGATGCGCTTGCGCAGCACCGCACCCCCAGGGACTCCATGGGTGAACCAGGAGGCAAATTGCTTCATCTTGCCGCTGGTCTCAGAGCTTCCGTTGGGATTGCTCTCCTCCATCAGCATGACAAAATAGGTCCGGATCATGCGATAGCGATCCATGCCGCTTGGCTGTTCATACATTCCGAAGGCGGTATACTGCGCGATCTGGCGAAAAATCCAAGGATTGGCCGGCGCGGCACGGCCAATCATCACGGCATCGCAGCCCGTCTCGGCTGTCATGGCGCAAGCATCCTCCGGGGTCCGGATGTCGCCATTGCCGATGACCGGAATGCAAACCGCGTCTTTTATTGCTGCAATGTACTCCCAACGCGCTTGACCGGAGTAGCCCTGCTCCCGTGTGCGCGCGTGCAGCGCTATCGCGTCGAGGCCGCTCTCCTGGGCCAGCCGCGCAAGTTCGACACAAACAATATGCTGATCGTTCCAGCCCAGACGGAATTTTACGGTGAAGGGAATACGCACCGCGCCGCGAACCTGCTCGAAGATCTTCGCGACGAGCGGGAGATCGCGTAGAAGACCGCTTCCGCCATTACAGCTAACCACGCGCTTGGCAGGGCACCCAAGGTTGAGATCGAGCATGTCGAAACCCGCATCTTCGACGATTCGCCCGGCCTCCGCGAGGGTTTGCGGATCGGAACCGAAGAGCTGCGCGGAGATAGGGTGTTCATCCTCATAGAAGGAAAGATAGCGCTTGCGCTTTGTCTCTCGCATACGCGACAGGCCGTCAGCGGAGGTGAACTCCGTCATGATCAGACCGCAGCCGGATTGCCGGTTGCTGACGGAGGCCTCGACCCGATCGAAGCAATTGTCTTGAAGATCGGCGGCATTCGACGCGCTCGATGTAAAGACGCTGGCATTGCGGATGAAACGGCGAAATACCGTGTCTGTTACACCTGCCATCGGCGCCAGCACGGTTGCCGGAGCCACGAGCACGCCGCCGATGAGAACCTCGGCAGGGACGCGCGCTTCCGCCGGCATGGAGTTTTCCCGCGGATTGTCCCAGGACTTCTTCATGGGCTCGCATAAAAGGCCTCCGCACCGGGAGGCCTTTGGCTTCTCATTCGAGTTGAGAAATGCCTATCAGGCAGCCGGCTCCGTCTTTCCAGCCGGAACCTTGGAATATTTGCGGCGAAAACGCTCCACACGGCCCGCCGTGTCAACGAGCTTCTGCTTGCCGGTAAAAAACGGGTGGCAGGCGGAGCAGATTTCCACGTGAATATCGCCCTTGTGGGTGGAACGAGTCGAGAATCCGCTGCCACAGGCACACTGCACCCGGATCTCGTTATAGTTTGGATGAACCCCTTGCTTCGGCATGATATTTAAAAACCTTTCGCGCGTATTAAGCTTTATTTTAAGCGATTTATGACCCGTTTTCCAGTTTTCCCCAGCGTGGCATACCCTGGCGCAGGTGGCCGCATTCCGGTAGCTTGAGCATATCCATGCCATATTCCTGCGACATCTGTGGAGACACGGGTCTCAAGCTTACCGTCCGATCCAATGGAGAGCGGTTCGCCGAAGATTGTGAATGCAAACTTCGCCTGCGCTCCGAACGGCTGCTCAGGCGTGCGGCTATTCCAAAACGGTACGAGCACTGTATCCTGGACAGCTTCGATATTTACGACCCGCAAAATCAGTCTTTGGTGAGCGCCCGGATGATGGCGCGCAATTTTGTGAGCGGGTACCCGGTGACCACCGAAGGCCGAGGCTTGCTGCTGACCGGGAGCGTAGGAGTAGGGAAAACACATTTAGCTGTCGGCATCCTGCAGGCGCTCATCCTGGAGCGAGGCGTCCAGGGCCTGTTTTGCGACTATCGCGAGCTGCTCAAGCGGATTCAAGAGTCCTATAATCCAAGCGTCGCTGCCACCGAACTGCAGATTCTGGCGCCGGTTTTTGAGGCCGAAGTGCTGGTATTGGATGAGCTTGGCGCGCAGAAACCGACCGATTGGGTGTGGGATACGGTGGCGCTCATCTTAAATACGCGATACAACGACAAGCGGACGACCTTGATTACCACCAACTATCCTAACCAGCCGTCAGTCGCGGCCCGTCCTGAAACCAATCGGCCTAGATCGGCCCAGCAACGCCAATTGGAGAGCGCCGCCTTAGAGGAAAGCCTGGGTGACCGGATCGGCGACCGTATGCGATCGCGGCTGGCAGAGATGTGCGTGGAAGTGGAGATGCATGGCGAGGATTTGCGCCAGAGCGTCAAAAAAGCCCGATTCGGTTAAACCGGAGCCCTCACGGCAGAAACAGGATGGATATGTCCAGGCCGCTGCCATCGATGACCTTTTTCCCCAAGAAAAAGGCCACTTTGTGGAATCATCGAACTCACACGCTTCTGTTTCTGCCGTTAGACGGCGGCCATCATAATCAACAGGATCACGCCAACGATCAGAGCCGCTGATTGGAGATATCCACCGCGTTTGATGCCATGCGTCCAGGCGCCCTGCGTTTTTGTACTGTTGGATTGTCGTGCTTTATCTTCCGGGCCATTGATCCGGCATCCGGAAACATGCAGCTTTCCTCCTAAATCTTTTGGCGCCATACGTCGCCTCCGTTGCAGCAACTCCGCTGTCTACTTGTACCCATTTAGACGTCCCAAGACGCGTGCTGGTTCCGATTATTTTTCGATTACAACCGCCTCTTGTTTGCTATCTTCGGCAGCCGCGGCGATTCCATCACTTCCATCGCCGTTACCTTTCGAGGAAAGGCAGTACAATTCCGCTGATGGCCGCTCTCAAACCTAAGCAGGACGCAAACGAGGAAAGCGGATTCTTATCCGCGCAGCAAAAGACCGAGCCTAAGAGCTGGCTGCCCTGGATCGTCGCTTGCGCCGTGGTGATGCTGGTTCTGCTGGCGCTCACCCTGCTAGGCCGCCGCTCGCGTTCCGTGCCGGAACCCGGAGGTACGGGAATGGCTCCTTACGCGGCGTATGCCTCCAATCTGCGCATTTCCGGCATTGAGATGAGCGCGGCCGAAAGTTTTTCTGGAGCCAAGGTAACCTACATCGATGGCCAGATCGCCAATACCGGCAGCGAAACCATCACCGGCATCACCGTCCAAGTCGGGTTCCGCAACGTTCTCGGTCAATTCACCCAGAGAACGGTGACTCCCCTAACCTTCATCCGTACGCGTCAGCCCTATATCGATACTGAACCCGTTTCTGCCGCGCCCTTAAAGCCGGGAGACCGGCAGTTCTTCCGCTTGATCTTCGACACTCTTCCGCCTGACTGGAACCAGCAACTCCCGGAAATCCGAGTCATCCATACGCAAGGACACTAGAGCAAGATCGAAGTTCTGTTTACCGACGGTCTGAAAAGCCGTCACCTTCATACAACCAGGAGACAAGAGAAATGAGCGATCGATCGGCCGCCGAGGCATTCCGCCTGGATGGCAAATATGCGTTGGTTACGGGCGGCGCCAGCGGTATCGGCAAAGAAACCTGTCGCCAACTCGTTTCCGCCGGGGCTTTTGTCTATATTGCCGATCTCAATCTCGAGCGGGCGTTGGAGCTATCCTCGGAGCTCGGCCGCGCCCAAGCCGTGGAAATGAATGTGACCGATGCCGTTTCAATCGCCGCCGGCATTGCGCAGGCGTCCCAACTGGACATTCTGGTCAACAATGCCGGAATCGGACATGTCGGAGATCTGGCTCATACCGAACCGGAGGATTTTGCCCGTATTCTGCAAGTAAACGTAAATTCCGTGTATTTGGTCACGCGGGCCGCTCTTCCGTTGATCCTCAAGAGCCACGGCTGCATCGTAAATATAGGCTCGGTAGCGGGGCTCATAGGGGTGAAGAATCGCTTTGCTTATTGCGCCAGCAAAGGGGCTGTCGTTGCGATGACCAGGCAAATTGCCGTGGATTATCCGCAGCAGTTGCGCATCAACTGTATTTGCCCCGGAACAGTGGACACGCCCTTCGTCGAAGGTTATCTGGAAAAATTTCATTCCCAGGAGAAGGACAAGGTACGCGCGGAATTGCACGCGCGGCAACCTATCGGACGCATGGGCAAGCCGGAAGAAATTGCCTCCATGGTCCGTTACCTTTGCTCCAAAGAGGCTGAGTTTGTAAACGGAGCAATTTTGACCATCGATGGCGGCTGGATGGCCGCATAAACAGCCTGAGGGAAACCTTGAATCTTGGGAGAGCGCCCCATCTCTTAAGAAGTATGGTTGGTGAAAGCCCCTGATGTATGCCGGGGAAGAAGCCGCTCAGGGATGCTCATCCCGGAGTCACTGTGATGTGGTAGGTTGGGCTGAATTTCACTTCTGGTTACGGGAGCTGTCCATGTCTTCACCGGCTAAAATCGACGCCCAGCAGCAGGATGCGGTCCTTTCCGAACCCGTCGCTTCCCCCACCCTCTCGGAAGACGAGCAGCGAAAAATGGATGCCTATTGGCGTGCTTGCAATTATCTGTGCGTGGGGATGATTTACCTGCATGACAATCCTTTGCTGCGCCAGCCCTTGCTCCCTCAGCACTGCAAAAGGCGCCTGCTGGGACATTGGGGATCCGATCCCGGGCAGACCTTTGCCTGGGTCCATCTCAACCGGCTGATACGCAAATACGATCTCGACATGATCTATATCGCGGGCCCGGGGCATGGTGCGCCGGCAATGCTCTCCAATTGCTATCTGGAGGGAACGTACTCCGAGGTCTACCCGGAAAAAAGCCAGGATGAACAAGGCATGCTTAACCTGTTCCGCGCCTTCTCCTTCCCGGGCCAGCTTGGCAGCCATTGCACGCCGGAGCTGCCGGGATCAATTCATGAGGGCGGAGAGCTGGGCTACAGCCTCTCTCATGCTTTCGGCGCCGCCTTCGACAATCCCGATCTGATCGTCAGCGTGGTAGTGGGCGACGGCGAAGCGGAAACCGGTCCCATGGCTACGTCCTGGCATTCCAACAAATTCCTTAATCCGATCCGCGATGGCGCGGTGCTCCCGATTCTCCATCTGAACGGGTACAAGATCGCGAATCCCACGGTGCTGGCGCGCATCTCTCCCCAGGAACTGGAGAGCCTGTTTGTCGGCTATGGCTGGGCTCCGCAGGTGGTCGAAGGCGACGATCCGGTCCTCATGCACCAGCAAATGGCCTCGGCTCTGGAGCAGGCGGTTCTCTCCATCCGCCGGATTCAGCAGCAGGCCCGCTCCAGCGGCAATCCTGAGCGTCCGCGCTGGCCGATGATTATTCTGCGCACCCCTAAGGGATGGACCTGCCCTAAGGAAGTCGATGGCCATAAAATCGAGGGTTTCTGGCGGGCGCACCAGGTGCCGGTGCTCGATGTGCAGACCAATCCCGAGCACCTGGCGATCGTCGAAAGATGGATGCGCAGTTATAAGCCGGAGGAACTCTTCGACAAAAATGGCGCCCTCATCCCGGAACTCAAGGAACTGGCTCCGGCAGGCGAAAGACGGATGACGGCGAATCCCCACGCCAATGGCGGGCGATTGTTGAAGCCGCTCTCTCTGCCGGATTTTAGAGACTACGCGGTGCATTTCGACCGGCCGGCGACCAACGAAGAACAGCCGACAGAGATACTGGCTCGATTTCTGCGCGATGTGATGCGGCGAAACATGAGCGCCTTCCGCGTCTTTGGCCCGGATGAGACGGCCTCCAACCGGTTGGAGACCATTTATGAAGCAAGCAAGAAAACATGGCTGGCCGAATACAAGCCGGAGGACGCCGACGGGGGGGAACTCGCGCCCGATGGCCGGGTAATGGAGATGCTGAGCGAGCATACGCTTGAAGGCTGGTTCGAAGGCTATGTCCTGACGGGCCGTCACGGCTTCTTCAGTTCTTATGAGGCTTTCGTCCACATCATCGACTCCATGTTTAACCAGCACGCGAAATGGCTGGAGAAGTCAAAGCTCGAGGTGGACTGGCGAGCGCCGGTCTCCTCCATCAATCTACTGATATCCTCTCTGGTTTGGCGCCAGGATCACAACGGCTTCTCCCATCAGGATCCGGGCTTTCTCGATATCGTCACCAATAAAAGTCCCGAAGTCACCCGTATCTACCTGCCGCCGGACGCCAACTGCCTGCTCAGTGTGGCGGACCACTGCCTGCGCAGCAAAGACTACGTCAATGTGATCGTGGCCGATAAGCAGCCGCATCTGCAGTACCTCGACATGGATGCAGCCATCAATCATTGCACGAAAGGGATAGGCATCTGGGACTGGGTGAGCAATGATGAAGGGGACGAGCCTGACGTAGTGATCGCCAGCGCCGGAGATATTCCTACCATGGAGGCCGTGGCCGCGGTGGCGATTTTGCGGCAGCACTTCGAGGATCTAAAGATCAGGTATGTGAATGTGGTCGACCTGTTCAAGCTGATGCCGGCCTCGGAGCATCCGCATGGACTCTCGGCCCGCGATTTCGATACGCTGTTCACCAAAGATAAGCCGGTTATCTTCAATTTCCACGGCTACGCCGCGCTGATCCACAAGCTCACCTACAAGCACACCAATCACCATAACTTCCATGTACGCGGGTATAAGGAAAAGGGCAATATAGACACCCCGATGGAGCTGGCGATTCGCAATCAGATCGATCGCTACAACATTGCCATCGATGTGATCGACCGGGTGCTGTCTCTGGAGACGCGCGGCGCGCATGCCAAGGAATGGCTCAAGAACCAGATCATCCAAAGCGTTAATTATGCGTATACGTACGGCGTCGATAGCCGCGAGACCAGCGCGTGGAAATGGCCGCTCTAGATCTTTGAGCGCATGTTTTGTATGCATGAGAACCCGAGGTGAGAGTTGTAGCTTCCCATCTCTGGCGCAAACAGCGCGCCAGGGATGGCGCCACCCGGCACTAATCATCCGGTCAAAAACCTAGATCGCGGGGCTCCTGGTGAGGCTTGTGCAGCAAAGTCATCGACAGATAAGCTCCGGCCCATGACCCGCCCGCGGCGAAGCAGACGTAGACCCAGTTCTTTGTATAACTGATGACCGCGAATGCCGACAGCAGATACCACAGGCTGCTCCAGGTGGCAGCCGGCAGACGCCGCCGGGCGGAGACGGCGGCGTTGAACATCACATATACAGCATCCGTAACTGCTGTAGATACGAAAACTCCGAAGGCCAGCCAGGGATGGAGATCGAGATGTATCCGCCACATTTATTGCCTCCTGCCGAAACAATTTGAACTTTACTATCGCATCGCTCCCGATTCATCCGTTATAGCGTTTTCACGATTGGTGTATCCCAAGAAGCTACTCTCGAGGCAGGTGTTCCATCAATGAACGGCTGCGCATAACCAACTCTCACCAGGACACAGCTTTGTGAAAACGCTATAGACTAAACTGATCCACGAGGAGAATCAGATCAATGAAGCTTTTGTCAGTCGTGACCGCGAAGGGGCCGCGTTTGGCGGCCAAGCTCCCTTCAGGCATTCTTGTCTTCAGCCAAGCCAGCGGGCTTTTACCCGGCAAAACCCTCCCTTTCACTTTGCACGCAGCGCTTTCCGGAAAGGGAGGGCTGAAGCGCCTTCTGCCCCATTTGCAGGCCGTTGTCGATCACTCCGAGGCGGCGAAGTACATCGTTCCCGAGAGTGAAGTTAAGATTGCCCGGCCATTTCTGCCGTCCAATGTCATTTGTGTCGGGCTGAACTATCGCGAACATGCACGGGAGAGCGGCATGGCCCTTCCCGAGCAGCCGGTGCTCTTCGCCAAGTGGACCACGTCGGTAATTGGACCGGGGGACACTATTGTGCTGCCGCCGGATACCCAAGAAGTCGATTACGAGGCGGAGTTGGCGGTAGTCATCGGGCAGAAATGCCGGGGAGTTTCGGCGGAGAAGGCGCTGGATTACGTTGCCGGCTACACCTGCATGAACGACGTAAGCGCCAGGGACTTTCAGCGCAATGACAAACAATGGGTCCGCGCCAAAAGCCAGGACACCTTTGGCCCTATGGGTCCTTATCTGATCACCAGCGATGAGCTTACCGATCCCAATGCCCTGGGCATCCGTTGTACCGTCAACGGCCAGCGGCTGCAGGACTCAACTACGGGTGACATGATCTTCAATGTCCGCGAGCTTATCGCGTTTATCAGCCGCGGTATTAGTCTGCGGCCGGGAGACGTCATCTCCACCGGCACGCCCCAAGGCGTTGGCTTCGCGCGGAAGCCGCCTATCTTCCTCAAGGACGGGGATGAAGTCACCGTGGAAATCGACGGGATCGGCGCCTTGTCGAATCCAGTGAAGGCGAGCTGATCCCGATCTTTCTGCGCACGCCGGCATCCAAGTGCACCGTGCGAAGGATGGGCACTCTCGATTTGCGATTGTTTGATGCTACGATGAACTTTCTTCGCCGGTGCCGATACCTGCACTACAGGTTCCATGGGTTAACGACTGAGGATGAGATGTCTTCGAAGTGCCTCACATTCCGCGTTGCGAGAGTCGCATGTGAAGCGAGCGCGATTCCGGCGATCATCGTATCTCTCAGTTCCCCGGAGTGCCCTTTCTTCTGGCGCGCGGCCATAAGATCAGCAGCCTGCTGCGCCGCGGCGCTATCAAAATAAGCGATGCGCTGCTGAATCATCTCGAGCAGAACCCTATCAAATGCTGCCATGAGCAAAGACCGCCGCTTTCCAGTCGCCATCACCTGGAGTCCGAACCGAACCTCGAAGACGGTAATTGCAGTCGTCCAAACGGACGTTCGTGGCTGGCGATCCAGCCAATGAACGACCTCAATATCCGGCGCCTGGCGCATAAGCGCTGAAAGGACATTGGTGTCGAGAAGGATCACGGTTCAAATCTCGCCGGAGTAACGGCGTGGCCGCGAAGTTCGGGAATGTCTTCCTGGAGTCCCGCACCCCGGAAGAGTGCGGCAATCTCTGTTCCTAATCCGGTGGTGGGCGTATCTTCGTCCCGAAGGGCGTTCCTGAGAATATCCCTGGCTTCCTCTTCCATGCTTCGTCCATGCCGCTGGGCGCGACGCTGCAAACGGCTCTTAAGCTGGCTCTCCAGGTTGCGTACTAAAAGCTGCGGCATACTCCCCCCTCCAGTGCTATCATGATAGCAAATGGTCAAGGAAGCGGCGGAGCTTCCTTGTAGCTAATATTGTTCTGGGAGAGGAACTTCGATTGCATCTGTTTCTCGGGAACCGTCTTCCCGCCCTTGTAGTACCGAAGCTCGTAGTGGCCTTCAGGGAAGTGCATCGGGATGACGCCTGTAGTTCGGTTGCACCCGCCCGTTCTTCGCGTAGGCCGCAGGATGACGACGCCAGCCTTCCGCCGTTTTGACGTATACATCTGCAACGAGACTTTCCAGTCTGCCACGCTCCAAATCTTTTAGCACGGTGAATCCGGTTTAGCACGGAAAAATGCCTGATCGCACGAAATAGGGCGTACTGTGCGCACTCAGCGACCACTATAGCCATAGTCGTAAGTACTTTATATTTCACTTTGCTTTCAGCGACTTACAGAGAAGACTGGTGCCGAAGAAGGGACTCGAACCCCCACACCCTTGCGAGTACATGGACCTGAACCATGCGCGTCTGCCAATTCCGCCACTCCGGCACGGGTACGCTCCAATAGAACTAACTGGGAGGCAGCAGCATTAGGGTTACAAAACTAATCGATTGTGTCAACCGCACAATCCGCATCCAAGCTATGCAACCGGCTTATGCTTCCCGATGAGGTTCTAGAGATGTCCACCACGCAATCCATCCCTCCGGAACAAGCGACAGAGATTCGACGATTGGCACACGACCTGAGCAATGCACTGGAAGTTATCGTGCAAGCCAATTATCTGCTGAGTACGGTGACCCAGGAGGATGCCGCTAAGCAGTGGATAAAACTTCTTGACCAGGGAGTACGGCAGGCCGCCGATATCAATCGCGATCTTCGCGAATACATCCGCGCTAATAGCTAAGGGAGGCGAGTTCCACAGGGGACGCTCACCCCACGTCCCTCTGGGAACCCGGAATTTCGCGGCGCTTAAATTAGAGTGGCGTCCAGCGTGACTTCCGTATTGTTCTTGAAGAGCCGCGAAATCGGGCAGTTCTTCTTCGCCTCCTCGGCCGCTTTATCGAAGGCAGCCTTGTCTGCCGATGGAACCTTGGCCTTCGTGGTCAGCAGGATGTTGGTGATGGTCGGGCCTGCATCGGTTTTATCTAAAGTGACTTTCGCCGTGGTCTCGATCGATTCCGGCGGCAGGTTCGCTGTTGTCAATTGGGCGCTCAGCGCCATGGTGAAACATCCAGCGTGGGCGGCCGCGATCAGTTCCTCGGGGTTGGTGCCGATTCCGTTCTCAAATCGAGTTCCGAACGAGTACTGGCTGTCTTTCAGCACTCCGCTCTGGGTCGAAATCTTGCCTTTGCCTTCTTTGAGATTGCCATGCCACGCTGCGCTTGCTGTTCGATCCATAGAAAAAGCTCCTTAAGGTACTCAAATTCATTGTAGCTATTTATGTTGATGCCGTTTCCGCACGAACAAGCCAAGTTTGCGTCACCGGAATTGGCGCGCAGGTTTAAACTCTTCTGGTGCAAGACGAAGCAATTTCGAGGGCTGGTCCCGAACGCCTAAACGAGCAGCCACAGGGGACAGAACACCATAGTGTTTATTGCCCCAACTGCTCGTCCCGTCTATCGAGTCTGCGTTGCAAAATGCTCTGCACACGCTGTGGGTATTACCTGAGCTGCGCGGACTACTATTAGAAGGGAAACGGTCTATTGCCGCATCAGGGGCAATGACACGTCGCGCGCTTGCTCCGTCGAGTTCGCTGTGTCATGGAGCACCAGCCTTCCCTCCAGGCGGTAGTATCCGTCCTGGGAGCGGGTCGGAGCGTTTCCGCGCACGATGGTTCCGGTGAAGGAAAACCACACTCCGTGAACTTGCCGCGTCGTAAAGCTGAGTCCGCGTCCCTGGAGCAAGGTGGAAGCGAAAAAGAACGTCAGCGGCGTGCCTTCGTCGCTCATCCGGTCGCCCAGCCGCGAGATGTAGCCGCTCAACTGATGTGGTTCCAAGTCAATTTCGACCAATTCTCCAGCCTGGCCCAGCGAATATGCACCCGAAGCATCCGGCGGCAGAGTTGTTCTGCCGCGTGAGATGGTGACCGCATCCGCCTCTTCGACCGCTTGCGCGTCGACCCGCCGATGCAACACGGGAACAGGCGCGGTCTGGGGGGCCGTCTGAGCGATGAGATCCGGTCCTGGCGAAATTAATACCGAGGCGATGGCAACCAGGACTACTTTTGCGCCGGTTGATGCTTCGCAAGAATTGGGACTTTTTCGCAAAGCACTCCATATCCTCCGGATACAAAGCCACAGCTCTACGATCCGCCACCCATACTGCGCTTGCGGGCGGCGGCGAATTCGTCCCCTGATTTCCAACTCACGGGCCGCGACGATAACGCCTGCCATCCTAATATGAACCCGAATTGGGCCATCTTGGCATCGCCCCGGAAGTCCATGTCAGGCCTATATTCGTCGCTGGGACGGTGATAGCGCTGGGCCGTGAAATTTTCTTCCTGCTGCCTGCCCCAGTCCTCTGAATGCCCCACAAACGAGTTGCCTTCGCCGATAGAGAATGCCGGGATTCCAAAACGAGCAAAGCTGAAGTGATCGGAGCGATAGTAAAGCCCGGCCATGGGATTGTCGTCCGGTTGAATTCTCAGGTCAAATGCCGCCGCCGTCTTCTCGACAACCGGGTAGAAGGTAGTGCGCTCTGCCCCCGCGATCTCGGTTGAGAGGGGAACACCTATGGGGAGCAGCTCGTCGAAATTCAGGTCGAGCGAGAAATCCTTATCCGGCACGGGCGGGTGCATTGCCAGATATTCCGAACCCAGCAATCCCTGTTCTTCTGCCGTTACAGACGCGAAGTATACATTCCGCGGCGGGGGCACGGCAGACTGGGCGAAGGCCCTGGCGATCTCCAGCAGAATGCCGCAGCCGGTCGCATTATCCGCTGCTCCGTTGTAGATCTTGTCCCCTGGCAGGCTTGGATCGATCCCCAGGTGATCGTAATGCGCGGTATAGATCACGTTGCTCCCGAGGGCAGGATTGGCGCCCGGAGTCATGGCAATCACATTGTTCGATTCGTACTTCCGCACCAAGCTGGCAATGTGCGCCCGGAGCCGCACCGGCAGCTCAATCGGCTTGAATCCACGTTTGCCGGCGGCGGTAAGCGCCTGGTCGATATCGATCCCGGCGAGCGCCAGAAGTTTACCGGCAACGTTGAACTGTATCCAACTCGCTGCGCGAAGCGTGGAGAGAGGATCGTTTTGCAGATAGGAGGTTTCAGTTGATTGCGAGTTCCGCACAACCTCCCAGCCATAGCTTGCCAAATCGGCGCGATGAATAACCAGCACTCCGATGGCGCCACGGCGCGCAGCCTCTTCGTACTTATAAATCCATCGCCCGTAGTAAGTAAGCGCCTTACCTTTGAAGAAGGAATCGTCCTCCGACGGCGGTTCGTTGACGAATGCCAGCAAAATCTTGCCCTTGACGTCGATGCCATCGAAGTCGTTCCAGTGATACTCGGGAGCATCGATGCCGTAGCCGACGAAGACGATCGGCGCGTCGATATCGGCGGAAGGCTGTCCGGTCTGGTCCTTGGTCACATACTCGGCGCCATATTTGAGCGTAATCGGCGCGCCACTTGTGGGAACAAAGGCAAAGCTGGTCTTGTCTTCGACCGTATGCACGGCCATGAGAGGGACTTTCTGAAAATAAGTCCCATTGTCACCTGCGGGGTGTAATCCGGAGAGAGCGAACTGGGTTGCAATGTATTCTGCCGCCAACCGGCCTCCCCGCGTCCCAGGCCCACGGCCCTCGAGCAGGTCGCTCGAAAGAAAGCGGACGTGAGCCCGGATCTTCTCCGCATCGATGCTCTGCGCTGCCTGGCGGGCGGCAGGGGGTACATCAGACAACATGGGGAAGGCGGGAGCCTGAGCGTAGCTCACGAGAGAAATAAGAAGGAAGCTCGCGGAGAATGCGGCAAAACGAGTCACGCTGTTCATTTCAATTCTTAAAGCATATCTGTTCCCCTGGGTGCCCCGGAAGTCGAGACGGCAGGCTGCTCCATAGTCATGATTTTTAGTCGCTGCAGAGCTTTCCGCGACAACCCGGTGAGAGGAAATTTATCGAGCTCCGAAGTCTTGATCCACTTGCGGCGGCATTCAGCGATAGCCAGCCGGCGCTTGCCTTCCTTTTCCGGGAAGCGCAAGACGCGGACATAATAGTTTGTCACCGTGATAGCGTGCCGCAAAGTCAGCTCTACTCGCTTCTGGTCATCTTCCTGCATGGTAATTTCCGGCAACTCCCACATTCCCGGCATTTGCTTCGCCACCTGCGAACGCTGCTGGAGCAAGACTTGCTTTGCTCCTTCCACGCTGCGGCACAGCAGCGCATAAGCGATTTGCCGGCTGCGCATTTTTTGGCGCGGCTGCGCGGCAAGCTCGCCGCGGGTAGAGCAGAGTCCGCGCACCGGGCACTCCGGGCATAGCGGCCGTTTCGGCAGACAAACCATCGCCCCTAATTCCATCATCGACTGGTTAAAATCTCCCGCGCGTTGGTGATGGAGCAACGCTTCGGCATGATCACGAATCCATTGCGAAGTCGCTACCTCCGGCGATTTGAAAACACGCTGGATCACCCGCTGCACGTTTCCGTCGATTACCGCGACCGGCTGGCCAAAGGCGATGCTGGCAATGGCAGCCGCCGTATATTCTCCGATGCCCGGCAGCTTGCGCAAGTCCTCGGCGGTTCGCGGCATGCTGCCAGAGTGTTCGCGCACAATGAATTGCGCGGCCCGGTGCAGGAGCCTAGCGCGGCGATAGTATCCCAGTCCGCTCCATGCCGCCAATACCTCTTCTTCGCGGGCGAGAGCTAGGGCGAAGATCGATGGGAAGCGGCTCATGAAACGCGCGTAGTACTCAAGCACTGCCGCTACCCTGGTCTGCTGCAGCATGATTTCGGAGACCCAGATCGCGTACGGTTCGCGGCTGCGCCGCCAGGGAAGGTCACGCGCGTTGCCATCGAACCATGCCAGGATGTGGCGCCGAAAATCGGGAATGTGAGCTTTGGCAGAGCTTGGCGCCGGCATGGCAGGATTGTAACCGGGATGGAAGAATCAATGCCCGGCTCGCGGGGTACCCCATCCTTTCGCGTGGCGTTGTTCCGTGCGAAGAGTGGGATACCGCAGAGCATCTTTTCTGATAGAGACCCTCTTTTTGGCAACCTGTTGGGTTACTGCAGGGGTTGTTCGGCATGTGCGATCAGGATCCAGGCGGTTCCCATCTGCTGCCAGACGCTCACCGCAAGCAACGATTGCATCTTGCCGCCGGGCAGGGAGAGCTGGAGTTTATAGCTCAACGTCATGTCCGGACCGTTTGGCTTGACCACCATTTCGGAGATCACAAAGTCATGAATCTTCTCCGCCTGCAGATAGGGAACGATCTGATCGCGGGCGACGACCCGGCCTTGTACGGCATAGACCACGTTAGGGGCTAATAGCGGAGTGATGTCATCCCACTTGCCGTCACGCGCATTGTTCCAGGTAATGCGCTCATACTGCTCCGCGCTAGTGGTGCTCTTAAGAGTCGGCGGATTCTTGGAGCCATAAACAGTGCACCCGCTCAAGCCGGTGGCGAGCAGGCAAGTTAAGACAGCAAAGGCCGCCATTGCTGGCAGCCTCTGCCTAACCACGTTGGAGGACGACTGCAATCAGTCCCCCATCACCGTTTCTTCCTTGATTTGTTGGACATGCTGAGGAGTTGCTTTGGGCGCAGGTGCAATCAGAGAGTCGACAGGGATGAAGCCGTCCTGCGGCTTCTCACCAAGGACATGCTCCCGGTAGAGCCGCGCCATCCTGGCATTCTCAGCATCCTGTTTGAGTTTGGCGTCGCGAGCCTTCAATTTCTCTTCACGCGAGTTCTTAGCGATGCCCAGCTTATCCAGAGTATCGTTGGCGGCGGCGGTTACGTGCTCCTGGTTGAGCACCAGCGTGTGCTGTGCGTCGCCCATGCCGACTTTTTTACCGCCGGCGAAGATTTCATGCCGCCCATGTTCCTCGTACCACTTAGTCAAGGTGGACGTCATGTGCATCTTCTCAATGATGTTGCGCCAGCCCACGCCGGTGTTGTATGCGCAGAAGGAAATCTCGCCTTCCTGGGTGGCGTATGGAATGATGCATTGCTCGGTCCGGCGGAAGTCGTAATTGAACAGATCCTGGAACCACATACCCGCGATAAACAGGAAGTTCCAACGATCGGCCCGGCGCTGCTCGATATCGGCCATGGTGCGATCACCGGTCACCTTGCCATAGTTCCGCCCGGTGGCGCCGAAACACTTATCGAACTTCGCCAGCAGGTCGGTGATCTTGAAATGCGTGGGTGACTTGGTTGGATCGTAGTTGCGCAGCAGCGCCAGGGTAACACCGACGACGGAAAGAAACTTATTCCGCGCCGCGTCGTTGATCTTGGCAATGTCCTTGGCCAGGCGATCGGCATTGAGGAAGGCGGTTACCGGAACGGCTTCCTTGGTTTCCTTATCGATCATCAGCGCCATACCGATGCCGCAGTTCGGATGGCATCCGCAGGAGAGCTGGCCCCAATCCGCATTGGGACCATGGACCAGATCGGCCCAATCGGAGAAGGTGCTCATGAAGCTGATAGGGAACCAATCCCGCTCGGGCACGCCCAAGCCGGTCTGGTTTTTCACGTCGTGCGCCATATGGCTTAAGGTATAGCGCTGGGCAGCACGCCGCTCCTCGCTTACGTCCTCATCGCGGCCGGTAAAGGAAACCGGCTGAAAACTGAGAAAGTTGATCTTTTTCGGGTTATCCAGCGCGAATTGGATGATATGCCCGACCTGCTCGTTATTGATTCCGTTGATGATAGTCGTGACCGGAACGATATCCACTCCGGCTTCGTGCAGGTTGTGAATTGCCTGAAGCTTTACATCGAAGAGGTTGCCCACCTTACGATGGGAGTTGGCCGCATTGCCGATACCGTCGAATTGCAGATAGGCATAGCGCAGGCCGGCTTCAGCAGCGGCGCGGCAGAGCTCCTTGCTTTTGGCGAACTCAATGCCATTGGTGGCGGCTTGAACCGAGTTGTAACCGACCTTGCGCGCGTAAGCGATAGCGTCAAGGAAGTAAGGCGAGAGCGTCGGCTCACCTCCGGAGAATTGGACCGACATCTGGCGCCGCGGCTTGATTGAAATCGCATTGTCCAGCATGGTCTTGATCTCTTCCCACGTCAGCTCATGCACAAAACCAACCTGGTTGGCGTCCATGAAGCAGGGGTCGCACATCATGTTGCAGCGGTTGGTCAGGTCGATGGTCAGAACCGAGCCGCGGCCATGCGTCACCGTGGAGGTGCCGTGGTTGTGCAGCTTCTCGTCGTTGTGAGCGCGAATATCCCGGCCGGGGAAAACCTCTTCCAGATGACGGAAAAAGGCGGTATCGATGGCCATAACATCTTCGAAGTGACCGTGCTTGGGGCAATCCTTCACCATCAGGATCTTGCCGTCGCGCTCGATGATCTGCGCCTTGATCTCACCCGCCTTCTCGTTCAGAAGGATCTCGTGCGGAAGCTTGCCGTCAACGATTTGCTGCCGGATCTCGGGAACGCACTTTGGACAAAGAGAATCCGTGGTGCGCGGCCAGCCCAGGGGCGGCTTTTCTTTCTGGTAGGACTTAAGCAGCGGCTTTTCCGACCATTTCGGGGTGAACGAAGGATTGGGGCTAATACGGTTGATCCTCTCAAAGACAGACCAGGCGCCTTGCGCAAACGCGGTTACAGCTCTCTCGGTGTATTTGACGGCTTTCGACATTTTTGAATCTCCTGGAGATCTCGAATCTGAACACGCAAATCAAAGGCGGCAGCTACGCCGGAAGCTATCGGCGTTTACTTGACTTGAGATGCGTAAAGACCGGGTATGTGTTTCGAGACCTCACACCAGGATCAGATTACGAGCCTGCCGCCGCAAATCAAACCAGCTCCCGGCGAACGGCGAAAAACCATGGCCGGACGGCAAATGTTCCCTTTGAACGGAAATGCCGTCCGCAGGGCATGGGCGAGCGAGCTGTCCCCCCGTATCTCATTCGATACCTCGACTGTCCTGTTTTCTTTAGTTGGCCCGCTACGGAGCTGCCCCAGGCCCCCCTTCCTGAACGGCAATGCGATTGATGACTCTCTGCACCAGGACCACGTTGACGTTGATGCGGCGCGCTACGTCGGGCAGAAACTCCGTAAGCGCATTGCCGATGGGATCCGTTGCCAGCGCAACCGAGATCCGGGCGGCGCTGGCGCCCCAACTCGTCTTGCGGCCAGGGATATAGAGATTGCCCAATGCGCTGGTGCCAATGGTGCCAAAGACGTTGGCGTAGTTGAACATCGGCATTCCCTGATCGTCTTGGCCGATGCATATGGCGTCGATCACATGAATTACGCGCTGCCGCATGGGAAGGTTGGGCATACGGCGGTAACGGGGATCTTGATGGGCCAGCGAAGGAATCAGGAAGGCGCCAAAAAATTCCGCTGAGATGTCCTGGGTGAGGGAGACGCCGGCATATTTGCCAAATCCCGGAAATCCGGGACCATAGGCACTATGCGAATTGGATCCGATGCTGATTGCCGCTTCGCCTCCGATCGTCAGCAGATTGAATGGATCGCTAACTCCTCGCCAGGCAAGCAAAAACTTATCTTTCGGCGTGAGCGGCGAAGGCCCTGAATAGTCGATAAAACGGGCAAAGGAATTCAGCCCGGGGTTGCAGTTCATGCGGCTCTGCGCAAGGCTCGAAGCATTTGCAACACACTGAGGAGCAGCCCCGGGGACCACTATACGGGCCGCTTGGGGTACAGGCGGCCTCCCGGAAGCCGGCGGGTTTACCGGAGGGAATCCAGGCTTCGTCTTCTCCTTCTGTCCGCCGGCGCTTGTGCCTGAACCCGCTTGCGCCGCTTGCTCGAAAGCAGAGAACGCTGCTTGCCGGGGTAGCGGAGCGTCAGGCAGTTGCGCGGACATTGCCGCCTGCGCTCGAAGAAGCTCCCGGCCGGAAAGAAGTAGGATCAGCCATAGAGCGCCACAGAGAGCCCCCTTCGTCACAGGCTGTAAAACCTCCTCCGCGAACTACCGCTTCTTCTCATCGTGCGCTACGGCCATCGACACACTCTCTTAAAAAGACACCTTAATCGATCTGAATCTTCTTCAAGATGGGAAATTTATGCGCTAAATCGGGGAGAAATTCCAAAACCAAGTTTCCCCCCGCGTCGGTGGCAATGGATGTACCGAATGTGCTCAGCACGACCCGGCGGTTTTGGCTGGCCGGCGGATAATACGCCAAGGTAAGCACCGCGGCCGCTGCGCGGCCGGCAATACCGGAAAAATTGAACTGCTTGGAACCATCGTCTCCACGCCGCACTACGGCCTGTTCGGCGGAACGCAAGCCCCTGTGGACGATGCTGCCGTCGCCGATTCTGTAATAGCGGGGATCTTGATGAAAAACCGCTGCAAAAACCCCAACTCCCAAGGTCCGCGTGCTCGCCGCCCGCAGCATGGCCGCGCCGAATTTGACTGCACCCGCGCCGGAATCACTCCCATATTTGGGATCCGATCCGCTTAACTGCTCATAGCCGGTGGAATAGAGTGCTGGGAGTAATGTGGACGGCCGGATGTTCTCGCGCAACGAAAGGATCAGCTTTTCGCCGCCGGAAAGCGGCTGGGCCGTTTGCCCGGGCTCAATCACCTCGGCGAATTTTTTTGCAATAGGAGATACGCCATCCGCCAGCTTTCCTTTCTCCTGCAGAGCCGGCGCAGCCTGCTGCTGGGGAGACGGTGCGTCGGGCAGGGCTGATTCCGCAAGAGGCGCAGCGCGGTTTCCAATCCGTATCTGCGCCATCCCGGCGCCGGCCCACGCAAACCAGAGGAACATCAACACAAGGCAGCCGGGTTTTTGGAAGTTCTCCGATATTGAAATGTTTCCTCGCTTGATCTGTCCCGTAGAATCTCACAGCCCGAAGTTTTAGCGTACATCAAATTGGAGCATGCGAATTCCAGGGCGATGACGGCAGAGTTGCCGATACCAGCTTCAATACGATACCAATCAAGCACACCGCGCGCCGCGAACCAATCCTCCTGGTTGACCCCGAATGCGCGGAGACGCAAGATGGGAGAAGGAGTTGCCAGGCATGACTGAGACATCGAGTGAAGGCAAAAGCAACAGGCGCTTTGAAAATTTCGGGCGGCGCGTGGATGAAACTTTCGGGAAAGATTTCGGGGCAGCGATTCCACGTATCCGAGACGAGATTCAAAAAGTTGCCGCCTATCTGAACGATGAAGTAGTTCCGCATCTTCGCCAGGATTCTTCCCAGGCCCTGCGTTCAGCCGCCGAGCAACTGGGCAAATTGGCTGATTACCTGGACGACAACCGTCGCGGCGGAGTTCGATAGCGTGCCTGGCGGACTGTTGTGTGCTCGCCGGCTCTTGGCCCCTCTGCTGCTATCCGGCGCCGCGCTTACCTTGACTACGGGATGCCGCCATCATCAGCGCATGGCCGCGGCCCCCACTCTGCCTCCTCCCTTGGTGCAGGGGAATTACGAGCCGCCGGCGCCATCCGACACTCCCGCGGATGCGGAGTTCATTCGCACCCATAGGCCCTTCTACAGCGAAGAGGGTTTGGCGAGCTGGTACGGTCCTCCTTACGATAAGCGCCGCGGCGCCAACGGTGAAATCTACGATGAAAATGCCCTTACCGCGGCGCATCGCACGCTGCCCCTGAATTCGCTCATCCGGGTGACGAATGTGGCCACCGGCCGATCGGCAATCATGAGAGTTACCGATCGGGGCCCGTTCGTTCACGGCCGCATCCTCGACCTTTCTCTTGCATCCGCTAAAGCGGTGGGAGTCTGGAGACCTGGCGTGGCTCTTGTTCGGATGGAAGTGTATGCCGCTCCGGCGGCAATCGATCGGGGCGGCAGATGGTGTGTACAGGTGGGCGCCTTCAAAAGTGGACACCAGGCCATTAAACTGCGCGATCGTTTGACTCGTGAATATCAGACCGCGAGGGTGATCGAATTCCCAGGTCCAACGGGCTATTGGGTACGCATCCGCCCTGTGAGGGACGATAAGGGCCTCGCCTCTGAGATCGCCCGCAGTCTTAGGCCAAGCGAAGGGGAAGCGTACCTGGTTCGCCTGGACTAGGGGCCAACAAGGGCCGGTCAGCTAAAAAAGCTGTTAGCTAAAAAAGCGGTCAGCTAAAGCCGGTCGGCTAAAAAGCTGTTACCTAAAAAGCGGTCAGCGGAAGATACGGGGGAATGTTTCTTGCCTTGGTTTCACAAGCTTGTGTGCATCTCCGCCCTCGCCGCTGCGCTGCCCATACTTGCGCCGTCTTTGCTCGCGGCAACTACAGCTCCCGATTCCGCTACTCATGGAAAGATCCTGGTTTATACGCTGCCTCCCGCAACGCTTGCGCGCTCCCGCTCGCTCTATCGCTGGCGAACCGGTTTGGATTTCGTTTCGTCAGCTTGGAGCATGCTCATCCTCCTGGCGCTTCTCAATTTTCGGCAAGCTGCTCGCTTGGGCGATTGGGCGGTTTCCATCACGCGCAGGAAATGGTCGCAGGGCTTCTGCTTTTTTCCCGTCCTGCTGTTGCTGATCGCGTTGCTGTTTCTTCCCTTGGGCGTGGTTGCCCATCATGTATCGCTGGAGTATGGCCAATCCGTACAGGGGTGGGCAAGCTGGTTTTTCGATTGGTCGAAGGCTCTCCTGCTCAACCTTTTCTCCGGAACGCTGGTGCTCTCTGTCGTTTTCGCCGTCATTCGGAGATCGCGGCGCTGGTGGCTCTGGATCTGGCTGCTTTCCCTGCCGGCGCAACTGCTGGTGGTATTTATCCTGCCCGTGGTGATCGATCCGCTCTTCAATCACTTCGAACCGCTGAGCAGAAGCAATCCGGTATTGGTTCAACATCTTGAAGAAGTCATAGCCAAGACGGGAGTCCATATCCCGCCGTCGCGCATGTACCTGATGAGGGCCAGCGACAAAGTCACAAGCGCCAATGCTTACGTCACAGGTTTTGGAGCATCCAAGCGCGTGGTGGTCTGGGATACGGCGATCAAGAGCCTGCCCACAGATGAAATCCTGGTAGTCTTCGGCCATGAGCTCGGCCATTACGTTCTGAATCACATTCGCCGGGGGCTGATACTCGGCTCTCTATTCTCATTTTTATTTTTGTGGATCGGCTTCCGTATTGCGCACTTGTTGCTGCGGCGTTATGGCGATTGCTGGCGGGTCGCTTCCCTGGAAGACTGGGGCGCCGCGGCCATTCTGCTGCTGGTATTCTCGATTCTCACCTTTGTGGCTCAGCCGCTCGGCAATGGCATCAGCCGCGTCCAAGAACATCAGGCGGACGTCTTCGGCGAAGAGGTTGTGCATGGTGTGGTCGCCGATCCCCAAAGAGCCGCCGCGGAATCGTTCCAACGCTTGGGGGAGCAATCGCTCGAATATCCTTACCCGAACTCTTTTGTGGTCTTCTGGACTTACAGTCACCCCCCGATCGCAGCGCGGGAGTCCTTTGCCGCGAATTACGATCCCTGGCAGCCGGGAGAGCACCCCCGGTTCTTCACAAAAGACGGGCATCTGAGGGCGCATTCTTTGTTTTAAAGCATTTTAGGTTTTACTGTGAACTGGTTATATCAGCTATGAGCGGCCGTTCTTCGATGGAACGGCCGCGTCGGAAGCGGTTTTCTCGTCTACACCGAAACCTAAAATGCTTCAGACAGAGATTTTGACAGGACCGCTTTCCTATAGCCTGCCTCTTCACGGTGTGCAAGTTGACAGCCTTACTCTTCTCGACGGGCGATAGATCAAGATGGATTCATCCTTCCGGGCTGCGTCTAAAAGGCGCAAAAAGACATAACCCCGATTAGATTCGTCCACCCCGGAGATGGAAGAAGAAAACCGTTGCAGAGCTTGTTCCATCGTCTGCTTACCGTCACACGCGCGGAGAAGACAGGCCATCCAGTCGGATATCCTGGCCAACTGAGATTTACCGCCGGGCGCCCTTTGCTTCGTATAAAAGTGTGGGCTACGTCCAAACTTTGGCGTGGTGCGAAGCTTCAGGAACTCCATCACTTCCTGAATGTCGCACGAAAGCTCGATCACCCGGATATCGCTTCTCGTGCTCGGAATGTCGGTCCATCGCAAAACGGCTTCTTCCGGAAGTTTTTTCGCGAACCAATCCGGCTGCGCAGAGGTTGTTATCTCAGCGCTCACAGCTTCTTCATATTCCAGAAATGCTTGGACAGCTTGGTTAGCTTCAGACGGGCGGGCGTGAACGAAAGCCAGAAATTCAATGCGAAATTGTGGCATTCGATAATACTGGCGCAGTTCCGGTCCTTCTAATTCCGGATGTAATGACAATCGATAGTCCCGCCACTCCAGAAAGAAGCTAAAAATGTTTGTCGTGGTCTGGTGAATGGCGGAAAGAAGCCAGCGAAAGCGCTCGACTCCAATTAGGGCGAATTCGCGCAACTCGAAGAGAGTTCTCCTATCCAGGTGCGGTATCGGAACGAGATAGAAGTTTGGAAAGATCTCCGGATATGACTGGATCAATTCCATGTCGGCGCTATCCTGATAGAGGCTCTGGTGCGACATCTCGGAACAGAGTTCTGTAAGGACCAGTTCTTTCCTGTGTTTGAAGTAGATGGGGGTTGCAGCCAAGGGCGCCAGCAGGTTCAATTGGGGGTTGGAATGCGGGCATCGTGCGGAAGTCATGAAGAAATGCATGGTCTGGCGAACGTCATCCCACATCTCTTCGGGAAAACCTGTAATCAGTGAGACTGTAGTTGCAATACCGAGTTTCTCAGCCGCTTCCACCATTTCCTCAGCCCGATTCAGGTCTAGACACTTGTCGATTACTTTCTGCATCCGGTGTGAGCCGGTTTCCACGCCAAAGAAAATACTCCGGCAGCCACTGCGCGCCATCAATCGGAGCAGTTCTTCATCGATGCAGTCCGTGCGCGCGCTGCACGACCAGGTAAACCCCTCGCCTGACGCGATCATTGCTTCGCAAAATGCTGCGACCCGCCGGCGGTCGACCGTGAACATATCGTGCGCGAGCGTGAAGTTCCTGATTTGGTATTCCGTCGCAATCGCTCGCATGTCGCGCAGCATTCGCTCGGGAGAATGGAGGCGGAAGTTTCTCCGGAAGAAGTCGTTGGTGGAACAAAATGTGCAGGAGAATGGGCATCCGCGTCCGATTTCCAAAGCCGCCATTTGAGCGCCGCGTAACTCCTGGGTCAGGTGGTAAGCGGGCGATGGCAGGGAGTCCAGGTCTTCGATCACCGGTGCATTGGGATTGCGAATTGCCTTAGAACCGTGACGGTAGGTGAGTCCCGGCACCCGCTCAAGATTCCGCCCGGTTCCAAGTTCTTCAAGCAGGATTAATATGGTGCCTTCAGCCTCGCCACGCAGCACCAAGTCCACGAATGGGAACTCAGCTACAGTGGCCAGGTCTACGACAGAGGCTTGGGGGCCCCCCAGCAGGATCGTAGTTTTGGGACGCATCGCTTTAACTGCTTTGGCGATACGGATGGTGAGCGGATAGCTGCTGCAAATGGAACTGAATCCGCAGATCTCGGTATGCTTAGCGACAATTAGCTTTGCGGCGGCTTCGGCGAAGCCGCTCGGTTCAAACTTGCCCGCGTCCGCGGCATAGTCGAGATAGACGCGATTTAAGTTAACAATTTCAGGACTTCTCCCGCTCTGTTCCAGGACCGCCGCGAGGCTCAGGATGCCGAGGTGGGGCTCCGCGGCAGTCGACCGGACGGCGTCGCTGGCGAGTTCTTCGGCAGTCCGGAATTCCGTGACAACCGGAGCGGTGACAAGGCAAATATCCATCGCACAGCTCTATCGTTCACTCGGCGGTCAAAGAGGAATCATCCATGAGGACCTACGCTTAGAATACAGAGACAGATTTCGTTGCCTTCATGGCGCATCAAGTCGTCCACGTGATGAGACTTCAGATTGAGCCTTATCTCTTCTTCGATCTTTTCCATTGAGCTGGATTGTTCCACTTTGATCTCGATCTTGCGTACATCCTTGTCCCGGTTCTGCGGGTACTCTGACATAATCAGCCTCTCAAACCGTGAAATCTGGGGAGGGACAATTATGCAGGGGCGATTCAGAAAACACAATCGAGAATATCAGGGACGCCACGCGGGAAGTAAAAGTTCCGTTTTGCGCTTCAACAGGCCAGTCCAAATGCTGGAGGTCTCTTCTCCGACATTCAGATAAATCGCGTCACCTGCCACCGAGAGGTTGAAGGATTGCGCCGTGATGATTCCGACGGAGGTCCGCAGATTATGGTAGTGCTTTACGGCAAAGGGCGGGCCTTTGGCCTTTCCCGCAATGGGATCGAAATGTTGACCCCAGATGCAAGAGAAACCGTCCCGTGTTGACAAATAGAAGATGTACTTTCCATCGCCGGACCATCGGGGCCTGTCACTCCACAGCGATGCGCTGGTGATCGGAATCCACTTGCCACTGGGAGCGCCTGCTGACTTTGGAAAATAGACGGCGAATATCCGCTTGCTTTCACCTCCGTTCGACACGGTGAAGAGTAGATACTGATTCTCAGGGGACCAGTTCGCCTCACCTAAGGAAGTCCCGCTTTCCTCAAGCACGGTGCGCGTCTTTCCCGTCTCAAGGTTCGCCAGTTTGATCTTAGACAGCGCGCCTTCCCGATAGAAAACTGCGCGATTTCCGTCGAACCAGCCCGTGGGATTGCTACATCCCGCACACAGCTTTTTGGCCGGTTCGCCGCCACGTGCCTGAAAGACTGACGGGAGCTCATTCTCCCGTGCTTCAAACACCACGTTTTGGCCTGAGTCATCGATAATTGGTGAGAATATGCGCCGGCCCATTGCCAGAAATTGAGCTTCATTTCCCGATTGCATGTTCTTGATCCAGATATCAAAATGATTTTCCAACCCTCTGGAGAAGACAAGCCACCGGCCATTGTGGGAAACATAGGGGCATATATCCACTTCTGCAGCCGCAGTAACTTTCGAGGCGATGGCTGTGCCTCGGCGGATGGCATGGTCGATTTGCCAAACGTGCAGCGCTCCGGCGATCCGGACAAAGGCTATAGTGCCGTTTTCAGCAAGAGAGGGATTCGTATCTCTGGCGTCCCAGGAGGTTAATTGCTCCGGCCGCCCGATAGCCGCCGACTCTCGCGTGGGCAGAGTTAGCTCCCAGATACTTGTCTCTACTCCCTTTCGTCCACTGAAGAGGACGGCGTTCCCGTGCCATGCGCCGATCGCATCCACTGGATATATTTTTTCCTGGGTCAGATGTGCCAACGCACGGGTGTTGCGGACCGTCTTTCCACTCGAGCTGGTAATCCACCAGTCGGAGCACGCCGGCATCGGCTGCTGTCCGCTGCGGCAACCGGAAAAGAGAATCGATCGCCCATCAGAGCTCCACACCGGCAATCGCGCGTCTTTGAAGTCAACGGCAAGCTGGACTGGAGGCCCCGCGGAGAGGGAAAGCACATATACCCTTCCGGAGGCTATCGTAACGTCCGGATCACCTACCCAATATGTGATGTTGCGACCATCCGGTGAAAAGCGGGGATTTCTGCCCTTGGGTGCGAGCAGGCGCTCAGTTCCTCCACTCGGATCGACCGGACGGAAGTAGATACCGCCGCCATCCCGTTCAGAGCGGAAAACCACAGAGCTGCCGTCTGGCGCGATGCTGGGATCCTCATCTTCGGATGGATCGGTCGTGAGGCGGGCCGGAGTGCCCGCGGGCAATTGCTGCACCCAAACATCAAGATTCCCGGCCTCTGCCCGGTCCGACACATACGCGATCGATTTGCCATCACGCGACAAACTGGGACTCTCAGAAAGATCCGTAGCGGGCGTAAGTTGAACTACCCCCGTCAAACGGCTCGGGTTGTCGTTCCAAACAAAGATGGCCATGCTTACCGCCGCTGTGATCAGTCCGGCCAGTGCGGCGGCACGCCAGCCGGTCACTCGCACGGGAGGCTTTAGGGCCGGCAAAACATCCCTTACGCTCTGAAACCGGTCTTGAGGCTCAACTTGCAGGCACCGGCAGATCACGGCTCTCCACCGAGGTTGCAGATGATATTGAGGACATCTGCACTGCGCATCCCCGAGCTGGTTCCGGGTTGTCGATGCGCGGTGGACGAAGACCAGTCAGCATTTCGCAAAGGACAATGCCCAATGCATACTGGTCGGCGGCAACTCCGACCTGCCCATTTCGCCTTTGCTCCGGGGCCATATAGGCCGGAGTGCCCTGTCCCCCGGGCTCCGGCAGACCTTCACGCGGCGCTGAGACATCGAGAGCTAAACCAAAATCAGTGATAACCGCCCGGGTCTGCCCAGGTCCGGTCTCCACCAGCATCACGTTGCTGCTTTTGAAGTCTCGATGCACGATGCCAAGATCGTGGGCCGCGGCCAAACCTGCCACCATCTGCTCTATCAGTTTCAGAGCTGTAGACGTTTTCCAGGGGCCATGCTGGCGGAGACGTTCCAGCAGAGTCTGGCCTTCCAGCAATTCCATAGTGAGAAACCAAATCTGTTCGCCCGAAGTGTGCTCGTGGCACACCAAGTCGTAGACCCGGCACACGTTCGAATGGGAAATTCCGCGCGCCTGCTTAACTTCCCGTTTAAAACGCTGAATAATCGCGGGATCGTTCGCGATATTCGGCCGGATCGTTTTCAGTGCAATTCTTTCTTTCAGCTCGGCATCCCACGCTTCATAGACTTCTCCCATGCCACCGCGATTAAGGAAGCGGAGAATCTCAAACCGCTTCGAGATGACGTCGCCCGGAGCGAGGCGATGCACGGACTCATCGCCGATGACCGAGCTGTGCAGGTCGGCAGCAGGCGTTTGCAAAAACGCGCCGGCACTGCCGTCGGCCGCGAGTAAGTCTCTGACCGCTAACTCTAAATCCCGATCACCTTTTGCCAACGCGCAAACCATCTCAGCTCGTTCCAGGGGCGGCTTGCTCTGCGCAGCTTCGAAGATTCTCTTGAGCTGCATCCACCTCTCTGCCGTCATCGGGCTGGTTTGCCGGTCCATCCTCAATCCTCAACTGCTGCGAGTGCAGCGTCGGTATGCCTGACGAGCTTAAGCTATTTTAGGTTTCGGTGTAGACGAGAAAACCGCTTCCGACGCGGCCGTTCCATCGAAGAACGGCCGCTCATAGCTGACATAACCAGTTCACAGTAAAACCTAAAATGCTTTAAGCTTCAGCGTCAGGCTGTGCGGCCTTGCTTAGCTCCCGGTACAACCAGGCCCTCGCCATGGTCCAATCCCGTTTCGCCGTGCGATCGGAAATACCCAGCACTTCAGCGATCTCCTCGAAACTAAGGCCGCCGAAGAAGTGCATCTCCACGATCCGGCTCTGACGTGGATCCCACTCTGCGAGCCTCTCGAGTGCCTCATCCAGCGCCAGCAAGTCAGCATATTGTGCCTCCACAAACACGAGTGCGGACTCTAACTCAACCTTCTGCCTGGCCCCAGGCCGCTTCTGTGCGCGTGCAGCTCTGGCGTGATCCACCAGGATACGGCGCATCAAGCGCGATGCCAGAGCGAAGAAATGCGCCCGGTTCTGCCAATCGATCTGTGAGTTTCCAACCAGCTGCAGAAAAGCTTCGTGGACCAGGATGGTTGCCTGCAGGGTATGGTCAGGACGCTCGCGTCCCATTTGGTTGCGAGCGATCGCCCGCAATTGGTTGTAGATCAGCGGTATCAAATCCGATTCAGCACCCGCATTCCCCTGTTTTATTTGCTGAAGCAGAGCCGTTATTTCCGCTGGTTCAGGATTGCTTTTGGTCCCGTCCATGGCGTCGTTCCCCTGCAATTCCAGGCCGAGATGATGCATGAAGTGTACGACCGGAGCTCTCAAGTTGCGAGGCTAACTTCATGGGAGCGCGACCACGAACTCTCCGGCACTAGGACGGAAGGTTTGAGGAACGGCAGGCGCGGGCCGATCGCCTCACTTTTTTCGGCAAAAAGATTATAGAAAGTTTGTCACTCTGCGACGTTTGTTTCCGCTTAGAGAGTGAAGGCAGTCGAAAGCAGACAACTTCAAGAAAACGGAGACGACGGTCATGAAAAACAATCGATTCAATTCAGTCCTCAGCTCGGCAATCCTGTCGAGCGCCATCGCCATGGGCCTGTTCGCTTCCACAGCAACGGCCCAGGCGCAGAGCAGTAATTACATGAGCGCAAATATCTCCTTCCCTTTCCAAGCTGGGTCCACCCGGATGCCGGCCGGTTGGTATCAGGTTACCCTTTTAACTGATCATCTGGTCCGCCTGCAGAGCCAGGGCCCGGGGAAGCAAGCTTCGGTAATGTTCACGGTGAACCCGTCGCAAGACGGGAAGATCCAGACGAATGCACGGCTGGTGTTCCATCGGTACGGAAATAAATACTTCTTGCGCGAAATCTGGGAGGCAGACAGTAAAGAGGGCGTCCAATGCGCTCCCACCCGCGATGAGAAGGAGATCCTTCGTGCACAAAACCAGAGCGGCGGCGCAGACGCAATTGGCGGTCAATGCCGAGCCGAAGCGGTAACCGATTCGCGCTCAACAGCGAACGGTAGAAGGTATCCGCGGTGCGCCAACCAGCGCACCGCGGCCAAACAGAGCCCACGGATATCTCACCAAGGATGGGCGCCTCTCAGCCTTTCTTCTTTCAGAGGGCCCAATATCTCCCGGCAGAATTCAAGATCCATTCTCCTACTCGACATTGCGGCCCACGGCTGCGGCAATGACGCGCAGTTCACTCATAAGCTTGGTGAATTGCTCCGGGAATAGCGATTGAGCGCCGTCGGAGAACGCCTTATCGGGATTTGGATGCACTTCAATCAGCAGACCATCGCAGCCGGCTGCGACCGCCGCGCGGGCCATGGGCGCAACTTGCTCCCGCCGTCCGGTGCCGTGCGAGGGATCACCCAGAATCGGGAGGTGGGAAAGCTTTTTTACCACCGGTATCGCGGAGATATCCATGGTGTTGCGCGTATACGTCTCGAAGGTGCGGATGCCGCGTTCGCAGAGCATCACATCGTAGTTGCCGCCGGCCATGATGTATTCCGCCGAAAGCAGCAGCTCTTCAATCGTTGCGGCATTGCCGCGCTTCAATAGGACGGGCTTGCGCACCAGCCCGATCTCGCGCAGCAGATTGAAATTCTGCATGTTGCGCGCGCCCACCTGCAATACCTCCACATAGGGAAGCATCAATTCAATCTGCGCGATCTCCATGACCTCGCTGATAATCAGCAGCCCGGTCTCCTCGCCCGCTTCCTTGAGCAGTTTAAGCCCCTCCAGGCCGAGCCCTTGGAAGGAGTAAGGAGAACTGCGCGGCTTGAAGGCTCCTCCGCGCAGAAATTTTGCGCCTGCGGCCTTGACCTGCCGGGCAATCGTAAAAATCTGTTCGCGTGATTCCACCGAACACGGGCCGGCCATGACCACGACCTCGCCACCCCCAATCTTGACCCCATTGGGAAACTCAACGATAGTCCCTTCGGGCCGGAAGCTCCTGCCCGCCAGCTTATATGGAGAGGAAATGCGGACCACTTCGGCCACGCCCGGGAGCAGTTGAAAGATCGTGTGATCGAAATGCGCGGGCACGCCCACGCCGGCCAGAATTGTCTGGACTGCTCCAGTGGTGCGGTGAACATTGAACCCCACCTGCACGATGCGCTCAATTACCTCTTGGATCTGTTCCTCGGTTGCTTCGGCCTGCATGGCAACAATCATGATTGCTTTCCTGTCTCCCCGGCTTTCCCTGATTCTGTTTTCACGGGATCCGGCGCCTGTGCCGTGATCTCGTCTTTTTGTATGGAGCGCATCACGTCGATGATTCGCTCATAGATGTGGACTAACTCGATATCCGGCAGCGGTCCCTTATTGGCCGCGCGAACGTTCTCAAAGATCACCCGCTCGCGGTTAGGCTCATAAATAGGCATTGCAGTTGAACGCTTCAGCTTTCCAATCTCCTGCGCCGCGTGAGCTCTTTGGCTAAGAAGCGACACAATCCCGCGATCCAGCTCATCGATCCTTACCCGCCAACCTGCGATGTCCATGAATTTCACCTGGTTATTTCGGAAGTCATTGCACTGAATATTTCTTGAAAAGGATAAAGCAACTTGCTCAACTAGGGCCTGTTACCACTAATAGGACGACAGCGACGGGAGCCCCCGTCCTTCCGGGTTGTGGGCGAAAATGGGGCCATACTTCGTTGTCGTCCTTGCATGGGACCTGCCACACGCTGCGGACTCCGCCTCCTCTGGCCCCATTTTCGCTCGCAACGCTGCTCGCCCTATTAGTGTTAACAGGCCCTAGTTACTCCGACCGCTGGCCGCAAGCTTTGAATGAATTCTGCCACCCGCGCCGGAGCCGTCCCCCGCTCGGACCTCTCAACCAGCGACACGATCGCGCTGCCAATCACCACGGCGTCGGCGAATTCACCCACCGCCGCGACATGCTCAGGGCGGGAGATTCCGAAACCTACCGCGATAGGCAGTTTGGTATATCGGCGGAGCCGCTCCACAAGCTGGCGTGCATCTTCCGCCAGATCTTGCCTCGTCCCGGTGATGCCGGTTCGGGAGATGGCATAGACAAACCCCTGGGAAACACCCGCGATCCGTTTCAGCCGGGCATCGCTGCTGGTCGGAGCGGCGAGAAAGATCGGCTCCAGCCCGTTACGGCGCGCCTGCTTCAGGTAATCGTCAGCTTCTTCAACGGTCAAGTCGGTGACCAGCACGCCGTCTACTCCGGACTGCGCTGCCCGTTCGCAAAACCGTTCCAGCCCGAAGCGGAGAATGGGATTGAAATAGGAGAAGACGACAAGTCCCGCAAAGGGCCGGAGCCGGCGTAACTCGGCGGCCATCACCAGCACATCTTCGAGGCGAACGCCTTGCGCCAGAGCGCGTTCGCTGGCCCGTTGAATTACTGGACCATCCGCCACCGGATCGCTGAACGGCACGCCGAGCTCAAGCACATCCGCGCCTGCATCGATGGCCGCCAGCGCGATCTCTCGACTCTGAGCGAGGCTTGGATCTCCTACGGTCAAATAGATAACAAGACTTGGATTGAGACTTGGGCTGGAACCCGGCTTTCTGGGCAAATCAATCGGCATTCACTTCCTCGAACGAGCACTCAGAGCCTCAGGCGCCTGCAGCAGATGGATCGGCTTTCTGAGCGCCGGCAAGATCAAGCTCACGCGCCAGAATGCCCATATCTTTATCGCCGCGGCCGGAGAGGTTCACCACCAGTATGTCATCCGGCGTGAGCTTGGGCGCAAGGCGGATGCACTCGACCACTGCGTGCGCGCTTTCCAGAGCCGGCACAATGCCTTCTGTCCGGGCCAGTTTGACGGCCGCTTGCAAAGCCTCCTCATCGGAAGCAGAAACATACTCGGCCCGGCCGGAGTCGTGCAACGCAGCGTGTTCCGGGCCAATCGACGCATAATCAAGACCGGCTGAGACTGAATGGGTGAGCGAGACCTGGCCGGCATCATCCTGCAACACGTAAGAATATGTGCCCTGCAACACGCCGGGAGAGCCGCCCTGAAAACGCGCGGCATGGCTTCCTAATTCCGTCCCGCGGCCGCCCGCCTCTATGCCGATCAGCCGCACATCCTTTTCCCCAATGAAATCGTAGAAAGCGCCGATGGCATTCGAGCCTCCTCCTACGCAGGCCAGGATCGCTGCCGGCAGCCGGGCCTCTTTTTCCAGAATCTGCCGCTTGATCTCCTGCCCGATTACGCGGTGGAAATCGCGCACCATCGTGGGATAAGGATGTGCGCCCAACACGCTGCCTAGCAGGTAGTGAGTGGTGCGTACATTCGTGACCCAGTCGCGCATGGCCTCGTTGATGGCGTCCTTCAGTGTTCGCGAGCCTGCATTTACGCCGCGCACCTCCGCGCCCAGCAGGCGCATGCGGTACACATTGAGCTCCTGGCGGCGCATGTCCTCCTCGCCCATGTAGACGACACACTCCATGCCGAAAAGTGCGCACACCGTCGCCGTCGCCACGCCATGCTGCCCGGCTCCAGTTTCGGCAATAATGCGCCGCTTTCCCATTCTGCGAGCGAGCAAGCCCTGGCCAAGACAGTTATTGATTTTGTGCGCGCCGGTATGCAGCAGGTCTTCACGCTTGATGTAAATCTTTGCCCCGCCCAGTTGCCGGGTCAGGCGACAGGCGAAATAAAGCGGAGTGGGACGCCCGGCGTAATCCTTCAGAAGGGAATCGAGCTCCGCATGAAAAGCCGGATCGGCCTGCGCTTGAGCATATGCGTCATCCAGCTCCTCGAGCGCGGCCATCAGCGTCTCAGGAACATAGCGGCCGCCGTAGGCGCCAAAACGGCCGGGGACTGTTTCGATCGCTGTAATCACCGCGTTCACCTCAAAAAATACTGCAAACAATTAGTGTAAGCGAGTCTTCCGGTCTGGAGAAATCTAGGCTAGGCCCGTAGGCCGGGATTTTGTCACCCGATGTGTGAAAATGGGAAGGGTGGAAGCCCTGGACTTTTAGTCCGGGAAGTGGGGCCTTCCAGGCCTACGAGTAGCTTTCCATCTCCACGTGATGTGCCCATGGCGCATGAAGCCTGATACAGAACTTTCCAGCGCTTTCATAATCGTTAAATCAACTTTGGAATTCAGGATTAGATGAGGCGATCGCATCGCTTTACCTTAGCTTTCGTGGCGGGCTGGTATTTTGGTATGAGAGCAAATACCAATGAATCACAAATCACCACGCACATGAAAGGATGACGGATGTCACAAGAGAAGCCGCAAGAGCAGTGGACCGCGGTCGATAATTACATCACCAGCCAACTTATTCCTCCCGATGCCTCGCTCGATGCCGCTTTAGCCGCAGCCGCCGCGGCCCAACTACCGCCGATCAGCGTTTCGCCGGCCCAAGGTAAATTGCTCTCCGTCCTGGCGCAGCTTGGCGGAGCGCGCAACATCCTGGAGATCGGCACACTCGGCGGTTACAGCAGCATCTGGCTGGCGCGAGCGCTGCCGGACGGCGGTAAACTGATCACGCTCGAAGCAGATCCCAAACACGCCGAGGTTGCCCGCGCCAATTTCGCCCGCGCCGGGCTCGATCAGGTGATTGAGCTACGTCTTGGAAAGGCGCTCGATACCTTGCCGAAGATTGCTGCCGAAGGCCGTGAGCCCTTCGATCTTTTCTTCATCGATGCGGACAAGCCGAACATCCCTGAGTACTTTCGCTGGGCGCTCCAGCTCTCCCGCCCAGGCAGCTTGATCATTGTGGATAACGTGGTGCGCGACGGTAAGATAGCCGACGCCGCCAGCACCGATCGAGATGTCCAGGGTTCTCGCCGCTTGCATGAAGTGCTGGGTGCCGAGCCGCGGGTGACGGCGACCACCATTCAGACTGTGGGGTCGAAAGGCTACGATGGGTTTACGCTGGCGGTTGTTCGTGGAGACAAAGCAAAGGATAAATAGAAGCAGCGCCCCCACCCACCCCGGCATGCGTGGAATCTGCCGGGGTGAGTTGGAAGGCCCCTGGCGCCAGCCCGGGAAACGGCCTTAGCGCCAGAAAAGCGATGCCTTACATCCCGTTTGCAGTCGGAGCAGTGTGAACCACCCGATAGCTTGCGCCACCATTGGACCAGACCAGCAGCAATACATCTTTGCCCGAGGGCACTTTCTCAATATCGCTGCGGAACTGTTCCGTTGATTCAACCGGCTGCCGGTCGACTTGCAGGATTACATCACCGTTCGAGAGCCCGGCATCTTCCGCTGGGCTTGCCGGCCTTACTTGGGCAACTGCAACGCCCCCCTTCACTTGTTCAGGAAGGTTGAGCTGCTGGCGAACATCCGGAGTGATGTTGGTGACCGCGATCCCCAACCGGGCGTGATTTTGGCTGTCATTTTCCGCCGCCTCAACCGGACGAGGTCCGCCGAGTTGGCCGAGCGTAACCGAGACTTGCTGCGGTTTGCCATCGCGCAGGATTTCGAGTGCGACGTGAGTGCCGGGAACATCATCACTCACATCCATCTGGAGAGCGCTGGCCGTTGCGATCTCCTGACCGTTCAGTTTGGTGACGACATCGCCCACATGGAGTCCTGCGCGGGAAGCAGGGGAATCGGGAGTAACCTCAGTGACTACCGCGCCGTTGGCGTTCGCAACGTCGAAGAACTTCTCATTGTCAGGGGTCACATCGTTGATTCCGATGCCCAGATAACCATGGCTTACCTTGCCATCCTTGATCAGCTCCGCAGCGATCGGCCGGGCGATCTGGCTGGGAATAGCAAAGCCCGCGCCCGCGAACGATCCCGAATCGGAAATAAGGAACGTGTTGATGCCGACCACCTCTCCTTCAGCGTTGACCAATGGGCCGCCCGAATTGCCCGGATTGATCGCCGCATCGGTCTGAATGTAACCGCCCGGTTTGCGGGCGTCATCCGAATACGGATTGGCCCGGTTGACCGCGCTTACGATACCCCGCGTAACCGAGTCCTGAAAGTAGCCAAAGGGGCTGCCGAAAGCGAGCACGCTCTCGCCCTGGCGAAGAGCGCTTGAGTCGCCCCAAGGAAGGCAGGGCAGATCGGCGGCATCGATCTTGACCACCGCGAGATCGGTAAGCTTGTCGGTGCCGATCAATTTTGCCGCGAATGTTCTGCGATCGTGCAGGGTGACGCGAATGTTCATCGCGCCATTCACGACATGGTTGTTGGTGACGATGTATCCTTCAGGCGAGATGATAATGCCGCTGCCGATTCCATGTTCGATCTGTTGCTGCTGCTGTTGCATTCCCTGACCCGGACCCTGTTGGAAGAACCGGCGGAACTGCTCCATCGGATCGTCTTGGCCATCCGGTCCCTGCCGCTGTTCCGCCGGTCCGCCTTCCATTTCCGCCTGCTGCGGAGCTTTGGAGGTGACGGCGATATTCACCACCGCGGGGCTCACCCGCGCGGCTACTGCTTCAACCGAATGATCCATAGCCAGCAGCGGAGCGATGCTGCTGGCGTTCATGGGAGCACCGGAGGAGGGGTCCGCTTTGACCGGATGATATGCATAGGAAGCGATGCCGAAGAGAAGAGCCGAGCAGGCGATCACCGGAACAACGGCCTGCTTGGCCTTATCTCTTAATTGATTAGTTATTGTGGACATGTGTTTTTCCTCGTTTGGGTGAAAGTTAAAATCCTAAATCTGGATGACGATCCAGCTGGAGTGAGAGCTAAAGCCGGTGAACCGGGGATAGGAGAGATCGCCGCCATCGACCGCAGGCAGCGATGGTAATACCCATACAGAAAGGATCAACTCATTACCTTGCTCAGTCGCAGCGGGCTGTTTTCCGGACTGATCTTCAGCCTGCGCGAAGAGTGGCGCGGCAAATTGAGCCTCAATATACCGGGCCTGCACCAGATGGCTTTGCGTCAGGTGAGATTGCTCCATCCGGCGCCTTAAGAGCCGTTGCTTCGCGATAGTGGTTTTGTTGGACTTTGCTGCCCTGCGATGTATTGGATGAACTGCGGGAACAACGGTGCGGAAGCCGGCATCTACCAGACGAGCGGAATCCAGGTTACGTCCGTCCATCCGCATCGCCGCCGGGATCACACTCGGAGAGCGATCGGGGAACTGGGCGCGAGCCTCGAGCGCAGGCCGCGCTGTTTGACTCACGGGATTTGTAAATGCGATGAATTGCGGGCAACGCGCCAGCGCCAGGCCGGCGCATAAGTAAGCGGCTACGAACGCAGCCACTACAGGGCGGGAACGGAGCGGGCGCAGCGCGCCTTTGGACTTGAGGATTCTATGTACCCGGCCGGCCAGCTCCGAGCGCCTCCGCCACGCTCCAGGGGCCAACAATTGTGCCCGGCGCAGCAACCGCTTTTCGGCCAGGCTGGTCAGGCAAGTTGCGTATTCTTTGGGGCTGATTGAGGCGTCAAGCACCGCATCGTCGCAGGCCATCTCGCGTTCCCAGCAGAGCTGCCGTTCTGCCAGCAACAATGCGGGATTGAGAGGGAACAGCGCGCGAAAGAACTTTTGCAACAAATTGGTCCAGTCGTCCCGCCGCCCCAGATGCGCCAGCTCATGCACCACGATCTGGTGCAACTCGGAAGGCGTGAGCTTCACCCACAGCCACCGCGGTATAACGATCGCGGAGCGGAAAAACCCGATCACCAGGGGTCCATCGATTTCCTCTGAGAGGCAAATTTCAATAGGCCGGGAGGCGGGCTTCGCCAGAAGACTACGGAGCTCGCCGCTGAGCTCCTCGCTCGGAATCGGCGTCGAGGTTCGCGAGAGCATGTACAAGCGGTGAATGCTCAACAGGAGCCTGGTCATCGAGAACAGTGAAGCAAGCGCCCAAAGACCAACCATTGTCACCGCCCAAACAACAGAAACATGCGCAGTGGAAAGGAGCGCGCTCGCGTGGCTTGATGCCGGCGCGAGCGGCCCCTCATGAACCAAGGCTGAGAGTGGAAGCACCGCGGCGATGATAAAAACAATCATCCAGAGAGTGAAGCGCGTGCCGGGCGCCAGCTTGAGTCCGAATGCGGGAGCGATTCTCAATCCGAGCCAGGCCATCGCCGTCAACAGCAAGCCCTGCCAGAGGCTCGCGATGAGAATTTGCGCGGGCGCCGTCGAGGCAAACTGCGCTAGATGCAACAGACTCGCTCCCATGTCACTCGGCTCCATTCTTTACTCCGCGGGTCTTTACTCCGCGCGCTCAATCGCTTCCTTTAGACGCGCCAACTCTTCAGGGGTAATCTTTCCTCCGCCAAGCAGCGCGAGCATCAGCTTCTCACGAGAGTCGCCAAAGAACCGCTGCAATACATGGCTCACTTCGGAAGCGCCCGCCTGCTCCTCCTGAATGACCGCGGCGTAGGAAAAAGCCCGCCCCTCTTTTCGATGTTGCACGTAACCCTTTTGCTCCAGAATCCTGATTGTCGTTAAAACGGAGTTATAAGCCAAAGCAGTCTTCTTAGGCAGCGCAGCAACCAGCTCGCCGACTGTGGATTCTCCACGCTGCCAAAGAATCCGCATCAGCCTGAGCTCGGCTTCGGTGAGTGTCGCCGATTTTTTAGGTGGCATGGAAAGCCTCCTCATTTGTGAGATTAGAAGAGGACCCCGCCTGTTGTCAACTAATCAATTAATAACAGAAGGGCCAGAGCGGTGTGGCCGGCCCATCCCTGACCCGGCGAACGGAATGAAATCGGCGGGAGGGGAAGAGGTATTTTGGTGGAAGCCCCCGCATTTATGCGGGGGAAGGAGCGCTTGAGCGCTCCTGGAAAGTTCGACTCTCGATCGAGCGCTTTAGCGCTGGGCCTTAAGAATCCCACAGCTTCACAGGCTAGAGGAGATGAAGGTGGTTGCTTCTTCGCTCCGGCAACCGATCTGAACAATCACAAATTCTTCGATGGCGTCGAGTTTCCGGAGGGCTGCATGGTCCGCGATCAGGCGTAGCTTCGAGGAAATGCCGAGGAGAAACCGGTTCAAGGCAGCGCGTCTCATTTATAAACGGCGATCCTATGACTACGCACCTGCGGTTTTATCTGCCCGCCATTTGCATCGAAAACGATCTGATTCGATTGCTTGAGCGGCATATGGCAACTCACGCACTCATGAACAATCTGAGAACCCATGCTCGGATATTCGCCGCAGCTCTGCATTCTGTGGCATGTCAGGCAGTGTTCCGAAAACGATGCAGCGTTACGCTGCGGTTTATGAACATCATGGCAGGTCGTACATGTCATGCGCTCGATTGGAAGCAGCGGCTGCTCTTTAACTGTTGCATTTGGTGAGCATGAACGTCGGCCGGATTATCGGGAGCGTCTGCCGGTATAGATAAATACTGTGTCAGGGATTCTCCGGCGATGAACGAAAACGAAGGGAGTTTGGGTGTTCCCGGTCCGGCATGGCACAGCGCGCACAGATCCATTTGTCTATCGCGGGAAAGCGATGCCGGGTTAAGGATGTCCTCCGGCTGCCCAGGCCGCAAAGGGACTCTCGCTTGGGTGCGCGCAACATGGGTCCGGCCTGGACCGTGGCACCGCTCGCATGTGATACCAAGAACGATACTGCTCTTGTCGAACCGGTTGAGCGGAGGGGGAAGCGACGCGGCATAACTGGTGTGACACTCCAGACATCGAGGAATGATAGGCCGATCGAAATTCGGCAGTCCATCGGGATAGCCGGGGCTGTTCATCCATTGTCCGGTTTCCGTCCAGTAAGATACGGGCAGCTCAAAAAGCTGATCGCCTTTCCAATACAGATAAGTCTGGCCCTTTCGCCCCGAGCCAATCACCAGGGCGAAACGCTCTTTGTGAGAGATCGTCTCCGAAGGGGGGAACTCCGCGAACGCACTCTGGAAATAGCCTTCCTTAGTCGCGCTCATGACGAAGTACAGATATGGGTTTGAGGTCTGCAGGAGATTAGAGCCCGGAGTGAATTTTCCGTGGATCGAACTCTGACTGGGCAAGCGCGAGGCTAAGTGGTGTGCCGAGCCTTGATAGGTTTCGAATTTGTCCAGATGACAAGATCGGCACGCCTCGTCTCCGGCATAGTGGTTACGAGAACTCACACTATTATCCGTGGTTGCCGATATCGATTGGGAGATGCCGTTAGCCGGCTGCGGTGTATCCGGCATCTGGCCGAAGAGCGGCGGCACTGATATGAGAAGCAGGCCCAGAATGGCAATGAGCCAGTTCATCGTTGGGTGGTCTGGGGAGCAGCACGGAACTTTGCCAAATGAGATTCAGCTAGATCCGGCTTGTTCAACTTGAGATATACATTTCCTAAGAGGAAATGGATCTGGCTGTCGCTCGTGCCCAACTCCGGCAGGGTAAGCGCCCGCTCGCCGTCCGCCGCCGCCTCTTGATGCTTGCCCTGATGCTCAAGACCTTTCGCCAGTTCATAGAATGCATCCCGGCTTTGGTTATCCGCTTCAATGGCGAGTTGATCCTTGGCGATGCTCTCCTCGAACCGGCCCAAGGAATACAACAGGCGGCCATGCGCGACCAGGATCGACGCGGTCTGCCGATTTTTTGTGGGTGAGAGGGTCTCGGCTTGCTCGTACAACTGCAGAGCGCCGGGTGCATCGCCCATCGCCTGCTTTGACATTGCCAAGTAAAAGGGCGGCAAGGGCGTCTTCGGAGATAAAGCCTGCGCTTTTTCCAGTGGGGAAATGCCTAACGCAAAGTCGTTCTGCAGATAATAGAACATCCCCAGGAAAAACTGGGCATTTTCCGACAATGGATCGACGATCACCGCTTTGATAAGGCAGCTCTTGGCCACATCCGGCCGGTGGGCAAACATAGCCAGCCTTGCTTTGAGAACCAACGCCGGTACGAAATTCGGATCGATGCGCAAGGATTGATCCACTTCTTCATCGGCCGGCGCGAATTGCATCTTGGCGAGATCGTCTCTTGCGTTCTCATAATGCTGCTGCTGCGGGGGAACCGATAGTTGAAGAGCGAGAAGCCAGATCATTGGAGCTTACCTCCCGGTGCGAGCGAGTAATACCTTCCTGCTGTGACGTGCTCGAAACGGTCGGTGCGTCTTACTGCGGCAGGCCACTGAACTTGGATCCAGTCGGCATATTCGGCTCGTCCCAGGCCGAGAAGATCGCGTGGATCGGAAGAAGAAAGATAGCTTCCGCCTCCGCGATGGAACAGGCTGTGCTTCACCCCGCCCGCCGACCAGGTGATATTGGCTCCTACCGCTAGGCCGGCGAGGTTCAGCCCCAGCCAGTGGTTTGCATTATGAATGGTGTTGTGGAGAATCACCGGCGCCCCGCCATTGTTTACGATGACCACATCCGGGTGTCCATCATTATCCAGGTCCCCGACCGCAAGTCCGCGAGCCGGATACCGCGCAGTGAAGGCCGGGCCGCCCAACGCAGTTACATCGTCGAAGCCGTGGCCGTTGTTGTGAAAAAGGATAAGCGGCTCTTTATAGCGCAGCGAGCTGGAAATGGTTTCGATCAAATCGTCGGGGTGACCGTTGGCCATGATGATGTCTGGCCGGCCATCCAGGTCAAAATCGAAAAAGCGAATGCCCCAGCCCGTATCCATGATTGTGGCCATCGCGATTCCTGTCGCCCCCGCCACATCCTCGAAGGTATTATCCCCCTTATTGCGGTAGAGCGAATACATCTCCCGGCTGATATTGGCCACAAAGAGGTCCTGAAAACCATCCTGGTTGAAGTCTATGGCGTCTACGCCCATGCCCGAGCGGGCAGCTCCATCGGCGCTATAGGCTACCCCAGCCTGCAGCCCTATCTCGTCGAACTTGCCGCCGCCCTTGTTCAGAAAAAGAAAATTGGGAACAGAATCGTTGGCTACGAACAGGTCGAGCAGCCCGTCATTGTTGATGTCCGTAGCGACCACCCCGAAGGATTTGCCGGGATATTTACCTATACCCGACGACAGGCTCACGTCCGTGAAGGTGCCGTCGCCATTGTTGCGGTAGAGCCGGCTCGGCCACGGATCATAACTTCTCGGATAGCAATAATGAGCAATCCCATTGGTGCTGCAATCGTGTTCCAGAGACTTGTTGTACTTGGCGAAATGTCCCACGTAGAGATCGAGTGTTCCATTGTTGTCGTAATCGAAGAATACGGCGCTGGTAAAGAGCCCTGGCTCACCGAGGCCGGCCTTTTTCGCTACGTCGGTGAAGGTTCCATCATGATTATTGTGGTATAGGATCAGGTGGCCGTAGGTGGTTACCAGCAGGTCTGTCCAGCCGTCGCCGTCATAATCCGCGGCCGTAACGCCGATTCCGAAGTCCCTCCCTCCGACACCCGCTTTTTCTGTTACATCGGTAAACGTGCCGTCGTGGTTATTGTGATAAAGCGCATTGTGCAAGGGATGGCTGGGCTGAAAGAAGTCGGCCGGTCCGCTATTGGTGAAGTACAAATCCATCCAGCCGTCGTTGTCATAGTCAAAGATGGCTACACCTGGCCCCATCGATTCCGGAAGATACCGGCGACTGGACATGGCGTTGTCGTGCTTCCAGGTGATACCTGTTTTTTGGGGAGGAAGCAATTCGAAGTAGGGATTATCCCGGCTGGATTGAGGACTGCAGGCCAAGCTCAGCACTTGACCTGCCAGGACAAACAATACCGCTGCTGAAACCCACTTCATTCCATCTAGAATACGGCTGCTGAAAACTTCTTCCTTGCGTCTAGAACATTTTTCGTGATGGTTTAGAGGGAGAACAGCTTCTGTGTAGCCATTCCTCAATGAATGGCTACACAGAGTGAATCTTGCCACGCCACGGTATCAGGAAAAATGCCTTAGAACTGAAAGCGCGCAACGATCTCACCGGTGCGAGGCGGATAGTTGCTGCCTGCGCTGGTGATGTTCGTCCCCACATATCCAAACTGATTCGCCTGCAAGGCATTTCCCGTACCGCTCAATGCAGGCAGCGCCCAGCGATTGAAGACATTGAAGAAATCCGCCCGGATCGAGAATGTGGCGCTTTCTCGAATCCCGAACGTCTTTCCAATCCCCATCTGTTCATTTGGATACCGTGGACCACGGTACTCGGAATAATAAGCCTTTGAAGTACCATATGTGCCTGGCGCCGGGTCGGACCACGCCGCGGGGTTCAAGTAAAACGTGGTTGACGGATTCACGTCGTGCTTGTTCACACTGTGCAGGAAAAGCGGTTGGCCGTATACGCGATTGGAGAAGTTGCCCGGCGAATTCGAGCCTGACGCAGCCGCAAATGTTATGGAAGTAAGCCCATTTTGCGCAGTGGGGGCCTGAATGAGGGCGCCGCTCTGATAGATGAGAATGGCGTCCGTGGTCCATCCCTTCAAAAAGATCGACTTCCAGCCGTTTTCAGCCAGACCGAAGGTGGGGATCTGCCACCTGTAGCTGACCGATAGGATTTGGGGTATATCCGCTTGAACTAAAGTCTTATAGCTCTTGGGCGGCAGGTTGGCTTGCCCTATCGGTACGGCGCTGGCTGCGCCTCCGTCACCATTGACAGTTCCTAAATCTTTCGACCATGTATAGGACGCTTGAACAAACAAGCCACGCGAATAGCGTCTGCTGACTTTGACTTGAAGAGCGTCATACCAGTAGTTACCAATCATGGCGCCGTTTACACTCACGCCATTGAACTGGGGAAATGGTCTCAGCGCCTGCGCCAGCGACGCACTTGACGGAAAACCCGCATACGGCGCGCTAAAGCCCCGAGCCACTACCGCGGAACTGGATATGGGTGAAGCAAGGAGCGCTCTATCATTCGCATTTGCCAGGCTGAGGCCATGCGCAGTGAGCTGCGCTTGCCCAAGTTGATTCGGATTTAAAAGTCCATCCGCTTCGAACCAGTAGCCGCGTACGCCCACATAAGCCGCCTCAAACGTCGTATTTTGCGTGATCTCGCGCTGCATGCCGATGTTGGTCTGAACGGTGCGGGGCGGTTTACCAATGGTGGGATAGTTGTAAGGAGGCAGGTTATTCAGTTGGCCGGCGACTGGGTAGATGCCGGGATTGAAATTCGTGTTGTACAACTGCGCGGTTGTATATTGAACTCCATTCGCCAGTTGTGCGGCAGACAATCCGAAGCCCGGAGCATTGTAGGTCACAACATTCCATTGGAACCCGATGCTGTTGCCCGACCCGGGATAGTTCAAGGACGGTTGCTGTGCGTAAAACAAGCCTACCGCTGCGTGAAAGACGGTCTTGGGGTCGGCCTGATAACTAATCCCCAGCCGCGGACCAAACGCATACGGATAGTTGTGCTCGAAGGTACAGTTGCAGCGTCCGGCGCCAAATCCTTCAAACTGAGCGCCGCCGGGAAGGTTTCCGGCCGATGGATTTCGGTATCGCCGCATTGAACTGGGTGGTGCGGTACTGTTGTTCATGCGAGGCTTGCAGATAATCGTAGCGCAGACCGTAGTTTACAGTCAGACGCGGCGTCACCTTCCAGGTGTCCTGGGCGTAAAAACCCGCCGAGCCTCGCACAAACCAGGGAGCGGCAACGTTGCCGATATGCTCCGTGTTGACGTTTCCCAGCAGGAAACTGACGAAGCTGCTGCCCACGGCGCCGCCCTGCAGGTTCTGGCCATTTGTCGACGGCAGGCCCGTCTGTTGGGGATCGAACGAGTAATTGCCGACTGCCTGGTTGGCGGACCTGTTGAGGAATTGTTCGTACTTCCACTCGCCTCCAAATTTCAGAGCGTGCTGCCCTTTGATCCATGAGACCGAGGCCACGGCGGTAGGTTTGTTGAGAATATAGAGTCCGTAATTGGAGGGACCAAGCTGCAACAGTTGAGTGCCGTTGGTCGGTTGCCCGCTGATCGACAGTCCAGAGAGCGATCCTAAGCTTCCCCCATTGAGAGTAGTCCCAACCACCGACGGGGTCCCGGTGATGACCGGGAATCCGCCCACCAGGGCGCCCTGCAAACCGAGTTGAGTTGCTTGATTGAAGTTCGTGAGCGGGGTGGTATCGGGATTGTGATAGCGCTGGTAACCGATGCCCGCGTGGAGGACGACAGTGGGTCTGATTACGTCGTCCATGTTGATACGAACGGTATTGCCTCGGATGACTTGGTAGCGGCGCTCGGAAATGGGATCGGGCAGGCCGTCTCCTCCATTGTCCTTGTCCGTGGCCGTCAACGCGTAGTAGCCCGAAAGATGGATATCGTTGGTGAGGGCATGATCGATTTTGATGCTGGGAATCCACTGGAATTTGTTGGCGGGAAAGATAATCGGGTAATTGCCGGTAGCCTGGTTATTTACGGGGTTAGGGATGAGCGCGAGAATTTTGGATGCTACCGGGTCATATCGGCCCATGGGAACCTGGTTGTTGGGAAAAGGATCTCGAACTACCTGGCCGTTTACCGTCCGGGTAGTCGCCGGATCGTAGATGGCGCCGTTCATGATCGGACGGCCAAGAGGATCGGTGCCGATCTGCGTGCTGGTCAGAAGAGAGCTGAAGTCTCCACCACGTTCGGCGGCGGTGGGAACAGTCCTGAAGCCGTTATTTGTATTGACTTGATTGCGGTACATTTCGTAGTTGAAGAAGAAGAAGGTCTTGTCGTGTCCGTTATAGATCTTGGGAATCCAGACAGGGCCGCCGAAATTTCCGCCAAAGTCGTTCTGCCGGATCTTCGTTCTACTCAAACCCCCATTGCCGTTGCTGGTAAATGGCAGACCGGCATCGAGCGCCTCATTCTCAAAGTATTCGTAGAGCGTTCCGTGAAACCTGTTCGTGCCGGATTTGGTCGTGTAGTTGAAAATCCCTCCGGAGGTTTGCCCGAATTCCGCGGGAAAGCTGTCCTGCACCAAGGCGAACTCCTGGAGAGCGTCCACCGAGGGTTGCTCTTCGTCGGAGACACGCGGATTCAATCCGCTGCCTGAGTCCTGTCCATCCAGGATCACCCGATAGGTGTCTCCCGGCGATCCGTTGATGTGAATGTCATTCCACCCGCCGACTGTAGTACCGGGCGCGAGTTCGGCGAAGGCGAGCGGATCCCGGATCGCGCCCAAACCTGCCATATTCAGCGGAAGCGCGTTGATGTCCTGGGTCGTAACCACGACATCGTTCTCGGGATTCTCCGTTTTGAGCAGAGGAGCATCTGCTGTGACAGTGACCGTTGAGGCGGTAGAACCAACGGTCAAGGCCAGATCTACGCGCACCGCTGCATCTACTGAAACAGTAATGCCATGCCGGATCAGCTTCTCGAAGCCTGGCGCTTGAATGGTCAACGAATAGCTGCCTGCGGGCAAAGCCGGAATCGTGTAGTACCCGTCGCCGGTTGTGACGGTCCGGCTTTGAACTCCCGTAGCTTCATTCGTCGCCGTCACCGGCAGGTTGGGAACGACGCCGCCCGACGGGTCGGTTATTGCTCCGGTAAGGCTGCCGCGATCCGATTGCGCCAGGCAGAGTGATGCGGAACAACCGAGCAGAATTGCCATCAGGCAGACGCGATAGTGCCTGAACAGATTCTTTGTCAACATAACTGGTCTCCTCGAAATATCTATCTATGCGGCGAACTTTGGGGCGCAAATGGAGGATCATTTCCAGGTATATAAGTTCAGTCCCGGTATAGAGTGTGGAGCGACAACATCATAGTGCATCGTTTTTTACTTGTAAACCACTTTTTATAGAAGATAATCGTTTGCCTTAGAACAGCAGCTTAAGCCCGAACTGAATCTGCCGCGAGGCCGTCGACGTTGCGGTGATCACCCCTGCGGTTGGTGAAACTTGTGTCGCCGAGCTGTATACGATGGCATTCGGGGTTGCAAAATTGGTGTGGTTGAGAACATTGAAGAACTCGGCGCGGAATTGCAACTTCGTACTCTCTGTAAGTGCAGTGTCTTTCAGCAACGATGCGTCCAATTCCGCCAGCCCGGGTCCGGTGAGCGAGTCGCGCCCGGCATTGCCGAGTGTTCCAGTGGATGGCGCGAGAAAAGCATTGGGATTGAAATACTGCGCGGGAGATCCGGGATAGAGATTGCCATGGAAGCCGGGGTTCACGTTCGGCCGCACCGGATTGCGCGTGTCGCCGCTCCCGGTCGGGTTATATCCCAGTTGAGGAGAAAAAGGAAACCCGGTTTGCAGGTTAGCAATTGCGCTCAGTGTCCAACCGGCGGCCAGCGCCCCGGCTAAATGACGGGCATGCGAAAATATCGGTTTCCCTTCGCCGAAAGGCAATTGGTAACTGCCGTTGATCGCAGCCACCTGGCGAACGTCGCTCGCGGCGGGCCCCCAGTCCAGAGCCGGATTTTGAGGAAACGACACAAAAGCAGGAGTGTTGCCGCTAACGCTGGTATTCCAGGCGGAGCCGTCGTCCAGACTCTTGGAATAGGTATAGGCGGCGCGTCCGGAGAGGCCTTTGCTGAACCGGAGGCGCAAGTCGGCCTCCACGCCGTTGTAAGAGCTAACCCCGCGCGAGTACCAGGATGTCGTATTGGAGACGGCAGGGTTGGCCTTGGGCGCGTTTGGTGAGAAATAGATCGACCCATCAGGCAAGATTGTGGGCGCAGGCTCGTTCAAATCGCCGGAGAGAATCTGGTGATATCCGTGAGAGCCGACATAGGCGCCGGTAAAGGAAGCGTCGCGCGAAACCGCCTGCTCCACCCGCAGGGTATAGGAGAGCAAAGTAGGGGTTTGAATGTCGGTTTGAACCGAGCTCGGCGAAACCAGGCTGCCTGCGGGGGCGGATGAGTTTGGCGTGATCGTGAGATCTTTAAGCGCGACGTTCTTGAGTGTCTGGGTGGTGTTGAAGGGAGCGGTCTGGTCCAAACGGTAATCGAGATTGTCGAGCAACGCGCGTTGCACGGCAAAGCCTCCGCGGATCGATGTCCTGCCGTTGCCGAAAGCATCGTAGGCAAAGCCTACACGCGGTTCGGGCAGGAATTTGGCTCGGTTGTCTGTCAACGCCGAGTTGGCGACGAAGGGGTTAGTCGCGATTACTCCGTCCGTGAACAAGTAGTTTGCCGCCCGGCCTTGCGCTTCGTTCCATCCGCTGGTTGATTCAAACCGTATGCCGGCCCGTATCTCGAGTCTTGGTGTCGCCTTGATCGTGTCCTGAATAAAACCAGCCCCCTCTGTAGAGCGCCATCCCAGCTCGGTCGGTGTGGGGACTACGGTAAACGTGGCCACGGCGCCTTGTAGGAAGGTAGCCAGCGAGTTAAAGGAGGCCTGTCCAAACTGGTTTTGCGCCAGGTTGTCGTTGGCCTGGATGCGCTGCAGCCAGCCCCCGGCTTCGATCTGGTGCCGCCCATGCGTATAGTAGACGTGGTCATCGTAGGTGAACAGATTGCGCGTGGTGGAGTTGTTGCTCCCTGTATTCGATCCGGCGAGCGTAACTTGCGATGCGCCGTTGGAAGCCGTGCTGCCGGCGATCACGATGGCTCCGATGGGTTTGCCCACCACCCAGCCCGGCAGATCGACCGGCACGATCCCGTTGAAGTAATAGCTGCCGCGGGAGAATCCGATGCGCGCGGTATTCAACAGTCTGGGAGAAAATACATGCTGTTGCTGGGCGCTCAGGACCTGTTCTCTCAAGCTTTCATAGATCCCACTGAGGGGATTAGCGCTAGGCGTGTTCGCCGCGCTGTCATCGACAGTGTAGATGGCGGAAAAGAGGTCTTTCGCGCCCATATTCCAGTCCAGCCGGGTAGTGCCGAAATCTTCCCGGATATGCTGCAGCGGATTGCTGAAGGCTTCGCCGATGCCCCCGCCCAGTTCGGGTCCGTTAGCCACCGGCCACAAAGCAAGCAAAGGTGCAACGGAGGGAACCGCGGCTGCGCGCGACGCATTATCCGGAACCAGGGTGAGATCGCTTAAGCCAAGATTCTGCCGATAGCCTTCATAGTTTCCGAAGAGAAAGATTTTGTCTCTACGGATAGGACCGCCCAAAGCTCCGCCGAATTGGTTGCGTTGGAACCTGGGGATTTGCGCCTGATCGAAATAGTTGCGGGAATCGAGCGCGCTGTTGCGCAGGAACTCGTAGAAGGAGCCATGAACCCGATTTGTGCCGGACGCGGTAACGATACTGACTTGGGCCCCGGTGCGCTTGCCATACTCTGCGCCATAGGTATCGCTGACCACGTTAAATTCACGCACTGCATCGACCCCCAACAATTGCCCGCTGGTCCCTCCGGGCGTGATGTTGATGAGCGAGGCTCCGGTGTATTCAATACCGTTTAGCAAAAAGAGATTATCCTGCGGACGGTGGCCGCTGACCACAAACATGTTGCCCACCGACGAATTGGACGTGCCCACTCCACCGGAGCGCTCGTTGGTGTAGTTGACGGTGCCGGGGTTCAATAGCATCAGTTCGTCGTAACTGCGGCCATTGAGTGGTAATTCTTTGACCTGCCTCTGATTTACCAGTCCGGAGACTTCCTGGGTGGACAGGTTCACCGCGTTGGGAACTTCTTCGACCGTAACTTCCTGGTGCACTTCGCCGACGGCAAGCGTTAAGTTGACTTCTGCGCTCTCCCCAACGGCGAGTTGAATACCGGTTCTTTCCTGGGTGGAAAAACCATCTTTGTGAACCGTGACCGAGTAGCTCCCGACAGGAACGGAAGGTGCTGCATATCGTCCTCCATTGTCAGAGACCAGATTGCGAACGGTTCCGGTATCGAGGTTACGCAGGATAACATTTACACCGCTCAGAACGCCTCCAGCGGGATCGGTGATTGTACCGCTGATCGATGCGCCCACTACCTGCCCCCACGAATAAGGAAGCGCGGAAGTAAGAAGTAGAACCAGGAAAAGCTTCTTGAGAAAAGCCGAAATAAGGGCCACGCAGGTCTCCTGAAAGCAAAATCGAAAGCTATTTTGTTCGGGTGCCGAATCTTAGGAACGAAGGCGAGCCTCGTCGCAGCGCGAGTACGAGGGACTCAACAACCACCGGCCGGCAGAGGACGAGCCGGAGCTGGAGTCGAAGGTATACGCGGCAATGTTGCAGTCGAATACATGATTGTCCGGAATGAATGGGTCGGCGGGCAAAAGAAAACCCACGGATCGCTAGCTGCCTGCGCGTGGGGTTGGTTGAAAACTCTGGTTGAGCTGGATAGCTCGAAACCTAGTCGAGACGCAAACCGACGCACGGGCAGGCTATCGCGTGACAACAACCTAAGCGCGTAATTTGAAATCTCGACATTCCGCTTACCATATCGTCCAGCGGGCGCGGAGTCAAATCCTATCTGCGCTACTCACAAGAGCGGACGCGAATAACCCTCGTCAGAGCTGCGCATCGCGGGTCTTGAAGTAATAACGCCGGGCAGAAGAATGTGGCAGGATAGAAGTTATGGCTTATACCAACACTGTATTAGTGCTGACGAAGAAGAACGAAAGAGATCCGCAGCTTGCAAAGCTGGATCCGCTGCCTCATGTGGTGGGCAGCGATACCGCGATGTTTGCGGACGCGGCGAAAGAAGCGACGGTGATACTGAACTGGTCCGGATCAGGAGAGCTTTTACGCGCTGTCTTCGCCATGGCAAAAAATGTGCGCTGGGTGCACTCGCGAGCGGCGGGGCTGGATAAGGTCTTATTTCCTGAGTTGGTGGAAAGCGATGTGCCATTGACCAACGGCAGCGGTGTTTTTAGCTCGTCGCTGGCGGAGTTCGTGCTGGGGGCGATTCTGTACTTCGCCAAGGATTTCCGGCGGATGGTGCGCAACCAGCAGGCGGGTGTCTGGGAAGAATTCGATATCGAGGAAATCGCCGGCCAGACAGTGGGAATTGTGGGCTACGGTGACATCGGCCGTGCCGTGGCCGTGCGTGTGCGTGCGATGGGCATGCACGTGCTCGCGACCAAGCGGCATGTCTCGCAGACGGCCGATGCTTTGGTGGAGCAGTTCTACAAGCCTGAAGCGCAGCGCGAAATGCTGGCGCGCTGCGATTACGTTGTGGCCGCGGCGCCGTTGACCGCCGAGACGCTGCACATGATTAGCGACGCGGAGTTTGCAGTGATGAAGCCCACCGCGGTGGTGATCAATGTCGGACGGGGACCGGTCATCGATGAGGCAGCCATAGTGCGCGCGCTGACCGCCAAGCGGATCAAGGGTGCGGCGTTGGATGTGTTCGAGCATGAGCCGCTGCCTCCGGGCGATCCCATGTACCGGCTGGAGAACGTGCTGTTGTCGCCGCACACGGCAGATCACACCGCGGATTGGCTGGATCAGGCGGTACGCTTCTTTCTTGAGCAATATGGCCGGTTTGAGAAAGGCGCCCCTCTGGAGAACGTGATTGATAAGCAGTTGGGATACTAGCCCGTTACGGCCCTGAAGGGTACGCCCCTTGACAAATCGGGCATAACGTTAGATCGTTAATCCATGGTCTTGGCGCTCTTTGCACCGGGTTGTCGAATGACGAGCAACTGTTGTTGCTGTCTTCCAACTCAGTGTGGGCGCTGATTTTGTTATCAGTTTTCGTGTAGTTCGCCATTAGAAATCTACGAAAGTAGACGCCCACTGCCGCAACCCGGCACGTGGGCTTTTTTATTGTTCTAAAGGAAAGACAATGGTCGCATCGATTGCGTTTCCCGAGACTTCCAGCCAGGCGCCGCCGCGTCTAAGCCACCTGCGTCTTCTGGAAGCGGAGAGTATTCACATCTTCCGTGAAGTGGCGGCCGAGTTTCAAAAGCCGGTTATGCTTTATTCGATCGGCAAAGATTCCTCAGTCATGCTGCGGCTGGCGCAGAAGGCCTTCTATCCCGGTCCCATTCCTTTTCCTCTCCTGCACGTTGATACCGGATACAAGTTCAAGGAGATGCTCGCTTTTCGAGACTCATACACCAGGGAACTTGGGGTGGACCTCCTGGTCTGGCGGAATGAGGAGGCGCTGGCCAATGGGGCCAATCCGGTAAAGCTCGGCACCCAACGCTGCTGCGGACTTCTGAAGACCACCGCACTGCTCGATGCTTTGAAAGAGCACGGCTTCGATGCGGCTTTTGGCGGGGCGCGCAGGGATGAAGAAAAATCCCGCGCCAAGGAACGAATCTTCTCTTTCCGGGATCGCGCCGGCCAATGGGATCCAAAGAACCAGCGCCCGGAATTATGGAACATCTACAACGGCAGAATAGGGCCCTCGGAGAGTATCCGGGTATTTCCCCTGTCCAACTGGACAGAGCTTGACGTCTGGCACTACATACATCTTGAAGACATACCGATCGTGCCGCTCTACCTCGCTAAGGAGCGGCGCATGCTGGTGCGCGGCGACAGCCTGATTCCCGTCGAGCAATCGTTTGTCAAGAGTCTCCCGGGGGAAGAGCAATGGGTCCGTTCGCGCCTGCGCTCACTCGGCTGCAGCCCGTGCACCGGCGCTATCCGGTCCGACGCCGATACGGTACCCAAAATCATTGCCGAGCTGGTGTCTTTTCGCTCATCGGAACGCGCCAACCGCGTGATCGATCACGATCAGGATGGCTCCATGGAAATCAAGAAACGAGAGGGATATTTCTGATGGCAGTAGCTCTGATGACGCCGCCCGCCGCAGTTTTGGAGGAAACAGAGAACTCCGGTTCCGCTTTCTCGATCGAGCAATTCCTCCTATCCGAACAGCACAAGGACATGCTGCGCTTTACCACCGCGGGCAGCGTGGATGACGGCAAATCGACACTGATCGGCCGTCTGCTCTACGACTCGCGGAACGTTTATGAAGACCACGTGCGCTCGGTCACCAAAACGCAGGCGGGCAGTGCCCAATCATCCATCGATTTTGCTCAGCTTACCGATGGTTTGCGCGCCGAGCGGGAGCAGGGAATCACCATCGATGTTGCCTACCGCTACTTCTCTACCGAGCGCAGAAAGTTCATCATTGCGGATACTCCAGGGCATGAGCAGTACACACGCAATATGGCTACCGGCGCATCGACTGCGGATGTAGCCATTATTCTGATCGATGCCAGCAAAGGAATTCTGACGCAATCCCGGCGGCATGTCTACATCACCTCGCTGCTGGGAATCCGTCATCTGGTGGCGGCGATCAACAAGATGGATCTGGTGGATTTTTCCTCCGAGGTCTTCGGCCGGATCGAACGGCAATTCCGGGAACTGGTGGGGCAGCTTGGCGATGCTCAGGTGAAAGCCATTCCCTTGAGCGCGCTCGACGGCGATAACGTGGTCGAGCGCAGCGCGCGCACCCCCTGGTACTCGGGTCCCACGCTCCTGGAGCATCTGGAAACTGTGCCCGCCGGCCATCAGCTCAATGGAGCAAATTTCCGCTTGCCCGTGCAGCGGGTTATCCGGCCGGCACAAAGTTACGCAGAACCGAATTTCCGCGGTTTCGCCGGGCAGATCGCGGCGGGCAGCGTCCACGTCGGTGATCGCGTCGTAGCCCTTCCTTCCGGCCGGCGCACCCGCGTCGCATCTATCAGCACCTTTGACGGCAATCTTAAGCAGGCAAGTTCTCCTCAGTCGGTCGCCATCACGCTTGACGATGAATTGGATATCAGCCGCGGCGATTTCATCGCCTCGGCCGATCATCCTCCCCAAAGCAGCAGCGCCATTGAGGCCTCCCTGGTATGGTTTGACTCTGCGCCTCTGGATGCCACTCGCAGTTATCTACTAAAACATGCGAGCCAGACTGTAGGCGCGCGCGTAACTGCCATTCGCCACCGGGTCAATGTTCAAAATTTAAAGCACGAAGCCGTGGATCGCCTGGCCATGAACGAAATCGGGCAGGTCGAAATTGAAACTCTCCGCCCTATTTTCTTCGATCCCTATCGGCGGAATCGCACCACTGGCAGTTTTATTCTGATCGATGCGGATACCAATGCGACAGCCGCGGCCGGGATGATCGAAGCCGCTGCCTCGCCCCAGAGCGCTAGCCGCGGGCCTCAGGCCAAAGCAGCCGTTCTTGGAAATAAGGCAGCAGTGCTCGTCGCGGCGCCCGCATTGGCTACCGCCTTGGAAGCTGCGCTCCTCGAAACCGGCCTCCCAATAGTGCGCACGCGGGTTCACGAGCCATCGCTTTGGCGCGCGCTCACCTCGATAGGAGTATTCACGTTGGTTGATGGAGAGCAGCACGAAGCCGGAGCGCGCTTAGCCGCATACTCGGATGGCAGCCAGACTGCCCGTTTGGAAGATTTGTTTCTCCCTGGCTCGCTGCGGCCCGCGCGCACAGCGGATGACATTGTTCAAGCTCTCCGCATAAAGGGAATTCTTCCCCCGCAGAAAGAGCGCGCATGACCACCGAAACCGTGTTGACCAGCTCACCTGTAATGGAGACCTTCGGCGAGAAGCTCACCGCCGCGCGGCAGTTGGTGCGGGAGCAAATAGAAAGCAGTCCCGCGGAGGAAGTTTGCGTGACCAGCAGCTTTCAGGCCGAGGATGTCCTTCTCGTTCATATGGTCAAGGAGTTGCTGCCCAAGGTTCCCGTGATCTTCCTCGATACCGGCTACCACTTCGCCGACACTTACGAATACCGCGACCGGATCGCGCGCGAGTGGGGGCTCAACCTGGTTAATCTTCTGCCCGAACAGACCGTAGCCGAGCAGGAGGCGCAATTCGGAATTTTGCATCAGACGGATCCATCGCGCTGCTGCGGAATGCGCAAGGTCAAGCCGCTGTTTACCGAACTCGAGAAGTATGGGCTCTGGTTTACCGGCCTGCGCAAGGAGCAGGCCAAGAGCCGCGCGCAGCTCAAAACGATCGATGATTTCGCATTGCCCACGGGAAAGCATCTACGCAAAATCAGTCCGCTCACCGATTGGACGGCAAAGGATGTATGGCAGTACGCCGGCCAGTTCAGCATCCCATTGCTCGCGCTCTACGATCAAGGCTACACCAGCATTGGCTGCGAGCCCTGCACCAGCCTGCCGTTCGACCCCGGCGATCCTCGTTCAGGACGCTGGGGAGGCCGCAAGCAAGAGTGTGGAATTCATATTCAGCCCTCATAGATGTTTCTGTTTGACGGTTAACGGGGAAGTTGTTCGCTATGGATGTGCTGATCGGGTTTGTGATTGCCGTGGTAATCGCTCTCACCGGAGTGGGTGCGGGAGTGATCATCGCGCCGATGCTGATCCTATTCATGCATGTGCCGATCGAGATCGCGGTGAGCACCGCGCTTGCCTATTCCGCGGTCGTCAAGCTGATTGTCGTACCGGTCCAGATATGGCGAAAGCAAGTTGTCTACCGAGTATTGGGCTATATGCTGCTGGGGGGGTTGCCGGGAGTCATCATCGGTTCGCTGTTGTTCAAGCACGTCGCTCTCCACGGCCCTAAGATGATTTTGTACGCTGTCCTCGGAGCCATCATCATCTTCTCCTCCGGCTGGCATATCTACCGCTACTTTTTCCCCTCGGCGATCCATCGCCCCAGAGCCGACCGGCCCGGGTGGATCAGCGCCATCATGCTGACCATCGGAGCGGAAGTAGGCTTTTCCTCATCCGGCGCGGGAGCATTGGGCACCATTGCGTTGCTGAGCCTCACGTCGATGAGCGCCTCGCAGGTGGTTGGAACCGATCTCACCTTTGGCTTGGGAATTGCACTTGCCGGCTCTGGCATTCACGCCATCGGCGGCGCCTACGATGCGGCCTTGCTGTGGAAGCTTTCCTTGGGAGGCGTATTAGGAGCGATCGCAGGCAGCAGCGCGGCTCCGCGTATTCCCAACCGCCAACTTCGGCTCGCGCTCTCTCTCTGGCTTATGGCGATTGGGCTTGAATTCTGCTACCAGGCGGCGCATCTGGGCCTGCTCGCCGTAACTTCGGGAAGCATCAACACATCCTTGCTGCGATAGTTCCTACCATCACCAAAGTCCCTGCTTTCGATTGCGGTGAGAAATCAAGCCGGCCCCCTGTTCATAACCTGCCCTTCCAAGTAAAAATGCTGTAGTGAGCATTCTTCAGCAAGACCGTCTCTTTCCCGCTGACCCGAACACGCGCAGCATAGCGCGCCGCCTTCACAATTCCATCCAGGATTTGCCGATTCTAAGTCCCCACGGTCACACGGAAGCCGGCTGGTTTGCCCGCAATGACCCATTCCCCGATCCGGCCAGGCTGCTCATTATCCCCGATCACTATATCTTCCGCATGCTGTACAGCCAGGGGATTTCGCTCGAAGAGCTGGGAATAGGCACGACCGAACTCAGCCAGGATAAAGCCCGCGCAGTATGGCGCACATTCGCCGCGCACTATTATCTGTTTCGAGGCACGCCGACGCGCCTGTGGCTCGACTATACCTTCGAGCAGACCTTCGGCTTACAGGAACGGCTTAGCGCAAAGACCGCCGACAAGTATTACGACACCATTGCCGAAAAACTAAGCTCCTCCGAGTTCCGGCCCAGGGCGCTTTACGAGCAGTTCAAGATTGAAGTGCTGGCCACCACGAATACGCCGCTCGATCCATTGACCGATCATAAAGCGATTCGCGATTCCGGGTGGAAGGCGCGTATCCTGCCCACTTTCCGGCCCGATTCCGTTGTCGATCCCGATATGAACGGCTTTGCCGGGAATATCGCGCGATTGGGGGAGATGTACGGCGAAGACATCGCCCACTGGACAGGTTATCTGCGTGCTTTGGCCAAAGCGCGTCAGTTCTTTAAGCAACTGGGCTGTACCGCTACCGATCACGGGCACCCGACCGCCAATACCGCGGACCTTGATGCCGCGGAAGCAGCCAAGCTGTATGAGCAGGTGCTCAGCGGCAAATCGGAGGCCCGGCATCGTGAGCTCTTTCGCGCTCAGATGCTGACTGAAATGGCCCGAATGAGCCTGGAAGATGGATTGGTTATGCAGATCCATCCGGGCTCTTTCCGCAATCACAATCCTGAACTAGTCAAGAAGTTTGGCCGCGATGTCGGGGCGGATATTCCCACGGCCACCGATTTTGTGCATGCGCTTCACCCGCTGCTATCGCGCTTTGGCAACGAAGCCTCGCTGACTATCATTCTGTTCATGCTGGATGAATCAGCGCTGAGCCGCGAGCTGGCGCCTTTGGCGGGACATTACCCTTGCTTACGCCTGGGACCGCCGTGGTGGTTTTATGACAGCCCCGAAGGCATGATCCGCTTTCGTGAGTACACGACGGAAACTGCGGGTTTCTATAACACGGTAGGCTTCAATGACGACACCCGCGCTTTTCTTTCCATTCCCGCAAGGCACGACGTCGCCCGCCGTATCGATTGCGCTTTCCTGGCAACATTGGTTGCGGACCACCGGCTGGATGAAGACGAAGCTCAGGAGGTGGCAAAATCGCTGACTTATGATTTAGTGCGCCAGACGTATCGCCTCTGAAAGTCGCCATTCGCGGGCGATCTGCAGCCGGGCCCAAGCCGCGTCGCGAAATTCTGCATCGAACAGAGATAGCGCGCGGCGTCTCCGCGGAAGCTCACGCGTATAACGTTCCCCGGCGCGAGCATCTCATGCCCTGCCTTGGCTGACACTTCAAAGAGCTGAGGCTTATCCGTCCAAATTCGAAATTGGTAGGGAAGCAGTCCATGATGGAATTTCATGTATCGCGCGAGGCACGTGACCGGTATCGCTTCAGCGACACCTTATTTACTTTTTCCGGCAATGTAATCTTCGCCAATCTTGCCGCCAGCCGGGAGTTTGCTCACCGCATGAATCAGGTTCGCGGCACTGAGCAGGATCCTGCGCGCGTAATCCATCCTGGTGCGCTCTACGCCATGGGCCTCATCGACGAGCTGAGCCATGCCTTGGTCGACTTTTACCGCAAGCAATTGGACCCGGCGGCTATCGCCGACGCGCTCGCCTGGTTCGATGCCCGTCTGGGCAAAGCCGAATTGGATAAGACCCTGCTGGCCTTCGTCCGGCAGTTCCCTAGTGCGGCCCTCTACCTCCGTGAGCCGGGAGATCAAGAGCAGAGCAGCGCCGCGTGGCTTCAAGGCGAGACCGGCGGAGTGGCCCATCGCACCATTGCCTTCGAGGAAATGATGCTGTTGTGGCTGGCCAATGCCAACCCCGCATTCGCTCCATTTTCTGAACTGTTTGCCGATACGAAGTTAGCCGCGGACTCCGGCTATCGCTCGATCGTTTCCGGGCTCCGTGAATTCTTCAAGACCCGGCCTGCCATTGGGCCGGAGAACCTAAACCTGATCGATATGCTGCGAGCGCCCGCACTAGCTTCGCCGGACTCGTTGAGCGGACAACTGGCGTTCATTCAGAAAAAGTGGGCAGCGGTCCTCGGCTCGGCGCTCGACCGGCTGCTGCTCGCGATGGATGTGCTCAAGGAAGAAGACATAGCGATCTGGATGCGCTTCCATCCGCCTTCAGCGGAAACCCTGGAACGCAGGCGCGGCCGCGCGGGACGCGATGGGGATGGCTATTCCGAAGCGCCTTCCTTAGCTGAAACGGCTCAGGAATACGAGCGCTTCAGTCCCGATCAGGAATGGATGCCGACGACCGTGCTGCTGGCCAAGAGCACGTATGTCTGGCTGGAGCAGCTGTCGCGGAAATACGGACGGCATATCCATCGCCTCGACCAGATTCCCAATGAGGAACTCGATCTGATGGGCCGCCGCGGCATCAATTCACTGTGGCTGATCGGGGTATGGGAGCGAAGCCGGGCTTCGCAGACCATTAAGCAACTCTGCGGCAATCAGGATGCGGTAGCCTCCGCCTACTCTCTCTACGATTATTCGATCTCCGCGGACCTCGGCGGCGAAGCAGCATATCGCGATTTGCGCGACCGCGCCTTCGTTCATGGCATTCGGCTGGCCAGCGACATGGTTCCCAACCACATGGGCATCGATTCCAATTGGGTGATCGAACATCCGGAGTGGTTTCTCTCGCGATCCGACAGCCCTTATCCCGCCTACCGGTTCGAGGGGCCGGATCTCTCGAATGACGGCCGGGTCGAGGTCAAGATTGAGGACCACTACTACGAGCAGACGGATGCCGCGGTGGTCTTCCGCCGGCGCGACAAGTGGACCGGCGATACGCGCTACATCTATCACGGCAACGATGGGACCAGTTTCCCTTGGAACGATACGGCGCAATTGGATTATCTGAATCCCGCAACCCGCGAGCAGGTGATCCAGACCATTCTCCATGTCGCGCGTCTCTTTCCCATTATTCGCTTCGATGCCGCCATGACTCTTGCCAAACGGCATATCGAGCGTCTGTGGTTTCCCATTCCAGGCAGCGGCGGAGCCATTCCTTCCCGCGCCGAATCCAGTATGTCGCAGGCCCAGTTCAATGAGGCCATGCCGCACGAGTTCTGGCGCGAAGTGGTGGACCGCGTAGCCAGGGAGGTGCCCGGCACGCTGTTGCTCGCCGAAGCCTTCTGGTTGATGGAAGCTTATTTCGTCCGTACTCTGGGCATGCATCGCGTCTACAACAGCGCCTTCATGAACATGATGCGCGATGAGGACAACGCCAAATACCGGTCCATCCTCAAGGGGACTCTGGAATTCGATCCCGATATCCTCAAGCGTTACGTTAACTTCATGAGCAATCCCGATGAAAGAACAGCCATAGATCAATTCGGTAAAGAAGACAAGTATTTCGGCGTTGCGGCCCTCCTGGCTACTTTGCCCGGCCTTCCTATGTTCGGTCATGGACAGATCGAAGGGTTCACGGAAAAGTACGGAATGGAATTTCGTAAGCCGCGATACGATGAGCGTCCCGATCCCTGGCTGGTGGAACGGCATGATCGCGAGATCGCGCCGCTGCTTCACCGGCGGCAGCTTTTCGCGGAGAGCTGGAATTTCCGGTTGTACGATTTTTATCGGCCCGACGGATCGGTGGATGAGAACGTCTTCGCCTATTCCAACCGGCGTGGGGACCAGAAGGCGCTGGTGATCTACCACAACCGCTACGCGACAACCTTCGGAAGCATTCACTCCTCCGTTTCTTACGCCGATAAAGGCGCCGGCCAAGTGCGCCGGCAATCGATCGGAGATGCCTTCAGCCTGCCGGCGGAGCACAACGTCATCTTGGCTTTTCGGGACACGGCCACCGGTCTCGAACATCTTGAGCGCTCGGCGAAAATCGTGTACAGCGGGTTTTCGATTGAGCTCCAAGCGTACAAGCGCCATGTTTTTCTTGATTGGCGGGAGCTAAGGCCGGATGAGGATCACCGCTGGGACCGGCTCTGCGACTTTTTGCAGGGGCGTGGAGTCGCCAGCGTGGAGGAGTCCCTTATCTCTCTCGAACTTGCTCCTGTGCAGGAAGCCCTGGCGGCTTTGCTGAATTCCAGTCTGATCAATTCCATTGCTGAAATCTCCAACAATGGCGATCCTGTCCCAGGCTGCAGAGAACCGGTATCGGGCACGGTGGGCGCAGCCTTTCTCGGTAACCTGGAAAAGCACAGCAAGCAGTTCTTTAGCGAAGCCGGGCAGGCGTATTCGAGAAGAGTGTCGCGGGAAGGCCAGTGGCAGGCCGATCCCGCTGAAATGTGGCTGGCGCTTTGCGGCTCAATCCAAGCTGCCATGCGCTTGCCGTTTCTGGAAGGCGAATTCAGCTCGGCTTGGTCTACGGATGCTCGCATGGTTCTGCCCAGCCGCAGTCCCACCAGAGCTGCCACGGCCATTTGGGCCCCGGTGCTCGCCTGGTGCGTGCTGGAAGTCTTGAGCAAGTTCATCGATCGTGACACTCCTTGGGCAGCAGCTTTGCAGGCATTCGATCAGTTGCGCTTGCGCGATCCTCTTGCCCAGTCCTTTGCGCAATTTGGTTTCCATGGTGAAGACGCCTGGCGAGCGGCCGCGCGGGTGAGGATCGCATTCCTGGCGCAGCCTGAACAAGATGGGGAAGAGAGGGTCGCGGGATATCCGCGGCGTCTCTGGGACGATCCCGATGCGCGCTGGCTGATCGATGTGCATCGCGCCCACGCCGAGCACACCGCGCAAGAGATCCAGCCTGCCGGAGAACAGTATTTCAACAAAGAGTTGCATGAACAACTCTTGTGGTGGCTCCAGTTGCCCAAATTGATCGGCCTTGCCCAAGAGGCCAGGATTCAAGAGCCCAGGATTCAGGAGCCCAGGATTCAGGAGCCCAAGATCCAAGATCCCAGGACCGGGCGAGCAGTGGCCACACAGCACGGCCAAATTTCTCCACGCGCTGCTTCACAGAAGGTGGGGAAGATCGAGGCCCAGGTTATGCAGGCCTTGTCCGATGCGGAACAAGCAGGATATCGTCCTGCCAAGCTCTTCAGCCCGGCGCCCAAGCCGCCCAATCCCAAGCCGCCGCGAGCCAAGCGGCGAAAGGAATAGTAGTGGTGGCAAAGCAGGCAGCCAGTGGCATTTCATTGGCGCTTTGCTCGTTCCCGCTTTCGGCGGCCGGGATGGCAAAAATACTTCGCTGAGGCCATACCCTTCAACGTTCTGTAGCTGAATCCGTAAAGGGCTACTTCTTCTTTTCATTCCCCGCATTGGCGACCTGGAGATCGTTGGTAACACTGAAGACACCGGGGACGCCATTGGCGCGGATGCCGGCGACATTCTTGTCAGCCTGGCTATCTACCACGCCATTCAGTATCACGTGACCGTTCACCACCGTGATTCTGATGGGCTGCGCCGGGTTGATCGCGTATTTGTTGAGACTCGGGAAGCCATAGACCGCGCGGTAGACCTGCATCCGGGTCCGATTGTCCATGGGGGAGAGAGGATCGACCTGGATATTGTCGACCACATCCTGCACGCCCGGGGTGCGCGCCGCCAGTGCAAGCGCGGAATCCTTGGCCACCGGACCGAGAGCATGTCCGCTTAAAGTAGCGACCCCGTTTTGCACGTTTACGCTGATCGCATTGAACATGTTTCCGTAGCCCACGCGATCGTACTGCAGGTTTTTGACGATATTGTTTTGGATCTGCTGGTCGGGGATTTCGCCGGCTCCGGCAACATTGACCCCGTTGCGCACGGCTTTAACATTCTTGATGCGGTGTACCTTCTTATCCAATTCTTCCTTGGTTGCGAAATCCTTGACCGTGCCTTCGAGATCGACAACTCCATTCTGGACGTTAACCCGCACGTTCTGGTAGTCCTTGCTTTTTATGGCATTCATGACCGAGGCCCGGATGTTATTGTCGTTCTGCGCGCTCTGCGCATTGACGTAGGGCACGCCGGCGAGAAAACTCTGGGAACCCAAGACCAGGATAGAAGACGCGATGACCCAGGTAGCTCTGAACCCTGCTTTCTTCATTTCAATCTCCTTGTTCGAATCTAAGATTCCGACCTCGATGGCAAACACAACAAAAATAAGGGACAAACTGCCAATCAACATTATTACGACTCTACTTACAAGTCAACGCAATCGCTGATGGACTTTTAAGACAACGCTAAAGACGTTCGATTCGTCGCGAACAGCAAGCAGCGAGATACCTGCGGTTAGATTGACCTGCGCCTGCAGGAGTTGCTCTGCCGTGGCGTTCACATTCGTCGCATAGGTGAGCTGAACATTGCGCGAGATATTCTGCTGTACGGTAATACGGGCGCTCGAATCACCAAGATTGCCTAGATAAGTCGGATCGATTTTGACGCTGCCTACTCCAAAGAGTTTCTGCACGCGATTGCCGACGGTCGCGCTGAGCGCGCCTCCCAGCAAAGCGTTGGTGGTCGAGTTCACTCCGGCCTGCTGTTGTTGCTGGGAGTAAAGCTCTTGCTCCTGCTGCGTCCGGCCCAGCGCCAGCAGAGAAATGACGTCGGCTTGGGGAAGAGGAGGATCGGAGCGAAAAGTCGGCGTTAGATGCGCCGCGCTGCCGTGCATGCCGACTGTGACGTCGTACTCCTCGATCCGCGTGGTGGCGTCTATATCGATAATGGGTTCGATACGCACCGGATTGGTGAAGTAGATATCGCCGTGCTGTAGCTGGTAGGTGGTGCCGGCGAAATTCGCGGTTCCCTCGGTGATATTGATCCGGCCGAGAACGGCGGGTTGGGCTACAGTTCCGCGAATCCGCAAATCCACGCTGCCGGCCAGTTGCGCGTAGGAGTTCTGAAAGTCCAACTGCGGCGCGGATGTGATGTGAATATCCAGTCGTACGTGATTGGAGGGTGCATTCGGGTTAGGCGGCGCCGCTGCCGCCGGGGTGTTGGTAAAGGCGGCGAAATCAAGATTCGGGCCAATAATGAAGCGTGTGATCTGCACGTTTCCGCTGAACAACATATTGGCCTGAGAGCCTTGTAGGTGCAGAGTAGTGTCTGCCGTGGCGCTTATTCCCGAGTAACGTACCCGGACGTCTTTTCCCGTAGCCGAAAGATCTCCGTAGATGCCGTTCTGGTAGGTGATAAAGCCGGCGAGCCTGAGCTGTCCGCCGCCTGTCATGCCTGTTAGATCCTGCACTTCCAGGCGATCCTGATCGAATACCAGGGTTCCATTGAGTCTGCTGATGCCCGTGGGCACATCATTGAGGGCCATGGCCACATTGCTCAGGCGCATCTGGCCGGTTAAGGAGGGCTTCATTACAGTACCGGCGGCCTGAATACCGAAATCGACATGGCCGGAGGAGGTGATATCGGGATCGAACGTCTGCGCAAGCCGCATATTGATCGAGCCGCTGGCATTCACTTTGAGTTCGCGATTACCCATCAGCTCGGCATAGCCGGTGACGTTCATGTCTGTGTCCGGCCCGGTGATGTGGACCTGGGTTAGATGGACCACGCCATCGCGGATCGAGGCGCGCAGCAATCCCTGGCTGCTGAGCGTAAGGTTGGCGAGCGTTACCGAAAACTGACTGATTTCCGCATCTCCGCCCAACAGCTTCGGCTCTCTCGCCGGGCCGGCAACGTTTACGGTTCCCGCGATCAGCGAATGTCCCGTGAGGTTCTGCACGTGGAAGGCTTTTAGAAAAGGGTCGACATCGAGACCGGAGAAAGCTAGCTTCGCCTGCGTCTCCAGGCGATCGCGAAGCACCGTTTGCCCGCTGAGATCGAGCCGGGCGGCTATCAGCGTCGAGTGGGCCGTGAAGTAGGCGATGCCTCCTGTTGTATGCGCCACGCCCTCGATCCCGCCGATCGGCTGGCCCTGTATGGTCAATCCCGTCAGATGTACCCCGGCCAGTATTGACGGCGCCTGGAGTGTTCCTGAAGCATGGGCGTCGAATTTCAGCTTGCCGGTTATGGGGAAACCCGGGTTCTGCAGGCGATGGAGCTGGGACAGCTCAAAATTAGCGCCATCCAGGTTCGCCAGAAACGATTTCTGCTGTAAATCGTAGGATCCATTGGCGACTATGACGCCGCCTTTTTGCAACAGTGTCAGCTTTACAAGGTCGAGGGTGTGTCCGGTAAACGTCAGATGGGCAGTAAGGCTGCGGTACGGTTCACCCATGATGTCACCGCCCTGGATCACAACATTGCCTCCTCCATTAAGGTCATCCAGGCTTCCGTCCACATGGATTTGGAGATTGACTGTTCCGGTGACGGGAATTGATTGACCAGCAAGGGCCATCAGATCGCTCAACGGCGCCTTCTGCACGCTGGCCGTCGCGTTGATTGCCGATAAGCCGTCGAAAGCGGTGCCGCGGCGGCTGATGCGATGGGCTTCGATCTCGCCGTGGGCCTCTATCGTCGCTCCACCTCCGGTGAGTTCTGCTTGTTGAATGGAGATGCGCGAGGAGGAGTACTCGCCCATTGCATCCAGCCGCTCCCAATGGATCTCGCGGATCAGGGGCGAGGCTGCGGGCGAGGATGAGGAAGAGGATACGTTCTTAAGCGGCTCGGAAGCGGACGGAGCGAGGACGTTGGGGAGAGCGAAGGCGGTGAAGAAGTTGCTTGCGCTCGCATGGCCTTTGACGTCGGGATCGATCAACGATCCCCTCACCGTGCCGGCAAACTCCGCTTCCCCATGAAGGCTCACAGGTATCGCCGCGATGCCGCGCTTGCCGTTCGCGGATAATCCGAGGTCGGCCAGCGCGCGGTCGAACTCGGTAAGATTGCCGGTACTGAGCTTGACCTCCAGTGCGGAAGGCCTGCTAAGCGGATAAACCCCCAGCATCCCTGTTACGTGGGCTCGGCTGGCTGGCGTATATGCCTCGAGATGGTTGATTTGAACAGTGCCGTTGCGTTGGAAGTACTTTGCATCGACAGTCCCGCTCAGAGGCACTTCACCGGCAGCGGGAAACCGCGGCGCGGTCAGCTCAAGATTGGCTGCTACCGTAAGGTCATCCCCGGAACCTGTCCAATTGATATAGACGGGCCCATCGGCCGCCGTATCGACGCCAAGGTTTTGATACCTGCGAATAGCGACGGCCCGCAGCAGTGTCGGCAAGCGCTCCCCACGCAAACGCGCCCGAATGCTGGCTATCGTCCTGAGCGGAGTGGCTTTCCCGGTTTAGCCCGCGAAGCGTTCGCCAGGGGTGGCCGGCGCATTCCAATGCAGGATTCGGAGAGCGGCTTCGATGCTTCCCGGTTCTCCGCGCAGGCGCGCCTTCACATTTTCGATCGCAATCTCGTCCGGATCTATTCGCAGGCGGCCGGTTGCATCTGCTCCTTTGATTGACACGTAGATGGTTTGATAACTCCCGTTGGTCAACTGAAAATTACCGGCTGCGGAGAATTGCCCGGCGCCAGTTCCATGGCCCTCCACGGCGATCTGCGCGGTTCCTCCACGCAGGCCTTCTACCGGGACTAGATTGCCTAACTCTCGCAGGTCGATGCCTCCCTGGGCGGCAAACATCCAGCGCGGATCGGCAAAGTTTTTGAGCGATCCCGAGGCGTCCAGCACGGAGGCCCCGCTGGAGAAATGAAGCGCCTTCAGTTCGATCGCATTGCGAGTTGCCTCAACTTGAACGCTGAGCCTGCTGTTAAGCGGCGGGGCCGAGCCGCGGTGCAGGTCGAGGGCGGCAATTTGAATATGGCCGAGGTAGTGATCCGTAGCGGGAGCGTAGGTCACCACGGCGGCAATATCGCTGGCGCTGAGATTGAAGGGGATGGCGCGCTGATCGACCAGCGCGAGACCGCGGTTTACCTCGATCCGGCGGATTTGGAGGTCGAAGATCGTGTCCGGCAGACCGGTGTCGCGCGTGGCTGCGGATTTCGGCCGCGGCTGGTTTGTGCTGCCGTCGCGATAGACGATCAGGTGGAAGACGGGATGGTCGGCTTCCACATAGCTCAGCGCGACCTTAGGACGGAGGAAGCTGAGAATCTGAAGCCTCAAATAGAGGCGGTCAATGTGCGCGTAGGGGGTCTCGCCCGGGCCCTCGAGGCCGTGAATGGTTAAGTTGTCCGCTTCCACGGCTAGATGCAGCAGACTCCAATGGAAGCCGTGCAATTCCACCCGGCCGCCGGTCGAGCTCTCGACCACGGCAATGATTTTCCTTCTCACCGTGTTGGCGAATCCTGAGGTTGAAGCGTAGAAGAGAAGCCCGCTGACCAGCAGGATAAGCAGGAGCAGGAACCCCGCGGCAAAGCGCAGAAAATAGCTCCACGGAGAAAGCCGCAAGGGGGCCGGATCAGCGCGCGGAGGCGTCGGGGCGGCGCTCATTGCCGCTCTCCTGTGCTGCCCCGGGGGCGGCCCTGGCTTCCGCCTTGGCTTGGCGTGACCGGATTGCCGACGTCGCTGTAGTCGGCGCTCAGTATACTCACGTTGCCTTCGTCCTTGAGACTTTGCAGCCAGTCCTGCAGAAATACGTTGACGTGCTGTTGCAGCAGGATCTCACCAATGCGGCCGGAAACGGCGCTGAGAGGCGGGGGCTTGAGATGTCTCCTGGAAAATTCCGGCGCGAAATTCTTGTCGTAATAGTCCGCAATCTCCGCCTGGGATATGCGAATGCCGGCGCCAAACCGGGATTGGATGAAGGAGAGGATGAGCATTCGCTGACGCCAATGTTCCTCCACCTCCGCCTCAGTCAGATCATGGGCCGCAAGGAAGGCACGCCACCCCGCGTCAGTTTCGCAATGGTACTGCGCGCATTCCGGGATCTGCTTGCGCAACTCCTCGATCTGTTGTTCAACCTGCTGCTGCCCAGGCTCTTTTACTTGCGCCTGAGTAGCCTTCATCTGCTGCAGGATCAAGTCGCGATCGATCAGGCGCTGCAGAGAGCGGCTGGCAGTGTTTTGGGCAGGATTAGCCCGCTCCGGCTGCAGGAAAGCAAATTGCATTTCTTCCTGAACATCGCTTTCCAGGATAACGTCGCCATTGATGACCGCAACCACATGGTCGAGCACCACAGGCCGCCCCGCCGGGACGGCCGCAATCTGAGCCCATCCGCGAGCGCCGGACAATGCCGACGCCACAAGCGCGGCCAGCGCTGCTGAGAGCAATAGAGCATTTCCCCTATTACTATGTCCTTTCCATGAGCGGTTATGTGCAGCTTTTCTTGGAAAAAAGCTGCGTATAGAGCATAGCTTCGGTCTACACCCACAGGAGAAATGCTCTGGCGGACTGGGTGGCTTGCGGAGCATCAAAAACTCTGCCCTATGCTGAAGAAAAAATTGAAGTGTCCCGCCGATCCAACGTGCGGATCGGGAGTGGGAGAGGTGCTGGCGTAATCGTAAATAACCGGATAGATCGGCGGATTGAGATTGTAGCTGAAATCCGCGCGCACCGGCCCGATCGGCGTATGGTAGCGGAGACCCATGCCCAATGCGTGGGAAAAATCGTTGAAGTCGCAGGTATCCGGCGTGTTGTAGGTGCTGTAGGTCTTGGAAACGTCCCGGCAGGTATAGCTGTGCGGCTGCTTGATGCGGAAGAAACTGCTCCAGATATCGGAGGAATTCTCAAAGACGTTGCCCATATCGTGGAAGAGAACGAAGCTGAGATTGTTTCCCAGATAAGGCAGTTCGGGCGCCGGCGAGCGGATTTCCGAGGTATTGACGAAGACCCCCGCGCCGCCGATGGGATAGCCGGTCTGAGGGTCGCGGGGTCCGGCGGAGTTGATGCCGAAGCCGCGGTGCGAAGTAGCGCCGCCGGCATAGAGGCGCTCCGGCAGCGGAATGAGCTGCTCGTCGCCGTCGCCAAAGCCGCGCTCCTGGCCATAGCGCGTCTGCCGGGCAAACACCCAGTGATCGCGGCTGAAGTCGTAGTAGGTCGAGTTGGTGAGATCGATGCGGTTGAAATTTGCTTGAGACCCGAACTTGCTATCGGCGAGGAATTGCTCCGCGGAGGTAAAGCTGCCCCGATGAGCGTCCAGCGCCACGTCGCGCGTATCGCGAATCCAGGTGAATCCCGGGCCGCCCACCCGGGTCGGCTTGGAGAGCAGCGGAACCAGAGCCGGACTCACTTGCAGGGTGCTTGGATTGACCGCAACGCGGCGGTAAGCGAAGGAGTAGATCAACGTGTTTGCCTTGTCGGCGCGCTGCGCGAGACGCAGCGCGCCGGAGAGCACGGATGCCTGATAAGTACTGATGTTCGCAGTGTTGTCGTAACCGCCTGAGAGCGTGAGATTGAGATCGGGTTTGGGAAACAGATGCGGATCCTGATAAGTCAGCAAGGCTAGCTGCTCCAAGGTTCCATAGTTGGTGCGCAACGTGACGGACTGGTCGGTTCCTCGCAGATTGATGCGGCTGACGTTGAACAGCACTCTGGGGCTGATGCCGAGTTTTCCATTGGGCGTGTAACTGTTCGTTGGGGTGCCTGTCTGGGCTTCAAAGCCAAAACCGTAGCTGATGTCCCAGCGCTTGGCTTCACTCAGATTCAGCAGCACGTTCTTGTATGTTTCATGTCCTTCCGGGTTTTGAATGGCCGTATTGACTTCGTTGAACAGCGCGAGATCGTAGAGCTTACGCTGCATCTCCAGCAGCGCGGTCTGATTGAGCGGGTCGCCGGGGTGGAGCGGCACCCGGTCATCCACGACTGAAGGACGCGTGTAATGCAGCCCGGTGGTGATGACTTTCCTTACGAAGAACTGATGCCCTGTGGCGATCTTCATCGAGAGATCGACCAGACCCTTATCGTCTTGCTCGGTCTCCTGAAATACATCGACGGCAACATCATCGTAGCCGTGGCTCAGGTAGTATGTGCGGACCAGATCGCGATCCCCGTCGATGTTGATGGCGGAATAGGGCTGGCCGGGCTGGGCGTTCAGGTAAGGCTTGAAATCCGAGATCTGGGCCGCGCTGGCTCCCGTGATCTCATACTTGCCGATTCTTTGTTGTACTCCTTCCTTGATTGCATAAATCACTTTGAGATGGGCCAGTTTTTGCCCGCTCTCCTTCCTGTCGCCGGATGCGCCGAGATCGACGATTTCCGGCGTTACTGTGACATCGCTGAATCCATTGCTCTGATAAAGGGCCTTGATACTGCCCACGTCTCGATTGAGCATCTGCTGGCTGAATGATCCATGCCGGTCCACAAGATTGGCCGGGTGTACGCTGATGCGCTGATCGATAATCGCTTTGCTGAAATATTTGTTGCCCGTAACTGTCACGGAGTCGATAACGTGCAAAGGTCCCAGCTTGACGGTATAAAGCGCGGTTACATGTTGCTCATTCTCAATTACCGGATTATGGGAGACTTGAACGTCGAAATACCCTTTGGCCTGATAGAAGCTGCGCAGATTTCTTGCTCCCTCGTTGAGCAGGTCTTGATCCACGCTCCCCTCCTCATAGATGGGCACCAGCTTTTGAATTTCGCTCTTGCTGATCTTGGCGCCCTCGACGTTAACCTCTACGATTGGCCCCTCTTGCGCCTGGAAGCCGTAATTCAGGTGATTGCTTGCCGGTACGTACTGCTTGGAGGTCAGGCTGATAGCCGCGGACAAATGCTCTGTCTTAACGTAATTCTTGCGCAGGCGGGTCAGTGCGCGGTTGATCGTATTCCGGTTAACTTTGGAGTTTCGCTTGAGTTTGCCCTTTTTGCGAAACTCCTGCTCGGTTATCCCGCTGTCTCCTTTTACATTGACGTCTCCCACTCGGGCAGGCTTTCCGGTCGCGATGTTGTAATTGAGATCGATGAGCGAATCGGGTTTGTCAATGACCGAGTCGCCGGTGATATGGGTCTGATAGTAACCGTTATCTTGAAGCGTCTGCTTCACTGTGTCGTCCGCCTGGGCAACTTTGCTGGGCGAATAAGGAGCTCCGAGCTGCAGTTGCGTAGAGCTTTGCAGCACGGCGGTGAGACGATCGTCTTTGACCCCGTTGACATTGACCCGGCCGATAAAGAGCCGTGGAGCCCCGGAGAAGATTATGGTTACGTCGTCTCCGGCGCGAACCCCAGCCACCTGAACCGTCTGGTACAGTCCCGTAGCATAAAGCCGGCGGAGGCTATCGCGAATCTTGCTCGGGTCAAGAGGCTCGTTCGGCTGCTGCTGAAGCTGGCCGGGTAGTGGAATCAGCGTTGCCTCGGGGACCCCTTCAAACTGGATGCTGACCACGCGAAGTCCCGCCCAAGCCAAAAGGCTTCCTTGGGGGACCGGGGCTGCTGCCGGATCCGGTTGCGGCGCTTTGCCGCCCGCAGAAGGAACAATCGCGCCAGGAACAGTCTGGGAAATACAAAGAGCGGAGGAGCCAATGGCGATGACCAGCGTCACAAAAAGGTGCAGAGCGATGCGGCCGCGCTTACACAATGGGATCAGAACCGGCAAATATCCTCTCGGTTGTGCAACTTAGACCCCTTGGAGCGCTCAACGGCCCCAGCTCGCAGATTGGGGACGGGACGTGCGACGGCTACCGCACTGGCCAGGGGTCCTCGGGGCTGTTACTAGGTTATAAGACATCGAGCCTCAGGCAAGCTACTTCGCCGCCGGTTCGTTTTTCTCCAGTCATCAGAGACTAAACTGTTTAAGTGGCTAAAGTGGATTCCATCACGGAACGGTATTCGCGTCAGGTGCTCTATCCCGGCATCGGCGAGCAAGGCCAGCGGAAGCTCGCCGATGCGCACGTCGCGCTAGTCGGGTGCGGGGCGACCGGCGCGGCCGCCGCGGGTCTGCTGGCGAGGGCGGGCGTGGGTACGATCACGCTGATCGATCGCGATTTCGTCGAGGAAAGCAACTTGCAGCGGCAGGTCCTCTTCGATGAGGCGGATGCGCGCGAAGCCCTGCCTAAGGCCGAGGCTGCGCGGCGTAAGATAGCCCTGTTCAACGGTGAGACTCGAGTGCTGGCCCATGTGGCCGACCTGGCGCCGGAAAATATCCATGAACTTTTGCGCGGAGCCGGCATTCTGTTAGACGCGACAGATAATTTTGAGACCCGCTATCTGCTCAACGATTATTCCGCCCAACAGGGGCGGCCATGGATTTACGCTGCGGCCGTAGGCGCTTACGCCGTGACCATGAACATACTTCCCGGCGAAACGGCTTGCTTGGCCTGTCTCTTCCCCGAGCCTCCTTCCGGTTCGGTGGCCACCTGCGATACCGCCGGCATTCTAAACACGGCGGTCAACTTCGCTGCTTCGATTCAGGTGAGCGAGACGCTTAAATTCCTGGTGGGAGCGCACGATAAGATGCGGCGTACGCTGCTCTCGCGTGACCTGTGGACCAACGAGCAATCGGAAATCCCAGCGGCGGTCCCCCGAGCCGGCTGCACGGTTTGTCAACAGCGGGATTTCGTACATTTGCGCGGGGAGGGCCGTCCCCGGATTACTCTTTGCGGCCGTAATTCGGTGCAGATCCATGAGCGGCATCGGCCCATCGATTTTGCCGAGATGCAGCGCCGCCTGGAGCCGCACGGCAGGGTGAGATTCAATCGCCTGCTGCTGCGATTCGAGCGCGGAGACCACACTGTTACCCTATTCGCAGACGGCCGTGCGATCGTCCAGGGAACGACCGACATCGCCTTGGCCCGAAGTTTGTACGCCCGGTTCATCGGAATGTGAATGAAATACGGAGATTTGCGGTTAACGCGGCCCATCGAACCGGCCGCCAAGGCAACTATATACGGACACTTGCGCTCTAACCTCGAATTGATAGTTTTGCGAAATTTGCCCTTCATTGATGACCCTGGCCGCCGCCAATCCTCCCGCCCGTAAAATCGATAGAGAGACCCTGTCTAAGAAAAAGGAATCGATGTCCGCCACCAACAAGGAAATCCCAACAACGCTGGGACCAACTGCTCCGGCCAAAACACCCAACCAGCACTTACGCCGAAATCCTCCCATTGCAGGCGAGGCTGATGCCATCCGCAGTGCGCAGGAGGGGGACGCCGGGGCATTTGCGACGCTGTATGCATTACACAAGCGGCGTGTCTACTCGCTGTGTTTGCGCATGCTGGGCAATGTGGCGGAGGCGGAAGACCTTACCCAAGAGGCATTCCTGCAGCTCTACCGGAAGATCGGCACTTTTCGCGGGGATTCGGCATTTTCCACTTGGTTGCACCGGCTGGCCGTCAACGTCGTGCTGATGCACCTTCGTAAAAAGGGGCTGCCCCAGGTTTCGCTTGAAGAGACGCTGGAGCCCGCACAAACAGACGGTCCCCGCAAAGACATTGGAGGCAGGGACCTGACCCTTTCCGGTTCTATCGACCGCGTCACCCTGGAGCGCGCAGTGGAGAACCTGCCGCCGGGATACCGGTTGGTATTCGTGCTTCATGATGTTGAAGGATACGAGCACAATGAAATCGCCGAGATGCTGGAGTGTTCCATCGGCAATAGCAAGTCACAGTTGCACAAGGCTCGCATGAAGCTTCGCGACTTATTGAAGTCCGGTCAGAGGAAAGGGACGGCCAATCTATGATTGAGGAGAAAAAAGCGCAGCAGACGCCGTCCATGAACTGCGCGGAATTCCAGCAGCGGCTGCCGGAATTGTTCGAGTCCGGGGTGGATTTAAGCGGCGATCCGCACCTTAGCGCCTGCGAAAACTGCGCTGCTTTGGTCCGCGACCTGCAATACATCGCACAACAAGCCAAGCTGCTGCTCCCGCTGCATGACCCCAGCCCCGATGTTTGGGACAATATCCAGTCCGCCCTCAAAAATGAAACCCCCCGCCCCAAATAGTCCGGGAGGGGAGGACGCGACCGCTCTCTTCTCTATAATTGCTTTTGATTGAGCGAGAAAGCTTACCTACGAACCGAAGGCTCTGCCGTCGCCGGGCAGCCTCTCTCCCGTCTGCTTCTCACCGGCTTTATGGGCGCGGGCAAATCCACGGTGGGTGCTTGTCTGGCTGAGATCATCGGCTGGCGCTTTATCGATCTGGATAAAGTGATCGAAGCCGGTTGCGCGCAAACGGTGGCCCAGATCTTCCGCGAGCGCGGCGAAGCCTTCTTTAGGGCAAAAGAACGGCAGGCCATCGAGGAGTTGAGCGGGGAAGAGCGGATCGTGTTGGCTTTGGGCGGCGGAGCGGTCGAGGACAAGCTGATTCTCGCCGGCGTTCTAAATTGGCCAGAGACCTGCATGGTCTTTCTTGACGCTCCGTTACCGGAGCTGCTGGCGCGCATTTGGGGAGAATCCCATACCCGTCCCCTCCTTACCTCTCCGGAAGATCTGCACTTGCGGCATCAGCGGCGCTTACCTCTCTATCGCGCTGCGCATCTCACCGTCGTCACCACCGGCTTGACCCCGCCTGTGGTGGCGGCAAATGTGATGGAAAGTGTAAGCCGGAGATGGTCGATACGAAAACCCGCCGGTGAAGATGAATCGGCTCCGCGAGCCGCGGATCGAGGGAAGGGTGACCGAAGCGCATGAATAGTCCCAGAAGCCTTGCCGAACCCGGGTCGTCTGAAGCGGTTCAACGGCTGGAGATCCGCTCGCAATTCACCCGCGGCAACATCGTGTTTGCCTTTGCCATCGCCTTGGCCTTTTTCCTCGCCTACGTGATGCGCAACATCCTGCTGCTGCTTTATGTGAGCGCGCTGGCGGCGGTCGTGCTCTCGCCTGTGATCCGCGGGATCATGGCGCTGCGGATCAAGGGCTGGCACCCAAATCGCGGCTTGGCTATTGTGCTGCTGCTGGCGGCTATTGCAGGCGGAGCTACTTTGTTCTTCACCTTTGCGCTTCCGCCGGTAGTTCATGATCTTCGTCAGTTGATGAAGGATCTTCCATGGCGCGGGCCGCAATTGCTCAATCGCCTGCGAAATCTCCCCTTTGCCTCCCATCTGAACGTCGCCGCTCTCAACGCAAAAGTCCAGAGCTTCGCCTCCAATTTTGCCGAATATATCTTTCTTTCGATTACCGACTGGGCGAGCAAGCTCGCGGACATCGTCTCGACCCTCGTACTGGCCGTCTATTTCATGCTCGAAGGAGACGTCGCCTACCATTGGGTACTCTCCTTCTTCCCATCGGACTTCAGAACGCGCCTCGACGCCACATTGATGAAAGCGGATGTGCGCATGGGCAAGTGGTTGCTGGCCCAGGGAACCCTGATGTGCATCCTGGGAGTTGCCAGCACCATCGTCTTTGTCGTGTTGAAAATTCGCTATGCCTATGCATTGGGCGTTCTTATGGGGGTGCTGAACATCGTGCCGGTGGTGGGCGGCATGGTTTCGATGGCTTTAGTGCTGCTCGTTGCCGCCATCGATTCCTGGGGTAAGGTTCTGGGCGCGTTGATCTTTTACGTTATCTACGTTCAGGTGGAAACTTCGTATCTGACGCCCCGGATCATGCAGAGCAGCATGGATCTGCCTGGCTTGGCGGTCTTGGTGGCGCTGCTGATGGGTTCAAAGCTGGCGGGCGTCGTAGGCGCATTGGTTGCGGTACCCACAGCGGTGCTGGTTGCGGTCCTGATTCGCGAATATCTCATCCAGGACGATGCCAAGCGCCACGCGTTTAAACCAAAGGCACAGGAATCGTTTTAGGATTTCTGCCCTCAACCAAATTGCGAGAAAAGGGAAGCAGCCTCAGCTAATCCGGATTCGCTTGCTATCATAAAAGAGCGCAGTGCAGTTCATGTCAAATCCACAAAACAATTTCGCCCGATACATCACGGGGGCCTTATTTCTGTGACGCCCCTCGCTCACGCAACTGCGCCTGCGGCTACGGGACTGGCAGGCAGCGATCTGGAGTTCGTCTCATCGTCCGGTTCTGCTGCCGCGGCATCCGCGATTGCCGGCTCTCAGGCGGCGGCCCAGAGGCCTACGCTCTGGGCCGATTACCAGGCGCTTTTCAAAGTCCGTGTGACGGCGATGGTGGTGGTGACGGCCTGGGCGGGATTCTATCTGGGCTCGATGCGCTCCGGAATTACCAGCATGCACCTGGGCCTGTTGGAGACTCTGCTCGGTATCGCGCTGGTATCGGCGGGCGCCTCCGCTATGAACGAGGTTATCGAGCGCAAGATTGACGCTAAGATGTTGCGAACCGCACGGCGGCCTTTGGCCACTGGCCGCATCAGTCTTTTCCACGGATTGGCCGCTGGTATGGCGTGCTTCGCCGGAGGCGCCGCCATACTGGCGTACTTCACGAATCCGGTCACCGTCGTGCTTACTCTGCTGACTGCGCTCACCTACGTCGCGGTATACACCCCGTTAAAGCGTTTTACCGTACTGGCCACATTCGTGGGAGCGTTTCCTGGTGCAATGCCTCCTCTGCTCGGCTGGACGGCGGCGCGAGGAATGATCGAGCTGCCGGCGGTAGCTCTCTTTGCCATCCTTTTCGTCTGGCAATTTCCACATTTCATGGCCATCGCATGGCTTTACCGCGAAGATTACAGGCGAGCGGGTATCCGCATGCTGCCTGCTGTGGCGCCGGATGGCTGGTCAACTGTGTCGGAAGCGCTGATCTACGCGATTCTCATGATTCCGGTGAGTATGGTCCCGTTTTATTTGCACCTCGCCGGCCGTTTCTATCTGGTCTCGGCGATGCTTCTAGGCTTGGGTTATCTGGCCTATACCATTCGCTTTTCCGGTGTTACCAGGGCGCGCACTGCGGCCGAATCCAGAGGCTATGCGCGCGGCCTGTTAAAGGCCAGTGTCATTTATTTACCGCTCCTGCTCACCATCATGATGCTGGACGCAACCGGAAGGAGATAAGCGCATGGCGACGTTGAGTGAACATCCCACGCGTTCAAGCTCGACCGGCGGATTACAGGGAACGCCCGCTATTCTGCCCATCCAGCTCGAAAATTTGAAACACAACTATGGCGGCCGGCTGGCGCTGGATGGGTTGAGCTTCGCCGTTCATTCAGCGGAGATCTTCGGCCTGCTTGGTCCGAATGGGAGCGGCAAGACCACGCTATTCCGCATCCTCTCGACCTTGATGACGCCCACCGGGGGATCCGCCAGAATTCTGGGCTTCGATGCCGCCCGCGAGCCGAACAAAGTGCGCCAGCAAACCGGAATCGTCTTCCAGGCCAAGAGCGTGGATATCAAGCTGACGGTAACCGAGAATCTGAAGCATCAGGGACACCTTTACGGCCTGAGCGGACCGCGGCTGAAGACCCGCATCCGGGAAGTGCTGGATAGAGTGGGCTTAGGTGATCGCGCCAACGATTATGTCGAGGCTCTCTCCGGCGGTATGCAGCGCCGGGTCGAGTTGGCCAAAGGCCTGATTCACTCGCCTTCGGTGTTGTTGCTCGATGAGCCCTCCACAGGATTGGATCCCGGCGCGCGCCGCGACCTCTGGCAGTATTTACGGATGCTTCGAGATCAGGAGGGTGTTTCCATCCTGGTCACCACTCATCTGATGGAGGAGGCGGAACACTGCGACCGCTTGGCCATCCTGAGCGAGGGCAAGCTGGTGGCGCTTGGCTCGCCGTTGGAGTTGAAATCGGCTATCGGCGGAGACGTGGTGCTCTTCGAGACCGGGAGCGAAGACGCCGCTTCTCAACTGGCGTCGCGGATGGCTGCCAGATTCGATGTGCAACCTGTCGTCCTGGGCCGGACCGTGCGGCTGGAACGTCCCGAGGGACATCGATTCGTGACCGGCGTAGTCGAAGCCTTCCCTGGCGAAATCAATGGAATCTCCGTCGCCAAGCCCAGCTTGGAAGACGTTTTCATCCAGCGCACCGGTCATCGCTTCTGGGCCGAAGCGAAAGAGGAGGAATAAGCATGGCGACAATCGCCGCATCACGGCCGCGCGCCGCCAACGTGGCCTCGCCCGGTATCTGGATACCGGCATACACCTTATGGCTGCGGGAGATTGTCCGGTTTTACCGGCAAAAAGCCAGGGTGGTTGGCGTGATTGCCTCACCTCTCCTCTTCTGGGTAGTTTTGGGCTCCGGATTCGCGCACAGTTTCAGTAGCGGAAGCAACGGCTCCAATTCCGGACACTACATGGCATATTTCTTTCCCGGAGCTGTGGTGATGATCGTGCTGTTCACTGCGATCTTCAGCATGATGTCGCTGATTACGGACCGAAACGAGGGTTTTTTGCTCTCTGTGCTGGCGGCTCCGGCGAGCCGCTCGTCGATTGTTCTGGGCAAGGTGCTCGGCGGAGCGACACTGGCCGCCATTCAGGGCATTGTCTTCCTGGTTTTCGGCCCGCTCGTGGGAGCGCGCATGACGCCGGAAGCCATTGGAATGAGCGTGCTGGTGATCGTGATGATCAGCTTTGAATTAACCGCGCTGGGCTTTGCCATTGCCTGGCCGATGGACTCGACGCAGGCTTTTCACGCCATCATCAATCTCCTGCTCATTCCGTTATGGCTGGGGTCGGGAGCTCTCTTTCCACTCAGCGGAGCCTCCGGCTGGCTCCGCTTTTGCATGCTGTTGAACCCATTGACGTACGGGGTTGAGGCTTTGCGCGGCAGCCTCTTTCCCGCCGGCCCGGCGGCATTCAGCATGCCGGTGAATCTCGCCGTGACGGCGGTCTTTTGCGTGCTGACCTTTGCTGTCTCCTGGGTTATCGTGAACCGGCGCACCAACCGGCCGGCTGCCTGAGCGAGGGAGCTGTTCTCGGGTGCGTGTTGCTTCGAGCCCGAAGGAGTGAATGAATTGCCAGTAGCCGAATCCAATCGGCCCTCTTCCGCCGCTCTCCCGATTGCCGGGATTGTGGCCGTGAGCGCGGCTGCCATCGGATTTCTCTGTTGGCTGTTGTTCGTGCATCAGGCATCTTCGAGCTTTGCCATGCGCCTCAACTTCCTGCCTGTGCTCGAGGCCGTGTTGAATGGTTTGTGTACCATCGCTCTCCTGACCGGCTTCTACTTCATCCGGCGGCGGAATATTCCGGCCCATCGCAATGCGATGATAGCGGCCTTCGTTTTCTCCTCTTTATTCCTGGCGAGCTATGTCGTACATCACGCGTTGCACGGCGATCAGATCTTCCCTGGTCACGGCCTGGTCAGGACGGTATATTTGAGCATCCTCGTCAGTCACATCTTTCTTTCCGTAGTGGCGTTGCCGCTGATTCTCACGACTTTTTTTTTCTCATTGAGCCGCCGTTTCCGGCAACACCGCGCCATTGCCCGCTATACGCTTCCCATCTGGCTGTATGTATCGGTAACCGGCGTGGTCGTCTATGCCATGCTGGCGGCCTGGTCCTAAATGACATGAATGACATGGTCCTGATCCGGTCTTGAGCCTTCCCGACACAACGCCGCGCGCTGCGCCTCCGCATCAAGGCAAGCCTTCCGCCTCGCTTCCTGTATCCCAGCCCGGCGGCCGGGACGCTTCGCTGCTCTTGGGCGCCGGGCTCGGGCTGCTTTTCACCGGAGTTGTATCCGTGCTCTTGATCCACGCCGTCTTCGGCGGCATCGATCAGCACGGAGCCCGCACCAACGATGGTTGGCTCCTGCTCGTTCTGGTGATGTTTTGCCTGCCTTTGGGAACGCTGTTTACCCTTCTCGGCGGGGCCAAGTGGCTCAAGTACCGCCGGGAAAGACGCCCGCGATAACCAACCCTGGATTTCTGCTATTCTTTCGCTTATTCCGGTCAAAGGAAAACTGAATGCCTAAGAGCGTCAACAAAGTTATCCTCGTGGGAAACGTAGGTAAGGATCCCGAAGTCAAGTTCCTGCCCAGCGGAGCTGCCGTCGCCAACTTCTCCATAGCCACCGCGGAGCGATTCAAAGATAAAGCCGGTGAATGGCAGGATCGCACCGAATGGCATAACCTTACTGCCTTCCAGCGGCTGGCGGAGATCATTCGCGATTATGTAAAAAAGGGATCAAAGCTTTACATTGAAGGGCGCCTGCAGACGCGTTCCTGGGATGACAAGGATTCCGGCAAGAAGGTCTACCGCACGGAGATCGTCGTCAATGATCTCGTGCTGTTATCGGCCCGTGGTGAAGGGGAGAGCGGCGGATATTCCCGCTCCAATACCGGCTCCTTCGATCAGCATCCTCCTGCTTCCGCCGAGAATTTCGCCGGCACGGAAATTACCGATGACGATATCCCTTTCTGAGCGGGCGAGTGCAAGCGAATGGCGCAATTGAGAGAACGCACTGCGCTGGTTACGGGAGCATCGCGCGGTTTAGGCGCCGCCATCGCGCTTGAGCTGGGAGCATGCGGAGCGAACGTAGCGGTCAACTACTGGGCAAATCAGGCGGGCGCGGACCAGTTATGCGCGCGGATCAAGCAAGCTGGCGGACGAGCCGGCGCCTTCCGCGCTGATGTGCGCAGCGAGGATGGCGTAGCCCGTCTCGTCCAGGATATAAACGCGGCTTATGGCGGGATAGACATCGTAGTAATCAATGCCACCGGCCCTCAGCCGTTTCTGTCGATTGAAGAGCAGACCTGGCAGGCTTACCTCGACCAATTGGAATTCTTCGTGAAGTCGCCTCTTCTGATTCTGCAGCGTGTCCTCGACGGAATGAGAGATCGCCGCTTCGGAAGGATCATTCAGATCGGGAGTGAGGTTGTCGAGCTTGGAAACCCAAAGTTTGCCGCCTATGTTGCCGCTAAAGCCGCGCAACTTGGGCAGACGCGTTCCTGGGCTCGGGAACTGGCTTCGGCAGGGATTACTGTTAACCTGGTCGCGCCCGGTTGGATTCCAACGGAGCGCCATGCCGATGTAAGCAAAGATGAAATGGAAGCCTACGCAGTGCAGGTTCCCATGAAGCATATGGGAATCCCCGAAGACATTGCCAAGGCCGTCGCTTTCCTTGCAAGTGACGCGGCCGGTTTCATCACCGGACAAAAGATCTCGGTAAATGGCGGGAACACGTTGGAGTAGTTTCCTTTCGCGGAGGAAACAAAGGCTCTGGCTGCTTTAATCGTTGCGGGGAGCGCAGATTTGCCGCTGAGGAATGGCCAGTTTTCTGGGTGACGAAACAACAAGAAGATTGTAGTATTGTGTAAAATGGCCCAGTCTCACAGAGAGGCGTCGCGGCGGCTCTTCGATCTCGCCGAGCAACAGCAAGGCTTCTTCACTACGAGCAGGCCAAGGCTGCCGGATTTGCCGAAAATACGCATCCCGATCACGTCCGGGCCGGGAACTGGATCCGTGGCACATCGCGGCATCAACCGCATGGCGCTGTTCCCGGCGCCAGATCGGCCCGATCTTGTACTTTGGTCGCTCTGGTCGCGGAACCGCAAGGAAGAGATCGATGGTGTCTATAATCATCAGACGGCCTGAGCCACATGAACTGTCAGACCTGAGCCCGGCCAAGCTTCATATGACCGGTCCCCGAAGTTCCGGCGTAAAGCGATATCCCTGGCATTGTCGTGCTCCATTATCGTCGACCTGCACAAGAGCGAAATACAGGCCGGACCTGGTTAGAAATACATTCGGCCGTGCGTAACGACGCAGAGTCTGACGTTGCAGCACGCGCCGCCGTTCCATCGAAGAACGGCCGCTCATAGCTGACATAACCAGTTCCCAGTAAAACCTAAAATGCTTTAATCCAATGGTGCCCCATATCTCGCCCGCTTTTGGCGAGATGTGGGATACGCAGACGTCAAGGCCCTTGCAGACGTTTTTGTTATCAGGCCCGAAGCGTAGCTCAGTGGAGAGATCTGCGGTCAATGCAGCCAATCATCCCGGACAATCTAAAATGCGGCTCGCGCCAAAAAACCTCTCAAGATGTTTTACTTGAAGGAATGCGGTTTTCTCGAAAATTCCCCCTTCGGCCCGCTCTCCTCCTGGTTGCCCTGCTTACCGGGTTGTGCGTCAGCCGCGATTCAGGCCTTGCGCAAGCGGATCCGCCGGAGCAGCAATTAGACAGCGGCGCGATTCTGCGCCACCTCAATGCTGTCATCAATTGGTATCGGCAGATGTCTTCTCGAGTGCAGTTCACAGGGGAGCCTAGCGATGCGATTTATGCGTCGAACGCGCAGAGCCTCGCGGGTAAGGCAGTGCAGTTGGCCTTTCAATCCGCTAAGGCTGAAGCGGCGCTGCTCCCCGGATCTCCAGCTCCGGCGAGCGGCGGATCGAGTGCCGGATCATCCGCGCAGAGTATCGAAAAAAGATTGAATGATGTGACCGCTCACATTAGTGAGCTGCAGTCGCAAATTGCCGGCTTGAATGGCAGCATTGCCAAAGCTCCGAAGCGCGAGCGCCAAAACTTGATTGCCCAGAGAGAGACGCTGGCCGGCGAGTTGGACCTGAACAAGGCAATGCAGCAGGTGATGGAGCAGGTCGTCAAGTCCTCGGATATCAATGGTGAGACCGGCGCAGGCGGTCTCCTCTCCAGCATCAATCAGCTCGAACGCACTGTTCCGGAGCTGTCAGGTGGCGGCCAGCCATCGCCCAAAGCAGCGAACAAGCAGGCATCGCAATCTGAAGCCACGGGATTGTTTGGTCAAGCTGAGTTGCTCTATGAACAGCTGGAGAGCGTCCGCCAGATCGGCCAGCTTATCGATCAAGTCGGCAGGGTTCAGAGCGCCGCGGCCGCCCTCCGTACGCCCCTTCAGGCGACATTGCGAGCGACTCTCGAGCAAGGGCAGCATATCGCGGCCCAAGCCGGTCAGGGTCAGACGGCCACTCCTTCGCCGCAGAGTCCCGCTCCGGCGCAACCGCTTGCAACCCGCCAACAACTCGACGCACTTGCCGCAAGGTTTCAACAAATTGCCAATGCGGCGATCCCCTTACGCGAGGAAGTCATGGTGCTCGATCAAAGCCGTTTCAACCTCGAACAGTGGCGCGACTCAATCAAATTGGAATCGGGCCGCGATTTGCGGTCTGTGCTGGTCCACGTCGTGGGCATTGCCATCGCTATCTGCATCGTTCTTGTCCTCTCGGAGATATGGCGGCGTGTCACCTTCCGCTATGTTCATGACATACGCCGGCGCAGGCAATTTCTCATTTTGCGCAGGATCGTTGTGGGCTTTTGTATGGGCCTGGTGCTGATTCTGGGGTTTGTCAGCGAGTTCAGCTCGCTGGCTACCTTCGCGGGCTTCATCACCGCCGGCCTCGCCGTCGGCCTCCAGACCGTCCTTCTCTCCGTCGCCGCGTATTTCTTTTTGGTGGGAAGATGGGGAATCAGGGTAGGCGATCGTATCAGTGTTGGTGGCGTTACCGGAGATGTCGTCGATATCAGCCTGGTGCGTTTGTACCTGATGGAGCTGGCAGGCACCGGCGTGGACTTGTATCAGACCGGACGAATCGTCGTGTTTGCCAACTCCATACTCTTTCAGCCGACAACGCCTCTGTTCAAGCAGCTTCCCGGAACCGAATACGCATGGCATGAGTTGGTTGTGAATCTGCAGGCCGGTGGAGACTACAAGCTGGCGGAAGAAAAGATTCTGCAAGCTGTCCGCTCGATCCATGAACAGTATCGCGACTATTTCACCCGGCAATTAGGCAGCGCAGAGCGCCGCATCGACATTCAGATAAAGCTGCCGGAGCCTCACGCCCAGTTGCAGTCCTCCGACTCAGGTCTGGAATCTGTGGTCCGATACCCGGTTGGGCTGGATCGGGTTGCCGAGGTGGACAACCAGATTATCCGCAAACTGCTCGAATTGATCCAGCAGCAACCCGGCCTGAAGGAAGCGATCTCGGGATTTCCCAAGATCCGCGCCGCAGTCAAGGGTTGATTTTGTTTAGGCATTTAAGCAGAGCAGTAGCTTCTCGGCCCCATTCACAACCTTCAACGATTGCTGCGCCGCCTGAGCATCCCCGCTGAGCATCTTGTATCAGGGCAGTCCAAGTGCAATCGAGCCTTGCTACACTCAAACCATGCTAGATGAGACCGCATTCCGCCGCTATTCGGATGCCGCGATCGAGGGGTTGAAGAACAGCCTCATCAAAGTGGAAGAAGAAGCCGGCTTTGAAGTGGAAGAACAGAACTCGGTGCTTAGTATCCAGTTCGACGACCCGCCAGGCAAATTCGTCATTACGCCGAATGCGCCGGTGAGGCAGATTTGGATTTCTGCGCTCTCTACCAGCTTCAAGCTCGACTGGTCGGAGACCGCGGAATCGTTCATCCTTCCCAAGACCGGCGAAACGCTCAAAGCGGTCGTCACCCGCGTGATCAACCAGCATCTGGGGTCTTCATTTCCAACCCTTTCGTGATACAAATCACCCGATGCGCAAGACCCTGTCAGTCGCCATCATCACCCGCAATGAAGAAGAGAATCTGGAGCGGACCCTAGGGTCTGTCGCGTGGGCGGATGAGATCGTAATCGTAGATTCCGGATCGAGCGACCGCACCGAGCAGATTGCGCGCAGCTTTCATGCCAGGTTTTTCGATGAAGAGTGGAAGGGTTTCGCGGCGCAGAAGAACTCGGCCCTGGAAAAGTGTACCTGCGAATGGGTGTTGTCCATTGACGCGGATGAGTCGTTGAGCGATGGGCTGGCCAAAGAAATCTGGGAAATTCTTCACGATGAAGGCGCGGCAGATGGATATGCGATCCCTCGCCGCAATCTCTTTCTTGGCCGCTGGATGCGTTTTGGCGGCTTTTACCCGGACCCCAAGCTCAGGCTCTTTCGGCGTGGCAGCGCCGAATTCGAGCCGCGGCCGGTTCATGAGAAGCTACATTTTATCGGCAAGGCGGGGCGCATCAGGAGCGACCTTGTACATCATGCCTATCCCACTCTGAAGGCTTATATCGAGCACATGGATCGTTACAGTTCCCTGGGCGGAGCGCTGGCCGCGAATGCTGGCAAGCGGAGCCCGGGTCTTTTATCTTTTGTGGGCAACGTCCTGGTCAATCCGATGGCCACTTTCTTCTATAACTATTTCTTGCGCCTCGGCTTTCTGGACGGGCGAGAGGGATTACTGCTGCACATGTATCACTCCGTCTACATAAGCTGGAAGTATGCTAAAGCCTGGGAACTGAGCCGCGGCTAAGAGCTTTATCGTAGACGGTGTAAGGCAACCTGCCTCCCGCAGCTGCGAATCACCCGTTCGCCAACTGTTGCGGCAACGGGCATATCTCAACGGAGTTCATCCCATTCATGATCGTGAACCTTGCTGAGCGGGCGCATAACCATAACTGGGAATTGGATCCGATCGTGCGCTCCTTGCTCGATACCGATTTCTATAAGCTGCTGATGCTGCAGTTCATCTGGAAGCACTTCCCGGCGGTGAGCACACGCTGGGACTTGTTCAACCGCTCCGCATCCGTGAAGCTGGGCGATCAGGTCTCCCGCGAAGAGCTCCTGCAACAACTGGAACACTTGCGCAGCCTGCGGTTTCGCAGGTCCGAACTGGTCTGGCTGGCCGGCAATACTTTCTTTGGACGCCGGGGTATTTTCACGCCCTCCTTTCTTGAATGGCTGGAGGACGGCTTCCAGCTCTCCGAGTACAGCCTGACGGTCGAAGATGGGCAATTCTGCCTGACTTTCAACGGGCTTTGGACGGCCACGACGATGTGGGAGGTATACGCGCTCTCCATCATCAGCGAATTGAGATCGCGGGCCGCCTTCCGCCCGATGAGCGAATTTGAATTGGATATTCTCTATGCGCGCGGCAAGGCCAGGTTATGGAGCAAGATCGAGCGGTTACGCGATGTTCCAGGTCTTCGCATCGCGGATTTTGGAACCAGGCGGCGCCACAGCTTTCTCTGGCAGGAGTATGTCGTCAGCGCGATGCGCACAGCGCTGGGCGATAGCTTCTCTGGAACCTCGAATACCTATCTTGCCTACAAACATGATCTCGAAGCAGTGGGAACGAATGCGCATGAGCTGCCCATGGCATTGGCCGCAATGGCGAATTCAGACGACGAGTTGAAATCCGCGCAATATCGCGTGCTCGAACTGTGGCAGCAGACCTACCAGGGAGAAATCCTCATTATGTTGCCGGATACGTTTGGGACAACACAGTTTCTGGCCAATGCTCCCGATTGGGTAGCGGACTGGACCGGGCAGCGCATCGACAGCAAAGATCCTTATGTGGCGGGTGACGAATACATTGATTGGCTCAAGCAAAGAGGCCGCGATCCACGGCAGAAGCGCATCATCGCCTCCGATGGTCTGGACGTCGATGAGATCTTAGGTCTGCACGCCTACTTTGCCGGAAGCATTGCTTCCGGGCTGGCTCCGGCGAATTTTCGATCGGCCAGGGATTTTAGCGATCCGGCCAGGTGGACGCCTATTCCTCGTGCCCGCTTCGGCGCGGGCTGGGGAACGTTGTTGACTAACGATTTTCGCGGCTGCCACCCGAATGGAGACAGGGAACTCGATCCCCTCAGTCTTGTCTGCAAGCTGGTCTCGGCCGGTGGCCGTCCCGCGGTGAAGCTTTCCGACAACTTTCTCAAGGCAACCGGGCCCCCGGCGGAAATCGAGCGCTATCGGCGTATCTTTGGAACCGCCGGGATCGCCCATATTCCGGTGATCGTCTGAGGCGGTTAGGAAGGGAACTGCGCTATGCTGACCATCGGTCATTCCACGCTTCCGGCGGAGGTTTTCCTGAAGATATTGGAAGACAATGGCGTCCGCAGTGTGGTCGACATCCGCACCATTCCCAAGTCGCGCCACAATCCTCAATTCGCGCAGGAGGCGATCTCCGCGACATTAAAAGCGAAGACGATCGAATACCGTTGGCAGCCGTCGCTCGGTGGTCTGCGCAAACCTCAAAAGGGCAGCCTCTTGAATGGGGGATGGATCAACGCAAGTTTCCGCGGCTATGCCGACTACATGCAAACAGACGAATTTGCCGCGGCTATCGACCAGTTGCTGGCCGCTCCATCACTTGCCGGAACGGCTATCATGTGCGCCGAAGCCGTGCCCTGGCGCTGTCATCGCTCTTTGGTCGCCGATACGCTGACGATTCGCAGCCTCGCGGTCGAGCACATTCTTTATGATAAGCATGGCGTTAGCCGCCGCCAGGTTCATCAACTTACTCCATTCGCACGGGTCGAAGGAACACGCGTCTGGTATCCCGGCGAAGGCAATCTCTTCGGCCGGATAGAGGGTTCGTAACCAGCCAGACATAGTCCCTTTCGCCTATACTTCAGGGAGTTGCCCGACAAAACAATAATGGGCAGGCTTCGTATTTTTCGCATTCTGCAAAGGAAAACCATGGGCTCGTGCTGTCATTGCTAAACCCCGGATGAGAAGCGCAGGTTAGCGCGGAGGTGTTCTGTGAAGAAGCATTGGATCAAAATAGTTATTGGCGTTGTTGCTCTTATAGTGATCGTTATACTGATCGTGCCGTTCTTCGTGAATGCCAACACCTTCAGGCCTGCCTTGGAAAAACAGATATCTCAAGCCTCAGGCCGTCCGGTCACCTTGGGCAACCTGAATTTTTCTCTTATCTCCGGCAGTCTGGTGGCAGAGAACATATCTATTGCCGATGATCCGGCATTCAGTTCGAAACCATTCCTGCAGGCACAGTCGCTGCACATCGGCATCGAGACGTGGCCGCTTATTTTTCATCGCCAGCTTATCGTGCGGAGTTTTGTTGCGGACTCGCCCTCGATCAATCTGATTCATGCCTCTAATGGCGCCTGGAATTTCTCCAGCCTAGGACGTACTGCAGCCAGCCATACGCAAAACCAGCAGCAGGAGAGCGCCTTTCCTAATCTGACTGTCGGGGAGATCAAAATTCAGAACGGCAACGCTACGGTTTCCAATCAGCCGCCCTCCGGCCAACCCATGGTATATAGCAAGCTGAATCTCTCGATACAACAGTTCTCGTTCGCCAAAAATTTTCCTTTCCAGCTCTCCGCCGGGCTTCCTGGCAATGGTTCTCTTACGCTCGCCGGCAACGCCGGTCCGGTGAATCAGCGGGATGCATCCGATACGCCATTCAGCGCCAAGATCAACCTTAAGCACTTCGACCCGGTAGCTGCTGGAGTGGTTCAACCGGATCAAGGGATTGCGGCACTGGCTGATGTCGATGCCCAGCTCACCTCGGACGGCCAGACCCTGGCAAGCAACGGCACGGTGCACGCCGACCGCCTGCAGCTGGTGCGCGGCGGAGCGCCAACTCCGAAGCCGGTCGATATAAGCTATACGATCCATCACAACCTCGATGCCCGCACCGGCCAAATCGACACGCTTAAGCTTTCGACCGGCGGAGTGGCCGTTCAGGTCAACGGCACTTACCAGATGACCGGTCCGCAAACGACGGTGGCGCTCAATCTCTCGGCGCCTAATTTGCCCGTCAATCAAGTCCAGGGCTTATTGCCTGTCGCGGGGATCCGTCTGCCCAGCGGCTCATCGCTGCAAGGCGGAACTATAACCGCGAAGCTCGCCATTAACGGGCCAGTTAATGCTCTTACCATCAGCGGTCCGGTCGAAGTCGACAATACACGTCTTGCCGGGTTCGATCTCGGGTCCAAGATCCAGGGCCTCAAGCCTACCGGCGGTTCGCAAGGCGGCACGGCAATTCAAACCCTTCGCGCCAACGTGACCTCCTCCCCCGCTGGCACGCGCCTTGAGAACATCTATACGGCTGTTCCGGCTATCGGCACCGCCACCGGCGGTGGGACAGTTTCTCCCGGAGGCGGACTCAACTTCAATCTGCTGGCCAAGCTCAGCACCAGTTCAGGCGTGGCCAGCCAAGCGCTTGGCGGATTGGGCGCTGCCAATGGCGTTCTCGGTCAGACGGTCAGCGCCGCGGTCGCGAAAGGTATCCCTCTCACCATTACCGGCAACACGTCGAATCCGATAATCCACGCAGACTTGAGCAAGGTACTCAAGCAAAATGCAGGCAGCATCCTGCAACAGCAACTCGGACAGCGGCTCGGCAAGGGCAATAACCAGTCGAATCCGGCAGGTGTGCTGAACAAGCTTTTCCCTCACTAAGTCTTCAGGAGAAAATACAACGATGCGAGTTGGAATGCTTACCGGCGGCGGAGACTGCCCCGGACTTAACGCAGTTATCCGCGCCGCGGTACGCAAGGGGATCTTTCACTACAAAGATGAGTTTGTCGGTTTCATTGAAGGCTGGCGCGGCGTGGTTGAGAACAAGACGATGCCTCTCAACCTGGATACCGTATCCGGTATCTTGCAGCTCGGTGGCACCATCCTGCGTACCTCGCGCACGAACCCGCGGAAAATTGAAGGCGGAATCGATAAATGCCTGGCCACCATCAAGGCGAACCGTTTGGATGCGCTGATCACCATCGGTGGAGATGACACCCAGGGCTTTGCCAATGTTCTGATCGGAAAGGGAATCAAGGCTGTCGGCGTTCCCAAGACCATCGATAACGACCTGAGCGGCACCGACGCGTGCTTCGGTTTTGATACCGCGGTTTCCATCGCAACCGAAGCTGTGGATCGCCTGCACTCAACCGCCGAAGCGCACAACCGTATCATCGTTTGCGAGGTGATGGGCCGCGATGCCGGCTGGATCGCTATCACTTCCGGTATTGCCGGAGGTGCTGACGTGATCTTCGTGCCGGAGAAACCCATCGATATCGATTACGCGGTTAAAATCCTGAAACATCGCCACCAGCGTGGCAAATTGTTCTCAATCATTGTCGTCGCCGAAGGCGCCAAGCTGCCCGGCACAGAAAAGCAGGCGACCCAAGGATCGAATGTCGATGCCTTCGGCCACGTCCGCCTCAGCGGCATCGGTCAGGCGGTAGCCGAGCTCGTAGAACAGCGGACGGGATATGAAACCCGTTCCGTCAACCTGGGCCACACCCAGCGCGGCGGAACGCCCACGGCCTTTGACCGGATGCTGGCGACGCGATACGGATCGGCAGCTATCGACCTGGTGCATGAAGGCCAATTCGGCCGTCTGGTCGTGCTTCGCGGTACCGAAATCACCAGCATTCCAATAGAAGACGCCATTGCTAAAACACGCACCATTGGAAATGACCTGATTGCATTGGCCGCTGGACTGCAACCGGAAGTGTGACCGATCAAGCAGCGGGAAAGCTTATCGTTTATTTAAGCTAACTTGTATCAACTATTTACGCCTTTTACCTCATCGGAAACTTGAGCTATGCCGTTCAAGCGGAACCATCTCAGATACTCCCCAACCCGTAGCGCCGGAACACGGTTACTTACCCAACCCGTTCTCCCCATTTGCTGCTCTGACGCGCGTTAAATATCCGCAAAAACCGGAATGAGCCGGCACAACTCGCGGAATTTCTTGTGCTAAAGGGCGAAAACGCGGTATAAGCAAAGATCGAGGCTGTAACTGCGCCCCATCCTTCCCCTGCCATAAGAAGTGATCGATCTAGTCCCAAGGAGAGCACGCGATGAGGACACTACCGTCAAGAAGCGAACTTCGCGAAGTCATGGATATCCGGCAGGCATCCGACTATTTAGGAATCAGCCCCGACACGCTTTACAAATATGCGTCCGACGGCTTCGTTCCGGCCTTCAAATTGGGAAACCGGTGGCGCTTCAAGCGATCGCGCTTGGATGAATGGATGGATGAGCGGTCGTCGCGAGGCGCCCAGCAGACGAAGCCGGATGTGGAAGCGGAAGTAGTTCAACCGAAGAAACCCCAACCTGTTCGACCGCGGCAAAAGAGAACGATTCGCATGATGCGTTGAGCATTGTCAAAGTGGTTGAGAATCTGATCCGCATAACGGCTTTTTCAGTCCACATCACCGCAACTCTGCTAATGCTCTAAAACAGACGTTCCTTACGATGCCAATCTCCGATATCCCTCTGTTGCTGAATCATCGGCGGCGCCTCCGCCGCTTGCGCCTCCAGATGAAGCAGGAGCGGATCGATGCTTTACTAATTACCCATCTTGCCGATGTCCGCTATCTCTGCGGCTTCTCCGGGTCGAATGCCTTTTTTTGCATTACCGCGGATCGAGCGTCGATGTTTACCGACGGCCGTTATGGTCAGCAGGCTCGGGAGCAAACGACAGGCGCCCGGGTGAAAATCGCCGCCAAATCGGCATCGCAAGAGGCTTGTTTGTGGTTGCAGTCCAGCGGCGCTGCGCATTGCGCCTTCGATCCTGAGCACACCACGGTTGCTGAACTCAGCCGCTATCGTAAATTTCTGTCCAGCTCTCGCCGCCGGGGTTTTTTCCAGCCGCTCTCCGAATCTCTGGTTTTCAAGCTGCGCCTCGTCAAGGACGAGGACGAACTCAGGCTGATGGAAGAAGCGGCTCGCCTCGGGGTAACTCTCTACGAGGAATTGCTGCCGCGGATGCACTCCGGGTTGGCGGAAACGGCGATTGCCGGTGAGTTGGAGTTAAACGCGCGCCTGCACGGAGCCGATGGAATGTCGTTTGAAACCATCGTCGCCAGCGGCCCGCGTTCTGCGCTTCCGCATGGCCGCGCTACCGCGAAGCGCCTGCCGCTCAGAGGCTTCGTAACCCTCGATTTCGGTGTTATTCTCAAGGGTTATTGCTCAGACATGACGCGCACCCTCTTTTTAGGGAAAGCAACACGCCGGGAGCGCTTCACGTATGATTCTGTGCGGGAGGCGCAACAGGCCGCCATCGAAGCCGTCAAGCCAGGGGTCAGCTGTGGAGATGTGGACGAGGCGGCGCGCAGCGTGTTGCGCAAGGCGGGGTTGGCGCAACACTTTACGCATTCGACGGGCCACGGTGTCGGTCTGGAAATCCATGAACCGCCGCGCATTGCCGCGGCTCAGCAACAAACCCTTATACCCGGTATGGTGATCACCATCGAACCCGGAGTCTACATCCCGGGCGAGTTTGGAGTCCGCATCGAGGACATGGTTGCCGTTACTCAACACGGCGCCCACGTGCTAACACCTACACCGACGGCCTGGACGCAGTTATAAGCTCAAGCTCGATCGTAGACGAGAGATTGATGACTCCTGAAGAGAGCAACGAACTGAAGGAATTGGTCCAATTCCTCAAAGAAAACAACATTGGCGAGTTCGACTTCGAGCGGGGCGACCTAAAGATCCGCATCAAATTCGGCCAGCAAGCTCAGTCGTCCGCGCCGTCCGCGGCGGAATTGGCTCATCTTCGACAGCTTCTCGGCTCGCAGCCGCCTCTGGCGCACGACCGTCCTTCCACTCAGGAATCCGCCGCGTCCGCAACCTCAGAGATGGCCGACCAGGAAGATGCCGGATTGCACATCGTCAAGTCGCCGATCGTGGGCACATTTTACGAATCGCCCTCTCCTGGCGCTGCCGCCTTCGTCAAAGTTGGGGATCAGGTTGAGAATGGCCAGATCCTCTGCATTGTAGAAGCCATGAAGCTCATGAACGAAATCGAATCGGACGCAGCCGGAGAAGTTGTCAAGCGCTTCGTTTCCAGTGGACAGCCCGTCGAATACGGCCAGCCTCTCTTTGCCCTTCGTTCCCGTTGAAATCTATGTTTCGAAAAGTTCTGATCGCGAACCGCGGCGAAATTGCACTCCGTGTCATCTGTGCCTGCAAGGAGTTGGGCATACGCACGGTCGCCATCTACAGCGAGGCGGACCGTAACTCGCTCCACGTCCGCTTCGCCGACGAAGCGATCTGCATTGGTCCTCCGCGCTCCGCCGAGAGCTATCTCAATGTGCCCGCGGTCATTTCTGCCGCGGAGATCGCCGATGTTGACGCCATCCATCCGGGATATGGATTGCTCAGCGAAAATGCTAACTTCGCGGAAGTCTGCCGCGCCTCCAATGTCAAGTTCATCGGGCCGCCTCCTGAAGTTACCCGGCTCATGGGCGAAAAGGAAAAGGCTCGTCTAACAATGAAGCGAGCCAGGGTGCCCATCCTTCCCGGTTCCGACGGCGTGCTGCAGAGTGAAGAAGAGGCATCGGATTGCGCCCTCGACATAGGTTTCCCGGTCATCTTGAAAGCCTCCGCGGGAGGCGGAGGACGCGGTATGCGCGTCGTCCGTTCGCAAGCCGAATTGCCGCAGCTCTTCCAGGCCGCCCATACGGAAGCAGCCAATGCTTTTGGCAATGGCGATCTTTATATGGAGAAGTTCATTGAACGGCCGCGCCACATCGAATTTCAGATTTTGGCCGATGAGTATGGCAAGGTTGTTTCTCTGGGCGAGCGTGAGTGTTCCATACAGCGCCGCCACCAGAAGCTGATTGAAGAAGCGCCTTCGCTCCAGGTCACGCAGAAACTGCGCGACGAGATCGGTAAAACTCTGAGGCGCTGCCTCACCTTCATCGGCTATCAGAACGCAGGCACCGTCGAGTTCCTCATGGACGAAGAGGGTAAGCTCCACTTTATCGAGATGAACACGCGCATTCAGGTCGAGCATCCGGTCACCGAAATGATCACCGGGCTCGATCTGGTCAAGGCTCAAATCCGCATCGCAGCCGGAGAGCCGCTGGACGCTATCATTCCGGAAGCAGTGCCCATCCGCGGCCACGCGATCGAGTGCCGCATCAACGCCGAACACCCGGAAAAATTCACGCCCTCAGCCGGCAAGATCACCGCTTTCAACGTTCCCGGAGGCAACGGTGTCCGCGTGGACACTGCGCAATACGCCGAAGGCGTCGTTCCTCCCTATTACGACTCGCTGATCGCCAAGCTGGTAGTGCACGGCAAAGACCGGCAGGAAGCTATGGCTCGGATGGAGCGCGCGTTGGAGATGTTCGTCGTCGAGGGCATTCATACCACCATCCCGCTGCATCGCCGTATTTTTGCGGATCCGGAATTTCGCGCAGGACGTTTCGACACCAAATTCATGGAGCGGTTTTTCGAGCGGGGAAAGGCCCTCCGCGAACCGCTCATATAAGTACCCGCATCGATGGCTATCTTCTCCCGCCTGCCTCGCCTCTATCCCATCCTCGATGCGGGCCTGCTCACGCGGGCCGGCATCTCGATCGAGGATTTTGCCCGCGGCCTGCGCGAGAGTGGCGTTCGTTTCCTGCAGTATCGCGATAAAGATGGGACTGACAGCGAAGTGCTGGAGCGCGCCTCTGTTCTGCGCGGCATCTTTCCCGCATCCGATAGCTGCCTGATCCTCAACGATCGTGTCGCGCTCGTTCTCGCCGCTCGATTCGATGGGGTGCACGTTGGTCAACAAGATATGGCTCCGGCTGAAGTCCGCAATATTCTCGGGCGGCCGGCTATCGTCGGAGTATCGACGCATAATGAGCTCCAGCTCCGGGCGGCTGATGATAGTCCCGCGGATTACCTTGCCATTGGCCCGGTCTTTGCCACCACTTCTAAGCAGAATCCTGACCCGATGATCGGGCTTGAGCAACTCCGCAAAGCGCGCCGGCTAACCTCCAAGCCTCTGGTCGCCATCGGCGGCATCAATCTGTCCAGTGCGCTCGCGGTGCTCGACGCCGGAGCGGATTCAATAGCCATTCTTTCGGATTTGCTGCCTCGCGCCGGGTACTCGGTAGAAAAACGCGTCCGGGAGTTCCTCGCTGTCCTGGAGGACTCGGCGCCGTTTTCCTCACCTATGTGATGTGCCGGATAGAGTGTCGAAGCGGCGCCTCTTAACTTGCCAGTAATCTTCGGTGTCTAAACTCTCGCCAGGTGATTGGGGAGAGATGCTGAACAGGCGCCGGTTGTTACAGAGTGCAGCCTACACGGCGGCTGGACTCGCTCTGGAAAAGGGAATACGCGGAGCTGCCCAGGCACCCGGGAAAATGGCTTCGCCGGAGCCGGTGCGGAGTGGTGTGGCCCTCGCTCCTTACGTGGATGCGTTGCCGGTGCCGCCGTTGATTCGTCCCCGGAGCCACACCCCGATCGAAATTCAGATGTGTCAATTTCGTCAGAAGGTTCACCGCGACCTGCCCCCGACCATCCTTTGGGGTTACAACGGATTATGGCCCGGGCCGACGATTGAGGCGCATCGCGGAGATCCCATTTCTGTTCAGTGGACGAGTAAGTTGCCTGCCAAGCACCTCTTGCCCGTCGACCACACGATTCATGGCGCGGAAGCCTCTCTTCCTGAAGTTCGTAATGTGGCCCACCTTCACGGGGCTGCGGTTATGCCGCCGGATGATGGATATCCCGAGGCGTGGTTTACCGCCCAAGGAGGGCAAGGGCCATGCTTCAACTCCCGGCCTTCGCTTTACCCCAACGATCAACCAGCCACGACGCTTTGGTATCACGATCACTGTCTGGGAATTACCAGGCTGAATAACTATGCCGGGTTATCCGGCTTCTACCTGATTCGCGATGAAGTTGAGGATGCGCTGCACCTGCCCAGCGGCGAGTTTGAAATTCCACTCATGCTGCAGGACCGTCTCTTTAAAGCGGATGGCGGGCTGCTTTATCCGACGGCCGTCAACGGTCCGCATCCCATATGGATTCAGGAGATCTTTGGCGATATCAATTGCGTGAATGGCAAAGCCATGCCGTTCCTTGAAGTCGAGCCTAGAAAATACCGGTTCCGTCTGCTCAACGCGGCGAACGCGCGCTTCTATCACTTACGCCTCTATAACTCAGATTCAGCAGGCAGGATTTTGGATAAGTCGCCTGATGTTCCTGTTTTTCAGCAGATCGGCTCTGATGGCGGCCTCCTCCCGGCGCCGCTCCCGCTGCACTATCTGTTAATCGCTCCGGGCGAGCGTATGGACATTATCGTGGATTTCTCCGGTTTCAAAGACAAAATGTTTTCCCTGATCAACGATGCGCCGGCGCCGTATGCCATGGGTGGCCAAGTTACTGCGTCGCAAGTCATGCTCTTCAAGGTGATTAAGCCCCTGTCAGGGGAGGACTCAAGCTCTCTACCCGCGCAACTTGCTCCCTTCGAACCTCTCGACCCCACACTGGCGGTACGCGATCGTCTGCTCTGGGTCACGGAAAGAGAACGTGCTTCCGATGGCTACGTTGAGATCGGTCTGTTAGGAAATGCCCGCTGGCATGAGCCGATCACTGAAGATCCGAAAGCGGGCAGTTTGGAGATTTGGTCTTTCGCAAATGCTACCGGAGATGTACATCCGCTCCATATCCATCTGGTACGCTTCCAGGTGCTTAACCGCCAGGCCTTCGACGTTCAGGCGTATCAACAATCGGGAAAGCTTGTGCTTACCGGCCGCCCCATCCCGCCGGAGAGAAATGAGAGGCCGGCATGGAAAGATACCATCAAGTCCTATCCCGGCTATGTCACGCGCGTAATCCAACGTTTTGACTTGCCGCGAGGAGCCGAAATCGCATCCGGCGAAGAACTGCTTTACGTGTGGCATTGCCACATTCTGGAACATGAAGACAACGAGATGATGCGTCCATACAAAGTCATAGGTAACTGAGCTTGTCGTCTCGACCGAAAAGAAATCACGCTCTCCAAAATTAATTGCAAATTCACGAGCGCTTCAAGAACGGAATACTGCAGGTGACCTACGCTTAGCACGCCACAATGGTTGTTTCGCATGCTGGCAAATCCCAATAAATCCGGAGATCAACACCTTGAAAAAGAGTCGAACTCTCAATGCTCCCACCCGGACATTGAAATGCTGTGCGGTGATGCTCGCTGCATTGCAAGCGATGACTGGATTTTCTGTCCCCGCTTATGCCCAGACTGCAAGTAATGACGCAAACACCACTACGCCGATCAAGCATGTCATTGTAATCATCGGCGAGAACCGCACCTTTGATCACGTCTTCGCGACCTATCAGCCCAAATCCGGACAGCATGTCTGGAATTTGCTCTCGAAGGGAATCGTGGATTTGAACGGCAATCCCGGTCCGAACTACTCCTGGTCCGCGCAGTATTCGGCACAGGACAACACCACCGACGAGAATGGCCTCTACACCACCAGTCCACAGGATCGAAGCATCTATACTCCGATCCCACCTGCATTGGCCGGTGGCCCTACCAACGCCAGCGACAGTCATCCTGCTCCCTTCCAAACCCTCAAAGTCGCTCGCATCGCAGACCAGGGTCTGGCTAAGGGATACAACAAATATCTGCTGACCGGGGCTACGGGTCTGCCCTCGGGCGCAATCGACACGCGTATCGCCAATGCAACTAATCCAGGCGAGGGCGTCTTCCAATTGACGGGCGCTAATCTTCCTTACGATGCTTATACCGCGAGCCCGGTGCACCGCTTTTTCCAGATGTGGCAGCAGACGGATTGCAATCCCGATTACGCTACGTCGAAGAACCCCAGCGGCTGCCGGAACGATCTGTTCCCCTGGGTAGAAACCTCGGTCGGTACGGGTAGCAACGGAGCCGCGCAGCCCGCTGGCTTCAACGATCAATCCACCGGCGAAGGCTCAGCGTCCATGGGCTTCTACAACATGGCCAAGGGCGACGCTCCTTACTTAAAGTATCTTGCGGACAACTACACGCTGAACGATAACTTCCATCAATCTGTGATGGGGGGCACCGGCGCGAATCACATCATGTTCGGCTTTGCGGACGCGATTTGGTACAGCGACGGCAACGGCAACGCCTTGGCGCCTCCGGCCAATCAGATCGAGAATCCCAACCCGCAGCCCGGCACCAACAATTATTACGATCAGGATGGATACTCAGGCGGCAGCTACGTGAATTGCGGCGATATCAGCCAGCCGGGTGTTGCAGCGGTCACTAATTATCTGCAATCGCTCAACCGGCCTGTGGATTCTAACTGCAAGTCAGGTGACTACTACCTGGTGAACAACTATAACCCCGGCTTCAACGGCGACGGAAGCTTGGCAAGCCAGTATTCGCCCTACACTATACCTCCGGTAACGCAACCCAGCATCGGCGACGACTTGACTGCCGCCTCGGTTTCATGGAAGTACTACGGTGAAGGCTGGGATCTCTATGTCAGCGATCCCACCGGCGCTAATCCCTACGACCAGTATTGCAACATCTGTAACCCATTCCAATATCAGGCGCAGGTCATGAGCAATCCGGCGGTGCGCGAAGCCCACATCAACGACACCAGCGAATTGTATGAGGACATCGACTTGGGCAGCCTTCCGGCTGTTTCCATCGTAAAACCGAGCGGCTTTAATGATGGCCATCCGGCCTCTTCTAAGCTTGATCTTTTCGAAGGCTTCGTGAAGAAGATTATCGATCAGGTCCAAGCCAATCCGAAGCTCTGGGCCACCACCGCAATCTTCATCACTGAGGACGAGGGCGGGGGGTACTATGATTCGGGTTACATTCAGCCAGTCGACTTCTTCGGTGACGGAACCCGCATTCCACTGCTCGTGGTTTCACCTTATTCCACGGGCGGCATTGTCTCTCATGAGTACGGGGATCACGTTTCAATCATCAAGTTTATTGAGAAGAACTGGACCCTCAAGCCAATCAGCGGCCGCAGCCGTGACAACCTTCCCGATCCAATCACCGCTGCCAACAATCCTTACGTGCCTACCAACAGTCCCGCTCTGGGAGATCTGACCAGCGCCTTCCAATTCCAGTAGTAGAAACCGGAAAGAAGTATGGTTCGGCGGCCGGCTTTGCCGGCCGCCGATACACATTTAGATTTGCAAAATTCTAAACTCATCGGTGGTTAGCGTGAAATTTCGCGTCCTATATTTACCAGCATTTCTCGTGATTCTCCTGACGCACTCTTTCCTCCATGCCACCCGGTCCCATAATCAGCCTGCCTATCGAGTCGAAGGTCAATGGAATTTGGGTGGGGAGGGCGGCTGGGGTAATTTGCGAATAGACTCGTCCGCCCATCTGCTCTACATCCCGCGCACCGATCGTTTGATGGCCGTGGATACCAATACCGGCAGGGAAGCCGGCGAAGTCAAAGGTATGATCGATGCCCGCGATGTTGCTCTGGGCGCAAACGGGAAGTACGGATATGTCACGGACGTAACCAACGGCACGCGAGGCGTGGTTCGAGTCTTTGATCGATCGACATTCCGGATCGTCGCCTCGGTGGATACCGGCCTCGATCCGGACGCGCTGGTGATTGAACCGGTGACCGGAACGCTGTTTGTTTTTCATGCGCACGCCCACAGTGCAACCCTGATCGATGCATTGTCCAATCAGGTCACCGGCACCGTCGCTCTTCCCGGCAGGGGAAGCGCTGCATTGGCGGATGGCAAGGGAGGGGTATTTGTGACCGTACCGGTATCTGGATCCGGCGGAGGCCAGATCTTACTGCTCAATGCGGCTTCGCGGAAAGTGGCGGCCGCATGGTCCACCGGCTCCTGCCTTGGTCCCACTGGACTGGCCATCGACAGCGCTCACCGGCGGCTCTTTTCCGCCTGTGAAAATCGCCGGATCGTTGCCGTGGATATGCAAACGGGCCGGGTGTTAAACATCGGCGAGATTGGCCTCGGACCGGGAGATATAAGCTTCGATCCCCAACGCGGGCTG
>CAWDNI010000022.1:0-34312 GCA_963803615.1 uncultured Acidobacteriaceae bacterium
ACTGCTGTGCTCCGGGATCTGTGGTGTCGAGTGCGTATAGCTGGTCTTCTGCGATACCGTCCCAATGTGGATCGGCTCTCCCTTGGTGTTTTTTACCAGCCATTCGGGATGATGTGTGAAGACCCAGGAGCGCTGTGAAACTTCAAACGGGGCTGTCCATATCCCCGGGGTAAGCCCGAGGTTGGTCACCTTTCGCTCCAGGGTCGCGAGACCATGCGGGAACAGATCGGCATCGGGGGTGACGTATTCGCCGCGCGCAAACTGATACCCCTCATCTATATGGAAGAATGTGTATCCGTAAGACTTGAGGTTTTGCGCGAGCCATAACGCATTCGTTGTGGCGGTGCCTTCGTTCAGCCCGAAATAATATGCGGTCCAGCTCCACCAGCCGAGGGCGACCGGCGCCGTCACGCGGGCATGATGGAGATCGCGAATCAAACGCCCGTAGGTTTCAAGCTGCGTAATGGGATCGTCGCCGATACTAAATAGCACTCGTTCCGAGCTCAACATGGTACCGGGATCCAGCGGCAGACTCAGCATCACGTGGTCTTGCGGCCGGGAATTTCTTAGAGAATTCTCGTCCAGCAATTCCGTCGTCCCGGTTGCGTCAATCTCATAGGAAGCGAGATTCCGGGGGGCATCGGGGGAGACATGCAGCCGAACAACGGTAAGGAACTTGTCCGACGTAAGTGTCCCAACAAACCAGCTACGATGGCTGGTCAGGTTATAGACGATCTGGCTCCCCACAGCGCGGTGCATGCCATGTACCGGGTCGATGAAGTCATGAATCTTCATGGCCGGGCGATCTTCGCTGAAGCTGTCTGAAAGGACGCGCTCGTCCGCATGAGAGCCCCCCAAGCTTAACGAATTCGCGTCGCCGTCCACGGAGCGAATTTCTTCTACGTGGAGACGCTTTGAGGTCGTATTCTTCACGGTCACCTGCAGTTCGCCGAAGGGCTGGTTCTGGTAGGCACGGAGACTGACCAGAACCTCGGGTGCATCCTTGCGTCCGGAATACGTAATGGTCATGTCATCGGCTGGGCCTAAGTCGCCCGACGCAGTCTGTCGAGAGACAGTGTGCCTGGGGTAGTCCGATGCTTTCAGCCATACTCCATCTATCTTGATGGCAGAGCCGGCCTGCAGCACCGGTCGGGATGCTCCGGGAATGGAGACGCTGTAGTGTCCGTCCGCTTCGTTTGCCTTAATCAGCAGCTTGGCTGTCGATCCGGATGGGACCTGACCGTAAAACGAAAGCGCTGAGCAGGCGAAGAAAGCGGTAGATGTGAGCGTTCTGGTGAAATGCATCCTCATACCTTACTGTGGGCGAGTGTACATTGGATATAGACAGGCGAGCATCTGCTTTCCTACATGGTCGCTTGATTGGCTTTATATGGGCAGAGATAAGTCGCTCTCGCCTCGTAGCGGGTCCCTCCTGGATCCAACTCTGACAGGCGTGGAAATCGTAGTCGTCTAAAACATGTTTCTTGGATATCGTCAGCTCCGCATCATTTCCTGAGAATCGTAGGATGCTGCTGCAAGAACTGGGAGAGTAGAGCGGAATCGCGGAAGGCCTCGGTTCCACCTGAACGCAACGTGGAAAGCGCCGCCGCGGCATTCCCTGCGGCCGCACATTCTTTCAGTGGAAGCCCGGCGATATAGGTCATCAGAAATCCCGCATTGAAGCTATCTCCGGCTCCGATGGTGTCTAGCGGGTCTACATTCAGCGGAGGCACAGTCCATCGGCCATCTCCACTTTGAACGATCGCGCCACGCGGCCCGCACTTCACCGCGACGATGGGAACACGCTGCGCCAGTAAGCCAATGGCCTTATCCAGATCGCCGGTCCGGGCGATGCGTTTGGCCTCGCTCTCGTTGGGCAACAGCAAATCGACCAGAGGAAGCAGTTCGTCCAGCGTTCCGTCCCACCGGTCGGTAGGATCATCGTTCGTATCCAAAGACAGCGTGAGCCCGCGCCGCTTTAACTCGCGACATAGGTTGGGAAGATCGGGTTGTAAACTCTTTTGCAAAAAGAGGGAAGAGATATGAAAGTGGCGGCTGGAAGCTAAGAACGGCAGATCGATCTCCGCCGCGGTCATCTTCTCCATGACGCCCAGATAGGTCAGGATGTGCCGGGTCTTGCCGTGATGCAACAGAACCGTCACCCCGGTTTGTTCGCCGGGAACAGGCGCGGCGTAAGAGAGGGCGACACCGGCTTCTTGCAATCGCTCGAGAGCGATTGTTCCCAAAGGATCGGAGCCGATCCTGGTAGCGAAGCCAACCTTCACGTCAAGAGCAGCGAGATTGTGGGCCAGGATCGCCGATGAACTGCCCAGAGTAAGAACGAACGAGTCGGAGAGCAACTCGCGCTCCAACGGCATCTGTTCCGGCAATCCGTAAAGAATAAGATCGAGATTGATCTCTCCGGCAATGGTGATGTCAAACCGGCTCATTTGCTTTCCCAGTCATTTGCGTTCCTAGATGGTAACGACCCGGCTGAGATTTCTAGGCTTATCAGGATTGAGGCCTTTCTCGAGTCCACGATAGCTCCCAAGTAGCTGCCCCCAAACTACATACATCACTAGCCGCGCGAGTTCGGGTACGGGAAGGTTCAGCTCAATCAGCAGATCGGCATTCTTGCGCAAGGGCGCTGTCGCCGCGTTCACCACCGCGAAGATTTGCGAGCCTAATTCTTTCATCTCAAGCAGAACAGCGGATTCAGCCTCATAACCGGATTCGGAAATCAGCGCTCCGATGAGGGTCGAGGGGCCGGCAATGGATTTCGGTCCGTGGCGGAATTCGAGCGTGTGAAAGTATTGAGCAAACGTGGAGGAAGACTCCATCACTTTGAGCGCCGACTCGGAAGCGATAGGGTAGAGGGGGCCTTGGCCGAGAATCGCTATGTTCTCAAAGGGGCGCTGTGCGAACCGGGCGACGTCCTCGTCGTAAGTATCCAGCAATCGTACTAGATGGTTTGGCAGTTGTTGCAGTGCTTCTATGAAGGCGCGATTGCTTGCAAGCGTGGCGGCGAGGTATTGAAGTGCGAGCAGCATGGAGGTGAAGGACGATGTCATCACCGTGCTTTGCTCTTCGAGGTTCAATTTCAGCAACCGGTCGGTCAAGCGCGCCAGTTCCCGGCCATCGCAGGTTACTGCAAGGAATGGAACGCTCCGATGGTTCAAAGATTCAGCAACATCCAAAATCTCAGACGTGTGGCCTGAACGAGAAATGAGCACCGGGTAATAGGATTTCGCGCCTCGGGGGAAAACCAGTTCAGGTTTCAAGAGCACTTCAGAGGCAGGTACGGCCCGCGCTGCGGCAGTCAACAAGAGTGTGAAGCTGGCTGCTGCTGCCTGAGCAAGATAGAAGCTTGTACCGCACCCGATAAATACCCATTCAATTTCCGCAGCAGGATGACCTGCTGCTAACTGCTGGAGATCTTTGGCTTGAAGATCTTGCAAACATTGCTGCCAAACAGCCGGCTGGCCCTTGATCTCCGATAAGGTTTTCACATCGGTGCGCATAATGTGGAGGTCCTCACAGCGGGCCGTGGGCGGGGCATCTGTTTTCAGATTGCTCCGTCCGAACCTCGGCTAGCATACCATCAAAGAGTGTTTACGAAACGATACGAAAGCACACGGTCAAGTGAAACACAGTCGCGGCTCCTGAGGTGAGAGCGTCGGGGTCAGGTCAATTGGCGGAACTGAAGAAGGACTTCTTAGGAGAGATGAGCGTTGCGGCTCATCCCTCCTGATCCAATATTTATTTCATTAAAAGTTCAGGAATGGGTCTAGGACGCTTTTCTGCCGCCGCTCTCGCCGGCATTGCTTTCCTTGCGGCCGGTTTCGCTTGCGCTCCCGCGCTTGGAACCGCCTTCTCCCTCATGCTGCTCCATATAGGTTGTGGTGTGGTGGTGAATTTCACCGCCCGGGGCGCGATATTCGCGACTCTTCAGGTCCGATTCACCTTCGCTTCCCGATTGGCTGCGGGAGGAGCGATGAGTCTCTTCTGAACTGTGCCTGCCGCTGTCCCGCTCGCCTTCAGACTCTCGGGAACTTTCGCTCCTCTCGCTCGCGCGATGGGAACCGGAGTTCTCTCTGCTTTCATTGCGCGTTGTTGGAGCCTCAGGATACGGGTAAGGCTCTTCGCTGCTCTTGTGTGGGTGATGTCCCGTTCCTTGTCGCTCACTTTGTGCCATGATGTTTTCTCTCCTCAGGGTTTTTCTTGCTGATATTAAGAGGGGGGGGGGGAGGGCGATTGATTATCGAGCACCAACACTGTTTTCGATAAGGACTGTCTGCCCCGGGGAAACCTGCCGGGTCAGCGCAGTCCAATGACCGGGTACTGCGGAACAAGCTCCCGCAGCAAATCTTCATTCTTCCGCTCCACCATGCTGGAATGCGAAAAGATTGATTCAGCAAACACAAGCCCCAAGCCGGCTGCGGTAAACGAGTAAATGAAGTGGATTCCGATCCGCCCGAGATGCAGGTAGTGGAACCAAAGAAAGAACCGGAGAACGCGGGCCGGCAGCACGGAGTTTGTGCAGCTCATAATCCCGCCGCATGAGGCACAATCACGGGGAATCGAGAAGCTTTTCTTTACGGCAAGACGTCGCTAAAGGGAAGATCGGCCTTCTCATAAAGCGCAGGACGAGTGCGCTGCCAGTGCTCTTTAAGCCAGAGGTCGGCAGGGCGATCGTAGTAATTCCAAGGGATGTGCGCGGCATTCATACCCACGAAGTGAGCGCCGCATGTGCCCAGTTCCGGCGAGCCGGGCCAGAAGGGAGAACAGATGCTGACCTCAATTGTCTTAACCAGAAATAAGGGATGATAGTAGCAGATGGCCGCCGTTTGCAGGCCCTGTTCTTCAATCTCAGGGAAGAGTTCCATGGGCCGGTCGTTCGCGGCTTGGGCATCGAGCAAAGCGCGGCGTAATGTCAGGCGCAGGTCTCTCCCCGGCGGCAGGCCGCGGATGCCGGCATTGAATGCGCCAGGCGGACAGATTGCGTCGAAGCTGCCAAGCGATCGCTGCACATCTTCCGCGAAAAGGCATCCACCCGCCGACTGCAACCACAGCTTCATGCCCTCAGGAAGCCGCCACAGAATGCAATCGTTGTCGAGCGCGAGCTCATAGCACTCCGGGTAAACGCGAAGAGGCACAAGCTTCCAGCCCATGCCTTCGATAAGACTGTCATCGAAATAGGATTGCAACACGTCGGGAACATCGGTCCTGGTCACCGGGCGCCATTCAACCTCCGCAGGCAATCGTCCGGTACGCTTCTGCGCCTCGTCCGTTGAGAGTGAGTTGACGCAGACCACGTAGCGAGTGCCCGGTCCAAAGAGCTGCGTGGCGCACTCGATCGAGAGCCGCAGCATCTCGAAGCCACGATCGCGGACTGCGCCTATCGTCCAGCGAACCACGAGCCGGTCTGCCCGCGGAATCAATTTGCGCCCACCGCGCGACGGCCTAACGCAGCAAAAGAAAATACAAAACTAAGGACCGTCAGGCGCATGCAATCGCAGACTCCGCTTGGTTGAGTGCCTCCGTTGCACGCGCCGGTATACCTCGCGCGAATGCGAATGCATGAGACCGGATGGAGCCGTGGCGTCGTCAATGGAGAAATGTGTTGTGAGGTGGGTCGGAGCTCCCCGTGCAATCGTCTCATCGTCAGGATGCGCGAAGACCGCAGCGGCATTAGGCACAGGGCTGCCGCTGGAGGCCGTCGCTCTCGTGAATAAGTCACTCCAGTGCACCAGCCTCTCTCCTCCGCGTCCGTTCCTTTCCTCTATTTTTTCTGATGCATAGCGAGATACTGAAGCTGCCAGTCTTCGGAGAACGGCAGAACGACGCGGAATCGAATCTTTTGAAGGGGTACAATTCTCGATTACTGCAGGCGAGGTATGCAGAGCATGGGGAACCGCGATGGAGCGCTAGGAGCGTACAAAAAGGCGGTCGAAATTGCTCCGCAGCAGCCGGGCACGCATGGACATCTTGCAGACGAATTTTGGACGCTCGGGATATGGGAGTCCGCGCGCAATGAATTCCAGGCGGAACGCATCAATGATCCCAATAATTCTCAGGCTCGTTGGAAAATGGCGAACTGCCTGCTCCACATGCATGGTTCGCCTGAGCAGGCGATGACGGAACTGAACGGCGCCATTGCGCAGTGCTCTGATCTGATGCAGGCACCCGCGGACCGAGCGAGGGCCTTGATTGCGCTGGGTAAACCTGCGGAAGTGGTGCCGGATTGGGTGCTGGCAGAAAAAGCGGACACCCAATGAGCCCACCATACACTTCTATCTCGCCGGCGCTTATCGCGCGCAAGGAAAGCCCGACGACGCGCACAACGAAATGCAAATATATACGCACTGATGCAGAGCGCGAGCGATTCAGAATCGAAACAGGCGATGGAAGAAGAGCGCATCAAGAACGATGCTCACTAAACGCTGCGAGGTTTCCGCTAACGCTTGGCGTGTCCGGAGCCTTCGCGCAAAGTGAGGAGGCGATCTCCTTCGCAGCCGTTAAAGACTTCGCTGCGCCCGTTGGGCCATCGTACTTCAATGCCATCCACCTTCGATCTCCGGCCCAGACCGAAATGCAATCGAAGTCTTTGCTGGAGTGTAGCTGAACCGCTGCGTACTTCGTCAACCCAGGGACGCTCGCCTGCCCGCACCGTCACTCTTGCACCAATTGCATCGCGGTTTGGCCCCACGCAGATCAGGCGCACTTCCAGCCAGTAGTTTGCGTTTTTGGCCAGATTGACCAGAACCATCGGGTTATTCCATGTCCATAAGCTCCCCAGTCGAGGTCCTGAGGGTTCACGCCGACCCAACTCTGAAACGTCAGGTCTGAAAACGTTCGGTCGCCGTTGTTGTGGTAGAGGGTAGAGATATCGTCAAATCCCTTGACATTGTAGGTAAGACCTCAATACCATCCCTGTTGCTCCGGAAAGAAGCGGATTGCAGCGTCTATATTCCAAGGTTAACCAATCAGTTTCGTCGGAGGTGAGATGGAGCGGCGAACTCTGGGAAGGAACTCGAGAACTTGTGCCAAAGTCCAATTTACATGTATGCGCAGCGTCAATCTGCGCGCGGTAAGGGCGCCGGGAAGAGGAACAATGACATTCAAGAGCTTAGTCGCAAGATGTTGGTTGGCGCTCGCGATCGTTTCGCTCTTTCTATTGTGCCAAGCTCCGCTGACAGGACAAGCCGTGTCGTCCGCGCAAATCACCGGCCAGGTTGTCGACTCATCTCACGCAGTTGTGCCTAACGCCCAGGTGAGCATGACGGAAACCGACACCCGCTATACACGGACTACAAAGACGGATGCTCAGGGCGCCTACAGTCTTCCAAATCTGCCCGTCGGACCCTATGTTCTGGACATCACGGCCGCAGGCTTCAGGAAGTACGAGCAGACGGGGATCGTGCTACAGGTGGGAACCGACGTCCAATTCAACGCCACCCTGGAAATTGGGACGGCGGCGGAAAGCGTAGAGGTAACCAGCGCGGCGGAAGGCCTGGTCGAAACCGGGAGCAACTCAATTGCTCAGGTCATCAACCAGGAGCAAATCGTAGACCTCCCTCTCAACGGGCGGCAAGCCACGCAGCTAATCCTGGTGTCAGGCGCGTCTGAAACTGCGCCGGCGAGCAACATGATCAGCAGCAAGAACTACCCGAGTTCCGTGGCAATTTCGGTGGCGGGCAGCCAAGGCAATGGGACCAATTACGTGCTTGACGGAGGCGATAATAACGATAGCTTCTCCAATGTGAATCTTCCATTTCCATTCCCCGATGCCCTTCAGGAGTTTAGCGTTGAGACCAGCGTGCTTCCGGCGCGCAATGGTCTTCGCCCGGGCGGAATGGTCAATGTGGTCACCAAGTCAGGCACGAATCAACTGCATGGCACGCTGTTCGAATTCCTCCGCAATGGAGACTTCAATGCGCGCAATTATTTCGCACTCTTGCCGGATACCGAACGTCGCAACCAGTTTGGCGGAACGGTTGGCGGGCCCATCCGCAAAGACAAATTGTTCTTCTTCGCTGGCTACCAGGGAACCAGAACTACGCTACCGCTCGTAACCACTGCGTTTGTACCGACGCCGGCGGCTCTGACTGGCAACTTCTCAAGTCTCGAGTCGGCTGCGTGCCAATCCAATGGAAATGCCAGAACGATTGTTGATCCGACTACCAAAGTACCGTATCCGAATAAGCAGGTGCCTACCTCAGAGTTTGATCCAGCTGCCCTGAGTATCGTGAAAAACCTTCCGGTTGCGACAAATCCTTGCGGCCAAGTGACCTACAACATTCCAACGATAGGGAATGAGGACCAGATCATCGGCCGCGGCGACTGGAACCGTAGCCAGAAGCATCTTATATTCGCCCGTTACTTTGTCGCCGACTGGCGGGGGCCCGCAGCATACTTTCCGACGAACCTCCTGGTTGCCACAAACGCAGGCATCCTTGAGCGCTCGCAGACATTTACCGTCGGCGACACTTATTCCTTCAGTCCTCGATTCGTGAATTCCTTTCATTTCACAGCCGACCGGCTTCGCGATAATCGAGGTCCGGCCCCAAGTACACCGAATGCCGTCGACTACGGCGTGAAGATGTATAACTACGATCCGGTAGGCATGCAGCTCGTGGTTACAAATGGATTTTCTACCAGTTGCGGGACCTGCGCTCCCGCCGTATTTAACCGCAATACATTCCAGGAGGCAGATGATGTAGATCTGTTGTGGGGTAAGCACCAGCTCGCCTTCGGCGTGAACATGATCCGCGCACAACAAAACCTGAATGGCCACTATAACGAGAACGGGCTCTTCAATTTCAATGGGCAATTCTCCAATGATCCTCTGCTCGACTTTTTGCTCGGAGACATGAACTCGTTTGGTCAGAGCCGCGCGCAGATAAATGTCTACCGGCAGACGATTCCTGGGCTTTACGTTCAGGACAGTTATAAGGTAAGCAGCCGCTTTTTGATAAATGCGGGACTGCGTTGGGAACCGATGTTGTACCCGCAAGATCTCTTTGGACGGGGTAACTCGTTTAGCCCGCAGGCCTTTGCTGCGAACCAACATAGCAGCGTTTATGTCAATGCTCCCGCAGGGATGTTTTTTTACGGGGATCCAGGCATTCCCAAGGCCTTCACAAATGACCGGAAGCTGAACTTCTCCCCACGCGCCGGAGTCATTGTTAACCCTCACGGAGACGGGAGAGATACCTTACGGGTGGGAGGCGGGATTCTTTACGATACGCCTGAGGAGTATTACTCCGAGCGCTTGACTACCAATTCTCCTTACGGTACTCAAATCACTTTGACCAGTCCGGGGCCGCTGAGTAATCCGTGGGCGGGTTATCCAGGCGGTAACCCATACCCGTTGCCGTACCCGCCCGTGTCAACCACTGCATTCCCGACAGCTGGGACCTATGGCTTCATTCCACTCAACCTCAAGACCACGTATATGGCGCAGTGGAACGCAAGTTACGAGCGTCAGATCGCTAGGGAATGGCTAGTGTCTGTCGGCTATCTTGGAAATAAAACGACCCACCTTTGGCTAAGTGACGATATTAATCCCTCCGTATATATTCCGGGTAAGTGTGGCAGTTCGGCCTGCTCCACTACGAAGAATACGGCTCAAAGGCGGGTCCTATATCTGCAGAATCCGGCCCAGGGTCAATATTATGCGCAAGTCGTCATCACGGATGACGGTGCGAATTCGGAATACAATGGGCTGCTCGCATCCATCCAGCGTCGCTTTAGCAAAGGATACACTTTTCTGGCAAATTACACGTTCTCCCACTGCATCAGCGATGGAGATTTTCAGGGAAATGTGGGCAACCCGCAATACCAAAACCAGGCGATTCCCGCAGGGCGGAACCAGGATCGAGGTAATTGCGACTTCGATATCCGTCATCTGGTTAACGCCTCATTTGTCGGCACCAGTCCAGGATTCGGCAATCCCCTGGTGAGTCGATTGGTTCGCGGTTGGCAATTTGCACCGCTGCTTCGCGTGGCCAGCGGGCTACCTGTGAACGTTCTGACGGGAACGGACAACTCATTGACCGGCGACGGTTTGGACCGCCCGAATGTAGTCGCTGGAGTTTCCCGCTATGTTTCCCAGCTGGGAGCCACACATCAGCGGTTCAACCCGGCGGCGGTTACGCCAAACGCGCTAGGCGCCTTCGGCAATCTTAGCCGCGATGCATACCGCGCCTCCCCTCAGTTCAACCTGGACATGTCTCTGAGCCGCTCTTTTCCCATTCTCAGAGAACGATATCAGCTGGAGGCGCGGGCGGATGCTTTCAATTCAATTAACCACCCGAACTACCTGGCGCCGGTCGCGACTGTATCCTCTTCAAGCTACGGGAGGATTACCTCTGCCAACGATCCACGCATCCTGCAGTTCTCGCTGAAGTTGCACTACTGAACACAAACCGGCACGCCCAGAGTGCTTACTAGGGCTGAACAAGGAGATTGAATTGACCAGGTCTATTTCGCGTCGCAAGCTCTTCAAAGATATGGGTGTAATTGGGGCCGCCGGCTTATTAGGGGCGGGCGCCGCAACTCTGGGCCGAGGCGAGGAGACATCGCTTCAAGAATCCGGGACAACAGGGGAAGACAGAGGTATTGACCGGGTGGCAGAGAGCCCGGTTGAAGACTGGGTCACGGAAAACGGAAGGCTTCGTATCCGCTTGCGGCCGGATACGCTTACGTTGACTGTCGAGGATCTTGTCGGCAAAGAAACATGGTCGTCGGATCCCTGGGAAAACAGTGCGGGAAGCATTCACCTTCGAGGCAAGCATGGTGAATCCACATCCCTCCCGCTGAGTTCTGCTTCTCAAAAAAGAATTACTCCGCTAACTTCTGGTGACACCGGCTTTCATCTCTCGTTATCGGAGTTCCGGACGCGGATAACGCCAGGCCGCGAAGATCGCGATCCAGGCAACCACTTATCTGCGGTGCTTAAGATCCTGATGGCGAAGAACAGTTCGGATCTCATCTTCGAGGTCCAGGAAGTTCAAAATGGCTCGCAGTATTGGACGGTAGTATCCGTTGAATGGCCGCTGCGCCTGTTCCCGGTACGCACGGTGACGGATGATGGTTACATCACCATGCCCCAGGAGCAGGGGCTCCTCATCCCGACACGTTTCGACCAGGGCTATTTTCGATATCTCAACTGGGTATGGGAGCGGATTGCCGGTTGGGGGCGTATCTCTTCGAGCCCCTCGATGCCGTGGTTTGGCGCCAAGAAGGGTGATAGCTCATTTGTATGTATCGTTGAAACACCAGACGACGTATCCTACGGGCTCATTGCGAACGATGTTCGTCCGCCTGAACCTCCCGCGGCCAACGGAAGCGTGCGCGAGAATGAAGCATCCTTTGCTCCGCGGCTTTGCACCATTTGGCCCATCTGGGGGTCGGTTAAGGGCGAGCTTGGATACGCCCGCGTCGCCCGCTACATCTTTCAGCCACACGGTGGGTACGTCGAAATGTGCAAGACCTACCGCAGTTACGCGAAAAAGACAGGCAAGTTCGTATCGTTGAAGGAGAAGATCACAGCAAATCCCGAGGTGGCAAAACTTATCGGAGCGCCCAATTTCGAGATGATGATGGTTTCCAACCATCCTCTTGAGCCTCAATACCAGGGCCAATCCAGCGCCATTTATGACGGCTATCACTCATTGCTCACCAGCTTCGATCAACTTACAGAAATCATCCATGATATGAAGAACAACCTTGGGCTGGAACACGCCGTAATCCGCATCGCAGGATGGGGCCAGATGGGCTACGACAACTATAGGCCCATCGATGAGCTGCCCGTGAATAGGGAAGCAGGCGGGCCCGAGAAGCTCGCCGCCGCCATACAGGCTGCGAAATCCGCCGGATTCCTTGCCGGACTCTTCGATAACTACAGGAACCTGGATCTGAACTCGCCCGGATACAACGAAAAATATATCATCCGAGACGCCGAGGGCGCGCTGGTAAGCGGCTTTTCGTCGGAAGGGGGCCACTCCGAGGAGATATGCCCTACCTGCGCTGTAAAGCTGATTGAGCACAACGTGGGATATTACAAGCAAGCTCTAGATCCGAATACGATCTACCTGGATACCATCGGTGGCCTGTCCCTGGTGGAATGTTATGATTCGCGCCATCCCCTCACTCGCAGCGAATGCCGCGAGCAAAGGCTGAATATAATGAAGGTCGCTACAGGCGCAAGCCTCGTCCTCGGCGCCGAAGGTCCTCCCCAGGACTGGAACCTCGGGCAGGTTTCATACTATGATGAACACCCTAGCAATTGGGCAGGCGTCGAGGTGCCGCTATATGGGATGGTCTATCACGAGTGCGCCCTCCTGTACCGCCAGCACGGAAGCCCTTATGACTACGGCACAGACCAATACGGATACAATCGTGAGCCGTGGCCGACAAAGTTCCTGCGCGGTCTGCTCTACGGGGATGAGTCCAGCTGGACATTTTCGAATCGGGAATATTGGGCCTGGAAGGACACTTTCAAGAGTATAGATGCCGTAATGACGCCGCATCACCGCCGCCTGGCATTCGAGGAACTTCTGAGTCACCAGTTCCTTACGAAGGACTTCCTCGTACAGCGGACCGTATTCTCCTCTGGGGTCGAAGTAACCGTGAATTACGGGGACTTTGTCTTTAAGCTTGAAGATGGAGCTGAATTGCCGGCTCACGGCTATCGGGTCGTAGATAAGAACGAGGGAGGACACTCGTTCACGGGCGACGTCGAAATCACGATCGTGGTCGGCGGGAAATAACCTACCCGTCAACGGCAAAGGTGCGCTGCAAACACCAAGAGCACGTCCCTAGGAATTCTCGCTAGGGACTTTGCTTATTCGGACCCGACATCGCCTATCGTTGGCGTTAACCGGAGGAGATCACATGCGTCATCGGACTTTCATTGCGTGGTTTGCATTCTCGCTGATCGTCGTACCCGCCGCCTTGGCGGCCACTAGCGTCGAGAAAATAAGAAATCAAAAGGTATTAGTTATCGAGGAAACTCTCGCGCCCGGCGAGACAGCATCTCTGCCCGATAAGCCGAGCATGGTCGTATACCTTACAGGAGATAAAGCGGAAGTCATCCCGGCCCGTGGAACGGCTCAGCAAGAAACCATCAAACGCGGTGAAACTGTATCGCAAACAGCCCAACCCGGAATAATAAAGAACGATGGATCCTCACCGTTGAGTTTCGTGCTCGTCGAATTTTTGACCGCGGGCAACCCGGAAACCTGGGGCATGTCCGGCCTGCCTCCAAACTATAAAATGCTGCTTGAAAATAAGTATGCCCGTGCATACGATATCAAGATTCCCGCGCAAACCTTTGAACAGCAGCATACTCATCATGATCGCGTCGTTGTTGCGCTTTCGGGAGCGAAACTGGAACACACCCTGCCCAACGGAACAAAACAACCTTCCACTTTAAGAACCGGTGAAGTGGTGTGGCGGCTTGGAGGCACCCATATCGGTCACAACATGGGGCAAACGGACCTGTGGGTAATCGCGATCGAGCCGAAATAGGTAAATAGCCTCAATGCCGGATGACCACCATACCGAAAACGGAAATGCCGGCGGGATCCTGACAGCATAATCGTAAAGGCTTCGCTCTGCTTCTCGCGAAAGGAAACAAAGTGAACTTACACGGCACGCCTTTCGTCCATGCGCTAGCACGATGCGGCATGGTCCTTGCGCTATCAATCATCGCCGCCGCCAACGCTCCGGCAATAACTTCAGAGAAACAAGTGTTCAACATTATCGATTATGGTGCCAGGAAAGACGCTTCTTTCCCGGCGACAGATGCCTTCCGGCGAGCGATTCAGGCTGTGAAAGCTGCTGGAGGCGGCACGATCTATGTTCCTCCGGGTAAGTACACTACCGGGCCTATCGAGCTGTTCAGCAACATGACACTCGATATCGAAGCAGGAGCAACGGTCGATTTCCCGGTGTCAGCAATACCATTCGAGAAGACCCGTTATCTGGGGGTCGAGGCACTTGCACCCATGGCGCTGATAGGAGCACGCAATGCGGAGAATGTGACGGTGACGGGACGCGGGATTTTAACAACCCGACTTTATGCGGATTGGGGAAAGGCATATGGGCCGCCGCCGGTCATCTCTGACAAGGCTGAAAACGCAAATGGCCCTCATTGGGATCACCTGCTGAAATCGCTGGAGGCTGGGGCGCCGATCACAGAGCAGGAATCACGTGCAGCCGCGAAAGAACTGCGGCCGTCCTTTGTGTATTTCATAAACGTGAAAAACGTACTCGTTGAAGATGTCCGGATCATCGGCGCACCTATGTTTATAGTGCATTTGCTTTATTCGGAGAACGCGACGGTCCGCAATGTGATGATCGAGGCAAACCCAGGTCCGCACGCTAACGGCATTGTTGTGGATTCAAGCCGCTTTGTCCATATTTCCGACGACTACATCGATACCGGCGATGACGGAATCGTGCTGAAATCGGGAAAAGATGCGGACGGACGGCGCGTGAACCGTCCCAGTGAAGATGTCACCATCACCAATTGCACGGTGCATCACGCGCACGGCGCGGTCGTCCTCGGAAGCGAGACCTCGGGTGGGATCCGCAATGTTGTTGCGAGCAACATCACCGCCGTCGATACGGAAAACGGCATTCGAATCAAAAGCCGACGCGGACGTGGAGGTGTTGTTGAAGACGCGCGCTTTGACAACTGGACAATGGAGAATGTTGGAACAGGAATCGTCGTGACGAGTTATTACGTCATGGGAGGCGAAGCTGACACAACAGAGGAGCCCGTTTCCAAGCGTACGCCGGTCCTTCGAAACATCGCTATCAGTAACGTGACGATCACTCACGCGACCAAGCAGGCCGTCGATATTGAAGGGCTTCCTGAGATGCCCATTATCGCGCTGCGCCTGACGGATATTCTTGCTTCCGGCAAGACAGGTCTGCTCGCGACGTACACCGACGGCTTAGAGCTGCGCCACATCCAGGTGAACGTGGAGGCTGGGTCGGCTTTTGCAATCGACAATGCCTCCAATCTGGTGCTGGATGATGTTGCGTCACGGCAACCGGTCAGCGGCTCGCCCGTGATCCGGATTATGAAAAGCCCCGGATCGATACTGCGGGACAGCCGCGCCTTCCCAGGAACAGAAATATTTCTTTCAACTGAGGTGGGGGGACTGCAATCCGTACACCTCGCGGGCAACATCCTGGAAAATGCTAAGGTGCCCACGGAAGAACACTAACACCGCGTCAACGGTTCTTTCTGCACGCTGCGTCATATCTCTTATCGAAAGAGACCCATTGTTGCTTTGCCCAGACCCGCGCCGGAAACTTGAAAGGTCCAGAAATTCCCATTCGCGAGATTGTGGTAGACGATGCGCGGCTCTCTACACCTAGAGCCCAGGCCCCCTGTCCACTTCGGGATAGACATGCCCGTTCACAACCAGCAGGTCCGGCCAACCATCCTGGTCATAATCGAGCGTGGAAACGCTGAAGCAATACTGACCGGTTGTGTTCTGGAGTCCGCTGGTCTTACTGACATCTTCAAACTTCCCGTTACCCAGGTTGTGGTAGAGGATGTTGGAGACGCATTAGTTCGGGGTTACTCGATTAACGGCTTTGGCAGGCATACCCTGGTAGAAGTGACTTAGAATTTATAGCGGCTTCCGATAACCAGCGGCTATCACAGCCAGCGGGAAGGCGAGGGTTAATGGGAATGGATCTTAACAATAGAGTTGCTATCGTGACCGGCGGGGCCAAAGGCATCGGGCTTGCCACAGCGGAATGCCTGATGGATCAAGGCGCCACGGTGATGCTCGTAGATTGGAGCCCGGATGCTGCCTCCACGGCGGTAAAAGAGTTGAGTGCTCGCGGCGGAGAGGTTGATTCGATCGTCGCCGATATTTCCAAGGTGGCTGACGTCGAGAAGGCGGTTCAAGCCACCGTCGAACATTTCGGTGGCGTCGACATCCTGGTAAACAACGCTGGTATCCAGACATTCGGAGATCCCCTCACGACCAGCGAAGAGATCTGGGACAAGACGATGAACGTCAATCTCAAAGGGCATTGGTTAATGTCAAAATATGCCATTCCGGAGATGTTGAAACGGGGCAGGGGATCTATAGTGAATGTCTCCAGTGTGCAAGGATTGGCGTCCCAGCGGAATGTTGTTGCCTATGCAACGAGCAAACACGCGATGATTGGTCTGACGCGCTCGATGGCGGTCGATATGGCATCCCGCCAGGTTCGCGTGAACTGTGTTTGCCCTGGGACGGTCGATACTCCTCTGGTCAAGGCCGTCGTGGAATTGGATAGCGATCCGGATAAGCTGACAAAGGCTTTGAACAGGATGCACCCGATTGGACGCATAGCTCAACCCAAAGAGATTGGGGAAGTGATCGCCTTTCTTGCCAGTGATCGGGCCAGCTTCATGACCGGTTCTATCGTGGTGGTGGATGGCGGCCTTATTGTTCCTCTCGCCGGCTCCCCGGAATAGAGGACCATTTCACTTCGAGTCCGAGAGAAATCGAATGGCGGGACCTGCGATGAAGCTAGCCGGCCCGCTTGCTGCTCGCTCGCCGCGGCTTCGGCTTGCTCTTGTCCTTGAGATTGAGCGTCACTGCAGCGCGGATGAGATCCTTCAAGGCCGCCTCATCGACCTTGTCGCCTTCGTGGATGTCGATGGCGCGCCTGACATTCCCGTCAAGGCTGGAGTTGAATAGACCTGAAGGGTCCTTCAACGCAGCTCCCTTGGCAAATGTCATCTTTACGACGTTCTTGTACGTCTCTCCCGTGCAGACGATGCCGCCGTGGGACCAGATGGGGGTCCCCGGCGATGTCGCCTTGACCCACTTCCACTCTTCGAGGATCTCAGGGTCTGCCTGGTGTATGATTCCGCGAACTTTCGCGAGCGTCTTCCCGCGCCAGTCCCCAAGTTCCTTGATCTTCTCGTCGATGAGTGTAGAGGCAGATTCAACCGGAACGGGTCTTTTCATATATAGCTCCAGCTCTTGCACCTATTTTAGCTGTGCTCAGCGTACCGTCAGACGCTCGCCGGCGTGACCTGAAGGCGGCGCCAGAAGAAGTACGAGAGTCCCCAAAGCACGCTGGTGATCGCCGAAGGGGCCAGCGCCGCCGGGCGATCGCCTATGGAGAGGTGGGCGATGAGCGCCGAGACGAGATTGATGGCGAAGCCGGCGTAAGCCCACTCCTTGAGCCGCGCCGGGACCATGGGGACGAGCAGTGCGGCCACGCCCGCCACCTTGGCCCATGAGAGCTCCACCCGGAAATATCCGGCGGAGAAGCCGAGACGGGTGAATGCCTCCGCCGCCTCCGGCAGGCGCAGTAGCTCGTAGTAGGCGGTGAAGCTCATCTCCAGGCAGAAGAGCGCGGTGACGATCCAATAAATGATGGTCCTGGCTTTGGGTGTGGTCATGGCGGCGACGAGGGCCGGCTTCTGCATGGTCGATTCCATGGGATTCTTCCTCCTACGCTCAACGCTTCGGGGCGTTGGTCGCCAAACTGGGGGGCTCAATGCCGAACTGCTTTGCGTACTCGGCGTTCAATCGCTGCCACCCGAACTTCATGGCATCGCGGCCGGCGATGCGTCCAAGGGGCTGACCGGCGAGAAGGCGATCCAGCACATCGAAGCAGATATGCCAGCCGGCAGCACCCATTGAGATGAAGCGGCGATCGATTTTGTGCCACAGCGTCAGGCGCGTGCCGCCACCAATTGTCTTCGAGTTCCCACCGGGTATCGTTGTACTCAAGCACCTTGGGAGCGTCGGCTCGGGTCACTGTTGTTTCGAGCGGCGTGGGCGTTCCCACCCAGGTGAGCTTCACCGTTCCAACCGTACCCAGGCTCCCATCGCTATCGAAGGGCGCCCACTCGTGCAGATGCGCCGGGTCAGTAATCGCCTGCCAGACTTTTTCCGGCGAGTGGCGTAGTTCTTTAACGAGAATGAGCGTCCACTTCTCTCCGTCCTTTTGTACCTGCGCCCCGCCGGCGGAACCCGGTGCGTATTGCTCGCGGTCGGTCATCTTCTCCTTGTCCTCCTTTTCGTTGGTGTTGATTGCTCCATGCGGTCGAGGTGGCGTTCGAGAGCATCTACGTGAGCGGACCAGAACCGGCGGAACGGGGCCAGCCAGGCATCCAGCTCCTGAAGCGGTTCAGGTTTCAGCCGGTAGAGACGGCGCTGTGCGTCCACCGTGGATTCCACGAAACCGGCCTCGCGCAGCACTCGCAGGTGCTTTGACACGGTCGATTGCGGCATACGAAGTCGACGCTCGATCTCTCCAACCGACTGTTGTGACGAGACCAGAAGGCTCAATATCGCGCGGCGGTTCGGCTCCGCAATGATTTCAAATACAGATTCCACTCTCCTGATATACTCCGCAGAGCATATGCGTGTCAAGGCATATAAGGACAGGGGGCCAGGAAATTACGGAGCGGACTGCACACAGCCTGAAAGCACTCCCGAAATCAAATAAGGAGACCACGTGTATCACACGGGGACGTCGTATTCCGCCGCTGCCAGAAGGCCGCCATCAACCACGTGCGTTATCCCGGTTACGCCCGCCGAATCCTCCGAGACCAGGTAGAGGGCAGCTTGAGCCAGATCCTCGGGTTTGAGGATCCTGCCTAAAGGAACGCGTGACAGCCGCCGCCGGATGCTTGCTTCACCTTCCGCGCCGCTCCCGAGATGCTCCCGAAGCATAGGGGTGTCGGTGATTCCCGGGCACAAGCAATTAACGCGGATCTGGTCTCTGCCATAGTCGAGCGCGAGCGATTTTGTCAGCAAGGCAATGGCTCCTTTAGAAGCGATATAAGCAGGCGTATTCAACTGGCCCACCATGCTCCCGATGGAGCCGGTATTGAGGATGGCGCCGCCGCCGCTACGACGCATGTGAGGAACGACATGCTTGATGGCCAGGAATGCGGACTTGAGATTGATCGATATCAGGCGATCCCATTCCGCCTCCGTCGTTTCTTCGAGCGGCTTTACCAGCACCACTCCGGCGTTATTGAAAAGGATGTCGATCCGGTCCCATCGGGCAACTGTGTCGGCAACCGTTCGGCTGACCGCCGCTTCGCTGGAGACATCGGCGCGGACGAAGAATGCCTCGCCTCCTTCAGCGGAGATTCTTTGCAGGGTATCTTCGCCGCCGTGCTCGTCGACATCCACGGCAACGACCTTCGCGCCTTCACGGGCAAAAACGATTGCGCTTGCACGGCCAATACCGCTGGCCGCTCCGGTAATGACTGCAACTTTTCCAGCAAGCTTCATCCCTCACCCTATCTGGAGGCAGCATATCAAGGGTATGGCCGGATGGCCTACTTGTTCAGCGGCTTCATTGAATGTCGCCCGAGCGAGTTGGCGATTTACTACTCCTCGACACACAAAACTCCACATCATCGTCGATGATGAGCACCCAAGCCATTCCCACAGGCAGCAACTCCGACTTTCGATCTTAGTGCACCTGTGCTCAGTCACAACGAGCCTTTACGAAACTTTACGCAGTTTAACAAATCTTTATCGCATGCTCTGGGACCCAATGCTCGAATGGAGTTGCGAGCAGAAAAGGAGCTGTTGTGATGAAGCGAATCGCAATCTGGTCATGGGTCACAGTATTGCTCGGAGTGACTGGCGTGGCTGTTGCCAGGGCTAACGTGCAGGGATGGCAGCGGTGTTCTGGCCATCGATGGCGACTTAGCTGAAAGCAAAGTACAGGAGGTTGCCACGCGGCAAGGCGTAACTCTGTCGAAGCTTCTGCTGGAGAAGGAACATTTCAAAATGAAGATCTACGCGTCGGTTTGAATCCCGAGCAGCGGACCAGGCCGACAAGCTGCAGTCCCAATGGCATGAACGCCTGGATCATATCGGCAAGGAATGGAGTAGAGCGATGAAAACGAAACTTACTATGCTTTCTAAGTTGACGGTGGCCGGATTGATCGGCGTAGCGGTCGCGATCTGGATGCAATGGCTCTCCGGCGACCCCGCCTATACCAGGTTCCCCCCGGGGCCCGTTATCTTTGTTGCTGTAGCAGGGATCATTGTTCTGGGAGCACGCTGGTGGTGGACGCCATTGATTGGCGCGCTGATCGCGCTGCTGGTCACCTCTGGCTGGTTCGTTCGGCTACCCGCGGCAATTCTTCGCCTGACTCATCCCGGTTCCGTCGGCAAGTTCGCCGCCGGGATATGGATTGGCTCGATACTTCTAATCGTCGCTCTTGTGGTTACAGACGTCGCTGGTCTGGCCGCGACTGTTCAGAACTACCGGCGCAGTGAAAGTACGACTGACAGTGCAAAGATGGCATGTCGGCTTTTCGGCGGAATATTTGTTCTGATGGGAATATTGGTGATCGTCGGCGGAGTCCATGTTGATAAATATCACAACCTCATGCACCTGATTTGGGGAGCTCTCGCGTTTGGCGCAAGCTTCCTGGGGTTGACCATTTCAAAGCGCTTCTGCATTGGATCGGGCGTGTTTTATCTGGCACTGGCGACCCTCGGCCTGCTGATCGGAAATCCCTCGATGAACAGAGCATGGTATCTTGGGCCCATGCTGTTACACACCGGAGACCATATCTTTCACCTGGTGCTCGGCTCTCTCTTCCTCGGCGTGGGACTTGTCTCTGGTCGGGAGTGGAGGCCTCGCCATGTCCAGCTCTCCGGAAATTGAGTCTTGGTTTGTTGACATCAGGCCAATGCACTCTTCCAACGCGTCTGCGGCCCTTTTTCGCGGCAAAAACACACGGCACTCTTCTGCGATCTGCGGAATCGTATCAACTACTCCAACAATGGCGGCAGCGTGCAATATCTCCAAACGAAAGGGCAGCAATTTATCCCTGCAACGCAGTCCAACGAGCGATGCCTCGCTCTTGAAGGTCCCCACGCGACAGGATCTTTGTTCCCGGGCTGTGCCACGAACGGAGTTCATACATAAATGTCTATCCTTCGCGCAGAGTAGTCCGAATCATCAGGATGGGAGTAGACCCGAGCAATAGCCGTTGTCGACAACGCGGCGGTCCGGTTCGTCGCCGGCGTAGACCCAAATCATAGCCATTTCCTGATCCGACGAGTTGATGAAACGATGCCGCAGTCCCTTCGGAATGTACGCCGTCGCGCATCCGCTCAGCTCATATTCCCGTCCTTGAACGAAGCAGGATGCCGTGCCTTGGACAATTGTGATCGACTCGTCATAGTCGTGGAGATGGCAAGGCAGGGAAGCGCCGGGTAAGAACCTGCCGTAACCTCCGCATATACCCACCGCGCCTAGACGGCGCGCGAACAGGTCGGTAAAGAAGGCGTTCTCCGAAAGTTCATAGACTGTGCTTTTGTCGAACCGGACGATGGTTTCAGGGTGAATCTGCGGAAGGTCCACCAGCCCGGGATTCTCAATTGCAAACTCTTGAGCAGCCGGCTCTCTTGACGGCCGCGGGGAAGCAAACGCGGAATGAGCGATCAAGTCCCGCCCGGCATCATCATTGCGGACCAGATGCGGAACACCCGCAGGAATATGGGCGCAGTCACGGGCATTCAGAGTATAGAGGCGGCCTTCAACAAACAGATGAGCGACTCCTTCTACCACGGTTACAGCTTCGCTGAATGCATGTACGTGGTAAGACAGACAGGCGCCTGGTTTGAAGATGGCGAGTCCGGTGCTGAAAGCTGTTGCTCCGCAAGCTTCGGATACGAAGGTGCGAAGTTCGAGCCCGGCATGGCCGCCGGGCGCTATGGCGGCAGAGCTTAGCGCAATGATGCGTTCCGTTGGACCTGCAGAGGACGGAGTCATGGTATAAATTCCCGCGGGCCCAATATAGATCAGACCATCAGGCCATAAAGTAGAGAATCGCTTCCGCCCCGGATGGCTGTCAAGCAATTTTTCGCCTGGGGTCAAGTTTTGCGCGGAAGGCGAATTTCGCGGCTTACAAACGGGGTAAGCCGAGCCGGTCCGTGCCACCCATTCAGATCGATGTTGCGGGCATTGGATTTGCTCTGCCCGACGGCTCGCGCGTTCGCTTCTGTATTGGCGACCAGGACCTTGAGATGGTTTGCACCGGGATGGATGTGGCTGCTGACATCGAAGACAAAGGGGGCCCATGCACGCGATCCCGCCTTTTGACCATTGATCCATGCTTCGGCCACAACGCCCAGTTCTCCACAGTCAAGCAGGAGATGCTCGGCTAGCAACTGTGAAGGGACGATAACCGTTTTTTCATAGCTCATCTGCCCGGAGAAATGTTCCAGCCCGGGTCTGTTCCAGGATCCCAGCGGTAGCGATGCAGGAATGGCGGTGAATGCGAACGGAGAAGTGAGCTGTTCGTTCGCACCTACTCTAAGGGTCACAAACTTAGACCCATGGGGTAAGGGAATTTCCGGACTTGGACTGACCCGCGTCGAATCCACAAAAGCGAGCCAAGGATAGCGCAAGGGCGGTACTCTCAGCGCTCCTGCGACAGGAGGCACGCAAAACCTGATCCAGCGGTAGCTCGAGCCAGGCTTCTCATGCGGGATAAATGTCCGCGAGGAGCAAAAGACCCCATCCAGCATCGACCCGCTGGGATGCTGAACGCGGCAACTGAAGTTTGCCGGACGCGGATTCTCCGGATTGTGAAGGAATTTCAACAGCAGACTATTCCAGCCCGATTTCAAACGCACCGGCAAGAAGGCAGCGAAGCCGTCCGTCAATTGGCTATAAGGCGGCCGCACCCAACGGGAGTGGATCTCAGCGCCGTTTAGCCTTACAGCCCAAGGGTTGGGAGTTGCTAATACCAGCACTGCATCGGTTTGCTGAGGGCTATAGAGATTGGTCTGCGCATATATAGCGCCGCGAACAGGAGAAAGACGGAGCGGCTCTCCATATTCCACTACGAAGCTGGAACCGGTATAAGGTCCACCGGTGACTTTCATTGTTCCGATATCCCAGCCGCTTTCCGCGGGCTGCAGATTGTAATCCGCCGCGTTGATTTGCTGCCAGGAGAGCAGCAGATCCTGATCGCCGGGATAAGTAGCTTCATAATCGATGCTTTCTTCCGGGGGGTTGGAGTGCTGCAGGAGGTCTTCGGGATTGGGAAACGGCCCAATGATATTCCATTGGCGAAGAGCGGCATTCATAGGGGAGAGCCACAGCGGGCGCCACGGGAGCCGGTCATTGCTCTGGGTATACCAGCCTTGGTCGAGCCCGCGACCGGCCGAGTCGTCCAGCGCCAGAGCGTATGGCTGCACGATTTCAGAGGCTTCTACAGTAACCTTCCATTCTCCCGCGATTTCCAAAGACTTCGCGACGGAGGGCTGGTAGTGTGCTTGATATTGCTGCTGCCCGTCCGCGAGCGAAATGAAAAGACCACCCTCCCGGACGAGCGACTTTCCGTACACAACCACCTGTTCTTCAGTGGCGCTTACGATGTGGAAATCATCTAAATCTGTGGCAGCCAAGGTCAGGGGCTGGCTGGGGCCGGCGGCGTCAAAAACCACATAGCAGGCATCCCAAGGACCTAACGCGACACGGACCAGCGTGCGATCTTTTAAGGTCTGGTAGAAAAGAGGCGAGCGGTTCGAGGTGTCTGCGTCCCAGCGTTCAGGGCGCCCGAGAACGCGGAAGGCCAGCAAGTTGGTGCGCGGCTCGGCCGTATCATTTACCACCCAATAAAAGTGGGAACCGGCTTTGATCTTGTGCAGCACATACAAATCACGGGAGGGACCCTCTCTCACTTCGACGTCAGGATCGATAAACTGCCGCAGCGCGGTCACCAGGTCCGGAACCGAACCTGGCACGAAATAGGCCCGGCCACCCGCTGCGTTGGTTTTTAAGTTAAAGGGCTGGAGATTAGATTGGCTGTCAAACGTCTCATCCCAGAGTTTTATAAGAGAGGGATCTTTGCGGCCGGATTCAACTGAATTGAAAGGGAGACGGCGATGGGCGATCACCGTCCCTCCCGCGGCAAAGAAGTCTCTGACCCGTTGAGCGCTGGCAAGGCGCATGGTCGACATGGGAGGAAGAATCAGCGTCTGAAAACGTGAGTCGGAGATCAGCAGCCGGTTGCCTTCGATCCGGCTCTGATGAAGGTAATGATCATCCGCTATCTGATAGTCGAGGCGCTCCTCGGTTAAGCGCAGCTTTAGCTCTCCATATTGCGAATTGGTCTCCGCGGCATCGCTGGTCCAGAAGCTGCTTTTCTCGAGCTCATCGATTCGTTCAGTTCGGAAGGCGGTCGCTGACTGTCCCCAGACGGAGACTTGAGGATAATAGAGCAGAATGTCCGCGATTTGATGACTCTCGCGATTCATGAAGCTTACGCGGCGCATTTGATCCGCGTAAGCGCGAAACCACGGCAAATATGGTTGGCTGCGAAACCAATCGGGAGGGAAGTTGATACGGTTGAGATCGTAATCGAAGGCGTGCGGTATGAATTCGCCCACATTCCAGGCCCCGAGGCAATTGGATACCCGCCGCATGCGTTCGGGGCTGAGGTAAGAAGTTTCTCCTTGGACTCCCTGGTTCTCGCAGACTACGTGCCGTCTCTCGAAGTCAGCTACAGACGCGTTTTCCTTGAGCCATATTGACTGCCGTCCCCACTCCTCGAGAGTGTCGCATCCCGGATTGCTCAGCGAACGGAGAATGCGAAAGAAATCCCCCTGTTGTGCAGGTCCGAAGAACAAAGACTCCTCAAAGACGTGGCCGGAGTGTTCGATCTTGTGTTGCCGGCACCAGTCTGTGACTTGCTGAAAGAAATTGTTGCAATAGAGTTCGCTAATAGTATCAAGAAGATCGCATCGCACCTTCTCCGTTTCCGCGCCAATATCATAAGTGAGCGCGGGCAGCCTGGACTCGAGCGCGTACCCGGTGTTACGGTTGAAGGTTTCAAAGAGGCGAGGAGTCCACGGCAGTTTGGCTCCGTAATCTCCTTCGTGGTCGGCGAAGGTGGCGGGCATGGCCAAGCCGAAGTGGTCTCCATAGCGCCGATAGAATTCCTCGTAGTAGATTTTGATGTATTCAGCGACAGCCTCCCGGCTCATAAGATTCCACCTCGCCATGGTCGGGCTGTCCTATAGCGCGTTCCAAGCCGTAGGTAAAGACGATCCAATCCCCTGCCGGAGCGTCCCAGGCAATCTCTTTGGAACGTGGATCGAAGGGAAGAGTCGCCAAGCTCTGGCCATCGAGCCTTGCATGGGCCACCAAACGCCCAACGGACACGACGGCCGGGCGGGCGGGAAGCGGAACATGTATGCGTTGCGGGCCGCGCACCCGAGTCTCCACCGGCCGCAAACGATGCATTTGGAAATCGGGATTGGCTTTTACGACCAGACTCTTGTTGATTCCCGGCAGCCAGGCATCATGTGCGTCTCCGCTAGGCCACTCATATTCGTCGACCATGCAAAGTGAGAATCCATGTTCCCGGGCTGCCTGCAACGCGTCCCCAACGGCTTGCCACCAGGCTTCGGAGAGATACCGAGTTTGCAAGCCATCGCGGTTGTGGACGTAGGCGCCAAAGACGCCGTGTTCCACCATCTGTTTGATCTGGCGCGCAAGCTCTTCCCCTTCCAGCGTGCCGTTCCAAAACCAGAAAGGACGAATGCTGTAGCGGCGGTCCGGATTTACAAATTGAAGATAAAGCGCGGCAAGGCCGCCGGAGGGGTCCGAAGATATCTCTGCCATCGGCCAAGCCGGTCCCAATGCGAGGCCGCCGATCCCGGCGGCGGTAAGGCCGAGAAAGCCACGGCGAGTGATCTGGTTCACGGAATCTCCTTTATCTGCCGCCACTCAGCCAGCCGGGAATCGCCTGGCGGCCATCTAATTTTGCAGTGGAACGAGGCCTGAAGCGCGGCTGCTTTTCGAGATGGAGTATCTCTTGACATGCGCATATCGATAGAGGTATTGTCGCATGTGTTTTTACATCCGATGGTCTGATGACACGATAATAAAATGATCACGCTTCTGTCCAGCGAAGTCTCAGACCTACTCTCTCGAATTGGAGGTATTTCAGGTGACTCGATACCAACTCTGTAAGGGGTTACGAACCTCGATAGCGGCGGGTCTGTTGGTTTTCACAGGATCACTCCATGCGCAGACAAGCAATAACGGGGCGCTTTCGGGCACGGTCACGGATTCAACCGGCGCCGCGATTCCTGCGGCCACCGTGGTGGTCACGGCTCAAGGGACTAATATCTCCCGGAGCCTGACGGCGGGTCTGGCGATACGGCCAAACCAAGTCGCTCCCTATCGTCGCGTTGGAAAATTGGGCGAGTGGTTCGATACCGGGTCCTTTGCAGCGCCAGGCTATGGATTTTATGGAAATGCCAGCAACGGCTCGATTCGAGGACCGGGTTATGCGTCTTTCAATACCGCCTTGTACAAGACATTTCCTATTACGGAGAGATTCTCCGCGCAATTCCGAGCTGAGGCGTTCAACGTCGCTAACCGTCCAAACTTCGAAGCCGTATCCACCAGTTATGGAGCGGGAAACTATGGCCAAGTCACGAGTGCCCGCGATCCACGCATTCTGGAGTTTGCGCTCAAGCTTATTTATTGAAATTGAATTCTATGCTAGGGCTCTGACCGGATGAATCCGTTGCTCTGTATCAGGTGTGGCCTTTTAGGTCATACGCTCCGTCGATGGCAAAGGCCCGGCTTTAGCCGTTGCGGCGATTTCTTTCAAGGACCAGAAAAGCTTCCCGAGGGGCTGAAGTGTCTGCGTGAGAACTCGAAAAGCTAGCAATATTCGTATTGGTTTGGCAATTATCTATATGAAATCGACTTGATTTTGCCAGAAATCTTAGCTCTCACGCAGATACTGAAGCCCACTATTGGTGCCCTTGGCAGCACGACTGAAAATAGGCTGCTATGTCCTTGAAAACACGGTCCTCTTAAAATGAAAATGCTTTTAGGTACGACAACGAACGCTCAGAGTACTAGATGATGCTTAGATCGATTCCCTTTTTGCGGAAGGGAAGCGCCAGCTCTTCCTGAATGCCTGAATCGGTAACGACCAAGTCGATCGCCGAAAGTGGAGAAATCAGCCAGTTAGCCACCACGCCGAATTTGCTGTGATCGGCGACAACGATCTTGCGCCGCGCCTGCTGCACCATGGCTTTGTTGATCTCAGCTTCGTCCGGGTTATAGCAGGTGAGCCCGCGTTCCGCATCGATGCCGTTTACTCCGATAAACAGCGTGTCGATAAATACTTTGCTCACGCTTTGAATCGCCGTAGGGCCGACCAGCGAAAACCATGAGCCGCGCAGATTGCCGCCGGTCACAAACACTTCGATGTCTTTGCGCTTGGAAAGCTCCATCGCGACATTGACGGTGTTGGTCACTACGGTGATGCGGCGGTTCATCGGCAAGCAGCGGATGGTCTCGGTGGTCGTGGTGCCTGCGGTCAGCGCAACGACCTCGCCGTCTTTCACTAATTGAGCCGCCGCCTTGGCGATGCGCCGCTTCTCTTCAGCGAAACTTTCAATTTGCTCCTGAAAGGAGCGGTCAGCCTTGAAAGGCTCATAAAAGAAAGGCTCCATCTGCGCCGCGCCCCCATGCACGCGGCGGAGGAGTCCGCGTTCATGAAGGTCTTCCAGGTCGCGGCGGACGGTATGGACAGAAACACCGAGCTCTTCACAGAGGCTTTCAACGCTGGCAGAGCCATTTTCGCGCAGGCGCTCGAGGATGAATGCAAATCTGGTTTCCTGCTTCGCTGATTTTGCCGGCCGGGTCGCCGCCATAGCCACGTACTCCTGTCACGTGTTCCTGTTGCAGAGAGTAACACCGGCGAACGAAAATCCGACCGATCAATTTTTGTGCCTGCCAACAGATCTACCAAGCCATTCCATGATTCCATGGTCCGGCAGATTGCGGGCCGAAGTCATTTACTTAGAGGCGCCAACCGTGATCTCGCTCTGTAACGGCAGCTCGCGCGAAGAGGCGCCAACCATAATCCGGTAGGTACCGGCCGGAGATACCCATCGATGAGCGGCGGTATCGTACATCGAGAATGACCGGTTATTGAGCGTCAGTGTCACGTGTTTGGTTTCCCCAGGATTCAACGCGACCTTTGCGAAGGCGCCTAGCTGCCGCGGGGGCTCGCCATTCTTTTGAGGTTGTCCAACATAGACTTGAGCAACCTCAGCGCCGGCGCGTTTGCCTGTATCGGTGACGTCCACCGCCACCTGCACGTTCTGGTTGGATTGTCCGTCAAGCTGCCCGGGTGTGACAGTGAGGTGACTCAAGCGAAAGGTGGTATACGCTAAACCGTAACCGAAGGGGAACAATGGCTTGGTATTGGTTGCGTCATACCAGCGATAACCGACATCGAGCTTCTCGCTATAGGTAGAAACGCCGTTTACTCCCGGCCATCGCTGAGGTGATCCGGTGGGGACACCGTTTTCCGTTTGAGGAAATGTCAATGTGAGTTTTCCCGATGGATCGACATCTCCGTACAATACGGCCGCAATGGCGTTACCATCCTCCTGTCCCGGATACCAGGCTTCGAGCACAGCGCGAACCTGAGAAAGCCACGGCATAAGGACCGGGCCGCCGGTATCGAGTACAACGATTGTATTGTGATTAGCGGCAGCTGTGGTTGAGATGATCCGGTTCTGCTGGTCAGGAAGTTCCAGATTGGGCCGGTCACGGCCTTCCGTGTCGTCGGTGTTGACAAATACGATTGCCATACGGGCTGCGTGCGCTGTTCTGGTGACCTGCGCGAGATCGCTACCGTCCGCATAAGACACTTGGGCCCCCGCGCCCGCGCGTTTGTGAATGCCATCGAGCGGGCTCACGATATAGGGCGCAACCACGCCGGAGCTGCCGCCACCCTCTGCCTTAGGCTTTGCGCCTCCCGCCGCGCCGATTACGGCAATCGATGAGGCGCCGGAGAGCGGAAGAATGTTGCCTTGGTTTTTTAACAACACCGTACCTTGCTCAGCAACGCTTCTGGAAAAGGCGTCATGCCCGGGACTACGCACATTGGCAGTCCAAGCGCCTCCCTGTTGCTTGTCGAACAGTCCCTGGCGGAACATCGGAATAAGTATTCGCCGCACATGCTCGTCAAGCGTAGCCATGCTTACCTGGCCATTCTGGACTGCCGCTTTGAGCGGTTGGCCATAGTAGTCGGCGCCGGGCATCTCCTGGTCGAGGCCCCCATTTGCGGAGGCCACGGTGGAGTGAGTAGCGCCCCAGTCGCTCATCACCCAGCCATCGAAACCTAACTGCTTTTTGAGCAACTCCTGAAGCAGGTGCGGGTTCTCGCAGGAATAAATGCCGTTGGTTTTGACATAGGCGCACATCACGGTGCCGACATGCCCTTCCTCGACCGCGGCCTCGAATGGCGGTAAATAGACCTCCTGGAGAGTCCTTTCATCGACCACTGAATTCTCTTTGAACCGGTTATTCTCCTGGTTCATCGTCAGATACATATTTGCGTCGGCCAGCGGTCCGCGGCTCTGAATGCCCTTGATTTCGGCGGCGGCCATCTGCGCGTTGAGATAGGGATCTTCGCCGTAACTTTCAAAGGTCCGCCCCCACTCCGGCACCCGGACAACATCGATCGAAGGGCCCAAGGCAACATTGGTCCCCTTCGCCCATTGTTCCTCGCCGAGAACCTGGCCGTAGTTATTCATCAAGGTAGTATCCCAACTTGCCGCTGCCGCAATCGGCGCCGGCAGCAGAGTTACATTGGTAGCCTTGTTTCCCACTCCGGCGCGGCCGTCAGCCAGCTTCAGCGCCGGGATATCCAGCCGCGGATTCGGCGGAACATATCCGACATATCCTTGGATCGGAATAGGGTGGACTCCATGCACCATGGTGATCTTGTCGTCGAGCGACATGGCATGGATGAGCAGCGTGGCCCGTTGTTCCGGCGATAGGGAAGTGTTCATCCATGGATGCTGCGATTGCTGATTCTTCGATGTGGAGCGGCTGCAGCCGTAGGTGAGCAGGCAAAGAAAAATAATAATTGCGCTGGATGTGCGAGTCTTCATAGCTTCTCCCATAGCTTCTCCTGGTGGTCTCAGCCTCAACGTCGTTTCCAACCTCTCCGCAGACCCTTGTGCTCGGGTGCCCCATATCTGGCGCGCTGTTTGCGCCGGATGGGGAGAGGAAACCGCAAATCTGAAATTGCTGACCCGTGCAATTTAGATCCATTCCAAATTTCCGGCACGGATCACAGATACCTGCGAAATCACGGAACGAAATCCTGCCATCGAGCCGCCAGACGCCCCGGGTCCGCTACCCAGTCGACGGATGAAGGCTCGCGAAGATACTGCATATAGATAGGTTTGACAGGATCCAGTTCCAGTTCCGGATAACTTCTGCGATTTATGTTCGATAAGCGGTGAAGGTTGGTAACGCTCGTTCTCCACCCAGCCGATACTGCCACCCTGCTGCACCACGGGGAAATGCGCCAGTCCTCCCAGTGCGCGAACTCCGTCGTATACAAAGCCATACTGACGATCGCACCAGGCCCCAAAGACCATAGGCCGGCTCACGTCTGCATTGATAACTGCGTGCGCCCATCCCGGAGGGACGACTACTTTCTCTCCCGCCTCGGCGGTTACGGCGACAGTGCGGCCGGGATCTTTCGCTGTTCGCTCCTGAGCGTAAACAATCGCCCGCCCTTGCCAGATTTCAAAAAGCTCCGGAGGCGACCATCCGCTATGCGGCGCGATGGCGTGAACATGCCCCTGGCTGCGCACCGGCTCGGAGCCGAGCTGACCGGCGGCGAACGCGACAACGCCGAACAGCAGCATGCGCCTTTCCAGATCGGCCCTGTCTTCCTCCCTGGAGACGTCCATCACAATCGAGTAAACGGGGCTCGGTCCCTGGCAGGAAGAATCCAGAAGGCTTGCGCGAATCGCATCCAGCGTGCGGAACTCCGGTTCCGGGCCGCGAATGCCGGCTCCATAGCGAAACTGGAGTGTCTCTGGGTCGAATTTGATGTCGATTGCAGGGTCGTACTGTTTCATAGCGGTTCCCGTACATAGGCCTTGATGGTCGCGAGCGGTTGGGTCACCGCACGGGTGGGCGAGATGCGATACTCGCCAATGCATGCCGGTACGATGAACGTTTCCGCGTAATGCACGACGAAGGCTTGGAATTCTCCCGCAGGACTTTCGACCACTGCCTCTTCGCCCTCGACCAGGTTCAACACGTTCAAGCTGCCGGCCGTATTGTGAACTACCGGCGCGGTAAACCAGTGTCTGCGGGTCTCGATGAATTCCAGTTCATGAAGGCCGGTTGCTTCCTCGCGCCATCCTGGCCCGGTTTCGACCGGGCGCGGCGGCCCCAAAAGATTTTCACGCACCCATTCTGTAGTACGGTCCCATTGGATGTTGGCCAACCCATGCTCCAGGTGGATGGGACGTGGGATTCCGTCGAGACCGGTGCGCCCCCAGTCCCATAACTTGAACGTAAAAATGTAGGGAGTCGCGCTGATCTCCAGCACCATGCTGTTCTTGCCGGAGCAGTGGATCGTTCCCGCTGGGATAGAAACATGGTCGTGCTTTCGCACCGGCCACGCGTTGACATAATCGTTGACGGGAAACGGAGCTCCCCCTTGCTGCGCCGCGTAAAGGTCGCTCGCCATCTTATCGCGGCTTATCTGCTCTTTGAGACCGAGATACACGACTGCGTCCTCTTCCGCATCCAGCAGGTAATAGCTCTCATCCTGGGTATAGGTCATTGCGAAGTGTTCGCGGATGTAACTCCGCAAAGGATGTACTTGAAGCGATAGATTGCCGCCGTCCACCGTGTCAAGAAAATCGAAGCGGATAGGGAACTCGGCGCCGAAGCGTTGAAGATTGCCTGCGCCAAGCAGTTCCTGCGGATGCTGGTGCACCAGCGTGAGAGCGGGCGATTCGACAATGCGGTCGCCGAAGGCGAAGCGTAGGCTATTCTCCTCCGGAACACAATCGAAGCACCAGGCGAAGTTAGGCGGTTCTCTGGGCAGATCGAAATTCCGGCGCATCCACTCGCCGCCCCACGGCCCCGGATCAAAAAAAGGAACCACTCGAAACGGCCTGCGGACCGTAGCGGACAGAGCTTTGCGATACCAGGTCCCGGAGATCAGAGCGGGAGAATTGGCTCGGGTCGTGTCAATGTAAAAGTCAATGGAGCCGAATAATTTTTGTTTTTCACGATCGGCGGCGCGCCAATCGATGAAATATCCGCGCTTGTATAGCTCCGCGGCGGGAGCGCCGGCGTTGGACGCCCCCAAATTTCCAGACAAGCGGCGACGCTGCCGCTGCTGGATCTCCCATCGCGTCACGTCCATATAAACCAGCAGGTCCCAGTGCTGCGCGATATGCGCCGCTCCAGCGCCGTAGACCAATACATGGCCTGGGGCGCTCTGGATTGCGTGGCGGGCTTGTTCTACTCGAGCCGGATCGTAAAAGTCTGCGATCTCCCAGGGAGCCATTCGGGCGAAGACCCGGTCGGTTCCTAGAAAGGGCGAGAAAAGCTGGTTGAGAGCCTCCTCGGTGCGCATTGCCTCTTCCGCCGGTACCGCGGTCGCCTGTGGGATACTCGCGAAGGCTGCCCGGACCTCCCCGAGATCGACGCCTGGATAACACTCAACCGCCACGATCGCTCTTTTTTTCTGCTGCTGAAGGCGGCTTGACAGCAGGTCGCGGATCTCCCTCCAGCCCTGGATGCAATCGCCGGAGTTCGAAGAAACGGGAATGGTGGGCTGCTTGTCGTAGTTGGTGATCGCCATCACCATTCCTCTTTCAACAGAGGCAATGCGCCATGAAGCGCAGCGGAAGCTCCAAGCACAGATGCCCGGATCTGAACGGAATTCTCGGGAGCCCAGGCGTGGCGGCGGACATACTCGCGGATGCGAGGCAGAATATCGCGCTCGCGCTCCATCACGCCCCCGCCGAATATCACCAGTTCAGGATCGTACGCGTGTATAAGCGAGACGGTCAGCGCGGACCATACCCGGCAGCAATGATCCAATATTTGCGGGCGGCCGGGTCGCCGCTATCCACGGCGGCAAAGAGAGCCTGAAAGTGAATGGATTCGATTCGGGCAAGCGGGCTCTGAGAGAATCCCGGCTGAGTTCTGGAGATGCTGTCGAGCGACCAGGTAGAGGCTTCGGCCTCCGCGCATCCGCGATTGCCGCAACTGCAAAGACGGCCATTGAGGTCGACGCCGAGGTGCCCTATCAGTCCGCCTGCTTTGGCTCCTCGCGATCGCAGCAGGCGCCCGTTCAATAAGACCGCGCCCCCAATGCCCGTTCCCACAGTTACCAGGACTACGTCCCGGGCGTCCTTCGCGGCTCCGGCAGCATGCTCTCCGAGCAGCGCCAATCTGGCATCATTCTCAATCCGCACGGGCAAGCCGAACTTGTCTTTTGCCCAATCTGAAAAGCGAAATCCCTTGGCATCTTCGAATTTCCCATTCGTGGCCAGCACCTCTCCGCGTTCAGGGTCCGCGATCGCGCATATCCCTATGGCTAGCCCCTCAACCTCGGGCGGATCTGCTTTCGCCTCTTTTAGGAGGTCCACGAGCGCGGTCTCAATACGCGGAAGCGCCTCACGTAACACCGGCTGAGACAAATTAATCGTACGCTGGGCCAATATGCCGCCGGAACCCACCAGCCCGCAAGTGATGTGCGAGCCGCCCATATCCACCGCCAGCGCCATGCTCATCACGGTTGCAGAACCACCTGGGCGCGTCCGTCCCGCCTGAGCACGCGCACGCTAAACCCCTGCTTTTCGATCGTTTCGTAGTCGTAGCCGGCATCGCTCGGCCAGCAGGCAAGAAACACAAGCGGCATCTGACCCGTGTTCACCACGCGGTGCGCCATGCAGCCGGGAATGTAATGCGCCGTTCCCGGAGCCATGGGCTGCGTCGAGGCGCGTCTGGCTTCATCCATCAAAACCAGCATCCCGCAGCCGGCTACTGTTGCGTAATACTCCGCCCGGTTGCGCCTGGCATGGAAATGCCCCTTGGTCATGAAATACTCTTCGCCGACCAAGCCGGGGAGTACGGTGGAATTGCCCCAGAAGAGTCCCCCTTCCGTTCCGTCGGGAACGGGTTTCCAGAACTCAACCGAGTATGCGGTTTGGGCCGGGTCAGACCTGCGCCAAGCGGCTTGGTCGAGGAAGACGCCCTCCATCTCTCCCAGCGTTTTGACGGCGCGCTCGACTACGCCCTTTCCGATGAGGGCTCCGGTTTGCCAGTTAACCAGGATTGGATCGGGTGCAGACGTTGCCTGATGGATCGTGCTATGGTTCACGCCAAGATAATAAGCCCCTATCGGACTCCTCGCAAGCATCAAATGCTCGGTTACCGAAGAAAACGGCAAATTTATGAT
>CAWDNI010000023.1:0-164630 GCA_963803615.1 uncultured Acidobacteriaceae bacterium
CCGGTTAGGCTTGGATGGATCGACCTCTATGCCGAAGGCCCGGATGTTAGGGCCTGCCTGATCGCTAGCTCTATGCAAAAGAAAGTTTGCCTTGACTACTCTCTGCACGGCGCCTGCACTTATAGGGTTATAGACTCCCCAACAGGCGGCTAAGTGAGGGCCTCCTATCGTACTGATGGACTGTATCGCTGAATCGGGACCGACTCCACGGATGCGAGTCCATTTCATTGTGTGGAAGTTGAGATAGTAAGCTTGATCGCCGGTTCCCACGTAGAGAGAGCCTGAACGTGGTCTTTGCGGATTGCCGAATTGCATGGAGAGAATATCCAGCCGGGTAGGAAGCGGAGGGAGGGGCCCATCTTCGATCCATGAGCCATCGTGTCCTTTGTGGTAGCTCAAGAGCTGAGGATTCAGGTCAAAGTAGCCATAACCGACGATCATATGTTTTCCGTCGGCCATGATTTTTACAACTCCCGCGGTTACAGGGTCCCCTGTGCTCTTTGGGATGCTCACTCTTGGATCTGTTTCAGAGACCCGCGGCCCGGGAATCGATTTCACCACAGGGCTGGACATACCTTTCCCGGGAAAAACCTGAAAGGCCCCTCTTTGCGTCGTGATCACAAATTCGATTCCGCCAGGAGATACACCTAAGCCGTTCCGCTCGCCTTCACCTATATCCGCATCGAAATACCTGGAATCCACTCGCGCCACTGGAGTCCATGTTTTTCCGCCATCGGTGGACTTCGATATGTACATAGCCCGCTGCCGGGAGGGGACTTTGCTGCTTAAGTCTGCCGTGAGACCCCACACTACGTTGGAATCTTTGGCCCTGGGATCGGGATCACCGGCTAAGGCTTCAAGAAAATCACTTCCAAACTGATGACTTCCGGGGAGACTGCTCACCCGATGGATATGACAACTGTCCAAGTCTCTTTTTGCACCCTGGTCTTGATCGTCGTCAGAGCGTTTTTGCGTCGACTGAAGATCCAGTGAAATCGGCAATTCGATCGCGGAAATGTTTAGAGCTGCCGGCGAAAGCTGCTGTCCCCATGCCATGATCGGACCACCATCAATATCAAGCAAAACTGCCGTATTAGCTTGCGACAGCCCAAGACTCTGGAGCGCGAGAGGGAGTCGAATGCAACTCTTCCTGTTCGGCTGGACGCCATTCTCGCCATATTGTCTGTTTATTCTAATCCCTGTTCTGTAATTGGCAGGGGCCCGTCACAAGCTGCGTTCCATTGTCGATACCGTCGTCTCAATCCCCCGCAGAGGCCGCCCATTGCGGAATACGTAACTGATTCCGACCGGCGGCAGATCAGGTTGCTCATACGTCGCCGGACTATTTATGGCGTCTGCATCGAAAACAGCCAAATCAGCATAGGAGCCTACGCTGAGTGTTCCGCGGCCGGAGAGGCGATAGCGAGAAGCAGGCATCGCGGTAATCTTGTGTACGGCTTCGGGGAGGGATAGCCAGCCACGCTCCCGGCATATCGTGCCGAGGAGAAAGGGAAAAGTTCCATGCAGTCGTGGATGCGGATGTCCCTTTACGTAATAGCCATCACTAATAATGGTAGCCGACGGATGTGTCAGGCTGAGTTTTAGATTATCTTCGCTCTGGTTGAAGGAAATCATGTTGACATCGCCTCTTTCCTCAATCAGGAGATCGATGAGCACGTCGACGGGTTCGGATTTGCGGTCATTGGCGAGTTCACTAAGATTTCTACCTATAATTGAAACGTTTTTGCGGCCTCCTACCGCGGAGATATAAATGTCACTCCAGTTCCAGGGAAGCATAGTTAACGCCTCTCTCGCAATGGCGGCCCTTTGAGCCGGATTGGTTAGCCGGGCAAGCATCGCCTCCGTACCTCCGTCCAACGCGCGTTGCGGAAGCAACTGGGTTAGAACACTCGATCCGGCGATGTAAGGATAACAATCGAATTCCACGTCGATACCCTGGTCGCGCGCCTTTTCGATGGCAGCGATTGCGAGGCGATGCTGTGGCCAGTTGGCGGCGCCGACTGCCTGAAGATGGGATATCTGCAGCCGGCATCCACTGCCTTTCGCTATTGCAATCTGCTCTTCAACTGCCGCGACCAGACCGCCAAAATAGGTGCGGATATGACTTGTATAGATTTTGTTCCGGCGGGCGACGACTTTACATAAATGCTCAAGCTCGTCAGGGGGTGCGCTCGATCCAGGCGCGTACATCAGGCCGGTAGAAAATCCTGCGGCGCCGGCATCGAGCGCCTCCGCGAGCAGGCTCTCCATCCGGGCAACATCGGCGTTCGGGAGCGGACCCTGTTTGTTTCCCGCAACTGCAATCCGCAGAGAACCATGGCCCACGAGGGAGACTACATTGGCTGTATGACTCTGCGCGGCAGCGTTCAGGTAATCCTCGGTCGACGCCCAACCCCAACGGTCATCGCCACACAAAATGCCATTCGCGAATTGGCGGAGTACTGCAGGATCCGGGGCCGGCGGATAGGCCGAGAAGCCACAATTTCCAACCACCTCCGTGGTTACGCCCTGGCGAGGTTTCTCGAGCCGGCCCTCAATGACCTGAAGATCGGAGTGAGTGTGAGAGTCAATGAAACCTGGAGCAATTGTTAGTCCGGAACAATCGATTTTTTGCGCGCCGTCCGGCGGTTCAAAGGCGCCCACCCCGGCGATAAGATCACCCTTGATATATACGCTTGCCTGGAAAGGACGGCTTCCGGAGCCGTCGATGATCGAGCCGCCTGTCAGAACGTATTCATTCAAAATTCCGCCCTTTCAAAAGCAAACAGAAGCCGAGCCGCATTCTTCTAACGAATCTATTATATGTCTGTCGATACGGCGCAAACGCCAAACCGGCCAAGCGTCATTGAGATACCCACGTCTCTCTTATGGAACGCAAGAATGGCAGCCAGTATTGCGTCCTCTTCGTCGCTCGTATCCTTGCCGAGAGCCGGCAAACGTGATGACGATCTCCGGGTCCAAGATATTTTCACTTCTGGGAGATGCCCACTAGATCTGCTCAAGCGGTGTGGAAGGTGAGCACAGGGGGCGGCCGGATAGGGAGGTTTTAGATTGCCTCGTTGAGTGAGGTATGAGCTAGGGGAGAGTGGCGATCTGCACATTACGTCTCAACCAATAGAGCGAAAGGCCTACGGCCATCCAAATTACTCCGCAGATCTGGGCGGCATGCCCCAGGTTGAGCCAGATGAAGGTGCAAACCACGATGCCCACGGCGGGAATCGCTGCCGGAAAGAGAACCTTTTCTGAAGAGCGGAAGCGGTAGTGGATCAGGGCCGCGAGGTTGACGCAAATGAAAGCGATGAAGGCGCCAAAATTCAGCAGCTCCGATCCCTGCTCGTAGGTCAGCAAGAAAACTCCTATCAGCGTGCAGAGGCCGACCATGAGCACATTGTTTCGAGGAATGGATGTCTTGGGATCGATCTTGGCAAAAAATTTGCTTGGGAGTGCGTTTGCACGTCCCATTCCGTAAAGTAGACGGGATGCGCCAAACTGCGCTGCAATTCCAGAACCGAGGTTGGCGATCAAAAGCGTTGCATTGAGAAGGTGGAAGATACGCCGGCCGCCAATCACACCAGCCACGTATACGTATGCGGTGTCGAGGATCCGGGCAGGGAACGGGCCGTGATAGGGCAACGCAAGCTGGGCCATATAAACCTCGGCTGCGGAGATGATCCCGATGATGGCGCAGGTCAGCACGGTGGCAAGGAGGATGTTGCGGCGAGGGTTCTCCACCTCTTCAGACATGGTGGAGATGCCATCGAACCCAATGTAGGTGAGCACAGAAATCGAGGTGGCGCGAAAGAACAAAGATGGATGAAATGTCGCGGGATTGTAGAAAGGAAGCAGGAAGTCGCCGCCGACGGGACGAATGACAGACGCAATGTATCGAATACCGTATGCCAGAACGACAACAACGACAACGCTCATGGCAATAACGAGCACGGTATTGACGCGGCCGGAGATCTGAACGCCGAACAAATTGAGAACGGTGAACAGTATCACGATGGCTACCGCCCAGGCAGCATAGGGCACGCGGGGAAGTATGTTGCCGGCGGCAGCACTACACCAGATAGCGCAGATGATCGGATTCAGTAAATAATCCAAGAGCATGGACCAGCCAACCATATAGCCGGCAAGCGGGTTGATCTCACCAGTCACATAGGCGTAAGCCGACCCGGCACTTGGATAAACTCTGGCCATCCGCCCATAACTGACGGCAGTGAAAATCATGGCCACCATTCCGAAGAGGATGGCTGAAACCACATGACCGCGAGCCACATTGCTAACCACCCCATAGATGCCCATCGGAGCGGTCGGTTGAACGATAACGATGCCGTAGATGATCAGATTCCACAGCTTGAGAGAACGTCTGAGGCCCGGCGGCTCTGCAGTAGTACTGCTCGTGGTCATAGTTATCTAGAATCTTTGCCGCTGCATGCTAAAAGCGCCAACGCCGGGTCTTACAGATCCGTTACCCGCGACCCCAGCGCTGAGTTAAAATTCGGTTGTTCTTATTCCACGTCAGGACGCAGCCTGCGTTGTGTCTCCGGATGGAATCTGGTTGAGATGGAGCCTGTGACGGAGATGGAAACATCCGCTTTTGAGAAGACTTCGCCTAGTCCCACCGCAGTCAGGGTTACATTGTAGCTTCCCGGCCGGGTGAAAGCGTGGGTTACATGCTTGCCGTCCATCGTAGTGCCGTCTCCGAAATCCCAACGGTACAACAAGACGGGGTTGTCCTCGCTTGCATCTGGCGCACTGAACTCGGCAGTCGCCCCAGTCTTGCTGGTGGTAGAGGCAATGATCTTGGCAACAGGAGACTCGGCCGGGGATGTGCTATCGACCAGCTTCGAAAGCCGTACGGAATGCGGAGGCTGGCTAACATGGAGGACGCCGTTAACCTTGACCGGGGATGCTTGTGGCGCCAGAACTTCGGTGACATCGTACGCATGACGCTCATTCAGGCCCAGTTGTGCAAGCGGCAGATCGTGGCTGCGCGATGATTCTGTCCAATTGAAGATCGCAACCATCGTTTGGCGGTTGCTCTCTTTGAGAACAAATATGCTTGGCTCGAGATCTTCCTTCTTATAGGTGAGAAGGTCGGCCGGCTTGGCCGCTCGTCCCAGTTGCACCATGTCGAGCAGGTCACGATTCTTCAGCCAGGCGAGCCGGTCAGGCGATTTTCCGAGTGTCGGCAGGTCATCCCCGATTTCGAACATGCCTCCGGATACGGCGGAGAGTACGACAGAAACCATCGCCTCATCGGAGGACAGCGGCTTCACCCCGCCATGCCATGCCTGATCATCAACGGTTTGCGTAGACGCGCTAAATGCGTCCGGGTCGGCTACGAAGTAGTTGCGGTTCATGAAGAAACGCGCAGCAATGCCGGTAGCCGCGTCCTTGCTGGCAGAAAACGAGTGTCCTGTGTCCTGCGAGATGCGGCCCATATCGACAATGCCTACAGGGTTCAGCATCTCGGAGCCGTCTTTATCGAGCAGGACAGAATCACCTACAGCATCGCGAATGGTCTCTAGACCTATACGCTGCGCTTCGAGGGCGGTGGTGTTCGGACGATGATGAAAGCCCTCGACAGCGCTGTCTTCCATGAAATCCAGCTTGATATACCGGATGTTCCACACCTTTGTTAGTTTGGTGTAGGTCTCGCGCAGATACTGCTGTGCTCCGGGATCTGTGGTGTCGAGTGCGTATAGCTGGTCCTTCTTCTGCGATACCGTCCCAATGTGGATCGGCTCTCCCTTGGCGTTTTTTACCAGCCATTCGGGATGATGTGTGAAGACCCAGGAGCGCTGTGAAACTTCAAACGGGGCTGTCCATATCCCCGGGGTAAGCCCGAGGTTGGTCACCTTTCGCTCCAGGGCCGCGAGACCATGCGGGAACAGATCGGCATCGGGGGTGACGTATTCGCCGCGCGCAAACTGATACCCCTCATCTATATGGAAGAACGTGTATCCGTAAGACTTGAGGTTTTGCGCGAGCCATAACGCATTCGTTGTGGCGGTGCCTTCGTTCAGCCCGAAATAATATGCGGTCCAGCTCCACCAGCCGAGGGCGACCGGCGCCGTCACGCGGGCATGATGGAGATCGCGAATCAAACGCCCGTAGGTTTCAAGCTGCGTAATGGGATCGTCGCCAATACTAAATAGCACCCGTTCCGAGCTCAACGTGGTTCCGGGATCCAGCGGCAGACTCAGCATCACGTGGTCTTGCGGCTGGGAATTTCTTAGAGAATTCTCCTCCAGCAATTCCGTCGTCCCGGTTGCGTCAATCTCATAGGAAGCGAGATTCCGGGGGGCATCGGGGGAGACATGCAGCCGAACAACGGTAAGGAACTTGTCCGATGTAAGTGTCCCAACAAACCAGCTACGATGGCTGGTCAGGTTATAGACGATCTGGCTCCCCACAGCGCGGTGCATGCCATGCACCGGGTCGATGAAGTCATGAATCTTCATGGCCGGGCGATCTTCGCTGAAGCTGTCTGAAAGGACGCGCTCGTCCGCATGAGAGCCCCCCAAGCTTAACGAATTCGCGTCGCCGTCCACGGAGCGAATTTCTTCTACGTGGAGACGCTTTGAGGTCGTATTCTTCACGGTCACCTGCAGTTCGCCGAAGGGCTGGTTCTGGTAGGCACGGAGACTGACCAGAACGTCGGGTGCATCCTTGCGTCCGGAATACGTAATGGTCATGTCATCGGCTGGGCCTAAGTCGCCCGACGCAGTCTGTCGAGAGACAGTGTGTCTGGGGTAGTCCGATGCTTTCAGCCATACTCCATCTATCTTGATGGCAGAGCCGGCCTGCAGCACCGGTCGGGATGCTCCGGGAATGGAGACGCTGTAGTGTCCGTCCGCTTCGTTTGCCTTAATCAGCAGCTTGGCTGTCGATCCGGATGGGACCTGACCGTAAAACGAAAGCGCTGAGCAGGCGACGAAAGCGGTAGATGTGAGCGTTCTGGTGAAATGCATCCTCATACCTTACTGTGGGCGAGTGTACATTGGATATACGACACCGGCGAGCATCTGCTTCGTACATGGTCGCTTGATTAGCTTTATATGGGCAGAGATAAGTCGCTCTCGCCTCATAGCCGGCCCCTCCTGGATCCAACTCTGACAGGCGTGGAAATCGTAGTCGTCTAAAACATGTTTCTTGGATATCGTCAGCTCCGCGTCATTTCCTGAGAATCGTAGGATGCTGCTGCAAGAACTGGGAGAGTAGAGCGGAATCGCGGAAGGCCTCGGTTCCACCTGAACGCAACGTGGAAAGCGCCGCCGCGGCATTCCCTGCGGCCGCACATTCTTTCAGTGGAAGCCCGGCGATATAGGTCATCAGAAATCCCGCATTGAAGCTATCTCCGGCTCCGATGGTGTCTAGCGGGTCTACATTCAGCGGAGGCACAGTCCATCGGCCATCTCCACTTTGAACGATCGCGCCACGCGGCCCGCACTTCACCGCGACGATGGGAACACGCTGCGCCAGCAAGCCAATGGCCTTATCCAGATCGCCGGTCCGGGCGATGCGTTTGGCCTCGCTCTCGTTGGGCAACAGCAAATCGACCAGAGGAAGCAGTTCGTCCAGCGTTCCGTCCCACCGGTCGGTAGGATCATCGTTCGTATCCAAAGACAGCGTGAGCCCGCGCCGCTTTAACTCGCGACATAGGTTGGGAAGATCGGGTTGTAAACTCTTTTGCAAAAAGAGGGAAGAGATATGAAAGTGGCGGCTGGAAGCTAAGAACGGCAGATCGATCTCCGCCGCGGTCATCTTCTCCATGACACCCAGATAGGTCAGGATGTGCCGGGTCTTGCCGTGATGCAACAGAACCGTCACCCCGGTTTGTTCGCCGGGAACAGGCGCGGCGTAAGAGAGGGCGACACCGGCTTCTTGCAATCGCTCGAGAGCGATTGTTCCCAAAGGATCGGAGCCGATCCTGGTAGCGAAGCCAACCTTCACGTCAAGAGCAGCGAGATTGTGGGCCAGGATCGCCGATGAACTGCCCAGAGTAAGAACGAACGAGTCGGAGAGCAACTCGCGCTCCAACGGCATCTGTTCCGGCAATCCGTAAAGAATAAGATCGAGATTGATCTCTCCGGCAATGGTGATGTCAAACCGGCTCATTTGCTTTCCCAGTCATTTGCGTTCCTAGATGGTAACGACCCGGCTGAGATTTCTAGGCTTATCAGGATTGAGGCCTTTCTCGAGTCCACGATAGCTCCCAAGTAGCTGCCCCCAAACTACATACATCACTAGCCGCGCGAGTTCGGGTACGGGAAGGTTCAGCTCAATCAGCAGATCGGCATTCTTGCGCAAGGGCGCTGTCGCCGCGTTCACCACCGCGAAGATTTGCGAGCCTAATTCTTTCATCTCAAGCAGAACAGCGGATTCAGCCTGATAACCGGATTCGGAAATCAGCGCTCCGATGAGGGTCGAGGGGCCGGCAATGGATTTCGGTCCGTGGCGGAATTCGAGCGTGTGAAAGTATTGAGCAAACGTGGAGGAAGACTCCATCACTTTGAGCGCCGACTCGGAAGCGATAGGGTAGAGGGGGCCTTGGCCGAGAATCGCTATGTTCTCAAAGGGGCGCTGTGCGAACCGGGCGACGTCCTCGTCGTAAGTATCCAGCAATCGTACTAGATGGTTTGGCAGTTGTTGCAGTGCTTCTATGAAGGCGCGATTGCTTGCAAGCGTGGCGGCGAGGTATTGAAGTGCGAGCAGCATGGAGGTGAAGGACGATGTCATCACCGTGCTTTGCTCTTCGAGGTTCAATTTCAGCAACCGGTCGGTCAAGCGCGCCAGTTCCCGGCCATCGCAGGTTACTGCAAGGAATGGAACGCTCCGATGGTTCAAAGATTCAGCAACATCCAAGACCTCAGACGTGTGGCCTGAACGAGAAATGAGCACCGGGTAATAGGACTCTGCGCCTCGGGGGAAAACCAGTTCAGGTTTCAAGAGCACTTCAGAGGCAGGTACGGCCCGCGCTGCGGCAGCCAACAAGAGTGTGAAGCTGGCTGCTGCTGCCTGAGCAAGATAGAAGCTTGTACCGCACCCAATAAATATCCATTCGATATCCCCGGGACGATGACCTGCTGCTAACTGCTGGAGATCTTTGGCGTGAAGATCTTGCAAACATTGCTGCCAAACAGCCGGCTGGCCCTTGATCTCCGATAAGGTTTTCACATCGGTGCGCATAATGCGGAGGTCCTCCCAGCGGGCCGTGGGCGGGGCATCTGTTTTCAGATTGCTCCGTCCGAACCTCGGCTAGCATACCATCAAAGAGTGTTTACGAAACGATGCGAAAGCACACGATCAAGTGAAACACAGTCGCGGCTCCTGAGGTGAGAGCGTCGGGGTCAGGTCAATTGGCGGAACTGAAGAAGGACTTCTTAGGAGAAATGAGCATTGCGGCTCATCCCTCCTGATCCAACATTTATTTCATCAAACGTCCAGGAATGGGTCTAGGACGCTTTTCTGCCGCCGCTCTCGCCGGCATTGCTTTCCTTGCGGCCCGTTTCGCTTGCGCTCCCGCGCTTGGAACCGCCTTCTCCCTCATGCTGCTCCATATAGGTTGTGGTGTGGTGGTGAATTTCACCGTCCGGGGCGCGATATTCGCGACTCTTCAGGTCCGATTCACCTTCGCTTCCGGATTGGCTGCGGGAGGAGCGCTGACTCTCTTCTGAACTGTGCCTGCCGCTGTCCCGCTTGCCTTCAGACTCTCGGGAACTTTCACTCCTCTCGCTCGCGCGATGCGAACCGGAATCCTCTCTGCCTTCATTGCGTGTTGTTGGAGCCTCATGATGCGGGTAAGGCTCTTCGCTGCTCTTGTGTGGGTGATGTCCCGTTCCTTCTCGCTCGCTTTGTGCCATGATGTTTTCTCTCCTCAGGGTTTTTCTTGCTGATATTAACTGAGATGCGGAAAGTGTTTGCCTTGGAAGCCATCGGGAGATCGTTGACGGCGATTGATTATCGAGCACCAACACTGTGTTCGAGAAGGACTGTCTGCCCCGGGGAAACCTGCCGGGTCAGCGCAGTCCAATGACCGGGTACTGCGGAACAAGCTCCCGCAGTAAATCTTCATTCTTCCGCTCCACCATGCTGGAATACGAAAAAGATTGATTCAGCAAACACAAGCCCAAGCCGGCTGCGGTAAACGAGTAAATGAATTGGATTCCGATCCGCCCGAGATGCAGGTAGTGGAACCAAAGAAAGAACCGGAGAACGCGGGCCGGCAGCACGGAGTTTGCGCAGCTCATAATCCCGCCGCATGAGGCACAATCGCGGCGAATCGAGAAGCTTTCTTTACGGCAAGACGTCGCTAAAGGGAAGACCGGCCTTCTCATAAAGCGCAGGACGAGTGCGCTGCCAGTGCTCTTTAAGCCAGAGGTCGGCAGGGCGATCGTAGTAATTCCAAGGGATGTGCGCGGCATTCATACCCACGAAGTGCGCGCCGCATGTGCCCAGTTCCGGCGAGCCGGGCCAGAAGGGAGAACAGATGCTGACCTCAATTGTCTTAACCAGAAATAAGGGATGATAGTAGCAGATGGCCGCCGTTTGCAGGCCCTGTTCTTCAATCTCAGGGAAGAGTTCCATGGGCCGGTCGTTCGCGGCTTGGGCATCGAGCAAAGCGCGGCGTAATGTCAGGCGCAGGTCTCTCCCCGGCGGCAGGCCGCGGATGCCGGCATTGAATGCGCCAGGCGGACAGATTGCGTCGAAGCTGCCAAGCGATCGCTGCACATCTTCCGCGAAAAGGCATCCATCCGCCGACTGCAACCACAGCTTCATGCCCTCAGGAAGCCGCCACAGAATGCAATCGTTGTCGAGCGCGAGCTCATAGCACTCCGGGTAAACGCGAAGAGGCACAAGCTTCCAGCCCATGCCTTCGATAAGACTGTCATCGAAATAGGATTGCAACACGTCGGGAACATCGGTCCTGGTCACCGCGCGCCATTCAACCTCCGCAGACAGCGGTCCGGTCCGCTTCTGCGCCTCGTCTGTTGAGAGTGAGTTGACGCAGACCACGTAGCGAGTGCCCGGTCCAAAGATCTGCGTGGCGCACTCGATCGAGAGCCGCAGCATCTCGAAGCCACGATCGCGGACTGCGCCTATCGTCCAGCGAACCACGAGCCGGTCTGCCTGCGGAATCAATTTGCGCCAATCGCGCGACGGCCTGGGGCAGCAAAAGAAAATGCAAAACTAAGGACCGTCAGGCGCATGCAATCGCAGACTCCGCTTGGTTGAGTGCCTCCGTTGCACGCGCCGGTATACCTCGCGCGAATGCGAATGCATGAGACCGGATCTCCCGCTGATCCCGCCGTGCGCCGTCGCTCACATGGACGAAATGTGTTCGCTTGCAGCCGCTGGATCCGGAGGCTCCCCGTGCAATCGTCTCATCGTCAGGATGCGCGAAGACCGCAGGGGCATTAGGCACAGGGCTGCCGCTGGAGACCGTCGCTCTCGTGAATAAGTCACTCGAGTGCACCAGCCTCTCTCCTCCGCGTCCGTTCCTTTCCTCTATTTTTTCTGATGCATAGCGAGATACTGAAGCTGCCAGTCTTCGGAGAATGGCAGAACGACGCGGAATCGAATCTTTTGAAGGGGTACAATTCTCGATTACTGCAGGCGAGGTATGCAGAGCATGGGGAACCGCGATGGAGCGCTAGGAGCGTACAAAAAGGCGGTCGAAATTGCTCCGCAGCAGCCGGGCACGCATGGACATCTTGCAGACGAATTTTGGACGCTCGGGATATGGGAGTCCGCGCGCAATGAATTCCAGGCGGAACGCATCAATGATCCCAATTATTCTCAGGCTCGTTGGAAAATGGCGAACTGCCTGCTCCACATGCATGGTTCGCCTGAGCAGGCGATGACGGAACTGAACGGCGCCATTGCGCAGTGCTCTGACCTGATGCAGGCACCCGCGGACCGTGCGAGGGCCTTGATTGCGCTGGGTAAACCTGCGGAAGTGGTGCCGGATTGGGTGCTGGCAGAAAAAGCGGACACCCGATGAGCCCACCATACACTTCTATCTCGCCGGCGCTTATCGCGCGCAAGGAAAGCCCGACGACGCGCACAACGAAATGCAAATATATACGCACTGATGCAGAGCGCGAGCGATTCAGAATCGAAACAGGCGATGGAAGAAGAGCGCATCAAGAACGATGCTCACTAAACGCTGCGAGGTTTCCGCTAACGCTTGGCGTGTCCGGAGCCTTCGCGCAAAGTGAGGAGGCGATCTCCTTCGCAGCCGTTAAAGACTTCGCTGCGCCCGTTGGGCCATCGTACTTCAATGCCATCCACCTTCGATCTCCGGCCCAGACCGAAATGCAATCGAAGTTCTTTGCTGGAGTGTAGCTGAACCGCTGCGTACTTCGTCAACCCAGGGACGCTCGCCTGCCCGCACCGTCACTCTTGCACCAATTGCATCGCGGTTTGGCCCCACGCAGATCAGGCGCACTTCCAGCCAGTAGTTTGCGTTTTTGGCCAGATTGACCAGAACCATCGGGTTATTCCATGTCCATAAGCTCCCCAGTCGAGGTCCTGAGGGTTCACGCCGACCCAACTCTGAAACGTCAGGTCTGAAAACGTTCGGTCGCCGTTGTTGTGGTAGAGGGTAGAGATATCGTCAAATCCCTTGACATTATAGGTAAGACCTCAATACCATCCCTGTTGCTCCGGAAAGAAGCGGATTGCAGCGTCTATATTCCAAGGTTAACCAATCAGTTTCGTCGGAGGTGAGATGGAGCGGCGAACTCTGGGAAGGAACTCGAGAACTTGTGCCAAAGTCCAATTTACATGTATGCGCAGCGTCAATCTGCGCGCGGTAAGGGCGCCGGGAAGAGGAACAATGACATTCAAGAGCTTAGTCGCAAGATGTTGGTTGGCGCTCGCGATCGTTTCGCTCTTTCTATTGTGCCAAGCCCCGCTGACAGGACAAGCCGTGTCGTCCGCGCAAATCACCGGCCAGGTTGTCGACTCATCTCACGCAGTTGTGCCTAACGCCCAGGTGAGCATGACGGAAACCGACACCCGCTATACACGGACTACAAAGACGGATGCTCAGGGCGCCTACAGTCTTCCAAATCTGCCCGTCGGACCCTATGTTCTGGACATCACGGCCGCAGGCTTCAGGAAGTACGAGCAGACGGGGATCGTGCTACAGGTGGGAACCGACGTCCAATTCAACGCCACCCTGGAAATTGGGACGGCGGCGGAAAGCGTAGAGGTAACCAGCGCGGCGGAAGGCCTGGTCGAAACCGGGAGCAACTCAATTGCTCAGGTCATCAACCAGGAGCAAATCGTAGACCTCCCTCTCAACGGGCGGCAAGCCACGCAGCTAATCCTGGTGTCAGGCGCGTCTGAAACTGCGCCGGCGAGCAACATGATCAGCAGCAAGAACTACCCGAGTTCCGTGGCAATTTCGGTGGCGGGCAGCCAAGGCAATGGGACCAATTACGTCCTTGACGGAGGCGATAATAACGATAGCTTCTCCAATGTGAATCTTCCATTTCCATTCCCCGATGCCCTTCAGGAGTTTAGCGTTGAGACCAGCGTGCTTCCGGCGCGCAATGGTCTTCGCCCGGGCGGAATGGTCAATGTGGTCACCAAGTCAGGCACGAATCAACTGCATGGCACGCTGTTCGAATTCCTCCGCAATGGAGACTTCAATGCGCGCAATTATTTCGCACTCTTGCCGGATACCGAACGTCGCAACCAGTTTGGCGGAACGGTTGGCGGGCCCATCCGCAAAGACAAATTGTTCTTCTTCGCTGGCTACCAGGGAACCAGAACTACGCTACCGCTCGTAACCACTGCGTTTGTACCGACGCCGGCGGCTCTGACTGGCAACTTCTCAAGTCTCGAGTCGGCTGCGTGCCAATCCAATGGAAATGCCAGAACGATTGTTGATCCGACTACCAAAGTACCGTATCCGAATAAGCAGGTGCCTACCTCAGAGTTTGATCCAGCTGCCCTGAGTATCGTGAAAAACCTTCCGGTTGCGACAAATCCTTGCGGCCAAGTGACCTACAACATTCCAACGATAGGGAATGAGGACCAGATCATCGGCCGCGGCGACTGGAACCGTAGCCAGAAGCATCTTATATTCGCCCGTTACTTTGTCGCCGACTGGCGGGGGCCCGCAGCATACTTTCCGACGAACCTCCTGGTTGCCACCAACGCAGGCATCCTTGAGCGCTCGCAGACATTTACCGTCGGCGACACTTATTCCTTCAGTCCTCGATTCGTGAATTCCTTTCATTTCACAGCCGACCGGCTTCGCGATAATCGAGGTCCGGCCCCAAGTACACCGAATGCCGTCGACTACGGCGTGAAGATGTATAACTACGATCCGGTAGGCATGCAGCTCGTGGTTACAAATGGATTTTCTACCAGTTGCGGGACCTGCGCTCCCGCCGTATTTAACCGCAATACATTCCAGGAGGCAGATGATGTAGATCTGTTGTGGGGTAAGCACCAGCTCGCCTTCGGCGTGAACATGATCCGCGCACAACAAAACCTGAATGGCCACTATAACGAGAACGGGCTCTTCAATTTCAATGGGCAATTCTCCAATGATCCTCTGCTCGACTTTTTGCTCGGAGACATGAACTCGTTTGGTCAGAGCCGCGCGCAGATAAATGTCTACCGGCAGACGATTCCTGGGCTTTACGTTCAGGACAGTTATAAAGTAAGCAGCCGCTTTTTGATAAATGCGGGACTGCGTTGGGAACCGATGTTGTACCCGCAAGATCTCTTTGGACGGGGTAACTCGTTTAGCCCGCAGGCCTTTGCTGCGAACCAACATAGCAGCGTTTATGTCAATGCTCCCGCAGGGATGTTTTTTTACGGGGATCCAGGCATTCCCAAGGCCTTCACAAAATTCGCTCTCGTGCCGATAAGGAGTTGCTAAGTTCAGGCCGCCAACGCCAGGGAAAGAGGCATTGTTTTGAGATCATTGTTCCATTCCCTAGTGGCACTGTTCGCCATCGCTGTTCTGGTTTCCTCAGCGTTCGCACAACGCGAAATGTATCCGCAGAAGGAAGGTGTTCAGCAGCTGTTCCATTTCGATGAGATACCTAAATGGTTGACGTTAGACATGGAACTGCGCGGCCGTACCGAGGAACAGACCTCACTCGGCTACGTCTCAGGCAAGGACCGCCTCTACGAACTCACACGTGTGTGGGGTGGTCTCACGGTGCGACCGACGGACTGGCTCACAGGCTATCTCCAGTTCCTTGACACGCATGCCCTTGGTCTGCCACTGCGTGATGTCGCGTCCAACATGCGGGATGTCTTCGATTTCCGCCAGGGCTATCTCAAATTCCACTACGAGTCGGCTCAACTCTTCGTCGGCCGGCAGGAACTTAAGTTTGGCGACCAGCGCGTTGTCGGCATCAGCGACTGGACAAATAACAGCCGGACCTGGGACGGAGCGGATCTCGGCATCGGTGCTAAGGACCGGATTGACCTTTTCACTACATCTGTCGTTACTGTCTATCCCACCAGCCTCGACAAGCATGGGGCCGGCCTCACCTTCCACGGCGTCGAAGGCAACATCCAATCGCTCCTGCCGAAGACGTCCATCCAGCCTTTCGTTTTGATACGGGCGCTGCCTCGCGTAACCAGCCAGCAAGACATCCCAGGCACTGAGACGGAGGTCACGTTCGGTTCTTATTACGACACAACACTGCCTCATGGCTTCTCATCCTCCGGCACCGGCGACTTGCAGCGCGGGAGTTACAGCAATGACTCGATCCATGCAGGCGCAGCCATCATCCGAGGCGGCTACGTCGCAGCCAATCTTCCATGGAAACCCCATATTGAAGGCGAGTACGACTATGCCACCGGCAACCCGCACACCAATCCTTTTCGCATAGGGACCTACGACCAGCAGTATCCCAGCAATCACAACGCTTTCGGTCTTGTCGACCTCTTCGGCTTTCAGAACATTAAGCAGGATCGGTTAAATTTATCACTCGCACCGAAGGATAACTTTCTGCTGCTATTCCAAGCAGAGTCGGTGCACGTCGCGTCTATTCGGGACGGGGTCTACGCGGGCGCCGGCAACAGCCTGTTCAAAGCACCCGCAGGTGGATTTTTACATGATGGTATTGGCAGCGGCTTCGATGCCTCGGCCAAATACATTTACCATCAGTCGTTTGTCGTTAACGCTGGAGTTGGCCACTTCTTTCCCGGCTATATCATGACGAGCGCGGGACATGGCGCCCCACTCACGCTGGCATACCTGCAGCTTACATATCGGTTTCGACTCGACCATTAGGACCACAGAAGGAGAAACTATGGAACGCAGAGAGTTCATTAAATCGGCTGTCGCCTCCGCCGTGACTGCTGGTGCGACGTTAACTGCTTCGGGGCAGCCGCAGAGCCCGACCCGCGTCAGCAGCCCAGTCTCTCGTCCGATGTCGCCCGACATGCGATACCGTGATCTGGGCCGCACCGGAGAGAAGGTCTCGGTGATAGGACTAGGCGGCTATCACCTCGGTAAACAGGCAGATCCCGCGGACAGTGTGCGCCTGGTGCGAACCGCGATCGATCGCGGCATCACCTTCATGGACAACTGTTGGGACTACAACGACGGAATTAGTGAAGTCCGCATGGGTCAGGCATTGCGCGACGGCTATCGCAGCAAGGTTTTCCTGATGACCAAGATGGATGGCCGAACCAGAGAGGCTTACAACCTTCAATTGGAGCAGTCTCTCGGGCGTTTGCAGACCGATGTGATCGATCTGGTCCAGTTTCACGAAGTGATTCGGCTGGAAGACCCGGATCGCATTTTTGCACCCGGCGGCGCACTTGAGGCTGCGATTGCAGCACGGGAAGCAGGCAAGATTCGCTACATTGGGTTTACAGGTCATAAGGATCCAACGGTACATCTCCGCATGCTTGCCATGGCTCAGCAACACGGCTTTCATTTCGACACGGTACAGATGCCGATCAATGTCATGGATGCGCATTTCCGCTCGTTTACCAGGGAAGTTATGCCGGTCGCGATCCAGCAAGGAATCGGTGTGCTTGCGATGAAAACCTTTGGCGACCATTTCATTCTCGACAGCAAGACAGTTGAGCCTGTCGAAGCCCTGCACTACTCGTTGACTCAGCCAGTCTCGGTAGTTATTACAGGGATCGATTCGATGCCGGTATTGGACCAGGCGTTGACAGCCGTGAAGACCTTTCAGCCTATGACACCGCAGCAGGTCACAGCGTTACTTGGCCGGACGCGCGATGCGGCAGCCGATGGCCACTTCGAGCTATTCAAAACAACCGCCCACTTCGACGGTACGGCGGCAAACCCGAAGTGGCTAGGCTAGTGAATATCTGGAGGGTTACTCGACGGGGGATTGGCTTTTAGGGTTGTTCCGTTTGCTCTTTCCCCCGTCCATCTTGCAAGCTGATCCCTGTCCGGTCCAGCATCTGCCCGGTCACTCGATCCAGCTGAGCGGCGGCCTTTGACCACGCAGCTTTCGCCACGACTTCGCTGGTTTGCGCCTGCGCCAGATAAGTCTCCTGCTCAATCACCGCGAGATTGGTTCCATAACCCGCCTGGAAGCTCTCCTGCGCCGCGGAGAGCAATTTTTCCTGGAGCTCGCGAGCCTTGACGGCCGCACCCGCCGCATTCTCGGCCGCACGGAGCGCTGTGACCGCATTGCGTACTTCCGCGGCCACCGCGGACTCGAGCTGCGTTTCCCGCAGCTGTTGCTGGCGCAAAATTGCCTTATCCATACTCAGGTTCGCCTTAGCCACTCGGTTCTGCACCGGCAAGTAGAACTGAATGCCTGCTTCATATAAGGTCGACGACCGGGTACCACCCGTCGGCACCTGATCGGGTAGGGTGTTCCCGGTCAGCGTGCTTCCGCCCGTCGCCACCAGGCCGGGCAACACCACGCCGCGGGTCTGATAAGTCCCGTAAATATCGATCTCCGGCTTGACGGCGTTGGCTGAGGCCGCCACCTGACGCTCGCCGTTCACAATCTGAAGCCGTGCCTGCCGCACATCCGGCCGCTTATCCCAGGCGAACTTCACCAGGTTCGGCAAAGGTGTTTCAACTCCCGCATGGGGCGGCAGGAGAAGGTCGGTTGCCACAATGCCGGGGAGCTGCGCGCCTGGCCCAGTCAAGGACCGCGGATCGATAAGGGTCCGCAGGATAACCTGCTGCTGGTCACGCAGTGCTTCAGACTGCTCGAGCAGCACACGGGTGCTGGTCACTAGTGACTCCGCCCGCGCTAGCTCAATGGGCGGCAACCGCCCGGCATCGAGTTGCTGACGGTCGTTGCTAAACAACTGCTCCGCGGCCGTCAGGGCCTGCTGTTGCACCTTCACTTCATCCTGCAGGCTGATCAGGTCGATGTACAGATTTTCCACTCCAGCAATCGTGCTGATCATCTGCTGCTCGAGCACCGCGGAGGAGATCGTCTTGTTAGTCTTCGCGATCGCGATATAGCGGGTATTGTTTGCCCGGCCTGCGTTGCGGAACAGGGGCTGCGTTATCAGCGCGTATGCATTGGGATGCGAGAAGGGGACGGCGGACGAGCGCCCTGAGTAGAAGCTTTGTACAAAGTCGTTCACGCCCAGTTCGATCGTCGTCCCCGGGCTAAACGCCTTGGTCAAGATAGTATCGCCAAGGGTGTTGTCTGTCGTCACCGTACCCCCCGAAGTGGCCGAGGCCGGAGTTCCCGCTAGCAGGGAGACTTGAGGATTCCTGCGTAGCCAGCCATACCGGCCCAGCAGTTCCGCGTCAAAGCCCGGCACCAGCGAACCGGCGGAGTACGATCCCGTCCCCAGCACGAGCGAGTGCGACGTCTCCAGCACCCGGCTGGTGTTGTATGACGAGGAGACTGTGGGAGAGATGGGGTCCACGCTCGCCGGCGTCAGCCCCGGCGATGAATAACTCAGCAGCGGAACGGATGCTCCCCCCAAGCCGGCGGGCGCATCCATGATGGTGTAGTTGATTGGCCGCGGCAGCCCGCCACCTTGCGCCAGCGGCACGCCCCTTTCTGCGATCGACTGGTCGATCTGTTCGACTTGAAGGTCGAGATTGTTTTCGAGCGCCATTTTGAACGCCTGCCGGAGCGACAAGTACAGCTTGCCATCCTGCGGATTTGCTGGCTCGCCTGTCTGCGCTGCTGTTTGCGCGAGAGACAGCAGCGGCATGGGAGCATCGGGCACTGCATTAGTCCCCGCATTTGCCAATGCAGCCGAGGTCCTAAGTGCCGCCGTATTTTGCTGCGCTTGAGCGTACGGTGCCCCTCGCAAAACAACGGAAAAATAAATTGCCGACAGACCGAACTGCAAAGCACGGCGCCCCACTACGGAATATTGACCGAGATTTATCATCGAAAATAATCCTCTCGCGCCCAGATGTTATTGGTCCTGCCGCGCCTGGCGGCCCGTCGCGTCGCCCTTTCCACCTCCGGCCGCTGGCTTTGTCTCACCGCCCTCCTGCCCCGCTGGAGCAGGTTTGGCAGTCACATGCGCCCCATCCTTGACCAAGTCGTTGGGGCTCACCACGACCATGTCCCCGTTCTCCAATCCTGCAGTGATGAACACCTGCGTTCCCAAGTCGCGGCCTACGTGCACTGACCGCATCTGCACTACACCGTTTTGGACCACGGGCACAAACTCGCCGCGCGCCATGGTGATCAAGCTGTCCCCGGGAATCAGAATCCCTGGATTGGGCGCCCTGTAGCGCATCTGAACCGAGGCAAACATCCCCGGGCGCAGACGTTGCTCCGGGTCATTGGCACGTATCTCCGCCAGCAGCGTTCGTGTCTGCTGGCTGAGCGAGTCGCTGGTGCGGACCACCTTGCCCTGGAATATTTGCCCGGGCATCTCCGAGAAGGTTAGCTGCACCGGCTGCCCATTCTGCACAAACTGCGCATCTTGTTCAGGCACGGTGACAGATACCTCGAGACTGTTGAGATTTACCACATAGAACAGCTCGCCGCCCTGGGCCCCGCCTGTTGGCGGGCCCCCTGTCGGGCCTGTGTCGGGAACGGGATTTACCCCCTGCGCACTGCCGGTGGCTGATACAAGGTTACCCACCTCCACGTTGCGCGCCGTCACTGTCCCGGCGATCGGTGAGCGTACCTGCTCAAAGTTCGCCATCGTTTGCGCATGCGCCTGTGCTGCTTTCGCCGCCTGCACCGCCTGCCGCGCTGCCTGCAAGCCTGCTTCAGACGTCTGCAGCGCAGCCAATGCTGCGTCATCGTCCTGCCGCGAAAGTATCCCGTGCAGGACCAGGGTGTGTACCCGGTTATAGGTCGCCTGCTCCAGGTGCACGGCGGCCTGTGCGCTCTCCACGCCGGCGCTGCTCTGTTGCACCAGCGACGCCTGCTGCGAAACTATGGCGTCCAGGTCGGGTGCTGAAACCAGCCCCAGCAACTGCCCCTTGCGCACCTTATCCCCTAGGTCGACGTAGCGGCGCTCGAAAAACCCCGTTGCCCGCGCATAGATGTGGGCGGCCTCGAGCGGCGTAACCGTTCCGGGCAGCGTCAGCTGCTGGTCGGAGATTGCCGCACCTACTGTCTGCACCGCTACTATGGGCAGCGAGGTTCGCTCAGTCTTTGCCCTCGCCGCTACTTCCTTGTCGCGCTTATGCCGGGGCAGCCAGCCTACAAGCAGTGCTGCCCCAACCACCAGCAGCAAGACGACCGCAATCAGGATTGGCCGGCCCTTACTCGCATGCTGGTGTTCGTTGTTGGCTTGATTATTGCTGACATTCTTGGCGCCGGTCTGGTGCGGCGCAGCCCCCGCATGGTCGTTCATCTAAATGCTCCTTGCGTTTCGTCGTCTAAACGCTTCTCCCAGTTCACCGGCACGCTCTTGCTGAACAACGAATAGAAAACCGGCACGATAATCAAAGTCCCGACGGTAGCGAACAGCAAGCCGCCGATCACAGCTCGACCGATGGGCGCGTTTTGCTCCCCACCACTTCCCAGCGAGAGCGCCATCGGCAGCATGCCAATGATCATCGCGAGCGCCGTCATACAGACCGGCCGTAGCCGGGTCGCCCCCGCAATCAGCGCAGCTCCTTTTGCATCCGGGGCCTCTGCTCGCAAGTCATTGGCGAAGGTCACCAGGAGTATGCTGTTGGCCGTCGCCACCCCGATGGTCATCAGCGCGCCCATCAAGGACGGTACATTGAACGTGGTCTGGGTCAGGAACAGCATCCACACGATGCCTGCAAACGCAGCTGGGAGCGCGGTCAAGATGATGAACGGTTCGGTCCACGACTGGAAGTTCATCGCCATCAGCAGGTAGACAAAGATGACTGCCGCGGCAATGCCGATCTCCAGATTCTGGAACGAGGTGTTCATCGTGAGCACCTGGCCGGTCAGCTCGATGGTTACGCCGGGCGGCAGGTGCTGCGAGTTCTGCTTGATGATCTTTTCGACGTCGCTCGCCACTCCACCTAGATCCCGCTGCTCCACGTTGGCGAAAACATCCATCACCGGCAGTGCGTTGTAGTGGGAAACCGTTACTGGAGAAACACTTCGGTTGGTTTCGGAAACATTGCGTAGTAGCTGGTCATTCTGCGCAGTGGGAGAGGTGACCGGCGTCTGATCGAGTGCTTCAAAGCTGCTCAGCCGGTACTGCGGTACCTGCACGATAATGGGATAGCTAACGCCAGTCTGCGGGTCGAGCCAATAGTTCGGCGCCACCTGCCCGCTGCCGGACAGCGACAACAGCACGTTGCTTGCAATATCACGGGTCGTCAGCGCCAGTTCCTGTGCCCTGAGCCGGTCGACATTGATGTTCAAAGCCGGCGCATTCACTTCCTGCTGTACGAACACATCGGCCGCGCCCGGGATGTTCTTGATCTGCTCCTGAAGTGCGACCGCTATTTTCGCCGTCGAAGCGGCGTCTTTGCCTCGCACCTGCACATCGATAGGCGCCGGAAGACCAAAGTTCAGCGTCTGGTTGGTGATGTCTGCCGGCTCGAAGAAGAACGTTTCCTGGGGAAACTTCTGTGCGAAATCCTGCCGCAGGACCTGCATCCACTGCTGTGTTGGACGGTGCCTGGCTCTCAGCAGCACCAGCACGTCGCCATCACCGTTGCTCGTCGTGTCGCTCGCCGAGTAAGCCAGGTTCACTCCACCCGGCGGCAGCCCGATGTTGTTCACCACCATCGCCAGCTGCTCCGGCGGAATAACCCGCCGTATTTCCTCATTGACGCGCCTGAACACCTCATTCGTTGTTTCAATCCGCGTACCTGCCGGCGGGCGCACGTGGAACTGCATCTGCCCGGAATCGACGTACGGGAAAAAGTCTCGGCCGATCGCGGGGATCAACGCCAGCGAACCAAGTGAGACTACCGCGAATGCAACCAGGGTCAACGCGCGGTGGCCCAGTGACCAGTTCAGGCCGGCCTTGTACTTTTCCTGGAAGTAATCAAAGCCGTGCTCGAACCGCTGATGGAGCCGCCAAATCAAGCTCCGGCTCAGGGGCGTCTCTTTGTCCGCCTCTTGATAGAGCGGCACCTCCGCCGGCAGCAGGAAGTGCATCATTGTCGGAACCAGGGTCCGCGACAGCCCATAAGACGCAATCATCGCCAGCACCACGTTCAGCGCCAGGGGCGTGAAGATGAACTTCGCGGAGCCCGAAAGCAAGGTCACCGGTACAAACACGATGCAGATGCACAGCGTGGAGATCAAGGCCGGCACGGCCACTTGCTCTGCGCTATCCAGTATGGCGGTCGCCAGAGGCTTCTTCTCCTCCAGACCAAGGTTGCGGTGTGTGTTTTCGATCTCCACCGTGGCATCGTCGACGAGCATACCCACCGCCAGCGCCAGGCCGCCTAGCGACATCACGTTGATCGTCTGCCCCAACGCTGACGACACCGCAATGGCGAACAATGCCGCCAACGGAATCGAGACACACACAATCAGCGTGCTCCGCCAACTGCCGAGAAAGATCAGGATCATCAGTGCCGTCAGAATCGCCGCCGTGATCGCCTCCTGCGCCACGTCGCGGATCGATGCACGCACGATCACCGACTGGTCGAAGATCGGTGTCAGTGTCAACGCAGCCGGCAGCCCCGCCTTGATCTTCGGGATCGCCGCTTTTACCTTGTCCACGATGGTGAGGGTTGAAGCCGCTCCATTTTTAATCACTGTCAGCAGCGCCGAAGCTTGGCCATTTTCACTGACGTAGCTGGTCTGCGGCTGGAATCCATTGTGAATCCAGGCCACGTCCTTCATCTGCACTACCGCCCCATTCATCGTGCGGACGGGCATGTTGTTGAGTTCTGCGATGGTGCTGGCGCTGCTATTGGTCCCCACCAGGTACTCGCGGTCGCCAATCTTTTCCGTACCGGACGGCGTCACCAGGTTTTGATTATTCAGCGCGGCTGAAACACTCTCGGCCGTGAGGTGATTCGCCGCCAGTTGCCCAGGCTCCAGATCCACCATGATCGACCGCTGCTGGCCCCCGTATGGCAGCGGCACCGAGGTTCCATTGATCGTGGCTAATTGACCGCGGATAAAGTTCTGGCCCAGGTCGTAGAGCTCGGTCTGCGACAGCCCCTTGCCTCCAAGGCTCACCTGTACAATCGGCACGCTGGAGGCGTCATACTTCAAGACAAGCGGCGGCAACGTCCCTGGAGGCATCAAGTGCACTACCGACTGCGCCAGCGCCGTCACCTGCGCAATCGCCAAATCCACTTGCACACCCGGCTGAAAGTGAACCTTAATTACTCCTACACCGCTATACGACTGCGACTCGGTGTACTGGACGTTATTCACCGTGGTTGAAATCGCGCGCTCGCAGATACCCACAATGCGCTTCGACATGTCATCGGCGTCAAGTCCGCTATAGCTCCAGATCACGCTCACGATCGGGATATCGATGTCGGGCAGAATATCGGTTGGCGTAGTCACAATCGCTGCAGCGCCAAAGATCGCGATCAGCACTGCGACAATCACAAACGTGTAAGGCCGTTGGAGTGCAAAACGAACGATCCACATAGAATTCTCGTTATCCTGTGTGCTGCACCGTGGGGGCTATTGGCGGCTTACTTGACGGGTGACGTTGCCCCGGCGAGAGTGGCGGCCAACCATAGCCTTGCCGGCCAGAGGATCTGTCGCAGCAATGGGAGCGAATCCCACCGCAAAGTTGATCCGCCACTTCCTTCGCGCCCTCTCGGCGGCCTTCCTTATTCGCGAAGCCCCGTTGCTGGAAGGCTCACCGCAGACAACTTGTCGTATGCGGCCTGGGGAAATTCAAGGCTTGCCGCAGCGATGTTCTCTTCCAGGTGCTTGACCGACGAGGTTCCGGGAATTGGCAGAATCACCTTGGACCTCTTGAGCAACCACGCCAAAGCGACCTGCAAGGGGCTTGCCTCCAGATCCTCAGCGGCCTTTTTTAGGGCGCCATGTGCCTCTTGCGCTTGGCCGAGCGGGGCCCACGGAAGAAAGGCAATGCTGTGCCGCTCGCAGTAGTCGACAACGAAGTCGGACTCGCGGTCGGCAAAGCTGTACCGGTTCTGCACCGAAACGATAGGCACAATCCTGCGGGCGCGCTCAACGTGCTCGCGGGTCACGTTCGAGAGTCCGATGTGGCGAATCTTACCCTGCTCGCGCAGCTTGGCCAAGGCTTCGACTGAGGCTTCCCACGAGACGGCATTGTCTGGAGCATGGAGTTGGTAGACATCGACGCGATCGAGACGGAGGCGTTTGAGGCTGCCTTCTAATGATTCCGCGAGGTGTTTGGGGCCGGCATTATGGGTCCACTGTCCAGGACCGGGACGCTCCCATCCTCCTTTGGTGGCGATCACCAGATCGGATGGGTATGGATACAGCGCTTTCGCAATCAGTTGTTCCGAGACAGCCGGTCCGTAGGAATCAGCTGTGTCGATGAGGTTCACGTCGAGGTCGATCGCGTGCCGCAATGTTGCAAGGGCGGAGTCTTCGTTAGCGGGAGGTCCCCAAATGCCCGGACCGGTGATGCGCATAGCTCCGTATCCGAGGCGATTGACCGTTAGGTCGCCGCCTATTGTGAACGTACCAGCGGCGGCTGCAGAATGAACTTGTTCGTTAAGCGCGGATTTAGCCACATTGTCCTCTTTCTGGTTCTTGGATTGTCGAGCGGGTTCCGAAACGACGTTAGGTCGATCTCGGTCGTACGTTGTATGCGCAATCCCACTATTTTGTAAACATGCCGTGCTCCCGGTCGTAACGCTGCTCCCTCTTTGCGGCTCGACTCGCAGCTTTATTGGCCAGACGGTCTAACTTTGTTTTCTTGTTGGTTATGACGGGGGAGTCTTGTTGGGTCGGTGTTTCTGGGCTTTTCGTTTGGCTGGGCATCGTTGTTCTCCTTCATTTGTTTAAAAGCATTCGCAATGCCACGAATGAAGCAAAGCGAACAGTCTGCGATGTGACTGAATCGAAACGAAGTGATTCTGCGAAGACCTTGATTTGTCTAAAAACACGAGGAGTGCCAGTCGGCATCTCGACAGTGAGCCGCGGAGTTTTCGACACATCCTTCTTGCTTGTAATAGGTGCGATCGCCCATCTGCGGCAGTTGTGTGGAAAGCGCTGCCTGTGGAAACGGACAGCACGCTATTCTCATTTACGGTTGACGTTAGGGTCAAAGAAGTTGCGTATTTAGGTCGGGCAATCGAACACGCGTAAAGGAATTATGGGATTGCGCGCGCAATGTTCGACCAGCAGCCGGCGGACCGCGATGACTTTGGCCCGCTACTTGCTTCCGAGGATATATCTCGTAAGGCGATAGCGCAGATCATCGCTTAGGCGCACAAGGAGGAGAATCCATGCAGTATCAATCGTCGATGTCCTCATCGGCTCTTCTTACGCTCCCTGGGCAAACCGGGAAAGTTGTCAACCCACCGATCCCGACAGCCACTGATCTTGCCTATCGGGCGCGGCTTGAATGAGATGAGTGAAGGCCTGTTGATCTCGGCAGCGAAATCCGGAGACGCTGTTGCCTTTGTCGAGCTCAGCAAACGCCACTCCAATAAGATCCTGCGCCGGGCATATCGCATTGTAAAGAATTGGCAAGATGCGGAGGATGTGCTTCAGGAGTCTCTCATGAGAGCCTTCCTGCACTTGAAGGATTTTGAGGAGAGATCCAGTTTTTCGTCCTGGCTCACAAGGATTGCTACTAATTTTGCCCTTATGAGTCTCCGCAAGAAGCGTGGACATATTGAGATCTCGATGGAGGCTATCAGGGAGGATCGAGGAAATGGTTATCGTTGGGAACCAAAAGATCCTACGGAAAGTCCTGAAAGCCACTGTTCACGACGAGAGAGAGACGACCTGCTGAAGGGAGCAATTCGACGGTTACCGCTGACGCTCCGGCAAGTAGTTCAGCTGAAACTTATCGGCGGTCACTCAGGAGAAGAGCTGGCACAAACTCTGGGCATCTCTGTGCCGGCGGCGAAGTCGCGGCTAATGCGCGCGAAAACGGCATTGCGCGTATCCCTCACCTCAGGTGATTGAGCGGGACGCTGGGCTACGTGATGCCCCTGGCTTGACAGATCATGGAGCGGCACGCCAGGCATTCCGACATCGATCCCCGCGACAGGTGAGAAGGCAGAGTATTAGCCAATTTCAGCGACCGCGTAGTTCCAGCGTCTTCTCCAATTGTTTCTGGTGATCAGTAAGCAAGGCATGAATCTCGCGATGTGTTTCGTCGCTGATAGCGTGGATCTGTGGACCAAGCTCCTCCCGCGAAGCGATCGGATTCTTATCGAGCAGTGCCTGTATCCTATCGTGGTGCTGCTCAAGCAGAGGCCGAACTTGCTGCTGCTGTTCTGCCGTCAATTCCAGATCTTTCGTAAGACGAGCGAGTTCCTGGTCGATCGATTGGGGTGTATGGATTTTCTGAAGCTGCTGGCGCGCCGGGGCCTGCTGCGCAGCATTTTCCTGGGCCAGGGCAGGGCGAACCATGCCCAGCACCAGCATAACTCCATAGCCAAGCGTAAAAGCCCGACTTCGCATGGACGGTAACCTCCTTGAAGATCCGCGACGCCATCCGGGTCGAGAACATTGACTAGATAGACGCCAAATTCCACCACGAGCTGTCACATCGGGCATGAGAATTCCCGGCGGTAAGCTTCGCAACAAACCACTGAGTTCAGCGGCGAAACAGAATCAACTGTGCTGTTCAATCAGAGTTTCCAGGTTGCCGGGCTGCGCGCTTTCTTCCTTTGACTTGACCGGGAAACTCAAGTCTTGGGCCTGTTTTAAGGCATGCTATCCCACAGCTCGTTATGGGCTCTGGTCGATGCAATGTCTCCACTTGTCGAGCGATGTCAGAGAGGGTAACCTCGGGTCCTGAAGGAACAAGTAACGCGAATACTGTGCACGCAACAATGAGACCACCGGCAATAAAAGCGAAGGCAAACATGGGACCTCCGTTGATCGGCAGTAGCGCTAGGTAAAGTATCCGAGAGTTTCTCTCGTTGCAGAACCAGAAGCGACGCTGGCGCCCATCATTCGAATAGACGCTCGTTCGATCGCATTGGATTCGCTACACGGAGCGTTTTCCCAAAAGAAGTTAGATTGCCGGAGACCGAACAGGGAGTATCGGATTCGACGATTTGATCCATAAATAGCCGATGGCCGAGAATCAGCAGGTCGCTCCGGCAACAGGATTGGCAAAGGTGTCGCTGTTATCCTCATCGCTCCGATCAAGGCAGGCGAAGTCCTTCTCGACCACGACCTCAAGTGAACCTGCCGGCCCCATGTCGAGAGTCGTATACACGCCGACTTCGCTCTGTGCCCCCCAAATGCGTGCCCGATCTTTCGAAAGAATGACTGTTACTTCGCGAGATCCATACCGTACGGTCACCGGTGAGGGCTTTAAGGCGGATTCCAATGCATAGGTCAGAGTGGCCTCAGAGGCCGCAGTGAAGTGGATCGTTTCCTCGATCCGGCCTCCCGCCTGGAAGCGTGCCAGCTCGGAACGCGAGACCCGGAGTCGTAGCGAATTCCCTTTGATTCTTAGCTTCATAATGCTCCTTGCTCGTCCACTTGCCTGCAAACTGATACGTGTTCGGCTCCGTTATAAACGTTGAAATGGTGGTCCCGCAGAAAACCGACGAGCGTGATATCGAACTCCTTGGCCACCCGCACCGCAAGACTGGACGGCGCACCTACCGACGCCACCATCGCGACGCCTCCCATCAGAGCCTTCTGTAACAGCTCAAAGCTCGTGCGGCCGGAAAGCAGCAGCAGGGAATCCCGCAGAGGGGTACGATCCGCAAGGAACTCCGCTCCGAGCAACTTATCGACTGCGTTGTGCCGGCCTACGTCCTCACGCAACGCGAGCAGCTCCCCGTCGGCCTGGAAGAGTCCCGCGCCGTGCAAGCCGCCTGTTTGGTCAAACACGCGTTGCGCCGCGCGGAGACGAGCGGGCAGTGTATAGAGGGTCTGAGCGTCGATCGAAAACCGATTATTCCTGCGCGGGGGGCAAACGGACTGCAATGCCAGCAATGACGCCTTTCCGCAGATGCCGCAACTCGATGTCGTATAGAAGTTTCGCTGCAGGTTTGCCAGGCTGACGGTTACACCCGGGGCCAATTCCACGCGTACGATGTTCTTCCACGGCTGGTAGGGAAGAACGGTTCGGGCTGTGCTAGTTTCAGCGGCCTCATCGATATTGCCCGTGCTTGCATACGCGATGTGCTCGATATCGTTCACGTCCCGCACCACTCCCTCGGTCATCAGGAAGCCTGCGGCTAACTCGAAATCATGTCCGGGAGTGCGCATGGTTACCGAGATAGACTTTACTGCCCGTCCTTCAGCCGTGCCGTAGCCAAGCTGGATTTCCAGCGGCTCCTCCACGGCCACTGTCTCTTCTGCCGTATGAGAGGTGAACCCGGTCACTCGCTCGGCCATAACGCCAAGCAGAGCGCGAGCGTTTTCCGATATCAATAGCCCGGTAGTTTCTTCCATGACACCCGTCCGAAATATCTAGCGCTTTGCGTGTCCTGCTTGTTGTGCGTTCAACGCTTCGCCGAAAACATTCAAAAGACCCACGGCAGCCGCCATGCCGCGGCGGGCATCTTTCGAGGTCGCCTGTTTGCCAATGGCCAGCATTGAAGGCGAGTCTTTACCAGCATTCGAGATCACGGCGTGCAACTTGTCCGGATCGACCTCGACCAGGCAGGTATCGCAAGTCTGGATTGGGCCCATGAGCGGTGAGTGGTAGCAGATATGCGGGGTCTCTTTTTCGCGGAGTATGGCTTCAACCAACAGCTCGCCTTCGTTCGCCGCAATCGGGCGCCCGTCAACGAGGATATTGATTGTTGAGGGAACACTGTGCGCGCTCGTCGTGCTTGCCGGCGCCGTTTCAGTGAAGCTCATAGTTCCTCCTTGACACAAACGGTTGGATCGTAAGGGATCTTGGTTTGGCTTTACCCGCTGAGGTGACTCATTTCATCCCCGCCGCGGTTTCTTCCTCAGTCTGTTGAGCCACGCCCACATTGCAGAGCAATTCGTGGGCCGCTCGCTGCCCCACAAAGAAAGTATGTTCACCTTCGTGCATTTGAAGGAGTTGTAGGTAATCAATGTGCTTCGGAGCCGCTCCGGCGAGTGTCGAATCGGACGTCCGTGTCTAAATGCCGACACCTCCGGCCTTCTAGCCAAGTGACCATCCTCGCGAATTTAGTTCAGTTCAAAACCGGTTGGCCTCCATAGAGAAGCCTATGCAGGGCAATCAAGGTGTTCCCTTGGATCAGTGCAGTGATTCGTTTGGTTTAGGTACGATGGTCTGCGCTGGTTTGCCCGGACCATAGATGCCGTCCGCTAGCCCTTCTAATCCATCTTTGAATCCGCGGAGACGTGCGCCCAGCCCCTTGCAAAGTGCGGGCAGCTTATTTCCGCCAAAGAGTACGAAAGCAATGATTGCAAGGAACTAGATGCGTTGGCGTGAGTAGTTCGCCCATTTTATTTCTCCCCTGGCCGTAGCGCTTCGCGTCCAGCATGTAACCTGTTCCCAAGTATCGGTTAAATGACGACCAACTTCTCCGCCGGGATCTTCATGGCCATCTCTTTATCAATGTTCAGGTGTGCCTTCAGCATTTCGCTGGGGACGCGCCGGAGCCATTGGTTCAGCGATATGTCGGTGAATTCCTCTGATGGCAAGGTTTCCAGGAGCACCAGGTCCGTATCGCCTGTGTTCTCGATATAATGCGGGGCGTTCGAGGGAATATAGCCGACATCGTTGGCATTGAAGTCCATGGTGCGAGCGTTGTTGACAGGGAAGAATACCGTCATGCGGGCCTTACCGGCAATGTAGAATTGCCACTCAGACGCTGTCGGGTGCCAATGAAGTTCGCGCAGCCCCCCGGGTTTGATGGTTACCAAAGCCGCAGCAATATGCTTCGAGGTAGGGAAGCAGCGGGAGTCGACGATGCGGACCTCACCCCCCTTGCTCGACTTCGTGGGCGCCATCGATTTTAGGTGGAACGTATACTGATATTTCGACGCAACTGCTTCTCCTCCAATCTCTGCTTTGTCCTCCTCAAGAGACCTAGGCAGGGTACCAGGGAAGATGTAGAGCGGCGCCCCTGGCGTCCGAGCGAAGACGCTCTTATCCAGGCCGGTATTTTTTGCTAACACTTCGGGAGGTGTGTGCGCGACCCACTCCGAGAGAAGCATAGTACCGTCTTCGGAGAAGTTTCCTTGATTAAAGACTAGAAGAAACTCCGTCCCATCGGGGCCCAGCCCTTGAATGGAATGCGGAAAGCCGGCAGGGAAGATCCACAGGTCGCCCTCACTGACATCGCCAATGAACATAGTTCCGTCAGGATTCATGACTGTGACACGGGCGCTCCCATAGAGCACGTAGGCCCATTCGTCAGCCGTATGCCAGTGCATTTCGCGATAGCTGCCGGCCGTGAGCCGCATGTTGACGCCGGCGATATCCTTGGAGGAGGGAAGTACGGTCTCTGTTACTTCATGGGTCCATCCACCTTCCTCAACACGCTTCTTGACGAGATCGAAGGAATACCAGATCGGCACAACATCGCCATGATCCGTCGGCGGAGGAGTATTGGAGTCTGGGTTTTCGGTCAGAAGAGGTCTGTTCTCCTGTCCCGGGTCGCTCGTGGAATGATCGTGTTCTGCCTTTTGCGTGCTGGCCTTTTCTTGAGCATTGGCGGTCAGTCCGGCAAATGCCGTCGCCAGGGCCGCCGAGCTCATTCCGAGGAAGCTTCTCCGCGATGGGTGGTCCATCATGGATCTATCTCGCAAGCGATCGCTCATCATCGTAACCTTTCATTCCGAGATATATCGTCCGGTTGATGACCGATACGATCAGACACCTTGGGGTTGTCTTAAGCTTCTCTGGAGCACGTTCCATGCCAATACCTGATAGACCTTCCTCGCGTAGGGTAGGTGAAGCAATTTCCGGGTTTATCCTGGAATTTCGGCCATTCTTCTTGCTGGCACGATCTTTTCGGGTCGACAGCTCGACATAGACTGTCGGCGGACCATCTCCGCGACCGTTTTGGATTCGTCGAAAGAAGTTCAGAGATATTCGACGGACAAAGGCGAGTGTTAGATTGAGAATGATTGGGGATCGATCCTAAGGTGCGCTCTTGCAGTGTAAGGCCCGATTCACTGAGCTGAGTATCTCGGGCCTTGCACGTCTTGCCCTGATTCGAAAGCCACGATTGTGTGTGCTTTATTGTCCGCTGACGGCAGTTGCATGCTGCGTAGCGTTTGCTTCTGCCGATGTTTCGACTCGGCCGGGATCAACCCTTATGCCGTACTCCTCACCCTCAATCCAAACTCGATCAAGATAGTCCGTATCCCCATATTTCTCGAAGGTGACAGCAGAATCGCGGTGAGGTATCGCAGACTCTGTTGGTGTGAAATCGACGAGCACTGAGCGCAAATCGTCTCTATTCTCGACCTGCAATATATCGGCATTGTCATCGAGTCGTGCCACCTTGTAATTGCCGGCCGGCAACTTAACGTCCCCGGCGTAAAACGGAGACGAGGCCGTGAAGTCAACCCCGTTGTCGATCTGTGCCGCCAGCGGCATGACAGATAAGAGCGATAGCAAGCCCATCTTTAGCAAAACGTTTCCAATATTATTCATAATAGCTCCTTGATTTCCATTCGTACCTCATACAACAAGGCACCGCTCTTCTTCAATGCACATGCAATGCCAAGCTTGCTCAGCCTGTCAGTAAGATGGTCACGCCGGATAACTAGCTTCGACTCTATACACTTCGCGGTCTGCACTGGCTTCTGCAGCGTCCTGCGACGCGGAGGCGTGAATCGGCTGCGTGTCGGTAGTTGGTCAACGGATGACGGCATTTCGATAGCGAACAGCCGCCATTCTGTCGGGGGGTGGTTCCCGACACTCCTATCGGATACGATCGGTTTATTGCGGTGTGTCGGAGTTAATCGCCCATGAATAAGATCTCTTTGCTACGCCGTTATGGGCTCCCGGTGATCGCCTGTGGAATCGCCCTGATTGTCGCACGTCCTCTGAGGGCCGAATCTTCGAGTTTCGTGCTCGCCATAATCGTTAGCAGTCTTTTTGCAGGCAGGGGTCCCGGGCTTCTAGCGGTTGGCCTCTCGGCCATCGCGTTCGGCATGTCTGTTCTTCCTTCGCGGCTCTCGCTGATGACTTCCCCATCGTCGTATTTGCGATTTGCGGTATTTCTGGTAGTAGCGTATATGGCGAACGAATTGATCGAGAGCAGGCGGCGCAGCGAGGAGGCTTTGCGCAGAACTCAGGCACAGCTTTCACGGGCAACGCGGTTTGCCACGGTGGCCGAGCTGGCGGCGTCCATTGCCCACGAAATCAGTCAACCTTTAAGTGCGGTTTTAGCCAATGGGCTGGCATGTATACAGTGGCTCGCCGCGGAGCCGCCGAATGTGCACAACGCAAAGATCGGCGCGGAGAGGATAGTTCGCGATGGCAAGGATGCAGGTGAGATAGTAAGCCGCATACGCGCGCTGTTTAGAAAGACTACCCTGGAAAAGGTCGACCTGAATCTCAATGGCGTCATCGACGAAGTGCTTCGCTTGATCCGAAAGGAGGCTGTGGAAAAGCAAATTGCCATCGAAACCGATCTCGAAAAGAGGCTTCCCCCCGTGCTCGGTGATCGCGTGCAGCTGCAACAGGTGATTTTCAACTTACTCCTCAACGGAATTGAATCGATGGATACGGTGACAGATCGCCGCAAAAGAGTTCTCATTCGTACAAAATTGCAAAATGCAGACGCCATCGTGGTAGAAATTCGGGACTATGGCACAGGACTGGCGGATTCGGAAAGAATTTACGAGGCTTTCTATACTACAAAGGAGAAGGGGATGGGGATGGGCCTGTCGATCTGTCGCTCGATCGTGGAAGCACATGGAGGCCGCCTCGGTACTGCGCCGTGCCAGGGTCCAGGAACGACGTTCATTTTCACCTTGCCGCTGGGATCGAAAGCATCCCCATGAAACAAGATACCGCCATTATTTACGTCCTGGATGATGACTATCGAGTGCGCGAAGCGCTATCCAGTCTCTTCTCGTCCATGGGGCATCGCGTTGAGGTCTTCGCCTCCGCAGCGGAATACCTGGTATTCAAAAAGCCGGACTCGCCTGCCTGCCTGGTATTGGATCTGGACTTGCCAGGCATGAGCGGGCTGGAACTGCAACGGGAAATCGCCGGATCCGATACGCCGCCCATTATCTTTCTCACCGGGCACGGAGATGTCCCGTTGTCTGTTCGCGCAATGAAGGCTGGAGCCGTCGAGTTTCTACTAAAGCCCTTTGACCATGGGGAACTCTTGAAAGCAATAGACGCCGCCATCGCCAAGGACCGCGAGGCGCGGGTCAAGAGAGCAGAAACCGCGGACTTACGCAGGCGCTACGCCCTGCTGACCCCTCGTGAGCGCGAAGTACTACCCTTCGTTGTGGCCGGCCTGCTAAACAAGCAGACTGCCGCCGAACTCGGCACCAGTGAGATCACTATCCAGGTCCATCGGGGACAGATCATGCGTAAGATGGCGGCCTCGTCGCTCGCGGAACTCGTCAAAATGGCGGGAAAGCTCGGAATTTCCTGAGAATAGTCGCGGTCTTATATAAAGACATAATAGCTTCCGATATAAAGACCTAATAGCGAGCCGCCAATATTCCCCCTACTATCCAGATATGGAAGTAAAGAGTCCGTTCCTGAGGGACCGAATAGTAAAATCGGTCGTTGCTGTCGTTGATGATGATCCGAGAGTTCGGGAATCTCTAGAAAGCCTGATCGAATCCGCCGGCTTCACCGCACGGGTGTTCGCTCTCGGAGAGGATTTTCTTCAAAGAGGCCATCTAGCAGAGACGAGCTGCCTGATTACCGACGTCCGTATGCCGGCGATGGATGGAGTTGAACTACAACGTCGCGTCCGGCTGGCACGGCCCGAATTGCCGATCATCTTCATTACCGCGCATCACGATGACGACCTAGAGCGAAAAGCTTTAGCCGAAGGGGCCGTTTGTTTTATTCGCAAACCATTCGATGCCGGGGAATTGCTTCGAGCCACGAGGGTAGCTCTGGGCAAAGCCTCCAAGGACAGCAGAAAGACTCCTTAACGCAAGAAGGTGGAATTATGGCTACCGTAGACTTGATTGGCTCCAGCGCAAGGTTTAAGGCCGTCCTCGACGATGTACAGGTAGTAGCCGGGGTGGACTGCTCCGTTTTAATTCAAGGCGAGACAGGCACCGGTAAGGAAGTGATCGCCCGTGCGATCCATGACTCCAGTCCACGGCAAAGAGGACCTTTCGTGGCTCTCAACTGCGCCGCGATTCCCGCTGCCTTACTAGAAAGCGAGCTCTTCGGTCATGAAAAAGGGGCGTTCACCGGCGCTATTGCGCAGACCATCGGGCGCTTTCAGGCTGCGCACGGAGGAACGTTATTTCTGGACGAAATCGGAGACCTTCCCCTGGAGCTGCAGCCGAAACTCTTGCGCGTACTTCAGGAGCAGCAATACGAACGCCTGGGCAGCACCCGTACCTTGCGCGCCGACGTACGAGTTGTCGCAGCTACTAACCAAGATCTTGCCCGTATGGTGGAGGTGAAAACCTTCCGCGCGGATCTCTACTATCGGCTAAGTGTTTTCCCCATCGCTCTTCCTCCGCTGCGCGAACGGAAAGAAGATATCTCGTCCCTCGTAGACCACTTCGTACGAAAGTTCTCACGCCATATCGGCAAGTCTATAGATCAGATCCCCGACGGTCTCATGGAAGTCCTCAAGGCCCACCATTGGCCAGGCAACATCCGCGAGTTGCAGAATTTCGTTGAGCGCTCGGTAATTGTCACCCAAGGTCGCGTGTTATCCCCCCGAACCACCGAGCTCAAGCTTCTGATGCAGGCGGCTATCTCGGGGGCGCCCCAGACGCTGTCTGATGCCGAGCGCGCGCACATCCTGGGAATGTTGAAAGAAACCAATTGGACCATAGGCGGACGCGACGGCGCCGCGGCTCGCCTGGGCGTTCCGCGCACCACTCTCATCAGCCGCATGCAAAAGCTGGGAATCTCGAGCAGGCAAAGCGGTCTTCCAACGGATGGGACGAGAAATGGACCGCAACTAGTAGCCAGCTAGGTCTGGCAGCCCGCTTGCGTCGAAATATAGTCGCAGTGTGGCTCTCGGCCGACACTTGGATGTTTCAAGGGCTTTGGTCCAAGCCGCACACTATTAAAGCACATACACTGCGAACCATAGGAGCGAAAGCTAGTTAGGCCAGAATGAGGCGCCTGGCTAACCATCTTGAAATGTGGCATCGCAAATGCTTTGAAGAGGTGAGGCATTCAAAACAAGAAAAGGTGAGAGACCCGATAGCTCACCTGTTTGGAGATCCATCATGAACGGACAGGATATGTCGGCACAGCCTAACGTATTCAGCGACCCTTTTCTCTCGGAGACTGCAGCGGTTGTGGCTACCACCTCAAGCTTAGTCGGCCAGGATCTGGCTCAAACGACAACCTCGGCAAAGTTGGAGTCGCCACCGAATTCTTTTCAGCGATATGGTATGGTCGCAGCCCGCATACTCGTGTCGATGATTTTCATGATGGCTGCTCTCAACGTCATCGGCCAGACTCTCGCGGAGCACGAACTGGCTGCTAACGGCGTTCCTGCCGGCCTGGTTCCCTTGATGATTACGGCAGCGCGTGCTCTGCAACTCGTCGCCGGACTGGGCCTGATCCTGGGAATCTACCCTCGTATTTCTGCGTTTCGCTCTGCTCCTGTTCCTGATACCGGCGACCCTCATGGGACATGCATTCTGGCTGGCGATCGGCACATCTCTTTATACGATTCAGCTGATTAACTTCTTCAAGAATGTATGCATGGCCGGTGGCCTGATTTTCATCATCGCGACAACGAGTCAACCAGTTCTGCTGCCGCGCCCAGCGCGTGCTGACTCAAATCCATTTGCTTGACGAGCAACTGTGCAGCCATTGACGAACCTGGTAGCACCAACCATTCAAGAGGACCACAAAGTGGAAACGCAAACATTTACCTTCGCAAGTTCTCCCTTCGTGCCGGTCGCCATTGGATTTTTTGGCTTGGGCACCGGCTACTTCATCTGGGGCGGTCAGGCCTTGTTTGGTTTTCCTAAGACCAGTCCCGAAGTTAACCGAAGCCTGGGTTTATGGGGTTTCTTTATGCCCGGCTTCATGCAGTTCCTCACCGGCATTTACCTCTTGACTGGATTGACGTGGTTCTTCGTTTTCAGCAAAGCGCCTCCGTTGTATATGGCGGCCCTCGCCTTTACTGCCTACGGCATTCACTGGTTCGCGATGGCCTACCGGCGATATATCGATGCCAGCGCCGAGCCGGATGGATGGATGGCGATAGCATTCCTGTTTCTAAGTATCCTTGGTGTTGACGTGTTTCGGCGTGCCGGAGACATCCCGGTAATGATCGTTTTTGTCGGCCTAACCTTGATTTATGCCATGGAAATTCCCACGCGCTTATTTTCCTGGAAGCGTGGAGGGCGCGTTGTAGGACTCTTCCAATTCATTACTGGTATCTGGCTAATGTACTGCACCTACGCCATGACGGTAGATCTAGCGCTGGGCGCCAAAGTGTGGATCTAGGGAGCTGCGGCCCACGAGAACAAGATGCGGTCAGTGTAGACTTATGGCTCTCGCACTGTCTGTTCGCCGGCATCTTCGAAAAGATACAACCAATTGGTATCTTTTTTTGACCGCTCTTTTCATCGCGCTCTCACCGTTGCCTGCGAGGGCGCAGACGCCTGATCCTCGTCCAGTTGGTCCGCCTCCAGACCCGGCGCGTCCACCGTTGAATCCATTCCCCGCAGAGCAGAATTCGAGTTTTCTTGCGGACCGATCCTCGAAAAATCGCTGCCTTGGTGTACTTGTGATGTCGTCAGTCGTCGTGAAGGTTCCATACGCCCCGCAGCTTTTGGCATGCATCCTACGCTCAGGAATGACCTCGCGATCAAAGTGTGCGAGCTTTTCGATCAGCCGGATGTCCTGTAGTAGAGCCGGACCGCGACGACCGGCTGTCAGGATATTCGTTGTCCGGTACGGGAGCACCGGTTGAAGGCAGCGGGCGTTCCAATGAGCGCCCGCTAAGGGTTTCTTAGCCCTTCCACTGCGAACCGCGAATGATATTGCAGAAGTTCATGCGCTGGAATTTCGGATCCTTGTCCGTTAGTACATCCGCCTTCACATTGCCGAATGTCGTCTCAGGTTTGTGCTTGATGCCCTCGTAAAAGGTCTGGATGATGTCTTCTTTAAAGTGTTCGGTGCGCGGATACGCGGCGACGATCGCTTCGCGATCAGCGTCAGAGAATTCCGAGTAGGCGATACCGAGAACATCCACCTCTACACCGTTGGTCAATAGCGCAACCACCGGATGCATGTATTGAGGGATACCGGGTGTGGTGTGAAGGGCAATCGAAGTCCACACAGTGTCGATGTCTTGTTGGCGGATCTTGTGCTGACGGAGAAACTCGCGAGCAGTATTGGCGCCGTCTACTTCAAAACGGTCTGCAGCGCTGCTGTGTTTCGGAGTGAGGCCCATATCATGGAACATTGCACTCACATACAACAGCTCAGGATCGAAAGTGAGACCTTTCCGTTTGCCGGTGGCAGCGGAGAAGTAGTAGACGCGGCTTGAATGGTTGAACAGTAAGGAGTTCTCTGTATCGCGAATCAATTCCGTGACTTCGCGGGCGATTTTGCTGTCGGGAATGGTTACACCAGACGCGAGAGTAAGTGACGCTGGTTGAACGATTGAAGTTTTGTACATTGCAGTCTCTCCTAAAGGATCTTGCTTCGGAAGTGCGATTGTGCGTGCGCTTCATGCCGAGTGTCGCCTCTGTGCCCATCATGATTGGCGAATAATGCACAACGGCCCAGGGGTAATACATCCCTGGAAACGTCCCCGCGAACCCGTTGTACGTGATGCCGTACGGGCGCTGTAGAGCAGCCCGGGGGAGAAACGTCACGGCAGCACGCTCACGATCACGAAACGCCCTGCGCGCATCCGAACGACATTAGGTGCCGATGATTCTGAGACTTTGGCGTCATTTCGAATACCTCCGCGCCACATGAGTGCAATCGAGGCGCCAATTTTAAATGCCTGCAGAACGAGTTGCACCTTGGAAAGTTGCGGCACAGAAACAGCTATGCGTCGAGATATCGACAGTTGCGTATCAGCATGTCGAAGAGGCCAGGTGTCCACATGCTGTAAGGGACAAAGGGTGCTACACATTCCTGACGCCGGGCGACTATGATCTAACAGTTAGTGTGCCGCCAAGATTTTTGCGAATGCGCGGCGCTAAGAGAGAATATCTGTCGAAGTGGACCTTCGGCGGGCAAGGCGGATTCGTACACTTCAGAATCATGTCGCGGTTGAGTGCCGGACGGTGATTCTGAAATCCAGGAAGGCACAAAGACTGCCAAAATGATTATCTTGGCGGTCGTACAGCCGTGACGACAGGGATGCCCTCCATGACCGAGCCTTCTGGGTACACGCTGGAATCCATCCGGGAAGGTGCTGAATTCACGCTTTACCGCGGTCGACAGCATGGCAACCCGTCGCCAATCCTGGCGATCGCACTCTCTGCAAAACAGCCATCACCTCAGAGTCTCCGGCGGTTCGAGCACGAATACTCGCTTGCCGCCGAACTAGATCCCTCGTGGGCAGCTACGCCTTTGGCGCTCACTCGTCATGAAGGGCGAACGATCCTCGTACTTGAGGACCCGGGCGGTGAGCCCCTGGATCAGGTCCTTGAGAGGGGCCAAGGGCATCCACTCGATCTGACCCGCGCCTTGAACATCGCTGTCGGATTGGCGTCAGCACTCGGCCAGGTCCACCGCCAAGGCCTCATACACAAGGACATCAAGCCTGCAAATGTGCTCGTCGACGATGCCGGCAACGTCTGGCTCACCGGCTTCGGGATTGCGTCCCGGCTGCCGCGCGAGCGCCAGGCGCCCGCGCCGCCGGAGATCATCGCCGGCACGCTCGCCTATATGGCGCCCGAGCAGACGGGCCGCATGAACCGCTCGATGGATGCCCGCAGCGATCTCTACTCTTTGGGCGTCACCTTGTACCAGATGCTTACTGGTGAGCTGCCGTTTGCTGCCGCCGACCCTCTGGGGTGGGTCCACTGTCACATTGCGCGCGCGCCGGCGCCCCCTAGTGAGCGCGCCGCAGTCCCCGAGCCACTGTCTTCTCTCACTATGAAGCTGCTCGCCAAGAACGCCGAGGAGCGCTACCAGACCGCCTCAGGCTTAGAAAGTGATCTTCGCCGGTGCCTGGCGCAATGGCAGTCGGATGGCCGCATCGATGCCTTCACGCTAGGCGCGCACGATGCGTCGGACCGTTTGATGATCCCGGAGAAGCTGTACGGGCGCGAAGCCGAGATCGACTGTGCTGCTCGCGGCCTTCGACCGGGTCGTGACCCACGGCACACCCGAAATTGTGCTCGTCTCTGGCTATTCCGGTATCGGCAAATCTTCCGTAGTGAATGAGCTGCACAAGGTGCTTGTTCCCCCGCGCGGCCTTTACGCGTCCGGCAAATTCGATCAGTACAAGCGCGACATCCCGTACGCAACCCTGGCACAGGCCTTCCAGACTCTGATCCGTCAGATCCTGGTCAAGAGCGAAGCGGAGCTGCAACGGTGGCGAGGCTCCTTGCGGGAGGCGGTGGGCACGAATGGCCAGCTTATCGTCAACCTCATTCCGGAGCTCGAGTTCATCATCGGGAAACAGCCCTCCGTTCCAGACCTGCCGCCGCAAGATGCGCAGAACCGCTTCCAGCTGGTGTTCCAGCGGTTCCTCGGCGCGTTCGCCCGGCCCGAGCACCCGCTTGCGTTGTTCCTCGACGATCTGCAATGGCTGGACGCGGCAACCCTTGAATTGCTGGAACACCTGATTACCGATCCGGACGTGCGCGGAACCTGATGCTGGTCGGGGCTTACCGCGACAACGAGGTCAGTTCGTCTCACCCACTCATGCGGACGCTAGGGGCGATCCGCAAGGCCGGCGTGCGGATACAGGAGATCGCCCTGGCGCCTCTCAGGCTCGACGACGTCGACCAGCTCATCGCCGATGCTCTGCACCGCGAACTTCATACCGTCCATCCTCTGGCGCAACTGGTGCATGAGAAGACCGAAGGCAATCCGTTCTTCGCAATCCAATTCCTCATGACGCTAGCTGAGGAAGGCCTGCTCCGGTTCGACTCGGATTCGGCAGTGTGGATCTGGGACTTGGCTCGAATCCGCGCAAAGGGCTACACCGATAACGTCGTGGATCTCATGGTGGGGAAGCTAAAGCGATTGTCCGGCGCGACGCAGACGGCCCTACAGCAACTCGCTTGTCTCGGGAACGTGGTCGAATTCGCCACCCTGACTCTGGTTCACGGGAAATTAGAAGAGGAGATCCACACCGCGCTCTGGGAGGCCGCTCGCACCGGGCTGATCTTCCGCCGTGAGGACTCCTATGCGTTCCTCCACGACCGTATTCAGGAGGCGGCCTATGCGCTCATCCCGGCGGGCGAGCGTGCGGAGACACACCTGCGGATCGGCCGAGTGCTGCTGGCGAACATGACGCCGGACAGCCTCGCCGAGCATCTGTTCGATGTCGCGAACCAGCTTAATCGAAGCGTCGCATTGCTGATCGACCGGGACGAGAAAGCGCAGGTGGCAACGATCCACTTGCGTGCCGGGCGAAAGGCCAAGGCGTCCGCGGCCTACGCGTCGGCGTGTGGGTATTTGTCGGCCGGCATGGCGCTCCTCGACGAAAGGGACTGGAGTAGCCAGTACGAGTTGACGTTCAGCCTATGGCTCGAACGCGCGGAGTGCGAGCATCTGAGCGGTAACTTCGAAAATGCCGAGCGGCTGATTGGGGTGTTGTTGCAGCGCGGCGCGTCAAAAATCGACCAGGCGGCCGTCTACCGCCTGCAGGTCCAGTCCCACATTCTGAAGTCGGAAAACCAGCAGGCTGTGGACTGCGCGCTTGCCTGCCTGCGCCTGTTGGGTATTGACCAGCCGGCACACCCGACCTGGGAGCAGGTCCAGGCCGAATACGACGCGGTCTGGCAAGCCCTCGATGGGCGCTCGATTGAGAGTCTCATCGACCTGCCGCTGATGACTGATCCGGAAGTGCAGGCCGCGATGAAGGTGCTCTCGGATCTTACGCCCGCTGCCTACCTTACCGACTTCCGTTTGTCTTGCTTGCAGGCATGCTGCATGGTGAAGATGAGCATGCAGTACGGCGCCAGCGGCGCTTGCGCGGCTGCCTTTGCCTATTGGGGAACTATCCTCGGGCCTACATTTCACCGTTACCGCGATGCCCACCGTTTCGCCAAGCTTGCCTGCGACCTTGTCGAAAAGCACGGCTTTATCGCCCACCATGCGAGAGCTCAGTACGCGATGGGGAGGGTTGCGTTCTGGACGCAGCCGATATCGACCGCCATCGATTTCATGCGGTCGACGTTGCGCGGCGCAATTGAGACCGGCGATCTCAGCCTCGCTTGCTTCAGCATGGCCCAATGCATCACGGGCTTCCTCTTGCGCAACGATCCGCTCGATGCGGTGTGGCGCGAGTCGGAGATGGCTCTGGACCTCGCCCGAGAATCCAGATACGGCGACGCCGTGGACAGCATCGCGAGCCAGCAACGCTTCATCGCAACCATGCAGGGCCGGACCGCGATCTTCTCCACCTTCAGCGACGCGCAATTTGAAGAGGTGACGTTTGAGGCGCAGCTCATAAGGCAACGGACGGACTTGACGATCTGCCGGTACTGGATCCTCAAACTGGAGGCGCGCTTCCTCTCAAGCGACTACGCCGAGGCTCTCGCGGCAGCCCACAACGCGAAGCTGCTTCTTCCGGCCGCAGGCGCCCAGATCCAGCTGCTCGACTACTTTTTCTACGCCGCGCTGGCAGTGGCGGCTTGCTATGAGAACTCGTCGGTCGAACAGCAGCAAGCGTGGCGCGAACTCCTGACGGAGCACCGGGAACAACTGCGCGAGTGGGCCGAAAACTATCCACCAACCTTCGCCGATAAGCACGCGCTAGTGTCGGCCGAGATCGCCCGCCTCGAAGGCCGCGCCCTCGAGGCGATGAAATTGTATGAGCAGGCAATTCAGGCGGCTCACGAGAATGGCTTCGTCCAGAATGAAGCGCTGGCCCATGAGCTCGCCGCCCAGTTCTACGCCACGCGCGGTTTTGAGACGATTGCCTACACCTATCTGCGCAACGCGCGGAACTGCTACGACCGCTGGGGCGCGCTCGGCAAGGTGAAGCAACTCGACGAACGTTACCCGCGCTTACGCGAGGAACGGCTTCCTAGTTCGACTACCTCCACCATCGGCACGCCGGTCAGGGAGTTGGACGTCGAGACAGTAATCAAGGCATCGCAGGCGCTCTCAAGCGAGATTGTCCTCGCCAAGCTCATCGAGAGACTCATGCGAATCGCGGTTGAGCATGCAGGAGCCGAGCGGGGTCTACTCATCCTTCTGCGGGGTGACGAGCCGCAGATCGAGGCAGAGGCTACTACCGGCCACGGCAGGGTCGAGATCGTCGTTCGCCAAATGGCCGTTACGCCATCCAACATCCCGCAATCCGCGCTGCACTACGTGATCCGGACAGGCGAGCGCGTGGTACTTGATGATGCGTTGGTCGCAAACCTGTGCTCGGAGGACGAGTATGTGCGGCAGACGCGTCCCCGATCGGTCCTGTGCCTCCCCATCGTCAAACAGACGAAGCTTGCCGGCGCTCTCTATCTCGAGAATAATCTGACTCCTCGCGCCTTCACCTCGGACCGGGTGGCGGTGCTGGAGTTATTGGCTTCGCAAGCCGCCATTTCGCTGGAGAATGCGCGTCTTTATTCTGACCGGCAACACAACGAAGATCGCCTGCGGAGTGTCATCGACACAATCCCGGCGCATGTCTGGAGCACTACGCCTGATGGCTCCGTAGATTTCATCAACCAACGTTTGATGGAATCTACGGGTCTATCGTTAAAGGACCTGCTGTGCCGGGGTTGGGAGTCCATAGTGCATCGCGATGACCGCGCGAGCTTCGTTGACGAGCGGCGCGCCTCCCTGGCGGCTGGGGAACCGATGGAGAGTGAAGTACGGATTCGGATGGCGAATGGGGATTATCGCTGGCTGCTGATCCGCAAAGTGCCGCTGCGTGATGAACTGGGTGCCATCATCAAGTGGTACGGAACCGGTATCGAGGTCGAGGACCGGAAGCGGGCCGAAGAGCAGCTGCGCCAGGCGCAGGTGGACCTGGCGCACGTCAACCGGGTGACCACCATGGGAGAGCTGACTGTCTCTCTGGCGCACGAAGTGAAACAACCGATTGCCGCAGCCGTCACAGACGCCAATACCTGCATACGATGGCTTACGCGCGATCACCCCGATCTGGAAGAGGCCCGCGCGGCTGCCATGCGAGTGGTGAAAGACGCAACGCGTGCAGCGGAAATCATCAGCCGGGTCCGCCTGCTTTTCAACAAGGGCACTCCGGAAAGGGAGTTGGTTGATGTAAACGAAATCATCGGAGATATGGTCTTACTGCTGCGCAGCGAGGCCATTCGATACAACATATCGGTCCGGATGGATTTGGCCGCAGACCTTCCCCAAGTCATGGGTGATCGGGTGCAATTGCAGCAGGTGCTGATGAACCTCATGATCAATGGCATCGATGCGATGAAGGACGTGGATGGGACGCGCGAGCTTGCCATCCAGTCGCAGCGAACGGAAAATGGGCAGCTTCTGGTGTCCGTCAGCGATACCGGTGTGGGGCTGCCCCCACAACAGGCGGACCAGATCTTCAATGCGTTCTTTACCACCAAGCCTGACGGCACCGGCATGGGACTTCGGATCAGCCGCTCTATTGTTGAATCGCATGGCGGCCGCTTGTGGGCTGCCGCCAACTCTCCCCGCGGCGCCAACTTTTATTTCACGCTATCCGCTGACACGCGGGTACATGCAATGACGACCGCAGATGGCGCCACGGTATTCGTCATTGATGATGACGACCTGGTTCGCGCGGCTATTCAAGGCATGCTGAAGTCAGTAGGCTTGCAGGCCGAAACTTTCGGGACACCGCAAGAGTTTCTCTGCAGGCACCGACCGGATGCACCGAGTTGCCTTGTTTTAGACGTGGAGCTCGCAGGGATGAGCGGTCTGGATTTCCAACGGGAGTTGGCGGCCGCCGGCATTCGCATTCCCATTATCTTTATCACCGGTTATGGAGATATACCGATGACGGTGAAGGCCATGAAATCCGGTGCGGTTGAGTTCCTGCCTAAGCCCTTCCGGGACGAGGACCTGCTGAATGCGATTCACCAGGCTTTGGATCTCGATGGGGCAATGCGTCAACAGCAGAATGAGCTTACCGAATTGCGAAAGCGTTACGAGTCACTGACACCGCGTGAGCGCCAGGTTATGGGTCTTGTGGTTTCAGGCATGCTCAATAAACAAATCGCTTATGAGCTCGGAACCAGCGAAATCACGGTGAAAATGCAGCGCGGGCATGTGATGCGGAAGATGCGCGCCGAATCACTGGCGGAATTAGTTCGAATGGCCGCCAAGCTTTAGCTTTCGCTGGGCAATTCGCAATCCCTCCAGTGGAGCAGTGCCCCTTCAACCTGGAGCGGGACCTAACTGCAATTTCTCATTAGAAAGACCAGGGCTAAAGCCCGATTTTGTTTAGCCCAATTGCTTACGCGGGTTCGCCGCGGCGAACCCGCTTTCCCGGCTAAAGCCGGGAACTACACCGGTGGAAGCCCTGGGCTTCAGAGCTTGTGTGAGAACTAGTTTTTGGGCCTACATATTGCGGTTTCAATATGGAGAGAGCCCAGGATATTGTGGTCACCCTCTTCAGAAATCGGGTTCTCACACAAGCTCTTTCAGCCCAGGGAGGCGGGACCTTTTAGCTCCGCCGAAAGAGGCTAATTAAATCAAGGGCTTTTAGCCCTGGTGCTGTGATGTTCGGGTCACGTTATGTCGCGCTTATGAGAAATCCCGGCTACGTTTCGGCTGAGTTCTATTTCGCGAGGGTTGGAGCAGTGACGCTTGCGTCGAGGGTTTTTACAGCATCCAGGATGATTTTGAGGACAGTCTGCTCGCCGATCGCAGTATTAATCATGGTGTGGTAAACGGCGCGGTCAGGCCATTCGACGTGGAAATACTTGTGGACGAAATCGGCGCGTTCCCGATCAACCGTATCCACGAGTTGTTCGGCATCTTTCTGGCTTTTGCCGCGGGTCACCAGGCGCCGCAATTTATCTTCTCTCGGAGCATAAAGAAACACCCGCAACGTGTCCTGGCGGTTCCTGAGAAACTGCTGCGACCCTCTTCCGACGATGACGGAGTTTCCTGTTTTCGCGGCGTGCTGAACGACACGTTCCGTAATGTTCAAAATGCTTTCGGAATCGACCAGCTTGAGCTTGTACGCATTAAGGCTTCCTTCATAACTGCCGCGCAAGAATGATTTTAGGAGCCGGTAGTACAGGGGATCCGTTCGTTCCTCGCGACGTTGGACAACCGCCTTAGGACATTCAGCAAGCCTCGCGATCTCTTCCGTCAGCAACTGATCCCAAAGCTTCCAGCCCAGGTGGTTAGAAACCAGTTGAGCGATTTCGCCGCCGCCGCTTCCGTATTCGCGTTCGATGGTGACAGTTTTGATCATCTTTCGAATAACCACAGGGTGCAAACGTTAACAGATTACTGCACCGCGCTTTACTCCAGCACCACATGCCCCCCGCCCTTGGGATTATTCTTCTTCAAAACAAAGGCCAGAAGAAACATGATTGCCGCCCCCACGGCAAGAACCTCAAAGGTATCGACGTATGCCAGGCTTGCCGCCTGCGCCTGCAGGGATTGGTAGATTCGGGCATAAGCCTGCAGGTGTCCCCGGTAACTGCCCAAACCGGCGCCGGCCAAATGCCCACTGAGAGCGTTGGCGGCTTTTACGAAGTTGGGGTTGTCTACCCTGGCGTTCTGCACCAGCCTTGCCTCATGGAATTGCGACCGCCGGGCAATCATCGTGGTCACTAACGACGTTCCCACGCTGCTTCCCATATTACGCATGAAATTGACGATGCCGGCGACCGCGTTGTTCTTCTCGGACGGAATTCCGATGTAAGCCACGAGCGTGATCGGCACGAACAGGAACCCTAAACCGATAACCTGGGCGATGCGCAGCCACACGGCGGCATTGAAGCTGATCTGCAAGTCAATCCGTTTGGTGGAATAGAACATGGCGATGGACAGGGCGAACCAACCGAAGGCGATCAAGTAGCGCGCCTGAAGCTTGGTTGTCAGTTGGCCCATGATGGGCATTTCACACAATAAAACTAAGCCTCCGGCCGATAGAGCAAACCCAGCCAGCTCGGATGTGTATCCCAAGAGCGTTTGAAGGAACTGCGGCATCAGCACCAGGGCGCTGAACAACAGGATGCCCAAGGTGAACATCATCAGGCTCGCACTCGCGAAGTTAAAGTTCTTGAACATCCGCATATCGATCAGCGGGGCCTTTTGAAACCATTCCCAGATAACCAGAGAGATCAGGCACACGGTTGCGACGACGACTAAAGTCGTGATGAATCGCGAGCCGAACCAATCATCTTCCTGGCCCTTGTCGAGCAAGACCTGCAACGCCCCGATACCGAGAGTCAGCAAAGCGATGCCGATGTAGTCCAACTTGACTCCGGCTGCTTTGATTCGACTTAAATACGGGGGATCTTCGACAAAGCGCCGCACCAGAAACCAGGTGACCACGCCGACCGGGAGATTGATGAAGAAAATCCACCGCCAGGAATAGTTGAAGGTGATCCACCCGCCCAGGGTTGGCCCGACGGTAGGCGCCAGGATGGCCGTGATGCCATACAGGGCAAATGCCAGGCCTCGCTGCTGCGGTGGAAAGCTGTCTGCCAGAATGGCTTGAGCCATCGGCTGCAGGCCGCCGCCGCCCGCACCCTGCAGTACCCGGAAGACCAGAAGAAGCCCGAGATTGGGAGCGATACCGCAAAGCAAGGAGCTCACGGTAAAGATGCCCAAACAGGCCATGAAGAAGCGCTTGCGTCCTAAGGCGCCTGCGAGCCAGCCGCTTATGGGTAGGATGATGGCATTCGAGACCAGGTAGGAGGTCAACACCCAGGTACTTTGGTCGTTGCTCGCGCCCAGATTCCCGGCCATATACGGCAGGGCCACGTTAGCGATGCTGGTGTCGAGGACCTCCATGAAGGCGGCCAGCGCAACAACAACAGCAATCAGCCAAGGATTGAACTTCGGCCGCCAGACGTCCTGCTCGATGGTGAGGGCAGCGGAACTCACTGTAGGTACACGTCGGGTTCCACGTTCATGCCCGGCCGCAGCCGGCGATCGCGGTTCTCGCCCGGATCGAGAACGATCTTGACCGGGATCCTTTGCACAATTTTGACGTAGTTTCCGGTGGCATTCTCTGGCGGAAGTAAGCTGAAGAGCGGTCCCGTTGCGCCGGCGATGCTGTCCACCTGGCCTTTGAAGGTCTGGCCGCTCGAATCCACATGGATTGTCGCTCTCTGGCCCACGCGCATGTGCTTGAGCTGCGTCTCTTTAAAGTTTGCAGTGACCCACACTTGATCCAGCGGCACGACGGTCAGGAGTTGCTGCCCGTTCTGCACGTTCATCCCAACCACTACGGTTTTATTTACTTCACCGCTGACCGGGGCAAGAATTTTCGTGTATTGAAGATTGAGTTGCGCCTGCTGGAGTAATGCGCGTTTTTCCTCGACGTCGGCGATGGCCGCCCGCACGCGCGCCCGGGTCGACGACACTTGCTCGGAGCCGGTCTGCGCATATTGGTGGTTCGCGTCGGCTTGCGCCAGGCGGCTCCGCGCCTGTTGGACGAATTGGTTCGCGGCGGACTCATTGGCCGCGGCCGCCGCCAGGCTCGCGGTGCTGGATTTAGCCGCGGCTAATGCCTGATCGTAGACCTGGTCCGCTACTTCTTTCTTGTCGACCAGTAACTTGTAGCGATGGAGATCGTCTTGGGCTTTCACATCGATCGCCTGGGCCGATTCCAGTTGGGCATGGGCGGCGGTTACCTGCCTCTCGGCGGCGATGATTCCGGCATTGGCGTCTTCGATGCCGGAGGCAGTGAACTTCAGTTGGCTCGATGTGTTCACCGATGTAATGGGAACCGTGATATGCAGGGATTGGGCCGTGTCTTCGGCGCTCAAGAGATTGGCTTGCGCCTGCGCCACCGCGACCTCATAGTCCTTGGGATCGATCTCCACCAGCACCGTGCCTTTCTCCACCCACTGGTTGTCATCCACGTTGACCCGCACGACGTAGCCGGAAACCCGCGCGCTCACGGGATAGAGGTGAACATCCGCCTGGGCATCGTCGGTCGATTCGTAGCTGCTGAAGTAGCGCCACGCGGCCACACCGGCAATCACCACGGCCACCGCGATGACCGTGAGGATCACCAGGTTTCTGCGCCGCCGGGAAGCTCGAGGGAGGGGCAGCTCATTCTCCGCTTCGGGAAAGTCCGATGGCTCACCTGGAGAATCCGGGTTCGTGTCAGGTAGCGAAGGAGGTGGATTTTCCGCCATGTTCATTTTCCTTTGAAGTATTCTTTTGCGCGCTGTTCCGCGAGTCCGAGGGCGCGAGCCAGGGAAATCTTTGCGTAGTTATAGTTGTAGAGACTCGATATATATTGCTCGTGCGCGCTGGCCACTGCCTCTTGCGATTGCACGACCTCAACGGTATCTGTAACCCCCGCGGTAAAGCGATCGCGCGACTGGGTCAGCGTTTCTTCCGACAAGTTGATGTTGCTGCGGGCCACGTTCACCAGGTCTGCCGACGACTGCAGGTTGAGGAGTGCGGTGCGCACGTCGGAGTCGATTTGCGCTCGCAGATTGTCGAGGCGCTCGCGGCTTTGCTCGAGTCTCGCATCCGCCTGCAAGAGGTCACCGTGCACACTACCGCCCTGAAAAATCGGAATCGACAGGGTTCCGCGCACGTCGAATACCTGCGTTGCATTCGAAGGATGCGACCCTCCCGTGCCGTAATCCCCGTTAAAGGAGAGTGACGGGAGATAGCCGGCCAGTGCAGATTTGCGCGAAAATTCGGCGGCGCGCACGTCGGCCATCGCCGCCTGGTAATCGGCGCGCGAAGCATAGGCGCGCTGCAAAGCTTCCTCGAGGGTGATGGCTTCAAACGGCTGGTACGGCGATTTGTCAGTCAGTTCGAATTCCTGCCCGGGAGCCAAACCGATCACGCGAGCCAAGGTCAGCTTCTGGATGGCGAAGTTGTTCCTCGCCTGGATCAATTGTTGCTGCCGGGTCTGGAGTTCGACCCTGGCGCGCAGGGCGTCGATCTGCGGGGAAGTGCCGGCATTCACCTGGTCTGCCGCCTGATCGTAGATCGCCTGCGCTGCCTTGACCTGGGCTTCTGCCGTTTCAATGCGGGCTGCGTTGGCGATGGCCCGCAGATAGGTGTAGCCCACGGCCAGCACAACCAGATCGCGAGCGTCCTTCCAGGTATAGGAGGCGGATTTGACACTCTGGCTAGCCGCGCGGGTAGCGTTGATTGACTTCCAATCGAACAGGGTCTGAGTCACCGAGGCACGCGCGTCAAAGTAAGAGTAAGGGCCAACGGATGATGAGATAGCCAAACGGTTTCCCAGTCCGGCGAAACCGATCTCGTCGATATTGATTTCCGACTCGGTGATATAAGGAGCCGCGGTCACGTGTGGCAGGAGAGCGCTTAGCTGCTCCCAGTTCTGTCCTCGGGCCGCGCGAATGTCTGCATTGGAAAGCAGCAGACCGAGACTCTGCCTCAATCCGCGGTCGATGGCATCGCGCAACGAAAGCGGCAAAATTCCCGGAACTAGCTTCGCGGGCACGCTGCCGGCGAACGGACTCACCCCATTGGTTCCGGGGATGGCTTGACCCGGCGTGCTCGGAGCGGTGGCTGTCTCGGCTTGCGGAAGCGATGTTGCCGATCCAGCAATCAAGACTGAGGCCAGCAGGAAGATGCAGCGTAGCTCGTAACTGAATCTCAAGGATGGCCTCCTGCCTCGACTTCTTCCGATGGGCGCCGACGGGAAAATGTGATCCGTAACTCTTCTTGGCGCGGCTGATCAAGCGAGAGGCTTGACACCATCCGCAGAACGCCAGAAGACCGAGGACCCAAACAACTTGAATCGCACGCGACAAGACCCCGGTGTGTCGAAAATCAGGCGGCCCGTGTCGAGACTTCGACTGATACTTCTGGGGGCTTTCACACACGCCGAAGCGGTGCGGAAGAACACCCCAAAATTCCACTAAATTGCAGGATGTTCGTCTGCGGCGGCTCTGGCATTGCTAATGCTCATTAGCTATGGTGAAGCCCGGTCCAACGTCAGTGCCTCGCCCAACCTTCAGCCCTCGGGAGGATCGAGACGTTTGAGCTGGTTTGTGCAATTATCGGGCCATCCCCGAGATGGGTGGATCGGCGCCAAAAGGAATGATCAAACAGCGCGGAGATGAGAGTAGAGATGCGGAGATCCATTGCGATGTGTTGGCGAAGCAGACGCGCAACGCGGAAGAGCGGGTGCGACCTACATCGCACCCCTCATTGGAAGCTCTTCAGTTGGAGACTTGCTTATTAGGTTTTTCCGCCGGCCCTGCGATCTTGAGGTCGTTCGTCACTTTGAATATTCCGGGCACGGAATTGGCGCGTAGACCAGCGACGTCCTTATCGGTTTGAGTGTCTACGATCCCGTAAAGGGTTACATTGCCATTTTGCACCGAGATGCGGATCGGCTTTGCCGGGTCCATGGCATATCTGCTAAGTGTCGGAAACCCGTAAATAGACCGGAATAACTGGATACGAGAGCGATCATCCATCGGCGATAGCGGATCAATCCGGACTTCGTTGATGACATTTTTCACGCCCGGTGTGTAGCCTGCCAGCGCGACGGCGGAAGCCGCGTCAATCGGTCCGTAGGCATGGCCCGACAGCGTGACGGTTCCATCCTGCACCTGGACGGAGATCGCGTTGAAGGGCGTCGTGCCGTATCCTATGCGGTCATAGGAAATTGCCTTGACCAGCTTTGCCTCAAGCACGGGATCGGGAAGGTCTGAGCCTGCAATCTGGATGTCATTAGATACCGCTCGCACGCCTTTGATTTTATGCGTGCGCTTATCTGCCTCTTCCTTGAACTCAAATAGTTTTACGGTGCCGGTCAAGGTAACGACACCTTCGCGGGCGGTAGCCTGAATGCCTTTCAGGTTCGGCTTATCCAAGGCCCTGTTCATCACCTCGGCCTGCAGGTCAGTGTCATTCTTGGCAGGTTGCGCAGCTGCGGCCGGATACTGTGAAGCGGAAACGGATGCTCCCAAGACCAACACCAGTACTGCAAGGAACTTACGATTTATACGGATCATTGCTTGTTTCTCCTATACTTTTGCTTCTTACCCGGCACAAAAGAGTCCCTTCGCCCGAAAAAGGCGTGACCTGGTTGCCGTGTCGCCCTCTTTTAGGGTGCGACTCGAACTCTGGCAAGGCATCGAATTGTGAATTGCACATCGAAAGGCTCGGGTGGTGGCTTAAGGGGCCCGACGCGAAGGCCTCGATTTAAAGTGATAACTCTCGTTCACCTTGCCAACATTAAAGACTCCGTGGTCGCCGATTATTTGAACCCGCCCCGTAGCAAAGAGTTTCGTTCTCCGCACTCCCGGGCGTGTTCCTATCTTTGTTGGAAAGGCGAAACACATCCAGTAGGCATTTGGTTAGCGGCGCCGCGCGATCGTGCGGAGCTTACATACCTAAGTATGATTGCGGAGGGGTCGGGCTCCGCGGTAACGTTCTACCATGCCGATTCAAGGCAAGGCCAAAGTGGTTGCGATCGTCGATGGCGATGATGTGATGCGCACGGAACTGGAGGGCCTGCTGAAGTCGGCCGGCTTGCCGACGCACGCGTTTGCATCGGCAGAGGAATTTCTGGGGTCGGGTCATCGGCACGGCGCCGCTTGCCTGATCACGGATATCTGCATGCCGGGAGTCGGGACAATTGGGCGATCTTTCACTGGAGCTTACATACCTAAGTATGATTGCGCAGGGGTTGGCTTAACGTTAACGTCCTATCATGGCGATTCAAGGGAAAGCCAAAATGGTCGCGATTGTCGATGACGATGATTTGATGCGCACCGCATTGCAGGGCCTGCTGAGATCAGCCGGCTTGCTGGCGCAAGTGTTTGCTTCGGCAGACGAATTCCTGAGGTCGGGCCATCAGCACGGCACGGCCTGCCTGATCACGGATATCCGCATGCCGGGAATGTCCGGTCTGGAATTACAGGCGCAGCTGAATGCGGACCACTGCAGGATTCCGACCATCTTTATAACGGCGCACGGCGACGCGAAGATGCGGATGCAAGCGATGAGAGCAGGCGCAGTGGAGTTCCTGGCGAAACCGTTCGACGATGAGGCTCTGCTCGAGAGTGTTCGCGCGGCGCTGGAGAGCTAAACCCGACAAGGAACTGTGAACGCGACAGACAGGAGATGTTCTGTGGAAGCCTTCGGAAGGTCCGGGTGCGGTGACCAGGTACAAGATCGGCGCAGATTTGAACAGATCATAGGCAAGAGCCCTGCGCTGGAAGCGGTGCTTGAACAAATCGAACGGGTGGCGCCTACGGGTTCCACTGTTCTTATCGAGGGAGAGACAGGCACCGGCAAGGAGCTGATCGCGCGCGCAATTCACAACCTCAGCTCGCGATGCGGGCGTGCGTTCATAAAGTTGAATTGCGCTGCCATTCCGCTCGACCTGCTGGAAAGTGAGCTTTTTGGTCACGAGAAAGGCGCGTTCACGGGAGCCATAGCGCAAAAGATCGGCCGTTTTGAGATGGCCGACAAAGGCACGCTTTTCCTGGACGAGGTGGGCGACATTCCGCCGGCATTGCAGCCCAAACTTCTACGCGTATTGCAGGAACAGGAGTTCGAGCGCCTGGGCGGCACTAGGACTCACAAAGTAGACGTTCGGCTGGTCGCTGCCACGAACCGTGACTTGGCGGAGATGGTAAAGCGAAACGAATTTCGTAGTGACCTTTACTACCGTCTCAACGTGTTTCCCGTCATGCTGCCACCTTTGCGGGCGCGCCGTGAAGACATCCCTGCGCTGGTGACGCATTTTGTCGAGGTTCTCGGCCGCCGCTTGGACAGGCCAATCAAACACATTGCTCCCGAAACCATGTCTGCACTCAGCTCGTACCACTGGCCGGGCAATATCCGCGAGCTGCAGAACCTGGTCGAACGCGCCGTGATCCTTTCCAACTTCGGTGTGCTTCCCAATCCATTGCCGGCTGCCGGAACTCAGCCCGTAGCCGCTTCTCCGGCGGCAGCTACTCTTAAAGACTCCGAGCGCGCCGTGATTCTGCACACGCTTGAAGCAACCGCTTGGGTGATCGGCGGCCCGAATGGAGCCGCGGCCAGACTCGACATGAAGCGGACAACGCTGATCTGCAAAATGCAGAAGCTGGGGATTTGCCGGCCTGTCCTTCACGGCAGCTCGGATCCGAGGGAACCCGCACGTCAGGCGCCGGCCCCGATGCCGCAATAGCAGTAGCACCGATCGACATCCTGAAAACGGACACAGCCATCAGTGTAATCGAGTATCTCCCCGAAAGACTCCACCTAATCTTCATCTGAAGTCTCGCCGCAGCCTACCCTCCGGCATTTTGGTTTCGGCGCCCCCTTTGTCCTTCGTCCACACTGCTACACATCAGAAATCGCATTTTGTTTCAAAGAGTTGTATCGAAATCCATGGCCTATATCGGCATTTTGACTGACGCTTCTGCTGCTTTTCGCGGGCGCCAGGATATCCGCAGAACACAGTCGCTTTGACGGCATTCGTCGTGCTGCTGCGGCTCTGTGGAAACTCACTTAAAAAGTATCTTCGCCATCATGCCCTTGTCCTCATGACTCAGCAGATGACAGTGGAAAAGCGATACTCCGCGGATGATGGGGTCGGTGAAGTCCATCATCAGATCGGCGCTTCCTTCGACGGGTACCTCCACCGTATCCAACCACTCCGGACGTGAGAGGCGCGTCCCGTTCTCGGCATAGGCGAGAAAGTGAACCTGATGAATGTGGAAGGGGTGGACCTCGTGCGTATCATTGACCACTCGCCAGTGGTGAAATCCGCCGATGGAGACGCTCGTCATGGGAGCATCCGAGGGACTGTATTTCTTTCCATTGATATAGAAGCCATTCTTGTCTTCAGTGAACGTAACCACAAAATCGGAAGGGCTACCCTCCATCTTCGCAATCAGCTTAGGCGATACCCGCTTGTAAACCGGTGATCGCAGGCCAGTCGAGGCGGCTTGATTTCCAAGAGGGGGTTGCGGGATGGCTACCATGTCCGCCAGCACCATTGCCGGGTTTGGGTCTCCATCAGGGCCCGTATCATAGCAACGTGTACGTAGCGATGCGTGGGCTCCGGCTGTTGGTCCCGTGACGATGGCTTCGACCCGGCCTGCCGGAGGAACGAGAAGGTGGTCTCTTAACTCGACCCGGCGCTTCGGATCGTGGAATGAAAGTGGCATTCCATCCAGCGCGACGATCTCCAGCTGCTCCGTATCCAGTTGTAAATCCGCGTATAGATCTGGTGAAGCATTGACAATCCGCCAGAATTGACGTTCTCCCGGAGCAATGGCGATCTGCGGCCGCAGCGCACCGTTCACGGTAAAAATCCGCTTCGGCAGGTCGGTCGAGGTCCGGCAGCCTTTCGCAGGAATTTCAACACTGCGCCTTAATTCGGCGCCGGCAGGATCATTGTCTTCAAGTACTCGGTCGCGCAGCACCAGGATCCGTTCCCGTAGATGCTGGACCTCCGGAACATAGCCTTCCATGCCGTCGATCACAATCGCTCCGGACATTCCATCGAGGTCCTGTTGATAGCTCTCACCATGAGGGTGAGTATGGTACCAATACAGTCCTGGCGGCTGGTCTAGCGGAATATTCACCGTGTAGTGAAGCAATTGTCCCGGCATCGCCATCATCGTGATCACATCATCTTGAGGAGCGTCCGGCGAAACATGCAAGCCGTGGAAATGGAGGTTCGTCATGTTCATGCATGGTCCGTCAATGCAGTGCTCCTGGGAGTGCGTTGACATCGCATTTGTGTATGTCAGGTGTATCTCTTCCCCCGGAGTGGCTCGAATCACCGGGGGATCTTCGCTCCCATTGAACCAGAACGCAGCTTTGCCGGTGCGGAGATCGTTGATTGCCTTCAAGGACACAGGAGAGCGGGTTTCTGGCGGATCGGACACCAGGACCGGATTAGAGACAGTAATTGCGCGCGACGGGGACCCTGCCTCCAGTTGCACACCGCAAAATAAGCCCAAACACGTTACGCACGCGAGAAAACGGCGATCCGCTTTTGCCGAAGGATATGGAATCATGCTGTGTTTCCTCCCGCCCAGGGCGCTTTCATGGGTCTAAGTGATTGCCGGTTCCCATCTCCTGCGGAACAAACCCGCAATGAGGGCTTTGTGAATTTATGATCTATTTCTGAATCCGCCGCGTCCCAGGAAAGCACAATGCGACACAATCGTGCCGACCCTCACGCAGGATCTCCCAACTCCTTCCATGTCCGAGACTGGTGCACTGCGCCTGCCAAAGATACGTTCTAAGCGAACCATGGCAACTCATTGAATCCAGAAGGACCTCTGCGTTGAAGGTCGGCGATTCGGTGAGAGGGTGTCTGGATTTCGACACGTCTCCCGAAAAGTGTCGAGTGGACTGCAGGGGTCGGAAGTCCGTCTTAAGTTGTTTTGGAGTGTGCTCCCCGCCTGCTCAGGGTGTCACTTGATCCTTTGCGAGACAAGATCCGCATATCCTCTTTCAACCTAAGCGGCAGCGTCAGGCCCACCAGGCCTAACTGCAATTTCTCATGGAGATGGAAAGCTACTCGTGGACATGGAAAGCCCGATTTGCCTGGCCCAAATGTCCACGGCTTCGCCGCGGCGTTCCCCTTTCCATGCAAAGCTGAGAACTATACCGGTGGAGCCGGGCAATTTTCAGCCCAGGACGTACGGACCTTTGAGGTCCATACCTGAAACAAGCAGAGTTTTTCCCCAGCCTGTTCAGCCCCTGGGGATACGCTTTCTGGTCCATGAAAGAAATGACGGAACCTATGGATACAGAGGAACGGATTCATCCGGTCAGAGACCTGGAGGGCTTCGAAATCCAGCTAGATAACTCCCGAATAATACTTTAGAGTCACTTTTCTTCCGGTTGCGTCGAAGATCGGCGCATGTATAAGCCCCATCCGATGCGCCAGGAAAGTTGCCGTGGTCTTCAGCACGCCTAGCCCATATTCCACGCTGCGTTTGAAATTGATGGAAGAGGCTTCCTTGAAGTAGCTCGTGGGACAGGAGATCTCTCCGATGCGGAAGCCGAACATGATGGCTTGAGCAATCATCTGATTGTCGAAAACGAAGTCATCGGAATTTTCAAGCAAAGGAAGCGTCTGCAACAGCTCGCGGGAGAAAGCCCGGAACCCGGTGTGATATTCGGAGAGCTTCGCCCCCAGGAACAGGTTTTGAAAGGCGGTCAGCAGGCGGTTGGAAACATATTTATAAACCGGCATTCCACCCTTGAGCGCTCCTCCCCCGAGAATCCGCGAGCCCAGCACCATGTCGTACACGCCGCTCGAAACCATGCTGGCCATCGCCGAGACAAGCGAAGGCGTGTACTGGTAATCGGGATGGAGCATCACCACAATGTCAGCGCCCGCTCGGAGGGCTTCCCGGTAACAGGTTTGCTGATTGCGCCCGTAGCCATAATTTTTGTCATGGATAAAAGTTTCTACGCCAAGACTCTTCGCAAGCAGCGCGGTATTGTCTTTGCTTGCATCGTCGACAAGGATCTTGATGTCCACCATGCCGGGAAGTTCCCGTACAGTCTTTTCCAGAGTCCTTTCCGCGTTGTACGCCGGCATCACGACGGCGACACGCTTGCCGTTGATCATGGACGCACTTCCTTCCCGCTTGTAAGCGGAGATTGAGCGGTTGCAAGGTTCTGGTTTGCTGCCCACGGGAGGGGATAGGGAGTAAGCTTTGCCGGGGTTATATCGGGCTGCACCAGCCAGACTTTCCGGTCCTTGTAGTACTGAATAAGCTCGCTATTCTCGGCAGCACTCATCTCCCGCGCCCACACGACCTTAGAACTGTCGATATCAGGAGAATTGTAGACCCATTCGTCCAAGCAGTCATGGTCAGGGGAATATCTGACGATTGCGAGCTGTCGGCCGGGAAGCTTCTCCAGACGGGCCTCAAGCTTGGCTCGCGGGGCGCCTAATGGTCCAGGGCCGTACCAGGCGGCGGTCCAGTCCGCACCTGGCCAGTTGGCAAGCTTGAAATGAAGAGGCCCTGCGAATAAACGCAGTCCAGCTAAGAGAAGGCACAGTGTAACCAGGAGCCGTACTATCGCGGTGCCGGCGGGCTGGCCTTCCGGTTTCCAGAGGCGCAGATGGCGCATGGCCTGCAATCCGATGGCATAGAACGCCGCCGTAAAGGGCGCCAGGTAATGAGGAAAGAGCCATAGCTCTACAAGCATTCCGGCCATCAAGATAACCACGCATACAACCAGAAAGCGGATGCGGCGATCGAGCAGCACGCGCCGCAGCATGATCAGGGGCGGGAGCAATGCGATGCCGGCGAAGAACAGTAATGCCTTCAGCGGCTTGAGCAGGGTGGAAAGTACAAAAGCCGGAAGGGGTTTGGAATTTCTCAAAATTGACCAGCTCATCGCGGGTATAGAAGTCCCGCATCGCCTTATTTCTGTAGATTGGCTCAGGCCGCTGGCGGCTGCCAAACGTAATATTGCGCGACCGCATAAGTGGCGCGATTGACTGCATAGGGCGGCGTTAGCGGACTCCCGAACGCGCGGTCATTGTAGTAGCCCATCCATGCCCCGGCGGCTACGATCAGCGCAAGCGGGATCGCCGCCAGCCGAAGCAGCACGCCCATCGCCGGCCGATTCTTCCCGAAGACCAGCCACCTGCTTAGCACGAAGGCTACGGGGAGACATAGGAGCATACCCTCATAAGGCCGGCTGGTGGCGAGAAGGACGATGCCCACCGCCATCAAAAAGCTGTAGCGGAACCGAGGCGCTCTCTTAATTCGCGGAAGCGCTCCAAGCACAAGGGCTCCCCCGAGGGCAGCGATAGATCCGGCGCCTGAGTAGGTATCGATCCAATAGCTGAAGAGGCCCAGGCGCAAGACGGCCAGCATCCCGCCAAGCAGCGCCCACGTGGGCGGCAGCCAGGCTTGCAGCATCCAGCAGATGGCGGCGCACATCAGTGCTGTGACGCATAAGAGGCCATACCAAGCGTGTCCCGTCAGCACCTTTCCCGCTGCCAATACAAGCCCCTGCGCGGGAAAGTACATCGACATATAGGTCGGCTTCATGGTGATGTGGAAGCTTTCGAAATGCGTCCACATGGCGGGCGTGGGATTGGTCAATCTTCCTGAGGCGAAGGTGTTCGCAGCGAGAAGAAAGCTGAAATCGTCGTGGATAAAAGGATGAGGTATGGGAGATAGCGGGAGGATAGCAAGACGCAACAGGAAAGCTGTGAGCCCGACGGCTAGGACTGATAAACCCTTCCGCCGCGCGAGTTGCCCGAAGGCGCGCTCGATACGAGAGAAGCAGCCGGAACCAAGCCTCGGCCAGCAGAATGCTACCGCGACCGCGATTGCGGTTAGACCGCCTTCGATCAACAGAAAAGAAGGGCCATGATCTAAGGCACGAGATAGAATCATAGCCACACACCTATCCTGTTGCTGTCCTAGGTTGTCCCCCCGGTGTAGCCGGCGAGCGTGTTGGTGATCGTCCCGAAAGCAGCGTTGATCCCGGTGGCCAGCTTGCTCATGCCTACCGTTGCCCCTAAGGCAATCAGAGCGACCACCAGCGCGTACTCAATGAGATCCTGGCCCGCTTCATCCATGAGCCGGTTCTTCATCTTGATAGAAAACATCAGAAGCTTATCTCTCACGCTATTTCTCCCCAGCCGATGGCTCGGCATAGCTCTTATCAGGCAAGCGGAGAACCACTTTAGCGCTGCCTGGTGACGCTTAGAAATCAGATACTTATAAGCTCATCCTGCACGGCGGTGTGAACGCATGTATACAGGGCGGCACGAACAGACACGCCGCGTATACATCTCCGCTCCGGCTTTCTCATGGGAAGGCATCCATACCCGTTCTATTTTCCCGAGCCTTAGAACCAGCGCAGTGTAGGGAACGGCCACGATCAAATCAAAAAGATAATGCTGGCCGCTGCCCAGCGTGGCAATAACGATGAGTACGAGATAAGCAAGTCCCAGGGCGCGGGCGGCTCTCCACCTCCACGCAAAGCAAAGAATGAGAAGAGCTGTCGAGGCGTGAACCGAAGGAACGCAGTTGGCCGGACCTCCCAGCGCGATGCCGCGCGCCACGAAATGCGCAGGCAAAACCGGAAAGGCCGGGAAAGTGTAGGCCGGTCCGCAAGCCGGAATCAACAAATAGATGGGAACGGCCAGGAACAGATTGAGTATGAATGTCCGCAGGACGGTTAAAGCCTCGACTTCAGATCGTCTCCATAGATAGAAGGCGAGAACCGCCAGAATTGCGCATGGCAACGCGCTATAAGCCATGTTGGAGACGGCCTCAAGCCAGAAATGCCGGCCTACGAACTGGCCCAGCAAAAAGCTCGGCTGCCCGAAATGGGCATCGATTTGAAAGATATAAAGATCGAGCTTGATAGGGGTCAGATGCGACATCCATCTGGTGAGCGCATCGCAACTCCCTGCAGCCGGGAGCGCCAGTGCGGAGGCGGCGAGGAACCACTCGCAACGCTTACGATCGGCGGGAACAAAGGACAGGCGAACGGCGGAGAACAGCACAGCAGCGAAAACTCCAAGCACAACGGGATATTCGATAAGAAAGCGGACTGCGGTATCCATCTTGTCTCGCCTTGCTTCACACTATTGAGGCGCCGCAGACGTGACGCCAGTGGTTGCCCCGGTTTGCATCGAACCATATCCGCCGGAAGTCGTGGTGTCGATCACCAGCGGCTGCTCGGGTTTCATACTCTCGATCAGCTTCTCAATAGGTATCGCCGGCGGAGGCGGAGGAGGCGGTTTGGCGCCAGTCACCTCCGGGCCGGGGTTGGTCATGGGTATCTTTGAATTTGGCGGCAGGAACTTGATGGGATAATTCAACGCAGGCAGAGGGGCGCCGGCCGGTATGGGAGCTACGATCTCCGGGGTGACAATCACTATAAGCTCGGTATTGGTCCGGGTCTTGTTGATGGACTGGAAAAATTTGCCCAGCACGGGAATGTCTCCGATAAACGGGATCTTCTCCAGGTTTTGAGTTACCCGGTTGTCGAGCAGTCCGCCAATGGCAAAGCTCTGCCCCTGGCTCAGCTCGACCTCGGTCTTTACATTGCGGATGTCCAGACCCGGGACAGTGAATCCCGAGATCTGTATGCCGTTGGTGAAGTCCAGGGCGCTGACTTCCGGCGCGACCTGCAGCCGGATGGTGCCGCGGGGAGTGATTGTGGGAATGAAATTCAGGCGAACGCCGAATTCCTTGAATTGGATGGTCACAGCTCCGGTGCCGCCGCCGGTGATTCCCTGGACCACGGGGTAGGGATATTCTCCCCCGGCAAGAAAGCTCGCCTGCTTGCCATTGGCCGTTATCAGGTTAGGCTCAGCTAGGATCTGGATTATCCCATTGTTTTCCAGGGCCTCGATAGTAGCGCCCAGGTTCAGGTCCGGCCGGAAGAAAAATAGGTTCAACGCATTGGATACGGTGGCGCTGGACGATTGGGTCCCGCTCGGAAGGCTAACCGTTGGCGCGGGAAACTGACCGGTGGTAACAGTGCCAATAGTATTGGTTGCGCCGGTGCTGAAAAGGTTCAAACCGAGCTGTCTGGTGAGGGTCCGGTCGAAACTGGCGAAGCGCACCTTGAGGAGAATCTGCGGCTCCGCGGGAGGGACATCGACGTAGAGCAGGTTGACCACCTTGCCCGCGGTGGATGCGATCTGGACCGCGCGATCGGAGCTGTTGAGATCTTTCACCGTGCCGCGTAGAAAGATGAGGCCGTCCTCCGAGCTAAGCTTCAAGGGCTGTCCGGGAAGCTCCATCCTGAGCTCGCGGCGCAGGGACTCAAGCCGGTCGTTTGCCACGTAAGCGCTGGGGCGAACCATCACGTTGAAGAATTGCCGCGCGCCCCCGGCTCCCCAGATGATCAGGCTGGTTTCTCCGGGAGCTTTCCCGTTGACCAGGACCTCGGTGGGGCTCATCGCAGTAGCTTCGGCGACATCGCCCAATCCTACGGAAATTCGCTGGATCGGATGGGCGCTGTCGACCAACACCGACTGGCCCACGGCGACCGAGAGTTCATTCGAGGAGTCCTGGGTGGAAGCTCCGGTGGATGGAGGAGCAGCAGAGCCAGGCGCCTGCGCCAGAAGGTCCGATCCCGCGAAAGATTAAAAAACAGCATGCACAAAAGCAAACGATGGAAGGGCCGGCTTTCGCTCTCACTGTTTTCCCTCGGCAGCAGCAAATTTTTCTTCACTCCGCTTCGATCCGTTGAAGACTTGAATCGAGTAGAGGCCGGGCGCGGGTGGGGAAACGGTGCGAGTTATGATCGTAGGCCGGGGCTTCTGGGGCGGGGTGTTCTTGTCCGCGAAGAGGTTTGCCATAACCGTTCCTGGCGGTTTGGCAAACTTTGTATCCAGCGGATTCCGCAATACGAGTTGGATGTGCGTCTGACTGCTGGCCAGGCTTAGGGCCTCCGCTTGGTCGGGAGTTACCATCAGGTTGACCACTTGAACCTGTTGCGGTTTTCCCGCGGCATCTTTCTGAATATCCGTACCGGCCGACAGAACCTGGATATTTTGCAGAAGCGTCTTCACCTTCGGCCCTTGAGCTGCGTTCGCAGCTCCGGGGGGATTGCCCGAGATCAGAACATCCACGCGCATTCCCGGAGTTACAAAACCGGCTACGCCCACCACATCATCGACTTTAACCGCGCAGGCCCTCATTCCTTGGGGAATGGTCGCGGCGAGGCCTCCGCCGGAGCCGACCGGAGCCAGCCGGCTCTCCAGAATAGGTTCTCCCCGGTAGATATCTGAGGTCACGCCCCGGCCGACAGCATCTTGCCGTTTGAGAATCACCCCCCGCGGCAGGGTTCCCATGATTTCTATAGTCGTCAGATCGGAATCGCGAAGAAGGCTCCCAAGCTTAATGTCGCCGTTAGCCGCGATCACGCGCGTGGTTCTTTGCTGCGTTGCCGCTATGCGCTTGTCAACCACACGATAGACACCATAGCTGCATCCGGCTGCAATGACGAAAGCACTTAGGAGGATAGTTAGCAGTCTTCGGTTCATCGAGGCACCCATTTGAGCCGGCCGGGCGGCCAGACACCATACCTATGCAAATGCTCTAGACTGGATTTCTCACAAGAAAGACCAGGGCTAAAGCCCGATTTGTTTAGCCCAATTGCTTACGCGGGTTCGCCGCGGCGAACCCGCTTTCCCGGCTAAAGCCGGGAACTACACCGGTGGAAGCCCTGGGCTTCAGCCCAGGGAGGCGGACCTTTTAGGTCCGCCGAAAGAGGCTAGTTAAATCAAGGGCTTTAGCCCTGGTGCTGTGATGTTCGGGTCACGTTATGTCACGCTTATGAGAAATCCCGGCTAGCTTGCCTTACCCCGGTTATGGCAATTGTTGTGCCAAAGAAAGTACGGCTCCGCTTTTAACGCCAAATCAGGGATTTAGGGTCCGCATCGAAGCCAAAGTGTGAACGCGTGTATACCAACCCCTCTGCCTGTGTAGCCGCGTAGACACGCCTGAGAGCGCCAGTCATCAATTTTGCAGTGACTTACAGGCGGATCGGTTGGCCTGGAAATTGCTATTTCGGATTGCGGAAGATGTAACCCGGCGGCCTGGTTAACCGGGGATGAAAGCTCCCAAGCGTGGCGCTAACAACCGCAAAGGGGCTGTCTACGGACGGGCTGAACAGGCTGTGCAAGATTCTCCTTTTTCAGGGATTTTTCAAGGAGGGCCCGGCATCAGCCCGTCCGTAAACAGCTCAATATCAGACTGCCTTCGCCGCCGAGGGCTGGGAGTTTACCCGGATCATGAATTCTTTCCAAACCGTCTCCCTGTTTACCGAGCCGCCGCCGTCGCGCACCGGGCCCTCTTCCTTTCTGGTTTCCATCCTGCTGCATGTAGTCGCGATTGTCATAATCTCTCTTGTTATCAGGTATACGCCGCGGGTGACGGACCAATCTTTGGCCCAACGATATACAGTCCGCTATTTAAACTTGCATAAGGTCGAACCGCAAAGGCGGCGCTCTATGCAGGGTCGTGTTGAGTACGCTCCTGCGCAGACCGCCTCGCATGCGGCTCCTTCCGGCGGCCGGCGCGCGGCTGCGCCCTCCGTCCCCCGACAGCTCGCGCAATTGGTTCCTGCGCCCCAGACCCTGGTGCAGCCCGATCTTCCCAATATCCTGCTCCAGAAACAGGTCCCGGTCCCGCTTGTCCTGCTGTGGTCCCCGGAGAACACTCCGGTCAAGAAGATCGTTCCGCTTCCGCAAAAGCCGGTCACGGCGGTCAAGGTGCGGCCATCCATTATCCGGCCAAATAAGGAATTGAATCTGGCTGACCTCAAGATCTCCCCCACCGCATTCTCGACATCGGCTCCGGCGCCTCTCCCCAGTACGACCTCGCCCATCGTCGTTCGCGGACAGGCGCAGGCAAAGCAGGTTCCGCAAACCGCGCCCAAGGCTGCCGGGAAGCCGGCGCCGGGCAGAGTTATGTCACTCTCCGATCTGCAGCTACAGGAAGGAACTGCCACCATACCGCCGGCCAATGAAACCGCTCGCGCAGTATCTTCACTGCCGCTTGTGTCGGGATCACCCAAAAATAATTCCCAAGGAGAAAACGGGAGCACAGCCAATAAGCAAAATGGGAGTGGCGCGGGTAAGAACCCCGGCAGCGGCGGGAACAAGGAAACAGCCGCCGGCGGACCGGCCGGACAAACGGGCGCGAATACCGGAGGAAGCCAAGGTGCTGATGTCGGCTCCGGTTTGAGTAATGAACCCTCTCTGATCCACATCAAGCTGCCCGAAGACGGTCAATTCGGGGTGGTCGTGGTGGGCTCTTCGCTGGCGGAGGAGTATCCGGAGACGCTCGGAATATGGAGCGGGCGGCTCGCGTATACCGTCTATCTGCATGTAGGACTGCCTAAAAACTGGATTCTCCAGTACTGCATGCCGCGCACGGCGGAGGCTTCGGTTGCGGGAAATGTGAACCGGCCGGATGCACCGTGGCCTTACGACATTGTGCGGCCCCATCTCGCTGCGGGCGACCTTGATGCGGACGCGGTGATGGTTCACGGCTTTGTCAATACGTCAGGCCGCTTCGAGCACTTGGCGATTGTTTTTCCGGCGCAGTTCCCGCAGACCAAGTTCGTGCTGAGCGCGCTTGAGCAGTGGCGCTTCAGGCCCGCCCTGCAGAACGGGCAAATCGCAACAGTGGAAGTGCTCTTAATAATCCCCGAGGAACCGGAATAGTTTGTGCGGTAAGGGGCAGTCTTGAATACGGGTGGCTGCGCTCCGGTCGAGTGCTTTGACCGAATGATTTGCGGGTATTGATTTCCGGGCTGCTTGAATTCCAACTCCACCGGCGCGACGGGCGCCCCATATCTCCCCGCGTTCTTTGCGGGGAGATGTGGGATGGAACTGTTCCTATTTCGCAGCCGTGAAGCGCGCTATGCCAGCGATATTTTAAGCGCCGCCGCATAGTCCGTTGACGGGTGGTATTGCTTTGGCAGCTCTACCCGCAGGCCTGAGGCGCTTTGTTTCCAGCTCAGTTTTTCATCCGTGCCAAGCAGTTGAACGTGCGCAATCTTTCCTGGATTGCCGGCCGCGGCAGTTCCCATCGACTGCACGGCAAAAGCATCCGCCGGCCAGCCCAGCACAATCGCATAAACCACGGTGTTGGCCTTGTTGCGAGTAAACCGGATGTCCTTGGGGCCGAGATTACTGACACTGTGGCCTTGAAAGGCCCCGCTCTTTACCATGTCCGGTCCCTCGCCAAATACCTTCCATGGCCGAGTTGCGTAAATGGCTTCGCCGTTGACCTGCATCCACGCGGTCATCTGATCGAGAAACGCGATTTCCTTGCTGTCGATCGTGCCGTCGGGTTTTCCCGGTATATCCAAGATAAACGTCCCGTTTTTGCTTACCGCGTCGATCATCCAGTGGATGATGTCGCGCGGATTCATGTAGCCGCCGTATTCTCCGGGCTTATCAAACAGGCTGCGATTGTAGTGCCATTGGCCAATACAGGTCTCCGATTGCCAGGCATACGGCATAATTCGATCGGTGATGCCGCGTTCATAATCGGCGACCACGGACTTGGCCAGACGATCGGGCACATTCTTTATGTTGATGATCCCTTCCATCTTGCCGTCATGCGTTTTCAGGCTGTGGTTATAGAAATAGGAGCCGATGTTCATGCCGCCCCAGCCCAACGGAAACAATGGATTGTCAAAATAGAGCAAGTCAGGGTTGTGCTGATCGATCAAATCGCGCGTGCGATCGTAAAAATTCTTCACATAAGAGATGTCGGGCAGCGCATCGTAGGGGTGCTTGGCTCCGTAAAGCCTTTGCGGATCGAATCCCTGCCACCACTGACCTTTGCCGTCGGCTTCCGTTAGCCGGCCGTCGTAGGGAATGCCCGCCAACGGCCCGGATTTATCCGCGCCATGCGATGTTTGGAACCACCACCAATTGCGCGCCTGATGTACCGTGACACCGAAACGTAGCCCCTGGTTCCGTGCCGCGGCGGCCCAATCGCCGATCACATCGCGATGCGGGCCGATGTTCACTGCATTCCACGGCTGGTGGCTGGAGTTCCAGGCATCGAAGCCATCGTGATGATTGGCCAGAGCGATGAATAATTTGGCTCCGGCCTTTTTGTAGCGTTGAATCAGATCGCCGGGTTCCCAGTTGAGCAGCGTCCACTGGGCGCAGAGGTCCTTATAGCCGAATCTGGAAGGAGGGCCATAGTGCTCAAGTTGATCCTTATTTTGTTTGGAACCCTCCATATACATATTCCGCGCATACCAGTCACCGGCTTCAGGCACGCATTGCGGGCTCCAATGCGCCCAGATGCCGAACTTGGCATCGCGATACCACTCCGGGACTTCATATTGCAGGAGAGAATCCCAAGTGGGCTTATAGGGGCCTTCTCCTCCCAGACCGGGAATCGGCGAGTTCATCGGCACGCCGTCCCAGGAGCCGCCGGGAACAGGCAACTCGGGAGGCTTGCCCCAGGCGGTCGGCTGCCAGGTTGCCTGGTCGAGTTTCTCCTCTACGATCTTGCCGCCGCTCAACGCGTAAAACACTCGCTGTTCCGCAGGCGTCGCACAAAACTTCGCGTAATCTTCGGTGAGCGTGTCGAAGCCGCCGGCCTCCGGCGCTTGTGTCGCTCCACTTACTTGCGCTGTTGCAGGCAAAGCGGCGCCGGCGCGCCGCTGCTCCGATGAGTTTGCAAAACTCCCGCCTCTGCATGGAAAGATTCTCCTCGATCCAATCGAACTGTATCGTTAACTTAATCGTCTGGGCAAGCTTCGGCAACAACAGGCCCTATAAGCGCGGGCCATTTCTCGCGAAACACAACAGATACCATCCATGACTGGCGCAGGCGTACTGAGCAGCCTCTTGTGTGTTTGTAAGGGGCGTCACTCCGCGGCGAATGTCCTGCGGTGTTGCGATAAATACCATGAACTGGGACGAAGCGAGGAGCGGCGCGCGTATATCGCCGGGAAGACGGGCAAGATCGATATTGCCGTTGATCAGCCGCTCCGCCTGAGCGGAGGAATTCATTTCATTCACAAGAAGGTTGCTGCCGGGAGCCGCCTTCAATGGCATTATGGTGAGATCGAGCCAGGGGCTGTTGAGCATCACGTCGTCGGCATGAAGAAAGGGAAGAACGCCGCTCCATACGTAAGGATTGAAGCCAAGCTGGTGCTCGTTGCGGACAGCCTTAAGCATCGCGGGATCAAGAATGGCTAAGCCTTGCGCATCCTCAGGTAAGGTCTGGGCTTCAAGAGCCGCCAGTTGATGGGAGACGGGGCGAAAGAAGATTTCAGCAGGCAACAACGTAAGCGCCGCCAGTGTCAAAGCGAAGGCCGGCGCAATGCGCCGCAGCCGCTCCGGGGAAGCGTAGCCGCTGGCCGCGGCAATCGCTCCCAGCCAGGGAAAAATCATCAAGCGCTCCGCGAAGTAATCGGAGCCGTTCATGGAGGTCGGCAGAACAGGAATCACCGCAAGCAGGGCAAGGGAACCGAACAGCATGGTATCGCTGGAGCGTAACTGCCGTCTGCGGCAGCGCGCGATCAGAGCGGATGCGGCCAATCCAAAGCAACCGATAAGAATCGCGTACAAACCGAGCCGGTAAAGGTTGATGAGCAGATTTCGCGATCGTGTGTCGAAAGGAGATATGCCGGCGAGCGCAAGGTAACCAACTAGAGCGTCTCTATGCAGGGCCGTACTTTCAAGATTTGAAACCGAGCGGGAGCGGTCGGCGCTGACCAGCGGGTACAAGAAACTGAGGCATGCGGCGAAGAGTCCGGCGAACTGCCAGCGGTAAGCTCTGAGGCTGAAGGTCTTGCCCGAACGGCTGCGATCCTGAAGCACGCGGATGACGAGATCGAGCCCGCAGAAAGCGATTAATAGCAAAAGAGGCACGGGATGAGTCAGCGTCAAAACGGCAATGACAACTACAAACAAAAACCACAGCCGGTACTGACCTTCCGCAGCTCTGATCCAAAGCCCAACGGCTAAAAAGAACAATCCAACGGCGAGCGAGTAGTTTAAAAAGCCCATTACTAGGGACCAATCGAGAACCAGCGGCACCATGCACAACGAGAGCAGATCGCCGCTGGGGCCGAGCGAGCGCGCGCAATAGCGAAAACCGTATGCGGTTAAAAGGAAGACGAGACAAACGAAAACTTTTTCGGCGAGGTCGAAGGAGAGGAACTTGGTCATCCCCAGCAACAGCGCATAGTGGATCGCATAGGGAGGGAACGGATGCCGGATGACGTAGCTGCCGTAAACATGCGAGCCGGAGAGCAGCGATGCAATTACATGTACGTAGTATTTGTGGACAGGACCATCTTGAGTGGGAAAAAGGGGCAGGGAAATCGCCCAAGCGCAGAAAGCCAAGACTAAAAAGGCAAAGAGGAGAGAAAGCGCCCGGCTTGCGGCGTACGGCGCCGCCCGCCCGGATGCTATTGTTGCTGGACTGCCGATTGTGCTCATTCCGCGGGCCGCATCGAACAGCGTCCTTCTACCTATGCGAAAGTATCGATCTGCTTTTCACGTCTTTGTTTCTCCGCGCTTGGCTCAAGCGTTTCGCGAACCAGAAAGAGCGGACGCTGTTTGATCTCTGTATAAATGCGGCCGATATATTCGCCCAGGATGCCGAAGCAAAACATCTCCACTCCTCCCATGAAGAGAACGGCGAGGATGAGCGTCGCCCAGCCCGCCACCCAATGCGGAGTGAAGATGCGGACAATCAGAGAATAGAGAATGCCCGCCGCGGCGCCTCCCGCGGTAATCACGCCCAAAATAGTGACAAAGCGCAGGGGAACGGTGGAGAAGGAAAAAATCCCATCCAGCGCCAGGTTGAGCATTTTGCCGATTGGATATTTCGTCGTGCCCGCGAAACGCGCGGAGCGCGCATATTTCAATCCGAACTGGCGAAAGCCGATCCAACTCGACATTCCGCGCAGCAGCCGGTGCCGCTCCGGCATTGCCAGCATGGCATTAATCGCCAGGCGGTCAAGCAGACGAAAGTCTCCGCTGTCCAGCGGAATCTCCACATCGGAGAGACGGTTGATCAGGCGATAGAAGAGCTGGGCGGTCCACAGTTTGAAACCCGTCTCGCCGTCCCGCGACTCACGGATGCCATAGACGACCTGGTAGCCTTCCCGCCAGCGGGCAAGCATGCGTGGAATAACCGACGGCGGATCCTGCAGGTCGGCATCGATGATTACGGCGCATTCGCCGGTTGCCGCGGTGAGCCCGGCGGTCACTGCGGCCTGATGCCCGAAGTTCCTCGACAGCATCACCGCTCGTACTCGCCCGGAAAGTTCGTGAAACGACCGGAGAATCTCTTCCGTGCGATCTTTGGAGCCGTCGTTGACGTAAATTAGCTCGTATTCCTCGCCACTTTCTTCGAGCACCGATGTGAGCCGCGAATGGCACTCGCCCAGCACCGCTTCCTCGTTGTAACAAGGAACGACCACGCTAACGAGAGGTTGCTCTGATGCCATTTTTCCCCCGAGGGAGGCGTCATTAAGGTTACTGGATTCTTGAACATTCCTTACCAGATCGGCAGGCGACGTTCCTGTCCCGGAGCGTTGAGGGACTCCGCCGAATTCCGGCCATACATGTACACTTTACCTCAAAGAGGATCGGCTGCCGCGATCGCCGGAGGTTCTCGTTCCTCCGCATTCTTCCGGTTTTGATGTTCCCGTTGAGATTCCATGAGTATCTCCTCCGCTCTCCCGGATTTAAATGAAATTGAGGAAAAGATTGCCGCTCTGGCGCGCGAAGCGGGATTTTCTCTCGCGGGGATCGCTCCGGTTCCTCCGCCGGAGGATCAAACATACGGCGAACTTGGCGAGTTTGAAGCCTGGATCGGCAACGGCTATGCGGGAGAAATGGAGTACCTGAAGCGCCGCGATCACGAGGGCCGTCTCCTCCGGTCATCTTTGCGCATTCCGTTTCCCTGGGCCAGGTCAGTGATCGTTTGTGCAGCCAATTATCAGGCTGATGCCGCCAAATCGACCGACCCGGCCACGCCGGGAAGCGCATGGATCGCGCGCTATGCCTGGACGGGTTTGGGGCAGCCGCAGACGGGAGAGCCAGGGACCGGGACACCAGACCCATCGCCGCCCAGCGACTACCACACGGTTTTGCTGGGCCGATTGCAGCGGTTGGAGCAGTCGCTTCAGCAATCATTGGGCCCGTTTGAATCCCGCTGCTACGTCGATACAGGACCGGCCGTGGAACGGGTCTATGCCAAATATGCGGGAATCGGCTGGATAGGAAAGAACACCTGCGTAATCAACCAGGAAATGGGCTCCTGGCTCTTTTTGGCGGTGATTCCGGCCAGTTTGGAGTTGCCGCCGGCCCCGGCGGTCACCGTCGCGGCCGATCGTTGCGGAAGTTGTACGCGATGCATCGATGCCTGCCCCACCGGCGCGCTGATTGCTCCTTACCGCATGGATGCCGGCCTGTGCATCTCCTACCTTACGATCGAGAAGCGGGGGCGCATTCCGGAGGAACTGCGTTCGCGGATGGGAAGACAGGTTTTTGGGTGCGATATTTGCCAGGATGTCTGTCCGTGGAATCGCAAAGCGCCGGCCAGCGGAGATACCGAGCTGGCGGTTCGTCCGGAGCTGGTGAACCCGGCTCTCGATTGGCTTGGCGAACTGGACGGCGAGAGCTTCCGCCGGATCTTCAGGCAATCTCCAGTCAGCCGCGCCAAGCGGACCGGCTTACTGCGCAATGTCGCGATCGCCATGGGCAATAGCGGGCTGCCGCGTTTCCTTCCCAAACTGCGCGAGTGGTCCGTGGCGGAAGATCCTGTGCTCGCCGAAGCGGCGCAATGGGCCATCCGCCAATTGCGTCCTGCGGACGAGCCAGAGCCGCCGGTCACTCCATTTTGACTAGTTTGACTAAACCGTGCGCAGGACGTTTGCGGCGTTGAGGCCTTTTGGACCCTGCTGGCATTCAAATTCGACCGCTTCACCCTCGTTCAGCGTCCGGTATCCGTTTTGCTGGATGGAGGAGAAGTGTACGAACACATCTTCTCCAGTAGATCGCTGAATGAACCCATATCCCTTCGCTCCATTGAACCATTTCACAACGCCACTTTCTTTCACGTCAGCTCCTCTCTCAACAGCCTGTGGCAGCTCGAAGGCGCCCTCCCGGGAAAGCTAATCGGAACCGTCATATAAACAGATCGGAAAAAGGCCTTCCGGGTGCTTACTCATTCGCAGGCTTGCCGAGAATAATGATGCTCCCTGTTATGGCAGGAATTGTTTACCAGTGCAAGCAAAAATTTCATCAAGCATCCGGAGCATTCTCCTTATTACTCCGTCCTTACGAGAGCGGCTGCGTGCAGCTTTTTTCAAGTTACCGAAGTACGATGCTTCCGGGGTGAACGTGATCCGCCCTGCCTCTTAACAGGTATGGTTTACCGCCGCGGTTTTGCTAGGATTCATCTCGCGGTCCTTCCTCTATGCCGAATACGCCTGCTCTGTCGATTGCCGAAGAAGATCAAGACCTGCGGACCGCACCGCCGGCGGCCGATGCGCCGGCATTTTTGGGCGTTCCCGGCCACATTGTCTCGCTCGCGCGTTATCTGACACAGACGGAGGTACACACTTATGCGTTTAGCGTGGCCGCCAACGCCATTCTGTCTCTGTGTCCCTTTATCGTGATGATGTTCATGGTTACGCGGCTGGTCTTTCATTCCCGCGCGATGGAAAGCGTAGTCGCCGAGATGGTCCGGTACTTCCTACCCGCCGGACAGGATTTTGTCGTGAAGAATCTGACGCTGGTCGCGCATGCCCGACACGGAGTGCAGTTAGCATCGTTAGCGATGCTGATGATCTCGTCGACCGGGGTCTTCCTGCCGCTGGAAACTGCGTTGAACCGGGTTTGGGGAATCGAAAAAAATCGCTCGTATTGGATGAATCAAGTGATCTCCCTGGGTTTAGCGGTTTCGATCGGCATCCTCGCCATCACCAGCGTCATTCTCACCGCGGCTCAGCACGTTATCTTGAAAACGCTGTTTTTCGGCCATACCCATAATCCCGTTTATGGCTTGATGACGCATTGGGTTCTCCAGATTTCTGGGGCTATCACCAGCATCCTGCTGTTTTTCCTGATTTATTGGATTCTGCCTCACCGCAAACTTCCGGCAGGCGCTGTTTTGCCTACCGCGATCGTCGTTGGCCTGCTTTGGGAAGTGGCGAAAATGCTGTATATCCAGGCGCTGCCGTGGCTCGACTTCCGCTCGGTGTACGGCCCGTTTTCCATCTCCGTCAGCCTGATGATGTGGGCCTTCATAACCGGACTGCTGCTGCTGGCCGGGGCGCATCTCTCAGCTTCGCGATATACCCTGCGGCTGGCCCGTTTGGCCGATATCGAGCGCGCCCAGGCGGAGATGAATCCGGAGAAATAGTACGAACCGGTTCGCTGCGAGGCCGTGAGAGACGCCTGGCGCGATACACTTTCAAATTGAGATGAAAGGCGCCTTCAGGAGCATTGAGGCCCGTGTTTTCGCAACCTTTCGGCGGGAGCCGCCGGAGGGATTGGTGGAGCGCGGCGCCTTTTGGTCTTTGCTGGCTTATATCCTTTTTTGGGGCGCGGGTTTGCTTCCCGGCGAGGTGGGCGAGGGCTTCCGGATTTTACGCTGGCTCACTCTTCTTCCTCTTCTCATCTTCACGCTCATATTGTTCTTTCGTTGGGTCTTCGGCAGTTTTTTGTGGAAAGTCCGCAACCGGTTGATCGTTACCTATCTGTTGATGGCTCTAGCGCCGCTGGTGCTCTTTGCCACCCTGGCGGCTCTCGTCGCCTACGTCTTCTCCGGGCAGTTCGCCACCTTCGCAACAATTTCGGCTTTGCAATCGGAGCTGGTTCGGTTGGGCGCCGCGGACCAGGACCTCGCTTTCCACGCCGCGCGATTTTTAGCCGCAAACCCCAATGTGTCGCTGGTTACGCTGCCGGGTTTTAGAGAGGAAGCCGGCATGATCGCAGACGAGCTGCCGCAGCTGGCCGGGTTTGAAGACGGCAGAAAGCTCAACCTGGCCCAAGGAGCCCAAGGAGCAGAAGCAATAGAAACCATGCCCTCCTGGGTGGTTGCTTCCATGGCCCCTGGTTCCGGATTTTCCAATGGAGTCGAAGCGTTGGTGGTCGATCGATCCCGTCTTTATCTGCGGGCGGTTGAGAGAGCGGCCGTAAGCGGCCACACAGTGATCCTTGTCGCCAGCTTGCCGGTGGAGAAGAACACGCTCGACAGGGTGGCGGAAGGGCTGGGCGATATCAGCATCTTTGCGCTTCGCGATCGCCCTTCCGAGCGGAAGGCGCGGAGGGAAAACCCACGGAGTGAAGGGGAACTCGAAACTGTCTCCGGAGGAGCCTTGCCCCGCGCAACCAGCTTCTTCGATCGTCCGGTCTCGTTTGTAACCTTGCTCAAAACGGTGGAGTGGAAATCCGGACAGTCGTCCTCCACGCCCATTATGTTAGGGGTGGTTTCGCGGCCCAGGCTTCTTTACGATCGCCTGTTTACCAGTTCTTTTCACGGTGGGAACCTGTTACGGGAGATTTTGATCGGCATCGCAGTCTTCTTCTGCTTGCTGGAGTTGATCGCATTCCTAATGGCGGTCCGCCTGAACCAGACCATTACCGAATCGATTCACGGTCTTTACCGTGCGACCACAGAAATAGATAAGGGGAATTTGCAGCACAGAATTTCGGTGGAGCGCCGCGATCAATTGGGAGCCTTGAGTGAATCGTTCAACCGGATGGCCGGCTCGCTCGACCGGTTGCTCGTGGAACAGCGTGAAAAGCAGCGTCTGCAAGACGAGCTGTCGATTGCTCACGAGGTTCAGGAAAGCCTGTTTCCTCCGGCTGACGTGTCCCTGCCGGCACTGGAAGTGCATGGCGCTTGCCGGCCCGCGCTTACCGTCGGCGGGGACTACTATGATTTTCTCGTTCTGGGAGAGACGCAGCTCTTTCTTGCGCTCGGGGATATAAGCGGCAAAGGGATCTCTGCCGCGTTGCTGATGGCTACGCTCCAGTCCGCGATCCGCGCTTACCAATTCGCTGGAGAGGAAGGTGAAAGGGCGAAGGTGCGCGCAGGATCGCGCTCCGGACCCGGAGGAAATGGCGCCGGTTTGCTGGAGGAGGAGAACCCCGGCCTGTTTGCGTCACCAGGAAAACTGCTGGAGCTGCTCAACCGTCAACTCTATCGCAGCACCCAGCCCGACAAGTACGCGACTTTGTTCTTGGCCTATTTTGAAGCCGCCGGCAGCAGGCTTACCTACGCGAATGGCGGGCACGTGCCTCCTATCGTTCTCTGCTCCGACGGAAGCGTGAAGCGGTTGAATTGCGGCGGAACTGTCGTCGGCTTGATGGACGATATGCTTTATGAGCAGGATTCCGTCAAGCTCGGCGCCGGCGATCTGCTGATTGCCTACAGCGATGGGGTTACCGAACCTGAAAATGATTTTGGCGACTTCAGCGAACAGCGTTTGATCGATATCGTTCGCCGCAACCGGCACCTTCCCCTGGCCACCATTTCAGGCCAGGTATTGCAAACGCTCCAGACCTGGATCGGACAACAGCAGCAGCCGGACGACATCACCCTGGTCTTAGCCCGGCAGCGTATTTCCTGACCCCTGAAACATCACCAACGAACTACCGTAACGGCGAATGGAGCAAGATGGATCACCGCTCCGGTCTGCCGCGAAACCCGCGCGGCGGACTCTCCCGTCGCTTCGTCCACGCTTGCCATTTGTAGGCCGGCAGTCTTTCCCGGAAGAGTGACGTCGATCGCACGATTTCTCTTGTTCAAGAGCAGAAGCTTCTTGCCGGAGTAAGTCACGAATGCCTGCGCCTCGATGTCCGGCGAGGGTTTAACGCTGGTTTCTACCAGCTTATCCCCTGGACCGAAATTATCCTTGATAAGCTTCAACACCCAATATCGCGCATTGGGCTTGTTGCTCTTCCAGTCCATCATCGACACGCTGGGAAACTGTGAGGGATAGCCAACCAACTGCGATTCACCGATCACGTCAATGCCTTGGCGAGCCAGGTTGATGTAGAGATAGGCATAGAGCGAACCCGCGGCATTCCAGTATGCCGTGGGAATCGGCCAAGGACGTTGGGAGATCGGCTCATTATCGAGCGGCAGGATGACTCCGAGTTCGTCGGTATCTGTTTTGGTTGCCGGTGAAAGACGTTTGCGAATCGACTCGACGAATCGGGTAGTGGTTATAAACCGGTCCGCCTGATCGAAGAATGTGTACTGCCACTCATTCAGGCCCTGGCCAAGTGTTGGGGAGGCATAGAAATGATAGGAGATATAGTCAATCGGAATTCCCGGCTTGTGATGGGCGGGATTGAGAAAATAATCGTACCACTGGACCGGATCGCCGGAGGGCTCGGCCAGCGCCAGGGCCATGAACTTCGTCTTCGGGCTGGCACGATGGATGGCGGCGACGATAGCGTCATATCGGGCGGTGTATTGCTCGGGAGTGGTCTTATGTTCGAACTCCGGCTCGTTGAGCACTTCCCAGATAGGAATGGAATAGTGATAGCCGGAGTGATGCTGCTTTCCGTTCTCGTCGGTGAAACCGCCGTTTACATACCAGCTCACCAGGCGGCCATAGTAGTCGCCCAACTGCTTTCCGCTGGGGTCTGTTAGTTCAGTTCCTTGCGTGTAATGCCAATCAACCTGGTCTGGGTCCGGCGGATAGATCACCGGCTTGTCCGTCTTGAAGAGCCAGGCCGGCGCCGTGCTGAAATTGAGGATCACGGGATGGCCTTGGGTAGCGGCGAAGAAATCCTTGGTCATGGGGTCGATCAGCGAAAAATCCCACGACGTCTTGCTCGAGGTTGGAGGATCGAGCTCCGCAACCCCCAGCTTCGGATAGGGCAGCCAAGGAACGTAGCGGACATAATTCGCATTCAGATTCTTGAGCGCGGAGAAGCTGCCATCGTGCATGGAGGCGCCGCGGCGCAACATCGGGTTGACCACCACCTGCAGCGTAGGTGTCGAACGCGAGACAAGAATCGTCTTGTTCCAGTCGATGCTGACAGAGGGCGGCGGCTGGCGTATCTGCGCTCCTGCGAGAGAAAGCGAACAGAGCAGCGGCGCCCATCTCAGTACTCGTCTAATTGATTTCCGCATTCGTCCTCTCCTCCTTTGAAAAAAATGAGGCACAGCGAATGTAGTGACACGCGCGGCCAATTGTCAATGAACAGTCTATTTTTCTATTGGTATTTCGCGAACCGGGCGAGCGCCTCCCGGAAACGAGTACGGGCCGGAAACGCAACTGCGAATACAAAAGACCGGAGCATCTCAACCGGAGCGCAGAAAGTTAATAACAGGAAATATATTTCAATTGACATTCGCAATTGGAAGAGTGATATTGTCCACGCCCATCACATCGGGTCTCAAACGGCGTTGTATGCAGGGCCATAATTCAGATCGCCGAAGGATTTGGGAAAACGCATACCCAAACACAGCAGCACTGTCTATTCGGGAAGGAGGAGGCAAATGTATCTACGCAGGCTTTGTTTCTTGTGTTTTCTGGTGATTGCAACCGCCGGCGAGGTTTACGGTCAAGCGGGCGCCACCGGCGCCATCGTGGGCAGCGTTGTGGACACAACCGGGGCAGTCATCAGCGGCGCTACTGTCAGCGCCACAAACACCGCCACTGGAGTTACCAACAGCACCAAGACCAGCGGGTCGGGCGACTACACCATTCCGTATCTCAATCCGGGAAATTATAACGTTACAGTTCAGGCGGCCGGGTTCCAGAAGTCTGTGACCGGTAACGTCGGCCTGGTCGTGGCCCAGACCGCGCGCGTCAACGCCAGGCTGGTTCCGGGCGAAGTCTCTCAGACGGTCAGCGTAACCGGAAACGCCGTCTCGCTGGATACGGAGAACTCCGCGGTTTCACAGACCATTACCAACCGGCAGGTAACGCAGTTGCCCATGAATGGGCGCAACTTCCTGCAGTTGCTGTTCATTGGCGCGGGCGCGGTCACCGTCGGCGGCGAGGGTGGAACTATGCGCGCCGGTCAGGGCTCGGCGATCAGCATCAACGGCCAGCGGCCTGAATCCAATAACTATCTCCTCGACGGAATGCCCAATACGGATGAAGCCCTGAATACCCCGGCGGTGGTGCTATCCATCGACGCCATCCAGGAGTTCAAAGAGCAGACCGCGACCTACTCGGCGCAATATGGCTTCAGCGCCAATCAGGTCAACATCTCCAGCAAGAGCGGCACCAACGATCTGCACGGCACCTTGTTCTGGTTCGACAGAAATAACTTTTTCGATGCGCAGAATTACTTTTATGAGCCTGGAGCTCCGCAACCTATTCTGCGCCAGAACCAGTTTGGCTTCGTTGCTGGAGGGCCGGTCATCTTTCCCAAAATCTATAACGGACGCAACAAGACCTTTTGGCTGGCGAATTATGAAGGCTGGCGGATCACCCAGGGGCTCACCACTTACCAGAATGTGCCCAATCCTACGCAACTGACGGGCAATTTTTCGGCCTATGCCGCGAATCCGCCCTGCGTATCGGGCAAACCTACGTTAGGCTGCCTTCCGGTCGATCCGGCAACAGGCCACCCATTCCCAGGAAATCAGATACCGTCAACCCGTTTCGCGCGAATCCCTCAATTGATGCTGGCCCAAGGGTACATCCCGGCGCCGAACTGCAACCCTCTGTGCAACGGCTACAATCACACCGAGACTCCTACGCTGCCGATTACTACGAATCAGCAGACCTACCGCATCGATCAGGAATTAGGACGGTATGGAAAGATCTTCGGGCGGGGCACATACACAACCTATAACGCTACCAACCAGGGCACGCCCTCGATTCCCGTGGGCATTACCACCTTTACCGAGGACGCGACCAATTGGGAAGTGAATCACACCATCAACTTCGGTCCGCATGTGGTGAACAACTTCCTCTTCGGCCATCTGAACGCGACGGCAAACCAGGGTGGGTATCCAATGCCCGTCTCCCAGGTTCCACAGCTTGGGCTGACAGGGGTCTTCACCCAACTTTCGGATGCGCAGCGGACGCCTCCAGGGATAAGCTTTGGTAACGATTTGGGTGAAAACATCGCGGGTGCGGGTTTTGGCGGCGCCGGCAATTCCTATACCGCCAGCAACCAGCCCATGTGGGACTTCAACGATACTGTGACCTGGATCGTGGGCAACCACACCTTGACCCTGGGCGCGGAGTACAGGCAATGGGTCTTCAATCGGGATCTTGCCAGCAACCCGCTGGGCAACTACAGCTTCCACGACTACTTTTCCGGCAACCAGATTGCGGACTTTCTTCTCGGATATTATGCCAATGCCGCAACCTTCCAACCCTCCGGGCTGAGCGCGCCAACCGGAAATCCGCGGCAGTTTAATTTCCACTATTTCGCGCCTTTCGCGCAGGACGACTGGAAGGCGACACCCAACCTCACCATGAATCTTGGCCTCCGCTGGGATTACCGCCCATTCCCCTATGAAACACACAACCACATGGGTTGGCTGGATACCACCAATCCCAACGGCGGCTTGTGCATCGCGGACCCGACGCTCGTAACCAAAGGCGTCACCGCTCCGGCGCCCGGCTTCCAGCAGTTTTACCGCTATTGCGGCAAGCGGACACCCAGTAGCCCGGAAAAGAATAATTTCGGTCCTCGCATCGGCTTTGCTTACCGGCCATTCCACGACGAAAAGACTGTGGTTCGCGGCGGCTATGGCATTTATTGGGATTCCGTCGAGGGCCGCGAAATCGACGGCTCCGCCGATATTTATCCTTACGTCATCCGCACCAGCCTGAATCAGACTCCCGGCGTTTTGCTGCCTGGCTTGAACACCACCGATCAGCTGTTTGTGAATTACAGCAATACGGTTGGTCCAGTGATTCCCGGGCAGGAAGGGCAAGATACCTTCCTTGCCGTAAATATCTCCGAGAATCCCAAGAACCCTTACATGCAGCAGTGGTCTCTCTCCGTCCAGCGCGAGCTTGCCCGGAACACCACACTTGAAGTCAATTACATCGGCAACAAGGGTACTCATCTGCTGGCGCGGCAGAATATCAACCAATCCTATGCGCCGAATGCAACCTGTATCGCGGCCGCGGTGGCTAACCAGGAACACGGCACAACCATACCGTTTAATTGCACGCCCATCGGCCGTTATCCCTATCCCTACTTCGCGACCTTCATCAATAGCTTGTGGGGCGCGTATTCCAATTACAACTCGGCAAATGTAAAGGTGGAGCGCCGCACCACATCGATGGCTTTAACCGCGGTTTACACCTGGGCCAAGAGCATGGACGACAAATCCGCGGCTGCTGGCATCGGGGCCGAGGGAGGCGGATATCAGGGCTTCACCAACAATCACGATCCCAACTTCGACTATGGGCCGTCGGATTTCGATGTCGATCATCGTTTTGTGACCAGTATGGTCTATGACCTTCCCGTGGGCCGTGGAAAGCAATTTCTAGGCACGGCAAATACCGCGGTCAATGCGCTTGTTGGCGGGTGGGAGGCCACTGGCATCTACACCGCGCAGACTGGCTTTCCTTTTTCCGTGACAGCCACCGACACCGCCGGCTTTATCGGCACAACCTCTCCACGCGCCGCATTGGTTGGCAATGCAAAGGCGCCCTTCCACAAGGGGCTGAACGAATGGTTCAACACCGCCGCTTTCGCCCAACCGCCCATTGGCATCTACGGTAACTCTTCGCGGAATTACCTGCGGCAGCCGGGCATCAACGACTTCGATATAGGTCTCTTCAAGAACACCGGAGTTGGAGAAAAGGCGACCCTGCAGTTGCGGCTCGAGACCTTCAACACGCTCAACCACCCGCAGTTCTATCCCGATCCGAACGTGTCGCAGTTTGCCGGAGGCGGGACCACTGTCGACACCAACGTCAACGATGCGCTTTACGGTAAAATTACCGCCGCCGCCCCGGGACGAATCGTGCAAATTGGCGCGAAAATCATTTTCTAGATCCTTGCAGGCAGTTCTTTCCTAACCCGCCATACCGTGCCGCCATGCCGCCCAGGCATGGCGGGCGTTTTATCGATGGAGATAAACTTGCAGCCATGATGCCCCCGTGGAGCGCTGCATTCAGAACTGCCTTTTTTCTGCTTTTCGCCTCTGTTTGCGCGGCTGCGCAGAGTTCCGGGCAGCAGACAGTGCAACAGTATTACCGCGAGGGCCAGGAGGCTCTGGCCGCCGGGCACTATGCCCAGGCTGAAACCGAATTTGAGAAGTTGCGGCAGATAGCTCCCGATATTGCCGAAGTCCATGCCACTCTGGGTGTCATTTACTACCAGGAAAGAAAATTCGAGCAGGCGGTTCCGGAGCTGCGTCAAGCTTTGAAACTGAAGCCCAGCTTGTCCAAGGCCGGCACCGTGCTGGCTATCTCACTTTCTGAGCTGGGGCAATACAGCGAGGCCTTGCCCGGTCTGGAGAAGAGCTTTCACGGCTCTCCCGACCCGCAAGTTAAGCGGATGTGCGGTCTCCAGTTGATGCGGGCCTATACCGGGCTGGGGCGTGATAGTAATGCGGTAGAACTCGCATTGGAGCTGAACAAACTCTTTCCCAACGATCCGGAGATTCTTTATCACACCGGCCGCATATACGGAAACTTTGCCTACCTGACTATTCATAAGTTGGAAGAGGTGGCGCCTACGTCCATTTGGCGGCATCAGGCTGCGGCGGAAGCTTATGAAAGCCAAGGATCGACGAATTCCGCTATCGGGGAGTATCGCGAAGTACTCAAGCTCGATCCCAATCGGCCGAACATCCATTACCGCATGGGCCGTACACTATTGGCCCGCTGGCGGCTAACCCACTCGCCCGACGATCTGGCCCAAGCTTCCGCTGCCTTTGAAGAGGAATTGAAGATCGACCCGAGCAATGCCAATTCCGCTTATGAACTGGGCGAAATCGATCGCGAAGCGAACCGGCTCGATCAGGCAGCGGAGATGTTTGAAGATGCGATCAAGTATTATCCGGAGTTCGAGGAGGCCTGTGTGGGTTTGGGGGCAACCTTGAGCGCAGAGCAGAAGCCTGCTCTTGCCATACCATATCTGCAGAAGGCAGTCGCGCTTAATCCCGGCGATGAGGTTGCATGGTACCGCCTTTCGCTGGCGGCGCGGGCTGTAGGCAATACCGCGGAGCAAACAAGGGCCATCGCCGAATTCAAGCGGCTGCACCAGCAAAACGGAATTGAGCAAGGGATAGCATCGCCAACAGATGTGACCAAGCAGCAGCTCGACTCTGGTGAAAAGCCCGACTAGAGCATTTTAGGTTTTACTGTGAACTGTTATGTCAGCTATGAGCGGCCGTTCTTCGATGGAACGGCCGGGTCGGAAGCGGTTTTGCTCGTCTACACCGAAACCTAAAATGCTCTAGGAAATGATTTATCGCGCTCAAATCGATCGGACAGACTGGGATTCGAGAAAGAATGGATATAAACTTGACCACTGATTCTCAGGCGATTTCATCACTTTTCCGAAGTTAGTAGTTGTGCGTTACGCATCGGAGGATCCGCGAACTTCCCGATGCGGCGTTCGGGTTTGGGAGCTGCCGGATGAAAACAAGCGATGCGCAGCCCGGTAAGCTGAGCATCGAGCTGATCGAGTTCCCGTTCCACGATTCCCCGCACCTCAGCCGCCGGCCCAACAGCGCGAAGATTCAAGAGCAGATCGAGCTTGAAAGCAGGAGAAGCGTCCAGCGCGCCTTCGACTGCCGGCTCCTGGCCGTTGGCGCACATAGCCGCCTTCAGAGAGCCTGTGGGCGAGTCGATGATGGCCTTCAGATGAACAATGGAAATATCCGCCGCCGTAAACTCTTTATCAAGATCATCGAGCAGCGGCCCCAGCACCATGGCCGGCGAGCGGGGAGCGACAGGCTCAATGCTTACTTCGAGGTTGAGCCACGCCAAAGCCGCTTCAGCGCGGGCATACTGCTCATAATCGATCTCAAGCGATTCGCTCGCCGGCGATAGATTGCCTGAGAACACTTCGTCGAGCCACGCTCTGACACCCTGGCCGGTTTTGGCGCTTATCTGTCGAACATGATTCATGACCGTTCCGGTCACAAAGGGGGGCGCCGGTATTGACGGACAATTCGAATACAAATCGGATTTGGTCAAACATAGGATGTCCGCTTCCTCTAATTGTTTTTGGAAGAGAAACCTAAGGTTTGGATCCGCGTCCACGCGATTCAGCCCATTTGCCCGCTCCGGATCCACTAAGACGGTAAAAGGCGCCATGCGGTAGGAGTCGCCATACTCCATAAGCGGTCTAAGGACAGTTGCTGAGATATCCGTGCAGCTACCCACCGGCTCGGCGAAGATAACTTCGGGCGAGTGCGCGCGGAGTTCTCCCATCACGCGAACCAGGTCGGAGAGCCTGCAGCAAAAGCATCCTCCGATAACCTCTCCGGATCGTCTTCCGCTGCGAGTCGCGTATTCAGTATCGACCAAGGCATCGCCTTGATCGTTCAGGATGATCGCGCTGCGAATGCCGTTTCGCTCAAGTTCTTCGGCCGCAGCCAGGATCAAAGTGGTCTTCCCCGAGCCCAGGAAGCCGCCGACGATCACCATCCACGGCTTTTTATCAGCATGGCTCATGCCTTAAGCTCGATCTGAAGATCGAGTCCTTCGGCTAAGTTGACCAGCTTGTCAAACCGCAAGACCGTGTTCTCCCCCCGCCGCTCCATGGAGTGGGAATAGACCTTTCCATTACTTCGCGCGGAAGCGGAGGAGCCTACTCCGGCGATTTCGCACGAACGGCAGGCGAGAGAGCCGGCCAGAACGTGGATCGTGAAATGAGCCCTACTCCCGGCAGCTGGACGATATGAGAAAGTTCCCCAGCCTGTAGCCGTTGCCCAAAAACAGTGGAAGTTGTCATGCGGAATGCGCGGCACGGCGACAACAGACGAATTCGCTCCATCGTATTGAAATCCGCTCAGAGCTACCAGGCTTGTCCATGAGGCCATCGCCCGCGCGTAATGATGACCGCATTCAGCCTCGTCCCACGGGCTGCGCTTTTCGCCATCGTATCTCGCGCGGATATTGTGAATGCACTCGATTCCCTCGCTGACCATTCCTGAATAGATCATGAGCGCGGCGGTTGAATGTTCAAACCCGGTCATAACTTCGGCAAAATACGGAAATGGAACGCGAGGGCGCGGCGCTTTGCCGTAATCGCAGATAACCATGGCGGCTTCGTTATTCAGAGCAAAAGTCCGCTCGACATTATCATGGTCGACTAATGTGCGTTTGTAGTTATAACGATAAATAGATTGGAGCGTTTTGTGTATGTGATCCTGGGATACTAATAGACCCAAGCCGGCTACATGAGCGAGGTATTGCCCAACCAACTGATCGATAAGGCATCCTTTTCCTACTTGGTACTGCGGCTGCTCAGTATTTTCAGTTCCCATGCCGCCGCGCAGATGTGCGGCTATCTTATCCGCGGGGAGTCCTTCGATATTCTGGATGTAGAATTCGCCATTGAAGAGATTTGAGTCAATCCACTGGCTGCCGTGATCGAATAACTTTCTGTACTGAGCCGCGGCCGCATTATCTCCTAAGGTGCGCGCCATCTCCTCTCCTGCCCGCAGTGCGCCAAGATAATATATTCCGCACATAGGATTAGGGCCGTAGAATTCCACGTCGTAAGTATTGTGCTGCACGCCGGTCATGACCCCGTTGCGATTGGGGTCCCATCCTCCGGGTTCCCAGGCAAACTCGATAGCCTTTTTCAGCTGAGGCCACATTGCTCGCAGCCATGGATCGTCTCCTGACAATTTCCAGTCCAGATAAGCATGAATAATCTGGCCCATTTGCCCATCGGCGGCCACCAATGGGAACCGCGGCTCTCCTTCGGGTAACAATTGACGGGCATGTATGCCCCCGGCTTCGTCCTCGGAATAACCGAAGGATACTTTGCGCAGAGATCGCGCAAAGGACGGAAAGAGAAAGTCGGTTGCGGTCTCATAGTTCCACACGTGGGTGCAATTTCCGAAGCAACAGCCAAGAGCATCGTCACTACCCTCGAAGCCACGGAATTCTCCATCTGCCGTGCGAAAGCACGTAGTCGAAGCCAAGGTTGAAAGATTAGCGCTGGCAGCTTCCTTGACCGCCGGCGGCAGAGTACTTTCGCGGAGCGTCTTGGCAAATAATCGGGTTCGGGCTTCGAGACGCTCCAAATGATTGGCGGCGTATTCTGCCGCCTCCCATGCGTCCTTGAAGCGCGCCGTGTAGTAATTGCCTATGTTTGTCTTTCCTTTACCTGGAGGAGAGCTCCATCCGCACCAATCCGGTGTGCGGTTGGGGAAATGCCAAGCCAACAAAAATGTGAAGCTGCCCGATTGACCAGGCGGAATCGTCCTTTTCTGGCAAACAACGCCAACGGAGTTATAGGAGTCCGGCTCCGTTCCGAGTTCTCCCTTTGCGGAAAATGTATCCCAGAACAACAGCGGTGAGGTCCACCAGGCGGCTTTCGGCCAACCGCGCCAGTGCGTTACCTGGGTGGCAGATTCCGGGATTGCCGCTAATGCGAAACTGCCCCGCATCGGGTCATCGGTAGGCAGCTCGGGATTAGTCATCAGCAAACCATCCAGCCCACGCCCGCTTCGATATTCGTTGACTCGCTTATCCTCGGGCGGCATCGGACCATGTTTGACAATCTTGGTTATTACGGGATTATCGATCGAGAACGCAATGCCTGCTTGGACACTGGAGGAACCCGGATTAGTGACGCGATAACGCAGAATAGCGACCGGCAAACCGGAGTCATCCGGATCGTGGGGAATAAAGGGCGTGAACGCGTCGAGCTCTACCTTGGCCGGAAGCCTTCGATCTTGGAAGTCAATGTGCGCCAACGGATACTCGCCGGTGAATTTTGCAGCTTGGAGGCGGCTAAGTCCCGGCGCGTTGTTTGCTCCCAGTCCGTCCTGTCCCTGATAGGGAGGCAGAATACGGGCTTCCAGCACGTGAGCGATTGGCTGCGATGCGCCGGACTGCATCCAGATTGCGGGAAAGGCATAAGGTGGGGAAAATCCCTGGTTCGGCCGATTAAAAATTTCCCAGTCGCGGAGCTGCCCGCGCCCTCCGAGACCCAGACTTCCGGCTGCCACTCCCCCCATAGGAAACGAAATCATCTTAAGCTGCGGGCCTTCGAAGATGCGGGGATAGGATATCTCTATTGCGGCCGGATCGTGGTCATGCTCAGTCGGGCGCGCGCGTGCACCCTGGGCATCAGCCACAGCGGACCACGGCCCCGCTTGTGAGGCGCCGATCACGCCTGCGGCCTGTTTTAGAAAATCCCGGCGCGGCAGCTTACTCTGCTCGCTCATACGCCCTCTTTCTTCTGAAATATTTGGATAAGGCTCATTGCGGTCCGAAGCGCGGAGGGGCAGGAAGGTGACCCTTCATGGATTCACGTAACTGTTTTTCCCCGGCATCGCTCCAATACTTACAATTCAGCCAAAGAAACACCGAGGTATAAGGAACGGTCAGGGTGGTCTTTAAGACTAAAACGTGAAATGTGCCTCCTGCTTGATTCATTCGATCAATTAATTTTTCGTGCAGCACGGGTTGAACAGGGAGAGGACCAAGCGTGGCCTTGATCTGTTGGCGGTATCGCGTCACCCCCGGAGCTTCCTTCTCGGGGACAAATGGAAGCTCGGCATCCATGAACACAACCGGCCTGACCTGGATGGCATGGGAGAGGACATTGAGAACATCCCGGACCACCGTAATTTGATCCTGCCCGGTTTCGATCGTCTCGATACCTGGTGACGTTTGCAATGGATAGGCCGAGTCTACAATGACGATCCAGTTGCGATGCCCCAACAGCGGAAGCTCTTGCTGAAGTTTCGCCTGCCACGCGGATGGCGCAGCAGCGTTTATCGGCAAACAGGAAACTCAGGAAAAATGAGATTGCGAGCAGATTTTTCATTGCGGTCATTTCATCAAGAGTACGCCTGAGCGCGGCGACGGAAAATACCGGCGGAAAACAGAATGCGCTTTAGCCGGGACGACGATGTAACGATTTTCGCCCGGTGGGTGCGCCGAAAGCCCATGAGCTCTCCGCCCCTGACCCTTGACCCTCGACAAAGTCCTTTACCAGATGACCTTCACTGCCAGTTGTATTTGCCTTGGCAGGTTGACTTGATTGTTGACTACGCCCGTCGTTCCGTCTCCCAGCGTAGTATCCGGAGGACCAAAGGTTGGATGGTTAAACAGGTTAAACGCCTCCGCCCGGAATTCAGCATTCACGCTTTCATGAATAGGAATTTGCTTTATACCTGAAAGATCCGTGTCTATGAATCCAGGAGAACGCAAGTTGGCCAGCATTCGGGGTGAATTGCCGTATGTGAATGAGGCCGGCTGGCTGAAATCGCTCACAGTGAAATATTCATTCAGCCTTTTCGAGATCGCTCCGCTCCGCGATGGATTCTGTCCGTTCCAATTCGCGCGTTGCGAGCCGCCGTAGTTAAACAGGGTATTGGAAGCTGTGAATACTTCTTGCGGGGTTCCACTGATAGCGGAAGTAATTCCGTTCAACTGCCATCCGCCGATCAGGTAATTGGCTAGCTTGCTGTGGTTGAAGAACGGCTTCTTATAGCCAAATGGCAGCTCATAAATTCCATTGATTGCCAGATACTGCGGGGTATCGAAGGATGCGATGGCCCACTCCGCGCGCAGATTATCCCAGTCCTGAATACCCGTGCCGCCGAAAGAACCTCCTGGGAATCCCGTTTCGGACGCGGGGATATTGTCCATCAACTTCGACCAGGTATAGGCGACCAGGAAATTAAAGCCATGCGAGAATCGCTTATCGAGCTTTACCTGTAATGCGTTGTAAGAGGACGCGCCAAAAAATGAGCCGTTTCCCAAGGTTACACCTGTAAATTGGGGGAACGGACGAAGTAGCTGGCTTGAGGCTACAGTCGAGCTGCTCAGCCCCCCTGAGGCAATCTTTCCGTAGAACGGATTCGCGACTTGCTGGTTTAACTGGCTTCCTCTCGCGAGATATTGGTCGGGCAGTTGGTCGGGATTGAAGTCTCCATATAGATGCACGCCATGACTTCCCGCGTACGCTACGTCAAAGAGAATTTCCGCCGGCAGCGATCGCTGTATGTCGAGATTCCACTCTTCTGCGTAAGATATCGGACGGTTCCTAGCCATACCGTTTACATTCTGACCAAGCTGCGTCGCGAGTCCTTGCGAGCTTCCGGTTGGGAATATAAATCCTTGTGGGAAGGGGTTCGAAAGGGTATTGAGCGGAGTGACTCCATCCAGACTGCTGATCCATGGGGTTGAAGCCACAAATCCGCTATTCGGAACCGAAAGACCGTTGAACCCGGCGCCGCCGAGAGGAGCAAAAAAGATACCAAAGCCTCCTCGAACGGTCGTATTTTGAGAAGCTGAGAAAGCGAAGCCAAGGCGGGGCGCGATCTCCTTTCGAAATGGATCGAATTCATATCTGGACAAGCCGTTCACACCAGGAAATTCTAACCCTCCTACTAACGGAGCTACTCCAGGTACTTGCAGCGGAGACTGCGCTGTGGAACTCCAATCGGTAAACCGGTTGTGACGTTCTGTCCAGGGGGCGTCATAGTCGTAGCGGATGCCAAGGTTCAAGGTCAGCCTTGGATTCAGCCGCCAATCGTCCTGGAAATAGGCGCCATAGTATTTAGTGGAAAGAATCTGGTCGGGTCCGCCGCTGCCTGTGCTTCCCGTACCTGTGCCTGCCAGCATAGATGCGAACCCAACACCCGAGCTATTCGCGGTTTCAGGATTAGGTCCCTGGGTGAAATTCGGAGCAAAGTTGAAGCTCGGTCCTGCCGGGATGTATCTGGTGGTAGACAACCAGGCAATTCCGAAATTGCCGCCCATTTTAAAGGTATGGGAGCCGTGGAGAATAGTTAAATTGCCATATTCGTGAAGGTCGGGATAGGCATCCCCGAGATTGTAGCAACCGCCTCCCCATAAGCCGCCGCCGATATTACCCAAGGAAAGATTCAACCCCATTCCGGAAACGCCAACGGATGGAAAACAGGGAGGATAGCTCTGGGCCAGAGTAGTGAAATAACCGGGCAGGCCAACTACGGTCGGGTTAACGCCGATGCCCGGCAGCGTGCGCCCGATCCAGTACCGGATATAGCTGCTATTGAGATCAAGCAGCCTGTTTGCGCTGAATGCATTGGTATAGTCGACGGTTGCCTGCTGTTGCCTGAGAAAGTCATTGCCTGCGGTGGGGCTGCTGATTACAAAATTGGGATTGGTATTTCCGTAAAGGTTTGGGCGGGTTTGTGTCGTATCGTTGATGGAGTAGCGCGCGAAGAGCTTTTGCGTGCCGGAAATTGCCTGATCGATGCGCAGAGAGAATGAGTTCTCATTGATGGGGGAGCTGAAGTTGGTAAAGTAGTTGTTATTCCCGGTCACAGGATCTCCAGCCCGGTTAGGTAGCGGAAGGTAATTCAACAGCGCCTTCGCAACTGGATCGATATCGGCCGTGGGTATCTTGTTTCCAGGGTATTGCGTCCTTATAAATTGACCCGGATTGCTTGGATTGGGTCGCGTCGAGAATGGGTTATAAATCGGAATGACCTGTCCTTGAGTGTTCAAGGTGCTGGAGAAGTCTCCCGATCGCTGCGCCGCTGTAGGGAGGGTCCCCACCGCCGATCCGCTCTGCACCCAGCGCAGGCCTTCATAAGCGAAGAAGAAGAAGGTCTTATCCTTCTTGATGGGACCGCCGAGCGTTCCCCCAAATTGGTTGAATGAGAAATTTGCTCTCGCTAAGCCCGCATTGTTTGAGAAAAAATCGTTTGCTACCAATCCGGTAGTCCTGTAAAACTCCCAGGCCGTGCCATGGAACCGGTTGCTGCCCGATTTCGTGATCACGTTGATCAGCCCACCCCCGGTATGCGAGTACTCCGCGCTGAAATTGCTCGTCTGCACTTTGTACTGGTCGACCAGATCCACGCTCGGGAAATATCCGGGGCCGGTAAAGGCCGGCTCGGAATTTATTCCGCCATCGAGAAGAAACATATTTTGGTTTGGCCGTGATCCGTTGATGGAAATGAATTGGTCATTGTATTCATCGAATGCCGTCTGTGTAAAACCATATGGCGCGATCACGCCGGGCACCAGAGCGGCAAATCCATAAGCATTGCGTCCATTCAGAGGAAGATTGGCGACGGATTTATTGCTGATGACCTGGCCTAGCGACGACGTCTGGGTTTCAAGCAGAGGCGGCGCGGCGCTTACCGTTACCGATTGGGCGACCTGACCTACCTGAAGAGTTGCGTTGATGCTCAGGGTGCTGGCAACGTCCAGCCTTATATTCTCCTGTACGAACTGCTTAAATCCGGGCGCCTGAATTGTAAGCTTGTAAAGCGCAGGCTGCAGCACCGGAAAAGAGTAATATCCCAGGTTATTCGTTACGGCCTCAGCCGTCTGATTTTTGTCAACATTCAACAGGTGAACTTGAGCGCCTGTTACAACATCTCCCGACGGATCTCGAACGATTCCTACGATCGATCCTGTCGCGGTCTGCGCACTGAGCGGCACGCCGCGCAGAACGAAAACGATGAGGCCGGCGAAGAGAAAGAGCCCTAAAAGGCGATACGCGTTCCTGGCCACCAGATGGGTAGACATAACATCCTCCAGAAAAAACAGCACTTTGCATATCCGGCCGGCGGGAAGATCCGCGCAACCGTTGTTCATGCTTTTTTGTGATGCTCATCGGGTGCTTGAAAGATGCTGTGTGATGAAGTAAAGTTGGTGACTATTGAACGTATGCGGTACTTGCTGGCCGGGGATGGAATTTGGATCCAGATTGAGTTGAGAACTGTGAACGAGAGTTCGTTTTTTCGCCAAAAACTTGGCATCAGCGAAGCTTCTGCGATCAATCACCGGATGCGGCTTGCCGGTGGAGATCGTATCCAACCGGGCAATTCGAACCTATTTTCCCGCCTTCACCTGATTTTGTATCAGCCTGATTGGATCCCGATAATTCAGCCCGACCATTCAAAGGATAAAGAGGTTCGATAGGCATGTTTGCTTTCCTCGTGGTTCGTCTTCTCGCTGTAACCGCCGCGTTGCAGTTGCTGCTTGTTGGTTTCGCTCTTGCGCAGAGCTCCGCTGCGGCCGGCCCCTGGGATGCCGGCCTCGGATCCCTGCCGAATCTGAATCCTGCAGCAGAGTCGCGTATGGTCTCACCTGAAAATCCTACGGGCGAAAAAGGCAAGGGGGCTATGGCGATTCCTAACCCATCGAATCCCGATCTTGCATTTTCCGGCCCTGCCGTCCATCTCGGACAAGGTTGGAAGGTTCGGCCTTTCATCAAGATTCCGGCACATGGCACTGTCACGATTATGGATGTCGCTGGACCGGGCGCCATCGAGCACATCTGGATGGCGTCAAGTCCGAATTTCCGAGGCAATGGCCGGCCTACCGTGCTTCGTTTTTATTGGGACGGGGAGCGGAGTCCATCGGTGGAGGTTCCGCTCACGGACTTTTTTGCCATTGGTAACGACAGGTTTGCGCCGGTTAATTCGCTGGCGGTTGTAGATGTCCCCACCGCATCGATGAACTGTTATTGGCCGATGCCGTTCCGCAAGCATGTGCGCATTACGGTGACAAATGATTCCGACAAGGAACTCCCGCTCTTCACCTATCAGATCGACTATCGCTTGAGTGCCGTGCCGGCTGATGCAGCTTACTTCCATGCGGAATGGCGCCGTGCTACCGTCAAGCGGTCCGATCCCACTTACACCATTCTGGACGGGGTGAAAGGGAATGGCCGCTATGTCGGAACGTTCCTCGCCTGGACGCAGTTGTCCACGGGATGGTTTGGCGAAGGTGAAGTCAAGTTCTACCTGGACGGCGACACGAAATTTCCAACTATAGTAGGCACCGGAACTGAGGATTATTTCGGCGCCGACTATGACTTTCCAGCCCTATATTCCACTGCCTACGTCGGCAATGTGTTGGATCCTAAAAGCACTAATGCCGATGGAGGCCCTCCACAGCACAGTCTGTACCGATGGCACATTATGGATCCCATTAGCTTCCATGACAATCTAAGAGTCACCATTCAGGATTTGGGATGGTATCCGAACGCAACCTATCAGCCGGAGGGAGATGACATTGCTTCTGTCGCGTACTGGTATCAAAAAGAGCCCCATGCTCCTTTTCCAGAGTTTCCGCCCTTGTCCGAAAGATGGCCGCGTTAGAGCAACAACGATGGTCTCTTAAGGAACCCGAAAAGATTGGATAGCAATGCCGGAGGGTTTGCGCCCGGCGGGAAACATTGCGATCAGCGAGGGGGGCGCCGGTTGGGGGTGGAGCAGCACGGCAGAAACATCTCCGGATTCGGCATCCGCCACAAAGAGAAGGTGTCCGTTTGAAGAAAAAGCCAGGGCATCGGGACCTTCGCCAACCTTGATCGAGGTTAGGAACTTGCCGTCGTCGATGCTGTACACGCTAACCATTCCCCCGCTGAAATTGCTGACATAGAGAAGGGAATTGTCCGCACTTACCAAGCCGCGCACCGGGTGGTATCCGACCAGATAGGCTCCCCCTACCTCGTTCGAGGTGGTTGCGATCTCAGAGATTGTGCCGCTGTTGAAGTTGGATACAAAGGCCTCTCCTCCATCGGGCTTGAGAGCGATTTCAACCGGTGTTTTGCCTACATCCAGAAATGTCAACAGGCGATCGGAGTTTGCGGGATCGGGTCCTTTCGCATGAGCAAGGCCAAGCACCATGACCTGGTGCCCGCCGGAGCAGGAAACGAACGCTTTGGAGGAATCAGGCAAAATGACAACGTCCGTTGCTCCAGGACATTGATTAAATGTGCTTCTTACCTTGAAAGTATGGGGATCGGCGATGCTGACGCTTCCACTCTGGCGATTGGCAATCACCAGGGCATTTCCGTCGGGCGCTATGCGTGCCACACCGGGCGCCTCGCCCGCGCCGATCACGCCGATTTCCCGGCGCGAATCCAAATCGAGCACGGAGACATTGCCGGACCCGGAGTTGGCGACATAGGCCCGGCGCCCTTGAGCATCGATATCGATGGAGTAGGGCTGCCGGCGGACGCTAATCGTATCCGCCACGGTGTTATTGTGAGCGTTGATGACGCTCACCGTGCCGCTACCCGAATTGACTACGTAGATTTCGTGCCGCCGCGGGTTGGCCGCTATCCCGGTGGGATCGCTCCCAACTGTGAGGACGCGGTCCTGCCGCATGTTGACGATGTCAAGGACAGTGACGGTATTGCTTCCGCTGTTGGTAACGTATGCGTATTCGCGGAAATTTGCCGGATAAATGGGGAAGTCGCGCTCCTTGCAACCGAAACCGGCCAGCGCCAGAACCGCAACTATCATGCGGATCAAAGCCCTAAGTTGCATGCTGGTTCCTAAGTTGCAGGCTGAGCCACGGCGATGCCATGGGGAACCCGGCGGTGTACCACCTCAGCAATCTGAGAAACCTCGTCCATCAACTGCACGAACTGCTCCGGGTAAATCGACTGAGCGCCGTCGGAGAGGGCCTTGTCCGGCTGAGGATGCACTTCAACGATCAGGCCGTCGGCTCCGACCGCGACTGCGGCCCGGGCGAGAGGCAGGACCTTATTCCGCTTTCCCGTTCCATGGCTGGGGTCGACCAGGATTGGCAAGTGGCTCAGCCTCTGCACGGCCGGTACGATGCTAAGGTCAAGGGTGTTGCGTGTATGGTCGGCAAAGGTCCGCACTCCGCGCTCGCAGAGGGCCACCTGGTAATTGCCTTCGCTCATGACGTATTCCGCGGCCATGAGCAGCTCTTCTAAGGTGGCGGCCATTCCACGCTTGAGCAGAACCGGCTTGCGGGTGCGGCCCGCCCGCTTGAGCAAGGAGAAGTTCTGCATATTGCGCGCCCCGATTTGGATCATGTCGGCATATCGTTCGACCAGCTCCAGACTCTCATTGTCGAGAGCTTCAGTGACGATGCGCAGGCCGAAGGCGTCTCGTATCTCCGCCATGATCTTCAGTCCGTCTTCGCCCATGCCTTGGAAGGCGTATGGGGAGGTCCGGGGCTTATAGGCGCCGCCGCGGAAAAACTGTGCTCCCGCACGAGCGACCTGCTCGGCGGCCGCGAAAGCCTGTTCCCTGGATTCGATCGAGCACGGTCCGGCTATGATCGCCAGATCGCGTCCGCCGATCGTGGCATTGGTGCCTGGGAACTTGATCACCGTGTCTTCTTGCTTCAGGTCGCGGCTGACCAGCTTATATGGTTTTGAAACCTCGATCACCTCGGCTACGCCGGACAATTCCTCAAGATTGCCTTGATCGATCGTGCCGCTGTTGCCCGTGATGCCTATGGCGGTGCGCTGCGCGCCCGGCAACGGATGAGCCCGCAAGCCGAGCAGTACAATATGGTCACAGACCGCCTGAATCTCTTCCGCAGTCGCCTGCGCTTTCATCACGACGAGCATAAGAAGCCAAGCCTTTCTCTCACAACTCTCCAGAAAAACTCAGTCTACGTGCTTCTAATGCCAATGAGCAAACCAACTTGGCTAGCCAAGGGCCTAGACATAGGCCGGTGCGACGGAAAGGGCAAGAAATTTTTGAAGCCCGAAACTTTGCCGGCGGTTGAGCTGTCTACATAAACGAAGCATGACTAGCTTCTTTTGGCTGGGTCAAGAACCCTCCAAAACGCAGCAACCTCCTCGGACAACGGGGCCATCGCGTCTTCAAGCCGTCCATGGCTCCGTTGTATTTTTCTGTTGTCGCCGAGTCGAGATTTCGCCCATTCCTGAAAGCGGATTCGGTCTTAGCTGGAATGGTGGCGGAGAATGATCATCAGCACCGAGGCCGCGACCAGGAGCAATGCCAGCAGGGTAGTATAGGCAACCTGATGGCGAAGCTTGGTTGCCTGAGCGGCAGGCAGGCCGGAGGCTTCCCGCAGCTTCTCCCGGCGGAATGACATAGCCGTCTGCTGTGTTCCCAACACCAGCATAACCAACGCGGCCAGAAAGCTCACCGGCAAGTGCTCACTGCTTGAGGTCTCATACGCGTGATAAAAGAACCGGCCCATTAAGATCGAGAGCCAAACCACCGCGGAGAGCTCAAAGACCAGAGCCGCCTTCAAAAAACGAAGCAAATTCGATCCTCCAAGGTCAAGTTTAGTGAGGATAGCCCGCACCGGGCAAGGCTGCCGCACGGCGCGGAGCAAGCGCCACTTGGATGCTCTAGAATGGGCGGACGTGGTTATGACAGTCGCCCCGACGACGGAACAGATGATCGAGCGAGGTATGCGGTCATCACTGATCGGTATCGCGGTCAATTGCGTGTTGGCCTTGCTGAAATGTGCCGCGGGCGCCGTTGGGCATTCCTTCGCGCTGGTAGCCGATGGAATTGAGTCCTTCTCCGACGTGATCAGCTCTTCCGTTGTCTATTGGGGGCTGCGTTTCGCCATCAAGCCGCCCGACAAAGATCATCCTTATGGGCATGGCAAAGCGGAACCGATCGCTGCCATGATAGTGGGGTTTGCTTTGGTCGCAGCGGGCGCAGGCATCGCTGCGGAGAGCGTGGCCCTGATCCGTACGCCGCATAAGTTGCCGGAATTCTATACGCTTTGGGTTCTTCTTTCGGTAGTGGGAATCAAGTCCTTGCTATCGCGATATGTCTGGCGCGTGAGCCGCAAAATCGACAGCATGGCGTTGAGAGGGGATGCGTGGCATCATTTCAGCGACGCAATTACCTCCGCCTTCGCCTTTGTTGGAATTTCGGCGGCGCTGTGGACCCGTAACCCTTCTGCGGATGATTGGGCCGCTTTGTGCGCGGCGCCGATCATCATCTTCGGAGGATGGCGTCAGCTCAGGAAACCCATAGCCGAGCTTCTCGATACCGCTCCGCCGCCAGATGTGGAGGAGCGCGTACGCTGGGTTGCCAGGTCGGTACCGGCGGTAATCGGTTTGGAGAAGTGCTTCGTGCGCAAAGTCGGATTTCGCTACTACGTGGATCTGCACGTCGTGGTGCGCGGTGATCTGACGGTTCGCGAGGGACACCACATTGCGCACGAGGTAGAAAACAAAGTGTTAGAAAGGGTTAAAAAGGTTTCGGCCGTGATGGTGCATATCGAGCCGGAGGAAGAGCTCCTCAGGGAGAATTAGTTATGTAGCGGAGTGTGAAGGAGTGCAAAGGCCAACCCCGCGCATAAGCGCGGGGTTAATCCTTTGGGCCGCTTCTGGGAGATCCTTTCTCTTAGCTTCCGGCTCGTGTCGTGCCTGCGGCTGCCGCCGGGGCAACTGCGAGCTGAATATCGCTGCCCGCGCCAAGCTTCACATCCTTCTTGGTTGAGACAAAAACGCCGGAGTTCCTGCTTGCGATGTTGCTATGAAGATCGACGCCCGGAACGACGTTGATTTGATCGATGCGGAGGGTCTGATCAGACCAACTATTCGGCGGCGGAGTTGAAGGATAGTATCCGGACTGCGGCAGGAAGATGCTGGTGATCGTGGCTTTGATGGGGATTACCTTGCCGTCCTTCAATTGCGCTTGGTCGAAGCGGAGCGCAAGTCTAGACGTTCCCTGCTGTTGCATATCGTCTGCCACCACCTGCCCGATCAGAATTGTTCCCGATTTCAATTCCGGGCCGTTTTTCAAATGAACGGTTTGAGTGAGATGCGCGCGAACGGGGGAACCAGGATGGTCTTTTCTCGCATCAAGGTTACGCGAGAGCTCAGCATCAGCAGGCGCCATTCGCATGGCTTCACCCATGCCAGTGGACTGCATCTGAGAGCCCGAATTGTCCTGTGTGTTTTGCGCGCTCGAGTTCTGAGCGACGCCTGCCAACGGCAGAGACAGAACCGCAGTGGCAATCGCCAACATATTCCAATGAGACTTCATTATCTAACTCCTACATGCACAAAATTTTGATTCGTCCATGCAGCGGCCTGGCCCCGTTCCGTTACCGCGCTGCAAACTCTCATTGTTTGCTCATTCGCTTTCGTAGACTCTTGCATGCCGCATTGAATTGGACGTGGATCTTGCGTCAACTACTCTGTTAGATAGATGACGATGCGGAATAGTTTCAATAGGAGAAAAGGTAGGGGCGTGCCTATATCCAGCTTTCGGCAAAAAAAGATTCTTTATTTGCAGCATATCTAGCGGAACATCGCCGTGGAGAACGGACATTGATCTTTATTTTCGTTCCGGCGCGTACGCAGGGAATTCGCGCTCCAGTTTGCGTAAGGCGCGATACTTCAGACCAATCCAACCTAGATATCCAAGCTGAATAACGAAGGTGACAACGTAAGCCAGAATGAGATGATGGTAAGCCATGATGTCCTCGTGAAGCTTAAGGCGCAACCCCGAGCGTAGACTCGATGGCGTGCAGCGCAGCTCGTTGTTCTGCGATCTGCCGGCGCCGTTCGATGCCATAGCGGAGACTAGTCAGCAGGATGCCCCAAGCAAGCCATGCAGCGAAATTCCACAAGAGCGGCGGCCACATGCTGGGATCAAGTCCCCCTCCGCCAATCACCGGACCCGGATGCTGAGTGCGCCACCAGCGGGTGGAGAAATAGACAATTGGAACATCGAGATAGCCGAAGATGGCGAGCACGGCCGCCAGCGTCTGCATCTGCTCGCCATCCGCGAAATGGCGGAGCAGCAGATAGCTGATATAGATCAAATAGAGCAGAAGCGTGCTGGTCAGGCGTTCATCCCACGTCCACCAGATACCCCACACCGGGCGTGCCCACAGAGAGCCGGTAATCAAACCTACGGTGCAGAAGACTACGCCCATCTCCGCTGAGGCGAGCGCCAGCGCATCCGCGCTAAGCGCACGGAGAGGATTATGGCGGCGAGTGGCGAGATAGACGATCGAAGCGCCGAGATTGACGGCGAAAAAAACCGCCATGCCTACCCAGGAAGAGAGGTGATAGTAGAAGATCCGCTGAACGTCGCCCATGGTCGCTTCGGTTGGGGCGACATACATAGCCTGGTAGAAGCCGTAGCCTAGCAGGCAAACGGTAAGCGCCGCCCAAGCCCAGCGGATGATCTTCATAGAATCTACTCCACTGCTTATATTAGAGCATTTCCCCAGTGGCTGTGTACGGCCAGAAATCCGGGCATCTCAGGTTTAGCCTGGAAAGAATCGGTTCTTCGCCAAGTGTACAGCCGCAGATGACCTCAAGGCCGGTGAGGTGCTTCCGGTCGCTCTTACCGGCTGCCGCACGGCCCGAGTTCCCTCTTTTTCATGTTTTCCGCCGCTTTATCATTCTGTCGAGAGTTCGGGCCGCGCGGGTTCACAAGTTGGCGTTGCGGCCAGTACCTTTATGCACCGTCGCCTATTTTTTCAGCGCCAATCTTGTGCACCGTGCCAAATGTGCAGGATTTCGACAATTTCTTCCGTAGAACGGTACACAACCACGTAAGGCGAGATAACGAGTTCGCGGGTTCCTTTCACCTCTCCGGGTCGGCCGATGCCGGGGAAGGTTGCCACTTGTTCAATGCCGTCGAAAACAGACTGCGCGACATTCCGTGCGGCGGAGGGATTGTCTTGCTGGATGCGCTTTACAGCGGCTTCAAGTTGGTCAGACGCTTCGGCGGTCCACCGAATCTGCTTCACGAGTGAAACAGGCGATCAATGCGGTTAAGCACGTCTTTGTGCTCTACCAACTCTCCACGGTCGGCTTGCTCGATGCCCTTTTGCACCTCTGCGATAAACCGGGCCTGATTTTCGAGCATGCGGGCAACGGTGTCTTTTACCAGTTGCTCGGCGTCCTTGCCATTGGCAACGGCCACTTGCTGCAACCGCGTTTCGATTTCGGGCGAGAAATGTACTTCCATCCCCTCACACTACGGAAAAGCCGCCTGTCAGGCAAGCTTCCGCGCGCGCCCAGCGTGGGTCAAAACTTACCTTTTTGACCCCGATTTCGCTCTGTCGAAATGGCAAATCGTATGTTAGCGGTAAAGTTGCGCATCATCATTCTGCGTTCAGAACGATCCCGAAGAGCAACAGGCTCGCCGTGGTGAAGATGACATCATAGCCGCCCAGGAACTTGATCCAAAGAGCCGGATCGGAGTTGCCGGTGAGGATGGCATTGGCGGCCTGCACCATACCCAGGAGCGCCGGAATAAAAATGGGGAACAGCAGCAACGGGAGCAGCAGTTCGCGGTTACGCGTGCGGATGGAAAGCGCTGCGAAGAAGGTTCCGTTGACCACCAGTGCCCAGGTGCCCAGAGGGATGACGAGGGCCAGCAGCCATCCCTGACCGATCGGGTGCAGGTTGTAGAAGATAGCGAAAAGCGGCGCGAGAACGATCTCGACCAGAGAAACAAAGAGGAAATTCGCAATCACCTTGGCCAGGAAAAGCGAGGAAGCCGGTGCCGGCGCCATGCGCTGAGCGTCCAATACCTGGTGGCGAATCTCACGGGCCCACGCCTGGTTAAGCGCCATTACCGAGGCGAACAGGATGGCCACGCACACGATGCCGCCGGAGATTTGCCGCGACATCGCTGCCGTCGGATCGAAGGCCAGGCTGAAGAGCACGACGATGAGCAGCGCAAAGAAGAGCATGGAATTGAGCGCGTCTTTGGAGCGCCATTCAATACGCAGATCTTTAGCGAGGTGAGTCAGCAGATAAGACCGGCTCACGGACGAGCTGCTTCCGCCCAATGGCCTTGCGTCGATTTAAGCGCCGGACCTGCCGCCACCGAAACCAGGCGGCCTGCTTCCAGGATGAGAAAATAGTCGGCCAGAGGCGCCGCCAGATCGCGTTGATGGGTGGTGAGAAGGATAGTCTTTCCAGCCTCGCGCAGGCGCGTGAGCAGCGCGATCATCTGGCGGACGCTGGCCGCGTCCATATTGGAGAATGGCTCGTCCAAAAGTACAAGTTCCGGTTGTGGGAGCAAGACTCGAGCCAAGGACGCGCGCTGGCGCATTCCTTGCGAGTATTGGCCTACAGGCCGCCGCAGACCCGGATCGAGACCGGTGAGTTGCAAAGCTTCATCCGGAGCGAGACAAGAACAGGTTCTATAGAGGTTGGCGAAATAGCGGAGATTCTCCATGCCGGAGAGCTCGTCATAAAGCATGGGCGCGTGGCTCATGTACCCAACTTTTGAACGTAGGCCGGATCCTCGCTCCTCGCCGCTCATGTTCTCTGAAAAGACCCGTACGATGCCGGCAGTCGGCTCAAGCAGTCCGGCAAGCACGCGCAGGAGAGTGGATTTGCCCGCGCCGTTTTCTCCCAGCAGAACGTAACAGCAGCCGAAGTCGAATGTCGCCGATACTCTGCGCAAAGCGGGAAAGCGGCCGAATAGCCGCGAGACATCATCGAGTTGCGCAATTGGCGGCATCCCTAAAGGAGTATAGAACTGGACCGGTTTGTCCAGCAGGAAAGGCTATCCCCCGGAAGCTTCTACTTACCGAAGGAAGCCTCTACTTACCGGAACCGGGCTGCGCTGGAGACATGAGGGCAGCCGTGCCCGAGGCAGGCGTGGTGGCGGACTTGGCCGGGGCATACTTCGATGCGCATTTGGCCTGCAGCTCGGTGGCATGAAAAACCCCGTCGCGGCCGAGAGTTCCGATAGCCAAGGCTTGGGCATCGTCCTTAAATGTGTCCGGCGGCGGCTCCATACCTTGATAGTTCACTTTAAGCGTGCGCCCCTGTTCCAGCAGGACGAAATCCGCATTCGCGCCGTTCCGCTCGATCGATCCCGGAGCCACGTTGCCGGCAACGCGCAGATGACGCGCGTATGCCTTGCCGCCCATCGCCTGGAGCTCGCCGATAGTGACGTAGTAGCTCTTGTTTGACTCCACTCCGGTGATCGCCAGATAGGCGATCGTCCCCAGAATAATGACCACAGCGGCGATGATGCGCAACGTCTGGGATTTGATCTTCATGTTCGTCTTCCATCTTCGTCTTCAAGGTTAGGAGGGTGGGGCGGCCTCGTCAAGTGCGGATCGAAAATTGCAACGTTATAATCAAAGCCAGTGCATCCCTAGGCGCGTGTTCGGACTCCTTAAAAACAACAGCTAATTCCTTGAGAGGTGACCCACCAATGAGCAGCGACGGAAACGGCAAGCAAAGCAAGGCGGAATTTGCGACTCAGGAGATTCTAAAGCCGCGTGCCCAGTGGATCGTGAAGCGAAAAGAGGAAGCGGCCCGCTCAGGGGATCGAAATATGTCCCAGATGCACTTCGCCCGCCAGGGCCGCATCACGGAAGAGATGGCGTTTGTCGCGGAACGGGAAAAGCTCCCGGTCGAGCTGATTCGGGACGAGATCGCTGCCGGACGGCTGATCATCCCCGCCAATATCAATCATCCGGAGCTCGAGCCGATGGGAATCGGCGTGGCCACGAGATGCAAAATAAACGCCAACATCGGCAATTCCGCGGTTACCTCCAATATCAAAGAAGAGTTGGATAAGCTGCACACCGCGGTTGGCTTTGGCGCTGACACGGTAATGGATCTCTCCACCGGCGGAAAGATTCCGGAAATTCGGGAAGCCATTCTGCGTCATAGCCCTGTGCCTATCGGCACGGTTCCGATCTATGAGGCGTTGAACCGGGTCAAGAAGCTGGAAGATCTCAATATCGACGTATACCTGGAAGTCATAGAAGAGCAGGCCCAGCAGGGCGTCGATTACTTCACCGTGCACGCAGGCGTGCTGATCCAATATGTTCCTCTGGTGGCCAAGCGGATCACCGGCATCGTGAGCCGTGGCGGCGCGATCCTGGCGCAGTGGATGACCCATCACCACAAGCAGAACTTTCTTTATGAGCACTTTGACCGCATCGTCAAGGTGATGAAGAAGTATGACGTTAGCTTTTCCCTGGGTGACGGATTACGGCCCGGTTCAATCGCCGATGCCAGCGACGAGGCGCAGTTTGCCGAATTGAGAACCCTGGGCGAGTTGACTAGGAAGGCATGGGAAAGCGATGTTCAGGTCATGATCGAGGGGCCCGGCCACGTGCCCCTGGACAAGATCAAAGAACAGGTGGAGAAGGAAGTGGAGTACTGCTATGCCGCTCCGTTTTATACCTTGGGGCCGCTGGTAACCGATATCGCCCCTGGTTACGATCACATCACCAGTGCGATCGGAGCTGCGATCATCGGCTGGCACGGCGCTTCGATGCTGTGCTACGTCACGCCCAAGGAGCATCTTGGATTGCCTAATGAGAAGGACGTGAAGGACGGCATCATTGCCTACAAGATCGCCGCCCATGCGGCAGATGTGGCCAGGCATCGCTCCGGCGCGCAGGACAGGGATGACGCCATCAGTTATGCGCGCTACACCTTCGATTGGGAGAAGCAGTTCGCGCTTTCGCTCGATCCGGAAACAGCGCGCTCCATGCACGATGAGACGCTGCCCGACGACTACTACAAAGAAGCGGCTTTTTGCTCAATGTGCGGCCCGAAATTCTGCTCCATGAACTGGTCGAGCAAGGTGGACGCGTTCAATAAAGAAGTGCACGGCCTGGAGAAGAAGGATTTAACTCGCCTGGTGGAGCTACAGGCGAGGACGCTATCCGCGAAAAACTAGCCCTGGACTAAAAGTCCAGGGCTTCGACCTTTCCCCTTTTCCATACATGGGGTGAGAAAATCCGGCGTAGGGCCTGTTAACAGGCCTAAAGCGGTCCTAGACAGTGCCGGCGGGCTTTAGTAAAAGAATGGTCCGAAACGCTACGGAGCGTTTCGAACGCTGGCGCGCTGGCTATCGACGTGCTTTGCCGTGTTTTCCAATGCCTGCGCCTGCGGGAGATAATCCAGGGCCTTGTTGATCATCGGATCCCAGGATGCCCGAACCTTGAGACCCTCTTCCTGGCCAAATTGCGTGGTGAAGATCTCTGCCTTGATATTGGCTTTGACCCAGTCCATCACCTGGTTCAGGTCCTGATCGGTATAGGGGATCTGCTGTGCGCTAAGAAATTTCTTAAAGGACTGCATGACGGCATCGTCTACCTGGAAATCTCTGCCTACGGTGCGATTGGCCATGTAGTCTCTGGCGAAATCGAAGAACGCGTAGTGCTCCAGCAGTGAATCCTGGAAGTCGTTGGATTTTGGCGTCTCGACCTTGTCGTCGGGAGTGATCCCGCCGCCGCCGTATACGGTGCGTCCCGAATCGGTAAGCTTGACCTCGCGATTCGACGAATCTTGCGGCTGATCGTGGTTGTAGTAGTAGTCGTAGAGCGAAACACCTTTATAGTTGCGCTGAATCAGGCGGCCGCTTGGTGTGTAGTAGTGGTAAGTCGTAAGCGCAAGGCCGGTGTCCTCCGACAATGGATAGACTGTTTGCACCAAGCCCTTACCGAAGGTAGTCTCGCCGGCGATAATCGCGCGGTCATGATCTTGCAAGGCGCCGGAAACGATCTCCGCGGCCGATGCCGTGCCGCGGTTCACCAGCACGACCATGGCATAATCGTGGCCTCCATTGCCGTGCGTTGCCTTGTAGACCTGCTCGGGGAAAGCCCGGCCGCGCTGGGAGACAATGACCTGGCCCTTCTGCAGGAAATCATCGCAGACGGCGACGGCTTGACTGAGCAGTCCGCCGGGGTTGCCGCGCAAATCAAGCACCAAGCCGTGGATACCGCCGAACTTGTCCAATGCATCGGAAAGCTCTCTGCCGGTTGTCTCCTGAAAATTGGTGATGTGGATGTACCCTATGCCCGGCCGGATCATGTAAGCCAAGTCAATGCTATTGTGCGGGATCTCGTCGCGAATGAGGTTAAATATCACCGGTTTCGACGTTCCCTCGCGCACTACCGTAATCTGAACATGCGTGCCCTTAGGCCCTTTGAGCAGATTAGCCACATCCTCTGTACTCATACCGTCAGTGGCTTTGCCATCGACCGCGGCAATGATGTCTCCGGGACGTATGCCCGCTTTGTAGGAAGGGGTTCCTTCAAACGGGCTGACCACGACGATCTTCTGCGTTCCACTTATGATTTGCGGCTGGATCGTCATGCCGACGCCATAGTACTTTCCATGCTGATCCTCGCGCATCTTGGCATACGCTTTGGGATCGTAAAAACTGGAATGAGGATCGAGCACCCGCAGCATGCCGGGGATGGCGCCGTCGTAAATGGCTCTCTCTGCCTTGTCGCCATTCAGCGGTTCTGCGTAGTTCTGCGCCACCAGATCGTAAACGCTGGTGAACGAACGGAGATTATCGCGCAGCGTCGACTCATCCGAACTGGATTGCGCGCCAACTTTCTGGTTGACGATCATGCCCAGAAGACCACAGGTCACGAACAGGACCAGGACGGAGAACAAAGTACGTCGAGTACGGGAGGGCATAGTACGAGATTCCTCAAAATTCGGAGGTGCAGGACGAGGCGGATAGCCGGTGTTCATTTACTGGAGTTCTGCTCTAAATCGGCGGCGCGGCCTGCATACGGCATCCTTGCCAGTATAGCATCGCCAAATTGCGCTCTATACCTGCCAATCTACTCGGCCCACCAGCCTGACCGGTGTAAACGTACCTCTTCAACTTCTCTAGTCCATCCGGCATTGGATTTGACCAGCGGGATGATTAGAATGTCACAAGCGGGCTCGATTAGGTAATGCAACTTGAGTACAAGAGAAATGAGTGAACCAGCCGAGCGAGCCCCCTTCGAGATGTCCAGACAATGACCCTTTCCCGATCCTCCTATTTCCCGATACTCCTGATCCTTGGCACAAGCTTCGGCACAGGCTTCGCAGTCACTCCCGCGCTGGCGAAAGCGCCGGATACTGTCTCGCCATCTTCGCAGCAGCCGCCGGCGCCCAGAGTAGTCGAAGACATCGTCGCTAGAATTAACGACCAGATCATCACTCAATCTGACTATGACCGCGCGTTGCAGCAGTTGGATGCCGAAGCCAAGCAGCAAGACATACCTCCGCAGGAGTTGGAGCAACGCAAGAATAATCTCCTGCGCGATCAGATCGATCAGCAACTCCTGTTGTCCAGAGGGAAGGAACTCGGAATAACCGGCGAGGCTGAACTGGTGCGCCGGCTGGATGATATCCGGAAGCAGAACCATCTGGACACAATGGAAGATCTGGAAAAGGCCGCAGCCGCTCAGGGCGTCTCTTACGAGGATTTCAAAGCCAATATCCGCAACAGCATCATCACCCAACAGGTAGTGCGCGATGAGGTCGGCCGCCGTCTTAATTTGACCGAGCCTGAGGTCGAGGCCTATTACAAAGCGCACGAGAGCGAGTTTGCCCAACCGGAATCGGTTCACCTGAGCGAAATCCTCATTCCAACGCCGGCAGATCCTAGTGCCTCCCAGGTGCAGAGCGCTCAAGCCAGTGCCGACGCTGTCGTCGCGAAGTTGCGGGCCGGCGCGAATTTCGCGGATCTGGCTAAAGCTTCTTCCAGCGGGCCCACCGCGGCGCAGGGTGGAGATTTGGGCGTCTTTCGCCATGGCATGTTGGCGCCTGAGCTGGAGAAGAGGACATTCAGCCTGCAAGCGGGTCAGTTTACCGAACCCATCCGCACCAAGCAGGGCTTCGTGATTCTCGAGGTTACACAGCACACCGCGGGTGGCGACGCCGCCTTCAAGCAAGTCGAGCCTCAAGTGGAACAGGCCGTCTTCCTTGAGCACATGCAGCCCGCTCTGCGGAAGTACCTGACCAAACTGCGGGAATCCGCCTATATCGATATCAAGCCGGGCTTCGTGGATTCGGGAGCAAGTCCCAATGAAATCCGCCCCACATATAGCGCCTACGCGCCTCCGGCGCCCAAGAAGAAACAGCATTTCACGCGGATGCGTTTCCACGGGTCGAGCGGAACGCCGGCTGTCCGCGCCGCGGCGTCCGCTGCGACCACGCCCGCTGCAACCACGGCGGCTGGAACCACGGCCCCTGCCGGAACTGCGGTCAAGAACACTCCGCGAACGGTTGCCAAAAACGAGCAGAATGTACAGAAGCCGGGGAAGAAAGAGAAGATTCGCTTCGGACAAGCGCCCCGGGAGTCTTTGCCCTCGTCCCAGACCGACGCCTCTGGCGCAACCGCAGGGGCTAGTACCCAAAGCGCGAGCGCTGCGAATCCCGATATACAGGTGATCAATCCCGACGGAAGCCTCAGCGGGCAAGGCGAGCAGCCGGTAAAGAAGGAGAAGACCCGTTTCAGCGACCGGCCTGTGGTTCACAAGACGAAGCAGCAGAAAGCAGCGGCCGCCGCGGCGGCCGAGCCGCCTCCGCCTACAACGGACGAACTGGCAACTCAGAAGGCGCAGGGCACCCCGCTGGGGCTGGCGGACCAGAACGCCCAGAAGAAGAAAAAGGTGAAAGGCGAAAAGACTCGCCTCTCAGCAAGGCCGAAACAGCCGGAGCAGGTCGCTCAGCCTTATCAGCAGCAGAACTCGACTTCCGCTACGCCATCCGGCACTCAGCCGGCATCCGGTACTCAAGCGCCGTCCAGCACTCCACCGGCGTCAAATGCACCTGCCGGGGTCCCTCCGCAGTAAAGCTTTTGCTTCAGGGTCTGTGGCAGGCAAATGAAAGAAGTTTACGTTACAGATGTAGGCAAATTCGAGAACCAGGCGATCATTTCCTTTTTCGTGGTTGCCTCCAAGCAACTGCGCACCCGGAAGGACGGCGGCCAATATCTGGCGCTCATGCTTGGCGACCGTACCGGGCTGCTGGAATGCCGAATGTGGGAAAACTTCGCCGGATTGATCGGCGAATTCGAGCAGGGACACATCGTAAAGATCCGCGGCGAAGTCAGCCGTTATAACGGACGCTATCAGCTCAGTCTTGACAAGATCCGGCGCGCCGCCGATGAGGAGGTTGAGCTAGCGGATTATCTTCCCAGAACATCCTTCAATATCGATGACCTGTGGTCGAAGCTGGATGTCTACGTTGAGAGTTTTCAGAATCCGCACCTGAAGGCGCTCCTCCGGGCGTTTCTCGATGACGAAGAGATTGTTAAGCGCTTCCGCCAAGCTCCCGCGGCCAAGAGTCTCCACCATGCCTGGTTAGGCGGTCTTCTGGAGCATGTCGTTTCCCTCTTGGGCATCTGTGACGCGGCCGCCGCGCACTATCCTGAAATCAATCGCGATCTGCTCCTCACGGGGGCCATCCTGCATGACATTGGTAAGCTCCAGGAGTTGAGCTGGGGAACCAATTTTACATACACGCTTGAGGGACAACTCCTCGGACATATCACCATCGGGATCGCGATGATCGAAAAAAAGCTGGCGAAACTCCCCGATTTTCCGCCCGAGCTTCGCATTCTTGTCGAACACATGGTTCTGAGCCATCATGGCAAACTGGAGTTCGGTTCTCCCAAGCTGCCGATGATTCCCGAAGCGGTGCTGTTCCACCACCTGGATGATATCGATGCCAAGATGCAAACCATGCGCAGCGAATTCGAACGCCATCGAGAGCTAGGCCGGTCCGCGGCGGAGCTGACGGATTGGGTTCGCGCCATGGATCGTTCACTGCTGAATACAACCGCCTTTCTGGGATACAAACCTGAAGCGGACTCCGAGGTTTGAAACGATGCCTTATCTGCTGAAGACCGAGCCGGAAGCTTACTCCTACGAAGATCTCGAAAAGGAACGAGAGACAGATTGGACGGGCGTCTCTAACCCGCAGGCGGTAAAAAATCTGTCGGCAATGAAAAAGGGCGACGAACTCGTCATCTACCACACCGGTAAGGAGAAGGCCGCGGTCGGATTAGCGAACGTGGTCTCCGTCGATTTGACCGATCCAAAGCAGCCTCTGGTGCGGATCGCCGCCCGCCGCCGCCTCGCGCACCCCAAGACTCTGGCCGATATCAAGCAACATGCGATCTTTCATGATTCGCCTCTGTTGCGGCAAGGGCGTCTCTCCGTGGCTCCGCTGACCAAGGCGCAATACGACTGGATCGCAGGTTAGTCGCGCACCGACCGAAGTTAAACCGGGTCCGCGGTAAGCGAAACTTGTTGGAGTGGGAAACCTGGGTTCCTGGCAAGCGAAGCCTCACCCGCGCCGTATGGTCTACAATTTAATTTTCTGACTACTTTGAATGCTACGTTTTTCCACAGCCGGTGAATCACACGGCGAAAGCCTTATCGCGCTCCTTTCCGGGCTTCCCGCGGGACTCGAAGTCGATCTTGATTTCATCGATCGGCAGCTCTGGCGCCGCCAGCAAGGCTATGGCCGGGGCGGCCGTATGCGCATTGAACAGGATCGCGCGCATATTCTCTCCGGCGTGCGCCATGGCAAAACCATCGGGTCTCCGGTAGCCATTGAAATCGAGAACCACGATTGGAAAAACTGGACAGAAGTTCTGCCGGTAGCTGTCGGCGACCCGGCGAAACACAAAGCTGTGGCCTCGCCGCGTCCTGGTCACGCCGATCTTGCAGGCTCCCTAAAATACGATTTCCCCGATGCGCGCTACGTACTGGAGCGCGCATCCGCGCGCGAATCGACCGCTCGCGTGGCGGCCGGAGCCTTGGCCAAGCTGCTCTTGAAATCTCTTGGCATTGAAGTTGCGAGCCATGTTGTTCGCGTGGGACACGCGGCGTTAGAGCGCGAAGCATCGTGGGAAGAGATATCGGCCCTGCAAAATCGCGATGAGGTGCTGCTGAACTGTGTCGATGGCGAAGCGGAAGCGCGCATGAAGGCGGAAGTCGATCAGGTGCTGCGCACCGGCGATTCGATTGGCGGCATTTTTGAAGTCGCGGTTCACGGCGCGCCTGCAGGCCTTGGAACCTATGCTAATTGGGACGAGCGCCTGGACGGTTTGCTGGCATGGGCACTGATGTCGCTGCAGGCGGTCAAAGCCGTGGAGATTGGCCGGGGAGTGACCGCGGCCGAGTCTTTTGGTTCCACGGTACACGATGCCATAGGTTATGCCCCGGAGCCGGTGGACGGCGCGCCCACCCGGTTCACGCGCGAAGGAAACAACGCCGGCGGCATCGAGGGAGGCGTCTCGAACGGCCAGGATATCGTGGTGCGCGGCTATCTCAAGCCGATATCCACGTTGCGCCGCCCTCTGGGCTCGGTCTCTTATGCCACCCGCGAGGCAACCAAGGCGGCGTATGAACGATCGGATGTTTGTGTAGTGCCAGCCGCGGGTGTAGCGGCGGAGGCGATGGTTGCCTTTGTGATCGCTAAGCTGGCGCTGGAAAAGTTTGGTGGAGATTCGAGCAGAGAATTGTGCAGGAACTACCAGGGTTATATCCAGCAAATTCGCAGCTTCTAGAGCCTGTTCTACCAGGAAAGATACCGAGCCGCATGGTGCGTCCCATCGTTAAATTTCCCGACCCGGTTCTGCAGCGGCCGAGCGAACCGGTCACGCAATTCGATCAAGAACTGAAGACACTGGTCGACGATATGTTTGAGTCGATGTACGACGCGCATGGAATCGGTCTTGCAGCGCCTCAGATCGGCGTACCACGGCGCTTGACGGTACTCGACCTCAGCTTTCAGAAGAATCCCGAAGACAAAATCGTTTTAATCAATCCCGAGCTCATCATGCGCACAGGAAAGCAGGTCGAAGAGGAGGGCTGTCTCAGCCTTCCGGATATTCGGGAAAAAGTCTCGCGCGCAGCCAAGGTAAGAGTCCGCGCCCAGGATCCGGATGGCAATTGGTTTGAACGCGAGGGGGAAGAATTGCTGGCGCGTGCTTTCCAGCACGAAATCGATCACCTGGACGGCATACTCTTTATCTTTCGCATTAGCGCTTTGAAGCGTGATTTTGCGCTGCGAAAGATCCGCAAATTGCAGCGGGCCGGCGAATGGTAACGGGATGAAGTTGGTCTTTTGCGGCACTCCGCGCTTCGCGGTCCCTGCGTTGGCTCAGCTGATGCGCGCCCGGCATTCCGTCGAGCTGGTGGTCACCCAGCCTGACCGCCCCAGTGGACGAAACAGGGAGTTTGCTCCTCCCGCAATCAAGATCCTGGCGCAGGAGTTGGGGCTGCCAGTCGTGCAGCCGGAGAAGATCAGGAACAATCCGGAATTTGCCGCTCGTCTCCGTTCCATTCAACCTCAGGCCATCATTGTGGTCGCTTACGGACGGATCATTCCCAAATGGATGCTCGATCTGCCGCCCTTGGGCAATCTCAATCTTCACGCCTCGCTGCTGCCGAAGTATCGCGGCGCCGCTCCCATCCAGTGGGCGATAGCCAATGGTGAATCTACCACCGGTACAACCACGATGCGGCTCGACGAGGGCCTGGATACAGGCGACATTCTTTTGCAGCGCGAGTTGGCGATCGCTCCGGATCAAACCGCCGAAGATCTCTTCCCGTTGCTTGCCGAATCCGGCGCGAGTCTGATGCTCGATACGCTGGAAGGACTGCAGGCAAATTGGATCCGCCCGATTGCTCAGGACGACTCTGCCGCGTCTCTGGCCCCGATCTTAAAGCGCGAGGACGCTCTGATCGATTTCACTCGATCCGCCAATGAGATTTACAACCGCTGGAGAGGCTTTCAGCCGTGGCCGGGCGCTTATACGCGGTTCCGGGAGAAGAAGCTCACCATCCACCGTCTTATGCCGGTGGAGGGAAAGTCCGCGGCTGCTCCTCCCGGCTCCGTAGCCGTCGAGGGAGACCGCGCGTTTGCCGCCGCCGGAGAGGGAAGCTGGCTGGAGTTGATTGAGCTCCAATTGGAAGGCAGGAAAAGATTGCCGGTTCGAGAGTTCCTGCGCGGCGCCGGCCTTAAGCCCGGTGAGAGCCTTGGTTCTTGATGTCAGCGAGCGAGCCCGTCATGATTAGCCGGATCGCCCCAGCCCGGCGCGCGGCATTCGATCTCCTGCTAGAACTTAGGCAGAAGCCTCAGACCCATAGCGATGCGCTGCTCCGCTCAAGACGCCTCGCCGGCCTTTCCTCGGCTGACCGGAACCTTACGACAGCGCTGGTGATGGGGGTTTTGCGTTGGCAGATTGCCCTGGACGAGCGGATCGCCCAGCTTTTGACTCGACCCGACAGCGGGATTTCTCAGCCGGTCGAGGTAGCGCTCGAACTCGGCAGCCTTCAGTTGCTGCTGTTCGACCGCATCCCGGCGCACGCGGCAATCTTCGAAAGCGTCGAGCTCACCAAACTGTCGGGAAACGCTCATGCTGCCGGATTAGTCAATGCCGTATTGCGCAAAATCGCCGGTTCTCCCAAGCTCGGCGCGGCTCCCCTTCAATTTCGCTCTGCGGAAGATATTGCCCGCGTCTGGGCTCATCCATTGTGGATGGTCACACGCTGGGCCCGCGCTTACGGGTTGGCGTCCGCCGCCGCTATTTGCAAGTTCGATCAGTATCTCCCGCCCACAACCATTCGGCTTTTGGCTCCCCAAGCGAAAGAGGTTTTGGCGGAGGAAGGAATCGAATTGCAAGGGGCAGCTTTTGTGGACCGGGCCAGGCGCGTCACTCACGGCGATGTGACTGCCACCCGCGCCTTGGCAGAAGGCTTGGTGCGTATTCAGGACGAGGGATCGCAACTGATCGCGGAGTTGGCGGGGCGGGGAACTGCCATATTGGATTGTTGCGCGGCGCCTGGAGGAAAGACAGCAATCTTAGCCGAACGTAATCCTCAAATTCCCGTTCTTGCGTGCGACATTCACCCTGCGCGCGTCGAAGCCATGCGCAAATCACTTGCCCGGCAGAAAGGAACCGGCCATATCACTTATCGAACTGCCGATGCCGCGGAGCTGGCTCTGGATTGCCAATTCGACCTGATCTTGTGCGACGCGCCTTGCAGCGGGACAGGAACGCTGGCGCGCAATCCGGAGATACGGCATCGCCTTGAATATCACGATCTCCGTCGCCAGCAAGACCGGCAAATGCGGCTGCTCTCATCAGCGATGAGGTCGCTGGTCAAAGGCGGCCGGCTTGTCTACTCCACATGCTCGCTTGAAGCCGAGGAGAATGAGGAGGTGGTGAGCCGGTCTCTGGAGGAACAGAAAGGTTTCCGGCTGCTTTCCTGGGCAGAACGCATGCGAGCGCTGGAAGAAGAAGGCATACTCCGCGCGGGAAGCACTGACCTTCTGCTTCCACCCGGTACACCTGATTGCTTTTTGCGAACCCTCCCCGGCCTGTATCCCTTCGACGGCTTTTTTGCCGCGCTGATAACCCGTGATTAGCTAAACTGTGGTCAGCGAAAAACCGATCAGCGGTTTTTGATTCTAACCCTAAAACAAACCCGGGTGCCCCATATCTCCCCGCGCTTTTTGCGGGGAGATGTGGGAAACCACGAATCTGTCCCTATTGCGAGATGGTAAGCGCAATATACGTCGAGCCATCCACGCGGAATCCGGCCGGCGGCGTTTGGGTCATGATGATACCCGGCGGCGGATCGGGTCCCTGCTCGGCGCTGTCATCTTCGGGCGCGCTGTTGTCATCCTGCATTGGTCCGGTCTTGAATCCGGCATGCGCGATCAGCTTTGCCGCCGCGGTATAGGGCATACCCGTCAACTTTGGCATGACGAATGCTTTGTCATCATCCGCCGGCGCCGTGCTCACCAGCAGGCTGATGCTGGGACGCGCCACGTCCTCGGCTCCTTTTTGCGGGTTTTGCGCGATCACTGTCCCCGGCGGAACGCCGGCATAAGGCATTTCGGAGATCTCGTCCAAACGCAGTCCCAGGCGGTCAACTTCAATGGCCGCAACTCGTTCCTGCTGCCCCACAATATCGGGAATCTTGACCCGCTGCGGTCCCAGGCTTTCGGTCACGCGCATGCGCCATTCGCGCCTTACAACGGCGCCCGGAGCGGGTGATTGCGACAGCACCCGGCCCGCCGGCAGATCCGCGCTGTAATACTTGTTATCGATGCCTAAGTTCAGGTCTTCGCCTGCCGTCTTGCGAACCGCCTCGGCAATGGTAAGCCCGGTAAGATCGGGAACCCGGACTTCGGCTCCGTGAATGGCGAAGTTCATCGTCATGACCGCTGAAACCAATGCGACAATGGCCAGCGACATCACCGCGAGAACAAGGCGGAAGAACTTGATCATGACGGTCCCGCATATTCGATCGTGAACTCAACCGGTGCAGCTTTTTCCAGCATCTTGGAAACGGAACAATATTTGTCCTTTGACAACGAGACGGCGTCCTCCATTGCTTTGGCTGAGACGTTGCCCGAAACCCGGTAAGTGAGTCGGATGCGAGTGAAGACGCGCGGCGAATCAGGCGCCTGATCCGCGTCCGCGGAAACCGTGAGCCCGGTGAACGGTTCCCGCTTCTTCTTGAGAATCGATACTACGTCGACCGAGGTGCAGGCGCACAAGGCCATCAAAACAAGCTCCATTGGGCTAGGTCCCGCCGCATGCGCGGCATCCGCATCCGTAACCACATGATGACCGCTTTGCTGAAAGCGCATCATATTGCTGTTCTTTTTCCCAGGTGGCCGAGGCAATCATTATTTTGGAGAATCTCCTACAAAAAGCCTACAACCGCCGACATACAAATTGCTACCGCTTTACCCCTCGATAGAGCCCGGCGACGCCAAAGTTGTACGGTGTCCAGGAGACTTCGCTAAACCCCGCGGACTGCAATATCAGGAGCATCTCCGCCGGAGCGGGAAACCGTTGAACGGAGGATGGAAGGTATTCGTAAGCTCCTGAAACTCCGGAGATGAGGGATCCGATCTTAGGCAGCACGCTGCGGAAATAAAAAGAGTAGAGCTTTCCCAGAGTACCGCTCGGCTCGCTGAAGTCCAGGATCCCGAGTTCCCCCCGAGGCTTGAGGACACGGTGAAATTCCTCAAGACCCTCCCGGTAATTGGCGAGGTTTCTGAAGCCAAAGGCGGTGGTGATCAGGTCGATTGAACTCGAAGGCAGAGGCAGGTGCAAGGCATCCGCCTCAAAAGGAATCGCTCCAAGAGATGGGAGCCTAGCCGCTCCGCGCAGCAGCATCCGGTGGGAAAAATCAGCCGCAAGGATAGGCCGCCCGTCCTTGGGCCTGCGCCGCAGCAGCGCCATCGTCATTTGGCCAGTCCCGCAGCAGATGTCGAGAATCCACGCGTCGGGCCGGAGCAGCACCGGGCGAAAGCGGCGCGCGCTCCTCCACCACCACAGGCGGTCGATATTCAAGGAGAGAACATGATTCAGCAGATCGTAACGCGGGGCGATCTGATCGAACATTTCCCGAACCGCTTTTGCGGCGCCCTGCTCGTCATCTGTTCCGGCAGGCCGGGTGCCGGTCGATAGATGTTCAGGCGTTGTCATCTTCTCACGATCAATCTCTACCTCTAAAATTCAAGCTTCCGAAATTCGGTGCATGTCACTCTCTGAGAGTCCTGCTAAGACCCACTCACCCCACCAAAATAGAATCAAGCGCGGCCAGCACTTCCAAATCGCTTACATCTTCGGCAACAGCCGCCTTTCCTATGCCCTTCAGCAAGACAAAACGGCGTACCCCCGCGCGGTTCTTCTTGTCCTTGGATGCGGCCTCCATAAGACGTTCCGGGTGCAGCCGAGGCAAAGCGGGCGGGCTGAAGTAGCGAATCAGCTTTTCCGCGCGCTTGGCATCCTCCGGCTTGAACCACTTCCGCGCCCTGCTGATGTGGATTGCCGCCAGCATGCCCCAGGCGACAGCTTCGCCGTGCAGCATCGTGCCGAATCCGCCGGCCGCTTCGATTGCGTGACCCATGGTGTGGCCAAAATTGAGAATCATTCTCAAGCCCGACTCGCGCTCGTCCAGCCCAACGACTTCGGCTTTCATGCGGACCGATGCCGCCACCACTTTTTCAATGGCTGCTGAATCCCTTCGATCGATCAGCCGGCGATTCGCCTCCATGTAGCGGAAAAGGGAAGTATCCCGTATCAGTCCCGCCTTGATGCTTTCATACAGACCCGCCCGCAGCTCACGTTGCGGCAGCGTGCTCAAAAGACTGATGTCGGCAAAGACCGCTCGAGGATGATAGAAGCAGCCCATCAGGTTCTTTCCCGCATTGAGGTTCACTCCGGTTTTGCCTCCGACGGAGGAATCGACCTGCGACAGAAAGGTAGTCGGTATTTGAACGTATTCGATTCCCCGCATGTAGGTAGCCGCGAGAAAACCGCCCACGTCGCCGATTACGCCGCCGCCGAAGGCGATCAACAGCGACGAGCGGTCGGCCCCCGCTTTGAGCAACTCCGAGCCTAGCCGTTCAACCTCTGCCAAACGCTTGTGCCGCTCTCCGCTGGGAAGAAAAAGTACGACTGGCTGCTGCTCCCCAATACCAAAGGAAGCCAGAAAGCGGACTCCCCACAGTGACCATATCTCCGGCGAAGTGAGTACGTAGATGCGCTTTTGTTCGCCGCCGAAAACTTTGCGCAGACGCATCGAAAGTGAGTCGACGAGACCGCTTCCGATGGAAACGCTATATTGGCCAGATGCGGTTATGACACTGATTGTGCGCACGCTTGTGTTCATCCTATCGCAGGAGCCAGGCAAAGCATCCATGCGGCGGCGAGCGGCGGATTGAGGTACCCTCGAACGATGGGCTCCGCGGAAGTCACAGATTTTATTGTTGTCGGTGCAGGGATCGCAGGGCTCCGGGCCGCCATTGAGCTCTCGCAAGCGGGCCGCGTGCTCGTTCTGACCAAGGAGCAATTAGGCGAATCGAATACCCAATATGCGCAAGGAGGGATCGCGGTTGCGCTTGGAGGTGAAGAGGATGTCAGCCTCCATCTCGAAGACACGGTCAGCGCGGGAGACGGGTTAGTGGACCGTCGCGCCGCCGAAGTATTGGTGGAAGAGGGGCCTGCACGCGTGGAGGAATTGCTCTCCTGGGGGACGGCTTTCGATCGCAAACAAGGCCAATTGATGCTGACCAGGGAGGGCGCTCATAGCCGCTCGCGCATTCTGCACGCGCACGGCGATGCGACTGGGCGGGAGATTGCCAGGGCTCTGCTCGAACATGCGCGCATGCTGCCACAGATCGAATTGCGCGAATACACTACCTCGGTCGAGCTGATCGCCGATAGAGAAACAGTTCTCGGAGTCACCATGCTCCGGCCCGATGGGCAAACCGCCGCCGCGTTTGCGCGCGCGGTTCTACTAGCCAGCGGGGGGGCCGGCCAGGTTTACAGCGATACTACGAATCCCAGCGTAGCCACCGGAGACGGAATCGCGATGGCCTGCCGCGCCGGCGCGGAAATCGCGGATATGGAGTTTTATCAGTTCCATCCCACCGCGCTCAGCCTGCCCGGGGTTCCGCGCTTCCTGCTCTCCGAGGCCCTTCGTGGAGAAGGCGCATACCTGCGCAATTCACGCATGGAGCGCTTTATGGAGCGCTATCATCCTATGCTTGAACTCGCCCCTCGCGATGTGGTTGCCCGGGCCATTACCAGAGAAGGGATGGCGGCCGGTTCCGGCCAAGCTCTACCCGTCTATCTGGACATGCGCCATGTGACCGGCATCGATTTGATCGCACGTTTTCCCGGAATTTCCGCCTTCCTGAGCCGGCATAATCTGGACCTCAGACGCGACCTTATCCCGGTTCGGCCTGCGGCGCACTATCTGATGGGCGGGGTTCGCACCGGTATCGACGGCCGCTCTTCGCTCAGGCGCCTCTATGCCGCGGGTGAGGCTGCCTGTACCGGCGTTCACGGTGCTAACCGGCTGGCCAGCAACTCTCTTCTCGAAGGGCTGGTGTTTGGCGCGAGGGCCGCTAAGTTCATGTTGGAGGAGCGCGCCGATTCAAGCGCCGGCAAGGATCATCAGCTCAACACCGCTGGCGAAGCGGGTTTGCGTAGCGATGGGTCTGCTTCCGCAGTTGACTCATTGCGCGTCCGCTTGCAGGCCCTGATGTGGCAGAAAGCCGGATTGCTTCGCGATGCCAATGGGCTCCGCTCAGCAGCGGCTGAGCTGGCAGAAGTCGGCGAACAGCTTCCTCATACGATGGAGCGCCCGGCAATTGAGTTGAGTAACCTGCACCTTGCCGCCACTCAGATCGTTCACGCGGCTCTAGGGCGCGAGGAGAGCCGGGGAGCCCACTTCCGCAATGATTTTCCCCGCAGGGATGACGCTCACTTTCAGAAGCACTCAGTTATCCGGCAGGGCAAGCTCACCTTCATCGACTTTACTGCAGCTGCTCCTGTTTTCGGGACGGTTTTGCCGGATAGAGCAGGGAAGCCGCCGTCGCAATAGCCATCAGCAGAAGAATGACGCCGAGAGAAATGGCGATGGGAACGTGAACCCATCGGGTCAATATCATCTTGCAGCCGACGAAGCCCAGAATGGCCGCCAGTCCCAGGTGAAGAAACCGTAGACGGTCCAGCATCTCGGCCAGCAGAAAATAAAGCGAGCGCAGGCCGAGAACGGCAAAAATATTGGAAGTGTAAGCAACGAAGGGATCGTTGGTGACGGCGAGCACCGCGGGAATGGAATCGAGGGCAAAGACCAGGTCGACCACCTCAATAGCAATTACCGCGGAGAGCAGGAGCCGTGTGCGGCTGCCGCTTTCCCGCTGAGTGAACCAGGACCAGGCCATCCACCTTTTGGGCCTGCTCGCGGCACTCTCGCGCGCCAGCCGCACGGCGGCTATAAGGATCAAGCCGCCGAAGATGTACTGAATCCAGCTAAATCGCGCCAGCAACGCAATGCCGCCGAAGATAAATAAACCGCGCATAACGATCGCACCCAGAACGCCCAACAGTAAGGCCTTTCTCTGCTCCGCCGGCCCTAAGCCAAAGGCGCGAAACATCACCAGGAAGACGAAGAGATTATCCACGCTGAGCGATAGCTCGATCAGATAGCCGGAGCTAAACTCCAAGCCGGTCTGCAGACCGCGTACATGGGCAAGCCATATGGCGAAAGCGGCTGCGGCGGCGAACAGAAACAGCACAAATAGCAGATTGCTCCGGCTGGTGTTTCTTGAAGCGCGCCTGTTTTCCGCAGGTTCCCGGTTGAGCAGAGCCAGATCGCCTACCATCAACGCCAGCGCGATGGCGTGAAAGCCTATCCAGTATGCGATCGGGGTGCCGGCCAGCATCACCCTATGCTAGCTTGCATTGCTCGGCAGTGTATCGGAAGGCTCTGGTCCGGCATCATGTCAACCTCTTGGTCGATCGCCCGGCGCGGGATTCACGCCGGCGCGAATTTCCAATACTCATTAGATTAGCGAAATACAAGAGGCCCCTCCTTCCATGCGCGCCGCCGCCGAGCTAACCGTGGTAAAAAGGCTAAAGCGAGGAGAATCGGCCATGCAGCTAAGCGTTCCGCCCGACCTTGAAACGCTCATCAATAAGCGCCTTTCTAGTGGTGGTTATGAAAGTGTTGAGGATGTGCTGCGCCGCGCCCTTAAAGCACAAGACGCCGAGGAAAGCTGGACAGACGAGGAACGCCTGGCATTGTCCTCTCATATTGAGGAAGGCTTTCGGCAGGCGGAATGCGGCGAGCTGATCGATGGCACACAGGTTCGCCGTGAAATTCAAGCGAGGAAAGACAACTGGCGTTTATCCAGGGGATGAGCGTTTACGCTCTTACATCTCTAGCCAGAGCGGATATTTTCGACATCTGGTCTTACATTGCGGAGGATAGCGAAGCAGCCGCCGACTTACGCGCGAGATTAGCTTCAAACCTGATTCTGAAAGCTGGACGAGACGAGCGAGCGGAACAACGGAGTGGATCAACGGCATATCTTGCTTGAGTTTCCGTACCGGTTCTAATGTGAAGGATCGTGTTCACTTTCTGGAAAGGCACCTCCCAATGCGTAGCTGCGCGTCCAAGCACCTGCCTCGCTCTCGATAAGGTGGAAGTGAGGTGGAAGATCGACTGCACCTCACTTTCATCAAGAAAGCCGATTCCGCATTCTGCGTCACAGTCTATTGCTGGTTCGATTCGCAACACTGGATCAGTAGGAGATAAAATAGCGATGCCCTTAAGTGTCACCGTCAGTTTCAATTAAGCGGGCCGTGCAGTATTGATTGACCCCGGATTGGTACGAAAGTGAAGCCGGCGGCTTAGGCCAGGCTTAGGCTGGCCCATACGCCCGGCGCTATTCGCGGGTTCCCATACTCCCTCTTCTTCGCATTAGGACGAGAGCCTGCTTGTCATTGCTTGTTTTCACGTCAGCCGCGACCCGTCGCAAAAGGAAGAGCGAATATGAGCTGGCGTAGAGATCTGAGGTTTTCAAATCCGTCTTGTGATTTTTCAGCGGCGATTCAGCAGTTGGATCGTCTCCAGCAGAACATCGCCCACAATGGTCAGGCTCTGGGCGCTTAGCTTGTCCATAGTGTCCTGCGGAGTGTGCCAGAATGCATTCTGGTATCCGTAATCGAAATCGATAATATCGGCGGAGGGAACGGCGCGCTTGAGAAACGCCGTGTGGTCGTCACCTACCTGGTTCTCGCGCTGGAAGAAGTAGGATTGGTCGCCATATTTCGCTGCTGCCTGGCCGATCAGGTCTAGGAGCCATGGCGTCGAAGTCGTGTCGCGGTCGACGTCCAGATCGCGGTCGCCGATCATATCCGCCAGCACAAAGGCCTTGATCCGCTTGAGTGTTCCGTCAGCCTGCCACTTCGCCGCGAGCTGTTTGCTGCCGTAGGCGGAGTCTGCATCCGTCCACTCCTTGAAGGCCTCTTCTCCGTCGAAGAACACCAGCCAGACGCTATAACCGTCAAGCTTCTTTCCGCGAAAACTGTTGGCCAGCTCCAGCAGCAGGCCGGTGCTTGAGCCGCTATCGTTTGCCCCCACATAGCCGGTATCTTTCAACGGATAGTTCGTATCGTAGTGACTGGCGAGGACGATGATTCCATCCTTAGCGCCGCGAAACTTGACGATGTAGTTGGCCATTTGCTTCACCCCGGCAGGGGTGGACGCGGTAAAGACATCCTTTTCCAGGTCGTCCCTGGCGAACTGCCGCCGCAGAAAAGCCTCAGCCTTGGCATGCCCTTCGCTGCCTACCCAGCGCGGCCCGACGGAAACAAATTCACGAGTGTAAGCGAGCGCGCGGCTGCCATCGAACTGCGGAAGCGATTGGGCGGTCTGGGCGCCGGCTATGCTTGAAGTGAGCAGACCAGCCGCGAAAAAAACCAAGACAACGCGGAAGCAACCGAAGAACCGGAAGATCATTTGGCCTCTCGCAGCCGATCTCTGCGGCTAGGGTGCACCATGTAGGCGACTCCTATGCTGAGCAGATAAAGGCCCAGCATAGGCGCGGCGAAGACGCACATGGTCAATACATCCGGAGTTGGCGTGATGATCGCGGCGACGACAAAGATAAGCAAAACGGCGTAGCGGATGTTTTTCCACAAAAAGCGGGCGCTCACCAGGCCGAAGAGGGCCAGGAAAAAAACCAGGATCGGCAGCTCGAAGGTAATTCCCAGCCCCAGGATCACGGTCATGAACAGGTCGGTGTACTCGCCTACCGTCACCATAGGTTTGAATTGGTTGCTATAGCCGATAAGGAAATTGAGCGCGCCAGGGTAGACGTAGTGATATCCGAAAAAGGCGCCCGCGAGAAACAGGCCCACGGTGGCTGACATAAAGGGAACAACGTATCGCTTCTCCTTCTGATAAAGACCCGGAGAGATGAACAGCCAAACCTGGTAAAGAATGAAAGGGGAAGCAAGAATCGCGCCGGCCAGCAGGCTGATCTTGATATAGAGATTGAATATGTCCACCGGATTCAGATAGACCAGTTGTGTGTCCAGATGATGCGCAGCCAGCGCCGTGACGATCGGCTGCTGCATGAATCCATAGATCTGTACACGGAAAGTGTAGGCGACGAAGAAGGCCACGACCAGATAAACGGCCGAATGGATAAGGCGTCTGCGGAGTTCTTCCAAATGCTCGAGCAGGCTCATGCCCGGCAGATCAGCTCTCTCGTTCACCGCCGTCCGGGCGCGATCGACTAGGTCAACCATGATGATGGGTCGTTTGCTCCTCAACGCCCTCGTGGCCGTTGACCGTCCTCTCAATCTCGCCGGCCGGCTTCTCGTATTCGCCGAGGGCTCCCTCGTATTCGCTGACGATCAAAGATGATTGCTCGACCTGGGGCGCTTTATCCTGCTCCGTGGAAACCTGTCCAGTGTTTTCCGGCCCTTCCGCCGCACCGTCATGAGCTGTTTCGGGTGGGTTCCATTCCGCCATTGCCCCGTCCGTCTGGGAAGCCTCTGGTTGTTCTGAATCTGAATAGGGCTTGAACGGAGCCTCCGCACTTTCCGTGGTTCCCGAACTCGGTGGACGAATGGTGAGCGACTCCTCTGAGGATGGCGTGGCTGCGGTCGCCTCCGCGGCAGCCGCATTCTGGGCAGCTATTTTCTTTTGCCGGTCCGCCTCTTCGGCTGTGCGCAATTCCTCTTCAATCTGCATCTTGAATTCGTTGCTGGCGCGCCGGAACTCAAGTACCAGCTTGCCCAACTGCCGGCCGATTTCCGGCAGCTTTTTGGGGCCGAAAATCACCAGAGCCAGCGCAAAAATGAAGATTGTGTCGGGCAAACTCATGCAATGTCATGATACCTGCCGCGCTCGGGCGCCACAAATCGGCTCGGCCATTCATCGAGTCCGGCAAGTTCTCTCATGAGATCAACGTGTTAGCCGCGTGGCTGGATGGATACAAATGCATTAGAATTGTGTGTTGCACATTGCGATTGCCGGCGCACGATTGAAATTTTGGGTCCTGGGCCGGCACAGGCGCATCTAGTAATGCAAGGGCGGCAACATCCCCGCGGATTGGGCGATCGGAATCCTCGATCGTAGTGAATCTGCTGCAGCCAGTGATTGCTTTCAACATCCCCGTCCCCTCTTAAAAAGAGAGCCGGACTGAAGGCGGAACCTATGGGTGTACTTATGCATGGCGCTATTGATTTGGCGCCGGTCATCGACGTACCGGACAGCGATCCGCCGGTTTCTGAAACTCCGGCGAGTTGCTCGCTTGACAACTATCTGGCTCTTCCCGACCGCAGCATGGATTTGAGAATCGCATCAGCCCGCGCCAAATTGGCGGACAATGTGATTCTTTTAGGTCACCACTATCAGCGAGACGAAGTTATCCGCTTTGCGGATGTGACCGGCGATTCCTACAAACTCTCGAAGATAGCCGCTAAAACGCGCAGCCGCTACGTGGTTTTTTGCGGCGTTCATTTCATGGCGGAAAGTGCGGATATTTTGGGAGCAGACGGCCAGCAGGTGATTTTGCCTGACTTGAACGCCGGCTGTTCCATGGCCGACATGGCCGAGATTGGCCAAGTCGAAGACTGTTGGGAATCGTTGGAACAGGCAGGGTTGGATCCCGGTGAGATCATGCCTGTCACGTACATGAACTCGACTGCGGCGATCAAAGCATTTTGCGGAGAACGAGGAGGATTGGTCTGCACCTCCTCGAATGCCCCGTCCGCATTTCAATGGGCGCTGGCGCGCCGCTCCAAGCTCCTCTTTCTGCCGGATCAGCATTTGGGCCGGAATACCGCCTTCAAGATGGGAATTCAGCTGGCCGAGATGGTGGTGTGGGATCCATACCAGATCGGCGGCGGCATCGATCCAGCGCGGCTCAAACAGGCTCGCGTGATCCTATGGAAGGGACACTGCTCGGTGCATCAGCGTTTTCTCCCTGGGCATGTGGATGCGGTACGCCAAAAATATCCGGGAATCCGGGTGATTGTGCATCCGGAGTGCCGTTGGGAGGTCTGCCAGAAGGCGGATGCATGGGGGTCGACCGAAGGATTGATCAAAATGGTCGAGGAGGCGCCTGCAGGGAGCAACTTCGCCATCGGAACCGAGATTCACCTGGTCAATCGCCTGGCTAAGCAGTTTGCCCCGGCCGGTAAAAAGATCGTCACCCTGGATGACACGGGATGCTTATGCACTACGATGTACCGTATTTCTCCGCAGCATCTTGCCTGGGCGCTGGAGAACCTGATCGAGGGGAGAGTGGTGAACCGCATTCAGGTTCGCGACGAGGTGAAATACTGGGCCCGCGTGGCGCTCGACCGGATGCTGGAGATATAGCTATGCTGATTGCATACTTCGAGGCTTATCGATGAAGACCTTTTCACTCGACGAAGCGCAATCGCTTCTGCCCGTGCTCGAGACCTTGCTACGGCGGGCGATGGAAGCCAAAACCACTGCCGAGCAACTGGAAATCGAGTTGCAGCAGCTTGGCCAAAGAATCTTTTTCTCCGGTGGAATGCTGGTAGATACCGCTCAGGTGGGACGGAAGCGAGCCGGCCTGCGCGCGGCTGTTCAACAGGCGAAAGATGTGATCCAGGAAATCGACTCCATCGGAGTCCAGGTCAAGGATTTGGAAACCGGACTGCTCGATTTTCCCTGCCAGCTTGGCGAGGACATTGTCCTGCTTTGCTGGAAGCTAGGGGAATCCAGCATCGGTTATTGGCACACTATGGAAGCAGGGTTCCAAGGGCGGCAGCCGCTCGATGAGCGATTCCTGAAGATCTGGCCGGAAAAACCCAACTGATTCTTTGCCGCCATAGGGATTCAGGGCTTGCCTCCGGGCCGCCAATGCGGCTTCCACTGTGTATTGGCTAACCAACCGAGAGGTTTCACCATCGACGCGATCGCTGAATCCAGGTGGGCAAAATCGATACGGTCGATCTGGTCGCTCGGTTGATGATAATCGGCGTGCAGCCCGAAACTGGAGATAGTCTGGGCAATGACGCCGCGCTGGGCGAGGCTGTAATTGTCGGAACGCTCGAAGAACTTTTCCCTTGGGCGGGGATCGGCTATCAGGGGCGCACCGTGCCGTACCAGCTCCGGCCCCAAATCACTCCGCGCAAAGCCTGTCAGCCACAGATCATGGAGCGGCGTTGCCGGGTCGGGACGTCCGATCATCTCGAACTCCAAATTAGCGACAATCCGATCCAGCGGCAGCGGAGAGTGCGCCAGAAAATAGCGGTTGCCGAAGCCGCCTATTTCTTCCGAGCCGAAGAGTACAAAGAGAATGGTCCGCTTCGGTCTCGGAGCATGGGCAAAGCTTCTTGCCAGCTCGATCACCGCTGTTGTGCCCGAGGCATCATCGTCTGCGCCGTTGTAGATCGCATCTCCATTTTTCGCCGGGCCAACTCCGAGGTGATCCAAATGGGCGGTGAGCAATAGGGCGTCTTTGCTCATGGCCGGACTGGAGCCGCGCAATATGCCGACGACATTCCACGTTTCCAGACGCGGCTCCTGCGAAAAGCCTTTGAGTTGTGCGAGAACCCGGGCAGGCAATGGATTGGGGAGAGGAGCTTTTTCGAGGAAGCTGCCGCGATCGCCTCCCGGTTGCAAGCCGAAATCCTCAAAAAGGGACGCGGCAAAAAGAGCCGCCAGGTGCTCGTCGCGCGTACCGCTCCCCCGCCCATGGAGTTCGTCGGATGAGAGAAACTCCATATCGGACTGGATGCAGAGAAAGCAGATGCTGGATTCCGCCCTTGGCCCCGCCGCCGGTTTCGTTATCGGCTCCGTGGCGGAAAAACTCCAGGGCAAAATCGTGACCAGGATAGCGATCAAGAAGCGTCGGCGAGGCCAAGCCATTGGGCGAAGTATAATCGACTTCTTCTACCTTCTTTTTTTGTTCGGAACGAACGGGCGTGCCTGATCGTCTAGTCAAGGGAATAATTCAAGCCGGGAAAAGAACCAGGGACCAATATGCGTGATATGGGAAAACCCTCGGGCGCGGGTTCGAGTTTGTACAGGTTACTTTCGCTAGGTTCAGTTTTTGCTCTGCTCTCTGCTCTGCTCTTGGGCCTGACCGGCTGTGATGGCTTTTTTGTGCCTGTAAATCCGAATCCTCCAGTCAATAGCGGGGACTTTGTTTATGTAGCCAATGGCGCCAACACCTATATTGCCGGATTTTCCATCAGCAGCACTGGAGCTCTCTCGGTTCTGGCCAATTCGCCCTATAACAATGGTGTGGCGGCGACCGCTCTGGCAATAAGTCCTAACAATGGATATCTGTATGCCTCCGGAACGCTGGGCGGAATCTACGAGTATGTAATCAATAGCAACGGTTCACTCACCGTTCAAAATAATGGCAGCCCTCTGGTCCAGGACGTAATCGCCACCGCCATGCAGGTCGATTCCACTGGCAGCTATTTGCTTGCGGTAGGAATTGGAGTGGCCGCTCAGGCGCAGGCTATTGGTATTTACCAGATTAACAGCTCGACGGGAGGTTTGACTGCCCTGGGCGGCTCGCCTCTGACGCTCTATTTGGGCACAAGCACTCCCCCGCCTTTGACCACGCCGACTGGGATGCTTATCACTCCGGACAACACCAAGGTGTATGTTGCGCTGGGGAACCTTGGCGTGCAGGTTCTTACTTTAAGCTCCGGAGGGGCGTTGAGCGCCGGCAATTCGGCTACTGTCCTTCCTCCGTACAGCAAGTCCACCAGCCCGAGCGACACTGGACTGGCTAGCGATCCGAACTCCAAATTTCTTTTTGTGGCGGAGATTAATACCGGCCTGCGGGTCCTTAGCATCGGGACCGGCAGCACTCTCAATGAGATCTCGGGATCGCCCTACACCGCCGGATCGGGAGCTACGGCAGTCACACTTGATCCCACTGGGGCCTACGTCTACGTTACGAATAAGCAGGCGAACGCGAACTCGGTCTATGGCTTTACCCTGAATGCAACATCCGGTCAGTTGGCGGCCATTTCGGGCTCTCCCTTCAGCTCGGTGGGAACACTTCCTACAGCCATGGCAACTGACAGTTCTAAGAATTATCTGGCTGTGGTTTGTAAGGGTGGCGGACCGGACTTGCAATTGTTCAGTTATTCCAAAACCACTCCTGGAGCATTGGTCGCCGGCGGATCCGCTACTACTGGAACCGATCCGACAAGCCCGTTAGCGATTGCCGCAACGCGGCCGAGCACCCAATAAAACTTGAGAAATGGAGAGGTCGAGTTAACAGTTGTAAATGCAACTGCCTACCGTCTTTTGAGGGAGTGGTATCCTTTCTTGGCCACTACGTGACTCCATCTCCTGATCGATTTACCGCGTGCTTTCGCCACTGCTATGGTCCGCGCTGCCTTTCGAGTGCGGCGCTGCTCGTTGTTTCTCTGGCCATCCTGAACGGTTGCAGCCGCCTGCATGAGCAGCCCAAGCCTGAGATGGTTTATGTATTGGTGGAGCAGACTTATCTGCGTGACCGCGTCGCTCCAGTGGCCGACCGCGTGGCTTCAGTCACGAATGGCGAGCCGCTTCAGGTCGTCGAGCACGGCCGGCGGTTTGTCAGAGTGAAGACTGCCAAGGGCGCGGTCGGGTGGATCGAAGATCACCTGGTCATCGATCAAGCAACTTATGATCAGTTCGCTCAGCTGAAGCAATCGCATCAGCACGATCCCGTGGTAGGTACCGGACTCCTGCGGGACGAACTATACCTGCACCTGAAACCCGGACGCGAAACACAGCGCTTTTATTTATTGCCGGAGAACGATAAGTTACAGTTGCTGGTACGAACTTCGGTTCCCAAGCCGTCTTCAGGTTTCCTGCCTGCCTCCAAAAAGGCAAAGACGACCGCGCCTCAGTTGGAAGACTGGTGGCTGGTACGCGACGCCGCGGGCCATGTCGGCTGGCTGCTGGCCCGCAGGCTGGATATAGATGTGCCTGATGAAGTTGCACAATACTCCGAAGGCCAAAAGATGGTCGGCGCGTACGTTCTGACCCACGTTTACGATCCCGGCTCCAGCATTCCGGACAAGCAGGTGCCGGTCTACCTGGCCGTTCTGAATCCCTATAAGGACGGGCTTCCCTACGACTTCGACCAGATACGTGTCTTTACCTGGAATTTAAAAAAGCATCGCTATGAGACGGCGTATCGTCAACGGAAGCTTGAAGGTTATTTGCCGGTTGTAGTCACCCAGGAGAAAGTGGACGGCGCTACTCCCGTCCCGGTATTTTCCATTCGCGTGGCCACCGGCGATGGAGTTGCGGCGGACCCTGCCACCGGCGCCGTGCATCCGCTCCAATCGGAAATCCTGCGCTTTGCTCTGGAGGGTCAGCTGGTAAAGAAAATTTCACCTGCGGGCGGACAAACGGCAACCTCTCCCACGCATCCGCTCCATCCCAGAGCAGGCCATAACATTCATCGGCATAACCTGCATCGTAACCCACGGCATAGCGGCGGCTAGAGCATTTTAGGTTTCGGTGTAGACGAGAAAACCGCTTTCGACGCGGCCGTTCCATCGAAGAACGGCCGCTCATAGCTGACATAACCAGTTCACAGTAAATCTAAAATGCTTTAGCCATGCTTTGCGCTCTATCCCTGCCACTAATCAAAAGGTGGCCCATGTCTCGCCTGCTTTTGGCGAGATGTGGGATATGCGGAGGTCCAATATCTGATCATCCACTTAGCTCAAGAATTCCGCGATGCACGCAACTACCACTTCCTGTTCCTCCCCGGTAAGCTGCGGGAAAATGGGCAGCGCCAACACCTCGTCGGCGGCGCGCTCGCTCTCAGGGAATGCTCCCGCCGGGTATCCCAGTCTTTCCAGGGCCGGTTGCCGATGCAAAGCAAGAGGGTAATAGATCTCAGAGCCCACCCCACGCACTTCGAGAAACTTCCTTAGCTCATCCCTTCGGCGGACCCGGACAACATATTGATGAAAAACATGCGTCGCCTGGGCCAGGGTCTTCGGCAAAACCACTCCCCGCTGAGGATAAGGATCAGGGTCTACCAGGCCCACGGCCTCGAAGAGCGCTTCGTAATTGGCGGCGAGCGAGCGGCGCTGCTCATTCCATTGATCGATAAATTTGAGTTTCACCAGGAGAACTGCGGCCTGAATAGTATCCAAGCGGCTGTTCCAGCCGGCCTCCTCGTGATAGTAGCGGCGGCGCATCCCGTGGGAGCGCAATACCCGGAGCCGCTCCGCGAGTTGGTAGTCAGAAGTCGTCACCATCCCGGCATCGCCGGCGGCAGATAGGTTTTTGGTGGGATAAAAGCTGAAAGCCGCGGCATCTCCCAGAGACCCGGCCGGCCTAGATCTCCAGCGAGCGCCGAAGGCCTGAGCCGCGTCTTCGATCAGCAGCAGCTTATATTCCTGCCGGAGGGCGGCGAAGGCATCCCAGGGCACGGTCTGCCCATAAAGGTGCACTGGCAGGATCGCTCGGATGTTGTGCGCTCTGGAGGAGTTTAGGAGGGCACGAACCGAATCCGGCGCCAGGTTGAAGGTCGCTGGATCAATATCGGCCAGCAGCGGCGTCGCACCGGCGCGCTGGATAGAGCTGATTGTCGAGAAGAAGCTGAACGGAGTGGTAATAACGGCGTCGCCGGGTCCGACGCCGGCCGCGGCGAGCGCGAGCCAAAGGGCATCGCTCCCGGATGCACAGCCGACGGCGTATTTCACCCCGCATTTGGCTGCGGCTTCATTCTCAAACGCGCCGACCTGCTCTCCCAGAACAAATCTCTGTTGCGATAACACTTCCTGGACCGCTTGAAGAAGCAGGGGTCCAATCAGACGATATTCCCGGGAAAGGTCCAGAATTGGAATCTTCAGGCTGGCCACTCTCCTCAGTAAAACGTTATTCCTGCCTCGCATGGTTGACTGCCAGCCAACTCCGGCATTCAATCATAGTGTCACTGCGTTTTATCGGCATATCTTGCGGCGCACCCTTTCGCACTGCTCAATGCCGCGACTTTGCATCCAAAGATATTGTGATAGAGCCCGCGAGCCCGTGCCAGATCTAAATTCGGGAAACCGTTGTAGACTTTTGATAGCAGGTTTTGCCGGGTGCGTTCTGTTCTTTGACGAGCACCGGCTCGGTTTCAGACACTATTCAACGAAATTTCGAAAGCAGGAGATCGGCACATGGATAATAAGCCGGCACAGAACATTCAGGACACGTTTCTTAATACGGTCCGGAAAGATAAGACTCCGATCACTATATACCTGGTCAGCGGAGTCAAACTCACAGGCAAGATTCGCTCTTTTGACAAGTATTCCGTTCTGCTTGAGAACAACAGTCAGGAGCAGCTGATCTTTAAACATGCCATCTCTACGGTGGTCAGCAACCGCTCTGTGCTGCACCCCGACCATCGTCCGGGTCTGACTACCGGGCATGCCCCGGCAGCAGTGGGCAGCCCGGGGGTAGCGAGTTCGGTAGCTTCACACGCCGAGACACCGGCGACCGGAACATAGCTGTTGCTTGTACAGGCTGAGAGGCAAAGGCTTGGCCGCTCTGATCGAGAGGCTCAGACCAGAGGCTCAGATCGAGTAGCATGGCAGCCTGTGTCTGAGGATCGAGCGAATGCCACAGACCCGCGCTGCCGGTGAGGCTCGCCTGAATAGCACAGCTGTACCAGTGGAGCGGGCGCTGCTGGTCGGAGTCGAGTTCGCATCTCGGCCTCAGCCCATTCCACGCTCCGCTGTTCTGGCTCGGCAAGCAGCTCGATTAGCTAATCCCGCCGCTGAGGATCTCAAGAATCGGAGTTTGTCTCCCGGATCGCCTGAAGATTCCCAGCCGGGCGACGTCCAGGGTGTCTCTCCATTTCTCCCCGACGCAGATTCGGCGCAAGCCCGTGTCACATCTTCGCGGCTCCGGCGGCAAGACTCCGATTCCACATTCGACGAGTTCCGCGAGCTTGTAACCAGTGCGGGGGCGGAGATTGCGGGAGAGATATTTCAGAGAAGGCCCAAGCCGGATCCAGCCACTTTGGTGGGGCAGGGCAAGGTCCAGGAGATTTCGGCTGTAGCGGAATCGGCCGGAGCATCTGTAATTCTCTTCGATCACAATCTGAGCCCTACTCAGCTCAGAAATCTAGAGGATGCCTTACCGGTGCGGGTGGTTGACCGGACGCAACTGATCCTGGACATCTTCGCCCGGCATGCCCGCACTCGCGAGGGCCAGCTTCAGGTGGAACTCGCGCAACTGGAATACATGCTGCCGCGGCTCAGCGGGCGCGGCTCGGCAATGTCCCAGTTGGGAGGCGGCATCGGCACCCGGGGACCAGGGGAAACCCAACTTGAAACCGATCGCCGGAGGATCCAACGCAGGCTATTGCAACTCCGCGACCAGCTAGATGCGGTGCGCCGGGTGCGGCGCCAGCAGCGTCAGCACAGGGAGTCAGTCCCGGTCCCCACTATCGCCCTGGTCGGCTATACCAATGCCGGAAAGAGCACGCTCTTCAACCTATTGACGCGGGCCGAGGTTTTGGCTTCTTCGCAGATGTTCGCGACCCTTGATCCCAAGCTGCGCGCGATGGTCTTGCCTTCACGGCGCAAAATTCTTTTGTCCGATACAGTGGGCTTCATTCGCGATCTTCCCCACACCTTGATCACTTCTTTTCGCGCAACGCTGGAAGAGGTGGAGAAGGCGGAAGTGCTATTGCACATCCAGGATTGCTCCAGCCCATTGCGCGAGCGTCAGGGGGAAGAGGTAGAAAAGGTGCTGGGCGAACTGGGTGTATTAAGCAAGCCACGGATTGCGGTATGGAACAAAATCGATCTTCTGCCGCCCGAAGACCGATCCCTGCTGCTGAACGCCCGTTCGCCGGCGAAAACTGCCTCTGTCGCCATTTCCGCCCGGTCCGGAGAAGGAATCCCTCGATTGCTCGAGCAGATGGATCGCTGCCTTACCGCCGACCCGATTGTGGAGCAGATGTTCGTAATCCCGCAACAGGAGGGAGCTGTGTTGGCCGCCCTGGATGCCGGAGCTTTAATCCAGAAGAGGGAATTTTCAGGAGAATCAGTGCGTTTGGCGGTTGCCGGCCCCCTCTCTCTGCTGGGCCGCTTTCAAAGATACCGCAGCGTGCCGGCCGTTGCTCCGGCCCAGGACTTTGGAGCATTTTAGCTTTCACTATGATCTGGCAAGAGCAGCCGGGTATGGCCGTTCTTCGATGGAACGGCCACATGGGCAGTGCTTCCCCCGCATACACCGAAAGCTAAAATGCTCTAGAATCTCTGCAAAATAGTAACGGGCCGGCTGCGCAGGAAGCGGTGGGACGTCCTCGCACTACCGGCCCGTCTGACCCTGGAACGGGTCCAGATGATAATCTAAGTGTACGCTCGGGATTTGAGGCGTCAACCGGAAATCGTCGTTGGAAACGGATCAAAGGCGGCTCTATAGCGTTTTTCACAATTGGTGTATCCCAAGAAACACTCTCGACCAGGCGTTCCATCAAAGAACGCCTGCACATAGCCAAGTCTCACCAGGGACACAGTAATTGTGAAAACGCTATAACGGCAGGGCAAGGATCTCGTCAGCCCGTTTGACACAGAAATTTAGCCTCTGTTAAAAACAGAGGTCCAGCGTAGATCTGGCCGCTTCCCCTAATCCTCGTCCCAATATATCTTTTACTTGTGACTGCATGGACCAAATTCTGCACCAACTCGGCGGACTTCTGCTCGGCTCTGTGCCGACGATCCTGCTTTTTGTTGTTCTAATCATCCTCTACAGAGTACTGGTATACGGCGCCTTGACGCGGGTTTTGGCTGAGCGGCGCGCGCGCACCGAGGGGGCTATGGAGCAGGCCCATGATGCCATCGCCGCCGCCGATGCGAAGGCGCAGGAATACGAAGCCAAAGTGCGGATGGCGCGGGTCGAGATCTTTCACGCCCGGGAGCAGCGTCTGGCGCGCTGGAACCGCGAGCGGGAGAGCGCGTTATCAGAGGCTCGCGAAGCCGGGCATCGCAGGATTGCGCAAGCCAAAGCAGCTCTCGATCTGGACAAGGATGCGGCGCGCCAGGCCATTCAAAATTCCGCGGAAGACCTCGCTACCGAAGTTATGCGGGCCGTTGTCCCGGTAAGCATGGCGGTGGCAGGGAGTAGCCGTTGAAGCATCTTTTCACTTACCGATGTTTCGGCTCGGTCTTAATTCTCGGCTTGGGCTTGGCCGGCTCTTTTGCCTTTGCGGCGCCCATGGCTTCTCCGGGAGCCATAGCGGCGCAGCCGGACAGCGCCGGCCGGCAACAGAAACATCCATCTTCAAAATCTAGCTCCGGCAGCTCCAGCTTTCTTACTCCGCGGACCGCGCGTTCGCAAAATCTGGCCGCGGCGGAACAGGAAGATGACAACTCGGTCTACCGTCATTCCGCAGCGGTGCGCACCATCGGCGGATGGTTACATTTGGACCCAGAGGCGTCGGCACGGATCTTTGAATACCTGAACTTCGCTATTTTGGCTGGAGCGGTCCTCTTTTTTCTCGGGAAGTATTTGCCCGGAATGCTGCGTACCCGCCGGGAAACGCTGCAAAAGCAATTGGTGGAGGCAAGGAACGCGACCGAACAGGCCAACCGGAGACTGGCTTCGGTGGAGGAGAGATTTGCCCGGCTGGACGAGGAGATCGCCGCCATTCGAGCTCACGCGGAGCAGGACAGCGCGGCTGAAGAGGTCCGTATGAAGGCTTTGATAGAGAAGGAGCGGCAGCGGATCGTGCACTCGGCGGAACAGGAGATCGCAGCCGCGGCATCGGCTGCGCAGCGCGACCTTAAGCGTTTTGCCGGAGAGCTTGCCGTTGACCGCGCCGCGCAGATGATCTCCCTCAACGAAGCCGGCGACCGTGTTTTGCTTCGGCAATTTGAGCAGGAACTCAGCGAACAGCCGCGCAATGGAGAGCGGAACTGATGTCCGCCTTCGCTCCTCGCTACGCCAATGCTCTTGCCGATGTTGTGGTTCAAGAAAAGCTTGATGTCTCTCAAACTCAGCAGCAGTTGGAAGATTTTGCATCCGCCTTTGCCGGCAATAGAGAATTAAGAGAGGTTTTGCTCAATCCCGCGATGTCGGTGGAGAAGCGTGTTGCGATTCTCGACGCCGTGAATCAACGTATCGGATTGAGCCCCAAGCTGAGGAACTTTTTGGCCGTATTGATGTCGCATGGGAGGTTGGCCGCATTAGACGAGATTCTCGAGCAGTACCGCTTGGAGATGAACCGCCGGCTGGGAATTTCAGAGGCTGAAGTGATCACGGCGCGCAAGCTGGCAACCGCGGAACGCAAGGAAATGGAGCGGCATGTGGCTGAATTGGCCGGGACTACTGTGCGCGCTACTTTCAGGGAAGACGCTTCGCTGATCGGAGGCGGCATCGTGCGCATCGGCAGCACGGTCTATGACGGATCGATCAAGGGCAGTCTGGAAAAATTGAAAGAGCGGCTGGTGGCCAGCTAGAGCACGATCGAGTTGGTGTAAGGCAGCAAACTGCTCTCCAGGCAGCCGTTCTATCGAAGAATGGCTGCACATAGCCACTCTGACCACATCACCGTAGCTCGGATAATGTTCTAGGAGCATTTTCCCTGATGGTGCAGGTTCTGAGAGGCACTTGGGCGAACGAAATCAAGAGGTTGATGGAAGCAAGTTATGGCGCAGATCAGTGCAGACGAAATAACGGCGATTCTTAAAGAACAGATCGAAAACTATGGCTCCGAACTCCGTGTGGATGAAGTGGGGACAATCATCTCCGTAGGCGACGGCATAGCGCGCCTGCATGGCCTGGACAAAGTCATGGCGGGGGAGATGTTGAAGTTCCCTCACGGGGTGGATGGCCTGGCGATGAACCTTGAAGAGGACCAGGTAGGCTGCGTTCTCCTGGGCGACTATACGGAACTGCGGGAGGGTGACCCGGTCAAGCGGACCGGCGAGATTATGAGCGTGCCTGTGGGAGACGCCATGGTCGGGCGCGTGGTCAACGCTTTGGGCCAACCGATTGACAACAAGGGTCCCATTGAGGGGACGGAACTCGCGCCGGTGGAGCGTCTTGCTCCTGGCGTGGTCGATCGCCAAGGCGTGCGGGAGCCAATGTCCACCGGCCTGAAGGCCATTGACAGCATGATCCCGATCGGCCGCGGACAACGCGAACTGATCATCGGAGACCGTCAGACGGGCAAGACCGCGGTTGTGCTCGATACCATCATCAACAATCGAGAGAACGACCTGATTTGCATTTATTGCGCCATCGGCCAGAAACGGTCCTCGGTCGCCCAGGTAGTGCAGACCCTGGCTGAATACGGCGCCATGGATTACACCATCGTAGTCGCGGCAACCGCCTCGGAACCCGCGCCTATGCAGTACCTTGCTCCCTATGCGGCGACGGCCATGGGCGAGTATTTCCGCGACAAGGGCCGCCACGCTCTGATCGTCTACGACGATCTTTCCAAGCACGCTATCGCCTATCGTGAGATCTCGCTGCTGCTGCGCCGTCCTCCCGGACGCGAGGCGTATCCCGGCGATGTCTTCTATTTGCATTCACGCCTGCTGGAGCGCGCGGCCAAATTGTCCGACGAGAAAGGCGGCGGCTCGTTGACCGCGTTGCCCATCATCGAAACCCAGGCGGGAGATGTCTCCGCCTACATCCCGACCAATGTCATTTCTATTACTGATGGGCAGATCTATCTTGAAACCGACCTTTTCAACTCCGGCGTGCGTCCCGCGGTCAATGTTGGTCTCTCGGTCAGCCGTGTTGGCGGCAGCGCGCAGATCAAGGCAATGCGCCAGGTCGCTGGAACTCTGAAATTGGACCTGGCGCAGTTTCGCGAGCTCGCGGCCTTTGCCCAGTTTGGCAGCGACCTCGACAAAGTTACGCAAAATCAGCTCAATCGCGGACGGCGCCTCACCGAGATCTTGAAACAGCCGCAGTTCTCGCCCTTGCCTACCTCCAAGCAGGTGATGATCATCTTTGCCGGCACCAATGGTTTTCTGGACGATCTGAAGGTCGAGCAGATTCACGATTTTGAGCAAGGTTTATATCCCTATCTCGATTCCGCGCATTCCGATTTGTTGAAAGACATTGTTACCAAAAAAGCGCTGGATGACGATCTGAAGCAGCGCATGAAGGATGCTCTCAAGGAATACAAAGAGACCTTCCTCTCCGAGCATCAGGACGCGAAGGAACAGGAGATCAAAGATCAGAATGCGGGAGATCGGGAGCCGGCGAATGGGGCCGGCCAAAAAAATCAGGGTACGCAAAATCAGTCGTCCAACAATCACCAGCAACCTAAGGGGCAGGATACAAAGGCCCAAGAGCCGAAGCAGGAAGACGCAAAAGCAAAAGCAGCGGTTTAAGGATCAAGTCTGCGCATTCAATCTTCCCGGAGACGTTTAGCCGAGCTGGTTACGTAAACCACGGATCTCCACTTCCTCCTGTCGAGATGACAAAGGTGTGGTTAGGGTAAGGGACGGTTTTGTATCAGGGCACGACTTTAGTCGTGCCAAATGATTGAACTTCGACCGGCTTTAGCCGCTGAGGCATGGCTTTAAACAAATATGGCAAACGTACTCGATTTACGCCGGCGCATCCGCAGTGTCAAGAACACGCGCCAGATTACTAAGGCCATGAAATTGGTGGCTGCGGCCAAGCTGCGCCGCGCCCAGGAGCGGGCCATCGCGGCACGTCCTTACGCGCGGATGCTGACCAGCGTGATTGCCTCGCTGGTGAGGCGCATCGATGTCTATGATCCCGTTACTGGAGACGTTCGTCATCCTCTTTTGCTGGCTCGCCCCGAGAAGACCGCGGCTCTGATCGTGGTCTCCGGAGACAAGGGATTTGCCGGAGCTTTCAATGCGAACATCGTCAAGGCGGCTCTTCGTTTTATCGCGGAAAAGAAAGATGCCGGGATCGATATCGAAGCGGTCGGCCGCAAAGGCCGCGATCTCTTTCGCCGCCGCTACCCTGCTGCTAGGTTCGTAACGGAAGAGGGCGCGCCCGGCGAAGAGGAGAGTGACGGCGAAGAACATAGAACCGGGCAGGTGCGGCGACGTCGCGAGCGCAAATCCCAGGTCGAGCTTACGGGCGATTATCCGGATATGCTGGACAAGCTTGCTTTCGAGCGGGTCGCGGAAATGGCCGGCCAGATCGTAGATCGTTACATCCACGAAGAGATCGACGCGGCGTATCTGGTCTTCAATGAATTCAAATCAGTGATTGCCCAGCGAGTGGTTGTCGAGCGCATTCTGCCCATTCTGGAAGTTGGCCGGCGGGATATTGCCCAAGCGCAGGAGATGGGCCGCGATGAGCGCGAGCGAGCCGCCAAGGCTGCGGCTTCCGCGGGCGTGAGCCTGGAGGAGCCGGAGATCAGCCAAGCCGAGGAAGAGGCCGCGAAGTTCGGAACCGCCGAGGTGGACTACATTTACGAGCAGCCTCCCCACGAGCTGCTGGGCGGCTTGTTGCGCCAGTATGTGACCACTCAGATTTACCGCGGAATGGTCGAATCCGTTGCCGCTGAGAACGCGGCGCGCATGACGGCAATGGATTCAGCAACGAACAATGCATCTGAAATCATCGATTCATTGACCCTCAGTATGAACCGCGCTCGCCAGGCGGCGATTACCAAGGAAATCATCGAGATCGTGAGCGGCGCGGCTGCGCTTTAAAGCATTTTAGGTTTCGGTGTAGACGAGAAAACCGCTTTCGACGCGGCCGTTCCATCGAAGAACGGCCGCTCATAGCTGATATAACCAGTTCCACAGTAAAAACTAGAACGCTTCAAAGAAAGATATTTATGGCAGAGAACATAGGCAAGGTTGTGCAGATTTCCGGCCCGGCGGTGGATGTGCAGTTTGAAGAGGCGAAGATGCCATCCATCTATAATGCTCTACGCGTAACCAGCGATGGATTCGAGGTCCCGCATCCGATCGATGTGATTCTTGAGGTTGAACAGCACATCGGCGGAGGGCGCGTCCGCTGCGTGGCAATGGAGTCGACCGAAGGCATGGTTCGCGGCATGAAGTGTATCGACCAGGGCGAGCAGATTACTGTGCCCGTAGGTACGGCGACGCTCGGCCGCATCCTGAATGTGATTGGTCAACCGGTCGACGAGCTGGGGCCGGTGAATGCCAAGGTAAGATGGCCCATTCATCGTGCTGCCCCGTCCTTCGAGGAACAGGCTACCGGCGAAGAAATGTTTGAGACAGGCGTCAAGGTCATCGACCTTATCCAGCCGTTTTTGAAGGGCGGTAAGGTGGGCCTTATGGGAGGCGCCGGGGTGGGCAAGACGGTCATCATCCAGGAGCTCATCAACAATGTCGCCAGCAAGCACGGCGGTCTTTCTGTCTTTGCCGGAGTCGGTGAGCGTACCCGCGAAGGAACGGACCTGTGGAATGAGTTTGAGGAATCCGGTGTCATCGACGCGAAGAACCGGGAAAAGTCCAAAGCCTCCCTAGTCTATGGCCAGATGACGGAGCCTCCAGGGGCCCGGCTGCGGGTGGCCTTAAGCGCCCTCACCATCGCAGAGTATTTTCGCGACGAACAAGGCGGCGATACTCTCCTGTTTATCGATAATATATTCCGCTTTACCCAGGCAGGCTCGGAGGTTTCCACTCTGCTCGGCCGCATGCCGTCAGCGGTAGGATACCAGCCGAACCTGGCTACGGAAATGGGCGAACTGCAGGAGCGGATCACTTCGACCAAAAAGGGCGCGGTGACCTCAGTGCAGGCTATCTACGTGCCGGCTGACGATTTTACTGATCCGGCCCCGGCCACCACCTTCGCTCACCTGGACGCGACTACGGTGCTTTCCCGCGCCCTGACGGAGATCGGAATTTATCCAGCCGTGGATCCGCTGGCTTCCACCTCGCGAATTCTAACCCCGCGGTCCGTAGGCCAGGAACACTACGATGTTGCCGAAGGAGTCAAGCGGATTCTCCAGCGGCTTAAGGACCTGCAGGACATCATCGCCATCCTGGGTATCGACGAGTTATCCGAAGAGGACAAGCTTACCGTCAGCCGCGCGCGCAAAGTGCAGCGATTCCTCTCTCAACCCTTCCATGTTGCGGAAGTCTTCACCGGGATGCCGGGAAAGTATGTCAAAGTTGCAGATACCGTGCGCAGCTTTAAAGAGATTATTGAAGGCAAGCACGACGATGTGCCGGAGCAGGCCTTCTATATGAAAGGCGCGATCGATGAAGTATTGGAAGCGGCCGCGAAGATGAAAGGCTAGACCCGATACATATTATGGCCGAGAGCAATCAGATACGAGTGCGCTTAGTAACCCCGGATAAAGTGTTGCTGGACGAGACGGCGGATGCTGTCGAGATCCCTTCCCGATCCGGCTATATGGAGGTGCTTTATGGGCACGCTCCGCTGTTGGCCGAGCTCGGCGTGGGCCATGTCCGGTTGCATGGCGGCGCCCGGAGCGGCGATCGGGATTTCTTCGTTGTCGCCTGGGGCTTTTGTGAAGTGCTGCCGGACCGGGTGACCATTCTGGCGGCCAGCGCCTTTAAGCCGGAAGAGATGGACACCGCGGAAGCCGAGCGTGAGCTTGATCGCGGGCGCAAGATGTGGAGCGAGGCCGGTGAGGACGCGGAGAAATATAGCCAAGCCAATGAGGTAATCCACGAGGCTGAGGCGAAATTGGCTACCCTCCACGGCAGTAAGTTCTGAAACCGCTCCCAGTGGTTGAAAGCGGGGACAACTTTTGCCAGCGGCTTACGAATCTGCCGGCGCTTCGGATACGGGAAGGAAGCGCGCGGGGAATGAGGATGCATACAGAGTTTATGTCGAGCCCGGCGTTCGGCGGGCGATTTTGTAGTTTGCGATGGTATGGGCGGAGCCGCCGCTGGAGAGTTGGCCAGCAACATAGCCGCGGATACCATGCTGCAGGCCATGCGCCACCCGGCCTTAACCACAGAGCGAATCGCGCAAGCCGTGAGCGAAGCCAATCTGCGTGTCTATTCGCAGGCGGAACGCGATCCGGCGTTGGCCGGCATGGGAACTACGTTAGTGGCTCTTGGGCTGCGAGACTGGCGCGGTTGGATCGCTCACGTAGGAGATAGCCGCTGCTATCGTTTGCGCGGCGGGCGTCTTGAGCGCCTTACGCGCGACCATTCGCTGGTTGAGGAAGAGATTCGCCTGGGCCGGCTAACACCCGCGCAAGCGGCAATCTCGCCCATGCGCAACGTGATTACCAGGGCGGTGGGGACCGCTCCTACAGCCGCGCCGGAAGTCTCGCCGATTGATTTGAGCGCCGGAGATGTCTATCTGCTAACCACCGATGGATTGATCCACGATGTTTCCGAAGCCCGGATCGAGCAGCTTATGCGCAGCGTTGGCGATCTTAAGCGGCTTGCGGCCGCGTTGGTCGATGCAGCCAACCGCGCCGGGGGCAATGACAATATCACCTGCCTCCTGGTGCGCGTAAGCTAAGCGCTCGGCTTGAGGAGTGTCGTCCCTCTAGCGTGATCCAACCGCATAGACTCCAATAAAACTGTAATGCCATCAAGTACCAGAAGTACCAGAAGGACCAGTACGGCAACAGCCTTGAGGATCGCACGTATGAATTTACGCATGGTTGTCACAGATGGAGAAAGAACACAGGGGCCATAGATGCCAGTCCAGCACCGGCTTGCAGTGCAAGTACACCTAGCGTTTGTCTCGGAGCGCGTGGAAGCCACTTGATCGCGAAAAACGCCACTATCGGGACTTGTCCAGCCATCAGCAGCTGCCAGAGATGGGCAGCGGTTCCCTCATCCGCCTGATGGACTATGCCGTAAATTCCAAGGTCACCAAGCACTATTGCCAAGGCCGTCAGGGACATGGCCAAGGGAAAAAATGCGCTCGGCAGCTTCGCGATGGCGCCAAAGTATCGGCGCTCTTGATCCACTTCGCGTCGCCAACTCGGGAAAATGTGTTCACAAACTGCCGACCAGGCTACGTTTGCCAAAGTGTGAACATCGCTGCCACTGGTTTGAAGAAACGTCTCGAACTCCGCGCCATAGCGCTCTCTCCATGAACGCGGATAGAGGCAAACAAGTAAATGAGCGAGCTTGGGATTCATAGTGCTTCCAACCTCCCCAGACCGGCTTTGCTGAACTGCTGGAGAGTGATCAGTTTGGCCCGGAGAATACGAACGCCCTCACTGGTGATGCGGTAAGGCTGACGACGTTCTTCCGGTGGCAGCGGCTCAATCCATCCCTGTCGTTCCAGGCGAGCGATTGCCCCATACAGCGTTCCCGGACCCAGACGAGTTCCGCAAAGCTGTGCAATGTCTTGGACCATCGCGTGTCCATGCTTCGGTCCATTAGCGAGGCTGGCAAGCACAAGCAACGGCGGGTCGGAATAGTGCCCCATTCCCGCACCCTCTTCCTTCTTTACTACGTTTCGCGTACTTCGCATGACGTAGTTATCGCACAAATGGCCTCGAGATGCAATGAAGAACTTTTATGCGATTGATTCAACTACAGAGCGCCTGGAGCTTAACCGCGACGTTCTGAGGCTGGTTTCAACTTGAAATCGAATGCGCCCTCTATCGCTCAGCTTATGCGAGGCTGTTGAGAACATAAAATGGCCCAGAGTGATCCTTAGCGTGCATAGATTTCGCTTTCTTGAGGTGCCTCCAAATGCTCGAAATCAAAACAGTCGGTGTGATCGGCGCCGGAACCATGGGCAGCGGCATCGCCCATGCCTTTGCTCGAAAGGGCTTTCAGGTGCTGCTGCATGACGTGGAGCAGCGCTTTGTCGATCGCGGGCTGTCCGCGGTCAAGGCCAATCTGGACCGTGAAATCGGCAAAGGTAAAACGACGGCGGATCAGGCCCAAGCCACGTTGCAGTCCATGCGCGGCACTCTAGACCGCGGGTTGCTGGCGGAGTGCGGACTTGTGATCGAAGCTGCCCCGGAACGCTTTCTTGTAAAGCAAGAGATCTTTCAAGCTCTCGACCGGATTTTGCAGCCGCAGGCCATTTTGGCTTCCAACACCTCTTCTATTTCCATCACCCGGCTGGCAGCACAGACGAAACGGCCCAACCAGGTGATCGGGATGCATTTTTTCAATCCCGTGCCGGTGATGAAGCTGGTGGAGATTGTCCGTGGCCTCGAAACCGGCGAAGAAGTCTTCCTTCGGGTGAAGATGATCGCTGAACAATTAGATAAAGCGCCGGTCGAAGTCAACGATTCACCGGGATTCATCTCCAATCGGGTGCTTATGCCGCTGCTCAACGAGGCCATGTTTGCTGTCATGGAAGGCGTTGCGGTTCCTCAGGCGGTAGACGATGTTTTCAAGTTGGGCATGGCGCATCCCATGGGACCGCTGGCTCTGGCCGATTTCATCGGCCTGGATGTATGTCTGGATATCATGCGGGTCTTGCAGGAGAGTTTAGGCGATCCCAAGTACCGGCCATGTCCGCTTCTGATTCGCATGGTGGATGCCGGCTGGCTGGGGCGGAAGTCAGGCCGCGGTTTCTATCAATACTGATGTCCATTCTTCACTGGATGTCCATTCTTCGCCAAGGGGGAGCCGGCGATGGTACGACTCTTCCACTCCAAGCAAGAGTATCCTGAACCAATGATGCGGATGACGGTGCTGGCTTCTGGTTCTAAGGGCAACAGCGCGGTTGTTGCCAGCAGCCGCACCCGTCTCCTGGTGGATGCCGGGCTTTCCTGCAGGGAGCTGCTCAAGCGGATGCAGATAGCGGGAGAGGATCCGGGCGAGATCGACGCACTTTTGATTACCCATGAGCATCAGGACCATGTGCAGGGTGTCGCGGTGCTGGCGCGCAAGCTGGGCGTTCCGGTTTACTTTACCGAAGCGACTCACCGGGCCTGGATGCGCTGGATGATGCCGCATAAACGCATCACCTACGCGGAGTGGCTTGCCCAGCGCGAAGAGATGAAAGCCCGGGAGCAAACTGAGGCGCCCGATCTTTCAGGATCTGGTCAGCCGGATGTTATCGAAACCGGCGTCGAAAACGGGATCGAAACCGGGATGGAGACTGGGCCCGGATCGCACGCGCCGCAGAGCTGTCCGGATAGGACCGGATGCCGGGAAGAGAATACGCCGGCGAAAGAAGGGGATCCCTGTGCTTTGCCGGCAGTGGAATACTTCGTAGCCGGTAACGGATTTTCTATCGGCGATATTGCAATAACCCCGTTTACCATTCCCCACGACGCGGCCGATCCGGTGGGCTTTGTCTTCGAGGCTGAAGGCGTTCGCGCCGGTATGGCGACCGACCTGGGTTACATGCCGCCGAACGTAAGGATGGCGCTTAAAAGATGTGACATGCTCATGCTCGAAAGCAATCACGATCTGGAGATGCTGCGCGACGGGCCCTATCCATGGTCGGTGAAACAGCGTGTTCTGTCGCGCGTCGGTCATTTATCCAATGAAGCGGCCGCGGAATTTCTAGAGAAAAACTATGACGGATGCGCTTCCTATGTCATCCTGGCGCATCTCTCTGAATGTAACAATTTGCCGGAACTGGCCCGGGTTATGGCCGAAAGAGCGCTGCGGGACCGGATGAGTCTTTTGGCCAATAAACTGCTCCTTGCCGAGCAGAATGCGCCGCTTGAGGCTATTTGCTTGTAAAGAAAGGTTCTTAGGCGCGATTTTTTATTTTGTCGACGGTGCCCCTGCTGGAAAAGCGGGACTTGGATTGTTACCATTATGTTAACTGTTGCGCTGGGTCTGGCCGCCGGCTGGGGAACAGTGAAGAACAGGACGAAGACAAATGCAAATGACTACCTGCAGAGATCGAGTCGTTGGCGACATACTTTCAAGTTGGAGATACGACATCTCCGGGATTACCCCCGAAATGCGGTGCGACTACGAGCAGCATCTCGCGGAGTGTGACCATTGCCGCTCCCGTCAGCGGCTGCATCGCACGGTGGACGTGGCGCTGCTCAGCTTGAGCACGCTCTCAATTGCGGTGTTTTTGTTTGGGCTGGCGGTCATCCATCACTTACAGCCTGCGCATCATTGGGAACTGGTAGAGCATTTGGGGCAGATGTCGATTGTGCTCACGTTGCAGGCGGCTGCAATTGCCGGTCTGCTGGTGTCGTTGGTCACCTGGGTGCTGGTAGCGGTGGCCACTCCCGCGCCGGTGTATTTGACGGGTGTAGCCATGACGCGGGCGCGAATGCTGCAAGAGCATATTCCCCAGGAGTTGCGGGAGCGGCTCACGCGAACTGTCGCATAAGCCCTTTGGGTTTCTAGTTTCCTGGTTCTCTATTTCACATTCTTATCTCTATTTGCGTTCTAGAGAACCCCTTGGGCTGAAATCCAGGCTTCCGGTCAGTTCGCTCAAGCGGACTACGTTGTGCCGGACGCACCAACGTTCCAGAGACTCGGCGATCCGTTGAACCGCTCGGGGATCGGCATAGCTGGCGCTGCCAACCTGGACGGCTCTGGCGCCGGCCAGCAGGAACTCGATAGCATCTTCCGCATTCGCTATGCCGCCGATGCCGCAAATGGGAATGGAGACGGCGCAGGAAGCCTCATAAACCATGCGCACTGCAATAGGCTTAATGGCCGGTCCGGAGAGCCCTCCGGTCATGTTTGCTATGCGCGGGCGACGGCTTTCCACATCAATCGAGAGTGCCAGGAAGGTATTAACCAGTGACAGCGCATCGGCTCCGGCGCTCTCCGCGCAGCGCGCCATCTCGGCGATGGAAGTGACATTCGGAGAGAGCTTCACGATGACCGGCCGCTTGGCTACCGCCTTAGCGCGTGTGACCAGTTGATCGAGAATGCCGGTGTCTGTGCCAAAAATCATCCCGCCGTGCTGGGTGTTGGGGCAGGAGACGTTTAACTCATAAGCGGCTATTCCATCGGCCTCATTGAGCGCCTCGATGACGGCGATATAATCCCGGATCTGATAGCCGAAAACGTTGGCAATGCATGCTGTTCCGGGGTAACGCTTGAGCGAGGGAAGCTTCTTTTCGATAAACGTTTGAACTCCGATGTTCTGCAGCCCGATAGCGTTGATCATCCCGGCGGCTGTTTCGATGAGACGCGGCGGCTGATTCCCGCCCATCGGCTCCCACGACAAGCCCTTCGTGACGAATCCGCCGATACGGTCGAGCGAGACGATATCTTCAAATTCCACGCCGTAACCGAATGTGCCGCTAGCCGCAATCACAGGATTGCGCAAGTGCAGACCGGCGAATTCAACGCTCATCTCCGGCTTCACTGGGAATGCCGATCCTCTAGAGGCGAGTGCCTGGGCGCAGTTGTGCGCGGCTCCGACGGACGCCGCTCGCGCCGTGTCCGGGATCCCAGCGCGGCCGGGGCAGGCACGTTGTGAATTGCCTGCGTGAGCACCGCGCCAATCGAGGCGGAAGGTTGATTGACACCAAGCAGGGAAGCCAGTGTCGCGGCAAGATCTACCGGCTGAACGCGCCCATGGTAGATACCAGGAGTGAACGGAGTGCCATAGAAACCAAGCGGCACATGCCGGTCGTATGACCAGGGACTGAAGTGGGTGGTTCCGGCGTGGAGAGCCGGCATCTGAAAGGCCTCGGGAATCACCATCACGTACCAGCCGCCGTTTGGGCTGTAGCTATGGGCCAGCAGCAGCCCCCATTCCGAAGCAGCGAACTGGCCTGAGGCAAGTTGCTCGCGGGAATAGGTGCGAACCACCACAGGTGTTGGCGTCAGGCGTACCGCAGACGGTTCCACGGCCGCGCTTTGCTCTCCTGGGGAGCTCTGCGCCGTGTTCGCGGCTGGTTTGGGGCCGGCCGCGGAATTGGCAGTCTGCGGCGCCTTGGAGGAAGTGCTGTTGGTTTTAGCCTTGGGCAGCTGTGTGGGACGCGCGGCCGGAGTGGACGCTGGATTTGCCGCCGCCGCTGCGGGGCTCTGCACGGTTTTGTTAGCCGGGATGATCTGGCCCGCAGGCGGAGCTAAGGCGGCGACGGCGCCAGGTATGGCCTGCGCGATCGCCTGTTCGGCCTCATGCTCGTTGATGCCTGCGACTTCGAAAGAAGGTTCATTCAGCGCCAGGTACGGCAGATCCTGCTGCGGCAACAGGTACTCCACTTTTTCCCCAGGTGAGAATTTTGCGTTCATTGTGTCGTTCAGGCTGGCGGTAAGCTTATGCATATCGAACCCTGCGGCGGGCATTCCGAGAGCGGCAGCTTGCGATGCTACCGGGGCCACTCCATGATCCGCCGAGAAGGCGATCCACACGTTGGCTAAACCGCCCGGAACATTTTTTTCGAGCCAAGTGAAGAACCCATCGAGTTGCTGATCGAGGCTATCGATCATCTGGCGCTCTTCCGGCGAGTCCGGTCCAACTGCATGGCCGAGGAGGTCATTGGCCGAGAGGCTAATGGTGAGCAGGTCGGTCACGGAGTGCCTGCCCAGCTGCTCGTTTTGGATCAGCGCGCGCGCGAAGTCCAGTTCGTAGGCATTCGCAGCCGGGGTGGGTCCGACAGTATTGAAGAACTGCTTGGCGCCGGATACTCCTGCCTCCTGCTCGGCCTGATCGATGCGGCCGCCGGTATTGAAGGTATTGACCCAATCGGGAAGCGCGGACATATAGTAGCTCGAGGTGATAAAAAAGCCCGAGGCCGGATCGATCCAGTAGGCTCCATTAGCGGAGTAGCCGGCCGGCAGAATTGCCGCGCGATCTTTCAGCGAGATGCCGAAGACCTTGGATTGACCTTGCGTGGCTAGGCGCAGCGAGTCGCCGATGGTGGAGGCGCGAAGGTTGAGCGGCGAAACTCCGGGGCCCGCATGGCTGCCATTGGGCATTCCTACAAGATGATAGCGTTCGTCCTCGACCGAGCTGACCGTGTGCTGCTTGTTGCGGCCCAAGTCCCACCATTCGTTTGAGGAGATGCCGTGCCCGTCCGTGTAGGCGCCGGTGGCCAGAGTGGCGTGGCCGGGCGCCGTCTTAGTGTTGGCGTAATCGTAGTAGCAATCTTCAAAGTAGGCGCCGTGGTCGAGGAAGAGACGGAAACCTCGTCCCTTGAAGTCGGCGCGGTAACGATCCAGATAGTCGGCGCGAAACTGATCGATCACCAAGAGGATGACCAGCTTGGGATGGGCGTCATAAGCGCTCGCATGAACCTGCGGCGCAAAAGCGAAAATGAGTACGACAATGAGCAACCGGCAGAGGCTGCGTTTGAATTTCGACATAACCGCTAACAGTATCGCAAATGGCGGCGGTGTTCGGAAGCAATCGGCCGGCGGTGCGCTTGGCGGCGTTTTTCGCGGGGATACTAAACGTAACGTTATGTCTCCAAGAAGAAGCAGTTCACAGGTCTAAGCGGCTTTCTTCGTGGGCAATCGACAATCTCCGAATCAGCGTCACGTTTGGCAGCTCACGGACACATTGCGATACCTGGATGAGGATTCTTTTTTCCCTCTGGGTGAGCACGTCTAAGTCTCCACCCTCAAAGAACACCATCGCCTTCAGGCTCTCACTTGCCTGAAATGCAGGGCCATACATGCGCGCCGCTCCTGCAAGGCCTCTTTCTATTCGCACGCCCGCTTCGACCATTGCAGCTATATCCTTGTAATCTTTGGCTACAACTCGTTGCAGAAGGACCTTGACTTTGGTTGCCATTAGATCGTCCAACGAAGCGACTTGTAAGACACTGTCCTCAGGTCAGGCCAGGTTTTCCTATGCGGCCGGAATCCAAGTTGCCGAAAAAGGAGATCTTGACTCGCTCATCATTGGTTTGGCGAGGAGAAGCAAGCAGGGATTCGATGTATCATCTGAATGTGGCAACGATCTACGTTTCGGAAGCGGACGCGGCCCGTGACTTCCCCGGGCTGATGGCGCGAGTGCGCGCAGGTGCAGAGGTCGTTATCGGAGATGATGCGTCCCTCCGGGTTGTATTGCGCGTCGCTGCAGAGCGTCCTGTGCGGCGGCTTTCAGAATCTCTTCGTCTCGCTAGGGAACATGGCTCCGCAGTCACACTGGACTGTGGCTTTGCCGCGGATTTGGAAGCAGCCATCAAGAGTCATCCCGAGCCGTTAGAAAGCTCATGGGACTGATCCTCGACTCAAGCATCGTCATCAGTGCCGAGCGCAGAGGGGATACGGTCGAGAAGTTGATAGAGCAGGTGGTCGCCGTAGCAGGCGATACAGAAGCCGCGATCTCTTCCGTTGGGCTAACTGAACTTGTCCATGGAATCTACCGCGCACAGAATTCAGAGATGGGGCTGCGCCGCCAGTCTTTCATTGAAGAACTGCTCCGCGATATGACCGTGTATCCCTACACGAAAGAGGCTGCAATGCTGGCCGGGAAACTGGACGGTGAGCAGCAAGTCCAAGGCGTCACTGTTCCTTTCGGAGATTTGCTTATTGGAGCTACGGCACTCTCGCTTGGTTTCTCTGTTCTGACCTTTAATCTCCGGCACTTCCGTCTCATTCCAGGTCTCAAAATCCTTCAGCTTTAAAAGAGTGAACTGTTCAGCGAATTTTCACTGGGGCGCAGAGCCGGGTGCCCAGGTAAGCTTCGCGAACCTGGGGCGCGTATTCATCCCGTGTGTCCGCAGCGCCATTCCGAGCGGAGCGAACCTGCAAGGTATACTTTCCCCGCAGTCCTGGGGTCTGGATTCGCTTATGAGACAACTCGCTATCGCGGCGCTTTTGTGCGCCGCTATTCTGCTGCAGGCGCAGACCTACTCGCTTGGTCCGGATTCGCAGCCTCAGAGCGGAGTACCTAAAGGCGTGGTCACCGGTTATACACTTGCACCGGGCGCTTTTTATCCCGGCACTCCGCACAAGTATTCCGTCTATGTGCCGGCGCAATATGACTCTCAAAAACCAGCGCCCTTCATGATCTTTCTCGATGGCAGCGGATTTCTGAGCGACAAAGAACGCGTGCCCGTGGTGCTTGACAACCTCATCGCAAAACATGAATTGCCGCCGCTGATCGGCATCTTTGTCGATCCCGGAGTGCTGCCCGCGGTCTCCGATCAGGCGCAGAATCGCTTTGAAAGGGTCTTTGAATACGATTCGCTGAGCGATCGCTATTCCCGTTTTCTGCTGGAAGAACTCATTCCCCAAGTGGCGAACAAGTACAACCTCTCGCAGAATCCCAATGACCATGCCATCAGCGGCGTCAGCACCGGAGCGGTAGGCGCTTTCATGGCGGCGTGGAACCGTCCCGACCAGTTCCATCGCGTGCTGAGCTTTATTGGCACTTACGTCGCGATGAAGGGCGCCGATACTTTACCCGCTCTTATCCGGAAGACCGAGCCGAAACCTCTGCGCATCTTCCTGCAAGATGGAACCAACGATCATATCGTTCCAGCCGAACCTTATGGATTTTTCTACGCAGGCAGTTGGCCGATCAACAACCAGGTAATGTTTCAGGCGCTGGAATATTCCGGCTACGACGCCAAGCTGGTGATGGGAGACGAGGGCCACAATATGAAACAGGGAGCGGCCATCATGCCCGACGCTCTCCGCTGGTTGTGGCGCGATTATCCCAATCCCATCGTTGTCCACGAGCCTGCCGCCATGCACCAGGCGGGCTGGGATCCTCGCGGCAAGGTGTATTCCACAGTATGGGCGGATAAGCCCTGGGAGCAGGTTGGCGGAGTCTATAGCTCCGTTACAAGTCCTGCAACCGATAAGGATGGCAATGTATTTTTCGCCGACCCAAGCGCCGGCCGTATTTACAAATCGGATCCGGCAGGCAAAGTGACACTGTTCAACGGCCACTCATCCGGCGCGACGGCGCTCGAGGTTGGCCCCGGCGGCCGCTTATACGCATCGCAGCCCGCGCGCAAACGCATTGTCTCCTACGGCGCGAAAGGAGACGAAAAGGTAGTGGCCGGCAATGTCGAAGCCAATGCCCTCGCGATCACCTCCAAGCGCACGCTGTACTTCGTCGATGCGGTCGATAAAACCATCGGCTTGGTGGATGCGGCAGGCGGGATACACGTGGTGTATCAGGGTGGAGAACTCGCGCAGCCGGCGGCCATAGCTCTCTCCCCGGATCAGGCCATGCTGGTGGTCGCGGATGCGCAATCTAGATTCAGCTGGTCATTCCAGATTGCGCGCGACGATTCACTGATCAATGGAGAGCCCTTCTATCGTTTGGAGATGCCTGAAGCGGGATGGATGAGCGAGACCAAGGGAGTCACGGAAGATTCTATCGGTCAAGTCTATTTCGCCACTGCGGCAGGTCTTCAGATTTGCGAAGCAAATGGCCGCGTCGCCGAGATATTGAACCCGCCCGAGCACGGAACCATCTCCAGTGTTGTTTTCGCAGGCAAAAATCTGGACTGGCTCTATGTAACTGAAAACGGCAAACTCTTCCGCCGTCAGGTCAAAGTTACCGGCACAGCAGTGGCGACTCCGGTCAAACCGCCTAAGCCTCCACTCTGAGGGGAAACGTTATAAAGTAATTCCTTATGCTTGATCTCAATTTCGTGCGGGCCAATCTCGATTTGGTCAAAGAGAAGATCCAGGCCCGAGGACAGGATCCTGAAGAATTGCTGGGCGGTTTTCGCGAACTGGATACGGTGCGGCGCGAACGGATTACCCAGGCCGAAACGCTTAAGGCCGAGCTGAATAGGCTGAGTAGCGAAGTGGGCCGCCGCAAGAGAGCGGGCGAGGATGCCAGTGCCTTGGTGGAGCAGACGCTCTCGCTGAAAGACTCAATGGAGGCGCTTGAGCGGAGTGCATCCGAAGCACAAGAGTCCATGCGGTCGCTGCTGATACGCATCCCGAACCTTCTGCAGGAGAGCGTGCCGGCGGGCAAGAGCGAAAAAGACAATGTAGAGGTTGCACGATGGGGAGAGCCTCGGCAATTCGACTTTCCTCCTCAGCCTCACTGGGAGCTTGGGGCAAGGCTGGGTATTTTGGATCTGGAGAGAGCGGCCAAGATTTCCGGAGCACGTTTCGCCGTTTATTGGGACCAGGGAGCACGTCTGGAGCGGGCGCTGGCCAACTTCATGCTGGATCTCCATCGCCGGGAACATGGATATCGCGAAGTGCTGCCGCCATTTCTGGTCAATAGCGAATCCTTGTTCGGTACCGGGCAACTCCCCAAGTTCGCTGAGGATCTGTTTAAGTGCGAAGGCAGCGATCACTGGTTGATCCCTACGGCTGAGGTTCCGGTGACTAATCTTTATCGCGATGAGATCCTCGAAGAAGCCGATTTGCCAATGAGTCTCACGGCTTATACACCCTGCTTCCGCTCTGAAGCAGGTGCTTATGGCAAGGATGTTCGCGGCATCATCCGGCAGCATCAATTTCAGAAAGTCGAGATGGTGAAGTTTGTGCGTCCTGAGGAATCGAATGACCAGCATGAGAAGTTGACCGGGCATGCCGAGAAGATCCTTCAGCGGCTGGAACTTCCTTACCGCAAGATGTTGCTGTGCGCCGCCGATACCGGAGCAGCTTCAGCAAAAACCTACGACCTGGAAGTGTGGCTTCCGGGGCAGGGACTCTTTCGGGAAATCTCTTCCTGCTCGAATTTCGAAGCCTATCAGGCGCGCCGGGCGAATATACGCTACAAGCCCAAAGGCAAGAGCAAAGCGGAGTTCATCCACACGTTGAATGGCAGCGGATTAGCGGTTGGGCGTACCTGGCTTGCCATTCTGGAGAACTATCAGCAGGCCGATGGCTCGGTTTGTCTGCCTGAGGCGCTGGCGCCGTATATGGACGGCGAGCGGATAATCCGGCTTGGCCCTTGAGCATCCAAAGACACGGGGTAATATGGGGCACCCAAGCGACTGGAAAGGGATGAGAGCACGATGGGGAAGATCTTAAAGAGCTATTTTTTTTGGACTTATCCGCGAGGCAGTTTCCATTATGACGTGATGGTGACGCTTATCCTGGCATTTTTATTCTTCTCGCCGCTTTTGATCAATTATCGGGAGCGGCCTCAGGAGACCCGTACCACCGGAAGTGAAGTGCTGGTAAAGACGAATGGAACGGATCGCTTCATCTATGAAGTCGGAGCCAGCCAGCTCAAAAACACAGGCAAGCAGGGGGATGTGCCGGCGCAGCTATTAGAGCGCATCCAGGCCATTTCGGGTCCGATTCAGATAGACCGCTTCACCGCGCAAAAGGACGCCAGCGGCCGGGTCACGGAGTATCGCGTTTGGGCGCATCGTTAAGGCGATCTCAGTCACCTCTGGGGCGCGGCATTCTCAGCTTGACTGCTCAGAGCCCCGCGGAATAACAGGCAAGCGTAAGCGCGGACGGATGCCGGCTGTCATGAATTATGGTCTGCTTGGCCGTAATCCATTTCGTGCTGGTACCGAAGCGGGCGCCGGTATTTGGATTGGGAGCAAATTGGGGAAAATCGCTGGAAGAAATCTCCAGGCGAATTCTGTGTCCGGCAAGAAAAAGATTGCTGGTTGGCCAAACGTTTATCTTGTATTGGTAAATCCGGCCCGGCTCGATGGGCGAGGGATGGGATAGAGACTCGCGGCTGCGGGTAGCCAGGATTCCGTTGGCCAGGTTCACTGCCGTACCATCGGGAAAAACATCCACCAGCTTGGCGGTGAAGTCTGTATCCGATGACGAAGACCTGGCATACAAAGTGACAGTTACCGGACCTGTTACTTCTAAAGGCGCAGTGAGCGGCTGACTGGAATAAACAAGGATATCGCTCCGCTGTTCTATCGCAGATTGATCGAAGCGGCCCTGCGGGCCACTCGTCCAGGAGCAGCATGAGTGGCCGCCAACGCTGGGCACCGGATTCGATGGATCATAGACGAACTCATCTGACGCCGCGTCATCTTTCTTTTCGGCTGCATTGCGGCTGTCTATTTTGGGAGCAGCCGTACTCAGCACGCCATCGCCCATCACAGACGCCGCATGTCCGCCGCTTGCCAGATACCATTTTTGATATTGCGTAGCCGCCAACGGCCAATCCCTGGATGTATGCCATTTGTTCTCACCCATCTCAAAGTAATCGACGCGCGGGCCCAGTGCTTAGGCCGTTGTCCTTGCCCTTGAGGAAGTGATCGAACCAGGCAAGCATTAGCTGGTTGACCGGACTATTGGCGACCGGGCCAAGAGCTTTGAGCCGCGGACTGACGGGACTGTCCGGCCGCCCCCATCCGAGATGCTCCCAGGGTCCGATCACAATGCGCTGATTGGTTCGTGCAAAGCCGTTGGCGCCCTGAGTGCGCATTCCGGTAAAGTTTCGCAAGGCGCCGTTGAGAAAAGCGTCGTACCAGCCATCGAAAGCTAAGACCGGCACATTGACCTTGTTGTATCTCGACTGGATGCTGAACGCCTGCCAGTAAGCGTCGTCGGTCGAGTGCTTGATAGCGTCGAAGTAGTATGGCGCTACGGCCGGATCCTCCGGATGGAACGGAGGGAATCGATCGTAAGGCACGAAGTGCATCCATTTGGCGAGGGCTTTACTCTGCTCAAGCAGCGTGGCGCTTAGCTTTGTATCCCCGCGATTGGCGGCTGCGGAGCTGACAATATCTTCCATCATCCAGATATCGATAAAGGCCAGACGAAAGGCGCCATCCTCGTAGGTCCAGCCATCGTAATAATCGGAAGCGGTATTTGAGGGAACAATGGTCTTGAGCGAAGGAGGGCTGGCGGTCGCGGCAAGCCACTGCGTGGCGCCCACATAAGAGGAGCCGTACATTCCTACCTTGCCGTCGGAGCCCGGCAGGCGAGCTGCCCACTCGACGGAATCGTAACCATCGTTGCGGTCATTTGCATACTCATAGAAAGTTCCCTGGGAGGCATATTGCCCGCGAATATCCTGAATCACGACGATGTAGCAGTGAGAAGCGAACCAAGCGGGGGTCTGAAAACGCGATGGCTGCACCTGCGCTGCGGCTTTTCCGTACTGAGTACGCATCAAGATAACCGGGACCAGCTCCGCAGTCTTGGGGCGGTATACGTCCGCTTTCAGAATTACGCCGTCCCGCATACGCGCGGGCACATCTGTCTCTTTGCTGACTGCGCACGGTCCTTCACCTCCGGGCGGAGGCCATGCCGGAAGAGCGGCGGCCGCATCTGTCACGATAATCGAGATAAAGAGCGGCAGGAGCCATGCTCTGATTTGCATTATGTTTTTACTGAGCGGCGGCTGAGTTCACAGCTTGTGCCCGGGCTGCGGTATTTGAGGCCAGGCTTATTAGATTTGCAAAAATACGATATGCACCGGGAACTCCCAGCGGGAGTTCGCGATAGAACGCATATGCGGTATACACATAGATTCCGGAGCCGTAACGGGCGATCAGCAGGCCGCCCTTTTGCGGCTCCTGACCCGGGTCGTGGGTTTCAAGCGGGGCCTGATATCGCGGATCCCATGAATTCATGAATTTCGAGCCGCGTTCCTCAATCCAGCCGGTAAAGTCCTTCGCTGTTATTTTATTGGGCCAGATCAAGACCGGGTTAGAAGGCTCCAGAAATGCGATCGGAGAATTCTCATCGGTGACTTCTTCGGGGTCTGAAGTCATGCTGTAAGGATAAGGCCCGAAGTTGTGATCGAACTCCGGCGTTTGATACTGCACAACCATTGTGCCGCCGCGCTTGACGTAATCGAGCAGCCGGCCGTTGTAGGCCACCAGATCGCTGCGCACTGCATACGCCCGCACGCCAACCAGGATGACGTTGTATTTGGAAAGATCGCCGCCCGCCAGATCTTCCGCAGTAAGAAAGTGGACACCAATCCCGAGATTCTCAAGCGAGTTTGGCACATCGTCGCCGCTGCCTTGGATATAGCCGACTTGAAGATTGGGAGCGACCTTCACATCCGTTCCGGTAGTTTGGTAGCTTGCGTCGCTGTAGAGATAGTAAGGTCTTAGACCCGGGTAGCCGACTTCAACATAGCCTTCTTTGTAATCGTGATTGTTATAGCTTGCCACGGCCGTAAGGTGATACGCCTGCTCCGCCAATTTGGTTGGAGAGACGTTGAAGGTAACGATCTGTTCCTGCCCATCCTGAGCGAAGGAGAAGGGCGCGGCGGCCGGTTGCGATTTCCAGCCTTGGGGCATATCCAAGTGAAGGCTGCCCTGCGCCGGGCCTTTCACGTTGCTGTGGATGCGGACGTTCATGGCGAAGGAGTTCTTGCCCAGCGGAACGATCCCGGCGCTCTGCAGCATGGTCACCGAGATGGCCGGTCCGATGGGCATGGGATGAAAGATAATTCCCGGGCCCACTTGGCGATCGACAGTCTGCACGGCCTCCGCCAAATGCACCTGGACCCCGTTATAGGTTGCAAGGGCCTTTGCTTCGAGCGGATAAGGCGCAAGCGGCAAATCCCGGTCCTTGGGCACTAGCACATCGTAATATGGCTGCTCCAGACCTGGGCGGGAGAAATAGGGCTTGGTATAACTGGTAGCCTCCGGTACCTGGACTTCGAAGCGCGCGTTGAAGATGCCGCCGCCGTCGAGCTGGCCTGAGCTGCTGCCCGCGGGCTGAATGGCTGAACCGTTCGCGCCTTCCATCTTCAGCGAAATCTTATCGACGGTTACCGCGACCGGACTGGCTTCGGCCAGGTGAACCAGGACAGGGAAGTGCTGGCCGGGAATTGCCATTTGAAAGGTCGGCTGATCTCCGCGGAAGCGCGCCATGAATCCGGAGTCCGGATGCTCCTGGGTGACATTTGCGGTCATCGAGAGGCCGAGCGAGAGCGCAAGAGCGTCGTTGAACTGCGCCTGTTTGACCTTGATTTCATGCAGAACATCGTACTTCGCATCCGCCGAGAGCTGACTTTGATTGACCTGACTGACGAGATCGTTGGTCGCCTTGAGTCCTTGAGCCAGGATAGGGGCGATGGCGCTCGGATCGCGAACGGAATAATTTTTGATGGCGTCGTCAACCAACCCGTTGATGGCGCCGAGCCCCTTGGTCAGGAAGCCGTGCTCCTGGGCGCCGGCGAGATCGGCAATCCCTTGCAGGGATATGTCGATGCCATCGAAGAAAGACTTCTCCTTATCGGCAGCTTGGAAACGCGAGCCGAAGCGGTGGTATGCGGAATCTGCCGGTCCAGCGGCCGGAATATCACCGCCGCCATTCTGAGATTTTTGAAAACCAAGGCCGGTGCGCGAGATCTGCTGGTCGCTCAAACCGTTGGCCGGACTATAGGAGCCGACCTGTATCTGGACGGTAGCGCTTACAGCTCCCGGCTCAAATTTTCCGGAGATATAATTCTGCACGCCGGCAGGGTCCCAGCGGTGGGTCGCGTAATCGTAGAGGCCCTTGGGGGAAACGTGTCCCTCCTCCAGAGAGAAGGGAACGCGCGCGTATTCTTTCATGGGATTCCAGGGCCTGAGACCATCTCTGATCTGGTCAGGGAAGACCTTAGGGTCGCCCGCGGCAAGAAAGACCTTTTGCGCCCACATACCAGCAGCGGCATGGTTCCCGTGGCCATCGGAAGGACCGCCTACAAAGACCGAGGCGATCACCAGCGGACGGGTCAGCCGCACCACACGAACCACATCGTAGAAAACTTGGCCATCGTCACCGCCCCATTTTTTCAATGCCTCGTCCAGGCTCTTGGAGAAGCCGTAATCGGTGGCGATGGAAAAGTACTGGGAGGCACAATAATACCGGTCCGCCTGGAGCAGTTCTTCGGTACGCACCAATCCCAGCGCATCCCACAAATCGGAAGACATTACATTCGCGCCGCCCTCGCCCCGGTTGAGGGTCATCAGGCCGACCCGGCCCCCTAACGTGCGGGAGACATAGGCAAGCGTGGCGCCGTCTTCGTCGTCCGGGTGGGCGGTGATCATCAGCATGCTGGCCCGGGTGTGCAGTTTTTCGAGTGCAACGGAGAGAGCAGCGGCCCCGCGGTTCTCGGCTATGGCCCGGGCATCCTGGCGAACATTTCCTTGAACCGGGCAGGGCATTTCAGCAAACGACCTGGGAGCGTACAGGATCAATGCGGTGAAAATCATCGCGCAGGAGAGCGCGAAACTAAGTCTGCTGTTTCTCATTGTCACGATCATCAGAAGAAGAATTTCCCGGCGAGCTGCAGGTTGCGAGGATTAATGGTCGTCGCCGTGCTCTTGCCGAAGCCTCCAGGAGCCGCAATGCTGGCGGCCGGATTGGCGAAGCTTGGGTGATTGAAGGCATTGAAGAACTCAGCGCGAAATTCGAGTCTGCGCGCCTCCCCCAGCGGGAAACTCTTGAAGAGGCTTAGATCCGTCTCTTCGATGCCCGGGCCGTGGAAGGCGCGCGGACGGCAGGTGCCGAAATCTCCCGGCGCGGGAGTGGTAAAGTTTGCCAGGTTCAAGAAGGACCCAGGCGACTTACTGCCGGCAAACTGACTTGGATTTTTTGAAGCTCCGGCATAGGGATTTGTTCCGCAGTTCGGATAGGACGCATGGCTTGAACCAGTGAAGCTTTCATCCGGAGCGGTGACGGTGAACGGTATGCCATTTTGCAGGCTGACAATCCCATTCAACTGCCAGTGTCCCAAGAGGCGGTCCGTGAGGGTGTCATTTCTCATGATCCAGCCGCCCTGCCCGATGGGCAGCTCCCATATCGCATTGCCCACCAGCCTATTACGGACATCCTGAGCCGAGTAGCTCATCTCATGAGCATAGTCATAGGAGTTCTGCGGTTGCGCGCCGGAGCCGCCATTGGTGAGGTTATCCCCGTAATCCGCCATATTATGCGACCAGGTATAGCTGATCTGATAACTCAACCTACTTTTGAACTGGCGCTGGAGATCGACTTCGAGCGCGTTGAAATCGGTATTGCCGTCATTGGTCGCAAGCTCCAGGAAGGCATGCTGCCCTGCGCCCTTGACCGACTGCAGAATAGTGTTGAGGTTGGCGTAAGGAAAGGTAATGACAGGCGATCCGCCGCTGAAGCCCGTAACCTCGCCTTGGTTGGCATTGCGCAAGCGGTTCATCTTCCGTCCCCAGTTGCCGATCCAGTTGAGACTCAGCACGGTATCGCTGCTGAGCTGAATCTGCGGCCCGAAGCTCGCCTGCTCCACATAGCTGGTGCGTTCATTCGGATCCTGCGCCCGGATTTGCAGAGAAGGAAGGTTGACGCCTTCCTCAATCAGCCGTTGCGAAGGGAATCCATTCTTAAGCTGGAAAACCGGAGTGGTGCTTCCAATTTGCTGGGAAATTGAATCATTGAGCAGGAAGGGCGGGTTGAGCTGCAGCATCGATTCGGATCCGATCCGGTTGATGAACTGATGGAAGATGCCAAACCCGCCGCGGAAGACCAAAGGCGGAGCCACGTGATAGGCGAAGCCGATACGGGGCGCGAAATTCAAGTTGTCAGGGTGAATGAGCGTGCGTCCATAGAGCCCACTGTTGCCGGTTGCGCTGACGATCTCTCCCCCGTTGGCCGGGCTGAAGTTCGATGTTCTGTTGTCCCGGTTCAGCCAAAACGGCGGATAGAGCTCGTAGCGGAGCCCGTAGTTGACCGTTAAATTGGGCTTTATCCGCCACGTATCCTGCGCGTAGACCGAATTACCTCGGATATAGTTATTTACTTCGAGGGCAGTCTCAAAGATCGCTTCGGAGACATTGCCCATAAGATAATCGGCGACTCCGAAACCAGAGCTCCCGCTGTAGATTCCGGTCCCGAAGATTACGCCCTGAGGAGCCTCAAGATCGAAAAAGTTTAGCGAGTTCTGATGGTATTCATAGCCAAACTGCAGACTATGATTGCCGATCAGTTTATAAATGTCATCCACGAACTGAAATACCTGCGCTACCTGGAACTGAGGCCGGTAGATGGAGGAACCAATCGTCTGCAGACCCGAGATGTAGTTAGGAGGAATGCCCGCCGTCTCCGGTCCGACGGGAATGCCGGTCAGGCCGAACTGCGGGGCGTCGGAGACTCCGAGCGTGAGGTTTACCGGATCGCTATGGGAAAAATCCCGCAGATAGCCGAAATGAGCGGTGTTTACCAGCGAGGAGGATGGAGTATAAGTCCATCCCAGGGCGAGGGATTGATCGTGGAGGATGTATTGCGTGGCGAAGTTGCCGTTTCCCGCGATCGGATTCGAAGTCCATAGAGGCGACTGATAATTGGAGCGGTCGTAGGCGTAGCGGCCGAAGATCTGATTTTTGGCATTGAGGGTGTGGTCGATACGCGCATCCAGAGTCTGTGTATTCGTAGGCACCGTGGTTACAAACTGGTAATTGGGCGCTCCGCTAAAGACATTCACGTTTCCCAACTGCGGGCTGGGGTTGGGGTAGAGCGCCATGATGGCCTGGCCGACCGGATCGATGCAACTGGGCTTGACAATATTGTTTGTAATGCAACCCTGTTGGCCGGCTGCCTCGGCGGTCAAGGGATGGGTCGACAGCACGCTGGAGAAATCTCCCGTCTTCATGGCCGCGGTGGGAACGATCGCGGTCTCGGTCTCCGCCTGGCTGCTGAGCAAGGCCTCATAGGCCGCGAAAAAGAAGGTACGATTGCGGACGATGGGACCGCCGATGGTGCCCCCAAACTGGTTTTGCGTGAAGTGTCCCTTAGGCAAGCCGCCGTAGTTGTTAAAGTAGGTGTTCGCGTTCAGCGCGCTGTTCTGCAGATATTCCCATACATCTCCGTGAAACTTGTTGGTTCCCGACTTGGTGGAGACATTGACCACCGCTCCGGCGGAGGTGCCAAACTCGGTTGAATAGGTCCTGGTCTGAATACGGAATTCCTGTAAAGCGTCGGGCGGAGGGATCACGGCCTGCGCCGACTGCTCCTGCAGGTTTTCCGATCCGGTATTGTTATCGATGCCGTCGAGCGAATAGTAGTTTTGCAGCTCAAGATTGCCGTTCGCGCTGAAGCGGCCTTCCGCCGGATTGGACACCTCGGTGTTGGCGTTGTGAAAGACACCTGGCTCGAGCAGCGCGAGTTGGTCGTAATCGCGCCCGTTGAGCGGGAGATTGTTGATGGTTTCAGTAGTGAGCACCCCGCCAACCTCCGCCGACTGGGTCTGCAAGCCTTGATTGGTTGCGGCAACCTGAACTTGGGTCTGCACCGTGCCTACGGAGAGGGTGAAGTCCGCCTGGGCCCTGGTCTGCACATTCACCGTTATGCCGGAGCGCACCTCGGTGGAGTAGCCCGGGCGCGCCGCTTTGACGTTGTAAACGCCAGGGATAAGCTGCAGGGCCTGGTAACTGCCGTCGGAGTTAGTAACTACCGAAACCGACACGTTAGTCGCGCTATTGGTGATAGTAACGTCGGCGCCGACAACGAGCGCGCCGCTCACATCGCGCACCGATCCTACAATCGAGCCGGTATCCGTTTGCCCGAATGCGTGGGCGAACAGGGCTAGTACAACCGCGATCCCAAGAAACGCGCGTTTGCCAAGTATCTGCCGATAGGTTGCTATGAACGCACGGTCGCGCCGCATGGATTGCCTCCTATAAGTTCTGAAGCTGCATAAATCGGCCCGGATAACCTTACCTGTTGTCCGGAGAATCGAACGGCATCAGCGGACATTTGCCCAGAACCGCGCTTGATTGGATGCTGATTGAGTTAGCCCGCCATTCCCATATCGTTCCGAGCCGAGCGAAGCCGTCCAAGCCGGGCCATCCAAGCCGAGCCGGGAACCGATTCAATTGTTGACCAGGAATTTACGTTAGCAGTGACGAAAAGGCAAGGTTTATTTGTCAGCCATGCCTATTCCTTCTGCAAGGGCTTTCCTTGAAGCGTGTTAGATTACATCAGTATTGAGGCTGATACTACGCGATAGTCTGTGTCCTGGAATGGAAACGGCAGATCGAATGGGATCTATTTCAAGGAGAAAAGTTACCGCTAAACAAATGTATAGAACCGCGGCCCTTTTCGAACGCTCCTTGCCGCATTTGCGGAGAATGGGGGAAAAGACACGAATAGGCGGTCCGCTGCAGATCGGGATGTAAATATATTGTTTGAGAGCAGGGTTTTCGTGATGACAAGATGAACGGTTTGCCATTGCAGCCGGCCTCCGGCCCACCCATGCGCGAAACGGCGCCCCCGGAACTCGAACGGGGCGTCGGTCTCTGGGGTGCGGTATCGGCCAACGTTCTGAATATGGTCGGTATCGGGCCTTTCCTCACAATCCCGCTGGTGCTTGCGGCTATGGGGGGCCCGCAGGCCATGTTGGGCTGGATCCTGGGCGCGCTGATCGCGCTCTGTGACGGGCTGGTTTGGGCGGAGCTTGGCTCGGCTATGCCGCAGTCCGGCGGACCCTATCACTATCTGCTCCAAGCCTTCGGTCCGCAAAGCTTTGGGCGCTTGCTCAGCTTCCTCTTTCTATGGCAGACCATGCTGGTGGGACCGATTTCGATTGCTTCCGGCGCGGTTGGCTTTATGCAGTATGCGAAGTATCTCGTTCCGTCCATCCACGGCTGGCAAATTCCTGTGCTTGCTGCCGCGGTGTGCCTGCTCAATACCGTGCTCCTTCTGCGCAGAATACGCACTATCGGCGGGCTCTCTGTCATTATTGCGGTTATCGTTCTGGGTACCGGCGGTTGGATTCTGCTGAGCGGCCTGCTCAACTTTCATGCCGCGCTTGCATTCGATTTTCCTCATAGGGGATCTGGCCTCTCGCCTGGTTTCTGGACTGGACTGGGCAGCGCGACGCTGATCGCTCTCTACGACTACGGCGGCTATTTCAATGTTTGCCTGATCGGCGGAGAGGTGCGTAACCCGAGCAAGACCATACCGCGCTCCATCCTGCTCAGCATCGCGCTCGTGGGAGTTCTCTATCTGGCTATGAACATCTCGATCTTGGGGGTCGTTCCCTGGCGCGAGGCGATGCACTCAGATGCGATCGTCGCTCTGTTCATGGAGCGAATCTATGGCGCAGTCGGCGCGAAGTTTGTTTCCATTCTGATTCTGATTGCGACCTTTGGCTCGGTTTTTGCTGTGCTGCTCGGATACTCCAGAGTTCCCTATGCGGCAGCCGCGGACGGGCGCTTCTTCTCCATTTTCGCGCGTCTTCACCCTAAGGGTCACTATCCGATCGTCGCCGTACTGACCATGGGCCTGCTCTCAGCTCTGGCGTGCATCTTCAGCCTGGCCGACCTGATCAACACTCTCATCGTCGTTCAGACCATGTTGCAGTTTGTCGCGCAATGTATCGCTGTATTTCTGCTGCGGAGGCGTTCCCTTCAGGGTGCTTCGTCCTATCGCATGCCGTTATTCCCATTGCCGGCGCTGGTGGCGCTATGCGGCTGGATCTACATCGCCGTGACCAGCGGCGCGCGCTACATTGAAATCGGCACGCTATTGATCGTCCTAGGCATAGGAGTATTTCTTCTACGCTCGTTTCGCGCGCACGAATGGCCTTTTAGGTTGGCATGAAAAAACTGTGGGAAGTTGCGGTGGCGGGCGAGATCTTCGCCGACCATGTGTTCTCCGGCTTCGAACGATGGCCGCTTCCCGGTGAGGAAATCTTCACCGACAGCTACGTGCGCGAGGTAGGTGGAGGCGCGGCGATTACAGCCAGCGCCCTGGCGCGTCTGGGCCGCCGCGCAGCTCTCTTTGCCGTGGCGGGCCGGGATGATGTGTGGATCGCAGAACGTCTGCGCGGCTGCGCTGTGATCCTTGAGGACCTCCGGCTGGGGGAAGAGGGAACCGCTGTTACCGTAAGCCTTTCCACTTGCGAAGATCGTTCTTTCTTTACCTGGCCTGGGGCCAACCGGCAATTAGCTGAACATCTTCGAAACCCGGAAACACAGGCCCGTTTGGCGCAAGCCGGACATGTGCACTTTGCTGTGGCTTTGGATCGCGAGCTGGCTCTCGAACTCTTTCCCCGGCTCAAACAGGCCGGTTGCTCGCTTACGATCGATCCAGGCCATCATCCGGATTGGCTGAAGAATCCGGAGAACTGGCGTACATGCGGGGAAGCCGATTTCTTTCTGCCGAATGAAAGGGAAGGCCGGCTTATGACCGGCTATGAAAGTCCGGAGCAGATCCTCAGAGCGCTCGCGTCGCAAGGCATTCGCGGGGCGGTGCTTAAACTGGGGCGCCAGGGCGCTGCTGCCCTGGTGGAGAACAAAATGGTTCATGTATGCCCTCCCGCCGTAGAAGCTGTGGATACTACAGGCGCCGGAGATGCTTTCGACGCGGGTCTTATCGATGCGCGGCTCGACGGGCTTGCGTTGCCGGCGGCAATCGAGCGGGGCTGTCTCTGCGGGTCGCTTTCCACCCGCCAGGCCGGCGCAATCAGCGCCCTTCCCGGGCGAGAGGAGGTGAAGCTCTATCATGACAGAATCAGAAATCAGATCAGGCAGTCCTAAGCTTGCGTTGCTGGGCGGAGGAGGGGTGCGGACACCGCTCGTGATCTTCGGCATTAACGAAGCCGCGCATCTGCTCGGGGCGGAAGAAATAGCCCTGTACGATCCCGATTCCGAGCGAGTGGGCATCATGGCCGAGTTGGGCCGGGCCATCGTCGCGCAGGAGGGCGGAAGCCTGCGCATTCGCGTCGCCGCCTCGGCCGAGGATGCAGTCACTGATGCGAGCTTTGTGCTGAGCAGCATCCGGGTGGGCGGCATCGTCTCTCGCGCACAGGATGAGCGCACGGCGCTGGCTCACGGGTATCCTGGACAGGAGACGACCGGGCCCGGCGGCGTGGCTATGGCTCTGCGTACCGTTCGACCTTCGGTGGAGTATGCGCGCCTGGTAGAAAGACGAAGCCCTGGAGCGTGGCTGATCAACTTTACCAATCCCGCCGGCCTGATCACCCAAGCCATCTCTCAACATACGGGAGTTCGGGTGGTTGGCATCTGCGATACTCCGGAAGAACTTTTCCATCGCATCGCTGTCGCGCTCCGGGTTTCTCCCGAGCGCGTACACTGCGACTATCTGGGGCTCAATCATCTGGGCTGGGTGCGGCGCGTGCTGCTCGATGGAAAGGATGTGCTTGGGAGTCTTCTCCGCGACGACTCCGCGCTCGACCGGCTCTATCATGCCGACCTGTTCGATCACGAACTTCTCCGCTGCCTCGAATTGCTCCCCAGCGAATATCTCTATTTCTACTACTGCCGGCGCCGCGCATTAGCCAACCAGCAAGCCGCTGGCACCACGCGCGGCGAGGAGGTGGGCCGGTTGAATGACCGCCTGATTGCGGAGCTTGCCAATCATCTGCAATCCGGCGAATCAAGCGAGGCAATCGCGCTCTACACCGGTTATCTCAACCAGCGATCGGGCTCTTATATGAAGTTGGAGGCGAGTGCAGGATCGGCATTCGACCAGGACAACGCGCCGCCGGCCGATCCCTTTCGCGCCGCCACCGGATACCATCGCATTGCGCTCGAGGTCATGAAGGCTCTCCGCGGACTGGAGCCTCGACGGCTGATCGTCAACCGGCCGAACCATGGCGCGATCGCGGAGATCGACGATGCGGACATCGTAGAGGTTCCATGTACAATTGCCAACGATTGTATTCAGCCGGAGGCCTGCGGAGCGCTGCCCGATGCGGTGAGGGGACTGGTGCTCGCGGTTAAGTCGTACGAGAGGGCAGCGATTGAGGCAGCCGTTTCCGGCTCGACCATGCTTGCCCGCAAGGCCATGCTGCTCTATCCTCCCATCGGAGAATGGGATCCGGCACAAGGTTTGCTGAACGATATGATTGGGCATAACCCCGGTCTACAGTATTTTCGCAGCTGCTCTCATGATGAATTGATATGAGGGCGCGACCTTGATAGAAGGGAAGAGTTTTTCGGGGGTATCCTTTTCGTGCCTGCTCGTCTGAAAGATATTGCGCAGGATCTGGGTGTTTCCGTGGTGACTGTCTCCAAGGTGCTCCGCGGCAACAGCGATGTCGGTAAGAAGACGCGGGAGCGCGTGCTGAAGCGCATGCGGGAGTTGAACTACCGCCCCAACATGATGGCGCGCGGCCTGGCCAGCGGACGCACATACACGGTCGGGCTGGTCGTGCCGGATCTGGTCCACTCCTATTTTTCCGAATTGGCCAGGTCGATCAGCGGCATTTTGCGCGCAGCTAATCGCGCCCTCATTCTAACTTCCTCCGAAGACGACCCGGAAATAGAGCACAACGAGATCCGTACGCTTCTGTCCCGAGGCGTGGACGTTCTTCTTATCGCGTCATGCCAACAGAACTTGAAGAACTTCTACGAACTCGGAGATCAACGCACTCCCTATATTCTCGTGGACCGTAATTTTCCTCATTTGGCCGCTAATTTCGTGGGCATAGACGATTTTCGTGCAGGCGAGTTGGCGGTCAATCACCTGATTCAAACGGGAAAGAAACGCATCGCGCACATCGCCGGCAGGGGTATTCAGCCTTCCAAGGAACGTCTGCGCGGCTACAGGACAGCTCTGGCCAATCACCGCATCAAAGTTCCGGAAGAGTACGTCATCCTGCGGGATAGGCTGGAGGAAATGGGGGATACCGAGGGCTACCTGAGCATGCAGCAGCTTCTGAAGCTGCGCAATCCGCCCAACGGTGTCTTTTGTTACAACGACCAAGCGGCCATTGGAGCCACGCAAGCGGCCCATGAGGCCGGATTAAGAATTCCTGAAGACATCGCGTTCATCGGCTGCGGCAATATCAGTCATTCCGATTATCTGCGCTATCCGCTTACCACCATCGATCAATCGATTTCCGAACTCGGACGAGTCGCCGGCGAGTTGGCCCTAAGCCTGGATAATGACAATACGCAGCCGCCGAGGACGATCCTTCTTGAGCCCAAGCTCATCGTGCGAAGCTCAACCATCCGCCTTGCGGAATCCGCGCCGCCTTGCAGCCGCGCAAAATCCTCGAAGTAGCCTTCTGTAAACCCGCCTCTCAAATCGAGACGTGAAGCACTCGGCTTTATTCCGGCGGAATGACAAAATCGAGACCTGTCATAGTAGATTGGATTTTCCGGCATCCAAGACAAAGACGGTAGAGAAAGCATGACTCGACGACTACAAACCCTGGTTATATTGACTTTCATTTTCGCCGCGGCTATCGGGCAAGGGCAATCTTCCCCATCCACATCCCCGGCGCAGAATGGCGATCTCGAGAAGGTGCTGGCGCAAATGGATGCCGCATCCGCGAAGTTCAAGAGCGCGCAGGCGGATTTCAGTTGGGATTCGTATCAGGCTGTAGTCCAGGAACATGATGTACAGAATGGACTGATTTACTTTGAGCGCCGGAATGGCGTCACGCGCATGGCTGCCAATTTCAAGCCGGAGAGCGGCCAGACGGCGCAGAAAATCGTCGTATATAACGGAAGCGAGTTGCAGTTCTATCAGCCCGCTATCAAGCAGATGCAGATCTTCCATGCCGGGGCAAATAGCGGGCAATATGAGAGTTTTCTCACACTTGGATTTGGCGGGAGCGGCTCCGATCTCAAAAAGACCTGGAACCTGGCGTTACTGGGCAAGGAAACGATGAACGGCGCCCAAGTGGCGGAACTTGACCTGAAACCCAAGGCCCAAAATATTCAAAACATGTTTTCGCACGTAACGGTCTGGGTCGATCCGGTAAGGGGCATCAGCCTGAAGCAGGTATTCTATGAGCCTTCCGGCGACCAGCGTATCTGTACATACACCAACATTAAGTACAATCAACCGGTGAGCGAGGATGTCTTTCACATCAAGACGGCCCCCGGCACGACAATTCAGACCAGGTAGGCCCGTCTGAACCGCTCCCCAGTAAGGCAGCCTGCTCAACTCCCTTTTGCCGCGGTTCCCCAGGCCCCTAGCTTACGCAAGATTTCCAACGCGTAGCAAAGCAGGATCCCACGATGAGCAGGTTTTCCGCCGGTTCTTCTCTGTCCGCTACACCTAAGGTGCTATGCCTCGGCAGGTGCCTGCAGGAGCAGAATCTCCGCAAGCGATTCCAGGGAAGAGCATCCTGCATCCAGCGGAGGAAACACGAATGATGCAAGTGTTTTACAAAACAAAACCGACACAAGATACTCCATATCGACAGCTCAA
>CAWDNI010000024.1:0-11770 GCA_963803615.1 uncultured Acidobacteriaceae bacterium
TCCCGGCGCCAAAGAAATGAATGGCAATCGAGAACTATTTCTAGTACAAGCGTAACGAACCCCAAAACCCAGAAAGCTGCAAGCGATAACCGCCCGCTGAGTAATTCAGGAGTTCGTCCATGTGGCCCAGGCCCGAGCATTGCCTTCGTGAAGTCGAACCGCATCGTGCAAGATTCCGGCAAAACTCCGCCCCGTACAACCTCCCTATGCATCGTGGTCGAGCTATAACAGGCCTGTGTCTGCTTTCCCTGATGCTTGCCGGGTGCCAGAAAAAAGAAGAAGCTCCGCCGATGGCTCCCCCTGAGGTCGAGGTCACTGACGTGATCCAGCAAGACGTTCCGGTTTACCAGGAATGGATTGCCCAGCTCAATGGCCCCAATAACGCGCAAATCACACCGCGGGTGCAGGGATATCTGATCAAGCAGGATTATCAGAATGGTTTCTTTGTCAAAAAGGGCCAGCTTATGTACCAAATCGATCCTCGTCCATTCGAGGTCGCGGTGGACCAAGCTGAGGCGCAAGTCGCCGTGGCGGTGGCTAACCTGTCGCAGGCGGATACCAACGTTGCGCGCGACCGGCCGCTGGCCGCGCAGAACGCAATTCCGCAAAAGCAGCTTGATACCGATCTTGCAACCCAGGCTGCAAGTAAGGCACAGCTGGATGCCGCGAAGGCGGCGATGGCCCAAGCCAAGCTGAATCTTTCCTGGACCAAGGTGTATTCGCCCGTTTCCGGCATCGCCGGCCTGACGACAGCACAAGTAGGCGACCTGGTAGGAACGAGCACGAATATGACGACGGTATCTCAGGTGAATCCCATCTGGGCCTACTTCAGCATCAGCGAAAGCAGCTTTCTGCAACGGGCAAATACTTTTTACATGGTGATCAGCGGCCGCAAGATCAGCAGCCCCACTGTTGAATTTATTCAGGCGAACGGAATGAGTTACCCGCGGAAAGGCAAGATCATCCTGGTCAATCGTCAAATTTCCAGCGAGACCGGAACCATCCAACTCGCTGCCGAATTTCCAAATAAAGATGCAGTGCTTCGCCCGGGCGGCTTTGGGCGTATCCGATTCCAGATCGGCCTCAACAAAAATGCATTGTTAGTCCCTCAGGCGGCGGTCATGGAAGTTCAGTCGATGTACCAGGTTGTGGTCGTCGGCGCGAATAATAGAGCAACCTTCCGTGAAGTGAAGGTAGGCGACAAAGTGGGCGCGAACTGGATCATTACCGAAGGATTAAAACCGGGTGAAAAGGTGATTGTTCAAGGCTTCATGAAGGTGCGTGAGGATACGCCGGTCACTCCCAAGCCGTACGTAGCGGAAACCCTGGGGAACTGAGCATGTCAAAATTCTTCATCAATCGGCCCATCGTCGCGATGGTCATCGCCATTTTGATGGTCATCGCCGGCGCAGTCGCTATGCTCAGCCTTCCCGTAGCGCAATTTCCGAATATTACCGATCCCCAGATCCAGGTCATTGCCGCCTATCCGGGAGCGAATGCGGAAACGATCGCGCAGTCAGTCGCCACTCCCATCGCACAACAAATGTCGGGCGTGGACGGCATGAATTATATGTACTCGCAGAGCGCGAGCAGCGGATCGATGGTGCTTACCGTGGATTTCGGCATCGACACGGTGACTAATACCGATCAGATCCTATCGCAGATGCGGGTTGGACAGGCCAACTCGCAGCTCCCCAGCTCGGTAATCAACAACGGTGTGACGGTACAGCAGTCCAGCGCATCGCCCTTACTGCTGATCGACATCTCTTCTCCCAATGCAACTTACGACAACCTCTTTCTGGCGAATTACGCGACCATCAATCTGAACGATGCGCTGACGCGCGTGCCGGGTGTGGCTTCCGTCTCCGTCTTTGGCGCCGGGGCTTACGCTATGCGCTGCTGGGTGAATCCCGACAGACTGGCGAGCCTGGGCGTTACCGTGCCTGAAATCATAAGCGCCATACGCGCTCAGAACGCAGTGAACCCCGCAGGCCAGATCGGCGGCGAACCAGTTCCTCCAGGGCAACAGTTCACTTATTCGGTACGGGCGCCGGGCCGCCTTCCAACGGCTGAGCAATTCGGGCAGATTATCGTCCGCGCGCGGCCCGATGGAGGAGTGCTGCGATTGAACCAGGTAGCTCGCCTGGAACTAGGGGCACAGAGTTATAACGTGGTCGGGCGGCTGAACAGCAAACCGGCGGCGATTATTGCCGTTTACCAGGCGCCGGGGAGCAACGCGGTAACAACCGCCGCGGCGGTCCGTCAAGTGATGAAGGAAGCTCAGACCAGGTTCCCTCCGGATCTGAACTACGTAGTCGCGCTGGACACGACGGCCGCTGTCACCTCCGGCATCAAGGATATCGAAAAGACAATCCTCGAAGCGATGGTGCTGGTCATTATTGTGGTCTTTCTTTTTCTGCAGAGCTGGAGAGCAACTCTCATTCCCTTGCTGGCCGTTCCGGTTTCGCTCATCGGAACATTCATGGTCTTCCCGCTACTCGGTTTTTCCATCAATACGCTGTCGCTGTTCGGGCTGGTGCTGGCCATTGGGCTGGTGGTCGACGACGCAATCGTAGTGGTCGAGGCGGTTGAGCACCTTATCGAGCAGGGCATGACGCCGCATGACGCTGCGATGAAGGCGATGGAGGAAGTGGGTGGGCCGGTGATCGCCATCGCGTTGATCCTGGCCGCGGTCTTCGTCCCGACAGCTTTCATTCCCGGTATTACCGGCAAGCTGTACCAGCAATTCGCGGTTACGATCGCCGTCTCAGTGATATTTTCAGCCTTCAATGCGTTGACTCTCAGCCCCGCACTCTCGGCCATGCTTTTGCGCCCTAAGAAGCCATCGCGCGGGCCGCTGGGCGCTTTCTTCCGGTGGTTTAACCGGGTATTCGGCAGAGCAACCGACTACTATGTCGGCGCATCGAGACACCTCATCCGTAAATCAGGCCTGGTGATTATCGTTCTTATTCTGATTACCCTGGGCGCCGGTTTCATGAGCAAGAAGGTACCGGGCAGCTTTCTGCCCGATGAGGACCAGGGATACGCCTACGTTGCCCTGCAGCTTCCCGACGCCGCTTCTTTGCAGCGCACGTCCCAAGCTTCCACAGAAGTGGAAAAAATCCTGATGGATACCCCCGGCGTAAAGTATGTGAGCTCGGTCATCGGTTACAACATGTTGAGCGGCGTCAGCACCACATATAGTTCATTTTTCTTCGTCACCTTTAATAATTGGGAAGATCGCAAGACCCCGGCGGAGAGTTACGAAGGAATCAAAAGGCACATCGCGGGAGCGCTTTCCAAGGTGACTGCGGGCCTGGCATTCTCTTTTCCTCCGCCCGCCATCCCGGGGGTAGGGAGCTCAGGGGGATTCACTTTCGTGCTCGAAGACCGGTCAGGAGGTCCGGTCGAGTTCCTTGCCAAGAATACGCAGCTGTTTCTGGCGGCAGCCAACAAGCGTCCGGAGCTGGCAGGGGTGATGACGACAGCTCTCTTCGGTGTTCCTCAAGTCGCCGTTACTGTGGACAATGCGAAAGTAATGACGCAACAGGTAAGCCTGGATAGCGTTTACGAGACGCTGCAGACATTCATGGGCGGAGCGCCAATCAACTATTTCAATCGTTTTGGCCGGCAGTGGCAGGTCTATCTGCAGGCAGAAGGCAACTTTCGAACCTCCGCGGAGAATTTGGGCAAATTCTATGTCATGAACAGCACGGGGCAGTTGGTCCCTTTGAGCACTCTGACTGATATCAATGCAGGGAGCGGGCCGGAGTTTATTATGCAATTCAATCAATTCCAGTCTGTCCAGATCATTGGATCGGCCGCTCCAGGTTATAGCTCCGGACAGGCGATAGCCGCCCTCGAAGACGTATTCAAGAAAACCATGCCCAGCCAGATGGGCTTTGACTACATGGGAATGTCATACCAGGAGATCAAGGCTGCGCAGGGAGTTAGTCCCGGCATGATATTTGGCCTTTCGTTCCTGATTGTCTTCCTGATTATGGCGGCGCAGTACGAGAGTTGGACGCTTCCCCTAAGCGTGCTGATGGGCACTCCCGTAGCCGTGCTTGGAGCTTTCATCGCGATTTACTTCCGGCGGCTGGACAACGATGTATACGCGCAGATCGGCCTGGTGATGCTTATCGGCCTGTCAGCCAAGAACGCCATTCTGATTGTTGAGTTCGCTAAGAGTGAATACGAAAAGGGCTCCACCTTGGTAGATGCCGCCTTGGCCGGCGCTAAGTTGAGATTGCGGCCCATCCTGATGACGGCATTTGCCTTCATACTCGGTTGCGTGCCGTTGTGGATTGCTTCCGGCGCGGGAGCGGTCTCAAGACGGGTACTCGGCACGGTGGTGATTGGCGGCATGCTCGCGGCCTCATTGGTCGCCATCTTCTTCATCCCGGTATCGTTCGATGTGGTCGAGCGCTTTGGTCTGCTTTTCAGCAAGCGCAAGCAGACGCAGGAAGAGCCGGAGCCCGCTTCCAAGGGAGCGATCTCATGATGAGAATCAAAATTCTCGCCGCCATCATGTTGCTTTCGCTGTGTGCCTGCAAGGTAGGCCCAAACTACCAGCGTCCCGCCGTAACTGTGCCGGACCAATATCGCGGACTTGCCCCAACGATTGCTCCTTCCCAGGCGGCGGCCGCGTCGTTCGCACAAACTCAATGGCAGGCGGTCTTTCCGGACAAAGTATTACAGCAACTTATCCAGGAGGCGCTCAGTAACAATTACGATATTCGGATCGCCGCCAGCCGCATCATGCAGGCCCAGGCATCTCTGGTGATTACCCGCTCCAACCAGCTTCCCTCGCTGAATGGAACATTTAGCATTACAAACGAGCGTTCCGGGGCGTATCCCGGAGCGCCGACATTCGATTTGGCGGGCTTGCAACTGGGCTATCTAGTCGATTTTTGGGGACAATATCGCAGGGCGACGGAAGCCGCGCGGGCCAATCTTCTGGCGACACGTTACGCTCAGGACCTGGTGCAAACGACCCTGATCGCCGGCGTGGCCAATGCTTATTTTCAACTGCGGGCAATGGACTCGCAGTTCGAGTTCTCCAAGCAAACCGTTGTAAGCGACCAGGACAGTCTCAAGATCAATGAGATCAACTTCAAGGGAGGTGAGTACGCGATTACAGACGTGTATCAATCCCAACTGCTGGTGCAACAGGCCGAGGCGGAGGTTATCGCTTTGCAGCAATCGATAGAACAGACGGAAAATCAACTCAGCATCCTGCTGGGCAGAAATCCCGGACCGATCGCGCGCGGATTAGCCATAACCGATGAACCTCATATGAGCGAGGTGCCGGCGGGTCTGCCCTCGGCCATCCTGGAGCGCCGGCCCGACGTGCGGGAAGCGGAAGAGAACCTGATCGCCGCAAATGCAAATATAGGAGTGGCGAAGGCGGCCTTCTTCCCGCAAATTCCTTTGACAACTAATTTCGGAGCGCAGAGCACTGCGTTGACCAGTTTTCTGCAGGGTCCAGCCACATTCTGGACGTTGGGAGGGGAGTTGGCCCAGCCTCTTTACGCGGGAGGCAGCATTACTGCCAGATACCGGCTGGCCTGGGCGGAGCGCGACCAAGCCGAGTTGACTTACAAGCAAACCGTCCAGCAGGCATTCGCGGATGTTTCCAATAACCTTGTAGGTTATGCCCAGTCCCGGAAATACCGCATGAAGTTAGAAGAGCAGACAGCCACTTACAAAGAAACTGCCCGGTTGGCCAACGTGCGCTTCCAGGGAGGAGCGACCAGCTTCCTCGAAGTGCTTACTACGCAACAGCAATATTTCACTTCGGAGCTTAGCCTGCAGCAAGCCTGGTTTGCGGAAATGCAGAACTACGTAGGCCTCTACCAGGCGTTAGGCGGCGGTTGGCAATAATAGTGGACTGAATTTATTTTCTTATATGTCATCCTGACCGAAGCGCAGCCGGGGTGGAAGCGAAGTGGGATGGACGCTTGGGGGAAAGCTCTGTGGTTTCCATATCTGGCGCAAACGGCGCGCCGGACGTGAGGCACTCACTTATAGATTGATTGGGGTATACCCGCAAATCAAACGCCCCACCGAAGAGTAGGGCGTTTGGTTATCCCTGAGCGGGCGCTCTTAACTGAAGAGTCCGTTCAGGCCGTTGGGGAAAAAGACGCCCTTGTACTTAGTTCCGGCCGGCATTAAATTCGCATTGCCGGTGACAATCTTGAGTACCTGTGTGGTGCTGCGGCTGTAGGTTTTGGAGTAATTGGTTGAGCCGGTCTGGGCATCGACTATAGTTGAGGCGCCAAGAGTAGTACCGGCAGGCTGAATGGAAACAGTCTGGAAGCCCACGCCGATGTCGTCTAGGGTTGTGCTCCCATCAAGCATCATGCGGGTTGCGGAAATCTTCTGCGTATAGGTCTGGAGGCCGCCTTTATTGAGGGGGTCCGCGCCGAAGATTGAGGTGCGAATCAGGCCGGCGTGGTATGCCTCGACTGCCAGAATACCCGCTGCTGCGGCAAGGTAGGCCGGCGTGGTGATGAGAGGGGCCGCACCGCTGTATGCAGTGACGCCGACATCTTCAAAGACGTATGCGCCGATTAGGAAGTCAAGATCATTTGCGAAAGGATCGAAGGTGCTTGCAATTCCTGCCGCGCTGGCCAAGGTGTTGAAGCTGTTGTAGAGGTCAAGGTTCGGCTGGGCTACCGCGCCGGAGGCCAGCGCATTGCGCAGAAAGCCGACGTGGTTGCGCTCCTCCATAGCCGTTTCCGTGGCATAAGCTTGGATGGCGGGAATGGTCCAGGGTACCAGACAAGCGGTTGGACCTCCTGATTTGGTGACCACCGTGCCGCCGCCCATGGTTGCCGTGCCGGCTCCAATTCCAATACCCACCTGATCGATAGTCTTGCCTTGTGTGGCGAGAGTATAGAACTGTGACTCCAGGTACTCCAGGTTAAGGGCGAAATTGAGGATGTCGGAATCGGTATAAGCAGGAGCAGACTGCGCTTCCGCTGCTTTGACACCCGCAAAGGCAAGACCGGCTAGCGCAGCACCGCCAAGGGCGAGCATCTTCCGGCGACTATTGAGAATGACTTCATCTAACTGTTGCGTTTCAAGGGTTGCCATGTGTCTCCGTCCTTAGCTGGTGGTTACGCTGATGTTGCCGTTCAATCCATTGGGGAAGAATCCGCCGCTCTTGACGCCCGCGCCGGGCGCCGCGGCATAGACGATATGGAGGACCTGATCCGTGGTGCGGGAATATGCGATCGAGTTCCCATCGGCGGCAACGATAGTGCTGGCCGGCATGTAGGTTGGTTGGATTGAACGGAATGGGATAAGGAGGCAGCGGAGTCAGCGCTGTTTCGGCGGCGCCGCCGAGAGTGGCGCGCAGCTTGCTTATCATGTTGGCATAGTTGACGTACATGTTATTGGGTGTAACCAGCGTGGGCGTCGTCGTTGCACTGGCAATCGAGTCTGCAATCAGCAGCGTACGAATTTCGGCGGCGTGGTAAGCCTCTACCGCCATAATGGATGCGGCGGCGGCAAGATACGTCTTTCCTGTAGACGTGTTGCTGAGAAGACCGGCCGCTCCGTGATACGCAGTCACCCCAACATCCTCGAACACGAAAGCGCCGACCAGAAGCGCCTCGTAGCTGGCAAATGGATTGAAGCTCGAACCGATGCCGGCGGCCATGGCTGCGCCATTGAAGCTGTTCACCAGATCGATATTGGGCCGTGAAACTGCGGCCGAGGCAAGCGCGGAGCGGAGAAAGCGGACGTGGTCCAATTCATTTTGCGCAATCTCGTAAAGGTAATTCTGCTGCGTGGTTGTCAGATTTGGCACCATCGTGGTCCCGGGAACAGTGACGGTCGTTGTGGCGTTGCCGGTATCAGTGGCGCTAAGTCCGCTGCCGGTCGCAGCATGGAGGTAAAACTCAGCTTCCAGGTACTCGAGGTTGAGAGCGAAGTTCAGGTAGTCGGCATCGCCAAGGGCCGATGGCGTAGGAGTTGGCGTCGGGGTGGGAGTAGGAGTAGGTGTGGGTGTCGAGCTCCCCCCGCATCCGGCAATCACCGTTACGGCTGCAGCAGCTCCTGAACCGGCCAAAAAGCTTCGGCGCGAGAGGGCTTTATCGATAAGACCAGTCAATTTCTTGTCCACTACGTACCTCTCCTACTTCAAGGATTAAGCGGAGCCCAAGGACGATTTGGATCACCCGCTGTCGTACTAACGCATTGAGCGCAGAGTCCTGGATTGCGGTGAACAGAAAAAATTTTTCAGAATGTAAATCCTACAACGAAAGTGTCAGCCGCTATTTTGATGGTTTGACGCGCCCATTTTAAATTCCGTGAAAGTTACAAACACAGTCGGTAAGATTCGCCGTGCTGTCACAATGCGAAGGACGGTCCGATAAGTTGAAGCCGTCTGCAGGCGGCGAATATATTCGACCTCACGATCTTGAGCTGCGAAAGCAAGCGCTGCTGCTACCCTGAGATTCGCGAGACTCCATCTTCACCGGAAAAAATAATCTGATCTTTGTCTCGATAGCCGCCTATCGCGATCCGCAACTGATGCCGACCATCGTCGATTGCATCAAAAAAGCCGGCATCCCGGAACGGATTCGATTCGGTATCTGCCGGCAGAGGGATGCGGAAGACGCGCCGTTAGCATTCGGCGACGATTCGCGCTTCCGTGTGCTTGAGGTGGACTGGCGCGATAGCAAGGGCGCCTGCTGGGCGCGAGCGGAGATCATGAAGTTGTGGCAGGGAGAGGATTGGTTTCTGCAAGTGGATTCGCATTGCCGCTTCGCAGGCGGCTGGGATGAAACATTGTTGCGGACGATTATGGAAACGGGCAGCGAGAAACCTATCGTTAGTATGTATGCGACGCCGTTTACTCCGGGCGAGAACGAATTTCTTGAGGACGCTCCGATGCAGATGTTATTTCAGGCGTTTACCCAAGAGGGGATCCCGCGACTGAGGCCTGGGGGTTTTCCGCTTGGCCGCAAACTGGAGCGTCCTGTGCGGGCCCGGTTCGTGTCGGCCGGCTTTCTATTCGCCGCAGGCCGTTTCGTTGAAGAGGTGCCTTATGACCCGGAGTTGTACTTCATGGGCGAGGAGTCGGCGATGACGGTGCGCGCTTTCACTCACGGATATGATTTTTTCCATCCCGTGGAGACGGTCGTCTGGCATGACTATGGCCGCGCCGGCGCCCGGAAGCACTGGGGCGATCACATCGAGACCAATAGCGTTGCGCGTCCTTGGAGCGATCTGGACCAGAAGAGCAGGCAGAAGGTGCAGCGTCTATTGCTTGGAGAGCCGGTAGGGAGTTTTGGGCTGGGTTCGATACGGACGCTGGAGCAGTATGAGGCGTACGCGGGACTCTCGTTCCGGCGGCGCAAAGCGCAGCAATACACGATGCGCGGGGAGGAGCCGCCCAATCCCGAAGTCGACTCAACTTGGCCGGAGAGGATTCATCCATGGATCTCAAGGATCAGGGTCCAGAGGTCGCAGCTTCCGGAGGGATCTTTGGATGATCCGGCGCTCTGGTACGTGGCCATCCTGGACGATCAAGGATACGAGATCTGCCGGAGAGAACTCACACCGGAGGATCTGGCGCCGCTCTATGGCAGGGACGGAGGTATGGAAGAGGAGATTGCGTTGGTTTGCGAATTCCGCTCGGAAAGCATACCAGCGGATTGGATTGTCTGGCCGCTGAGCCGCTCGAAGGGATGGTTGCGGAAAATCGGCGGCAGTCTTCGCGATGAGGATTTTGCCATCCTCAAGGAAGAGGATGAGGAGGGCGGCGGAAGCTGAAATCTCAGCCCCTCTTTTCCGGGGCGCTCTACTCGTCCTCAAACTTAGCGAAGAGATTATTCATAGCCTCGGCTAAGGTGGGATGGGCGAAAATTGCATCGCGCAGCTCCGTGTATTTCAGCTTGCCCATCATGGCGACTTCGAGCAGAGACATGACCTCCCCGCCTTGTTCGCCTAAGATGGCCGCGCCCAGGATCTCTTCTGTTTGCGGATCTACCAGCACCTTCATGAAACCGCGCGCCTGCCCCGTCTCCAACGCGCGCGCAACCGACGTCATCGGCATTCTGGCTACGCGCACCTTCTTTCCCTGCTCCCTTGCCTGGTTTTCGCTCAGGCCGATGCGGCCGAGCTGGGGATCGATAAACATGCAGTAGGGGACCATTCGCCCGGCTATGCTGCGATTCCCGCCCTCCAGCAGGTTGGCCTTCAACACGCGGTAATCGTCGTAGGAGATGTGGGTGAAGGCGGGGCCACCCTTCACATCTCCTACGGCATAGATACCTGGCGCCGACGTCTCCAGCTTGTCGTTCACATGGATATAGCCGTGATCGCCGGTTGCGATGCCCGCGGCGGTTAGATTGAGCTTCTCCGTGTTTGGCCGGCGGCCGGTCGCAACCAGCAGGTGGGTTCCCTTGAGGCTTCTATTCGCGCCATTCACTTTAACTGTGAGCAGGATTTCTTTGCCCGAAGCGGCAGCCGATTCTGCCTCAGCGCCCAGCAGGATCTCGATGCCGTCCTCGCTTAAAATCTTCGCGATCTCCTCGGCGACATCGGCATCCTCGCCGTTCAGAAGCTGCTTCCCTCTCTGGATTACCGTAACCCGGCTGCCGAAGCGCCGGAACATCTGCGAAAATTCCAGACCGACGTAACCGCCGCCAAGCACCAGCAGATGCTCCGGCAGCTCGCCCAGCTCCATCACGCTCACGTTGTCCAGATAAGGGACCTGCTCCAGTCCCGGAAGCGGCGGCGCGGCCGCGGTCAGCCCGGTATCGATAACAATAATGCTCGCGGTCAGCGTGCGCTCGCCACCCTCGTTCAGCCGCACGCGCAGCTCTTTCGGCCCGATGAAAGAAGCTTCTCCATAAATCAGATCGACAAGCTTCGCCTGTTTCAGGCTCTTCTCGCTTCCCTCGCGCCACATTTTCACCATGCCGCGTTTTCTTTCGCGGACCGCCGGCATATCGATGAAGACTTCTCCAGCCCTGACGCCATACTCCGGCGCGCGCCGCAGCATATGCGCAACCTCGGCGCTGGCCACCATGGTTTTGGTAGGCGTACAGCCGTAGTTGCCGCAGGTGCCGCCTACCGCGGCCCGCTCGATCATCGCCGTCCGCTTGCCCTTGTCCGACAGAGCGGAGGCGAGAGGATTGCCCGCTTGTCCCGAGCCAATAATGATCGCATCGTAGTGGGTCGCTTCAGCCATCAAGGTTCCTCATGCATGAGTTTAGAGCCTGGAGACAATCAGGAAACCGCCTCCGATGGCGATCAGATCCTCGACCAGCGCCACGGCGAAATCGGGCAAATTCCCCCGCCTGACCAGAGCGTGGCGGATATGATAGCCGGCGAAGGCTCCGGCGACTGCGCCGACGATCCCGGCGACTGCAGCCACGGTGAGACTTCCCCCTGCGCTCACCGCCAGCGCAACGCCGGCGAAGGCCCCAAGAAGAATCCGGGGAATCAATCCTGGAGGCGCGATGCGCGACGGAGTCTTCGGCAGCTTATCGGCGACCAGTTCGCCAAGAGCCAGCAGGGTAACAATAATCAGCGTCGCCGGGTGATCGATAAATGCGAGCTTGCTGCCCGCAAAATGCAACCAGCCAAAATGGGCGCCCCAGCAGACCACCGCCGGGCCGGTCAGCGAGCGTAACCCGGTGATACAGCCGAGGAAAAAACAAAGAAGCAGGACTGTCATGGGCATAGCCTCTTCCAAAAGCGCATCCGGATGACCGGCGCTTTGGCTCTTAGAGTAGAGCATTGTCAG
>CAWDNI010000025.1:0-60493 GCA_963803615.1 uncultured Acidobacteriaceae bacterium
GCCCGATTTTGTTTAGCCCAATTGCTTACGCGGGTTCGCCGCGGCGAACCCGCTTTCCCGGCTAAAACTGGATCCAAGCAGACCGGGCTTTTAAGGCAGAAACAGGAAAGCGTGGCTTCGACGAATTCCACAAAGTGGCCTTTTTCTTGAGGAAAAAGGCCGTTGGTGGGAGCGGCCTGGGATATATCCATCCTGTTTCTGCCGTAGCCCCGGTGTTCACCGGGTTCAGAAGTGGATCTTAAGCTGCCTTGGATTGTGTGATGTGCCCTTGGCGCATGAAGCCTGATACAACGCATCGCAAATTCGATACGAAAAAGATTCGTTTTGTAACAGGGCATGGCTTCAGCCATGCCGCAACAAGCTCAAAAATTCGCTCGGCTTTATAGCGTTTTCACGATCGGTGTATCCCAGGAAACTGTTCTCGACGCAGGCGTTCCATCAAAGAACGCCTGCACATAACCAACTCTCACCAGAGCACAGTAATTGTGAAAACGCTATAGTCGCTGCGGGAATAGCTTTCGCACCATGTTCACCCCTTTTTGAAGCTTCTTCAGGTGCATACGCGAAATTCTTAACTGAACAGCATTGGGGCTAGGTGAGGGCTAGGTGGGGGCTAGGTGCTCTGACAGCCGCGCCGTCTTTTGCTAAAGAATGTTATTTCGACTTGCTGTCCTGTTTCTGCTCTAAAACCTGTAGACCCAGACGTCCGTGTCCTTTGCGCGCTGCCATCCGGGAGCATTGACTCCTTTTGGCTTTCCTGGCGCAGTGACTGCTACCGCGCCGGCATCCCGGAATAAGGAGAGAATCTTTTCCTGCTGGGCGGCGGAATCACGCCAGAAGATAGATGCCGCCTGGTTGTTTTCCGCCTCGCCGGGAGACGGATCAAGAGGATTAAATGGCTGGCCGCCAAGCTCCGCCACGATACGAAGTCCATCGATATAGGCCCAGGTAGAGCCGGCGTTCGGCCCGCCCACAGCAGCTACCGCATCCCCGGGTTTCAGCCCCATTTGCCGGAGATCCATGCCTAGCTTCCATTCCGGGTCGTCTTTGTAGGTGTAATTGTGGCGGATATGTTGGAAGAGAGGCCGGTCTACTATAGCCAGGTTGAGCGCGGCTCCAAGGGCTAAAATGGCGAGGGCCCGGACCTGAATCTTACGAGGCGGCAATTTATCGAGCGAGCAGAGCGTTGCAAATGGAAGCAGGCACAGGATTGCTAAGAAGGATCCCAGATAGCGGCCTTCAACATGGACCTGGACATAAAGAGCGATTCCCAGCAGCGCGGGCACGAACAAAGGCCACGTCCTGCAAATCCTAATAAGCCATGCGCGCTTGTCCTCAACCGCGATCCATAATAGAGCGGTAGCGAGGGCCACGGCATAGAAGATCGGCTGCTCGAAGAGAATCTGGGCCAGATAATAGAGATTGCGCAGAATGCCGACGGTTTGATGCTTGAGGCTGAAGAATTGGCGATAGCCTTGATACCAGTAACTAATGTTGCCAAATGGGGGGTATGTATTGTGATACGGTTCGCCAAAAACAAACAACGACGGATGCTTCATAAACTCGTGCGTAGGGTGAATCGGCATTCCGTAGGCGGCGGTAGGCCCTCCTTGCCAGTTGGTCCAATGAGGCAACAGGTTCACATGAAATGCATAGTTCAGCGTTCCCGATTGGCCCAAAGTGAACTGTCCGAACGACCATGAGAGACCGATGACATTGGGAAGAGCGATAAGAACAAACGCCGCCAGCGCCATTACTGCCGGCATGAGATTTCTCTTCTTCCAAAGAAGAGCGATGGCCGTGACGGCAAGCACTACCAGAGATAGAGCAAGGAAGATTCCCTTCACCCAATAGCCGATGCCCAGCACACAACCGAGTGCTATGGAACGGCCCAGTGCCGGATTATCGAGCAGACGAAGCATGATACCGATTGCCAGGAAAAATAGCATCGTCACCAGCAGATCAGGACCCACCCGGGAAACAGAATCGATACATAGTTGAACGGCGATGAAGATGAACAGGGCGGCAAACCTCAGAAAGCGGCGCCGCGCCTGAATTGCTTGGATATCATGCGCGGGCTCCGCTGAATCGCGCGGAAGAGGAGACTCCAAGAGAAAGTTAAATGCGAGCCATGTCGCGATAAAAATCAAAAGGTTCAGCACATGAATGCCGAGCCATTCTCCGCCGGGAGTTTTCGGAAAGGCCGGACGGATTATAGATATGAGGAAAGGATAGCCGGCACTCCATAGCGGATTGAAGACGAGCTTCCAATCGCCTGCGGGAATAGCCCGGCTTATGTCCAAATAAGAGATCGCGTCAGTCGCAAAATCGGTTCGCGTGAACCAACCCTCCAGAATGCCTAAAATCAGCAGCAACAGAAGAGCGGCAATCTTCCAGGAGACTGTTTCGCCTCTGGCCAAAGCGTTGGGTGGGCGGGAAACTTCCGCAGCCGTATGTGGCATGGACAGAGTCTACGAAAGCAGGAAGCCGGGAACAAGTGACGATCATCTACCTTTTGGTAATCTCCCGGAGATTGCTTCTTTTTGTATCTGTCCTGGTATTGTGGAGGGGTAATTCCAAGAGATCGAATGCGCATATTCGAACTAGCCTTTGTCAGCCTGCTTATGACCGGCGCTATCTGGAGTCTGGTCAGCGGCTCTCGAAACAAAACGAGCCTCTCCTTCCTTTTTGGGTTCTGCCTTGCAGTGCTGGCGCTGCACATAGCTTTTGAAGGAGCGCACTGGCAAATGGCGCCGGCGTATCTGGCTGTGATTATTTTTGCCGGGATACTCTTGCTGAGCTCTACCGCGGGCGCGCTTCGGATGAGCGGTGCAGTGACGATGATCGTACTTGTTCTAGCCGCCTGCTGCCTTTCCGCTCTGCTTCCCATGTTTCGCCTTCCCAGGCCCACGGGCCCTTTTGCCATAGGGACGCGCATCTTGTACCTGGTGGATGAAAGCCGGAAAGAGGATCAGGATCCTCAAAGAAGCCGGGAACTCATGGTTCAGGTCTGGTACCCGGCGGCGCCGTCGCGCAATCCGCGGGCTCCCTATCGAAGGCGGGAGGAGACTACGCCGCTGTCTTCCTATCAAAGCGTGCTTTGGACCCATTCCCGTTGGGACGCTCCGATCGCCCAGGATGACCTTCCGTTCCCGGTGCTCCTCTTCAATCCTGGTTGGAATGGCCGGCGCACCAGCAACACATATCTGATCGAGGACTTGGCAAGCCACGGATTTACCGTTGCAGCGATCGACCATCCCTACAATTCCGAGCCGGTTGTTTTTCCGGACGGCCGCGTGGTCTTGCCCAGCTCGGCTTATTCGATGGACTTCTCCAAACACAGCCTGGAGGAGATTTTGGCTAACGGCAACGACGAGTTGATCAGACAGACTGCGGATACCCGCTTTGTCCTCGATCGCATGCAGGCGATGAATAGCGACCCTGGAAGTCCCTTCTACAAGCGTCTCGATACCCAGCATGCCGGAGCTCTCGGCTTTTCTATGGGAGGAGCAGTCGCCGCTCAGGCTTGTTTGTCCGATCCGCGCATTCGAGCGGCCTTAGACTTGGATGGCTCTCTTTTCGGACCAGTTCGGGAGGAAGGTTTGCCCAAGCCCTTCATGTTTATCTTGGAGGACGTAACCTACCGCACTCCCGAGGAGATCGCCCGGCTTCCGCATGGGGAGCAGGTCGATGCGGCTCTCGATATAAGCGACGATGCAATGTTCCGCAAGTATGGGGGCTATCGTGTCTATTTGCATGGCGCCACGCACGTGAGCTTCACAGATAAGGCAATTTTTTCGCCTTATCGTTCGCTCTCGGGCGCAGGTACAATTCGTCCCCGGCGGCAGTTCCTCATCGTTCGCCAATACGCGCTGGCGTTCTTTGAGAAAACCCTGCAAGAGAAGAATCCTTTGCTGCTCGAACAGCAACCCGGCCCCTTTCCAGAGGCGTCATTCCATACGATGTCTCCCGAGCAGAAGTGACGGGACATGCCTGCTAGGAAAAGACTCGTACGAGCTGCTTTTCCTGCTGAGGCTCCTCAAGGCCGGCCCTATTGGGCGCCGTATAATCTGCAGCACTTTCCTTCATCGATTGACTCCATCCGATCAGAAGAAACAGAAGCTGAGGAAGCTGTTCTCCCAAATACACAGTCTTGATGGTGATCCACATGATCGCCAGGGCTGCGAGAGCACTCAATGCGAAAAGAAAATCTTCTCTGTTGCGGAAACGCCAGGCATTCTGGAGCGGCCCCCAAATAGACTCCGCCACGATGATCATAAAGAGGATATAGCCGAGCTTTCCGTAATTGATCGCCACCCGCAGGTATTCATTGTCGAGCGAATTCATTCCCTGGACCGAAGGGTGGCTGAGAGCGCCCCACCCGAGCCATCCGCCTTGAGCGATAACCGGCTCATAAGCTTTTATCATTTCGAAGCGATAGGCTGCGCTTCCCTGCGACTCGTCGCTTGCCGTATTGCCCAGGGCTGCGATGCCGGAATAATACGAGTAAACGCCCAGAGCCCCCACGGTCAAGATGCCGCCGACAACAATTGCACCCAGCTTAGGGTTCCTGAACCTTCGGATTTGCAGGATAAGAAGTCCCGCTCCCGCGCCGAGAAGAGGTCCCCGGGATTGTGTCAGATAGAGGAACAGACATAGGATGGCTGTGGGAACCCAATAGCGCTCGAGCTTCGCCAGCCGTCTGCCCAGCCGCGGTATGACGCCGGCCTGCAGGTCGATTTTATTGATTTGAGTAAGCCACGCGTTGAGAGCCAGCATTACGGCAAATGCGATTCCCGCCAGCTCCGTGTCACTGAAGGACGCGGAGATTCTTGCCCGTCCGCCCCTGAGTTGAACACTCCACCCGACATTCTGAAACCCGAAGAAGCCGGCGGCAGTCGTGTAGAGATTGGTGCCCATCCTGTACTCATAGGCGGCGATTGGCAGAAGGCAGAGCACGAGAATGACGCATTGTTTCACCGCAGGCAGACGAAGATTCGGCTCTATGATTTGCCGGGCTACTATGTAGATGGTGAACATCGAAATTAAGTTATTAGCTGCAAAAAGAAGGCCATCTTTAACGTCCGGCTCCTGCGTGATCTCGCTCGCCGTCATACTTGCCATGAACAAGACGACCCATAGATCCATCCGCTTCCGCGGGCCCTTGAGCCATTGAGGAAAAACGGATATGGCAATCGGCAATAGCGCTCCCTCCGCCGCGGAGAGACTCGGAAGATGAGGGAAGCGAAAGCCGTAATATTGGGGTAGCAGAAGTAGCGAAGGAAGATAAACCCAGAGAAAAGCTTTGTCCCCGCGCCTTTGGATGACGAGGTAGAGCGATACGAGAGTGGGCAGGATAAATAATAATCCCATGGCTTTTTCTCATTGCGCCGCCGGCTTTGAGGGCACGCCTGGGACGCAGGTCTTTCTAGGAGCTTGTTGAAAAACGGTTTGGGGACCGAAGGGCACCCAATATCTTGTATGTAGCAGCGGGACTGCCTACGTCCGCTGGCGCCTCGCTCGGTGCTTCGGCGCGTTTTTCAACAAGCTCCTAGGGAAAATCTGACCAAGTCGATAGAAACTCACTCAGGGGACCAAAGCTCTACGGATTCAGCTATTTTCGGCACGGCTGAAGCCGTTCCCGGATACAAATCAGACTTAAATCAGAGCTTCCCTAGATGTTTCTAGATAAAAGCGAGCCGGGAAATTCCGCAATAGCACGTAAGCCCAGTATCGCCGGCTAAAGCCTCAACAACTTCCTTCCAGGTCAGCTCCAAGCCCTTCCTCTCACCGCATGCGAACACGGTTACGTGTCCCAGGCATTTTAATGCATTGGGGGAAGAGGGTGCGAAGAGCGGGCACAGGCCCATACTTGAATAAAAGGCGGAAAGGGCGCAGCACGGCGGCGCATTTGGGATGGATATGGTAGCGGGCGGCGCATTGAAAATCCTGTTGCGTAGGCAGGAAGAACTGGAGGCGTTGATGCCAGCGATGACTGGGATTATCCGCAAGCCGAAGATAATAGCTTGCGTCATGGACGGAAGTCGTCGGATCGGCGGCTGTGGCGAGTATTCCGCAAGCTATTGCTGCTGCATGTTCCGCCAAGCCGGGCCGGGCCTGGATTTCGGCGGCGATATCGGATGGCAGCTTGACGTCGAAGCTTGAACGCGCGATTTCACAGCTTGTGAGCAGAAGATTCTTGAGCTGGAGGGCGCTGGCATAGTGGAGCAGGCCGGCGGCATCAGGCTCGCTGAGAGTTTCAAGAACGCGAACCACATCCAGAACCCACATGAGCCGGGCGAAGCGATGCTTGAGACCGTGCAGGGAGAGATAGAGAAGGAGGTCGGCGGGAGAGAAAAAAGGTACGGTGTAGCCGCTAAACTCAACCATTCGGGCGCGTTTCCAGGCGCCCGCGAGATCAAAGCGGAGAGCGGAAGGCGAAGCGATTCCGAAATGCAGCTCGACAAAAGTTCCATTGCGCCCAAAGTCGCGATGATAGTCGTCCGCTTCACCAATAGGCGTAAACCCCAGTTGTTGCAGGAGGGCTTCCGCGCGAAGGAATTCTTCGGGACGCACCAGCAGATCGAGATCATCGCACGGACGCAGGCTTACGTCTCCATAAAGCAGTTTGGCCATTACCGGCCCTTTGAGGGGCAGCACTTCGATCCGATGTTTTCTAAATTCGCCGAGCAGCTCGTCCAACTCGTGAGTAAGAAAAAGAGAGAGCGCCCACTGGGATCGAAAGCGCGGTACAAAATTGCCTGGTAATCGCCCAGCGTGCGCGCGATAAAAGAGCGGAAGAACACCATGAGTTTCGGCCAGCATCAGGAGAATCTCCCAATTGAGCGGAGCCGGAGCGGGAACAGGGCTCTGCCGCAACGATGTCAGCAGAAACGCAGCTTCAGGGGTCATTTGCTTGCCGGCGAAAACATCCGCTGAGGATGAAAGTACGTCGAGATCCAATGCACGACCTCCTGACTTTCGCCGCGAAGGCCTTTGACAGCGAAGCTGTGGGTTACGATCTGCTTAAGAGTTTTAAGCGCGGCCGCCGGTCCTCTCCTCGCTGAAACGGTATTGTCCAGTATCCCAAGAAGGGCTTGTCCTGCGGAAATATGCCGCGGGCGCCACTTTGCGCCCGATTTGAACCGGCTCAAGATAACCAGTCCCACTGGTAAAGGCACTCGCCCTGCCGCGCCCCCGAGATCTTCTACGGCGCGCCTGGTTTGGTGGAAACCGCCAGTATCCCGCATTTGCAGGGCCCGGGCATAAGGATGCACCAGACCGCGCTGATCGAGCACTGCAAATTCATCGGAGTAGTAGGTCGCGCCGGCGCGGACCAGCGCGGCAACCAAGGCTGTTTTCCCGGCGAAGCTCTTGCCTGGGATGAGAATCGCGTGGCCGCCCCAGCCAACCACGCCCGCGTGTACGAAAACCCTGCGGCGAGTAGCCTCGGCTACATGAAGGGCCACATCCGATTCGAGCCTATCCAGAAACTCTTGTTTATCGGCACAACGGAAAAGCTGTTGGCCGTCTTTGTAGAGGTGAAAACCGGCGCCCGGCTGATGACGGTTTTCGTCCTCATAGAGAATGGAATAGATGATGTCCACGATGGGAGATGCGGACGGCTTCCACCCTACGGGAAGGTAGGGCAGGCATTCTTCCAGCGCGCGAGACCGGTTGGAGCGAATCCCGATGCGCACTCCGTACGCGGCAAAACACAGGCCCGCATTCCAGTTGAGACAGTCGAGTCTGGACTGGGTCCGAGCTTTTGATTTCAGACTCGGAATGATCTCAAAATGCAACGACGTTTCGTGATTAACCAGGGCAAAGGCAGCCAATTGTAACATCCTGTGATTTCAAACAGTAAGGCCGGAATTGAAGACCGGCCGTTCAACCAAGTAAAAAATCCCAATCGTTTTCGCCCGTATTACCGGTTGCTATCGCTCCTATGCTGGAAGCATGGGATTGGGTTGGGGAGACGAGCAGAACGGTGATAAGCGGCACTGCAGTGGCCGCTCCCGCGCCAAGCTTCCGCAGCAGCTCTCTGCGGGTCACCCGGGAAGAAGATGCCGGTAGAGACGTTGACGGAGAGAGCAGACCATCCTTAGACAGGACATCCAGAGCATACCGGACCACTTGCTCGTTCATCGGCTTACCTAACCTTTGTCCCATGAGCTGAGCTATCTCCATTACCGTCTTTGTTCCGTCGGAATGGTTCCAAACAAACGCCGCTGCTTGATTAAGGCAGAATGCTTTGTTTCGCTCTGAGTCGTAGATCATCAGCTCATCGGGCAGTTCTTCCTGGATGAGATTATCTGAGGACAAGCGCAAAGGCCTGTATTCTTCGGGCCAAACCATTCCAAATCCGCTCCAGTGAACAGAAACCGCGCAAACCGCTCGCTTATGAAATCGAAGCGGCGGAATCAGCCAAAGAAAACCTCATGGCTGGCATTCATTTCCGCTGCTTTCGAAAGAAAACCAAAGGGCGCTAAGGGGAGGATGATGGTCAGTGGACCTTTCCACCGAAGGATCACTCCCGCACTTTAGCGTTTTAGGACGGCCCTGGTCAATTGAATTCAACATCCCAACAGGGTCCGTCGGTAATACTCCTCCGATTCTTTGGACTGTATGGCTTAGCTTGCACGGCAGCCGCTGACGGAAGCCCCGGCCTATTCCCTAGAAATAGGTTTGTCATCCCGCTGAAGCGCAGCGGGGTCCCGGGCAAGCGAAGCTTGCCGGGGGTGGAAGCGAAGTGGAGCGATCCGGGGTTTGCGAAATGAAAATGATGGAGATTTGCGGCGCCCCATCCTTCGGCACGGAACAACGCCGTGCGAAGGATGGGGCGCCCTCACGTTGTAGTGATTTTAAGAATTCAAGCGCATCTGAAGGCCGCGCCTGAATGCGCTGATTTCCAGCCAATTAAAACAAGCCCTCAAGCCACTGCCAAAATCCGCCATGCGAACCGGATGCAGGCAGGCTGGCAGAGGTAGCGGGCGACAGCGTTGTTGTGCCGGGTCCTTTGCTGGAAGCATGGGCTTTGGCTGGGGAAACCATTAGAACGGTGACTAAGGGCAGGGCCGCTGCTCCTATTCCCATTTTTCGAAGAAGCTGCCGCCGGGAAGCGTCCGCAACTAACTCCGGAAGAGCTGTAGAAGCGGCGAGCAGGCCGTCCTTGGACAACACACCCAGCGCAAAAAGAACCATCTCCTCATTCACTGGTTTGTTTAACTGTTGCTCCATCCTCTTTGCCAGCTCAGCCACGGTTGTCTTTCCGTCGGAATGCTTCCAGACGAACGCGGCTGTTTGGTTCAGGCAAAACGCTTTATTCCGTTTCGGGTCGTAGATCATCAGCTCATCCCGGAGCTCTTCCAGGATAAGGTCTTCTGATTGTAGGCGTTGAGGTAGCGATTCTCTTGCTTGGATCATGGTCGGGGCCCTCCCAGGGCAAAGCAGATTAGATTATTTCAATCACGCATTTCATCGTCGTCATTTCTTCAAAAGAGCGGGGCCGGGGCGAAGTTTTTTCAAGGACAGCCAGCCGCTTCGGTCCGATTCTACCGCTCCTTCTCAAGGCGCACACCAAAAAACAGAGTTGGATGCAAATTAACAGAATGGGCACATTCATTGTGATCTCCAAGACCGCCGGGATCTGGAACAGTCTCAGGTGCGTGAGACTTCCCAGTGCCGGTCACATGATGACAGTGTCGATTGAACGGGGGGAATAATCCGGACTTTAGTTGTATGGCGCGCGCCAAGTCAATGGATTCGTGATCGCGACGAATACGTTAGTAAGTTACTTAGCAGGAAAGTCGGGTTACCTATTGCCGATCGGGCAGCATGCCCAACCAATTCAACACAGCCACTGTGAGCCCGATGCGGCTCCCCGAATAGCTGTGGTCGGAGTCGAAGTGCTTCCGGGTAAGACGGGTTTCTCCCTGCCGGCCAAGCGCATCGGCCAGAAGCTGCGCCTGATCGGCGAAACCATCCTCGGAGCTTATTAACAGCACCGGCCTGGAAGCGAGCAAAGCGGCATATTTATCAACGCTTCCCAGGGCGTTCAGGTGCGCGGGAGAAATCATGCCAACCGCGGTTACGGACCGGTCATGGGCCGCGCTATAGGCGGCCACCAATCCGCCTGTACTGTGACCAATGAGGACAATGCGTTTCGGGTCGGTCCGCAATTGGACCGCGTATGCCGGTCCGCGGAGGAAGGCAATCGCGGCGAGCGCATCCTCCTCGCAGTGAGCCAAGGAGAAGGCGCCGGATGTTCCCCAAGAGCCGCGATAATTGAAAGTGAGCACATTCCATCCATCCCTGCGGATAGCCTGCGCCAGATCCAGGTTCCGCTCGTTGCCGGGAAGTCCGTTCAGCAGAATCACAGCCGGGTGCGGGCCGCCGCCCGGCGCTATATACATAAGCGCATTCAGATCGACGCCGTGGCTCGGGATGCGGAAGGTAGCCATGGCTGCGGGATGAAGCTTGTCAGGCGGCGGATCGGAGGTAATCGCAGGCGGGGGTTGCTGGGCGCAAGCGCTAAGGCAGGAGCAAACCAAAAGAGGGAGCAGCAGGGACCGGATTCTCCGCATCGGCGTACAGAAGATCACGTCTCACGTTGCCAGTCCATAGCATTTCTCGGGAGCGCGGATTCGAGGCCCCGCGAATCAGTGTAAAATCACCGCTGCCCGGATTTCCTGCCGGAGATTGCCGCTCAAAACTCGTTTGTGAGGAGCGCCGGGAAGTCACAGTCCACATTTAATAGGAGAAGATCGAGTGATCCAGGGAAGGCCGTTTCAACTGATTGTCTTAAGCGTGCTCGCAGCCGCCTCTTCTGCAATAGTGGCGGGTTGCAATAAGACGCCTGCAAGTTCTCCCTCTACGAACGCCGGTTCCTCGGCGGCACCCGCAAATCCCGCGATTCCGGCCATTACGCCAACTATAGAGCGGCTCGATCCCGCTTTGGACCAGATTGTCCCGGCCAAACCTTCGCTGGAAAAGGTGGCCACGGGCTTCAAGTGGACGGAGGGCCCGGTCTGGATCCCTGCCGGCTATCTCCTTTTTGCGGAGATTCCGAGCAACAGTATCCGTAAGTGGACTCCCGGTGACGGAGTGAGCATCTTCATGCAGCCCAGCGGATACAAGGGATCGGCTCCCTACGGAGGTCCCGAGCCCGGCTCCAACGGTATGACGTTGGATAGCCAAGGCCGCCTGACCGTGGCCGGCCATGCTCAGCGCGATGTTTGGAGACTTGAATCGCTCGACCCCAACGCGCAAGTCACTGTCTTGGCGGACACTTATCACGGCAAGCGTCTTAATAGTCCCAACGATCTGGTGTACAGGTCCGACGGATCGCTCTACTTTACCGATCCTCCTTATGGACTGCGCACCCAGAAAGAGAACGACCCCGACAAGCAATTGAAGGTGAACGGAGTGTACCGCGTTCCCGGCGCGCTCGATCAGAAACCGGGAGCGCCGCCTGCGCGCGCGCAGCTTCAGCTCCTGGTCAAAGACCTCTCCAGACCGAACGGAATCGCATTTTCTCCCGATGAGAAGTACTTGTACGTAGACAACTCCGAGCCGAAAAAGCTATGGATGCGCTACACGGTTAAGGCCGACGGCAGTCTGACAGATGGAAAGCTCTTTTTCGATGCGACTTCGGATACTCGGGTGGGAGCGCCCGACGGCATGAAGGTCGATAGCCAAGGCAACGTGTATAGCGCCGGGCCGGCCGGCGTTTGGATATTTTCTCCTGCCGGGAAGCACCTGGGAACGATTGTAATGCCCGAAAGAGTGGGAAACGTGGCCTGGGGCGGCGCGGATCACAAGACGCTCTATGTCGCGGCAAGCAGCAGCATATACCGCATCGCCTTGACGATTCCGGGAACGTATCCCGGCCCGCATTGAGAAGGCCTATTTATCGACCAGGCGCGCCGGGACAGCCAGCGCCAGCAATCCTGCGAGGACGCTGACCACGGCCATGAAGTAAATAGAGCTATGCGTGCTATGGGTCACGTCGGTGAGCCATCCCATGAGCGGCTGGCTGAAAAAGACGGAAAAGTTTCCTATGGAGTTCACTAGCGCGATGCCGGCCGCTGCGCCGGTGCCGGCCAGCAGGGCTGTCGGCAGCGGCCAGAAAAGAGGAAGAACACTCATCAGGCCGGTGGTCGAGACGGTCAGCAGGACAACTGTCCACATAAGGCTCGACCCGCTCATGGTCACGCCGACGAGCGCCACGGCGGCAATGAAGCTGGGCAACGCGATATGCCAGCGGCGTTGGCGGGTGCGGTCGGAGCTGTGCGAGCAAACAATCATGCCGGCTACGGCGAAGAAGTAGGGAACCGCCGTCAGCATCCCGATCTCGAATACGCTCTTCGCTCCTGCCGCCTTCAGGAAAGTGGGCAGCCAGAAAGTAATACCGTAGGTCAATGTGGTCATGCAGAAATAGATCGAGGTCATCAGCCAGAGATGAGGGTTTTTGAATGCGCCCTTGGGCGAAGAGACTATCTTGCTCGCCCCGGCGTCGTTGACCAGACGGTAGTTAAGCAGCGCTTTCTCTTCGCTGTCGAGCCACGGGGCGTCTGCGATTCTGTCCTTCATGGCAAACAAAACCACAAAGCCCATGACGATCGACGGCAGCGCTTCCAGCAGGAACATCCACTTCCATCCGGCGAGACCATGCCACCCGGACATGCTGTGCATGATCCATCCGGAGATCGGGCCGCCGATCAGCCCGGAAAGCGGAATCGAAATCATAAAGAGAGCGGTCGTCGAGGCGCGGCGCTGCGAAGGATACCAATAGGTCAAGTAAAGAATGATGCCCGGGAAAAAACCCGCCTCCGCCACTCCCAGCAGAAAGCGAAGCAGGTAGAAGACCATCGCCGAAGAGGTAAACATCATGCAGGCGGAGACGATGCCCCACACGATCATGATGCGCGTGATCGAAAGACGCGCCCCGATCCGGTGCAACAGCAGGTTGCTGGGTATTTCAAACAGGAGGTAGCCGAAGAAGAAAATGCCGGCGCCCAATCCATAGACTGACTCGCTCAGGTGCAAGTCGCCTAACATCTGCAGTTTGGCGAATCCGATATTGACCCGGGCCAGATAAGCAACCGTATAGGCCAGGATCACCAATGGAACAATGTGCCAGGTAACCTTGCGGTATGCGGCGCGCTCGATTTGGGTGACCTGGACGGCTTCCATTCTGCTGTTGGTCTTTGCCCGCACGTTCGTATGAGAGGGTCTTCTCACCCCCGTCTCACACACCCACACAACCGGTCAAAGCTCTAGCGCGAAGTATATCTTAAACAGCACCGGCAACATGGCGATAGCGGGGTGCAAAGCCAAGTTTTTCCGCAACACTCAAAATGGAGTCAAAGGCAAGGCTGATAGTAGCCCCGGCCTTCTGCGTTACCTCGTCCTCAATGGGCAGATCGAAATCGTCGGCTCCATAGGCCAGCCCTTCGAGCGCGCGCTCGTTTTGTGTCAGGACAGAGGTGCGGATATGGCGGATATTGTCGAGATAGATCCGGCTGAGGGCAAGGTGACGCAGGTATTCCCCGGTCCCGATTTCGACACCGCCGATTGCGGTGAAATATGGCTTGTAGGTCCAGCAAAGAAAGCTGGCCAACCCGCCGGTCTCATCCTGAAACCGGCGGGTGCGCTCAAGGTGCTCGATCCGCTCGTCAAGGGTTTCATCGAAACCGATCACCATGGTGGCGGTTGTCCGCAATCCAGCCTGGACAATGGCGCGTTGCGCTTGAAAATATTCCGCAACCGAGTATTTGAACTTGCTATGCCGCCGGCGGAAATTCTTCGGTAAGAATTTCCGAGCCGCCGCCGGTGATCCACCGCACCCCGGCATCTTTCAACCTGTTGGCCGCAGCGGCATAGTCCAGTTTGGCGTGATCGGCGAGGTACATAAACTCTGCAATCGTGAGCGCATAAAATTCGAGGCGCTCGCCATAGCGCGCTCGAATGCCCCGGAACAGATCGCAATAGTAGTCAAGGGGCAGATGCGGATTGAAGCCGCCATTGAATGCCGCCAAGTCTCCGCCCAGCAGAAGCAGTTCATCCAGCTTGGCATAGACTTCCTCCTGCTTCATCACGTAGCCGCCCTCCTGTCCGGGCAGCCGGTAAAACGCGCAGTAGTCGCATTGAGCTACACAGACATTTGTGTAGTTGACAATGCGCATGATCATGTAGGAGCAGGCGTTTACAGGATGGAAGCGCGCCCGGACCTGCATCGCCAGATCGCGAAGCTCGGCATCGGAGGCGTGCGTCCAGATCCACCGCGCCTCCGCAGGGCTTATGCGCCCACCCGAACGAACAGTGCATTGAATCTGTTCCAGAGTTGTCGCCCAGGTAGCTGGGAGCAGTGCTCATGTGCCGATTGTAAAGAAACCAGGGCAGGTTTTCCCATATCCGGCGCAAATGGCGCGCCAGATATGGGGCACCCAAATTACCGGGTTAAACTGCGGATTCGAAAATGCCGCAATTTGAGGGTGGGAATACCGCAAATCTCCACTACGGCATTTTAGGTTTCGGTGTAGGCGAGAAAACCACTTCCGACGCGGCCGTTCCATCGAAGAACGGCCGCTCATAGCTGACATAACCAGTTCACAGTAAAACCTAAAATGCTTTAAGCCGCTCTCTGCGCCTCGGGATTCAGTTTCTCCGATATGCTGGTGAGCAGCTTGTCCGCATGTTCTTCTTCCTGCAAGGTTTGTTGGAGCAATTGCGCGTGCTGCGTCTCTCCCAGGACTAGCGCCCAGGAACGAACCGAGCCGTACGACGCGATCTCGAAGTGTTCGATCTTCTGGCAGGCCGCGATGATGCCGGCGTCCCGTACAGCATTATCATTCGCCGCCTTGATGGTTGTTTCACCCGCGCTGATCAATGCCGCGGTTACCGAGCATTTCTTGTCGTCATCGTCGCCCGTCAGGTCCTGCAAAATGGTATCCAGCCTCCGGGCGTGTCCTTCCGTTTCTTGAAGATGGGTTTGCAGGCCTTGTTTCAGTTCCGGATCGGTAGAGTTCTCGATCACCTTCGGCAAAGCTTTGATGATTTGCTCCTCGGTGGAGCGAAGATAACGAAGTTGAGTGGTGTAAAGCGACCTGAGGTCGTCAATATTTCCTGCGAACAAAGCCATGATTTTTCTCCGACTGTAAAGTTGATTCCTACCACTAGTAGGATGCCGCGAGGCGCGATTAGCGTTTGCGCATGCCCGCCGATTTTTCCGGAGCGGTCTTCTACTTTCGATTCTGGGATTTGGTTTCATTTCCGGCAATTTTTATTGACATCATTGGTATTACCAAATTACCGTGGCTGTGTCTCTGCAATTGACGTGAAATGGTTGTCTCAAACTTTTGCAGATTTTTGCGGTTGAAGTTCACTGATCTATTTACGAGGAGGCTCCTTATGAAGCGGTTCAACTTCCTGCTTGCTCTCTTTGCAAGTGCGCTTACCTTGGGATGCTGCTTACCGGCGGCTGCTCAAACCACAAACGCTACCCTCTCCGGAGTGGTTCGCGACGCCCAGGGATCCGTGGTCCCTCATGCCTCGGTCGTGGCTACGAACACGCAAACCGGGCAAAGCCGCAATACAACCAGCGGCGACACAGGTGATTACACGATTACCGACTTGGCGATCGGCGATTACAAGATCTCGGCATCGGCTCCCGGATTCAAGATGCTGGTGATCCCTTCGATCACGCTGCACGTCAACCAGCAGGCGTCGCTTGATTTGAAACTTGACGTCGGGGCCGTATCCGAGCAGGTGGTGGTCACTACCACGCTTCCGCTGCTGAACACCGAGAGCTCCTCTGTCGGGCAGGTGGTACAAAATCAGTCGATTGAAAGCCAGCCTTTGAATGGGCGAGACTTTTGGCAGCTTGTCGCTTTAGTTCCAGGCGCCAGCTACACTCCAGGGGGTCAAGGAACGCGCACCGGGGGCGCTTCTCTCCGATCCTCGGTCGTCAACGTTCAGATCGACGGGACGGGATTCATCTGGAATGGATGGCTGATGGATGGAGCGGATATTACGGAGTATGAGCAGGGCGGCACCAATATCCAGCCGAACGTCGATGCGCTGGCGGAATTCAAGGTCTTCTCAGCCAACATGCCGGCGGAATACGGGCACACTCCCAACGTGGTCAGCGTCACCATGAAGAGCGGAACGAATTCCTTCCATGGCACGGCTTACGAGTTCATCCGCAATGATATTATCGACGCCCACAATTATTTTGCGACCACGTCGAAGAATATCCTCAAGCGCAATCAGTTTGGCGGAACCCTGGGCGGCCCAATCAAGAAAGATAAGGTCTTCTTCTTCACCGACCTTGAAGCTTCGCGCCAGTCTCAGGGGATCACCTTTTCCGACATTGTGCCAAGTTTGGCCATGCGCAGTGGAGACTTCAGCGCCGAGGCGGCAAAGGTCAAAATCAAGGACCCCACAACCGGCTTGCCCTTCCCCGGCAATGTCATTCCTGCTAACCGCATCTCCACTCAAGCCGAGTATTTCTTGAATTTTTTGCCAACTCCGAGCCAAGCGGGCTTCAGTGCGACACAATCACTGGACATTCTCAAAGGGGACATCAAGATCGATGCTGCTCTTACCAGCGCCGACCACCTCATGGCCCGGTATTCTGCCGCCGACAATCAGGAGACCGATCCTAACCAGTTCCCCGCTCTCAAGACTCAATCGCTACATAGCAGAGCGCAGAATCTTGCTTTCAGCGAGACCCACCTCTTTGGGACGAAGTGGCTCAACGAGGCGCGCGCGGGATACTATCGGGACTATTTCCTGTTTAGCGCCGATCCTGCCGGGCACGAACTATCTTCAACTAGCGGGTATTACAGGGTACGAGCAGACTCAAATAACTCCCAGTTTCCCCTACATCACCATGTCAGGTTATTCGGCGTTCAACGGTTCCGGTTCGGGAAACTTCCCCAAGTCGAATCGCATTCGCACATGGCAGTATGCCGATACGGTCAGCTACACCAATGGAAAACACGAGGTGCGATTCGGCGGGCAGATGTGGGTGCAGAGGCACACCTTCTACAATGGACAGGGGCAGGAAGGCGAATTTACATTCACCACCCAGTACACGGGAGACGCATTCGCCGATTATCTGCTGGGGGATTCCCGCACAGGTCTATCGCTCTTACCCGCTTACTTTGTACGGAAATCGCGGAATAGAATGGGCGGCATTTGTCCAGGATAACTACCATGCGACCGATGACATTACCTTCAACCTGGGACTTGCGCTGGGAGTACAACCCGTTCTTCGATGGAATCGACGGCCAAAACTCAGCCTTCGATCCGGCGACCGGGAAGGTTATCGTACCCACGCGTAATGGGCAAATTCTAAATCCGATGGCTCAGCCCGAAACGCCGCAGCTCATACCTCTGTTCAAAGATCGTGTGCTGGGAACGGACGCGCTCGGCCTGCCCGATTCTATTCGCAAGGCAGGAGCCATCGGACAGTGGGTTCCCCGCATCGGTTTCGCCTGGCGCCCGAACGGCAGCAATCGTGTTGTCGTCCGTGCCGCCTATGGTCTCTTCCCGATCTTCCTCGATACCAACATGACGCTGCAATGGGCGCACGTTCCTCCATTCCTGATCCAGCAAACCATCGTCAATTCGCAAGGAAAGCCGGCCTTCAACTGGGCGAATCCATTCAACGGCCAAGCTTTGGTTGCTGCGAATCCCAACCCCGGAACTGCTTGCCCGGGCACTAATCTGATTCTGCTCAGTTGCGTTCAACCCGCGATCTCGACCGCGCCCAGAACCTTCAACCACACCTACATGGCGCAATATAATCTCGCACTACAATTTCAGCTTCGCAACGACATGTCGCTCGATGTGGCCTATGTCGGAAACCATACTGTTCATGGCCAACTGATCTCGGTTCCGGTAAATACTCCCAATCCGGCGCCGGGGGCGGTCCAGGCGCGCCGGCCCTATCCGCAGTGGGGGCAAATCGGATCAAGTATGAGCAACGGCATCGCGCATTACAACGCTCTGCAAACATCTTTGGAGAAGCGGTTGTCGAACGGCGTCTATGCGCTCGTCTCCTACACTTATAGCAAGTGCACGGATAACGGCTCGAGCGAGACTGGTCCGCCAACAATTTCCTTGCTCGCGCAGAACTATGGAGTATGCGATTACGATGTAACCAACAACTTTACCTTGAGTTCCATCTATCAACTGCCGTTTGGGAAAGGCCGCAGATATCTAAGCAGCGCAAGTTGGCCTGTGGACGCGGCATTGGGCGGTTGGGAGATTGCCGGCATTTTCATGGATCGCACCGGCCTTCCCTTCACCCCAACCCTTTCGAGCGACGTGGCGAATACAGGAATATCGGGCCAGTGGCCAAACAGGATACGCAGCGGTGCGCTGCCCAATCCGACTGCGCAGCTATGGTTCGATCCAGCCGCCTTCGCAATTCCAGCGCAGTACACCTATGGTAACTCCCGGCGTGACATCCTCCGCTCGCAGGGGCTGGTGGATCTGGACATGACGCTCAAGAAGAACTTTACCTTCACCGAATCGAAGATTATGGAGGTTCGGTTTGAAAGCTTCAACCTGGCAAACCATCCCACCTTCGCCGCTCCGAATGCGACAATAGGCTCTTCCTCCGCGGGCCGCGTGACCACTACCCTCAATTCGAACCGGATTTTTCAAGCTGCTGTGAAGTTTTTTTTCTAAGAGAGGGATATTCGTGACCGAGATGGACCGTCGTAAGTTTGTGGCCGGCCTGGGCTCCGCTGTAGCGGCCCTGGGAACTGGCCTTGCTGAGCCGCTTGCGAAAGCAGCGGATGCCAGCTCCCCAGTTGCCGTCAAAGCCCGGTCATCGGCATTCAAATCGACGCCGTCTCCTTTCTGGATGAGGGGACGGAGAAGGTGCTGGACATTCTTCAGGAGAAAGCCTGCGTCAACGCCCTCTTCATGGGCTCATTCACTTACGGAAACGGCATTACCGGCAGGCAGATCGCAGGCCATCCCTTTCCTGATCATGGAGTACAGAAGTATCAGGACTTCAGTCACGGCCATGGCGGCGATTATGCGACGCCGCATCCCGAGTATTACAAGAACACCAGCCTCAAGGCATTCAAGGCGCCTGACTATGGGAACGTCGATTGCCTGGAACTGGTGCTTCCCGCAGCCAAAAAGCGCGGAATAAAAGTGTTTACCTGGAGCGAGGATGTTTTTGGTCCCGATATCCCCAACATCGATAAAGTCCAGGAGCGCGATCTCTACGGCAGAAATGCGCACACGGTCTGCCTCAACAATCCCGACACGCGCCGTTTCTGGCTCGACTTGCATGAGGACTTTACCCGGTCTTACGAGATCGACGGCATCATGTGGGGCTCCGAACGCTATGGACCATTTGCCAATATGGTCGAGTCGGTACATAACCGCAACGGAAACGATCCTTCGCGGGTGACCTGCTTCTGTACCTTCTGCCAGGATAAGGCGAAGGCGCGAGGCATTGATGTGCGCCGTGCTTTTGAGGGCTTCCACACGCTGGAAAAATGGGTCAACTCCTGCCGCGGCGGACAAAGGCCGACGGACGGATATTACGTCACGCTGTGGCGAATCCTATTCCGCTATCCGGAGATTCTGGCATGGGAGACCATGTGGAACGATGGCGTTCATGAAACCTATGCAGCAATTTATAAGCAGACGAAATCCATCAAGCCGCAGGTTCAAGTCGGTTGGCACGTTTGGCACGCCCTCAGCTTCAGCCCGTTTTTCCGCGCGCAGACAGACCTGGCGGAGATTGGCAAATCCTCCGATTATCTCAAGGTGACCGTTTATAACAATCTGGGCGGAACACGTATGGAGACATACATAACCAGCACCAGCAAAACTATCTATGGAGATATGCCGATCGACGAAGCGCTGGAATTCGAATACCGGGTGATGAATCTTCGGGAAAGAGGTTATGAAGAGCTGCCCTATACCGGATTGTCGCCGGACTATGTATATCGCGAAACCAAACGCGCAGTCGAAGATGTCAAGGGCGGTCAGACACAGATCTGGCCGGGGCTCGACGTCGATATTGCGAATGTGGATCTTCAATTCAGCAGATCCAGTCCGCCGGTGGTCAATGCCTGTACCAAGGCGGCCTTTCGCGGCGGAGCCCAAGGGCTGGTAATTTCGCGTAAATACTCTGAGATGAGGCTGGCGAACCTCGCGGCCGTAGGCGATGCTCTGCGGGAGATGAAGGTGGCAGTGTAGATGAAGATTGAAATTCTGCTTGCTCTTTTTCTGGCCCTGGCAACGCCCTTGAGCTCATTCGCGCAGGAGAATCCTTTGGCCGGAGTGATTGACATTCATGTTCATTGCGCGCCCGACAGCATGCCGCGCAAGATTGACGCGATCGATTTGGCGCGCATTGCAAAGGCCCGGGGTATGCGCGGCTTGGTCTTCAAGAATCACTATGAGCCGACTGCTTCGCTTGCCTATCTTGTGCGGAAAGAGGTTCCCGGAATTGAGGCGTTTGGCGGCGTCGATCTCAATCTTTCCGTGGGAGGCATGAATCCCGAGGCGGTGAAACATATGGCCGCAACCACCGGAGGTTATGGACGCTTCGTCTGGATGTCTACCTTCGATTCTGAAGCCCAGGTGCGCTATTCCAAGGAGAACCGGCCTTTTGTCGCCGTCTCGCGCAATGGGCAACTGCTTCCGGCGGTAAAGCAGGTCATTCAAGTAATTGCCCAGGACCACTTGATTATGGCCACCGGCCATGTGAGCGCGCAGGAGGGCCTGATGCTGATCCGCGAAGCCCGACAACAGGGCGTTCAGCATATAGTAGTGACCCATGCCATGATCGCTCCGATCCACATGTCGAACGCGCAGATGCTGCAGGCGGCCAAGATGGGCGCCTATATCGAGTTCGTTTACAACGGGCTGATCGGCTCCTACAAAGAGTTTACGTTTGCTGATTATGCGAAGGCGATTCGCTACGTCGGAGTGGAGCATTGCATTTTATCGAGCGATATGGGGCAACCCGCAAATCCTTTGCACCCCGATGGTCTCCTGGCACTTTTCAAGGGCTTAAGAGCGCAGGGATTCACTGCGGCAGAGATCGCCCGTATGTCGAAGGAGAACCCCGCGCGTCTGCTTGGCCTGAAATAACAACACGTCACAGGAAAGGGAAACAATGGTAGAGATGGATCGCAGGGCTTTCTTACAGAGTGCAGCCGCCGCGGCGGTGACCGCGGCAATGCCGGCGCGTGCAGCAGCAGCGCAGGCCGCACAGTCAGTCAGCCCGAAAGAAAGAATGATTGGCATTCAGGTAGGGGCCGTCTCTTTTGTCGATGAGGGAACGGAGCAAGTGTTAGACCAGTTTCAACAAGATGCCGGCATCAATACGCTCTTTCTGGCTACATTTACCTATGGCCGCGGAATCGCCGGACGCCAGATTCCCGGTCAGCCGTTACCGGACCACGGCAAGCAGGCCTATGATACAGGCACTTTCTACGGCGGGAATTATGCCACTATTCATCCTCAGTACTATAAGGACACGGTCTTCAAAGGAACGCACGCACCTGATCTAGGCGCCGACTACGACGTTCTTGAAGCAGTATTGCCCTCGGCCAGGAAACGCGGCATCAAGACTATCTGCTGGTTTGAAGATGTTTTCCGCAGGGATCTCCCCAATATCAATCAACTCCAGGAGAAGCAGTTATCCGGCAACAATGCCGTCACGCTTTGCTTTAACAATCCGAACTACCGTAATTTTCTTCTTGGAATCGTGGAAGACTGGTCGCGATCCTATGAGATTGACGGCATCATGTGGGGATCGGAGCGCCAAGGCGCTTTCTCGAATGCGCTTGGCGCAAGCGCCGGGGGACGAACTTCCAACCCGCACAACGTGACCTGCTTTTGCCAGTACTGCGAGGCCAAGGCAAAAGAGCGCGGCATCAACCCCGAGCGGGCCAGGCAAGGGTTCACTGCGTTGGCAAAGTTTGTGGACGCGGGACGTCAGGGCCAGAGGCCGGTGGATGGCTATTACGTCGAGCTTTGGCGCCTCATGCTGCGTTATCCGGAGCTGCTGGCATGGGAGATGTTGTGGACCGACAGCTTGCGCGAAACCTACACTGCGATTCACGCGAAAGTAAAGGAAGTGAAGCCTTCCTTGGGAGTCGGATGGCATATCTGGCACACCAATTCGTTTAATCCCATCTACCGCGCCGAACAGGATCTCGCCGCCATCGCGCCGGCTTCAGACTTCTTGAAGATTGTCATGTATCAAAACTGCGCCGGCGAACGGATGGCCAGCTATATCGAGAGCGTTGGCCAGACCATCTACGGCGATGTTCCCGGACAAGAGTTGCTGGATTTCCATGACCGCGTTCTGAATTACCAGGAGCAGAACCTCGCGCAGATACCATTCACCGGCTTTTCCGCGGATTATGTCTTGCGCGAAACCAAGCGGGCGCGCGCCGGTCTTGAGGGGACCAAGACCCTCTTGTGGCCAGGAATCGACATCGACATCCCGACCGCCCCGAACCACAGTAAATGTACTCCCGAAGGGACCAGGGATGTCGTTTTGGCGGCGTTCCACGGAGGCGCCGATGGAGTGATTCTCTCGCGGAAGTATTCCGAGATGAAGCTGGCTGACCTGAAGGGCGCCGGCCAGGCGATCAAGCAGCTGGGCACGGCTTGAACCTCCGCATACGTCTTGAAAACAATTGCGGTATTCGACTTGCTTCGTCCCAATCGAAAGAAGATTCAGGAGCGGCTTCAGTGTCCTCCAGGCTTTCTCCTGAAGCCAGGATCCGGTTGGAATATAGCTTCTAAAATTTGTATCAGGGCACGGCTTCATCTACGGACAGAAAGATCCCCGCAGCGGCAAAGCCGGATTAATTTCCATGCCACGTGATGTGCCCTTGGCGCATGAAGCCTGATACAAAGCAGATTTTTTCCGCAGCCTGTAAAGCCATGCCCTGACACAAGGCGAAACGATCTTCTTACCACGCAAATTGGATACAGCAACTTTGGTCCGCTCTAGGAAGACATCTGCTGGATATCCGAGCTTATCTTTTTCGCCTGCTCTGGACTTAGAGGCGGGGCATCGGGACGAAGGGAAGCTTTCTTGACCTTCAGGATCAAATCCTTTTTCTGAGAATCTGACAGAGCTGAGTAATTTGAGATGGCCTGGGACAGAGACTCCTCGGCAAGAAAGGGATCGATGGTCGGCTCGGTCTTCTTGGCTTTTCCACCTTTGGAACCGCCGCCGTTACCCTTTTGCAGTCCCTCGCCGCCTTCTGAAACAGTCTGTATCTCGGCATCCATCTTCTTCTGTTGATCCGGGGTCAGGAGTGGGAGAATCTGCCGCCGGGCCGCCACCTTAACCTCCTGCATAACAGCTTTCTTTTCCTCCGGTGAGAACGGCACGAAACGAATGAGCGGTTTGCTCACAGATTCTTCATCGTGCAGGAGAGGCTCGAGCTTGAGCTCCTGTTCACAGGTCAACCCGAATGCATCGGTCATTCTTTCCAACAGGGCATGATGACCCGGAATGCCGCATTGCGCGGGTGTCGGCGGCGCCGAGGAGGCCGACGGCGAAGCATCCTGGGATGCGGCCTGGGCCCCAGCCAGCCTTGCGTGCGCCGACGGAGCGGCGGCCAGCATGGACGCCGTTATGCACAGCACGGTTGCGCGCTGAAGCGCAGCTTGCTTGAAATGATGGAGTCTGTAGTCCTGCATAAGTAATCTCTCCTTGTAGTGGACGAGTACTCGTCCGTTGCGCCTAAAGCATTTTAGGTTTCGGTGTAGACGAGAAAACAGCTCCCGACGCGGCCGTTCCATCGAACAACGGCCGCTCATGGCTGACATAACCAGTTCACAGTAAAACCTAAACGCTTTAGAATCGATAGCGTCCACTGAGCTGCATAAGGCGGCTGTTGCCAATCGTGGAGTTGATGATGCCCGCGGTTGCGCTACCGCCGATGGTGGAGGCTGGGTAACCAAAGCTGGGATGATTCAGCGTGTTGAACGTCTCTAAACGAAATTCGAGGCTGCCAAGCTCCCGGACGGAGAAGACCCTTCCCACAGCTATATTGGCGGTCACGCTGTCCGGCCCTTCGAGAATGTTCCTTCCCGAATCGCCAAAACCAGAGACAGGAATGGCGAAGCAGGATGGGTTGAACCATTGAGCGATGGTGCGATTTTCCAGGGTTCCATTGCAGAGCCGGTTGGGGCGCGTCGCCTGGCCCAAATCCTGGGTGCCGGATACTTTGGGAGTGAAAGGCTGTCCGCTGTAGGCCAGAATGCTGCCGCTCGCCTGCCAATCCCGCAGCAGATAATGGCTGGAGACTGTCAGGTAGACGAAGGTCGCCGTGAAGTTGTGACGGATATCGAAATCGGATAATCCATATTCGGCGGTCGGATTCAGCACATTCTGGTTGCCAAAATAACCGCCGGCGCCCGCATAATTCAAACCGGATTGCGAATCGAGAGATTTGGCATAGGTGTAATTGACACGAAAAAATATGCCATGATCGAACCTCTTGCGAACCGTGACCTGCGCTGAATCGTAGTGCGATACTCCATTGAAGTAAGCTTCGGTTATCGATTGAAAAGCCGTAAATGGCCGCGAAGACGTTACCCCTGAGATCCTTTCTTGGTTATAGTCGAATTCCTGCCCTAGATGCGAACCCTTCGAGCCGGCATAGGCGGCCTCGAGGGCAATCCCTTTGCCTAGCTCGCGTTCCACCGTTAGGTTGTAGCTCTGTAGATTCGCGGAGGGCGCGTTCGGATCATACCCGTTCGGGGTTAGGACACCTGAGAGCGATCCCCCTGAAGCAGGAAAAGGATTGGTGGATGCAATGAAGCTCGACCCTGCTACGGTCGAAGTCGGAGCGGCCGCCTGATAGGTACTCGTTGCGGAAAAGGGAAACTGTCCCGCTAGATTGGTCCTGATGAAGCTTAGCCTGGAGCCGGTGTAGAAGATCCCGTAACCGCCGCGGATGACCGTGCGATCGTTGTGAAATGGCCGCAGAGCGAATCCTATACGCGGAGCGAACCTTGTGCCGTTTACATGGATAAGAGCCGTCGGATATCCGACCGGACCGGCCGCCACGTAATAGTCCGTCAGCTTGGACTGGGCAAGCAATGCGGAGAGATCAGGAACGACCGACGCATTGCTGTAAACGATCTTACCCAGGGTGGGGACAAAATTCGTGAGCTGTCCATTCTCTTCCGATGGCAGCGTCTGCAACTCATAGCGCAAGCCCAGATTGAGGGTCAGGTCCGGAGTTACTTTGTAATCGTCCTGTAGGAACGCCGCATAGTTCGTATCTACCAGATGATTGGTGGCGCCCCCGGTCATCAATATACTTGTAGCCGGGTAGCCGGCGAGAAGGTCGGCGAGTCCGTCGGTCGTACTCCCGGCGGTAAGCTTGCCGGTGTAAGTGAAGGCGCCGTTCTTGTCCGTATTGGTCGGTTGAAAGAGCTGGACATGAAGAATATCTCCGCCAATCCTGAAGGTGTGTTGTTTTCTCGTCCAGGTAACGACGTCGCTTCCGTCATAGTCGTTTACGACATAGGTGATGGGAACGGATGCGTTGTCTCCAATGTTTTCGTAGCCGGTTGGCTTGAAGCTGGGAAAGGCGAGCACCGCGGGGTTGGTGGCGGTTCCTGGGATTCCCAACTGCAGCGCGTAATTGACGCCGCCATCATCCGCAGCCTCATCCGATACAGTCCGGGTACGGCCGAAGCGAAAGTCATTCACCAGGTTGGCGGTAAAGACCCTGGTCTCCGCCACGCTAATGAGAGTCTCATGCAAGGCCGTGTTGGAACCGAAAGTCCCCAGGCCAGACCCGGAAGTAGGATTTGTGGACGATTCATAGCGCCTGAGGAAACTGCCCGCGAGATGGTCCTTTTCTCCCAGTTTCTGGTCGATCTTTAAAAAGCCGTTGTTGTAGTTACTGACGCTGTCCGTAGCCAGGTAATAGTTAGGGCTGCCGGGAGGCGCAACCAGATTGGGAAGCGGATAGTAACCTAGCAGCTTCTGGGCCACCGGATCGATGGTTGGGATTTTATCGTAAGGGGCCGGGTACAGACAGCCCTTAGTCTGAGCAGGCGGCGCGCACAAGACCTTGGTGGTTACGCTCGGATTGTGAAAATAATACGGGTTACCGGCGGCGGACTGGCTGAAATCTCCCGTCCGCTCAAGCGGAGTCGGCACGATCCCGGTCGCGCTGGCGCCCTGTACCTCGCGGTAGCTCTCCAAGGCAAGGAAAAAGAAGGTGCGGTCCCGCCCGTTGTAGAGATACGGTATGGTAACCGGGCCGGAAAGATCGCCGCCGAATTGGTTTCGGCGAAGCTTGGTCTTGGGTACCGCGATGTTCGTAAAGTTAAACGGTGGTGCGTCGAAGAGGTCGTTGCGGAGAAACTCGAACAGCGATCCGTGGTACTGGTTGCCTCCGCTCTGGGTCACCATATTGACCACGCTCCCTGAAAGCCGGCCATACTCCGCCGAGTACCCGGAGGTTTCCATCTTGAACTCCTGCAGAGCATCGAGGGGCGGGCTGATCTGCGAGCCGGCGTCGCGCGGGCTTTCATCATTGATCCCGTCGATGAAGACGCCGCTGGAGTCCGCCCGCGAGCCGTTGGCAACGTAGGGAGCGCCCTTTGCACTCTGTTCCGCCGGCTGGACGCCTGCCACGGTAAACGCGAGGTCATTGAAGTTTCTGCCGTCGAGGGGTATCTTCGCTATTTCCACCGGAGTGATAAGGTCTCCCTTGGTAGCATTCTCAGTGTTCAGGAGGCCGACATCTGTCGTAACCGCGACCGTCTGGGTCGCCCTTCCCACCTGCAGCGTTGCGTCGAACCGCGCTGTCTGGTCCGCGGTCAATTCCAGCCCAAGCTTCTTTAATTGCGCGAAACCTGGCTTGGAGACGGTTACATCGAACATACCCACCGGAAGGTTAGAAATGGTGTACTCGCCTTGCGCCGCGCTCTCGGTTACGCGGATTTGATTGGTAGAGATATCGCGAACCTCGACTGTCGCGCCTATTACGGCGGCGTTGGTGGCATCGACTACCTGCCCGACAAGGGTAGCTGTGGGTGCTTGAGCCAGAGCGGCAGACGGCAGAAGGAGAGATGCCGCGGCAAGTTCGACAACGAACTTCGGAATGAGAGCCAGAGTGAAGTTGGAGTTGCCTCTATGCGTCCTGAATTTCTGAAATATCATACCGGCCATATAGAGTCCGTTAAAGTCCGTTCTCGCGCCCCATCAGTGGGACGGCGGATAACGAGTTGCAACCGCTCCCTTCGCCCTGGTGAGTGGTTAAGACTTAGGAGAGGTCAGGTCATTATTTAGGCGGCTCCATAAGTTCAACCCGGTTGTGGTCCAGATCGTATAGCTCCACTACGTTTTTCCCGTTCGGCAATTGATGAGTATCCGCGATTGCCTTGGAAAATTCGTCGATCTGAGGCTTGGCTCTCAGCTCCGCTGTGACCTTCGGGACATCGGGAGCGGAGAGACAGATGTGGTCCTTGACGTGAAACCTTGCCTCTGTAGGCGGCTTCTTCTCCGCTCCGAGCTCGAAACGGTCCTGACTGTCCGGGACCGCCATCTTCGAGCCGTCTCCTTCTTTGGTAAAGCCGAATGCGTCACCATAGAACTTCCAGGAGGTTTCCCGGTCTTTGACCAGCAGTCCGATGTGGTCGATGCGGTCGGATATCCGGGACGCCGGCATGAACTTGCCTTTGCCTTTGCCGGTCAGGCTCTTGGGCAGATATTGGACGATCTGGATTGTGAACCCGGAGGGGTCGGTTATATCGAAGCTTAGGTTGCCGCTTTGGTCTTTGACAACCTTGTCCGGCACCTTGACCCCGATCGCGCCAAGATGATCGCGCATGCCCTTCGCGTCGTTGGTCTCCAAGCCCGCATCGTGGATAAAGCCGTAGTTCTTGGGGGCCTCGGCATAGAGTTCGATGAATTGGTGATCGTTGATCTTGATGAAGACGATGTGGTCCGAGCCGTCCGGATTGCGCACCGTGCCTGCCTCCTGGAATCCAAGAAAGCCCTCATAGTAGTCGCGCGCCTCTTTCAAATTGCTGACGTAGTAAGCGATATGGGCCATGCCCGTGATGCGTGGCCGGCTCACCTGATCCGCGGCTAGCATGGTGGGAACGAATATGGTTGCCAGAAGAAGAAATAGTGCTGCTCGCTTCATGAATTGCGCTCCCTGATGTAAGCCCGCATCCAACTCCAGACGGGCGCGCATGGCGACCGTAACCCGGAATGAACTTTGGCGACTCGAGCGCCGGGACACAAGTTAATTCACGGTTAAGGCTCTGATAGGTGAAAGGAGATGCTGCCTTTTCAACGATTTAGTTTCTATCGCTCTTTACGTTAAGACTGCCGGCGACCGGCTGAAACTGTGCTATAGGTATCCACAAACCAAAGAGGCTCTCGATATCCACGCGCCGGCGACGTCAAAGATGAGAACCTCTTAATTTCTTTTGGCTTGGATTACCACGGGCTTCAATTGGAAGGAGGAGCGGCGGCGCGGTGGAGTTTGCGGGTAGGAGCGGCTTATTCAGATAAATATGAGAACGCCTCTTGACGTTAGACTCCCCCTGCCTATGAATCGGTGTTTGGTTGCAGATACTGTCTCATTCTCCGCAGAGAGAGAGAGAGAGAGAGAGAGATTAACCGTGAATTCACTTGCCGTTTTTTTCGCGAACGCATAGCTCTTAAGGAGAGGGAATAGTAAATGCAATTTGCACGGTCACGGCGCAGTTTTCTTCGAGGTATGGGGTCGCTGGCGATGGCGGCAGCCCCGGGCTTTCCGGCGTTCTCGTTTTCCCGAGGCGCCAGGATTCAATTCGGCTACACCGCCATGACCTGGGGCAAACAGGAGCGGCAGGCCATCGAGGACATTTCCGCGCTCGGGTATCCGGGAATACAGTTTCGGGCAGACGCGCTCACCGATTTCCAGCCGGCCGAACTACGGGATCTTTTAGAGCAACACCACCTGACCTTCGTCGCGCTCTCCAGTGGAGAGGTATCCATTGATCCGGCCGTGGAGAAGGAGACCATCGCGACCCAGTTAGCGCATGCTAAGTTTGTGCACGATGCCGGCGGCCTTTATCTCCAGGTGCTCGATGAACTCAAGCCCTATCCTCGGACAGTCAAACCGGATGAATGCGAGCGGCTAGGCAAGATGCTGACCGAGATTGGAAGGCGCACGGCCGATGCCGGCGTTCCGCTGGGCTATCACAATCACATGAACACCATCAGCGAGCACCCGGCGAACCTCGACAGGGTGCTCAATGCCTCCGATTCAAAATACGTGAAGCTGGAGCTGGATACCGCGCATTTTGTCGCAGGCGGGGGAGACCCTGCTAAGGCAATTCAGAAATATCGCGACCGCCTGCTCTTCCTGCACTTAAAAGATGTGGTGGATATTCCGCTGGGGTCGGAACATTCGAAATACCCCTTCAAATTTGTCGAGCTGGGGCGGGGCAGAGTGGATCTGCCGGCTGTATTCGCGGCGTTGGACGCAATCAAATACAAAGGTTGGGCGGTTGTGGAATTGGACCGGGTTACTGAGAAGTCGAGAACTCCGAAGGAGTCGGCGATGATCAGCAAACAATATCTCGAAGACAAGATGGGTGTGCGAGTGTAGCATCGCTCCGGTCGAAAATCATTGCGGTTTACGCAGCCCGCCCCCTGACCAATTTATAGCGTTTTCACAATTACTGTGTCCTGGTAAGAGTTGGCTATGTGCAGGCGTTCTTTGATAGAACGCCTGCGTCGAGAGTAGTTTCTTGGGATACCCCAATCGTGAAAACGCTATAGGGTAAAGAAGTTGATCCTCAAGGGCCATCTTTATCAGGCTGGGAAAAATTCGCCTTCGAGATAAAATCATCGCTGGAACACGCATTCCACGCGGCGTTCAAGAAACCGCCGAAGTGGGGCGCAGTTCATCGATGGACCGCACCAGGGCATGGCCAAGCTCCTGTTGTACCTGCTCATCCAATTTGGCCCCCGCAATGGTTAGGTAAAACACGTCGATCGCGAATTCTCCTTCTGTATCGATCAGCGCGACCTTGATATTGCAATTGTGCTCTGCCAGCGTGGTTGCGATTTGCCGCAGCAGGCCTGGGCCGTCCTGCGCCACTACCTGGAGCAGCGTGCTGTGGGTGGAAGACTCATTGTCAAAGGCGGTCACCGTATCGACCTTTACCATCGAGTTGGCGCGCGAGGCATGCCGGCGGCGGCGCAACAGGTCTTCAATGGGCAGCTTATTCGATATCACGTCCAGCAGGTTCTGCTTGAAGCGATCCACTTCCTGAGGGTTGAGTTCGAGGGTGCGGAAGGGATCCGAAAATTGAAAGGTGTCAACGATTATGCCGGCGTCATCGGAAAACGCATCCGCTTTGACGATGTTCATTCCCCAGACGGAAAGCACTCCAGCCAAGTCGGCAAAGAGCAAGGGGCGGTCGCGGGTCACCAGTGTGAGCTCGTGGAGCTGGCGCAGGTCCCGGATGCTGATCTGCGCGGGGGAGTTGTCCAGTTGCAAGGCCATCAGGAAATGGTCGCGAATCTGCTCGGGCTGACGAGTCTGCAAGTAGCGCTGGGGCAGGCCTTCTAAAAATAGACGCAGCTCCGAAGCGCGATCGGGGGCCAGGGCAAGCATGCGCTTGAACAAAGTCGGATCGACCGCGGCATGGTAGCGTTCCTGGTCGACGCTGCGATCGAGGAAATTCGATGCCGCAATATAGAGCTGCCAGAGGTTGTCCGCCTTCCAGGGCGTGAGCGCGTCCGGGTTGACCGCCTTGATATCGGCGAAGGTCATCAAGGTGAGCATTTTGAGAGGAGTATGCGAACCGACCTTTTCGGAGAAGACGCGGATGGTCTCGGAATCGAAGATATCGCGGCGCAGCGCAACCGACATCTCTAAATGATTACGAATGAGCCGCCGCACGGTATCCCGTTCTTCAGCGTCGAAATCAAGGCGCGCCAGCAGGCTCTCGGAGAGTTCCACGCTGGCGATGGTATGATCCCCGGTGCGCCGCGCCTTGCCGGTGTCGTGCATGAGAAGGGCCAGAAAGAAAAGATCAAGACGATCAATTTCCTTGAGGAGGGCCGAGTAGCGCCGCTCCCAGGGGAGACGCGCCTGGCGCAGAGCGTGAACGTTGTCGATGACCAGAAACGTGTGTTCATCGACCGTGTAGCGGTGGTATGAGTCGCGGATCACCAGGGAGTCGATGCCGTGGAATTCGGGGATGAGCAATTCCAAAATACCCAGCGCGTGCATGGTGCGCAGAGCGTGGGCCGCGTGCGGCCCGAGCAGGATTTCACGCAGGCCGTTCCAGAGAAACGGGCCTTCCGGCATGTTTACGTCAAGCACGGGAAGCGCATCCGCCAGGCGTTCTTCGGCATTTTGGGTTAAGCGGTAGCCGTGCGCGGCCACTACGGCGAAGACCCGAAGAATGCCTTCGGAATCGACCAGCACTGTGGATTCCGAGGTATCGATACGGCCATCTTCAAGCATGAAGTCGGTCCCTGGAATGGGGGTTCGCTTACGCCTGAAATGCTTGTAGAAGGATTGGCGGACGGGCGGCAGCGCCTCCATCAGGAGGGTGGCGCGCCGATAAACCGTGCGCGCGTGGCGGAAGTACGTCCGCATCCAATACGCGGGATCGGATGTGCCCTTGGTTTCCAGGCCGATGCTGCGCGCAGCCGCTTCGTCTTGTGCCTGCCAATCCAGTGTGTTCTCGTCGCGGCGGTTGCGGAGGTGGAGAAAACATCGAGTGGCGCTTAAAAAATCGAAGGCGGAAACGGCATCCTCATTATTGCCCGCATAGAAGGAGTTTCCTGGAAACGCCGGCCAGCTCTTGTGCTCGTGAATGTGCTTCAGCATGTTGAGCCAGTGGGCGAGATGGTAATCGCGCAGCCCGCCGGGGCATTCTTTGATATTCGGTTCGAGATGGAAGATGGTGTTACCGAACTTCTGATGGCGGGCGCGGGTAAGCTCGGCTATGCGATGCGCGATATTGCTCCACTCCCGCAGCACCAGGCCGGGAAGGGTTTGCGATTGCAGGATTTGATAAGGGGCATAGTCGCCGGCGACGAACCGCCGGTCGATCAGCGATAGAGTGAATTCGAGATTATCGGGATCGTAGCGGTCACATTCCTTGAGAGAGCGGATGGCCGGGCTCGCCCGCAGGCCGATATCCCACATGGCCTGATTGCAGGTCCGGATAATCTCCTTGAACTCCCGTTCCGTCCGCTCGTCGGCACAAAGATAAAGGATATCCACGTCCGAGTAGGGAAACAGTTCCTTGCGCCCAAAGCCTCCGCTGGCGACCAGGGCGACTCCCGACCGGACAGCCGAGTTGCTCAATAGCAGCCAGAGCTGCTCGCACAGGTGGTCGACAAGCTGGGCCCGGCGGCGCACGGCCATGGGACCATCGCCATTGCGTTCAAAAGCCTGCCACGTCACCGCGGTCTCATTCTGGTAATGCTGCCGGAGCTCTTGGATAGACTTGAATGAAGCTGTCATGTCAGGTCGAACGGTTGCGGATACGCGCGGCTTGCCGATGGCCTTCTGCTTCGTTGTCGCTCGGCGCTCGAAGATGCCGGATATTCGCCGCTTCTCGCTCCTAGGTCTCTGACCGGATGAATCCGTCGCGCCGTATCAGGTACGACCTTTAGGCCATACGCCCCGTCGGTGGCACCGGCCCGGCTTTAGCCGCTGGGGCGATTTCTTTCAAGAACTAGAAAAAGATCTTCCAGGGGCTGAAGCCCAGTTTTTTTGTGCCATTTGCAGCACGACTGAAGTCGTGCCCTGATACAAAGCCATGGTTTCCCGCAATCTGTTTTAGAATCCGAAAAAACTGGCTCCCGTCGCGATCGTCCTATTAGTGTTAACAGGCCCTGGCTCTGATTTTGCTCTAGCCTATCGAGCTGGCCTGGGTTTCCGGAAAGGGATTTCAGAGGGCCGACAAGCCGCGTTCATCGTTACGAATCCGAATGGCCTCATCGATTCTGGAGATGAAAATCTTACCGTCCCCGATCTTGCCCGTGCGGCTGGAATTGATGATGGCGGTTACAGCTTTCTCCATCAGCTCATCCGGCACAATGGTTTCCAGCTTGATCTTGGGAAGAAGATCGACAGTGTATTCACGGCCGCGATAGAACTCGGTGTGGCCCTTCTGGCGTCCGTGTCCGCGTGCTTCAAGAATGGTCATGCCTTCGACGCCGATTTCGAGCAGAGCGTCTTTAACGGCGTCGAGTTTCGATGGCTGAATCACAGCTTCAATTTTTTGCATAGTCGTATCTCGAAGGTAGCAAAAGAACTCCCGCGCGTGGAGCGGTTCCTCGATGGGAGGGTAAAAAATTCTTCAGAGCCAGTTTACGTTGCCCAATCATAACCTTCCTCGCCGTGCTGTGTGACATCCAGGCCTTGCACCTCGTGCTCCGTCGTCACCCGTAAGCCAATCAGAGCATCGACGATCTTCAGGATGATCCAGGTACCTACCCCGGAAAGCAGCCAGGCAATCGAAACCGCAAGAAGCTGGTTGAGGATTTGGCTCCAGTGGCCGTCTACGGCGCCGGAGGGCAGCACGCGTCCCTGGGCATCGGTGAAGATGGGATTTACGGCGCTAGCGGCGAAGACGCCGGTAAGCACCGCTCCGATGGTGCCGCCGGCCCCATGAACCCCGAAAGCGTCAAGAGAATCGTCATAGCCGAACCAGTGCTTGACCATGGTGACCATAAAAAGGCAGAAGACTCCGGCGGCAAAGCCGATCACCAGAGCCGCCATGGGCTGGACAAATCCGCTGGCGGGGGTAATGGCGACCAGTCCGGCGACTGCTCCTGAAATCGCTCCCAAGGCGCTTGGCTTGCCGCTTTTGATCCATTCCGCGAACATCCAGCCTAGGGCCGCCGCCGCGGCGCCGAATTGAGTATTGACGAAGGCGCTGGTGGCCAGAGGCCCGGAAGAGAGCGCGCTGCCGGCATTGAACCCGAACCACCCTACCCAAAGCAGGCATGCGCCGACAAAGCTGAGCACCATCGAGTGGGGCGCCATGTGCTCTCTGGGATAGCCGACTCGTTTGCCAAGGTAAACCGCGCATACCAGGGCCGAGACGCCGGAAGTAACGTGAACTACCGTGCCGCCGGCGAAATCCAGAGTCGGGAAGCGTCCCCCGAACGCATTCAGCAGGCCGCCTTTGCCCCACACCATATGCGCCATAGGGTCGTAGACGAATATCGACCAAAGTACGAGGAACGCCGCCATCGCGCTGAACTTCATGCGTTCTGCGAATGCACCCGTAATCAAAGCCGGAGTGATGATGGCGAACATGAGCTGGTAAATCATGTAGGTCTGAAGGGGAAGCGTGGGGGAGTAAGCGGGATCGGGAGCGAGGCCCACCCCGTGGAGAAAAATGTGATGCAAGCCGCCCACAAAGCTCAGGCCGGAATCGAAGACCAGGCTGTAGCTTAAAAGGGCCCAGGTGATGGTAATAATCGCCATCATAGTGAAGCTTTGCATCATGGTGGACAATACATTCTTTTTGCGCACCAGCCCGCCATAGAACAGAGCTAGTCCGGGACCGGTCATCATGAGCACCAAAGCGGAGCACATCAGCATCCAGGCGTTATCCGCGTCGGCTTGCGAGGTTGCTGCCGCCTGCTCCAGTCTGGCGATGCGCCCGGGAGTGATTCCTCCCGGAAGTTGCTGGGCCGGCGCTATCGCATGTGCGGAAATCGCAGTCATGGAACAGAAAATCAGGCAGAAAAGCAGCCTGGGGCAACAACGACGCATAGGGATCCATCTGAAAAAAGAAAGCACGGTACGGCTCATCCTTGGTCTATCGGTTGGTTGGTCTGTTGATCCGTGAAAACGATCTGCGCCCGCCTCAGGAGTTCATGGGGTATGTTTTGGCAGGCGTGCTGTTCAGGTTACTTTTACATATTTTTGTCCGCGGAGGACAGGTTTTTCCGAAAATACCGGGCACCCCCATATCTCCCAGCGCTTTTTTTGCGGGGAGAACGCGCCGGATATGGGGCATTCGGCAGGAGGAACAGAGGCAATCCCCACCGGGTTGGGACCGGCTATAGTTAAGATATGAGTTCCTTAAACAGCGATCGATATTTTTTCGGCGTGCTGGAATCGAGCGCCAAAAATCAGCGAAAAGTTCGCGAGGTGAATTTTGGCTATGAGCAGCCGGAAGGAATAGTGTTGACGTCGCTCGATTACGCCGTGAATTGGGTGCGTAAGAGCTCGGTTTGGCCGATGACATTCGGGTTAGCTTGTTGCGCGATTGAGATGATGTCGATGGGCGGCGCCCGTTTCGATGTGGCTCGTTTTGGGGCTGAAGTATTCCGCCCTTCTCCACGGCAATCCGATTTGATGGTTGTCGCGGGACGCGTTTCGCAAAAGATGGCGCCGGTGATCCGCAGGCTCTATGAACAGATGCCAGAGCCCAAATGGGTGATTTCGATGGGCGCCTGCGCTACGTCGGGCGGCGTTTTCAACAACTATGCATTAGTCCAGGGTGTCAATCAAATCATTCCCGTGGATGTGTACGTTCCGGGGTGTCCTCCGCGTCCGGAACAACTGGTGTATGCGATCACCCTGCTCCAGGAGAAAATTCAGAGGGAGAGGGGTAGCCTAAAACGCACTCTCAACCTGGAATGATCTAGAATGACCCACTTTTCGATTGAAAGAGCCACAGAATTTGTAGTAATGTAAGTTCCGCGTGTTGCGTGCCCCGGGAGACGTAGGTCATTCTTCCGGCGGAGAGCGCGACAAACGTGCTGTTCAACGGTTGCCGGCCAGAAGCTGCCAGTACAAGCTCCAGAACGAGTAACTAGGTGCGGATGTTTAGCTTTTAGGCAACTCTTAGCAATAAATCTGCTCTAAATTGAAATGTAGTGTACCCTTGGGGTTGCCTTGCTTTAGTGCTGGAAATTTGGTGAGATCGTAAGCTGTAGTGCTCCCGAATGCACGAAAGCTGACTGGCAGATGTTCTGTGTAAATTTCCATATTCATTTATGTTGCGGAGGATAGACGCATGCACTCTAGTCCGTTGAGTTCTCTGAGCCGAATTCTGATCGTGGCATGTGCTGTGGGTCTAAGCGCGTCCACTCTCGCAGCTCAGAGTCCGGCCAGTTCAGCTCCAGCTTCAAAGCCTGCGGGCCCTGCTGAACCTCAGGCTTCCCGGATCGATATTTTTGCCGGTTACTCGTATCTGGCTCCGCATGGATCCTTGACGGTCCCCGGCGGCGCCAGCATCGGCGTCAATGGACCCGTATCTTATTCGTCCATCGACTACGGTGCGCTTGGAAGCTTCAATTACTTCTTCAATCGGTATGTCGGCGGCCAAGTCGAAATCGGCGCTCACCCCGATGGGAATAATGACGGCGCCTATACCGGCGCGCTCGGGCTTGTATTCCGCTATCCGATGCAGGGCATGACCCCATTTGTCCACGGCGACGTCGGCGCAGTCCGCCTGGGTGGCCCGGTCAAGGAGCCATATACCTGGGGAACTACGCTTAACGTCGGCGGCGGTTTGGATTACGACCTGCCCTTCTTTAATAACCATTTTGGTCTGCGGCTCTTCCAGGCGGACTACCAGTACATGCATGACAACTTCGGCCCCCAGCCTCCGTACCCGACAGGCGGACGCGCCAACCTCAAAAACGCCCGTCTCAGCGCCGGGCTGATTTACCACATGGGCAGCATTGTTCCGCCGCCCCCAGTGACCTACAGTTGCACCGTCAGTCCTGATTCCGTTTATCCTGGTGATCCTGTCACAGTGACGGGCACAGCAACCAACCTCAATCCGAAAAAGACTGCAACTTACTCCTGGACCGGGTCCAACGGACTGACGGTAAAGGGTGATAACTCGACCGGGCAGATTGACACCTCCAGTCTGGCTCCCGGCAGCTACACCGTTACCGGGCACGTCTCCGAGGGCCAGAAACCCGGTCAGTTCGCAGACTGCACCGCTACCCTGACGGTCAAGCAATTCGAGCCGCCGACAGTGAGCTGCTCCGCCAACCCGACCACGGTTCAGCCTGGCGGCACCGCGACTGTCTCGGCGCAAGGCGTCAGCCCGCAGAATCGCCCGCTGACTTACACCTACAGCGCTTCGGCTGGTCAAGTCAGCGGAACCGGCAATAGCGCATCTTTGAGCACTTCCGGTGCGCCTTCCGGCCCAATCACCGTAACGTGCACTGTACAAGACGATAAGGGTCAGTCGGCTTCAGGGACGACCACAGTGAATGTGGAAGCGCCGCCGCCGCCGCCGCCTGCTCCTAAGACCAAGCAGCTTTGCTCGATCACCTTCGATCGCGATACCAGACGTCCGGGTCGTGTCGATAATGAAGCCAAGGCTTGCCTCGACGATGTTGCTCTGAACCTGCAGCAGCAAGCCGATGCAACCGCGGTTCTGGTTGGCGAAGCCGCTTCCAACGAACGGCACGCGGATACCCTGGCTGCACAGCGCGCCGTCAACACGAAGGATTACCTGGTGAAGGAGAAGGGTATTGACGCTTCCCGGATCACGGTACGCACCGGAACACAAGGCAATAAGGAAGTCGAGAACTACCTGGTGCCTTCAGGTGCGAACTTCGAAAACGACATACCGGGCACTACTCCGGTCGACGAAAACACGGTGAAAGCTCAGGCCCGCACCCGGCCTGCGGCACGTCGCCACAGAAGGGCCGCTCCGCCTGCCCAGTAAGCGAAGGCAAGAGTAGCTCGAAAGTAGAGAAGGGTGACCGTTTAGTACCGGTCACCCTTTTCATTTATCTTGACGTCCCGGCGGTTCCGGTGAACCCTGGAATCAGATCAGTTCACTCCCTCATCTTGAATCGAAGGCAATGACTCAATTCAGACGGTTACGATTCTCCTTCCTGCTTTGTCTCGCGCTCCTGCCATGCCACTTCAGCTTTGCCGCCACTCATGAGTGGATTCCCGTCGGCCCGGATGGCGGGGATGCGCGCAGTTTCGCCGCGGATCCTTCGGATGTGAACCACATTTACCTGGGTACAACCAATGGATGGGTCTACCAGACAGAGGATGGGGGCGCGAGCTGGCAACGCTTGGCAAAGCTCTCGAAAAATGACGATCTGATCGTCGATAACATTGTCGTCGACGAGGCGGATCCGAAGACTCTCTACATCGGCGCGTGGGTAATAGATCAGGCCGATGGCGGCCTGTTCATCAGTCATGACAGCGGTAAGAGCTGGACGCCGGTCGCGGCGATGAAAGGGCAGTCTATCCGCGCGCTCTCTCAAGCGGCGTCGAATTCAAAAATTCTGATTGCCGGCACGCTGAGAGGCGTCTTTCGCAGTGAGGACGGCGGTCTTGAATGGAAGCAGATCAGCCCCCTGGGGAGCATGGAGCTTCATGAAGTGGAGTCAGTGGCCATCGATCCCAGGAATCCGTCGATCATTTATGCCGGTACCTGGCACCTGCCGTGGAAGACGACGGACGGAGGCGCAAGCTGGCACAATATCAAGCAGGGCCTGATCGACGACTCGGACGTGTTTTCGATCATCATCGATCCCATACAAACCAATATTGTCTATACCAGCGCGTGCTCGGGAATATACCGGAGCGATGACGGCGGAGAAGCCTACCACAAGATCCAAGGGATCCCTTCCACCGCGCGCAGGACGCGTGTTCTGATGCAGGACCCGGTACACCGCAATGTCGTCTATGCCGGCACTACCGAGGGCTTGTATAAAACGGTGAATGATGGCAGTGAACTGGCAGCGAATGACGGGACCGGATGTGATCATCAACGACGTACACATCGACCCTAAGGACCCGCAGCGCGTTCTATTGGCGACTGATCGCAGCGGGGTTCTCGAAAGCAACGATGCCGGAGTAAGCTTCAAGTCGTCCAACTCCGGGTTTTCGCAGCGCCAGGTTGCTAGCCTGCTAGTGGATGCCAAAGACCCGCAAACCATTTACGCGGGCGTACTGAATGACAAAGGCTATGGGGGCGTCTTCGTTTCCAAGGACGACGGTCTCACTTGGCAGCAGCAAAGCAATGGGCTGGAAGGAAGCGATATTTTTAGCTTAGCCCAAGCCGGGGATGGCTCGATTTTGGCGGGCGCCAATTCCGGAATCTTCCGCTGGAACGGAACCTCCTGGCAGCGGAGCGGCAAAATCATCAAACCGGAGAAGAAAGTCTCCTATGCGATTCGCAAGCACAAGCGGGTCAAAGTGGAGACCACGGTGATGCAATCCGCGGGCCAGATAGACGGACGCGTAAGCGCAATCGATGCCGGCGGAGATCTCTGGGCTGCGGCAACTTCCGCCGGCGTTTATATCAGCACAGACCAGGGCGCCTCCTGGCAGGGCGGCGCGGTCTCCGGCAGGACAGACTTTTCCATGGTCGCGGCACGCGGATCTACCGTGCTGGCCGCACAGAGAAGGGCCCTAGCTCTCTCGTTGGATGGTGGAACTCACTGGCAAGAGCCGGCGATGCCGCAGGAGTTGACCTCAGTGCGGGCAGCTATCATACTTCCCGACGGAAGCCTGTGGCTGGGCGGCCCGCAAGGTGTTTTCTTCAGTAAGGATCAGGGTCAGACCTGGCAGCCGATGTCAAGGCTTCCTATTTCGGATATCAGCCAAGTGAGTTACGACCCTGCGTTGAAGCGCCTCATCGTGACCTCATGGGAGTCCACTTTGATTTTTGGTATAGACCCCGCGGACAGGACCTGGAAATGGTGGGATGCGGGATGGCATCTGCGCAACGTGCGTTCTTCCGGGGGACGCCTGCTCGGGGCATCCCTTTACAACGGAGTGGTCGTTCAGCCCAGGGACTTGGCCACCACCGCAGCCATGGGTACAGCGCAATAAGGGCCTCCGATCCTTCTTGAAGCGGCTTCTGTCGATGCCTGATGGCTTGAGAACCGGTACAGTGCCCGTGATCCGGCTGCGCGGTTTTCGCAAGCAGGATCTGGCCGGGCTCTATCAGCTTGACCAGCGCTGCTTTGCGCCGGATATCGCCTATTCCATCTCCGATCTAAAGTACTTCTTGTCCAGTCCCCGCTGCTTTTGCCGGGTGGCGGAGACACCGGGCGAAAGCCTGGCTGGGTTCACGATCGTGGAACGGGTTCGGCGGCGAGGAAATATGACGGGCCACATCGTTACCATCGATGTGAATCGCGAGATGCGGCGGCGGGGAGTAGGCCGGCTTTTACTTGAGGCCGCCGAAGAGCAACTGAGGAAGGAAGGGGCCGTCCTGCTGAGTCTGGAAGTAGCGGAAGATAATGTTGGGGCGCAGGCGTTCTATTGCCGCCTGGGGTTTATAAATACCGGGCGTATACCCGGCTACTATGCCGGACGGCTGGACGCAAAGGTGATGGAGAAAACCATTTAGGGTTTGACAGGCCTTGGTGCAAGCCCTGGACGCAGTCCAGGTAGCGGATCTTCAGACCCGCGGGAATAGGGTTTGGATCCAAGGAGACCGGGCTTTTAAGGCAGAAACAGGGAAGGTGTGGCTTCGATGAATTGGAAGCAAGCGTAGATTGGGCGCCATCAGTGAACAAGGCAACCGCTTTCTGCGCATGCTGTTGGTGGAAGCGGCGCAAACCGCAGTACGCAAAGACGAAGGTTTTCGTAAAGAGTACCAACACCGCTGCCATCGCCGGCCCAAAGGAATGGCCAAGGTGACGCCGGCACGGAAATTGGCTGGGCGACTCTACTGGATGCTAGGCGCCGACTGAGCACGTATCAGCAAGCAATGATTTCAGGCCGTCCCTCCGGGACTCGCCCTCCCGATATGCCTTTGATCTTGCGGGACCCAGCGTGGCCACGATACCATCAGATGGCGAGCGCTACAAAACTGCGGAAGTGGTGAAATGGCAGACACACCATCTTGAGGGGGTGGCGCCGAAAGGCATGGGGGTTCAAGTCCCCCCTTCCGCACCAAGAGGGCTCCGGTCCTTCCAAGTTCCCGCGTGGCATGGCCCCGCGATTGAGGTTTAAATTTCATGATTTGGTTTATCGGCGCCATCCACGTGATCGTGTCCATCTTCCTGATTGCCGTGATCCTTCTCCAACAGGGAAAGAGCGCCGATCTTGCCGGCGCCTTCGGCGGACAAGGCTCACAGACCGCTTTCGGTCCTCGCGGCGCGGCCAATCTCCTCACTAAAATGACCACCTGGGCCGCGATCATCTTCACCTGTACATCCATCGGACTTACGGTGCTCATTCAACGCGGCAGCGGATCGCGTTCCGTCCTTGAAGGACTCAAGACCACACACACTCAAACAACAACGCCTGCCAAGCCTGCGAAATAGAGCGTTCCCGCGACTACTCCGACGTGGTAAAGCATTTTAGCTTTTGGTGTATGCGCGGGGAAACCCTGCCCACGTGGCCGTTCCATCGAAGAACGGCCGCTCATAGCTGAGATAACCAGTTCACAGTAAACCTAAAATGCTTTAAGACCTGGGTGAAAGCGCTCTGAACGTGCAATGAAAGCCAAAACGACGGTGGCAAAGCCACGGCCGGAGCCGCGCTGGCCTTCCGCTGTGGCGCTGCTCGCCGTTGGAGGCTTGCGTCTTGCGCTCCCGGAGTCGCTTTCCGTCGGGCCGGACTGGCTTTTGTTGGTCTTAGTCTCGATACTGCTGGTGCCTACGACCATCGCCCGGCAGCGCGGATATGTCCGGGCAAATCAACTTCTCGGTTATTTCGTCTCCGGCCTGGTTACTGCCGACCTGATCTTATCTCTCTGGCTATTGGTTCGCGCCCTCCCAAAACATCGGCTCCAGCCGGAGGTCTTGCTCAGCTCCGCCGCGGCTCTCTGGATAACTAATATCCTGGTCTTCGCCTGCTGGTACTGGCGTCTCGATGCCGGAGGCCCGCACGCGCGAGACATGCGCATAGCGCACACGGATGGTGATTTTTTGTTCCCGCAGATGACCATTGATCCCGCGAGATCGGGCCTGCCGCCGGAGCGGAACTGGTCTCCCGGCTTTATCGATTATCTCTTCCTGGCATTCAATACCAGCACAGCTTTTTCACCTACCGATGTGCCCGTGCTCTCCCGCTGGGCGAAAGTGCTGATGATGACGCAATCGACGATTTCACTTGCCACAATTGCGCTGCTGGCGGCCCGCGCCGTGAACATTCTGTAGGTTTCCCCAGATAAAGCGATAAGACTGCGGAAACAAATTTGCTAATGCTTACATCCACTCACTCGCCGCGCAGATGGCGATAGCGGCGGATCAGACTGTTGGTTGAGCTGTCGTGGTTGAGCGTAGGCTCGGATTTGCTCTCCAGTTCAGGGATGATGCGGACGGCCAACTGCTTGCCTAATTCAACGCCCCATTGGTCGAAGGAATCGATATCCCAGATTACGCCCTGGGTAAAGACATTGTGCTCATAGAGAGCGACCAGCGCGCCGAGAGTTCGCGGCGTTAGCTTCTCCGCCAGGATGAGATTGGTGGGACGATTGCCTTCGCAAACACGAAAAGGGGTCTGGAAAGCAGGCGATCCCTCCGCCTCCAATTGCTCCGCTGTTTTCCCGAAGGCCAAAGCCTCGGCTTGGGCAAAGAGATTGGCCATGAGCAAATCGTGCTGTCGGGCGTAAGAGCTGAGCGGGTGGCAGAAGCCGATGAAATCACAAGGAATGAGCTTTGTCCCCTGGTGGATCAGCTGGTAGAAGGAGTGCTGCCCATCGGTTCCCGGCTCGCCCCAAATGATCGGCCCGGTCTGATAGTCGACATGGCGGCCTTCCAGATCGACATGCTTGCCGTTGCTTTCCATCTCCAATTGCTGCAGGTAGGCGGGAAAGCGCTTCAAGTTATCCGCATAGGGCATGACCCCCACCGTCTGCGCGCCAAAGAAGTTGTTGTACCAGACGGTCAAAAGACCCATAAGGACCGGGAGATTTTTTTCAAGCGGCGCGGAGCGGAAGTGCTCGTCCATATCGTGGAAGCCGGCCAGGAGCTCTTTAAAATTCCTCACGCCGACGGCGAGCATCGTAGAGAGTCCTATGGCCGAATCCATGGAGTAACGGCCGCCGACCCAATCCCAGAAACCAAACATATTCGCGGTATCGATGCCGAATTTGGCCACTCCTTCCGCGTTGGTTGAGACGGCGACGAAGTGTTTGCCGACGGCCTCTTCGCTCTTCAGCGCATCCACAATCCACTGACGCGCCGTGGCGGCGTTGGCCATAGTTTCAAGAGTGGTGAAGGTCTTCGAGGAGATGACGAAAAGGGTCTTTGCAGGATCGAGGTCGTGCGTGGCTTCAGCAAACGCCGCCCCGTCCACGTTGGCCACAAAACGGAAAGTCATTCCTCGCCGGGTGAATCCGCGGAGCGCATGGAAGGCCATCTCGGGACCGAGATAGGAGCCGCCAATACCGATATTGATGACATTTTTTATGGCCTTGCCGGTGTGGCCGCGCCATTTCCCGGTTCGCACCCGGTTAGTGAAATCCGCCATCTTGTCCAGAACTTTGTGCACTTCGGGAATGACATCCTCGCCATCCACCTTGACTACCGCCTTGCGAGGCGCGCGCAGCGCGGTATGCAAAACGGCCCGGCGCTCGGTGACATTGATCTTCTCGCCTGAGAACATCGCGTCCCGGCGCTCTTCTAAGCCGCGCTCCTGGGCCAGCTGCAGCAGCAAGCGCATAGTCTCATCGGTGACACGATTTTTCGAGTAATCGAGATAGAGTCCGGCAGCCTCGGCGGTAAGTCTTTCGCCTCGCTCGGCATCCTCATCAAACAGGTGCTTCAGCTGAGCATCCTTGATGGTTTCGTAATGTGCGGCTAAGGCCTGCCATGCGGGTGTAGTCAGCAACAGTTGTTTTTCGACTGCTTCCAATTGAGCCATTCGTCTCCTCTTGAAACCCTTCAACCGATACTTTAAAGATTGGGGTCTCGATAACGCCCATCCGGTAGTTGAGCAACGTTCTACAAGGTGCTGTTATGCCGGGACTTCTGGCCCAACAGTGGTTGTGGCTGCATCCTCTGTTTCCGGGTCGGGAATCTGCGGATCGATCCAAGAGGCATCACTGCCGATCAGCCGATTGGCTTCGTTGGGACCCCAGGTTCCAGGTTCGTAGGTATAGAAAGGAGCAGCATTGTCCAAAACCGGCTCAACGATTCGCCACTGGGCCATTACCAGATCTTCACGAGCAAAAAGTTCGCTGTTGCCGCGCATCGCATCGCCTAAAAGCCGTTCATAAGGGGGCATGTCGATGGCTGCCTGCTGCTTAAGCGTAAGCTCTACATCGTCTCCGACCATGCGCTCACCGGGCGTTTTGACCCGGACACCCAGGCCTATGGTCACGTCGGGGCTGACCCGCATACGGAGATGCGCGGAACCTGAAGGCACGATCTCGTGGAACGTCTCCCGCGGGGGGCGCTTGAATTCGACGAACACCTCGGTGCAGGTGACAGGAAGCCGTTTACCCGCGCGGATGAAGATGGGCACATCCGCCCAGCGCCAGCTATCGATGAAGAGTTTGATGGCTACGAAGGTCTCGACCGTAGAGCCAAAGGCAACTCCAGGCACGGACCGGTAGCCACGATATTGTCCGCGGACAATGGACTGAGCTGTAAGCGGCCGGACAGCTTTGAGCAGGGCTGCCGTCTGGTCGCGCAAAGCCTCGCGCTCTTCGCCGGTCGGTGGGTCCATGGTGAGATTGGCCAACACCTGGAGCAAATGATTCTGAACCACGTCCCGGAGGGTGCCCGTTTCATCATAAAATCTGCCGCGATCCTCGACCCCAAAGCTTTCCGCCAAAGTAATCTGGATGCTGCGCACGTAGTTGCGATTCCAAACCGGCTCGAAGATGGGGTTGGCGAAGCGCGTGTAGAGGATATTTTGTACCGGCTCCTTGCCCAAAAAATGGTCGATGCGGAAGATGTTGTCTTCAGGGAAATACTGCTCGAGCGTGCGATTGAGTTGCAGCGCGGTCTCGAGATTGTGCCCAAAAGGCTTTTCGATGACCACCCGGGCATTCTGGCCGCAACCGGATTTAGCCAGACCCTCCGCCACCACGGCGAACAGGCTTGGGGGAACGGCCAGATAGTGCAAAGGCCGTTCCGCTGTTCCCATCTCCTTACGCAAGCGTTCGAAGGTGGCAGGATCTTTGTAATCGCCGTCGACGTAGCGCAGCAACTCGGAAAGCTTGGCAAAGGCAGCTTGATCTATGCCTCCGTGCTTTTCCAGACTGTCTTTGGCGCGGGCCTTAAGCTGGTCGAGATTCCAGCCCGCCTTGGCCACGCCGATGATGGGAATATCGAACCCGTCGTCGCGGATCAGCGCCTGCAGTGCGGGGAATATTTGCTTATACGCCAGATCGCCGGTCGCTCCAAAAAATACCAGCGTATCCGAGAGAAGGCCGCTCATTCAAAAATCCTCCAGAACGAAAGAAAGCTTATGGTCTATGGATGCTCTGATCGAGGAACCGGCTTTTCCAGGTGTCCACCGAATTCATAACGCATGGCGGAGAGCAGGCGCGCGGCAAACTCCTCGTTGCCGCGGGAAGCGAAGCGGGTGAACAAGGCCGCGCTGATCACAGGAGCCGGAATGCCTTCGTCGATGGCGGCGAGCACAGTCCACCGGCCCTCGCCCGAATCGGAGACACGGCCGGCATAGTTGGAGAGGTCGGGATTTTCGCGCAGGGCGGCGGCAGTAAGATCGAGCAGCCAGGAGCCGATAACGCTTCCCCGGCGCCAGACTTCGGCGACTTCCGGCAGGTTGATGTCGTACTGGTAAAACTCGGGATGGCGCAAAGGCGCGGTCTCCGCATCATCCTCTTGCTTGGTTTTCCCAACATTGGCATGCTGGATGATATTCAGTCCCTCGGCATAAGCGGCCATCAGGCCGTACTCGATGCCATTGTGCACCATCTTGACGAAGTGCCCGGCTCCGTTGCTGCCGCAGCGCAGGTATCCCTGCTCGGCGGTAGAGGGCTCGCCGGTAGCGCCGGGGGTGCGCGGCACAGAGCCTACACCCGGCGCAAGCGCCTTGAATATGGGATCGAGGTGATCGACGGTTTCTTTCTCTCCGCCGATCATCAGGCAATAACCGCGATCGATACCCCAAACTCCGCCGCTGGTGCCGCAGTCGACATAATGAATTCCCTTGGTTTTGAGATCGGCGGCGCGGCGTATGTCATCGTGATAATAGGAATTGCCGCCATCGATTACGATATCCCCCGCTTCCAATAAGGGCAGAAGCGACTTAAGCACCGGGTCGACCGCCGCAGCTGGAATCATCAGCCAAAGCGCGCGGGGCTTGCTGAGCTTCTTGACGAATTCGGTCAGATCCGTCGAGCCCTGGGCGCCCTTCTCGACCAGAGGCTTGATCGCCTCCGCGTGGTGATCATAAACCACGCAGTTGTGACCGGCCTTGATCAGCCGCTGCACCATATAGGAGCCCATGCGGCCCAAACCAATCATTCCGAGTTGCATCCAAATTCTCCTTGGTAAAATACGGGTTTGCGGGCCGGGGAAAAATTCCGTGCAGAACGTGAGGCGTGTACGTCTTCGTGACAAGCCCTATTCTATAGCGACCGGCTCGTGTCGTCCCTGCGGGACTCGCCAGGTCTGTACTCAGGTTCGAACTGTGCCTGCAACGGGTGCCCCCAGGCTCGATTCTGAGACCTGGAATTCAAAAAGTTCCCAATTACCAGATGCGGCTCCCAGATACGGCTCTATGTGGTCCTAGCGCGCCGCGATTGTTTCGCGGTGCAGTTGCTGCAGGGCCTTGACGGTGATGCGGCGTCTTTGCGTGGCGGCTATTCCCTCCGCCGCCGCACTCGCCGCCGAGATCGTCGTAATCGTCGGAATAGCTTGGGTCACGGCTGCCCGCCGGATTGCTTTCTCATCAAAAAATGTGTCCTGCCCATGGGGGGTATTGACGATCAAGTGAATGCGTTCGCCTTTGATCAGATCGACGACGTTCGGCCGGCCTTCTTTCACTTTGTGTACGCGCTCGACGATCATGCCGGCCCTTTCCAGCACTTCCGCGGTGCCATGAGTAGCCACCAGATGAAAGCCCAGGTCCACATACTGCCGCGCCAGATCCACGACGTGGGCCTTATCCCTGTCGTTGACGCTGAAGAATACGGTTCCCTTCACCGGAAGCAGCAACCCGGCGGAGAGTTGCGCTTTGGCGAAAGCCTCGCCGAAATTGTCCGCCACTCCCATCACCTCCCCGGTCGACTTCATCTCCGGTCCTAAAACCGTATCCACCCCGGGAAATTTATTCCAAGGGAAGACCGGCGACTTAACGAAGAAATGGGTTCCGGTGGCGAGATCCTTATGCTCGGCAAGCTGTTCCGGCAACAATTCCCGCAGGGTGCGCCCGGTCATCAGACGGGAGGCGATCTTGGCCAAAGGGACGCCGGTGGCCTTCGAAACATAGGGCACGGTGCGCGAGGCGCGGGGATTTACTTCAATGACGAAGACCTTATCCGGCTCTCCGGCCCGGCGCTGAATGGCGAATTGCAAGTTTACCAATCCCACCACATCCAGAGCCAGTGCAAGCTTGCGGGTATAGGCGCGGATGGTGTCGAGCGTCGAATCAGCCAAATCCACTGCGGGGAGCACGCAGGATGAATCGCCGGAGTGGATGCCCGCCTCTTCAATATGCTGCATGATGCCGGCGATCAAGACATCCCGCGTGTCGCATAGCGCGTCCACATCGACTTCCACCGCATCTTCAAGAAAGTGGTCGACCAGCACCGGCCGTTCCTGCGAATACTCGACCGCCTCTTTCATATAGCGGCCCACAGCGTCGGCATCATAGGCGATCACCATTGCCCGGCCTCCGAGGACATACGAGGGCCGCACGAGCACCGGGTATCCCACCCGCGCGGCGCCTTCGAGAGCTTCCTCGATGCTGGTCGCAATCGCGCCCGGCGGCTGCGGAATTTCCAAACTCTCCAACAGCTTGCCAAACTGCTTGCGGTCTTCCGCAAGATCGATGGACTCGGGAGAGGTTCCCAGAATGGGAACGCCTGCGGCTTTCAGCGGCAGCGCCAGGTTGAGCGGCGTCTGGCCGCCAAATTGCACTATCATGCCGATCTCAGCGCCGGAAGACGCCTCATGTTCGTAAACCGCCAGCACATCTTCCAGAGTTAGAGGCTCGAAATACAAACGGTCGCTGGTGTCGTAATCCGTCGATACCGTCTCCGGATTGCAGTTCACCATGATTGTTTCAAATCCATCCTCGCGCAAGGCGAAAGCGGCGTGGCAGCAGCAATAATCGAATTCGATTCCCTGCCCGATCCGATTCGGCCCGCTGCCCAGAATGATGATCTTACGCTTGGCTGTCGGAGGGCCTTCGTCCTCTTCGTCATAGGTGGAATAGAGATAGGGCGTGTCGCTCTCAAATTCCGCCGCGCACGTATCTACTTTTTTGAAGACCGGCTTAACCCCATGCTGTTGCCGAAGCAGCCGGACCTGGTTCAAGCCGTCGGCGCCCTGCAATCCCCAAACCTCCGCCATCCGCGAATCGGAGATGCCCATCCGCTTGGATTTGCGGAGCAGTTGTGGCGGCGCGCTTTCCGCCGACAGCTCCGCCAGCTCCCCAATGGTTTCCGTAATTTCCTTGATCTGATAGAGAAACCATGGATCGATCGAAGTCATTCTGCCCACTTCCCGCACGGAGAGTCCGCTGCGGAAGGCGTAGCGGATGTAGTTCATGCGCTCCGGTTGGGGCGTGACGAGGCGTTGCGTCAGCCGCCGGGGTTCGATGGTCTCCGCGCCTGTCCGCTTGCCCGTTTCGAGCGAGCGTATCGCCTTCATCAAAGCTTCTTTGAAAGTGCGTCCAATGGCCATTACTTCGCCGACGGATTTCATCTGCGGTCCAAGGTTCTCATCCGCGCCGGGAAATTTCTCAAACTGCCATTTGGGAATCTTCACCACAACGTAGTCAATCGTCGGCTCGAAGCAGGCAGGGGTCTTACGCGTAATGTCGTTGGGAATTTCGTCCAGCGTGTAGCCCACAGCCAACTTAGCTGCGATCTTAGCGATGGGAAATCCCGTAGCTTTGGAAGCCAGCGCCGACGAACGCGATACCCGCGGATTCATTTCAATGACCGTCATCCGCCCGGTCAACTGGTTGACGGCAAACTGTACATTCGATCCGCCGGTTTCGACGCCGACCTCACGCATTACGCGAATCGCCGCATCGCGCATAGTCTGGTACTCGCGGTCGGTGAGGGTTTGCGCCGGAGCTACTGTAATCGAATCGCCTGTATGCACGCCCATCGGATCCACGTTCTCGATGGAGCAAATGACGATGACGTTGTCGGCCAGGTCGCGCATCACCTCGAGCTCATATTCCTTCCAGCCGAGCACCGACTCTTCAATCAGACATTCGTGTACCGGTGAGAGATCCAGCCCCCGCGCCAGGATCTCCATCATCTCTTCCCGGTTGTAGGCGATGCCTCCGCCGGAGCCGCCCAGCGTAAAGGAGGGACGGATGATGACTGGAAAACCGATCTTGCCGGCAAACTCCAACCCATCCCGGATGTTGTTCACCAGCGCTGAACGGGGGACATCCAAGCCGATGCGCGTCATTGCATCTTTGAAGAGGAGCCGGTCTTCGGCTTTCTTGATGGCCCCGAGCTTGGCGCCGATCAGCTCTACGCCATACTTATCGAGAATGCCGGAATCGGCCAGATCGACCGCCAAGTTGAGGGCCGTCTGGCCCCCTACCGTAGGCAGCAACGCAAATACGCCATCGCGGCGGCCATCCGCGCCGGCCATCGCTTCGCTTTCCAGGCGGATAATCTCTTCAAGATATTCTCGGGTCAACGGCTCGATATAGGTGCGGTCGGCCAGTTCCGGATCGGTCATGATGGTGGCGGGATTGGAATTCACCAACACCACTTCGTATCCTTCAGCCTTGAGCGCCTTGCACGCCTGCGTGCCCGAGTAGTCGAACTCCGCCGACTGTCCGATCACGATCGGCCCCGAACCAATCACCAGAATCTTGCTTATATCGTTCCTGCGTGGCATTTACTCTCTTCGCTTACCTGTAGATTTCTTTTCGACGACCAATCGTAATGACAAGTACGAGCAGTTCGTTGTCTCGTAATTCGCACACCACGCGGTAGTCGCCTATCCGATAACGCCATCGGTTTTTCCGATCGCCAACCAGAGCGTGGCCATACTACCGCGCATCGGATGAGCCGGCTATCTTCTCCTCCATAAAGCGAACGATCAGTTTCGCGATCGTCTTGTCCAGCTTTGAGAGCTGCTTCAGCGCAGTTTTCGTGAAGCTAATTGTCCAGGCCAAGTTCGCGTTTGACCTCGTCCAACGTAAAAACCGGCTCGTTGCGGCTTAAGATCTTGTCCGCCATCAGTGAGTCTTCACGGTCCTCAATATACTGGCGGATTGCTTCCTTCGCGTAAAAGCTCTTGCTGCGTCCCGTGGCTTTAGAGAGCGCTTCCAACCGGGCTTCAAGTTCCGGTTCCAGTCTGAGTCCCAGCATTTCCACACCTCCTGTTAAACAAGTTTTACATGCGCGTTCCCGAAGCGCTTAAGCCTTCCTTCCCCGCATCAATGCGGGCGCTTCCGCCGCGCTCACTCTCACTTAAACTCTTCCATCATCTTACGGAAATCGCGGAAGAGGTAATGCGAGTCGTGCGGGCCGGGGCTCGCTTCCGGATGATATTGCACGCTAAAGAGCGGCAGCGAGCGGTGGCGCAAGCCTTCCAGGGTGTTGTCGTTCAGATCGATATGGGTTAGATCCACGTCGCTCTGCTTCATCGAATCCGGATCGACAGCGTAATTGTGATTGTGCGCGGTAATCTCTACCTTGCCGGTTTGAGTTTGCTGTACCGGATGGTTGCCGCCGTGGTGCCCGAACTTGAGCTTGTAGGTTTTGCCGCCCAGCGCGAGTCCGATCAGTTGATGTCCCAGGCAGATGCCAAAAATCGGCTTGCGGCCGGCGAGCTTGCGGATGTTCTCATGGGCATAGGTCACCGGCTCAGGGTCGCCGGGTCCATTGGACAGAAATATCCCGTCCGGATTAAGCGCCAGCACATCTTCCGCGCTTGTCTCCGCCGGTACTACGGTCACCCGGCACCCCTCACGCGTGAGCATGCGCAAAATATTGCGCTTGATGCCGAAGTCGTATGCCACTACATGCAGCGGCGGGGCAGACGGCTCCTCCGCGTTCATGGTTTGATCGGACGGCGCGTCTGCAAAATTAAGGGTATTTTCGGAATCCCACTCATAAAGTGACTTGGTGCTGACCACCTTCGCCAGATCCGTACCATCGATCTTGGCAATACTCCGAGCTTTGGTCACGAGCTTTTCCGCATCTGTCTCGATTGAAGAAATCACGCCGCGCATGGTGCCGCGCGCACGCAAATGGCGGACCAGGGCGCGCGTATCGATCTCGGAAATGGCGGGAACGTTAAAACGCTCCAGGTATTCGTCGGTCACTCGCTGCGAGCGCCAGTTGGAGCTGACGGGCGAAAATTCGCGCACGGCCAAGCCTTCGATGTAGGGCTTGGCAGCTTCGTTATCCGCTGCGTTCGTACCGTAGTTCCCGATTTGCGGGTTGGTGAGGACAACAATCTGTCCCGCATAGGAGGGGTCGGTAAAGATCTCCTGATAGCCGGTTAGCGAGGTATTAAAAACCACTTCACCAAAACATTCCCCTTTGGCGCCGTGTCCCTCACCGCGGAAGATGCGCCCGTCTTCGAGCGCGAGAATTGCCGGCATCGCTTCTCCGTCGTGTGGTTTTTCTAATTTTATAATGTTTCGCTACAACGCGCGGCGGGAATAACAAAAGCTAGGCCCTGGTTGACAGGCCCTAGCGAACTACGCCCATATCCATCGCCGGCCAGTAGATAAAGGAGGCTTTGCCGTAGATCAGATCGCGCGGCACAGGACCGAAATCGCGGCTATCGCTGGAGATCGAGCGATGGTCGCCCATGACGAAGTAATCTCCTTTCGGAATGACGGTCTCCTGCTGGGATCGACCGTCGCGATACTTGCGCGGAACATACGGCTCCCGCAGGAGTTCGCCATTCACATAGACACGTCCGTCGTCAATGCGCAGGTCGTCCCCCGGCAGGGCAATCACGCGCTTGATATAGCTTTTATGGGGATCACGCGGATAATAGAAAACCACTACATCTCCGCGCTCGATCTTTTCAAAGTGATACGCGAATTTATTGATGAATAGGCGGTCCTGGTCTTCCAGGCGGGGCAGCATGCTGGTCCCTTCCACCTTCACCGGCTGGTAGAGAAATGTGATGATAAAAATCGAAACCATCAGGGAGAAGAGCACGTCCCGTGCCCAGAGGCCAACTCTGCGCGGTGACCGGGATTTCCCGGCGGCAGATGTTTCTCCCTGGTCAGCGGGCTTGGGCCCGTCGCCGTACTGCTGACAATTCATCTTCTGCGGATCTTCCTATTGTTTTCTCGACCTGTTTCCTTGACCGGTTCTCTTGATCAGGATAACCGGCTCAGTTGCAAGTTGTCTCGCCGGACGGGCAAACACGCTGCGGTTTCTGCATCGGCCGTTGCTGATTTACCGGATTGTAGTCCTGCGGCATTTGCGTGTGCTGGATGTCAACCGTCGCATACTGTTGAGCCTGGAGAGTCATTGGCCTTTGGAAAACCATTTCGATTGGCGCGCCGGTGGGAATATTGATGTCGTCTCCGCGGGTGAACATTGTGTAGAGAGCTCCGGCAGCCGCTCCAGCCGCTCCGCCGTAAGCCAAACCTTCGACGGCATTGCCGCCTGCGATCCCGCCAATCGCGCCCAGGCCCGCGCCGGCTCCGGCTCCTTTGAGTACCGTGCCAGCGTCGCGCCCACCCTGGCTTGCCTGCTCCACAGTACCCTCATTGCCCGTAACCTTGGGCCCTGTCGAACCGGGAAGAGCGTTTACCACTCCTGGAATCGGGACAACTTGGCCATTGGGGAAAATGAGGCTGTTGAAGTGAAAAGTGATTTTCGCGCGGCCTTTGATCCGCCCCGGCCGCACGACCCGGTCGACCACACCTTGGACATAGACTCCGTCGGGAATCAGCACGCGCCCATCGATCACGACAGGAAAGTTCGAAACCAAATAGACGCCGTCTCCCGGGCGGGCGGTCCGGGTATTAACCGCGCTCTTCAAAGACAGCAAAACCCTCGTGCCGGCCGGGACCGTATACGTCCGCGGCGTGGCGGCGGCCGGAGATGTTGTCACTGCGGCAGCACTGCCCGCCGCCGCAGCGGGCGCCGCGGCTGGAGCCGGAGGCGCCGGTTGAGCGTTGGGCGCTGTTTGCGCCAGTGCTGGACTAATCATTCCGGCTGCTAACGCCGCCATGAGCAACTTTGAATGCATAGAGGACCTCCGACAAAAACCAACCGTGAAATGATACATATGACTGCTCCAGTTCATGGTAGCGCGTTTCATCCTTATCGGTGCTTCGCAATCGCCTATGTCTTCACCAGTGGTACCCATTTCGCCGTCTCCGCCGGAGGTACCTATTCCGCAATCGGCTAAGGAACAGCGCGTCCGGTTCGCGGCAGCCTATTCCATACTGCAGCGCGCCATCGAGGGTCGAGCTTTTCCCGGCGCCGCTTTCAGCGTCCTGTCAAACAATGAGATAGTGGCTATCGACGGGCTGGGCAACATGACCTATGAGCAGTCTTCCGCCGGCATTACCTCGTCCACAATCTTCGATCTGGCCAGTATTACCAAAGTGCTCGCCACCACTTCGATGGCAATGCTTCTCTATCAGCGTGGGCAGTTACCGCTGGATCAGCCGATCGTCGACTGGCTCCCTGCCTTCGCAAACGAGGAGGGGCCGGACAGCGCGCGCCGCCGGGTAACTCCACGCATGTTGCTGGCCCACTCTTCAGGCTTGCCTGGGTATGCCCGCCTCTTTGAAAGCTGCTCTGACGCCGATGCGCTCTTTCAAGCTTGCCTGCGGCTGCCGCTCGCAGCGCCCCCCGGCGCCCGCGCAGAATATTCCGATATGGGTTTCATCCTTCTGGGCCGGCTTTTGGAGAAGATCGCGGGAGAACCCATCGACAGCTTTTGCCGGCGTGAGATATTTACTCCCCTGGGCATGAGCAGCACCTGTTTCCTTCCTCCCGCGAGCTGGTCCTCGTTCATCGCTCCGACAGAGGAGGACTTAACCTTCCGCCATCGTGTTCTTCAGGGAGAAGTGCAGGACGAGAATTGTTTTGTTTTGGGGGGAGTAAGCGGTCACGCTGGACTGTTCTCAAATGCCATGGATCCGCTGCGCTATGCTCAATGCCTGCTCGGCCAAATATGCGGCGAGAGTCTCCAGTGGCAACTTTTCGTTCCAGAGACCATAGAGCTGTTTACGTCGCGCGCGGAAATGCCCCCCGGAAGCTCACGAGCATTGGGGTGGGATACCCCTTCTTCACCCTCCTCCTCGGGCCTCTTCTTGAGTCCGCACAGCATCGGGCATCTCGGATATGCGGGCACTTCTTTTTGGATTGATCTTGAGCGCCAAACCGCGATCGTGCTCCTCACCAATCGAACTTGGCCTCATCGGGAAAACGAAGTCATCCGCAGCGTGCGCCCCGCCTTCCATGACGCCATCATTCAGGCGATCTGAAGCAGCCGGAAAAACTGGCTCTTGAAATTTTTTCTGCAGGGCGCGCACAGATTACTCAAAAGGTCAAGAATGGGCTGCGCAGGATTCTGCTCAAAAGAGTAGCCCTCGGTAATCGCGTTTGAGCCATCGACGACACCTCTGAATTTGGCCCGCTCGAAGAGAGTTGGAGATAAAATGGAGTGTTCGGATAGGACAATACATCATGGCCACGACAACAACACCGCCCGCAGAGACTGTAAACAGCAGCGAAGCGCATAGCGAGCATATAGCCGAGCTTCACGAGCTCATTACGGAGAGTTCCAACGACGCATCCATCGGTTTCGATACTAAATCCGCTCTCGAAATCGCCCGCATCATCAATCACGAAGATTCCAAGATCGCCGCGGCGGTCCGGAAGTCCTTGCCTGAAATCGCGCTGGTGATCGATATGGTCGCGCGTAGTCTGCGCGATGGCGGCCGGCTGATCTATGTTGGCGCAGGATCGAGCGGGCGCATTGCAGCTCTCGATTCTTCGGAATGCCCGCCCACGTTTTCCACTCCTCCTCAATCCGTGCAATACATCATGGCAGGAGGCCCGAAGGCATTGGCTACGGCGGTTGAGGTCAACGAGGATTCGCCCGAGCTTGGACAGCGCGATATGGCCCGGCGCCGTCCCACGCGAAAGGATGTGGTGATCGGGCTTTCTTCGAGCGGCCGCACTCCTTACGTGGTTGCGGCGGTAGAATATGCCCGCGCGCGTGGGGCAAAAACCGCCGCCGTCAGTTGTAACCACAACACCCCGCTCGCGGTTGCGGCGGAGATCGCCATCGTTGCCGAGGTGGGGCCTGAAGTTGTCTCCGGCTCTACCCGGATGAAAGCCGCGACCGCGCAAAAGATGGTGCTCAATATGATCACCACCGGGGCAATGACGCGGCTGGGATATGTCTACGACAATCTCATGGTCAACGTTCACATGCAGAACACCAAGCTGATGGAGCGCGGCATCAATATCGTGATGCGCGCCGGCCAGGTTGACCGTGAGATGGCCGTTCACGCGATCAAATCCGCCGGCTGTAGCGTGCCCGTTGCATTGGTCATGCTTAAGGCAGGTGTTGACAAGCCTGAAGCAGTTCGCCGTCTGGCCAAGTCCGATGGCAATGTCCGCTTGGCGATTGAGGATACGACTCTGGAACTGTAGAATCCTCAAGTTCAAGCTTCTCGCGGATTCTATAGCCGCCGCGGCGGTATGAATCGCCAAGCAACTCTATGGATAAATTTGTGATTCGCGGCGGTAATCCGCTGCTGGGAACCATCCGTGTCAGCGGAGCCAAGAATTCAGCCCTACCCTGCATGTCGGCGGCGATCCTGACCGAAGACGACGTAGTGCTTGAAAACGTTCCCCAGGTACGCGACATAGAAACCGAGCGCAAGCTTTTGGCGGCTATGGGCGCCGAGGTGGAACTGGGTTACGGGCGCGCCCAACACCGCACCACGATCAATTGCCGGACGCTGTCGGACCCCACCGCCAAATACGAAATTGTGAGGACCATGCGCGCATCATCGCTGGTTCTTGGGCCGCTGACCGCCCGCTGCGGCTTTGCGCGAGTCGCGCAACCGGGAGGCTGCGCGATCGGCGATCGTCCTATCGACCTGCACCTGAAGGGCCTGGAAGCTATGGGGGCCTCCATCCTGCAGGAGCATGGATATCTTGAAGCCCGCGCCAAACGGCTTAGGGGCGCTCACATCGTCTTTGACAAGATCACTGTAACCGGGACGGAAGATCTGCTGATGGCGGCGACCTTGGCCGAAGGCGAAACGCTGATGGAGAACTGCGCTCTTGAGCCTGAAATCTCGGACCTCGCCGCTCTGTTGAACGCCATGGGAGCAAAGATCGAAGGCGCTGGAACAGCCACCATCCGGGTGCAAGGAGTCGAAAAGCTGCATGGCGCCAGGCATCGCATCAATCCCGATCGGATCGAGGCCGGTACTTTTCTGATTGCCGGAGCAATTACCGGAGGCGACCTGGTGGTAGCCAATTGTCAGCCGGCGCATCTTTCCGCATTGATTGCGAAACTTGTCTCGTCGGGCGTGCGCATCGATCCTCTAGGAGCTGAATCCTTGCGTGTACGCAGTGAAGGGAACCTGCGCGCTAACGATATCTCGACGGAAGAGTATCCGGGCTTCCCCACTGATATGCAGGCGCAGTACACCGCTCTGGCCACCCAATCGGAAGGCACCTCGATGGTGAAGGAAAACATTTTTGAGAACCGCTTTATGCACGCCGGCGAACTGGTTCGTATGGGGGCGAATATCAAAGTCGACGGCCGCACCGCCATTGTGCGCGGGAAGACCCCGCTTTCGGCCGCCGCTGTCATGTGTTCCGATCTTCGCGCCTCGGCTTCGCTGATTCTCGCTGCTCTGGTGGCCGATGGAGAGTCCATTCTTGACCGCGTCTACCACGTAGACCGCGGCTACGAACGAATTGAAGAAAAGCTCCGCGGCGTGGGCGCTCAGATACGCCGCATGGGCGACCTGTTCGGCAATGGAAAAAGAGATTAGAGAACAGGATCAGAAAGAAACCGTGAAGAGTACGTTAGTCTGTGAATTGTACAACCCTCTAGATTAGCGGCTTGGATATATCCATTCTGGTTCTGGCGTAGCTCTCGTAACAATTATGAGTGCGTAAACCACGTCAGCCATCTTCTCGCAAATCAAGCTTGTTCCATTTTGGGCAAAATTCCAGTCGACTGTCCCAGGATGAGACAGCCCTTCGGATTTAATTCCATGGTGTCTTGTTCCCGGATCAGCCCTCGGGGCACTTTAGAGGTGAACCAAGAAGCTCTTCATCTACTTCCCCGTTGAGAGGTCAAAGGGCGTTAGGAAACGAAGAGCTGATTTGGGGCATAATTCGCATTGAGTGTGCCGGAGTCGATAGCTCAGGCAACTCATATGGTTACAGTAGGACGGATTTGTTTTTCTGAGACATCGGCAGCGCGTTGTGTAGCTGCCTTCAACATTCAATTCACGAACGATCCGCGCCCTGGGTGGTAAATATGCAAGATGTTCGCAGACTCCAAAAGAGGTCCCAGCGAGGAGATCTTGCGCCGCAAGACATTCCTTCCTTTCTGCTGCCCGGTCCCGAGTGTGAAACCGACCATGCAAAACGAGGATCCGGGGCTGAGATCGAGGATCCGTCTTCCCCCGGCGCGGAACAAGAAAAGCTTATGCAGGATCATTTGCTGATGGTGCGTTACATCGCCCGGCGCATTCATGAACGGCTGCCTCAGCACGTTTCTTTAGAGGATCTGTTCAGCGCCGGAGTTGTGGGCTTGATGGACGCGTTCAGCAAGTTCAATCCGGCAAAACAGGTCCAGTTCCGCAGTTATGCGCAGTTCCGGATTCGCGGCGCAATCCTTGATAGCCTGCGTACTCTCGATTGGAGTCCGCGGGAGCTGCGCCGCAAAGGCCGCGCTGTCGAGGAGGCAATCCAAAAGCTCACCAGCCGGCTGGGGCGCGCAGCAAACGAGGCGGAAATCGCGCAACAGATGGGAATCGCGTTAGGCGAGTATCAGAATCTACTCGGCAAATTGAAAGGCCTGGAGATTGGAAGCCTGCACTCCCAGCGAACCGAAGATTCGGGAGAAGAGGAGCTGGCCTACTTACCCAATCGTGAGGAAGATGATCCTCTGTTTCGTTGTCTCCACGGCGAGATGCGGCAGAGATTGGCGGACGCGATCGGCGATCTTCCCGAGCGCGAGCGGCTGGCCCTGACCCTGTACTACTACGAGGAACTGACCATGAAAGAGGTTGGCCTCGTTTTGGGAGTAGTTGAATCCCGCGTTTCGCAGCTTCATGCCTCGGCCGTACTGCATCTTCGCTCTAAGCTGGCGGACTTGGCCCGGGAAATGCCGCCCTCAGAACCGAAACCTGCCGCCGCTCCTCCGGCCATGCGGCAGCCGGGAAAGTACAGGCGGTAAGCTCGTCCCATTACAAAGTGCCAATATGTCTCCTTATGATGCTACGCTGTTTTCAGATCGCTCCCCAGTAATTTGTAAAGCAATCTCGTAAGAGCAGCGCGATATGGATCATATTCACGCACGCAGCCAACCGGATGATTCGTGTAAGGAAGAGCCCGGTGAATCCGCCACGCCGCCCGCCTCGTCCCTTATTCCGGACACAATCGCCTGGAGCGATGGCGCCGGATCCTCGCGCGCGCGCGCGAAAGATAGCACGGCTACGAAAGGCTGTCGCGGACGGTTCCTATGATGCACCTGTGCAGAATGTGGCCGGTAAGCTGATCGATCGTCTGCTCGAGCGGTGAGTTATGCCTCGATTGATTCGACTGACCCCGGGCACTCCGTTACTGCTGGCCGGTTGATCCGCTAGACGGGATTTCTCACAAGAAAGGCCAGGGCTAAAAGTGTCAAGTTTACGGACATTGCTTACAGTTTGTCTCCGGACATCGCTTACACCTTTATAGAAAGTATTCGGTCTTGCAGGGTTTGACCTCGGTCGAACCCTGCAAGACCAGGTCGAGTTCCCGGACGAGGGTATTGCGATAGAAGACGAGGATGCGCTGGTCGATGCGGATGAGGCGGACCTGCTCTTCGGCGAGGGGTCCGGCGACCTGCCAGCGGCGTCCGTTGAGGGTAAGTTGTCCGGTCTTTCCCAGGCGGTGGATTTCGGCTCCGTCGGGATACTGCCATGGCGGCGGATCGGGGTCATAGAGCTGCAAACTGGGCTGCCATAGGCTGGCCGGGATCCGCATGCCGAGCGCCTCGTGCGGGCGGATGTAGTTGTAGTCGTGGCGGAAGTCATCCAGCCAGCGCTGGCGCAGCGGCGGGTCGGGCAGGCCGCGCAGGCGTCGCGCCTTCTCGATGGCGCCGTGGAAGCGCTCGACCTTGCCCTGGGTCTGGGGATGGCGGATGCCGGATAGATGCAGGCTCACGCCCTGCTTCATCAGCCAGACCGTGAGTTGGGTCCAGCCGCCGGCCGAGGAAGTGTTCCACCACGGGGTGCCATGATCCATCAGCATCGCCTGGGGCAGACCGCAGTCGGTAAACGCCTGCACCAGTTGTTCGCGCACCGCCTCCGCGCGTGTGCCGCCGGTTTGAAAGAGCGTGATCGCATAGCGGCTGTGGTCGTCGATCACCGACAACGGACCAACCGGCTGGCCCCATCCCTTGGGACTCTTGAAGTCCATCTGCCAGAGTTGGTTGGGATGCTCGCGTTCGAACCGGCGCGGGGCCTGCAGGTGACGATCCTCCACCCGCACCAGCCCGCGACGGAGCAAGATGCGATGCACGGTTGCGGCCGGCACCTCCAGACCTTCGCGCGCCAAAAGCACGGCCAGCTTGCGCGCGCCCCAGTCGGGCCGCTCGCGGCGCAGTGTCACCACCCGTTCCTCGATCCCCGCTTCGGTCCGGCGCGGGCTCCAACGCGGCCGCCGGCTCTGCTCGGCAACGGCGGCGATACCGCCACAACGATACCGCTTCAGCCAAAGATGCCCCGTCGCGCGAGAAATCCCAAACTCGGCACAAAGAGCCGAGACACTGCTCTCTCTACGACTCCCCGCCACAACAAAACGAACCCGCTGCTCCTGCACATCCACACTCCCCCATGCCATCCCAACCCTCCCCGCCAAAAGCGAAAAGTGTAAAGGATGTCCCGAGACAATGTGTAAAGGATGTCATGCAACTGAACAGCTAAAAGCCCGATTTTGTTTGGCCCAATTGCTTACGCGGGTTCGCCGCGGCGAACCCGCTTTCCCGGCTAAAGCCGGGAACTACACCGGTGGAAGCCCTGGATTTTCAGTCCAGGGAGGCGGACCTTTTAGGTCCGCCGAAAGAAGCTAGTTAAATTAAGGACTTTTAGCCCTGGCGCCGTGATGTTCGGGTGACGTTATGTCACGCTTATGGAGAAATCCCGCC
>CAWDNI010000026.1:0-23388 GCA_963803615.1 uncultured Acidobacteriaceae bacterium
GGTAATGACGATACCTGACAGGCATCTGCCTTGAAATCGATGTTCCTCAACAACGCACACAGCACAAGAATCGGTACCTTCGCGCGCTGCTCGAATCGCGGCCGATGCTGGTAAGAGTCCCCGATCAATGGCTGATCGCAGACGATCAACTCAGCACCGTGAATGTATCCAGGCCTGCAGGGCGGACGATGGATCATCTGATCCCTTAGCTTGGCGCCCGATGCAGTTTAGATGGAGTCGCTGATGGAAAGATACGCAATACTGTGGCTCGTTCTATATGCCATGTCCGTTCAAGGGCAGCAGCCCTGGCAGAAGCTGCAGATGCCTGCAGCTGCACAAGTAGCCTCCAGGTGGAAGACTCCCCCTTCTGAGTACGGGCCGGAGCCATACTACGGATTCAACGGAGCGATGGATGAAACAGTGATGCGTCGCGACTTGGACCGGATCAAAGCATTGGGCTTTCGAGCTGTGACGGTGCAGGCGGGAAGAGGTATGCCCTACGCGTATCTCTCCGAACCCTACTTTAAGGCCTTCCGTGTCTTCGTCGAAGAGGCCAAAAAACGCGGCCTTAAGGTTTGGATTGTGGATGACGCCGGCTATCCCAGTGGCTTTGCAGGCGGCAAGTTCACTGAGTTGAATTCGCCGCTGCGCATGCAAGCTCTGGTAGTGGCACAAAGGATTACTGCTGCCGGAGGCCAGACGATCACTCAGCCGGTTTCTTCCGCGACGGTAGGCGTGCTGGCGGTAAACAGCGATGGAACGTCAGAGACTCTACCTTTTGCGAATGGCGCACTTCATTGGACAGCTCCGGCCGGGCAGTGGACGGTGATGATAATAGAGCACCAGTTCAGGACGTCGCCGACTCGATCGGATACCAACCCGAGACAGGTCAAAGATACGGAGCAGTCGCTTGAAGACTATCTGAATCCCGCCGCGACCAGGCAGTATTTGGAGTTTACCCATGTACAGTACAAACGCTACGTGGGCGATGAGTTCGGAAAAACGATCATGGGCTTTCGTGGCGACGAGCCCGATTACACGATCTCCGGAATACCGTGGACACCGGCGTTCCTTGACCGCTTTGAGCAGATCAAGGGATATGATGTGCGTCCTTATGTCGCAGGCTTTTTCGCGCCGAAGATGACAGACGAATGGAGGCGCGTGAAGGCAGACTATTGGGATGTCTTTTCCACGATGTTTGGCGAGAGCTTCTTCAAAGTCCAGGGGGACTGGTGCGCGGCGAATCATCTGGAGTACCAGGTTCACCTGAACCACGAAGAGCGGCAGATGGAATTGGTTCGCAGTGAAGGCAGCTTTTTCCGCGATATGCGCTATGTCCAGGTTCCCGGCATCGATGCGATCTGGCATCAGATATGGACCGACACAGTGTCGGATTTTCCCCGGCTGGCTTCTTCGGTGTCACATGTATATGGAAAACCCCGAGCCTTTACCGAGAGCTTCGCCGCCTACCATCCAATTCCTGATCTGGATGAGGCGCGATACGTACTCAACGAACAATTTGTGCGCGGTATAAATCTGGTCGAGGTCATGTACCTTCCTTCAAGTAGCCATGGAGTGCGGCCGCTCGCGAACTTTATGGGCGACCCGGGTTTTCCCGCCCTCATGCAATATACACAGCGGTTGAGTTACTTAATGGTTATGGGGAGACCGGCAGCGCGTGTCGCTCTATACCTTCCTGATAGTTCTCTTTGGCTTGGCGATGAGGCAGCAAACCAGGAGTTTGTCTCTACGGAGAGGCTGCTCTCCGAACATCAGATCGACTTTGATATCGTGGACGACGGCGCACTGGCCAGAGACCTCGCTCTTGGCCGGGGTACCCTCACTACCTTCAGTGGGAACAGTTATCGCACGGTCATTCTTCCGGGAGAGATTCTCCTCTCCCAATCGGCGCTCACCCGGCTTCGCGCTTTTGCCCGTGCAGGAGGCCATGTCCTGTTCCTTGGACACACGCCGTCTCTGATTTCCGGACGAACCATTCGCGACGCGCGTTCGGCCACGCCTGCCGATTTCTCATGGGCGTCGGTCGAGGTTTCCGCGCAACTTTCTCCAACCCCGGTTCCCTCCATACAGGCTCCTTCCGCTCCGCCGCCGGCGCAAATCGTGCCGCCTGCCACCCTACAAGCTGTTCGTCGCGCCATCCCTGCGCCGGACCTTATGCTCAATACGCCAGATACCTCTCTTCGCTACATGAGACGACAACTGAAAGATGCCTCGGTCTATCTCTTTTTTAACGAAAGTGGCCAGGCCCTGTCTCATACCGTGACATTGATGAGCACGGGCACAAAGGCAGAGATATGGGATCCCGAAACCGGTTCCGTTCACCAGCTATCCTCATCGGGCAAAAAGGGGCGAGCGCAGATCGGATTATCTCTCCAGCCCTATGAGGCAAAGGTAGTGGTGGTTCACTGACGGCAGAGCCATGAACGGAGTTGAGTTTAGGCGCGGGACCCGATTGATGTTCATCCGAAGCCGTCCGCAAATACAGGGTATTGTTGTTCGCTGCGGAGGGCCGCGACAGGATCTAGAACGGTCCATGCTGCATAGACTTTTGCAGGATTACTGCAAACTGATTTCATTTGCTGCCCCAACTTTAATGCGGAGAAGGGCCGTCAATTCAAAATAGAATGCCGAATCGCGTGCATTTTTTTCGCATTTAAGAGGTCAGGGCGGCATACCGGTCATCATTTGTCCTTCATGATCACTTTTAGCTTATCGTTCATTAAAAAAGGAATCGTAATGGAATATATAAAATGTAGCGTCATTTTACACTTGACAGGTCGCTTTATGGATTGATAGTTTGCCGGAATCCGGTATTTGGGCTTTTAGGAGGCAGCGTATGGAGAACAGAGGCTCACGACAAATTCTATCGATCGTTTGTTGTGCGGTACTCCTCGCAATGCCGTATCTTCTTAACGCGCAGACAGACCGTGGGGCGATCACCGGTACAGTTGTCGACCAGTCAGGAGCGGCCGTTCCAGGTGTGACCGTGACTGCCACGCGCAGGGAAACGGTTACCAAATCCGAGACCACCACCACGGCGACCGGCAACTACACGTTCCCGTCTCTGGAGGCCGGTACCTATGATCTGACATTTTCGGCAAACGGATTCGCAACGTCGGATGCAGATGGAATCGTCGTTCAGACGGTCCAGACCGCGCGGGTTGACGCGAAGCTCCAGGTCGGAACGAGTTCGCAAACGGTCACAGTGACCTCACAAGGACCGATGCTCCAGACCGAAAGCGCCCAGATTACAGAGACGGTAGCCCAAAACAAGATCGAGAATCTTCCTTTGAGCAACACTAATTCAGGTCTTGAAAATCCGATCGCCTTCGCTTCCACGCAGCCGGGCGTAACTGCGACCATCAATGGGAATTTGCAATTGCGTGTCAATGGTCTGCCCGACGATACCTATCGGACTATAGTTGACGGCCAGGACATCACGAGCGGGATCGATCCGACGCACCTGTCCGAAACAAACCCCTCCGTGGAAGCACTGCAAGAATCCACCCTGCAGGTTAGTAACTTCGCCGCCGAGTTCGGGCAAGTTGCAGGCGGCCTGCTCAATTACACCACCAAGTCCGGTAGCAATGATTTCCACGGAAGCGCATGGGAAAACTGGGTCAACGAAATAATGAACGCCGGCAAGCCGTTCACAAACAATGGAAATGGCGGATTGCTTCGCCCGCGGGATAGATCGAATGGTTACGGGTTCAATGTCGGCGGCCCCGTCCTTATCCCAAAGCTATACAACGGACGAAATAAAACGTTCTTCTTTTTCAATTGGGAGTTTTATGGATCGACGACCTCCTTAGCGGGTGATTTTGCAACCGTTCCCACGGCTGCATACCGGACAGGGAATTTTAGTGGGGCTCTGACGGGAAAACAGCTAGGCACGGATCCGCTGGGAAGGCCGATCATGGAGAACGAGATTTACGATCCCTTGACTACCCGCACTGTCAATGGACAAATCGTTCGCGACCCGTTTCCCGGCGATATCGTTCCACAGAGTCGAATCGACCCAGTGGCGGCTAAGATTCAGGCGCTTATGCCGAATCCCGTAGGCTCCGCAGCGGTGAATAATTATCCGGCAGAAGGTCTCCTATCCGATTTCCGGTCTATTCCTAGCGTCAGGATCGATCAAAATCTTGGTCTCAACACTAAGCTCAACTTCTACTGGGGAGAATGGAGAGACGATCTTCCGAATAATGGCGCCAGTTATCTTCCATTCCCGATCTCGATCGCACGCACATATAAAACTCGCGTAAATACCTATCGCCTCAATTTAGACAGGACACTTACTCCTACTATGTTGCTTCACTTCGGACTCGGTGAGATGCGTTATATTCACCGTGATTCTGCTCCGAATAGTGTTCTGGATTACAACGCGCAAGCTAATCTCGGCTTAGTCGGCGCTTCGAGAAATCCCGGTCCATTCCCGGAACTTACAGGAATCTTCGCAGCTACGGGCGGAGGAATTGCGGCCACGGGCTCAAGCACTGGCACCATAGGCCTTTCCAATGCCGGTACATACACCAACGATAATCCCACAGTAGTCGGCAGTCTTTCTTGGGTGCGAGGCAACCACTCGCTCAAAACTGGGGGAGAATGGCGCGAGACACTATGGACCGATTTAGAACAGGTTGGCACTGGGGGCGTATATAATCTTGCTTCGCAAGAGACAGGGCTTCCTTACCTGCAACTGTCAAGCCTAAACGGAGGAGATGTAGGATTTCCGTACGCCAGCTTTTTCCTCGGGGCTGTCGACTCAGCCAGCGTCTCTTCCGGGCAGGAGCCAAATTTTCGCAAGTACAGCTATGGACTTTATGTCCAGGACACCTGGAAGGTGACACCTAAGTTTACGCTGGATTACGGTATCCGTTACGATTATCAGCAGTCTTGGAGCGAAAGCCGCGACCGTTGGTCGGAGTTTGGTCCCAACGTTCCGAATCCTTCGGCCGGTGGCCTGCTGGGCGGGATGCAATACCAGGGATATGGGGCGAAGCGTTGTAATTGCGAGTTCAGCAATACTTATCCTTATGCATTTGGTCCTCGGTTTGGATTCGCATACGCCATAGACCCCAAAACTGTCGTGCGTGGCGGATGGGGATTCACCTATGGATCTACACCAGGCATGCAGTACCTGAGCGGAACCGCTATCGTGGGAACTGGATGGAATACAATTCCCTTTACCCCTTCGTCCTTTGGTATCGCGCCTGTAAGCCTTAGCCAAGGTTTACAGTATCCTGCGTCGGAGTTGACGAACGCCTCGCTTAGTCCGGGAATTTATCCTTATCCAGGGCAAGTGAATTCACCTTCTTACTACGTAAGTCCTCAGGCCGGCCGGCCAGCCAGAGTCAATCAGTGGAACATCACGCTGCAAAGGCAATTAACGTCAGACATCTCAATCGAAGCGGCATACGTGGGAAATCGCGGCGTATGGTTACAATCAAATCTTCTCGATCCCAATGCAGCCACTGCAGGCGGATTTGCTGCGCATGGGTTGAATATTGCCAATCCAGCCAATCAAGCGCTTCTCTTATCTCCAATGAACTCACCGCAGGTAATTGCAGCTGGTTTCAAAGCTCCGTACGTCGGTTTCCCGACGACTCTTACTCTTGCGCAAGCGCTGAGACCATACCCACAGTTCACCTCGATAACAGGCGAATGGGCCCCGACAGGTAACAGCTGGTATGACGCTTTGCAGCTAAGGCTTATCAAGCGATTGTCGCACGGCCTTGACGTCTCGGCCGGCTATGTGTTTCAGCGAGAAGAGAGCCTCGGTGCCGTTCCAGGGACGGGCTTTGGGAGTGCCTACGAGTTGGAATTAACGAACGACGTTTACAACCGTGCGGCAAACAAGTCAATCTCTCCGGAATCACAGCCACAGATCTTCAACACGGCGATTACCTATCAGAGCCCTGGTTTTGGCGACAACAAATTCATCCGAATGGCAACAAAGGATTGGACTTATGGTGCCTTTTTGCGGTACGCAAGTGGATTCCCAATGGCTTCTCCGTACGCGCAAAACGGATTGAATAGCCTTTTGCTTCGGAAGCTGACCAATGGAACGGGGACCTTCTTTAATAGGGTTCCAGGCCAGCCCCTATTTCTAAAAAATCTGAATTGCCATTGCATTAATCCCTTCCAGCAACTTGTCCTTAATCCACAAGCGTGGTCGGACCCAGCTCCGGGGCAGTTCAGTACCGGGTCAATCTACTATAACGACTACCGCTATCAGCGCAGGCCACAAGAGTCGATGAGCCTGGGCCGGCTGTTCGCCGTCCGAGAAGGAATGACGTTAGAGATAAGAATGCAATTCTTCGATGTTTTCAACCGGACTGAACAGGGAGATCCGAATGGCACAAATGCCTTACAGACACCGTCGAGCGCGAACGGAGCTCTTCAGTCTGGCTTCGGTTATATAAATCCCGCGTCGTTGTTCGGCCCTGCGCGGCAAGGCATACTCTCGGCGCGATTCCGCTTTTGATCCCGATAGTTCTTATGACTGAGCGCAATGTAGCGAAGGAGTTGTCCATCATGAACAAGGTCTGTCGCTTTTCAGGGGTTTCACTGACAATTCTCTTTTTATCTTTGATAAGCGCGAGCCTGGCGCAAGGGGCGACACTCCCTCAACTGCGCATTTCCGACAATGGCAGGTACTTGGCTAAGGAAGACGGATCGCCATTTCTCTATCTTGCAGACACTGCGTGGTCAATGCTGAACTGGACCCGGCAAGACGTGGATACCTATCTGCAGGATCGCGCGCAAAAGGGGTTTACGGTTATTCAAATCGCCGTGTCCGGGTTCAGCGCAATCACGGTTCCAAACGCATATGGTCAGACCATGTTTGTCGACCAGGATCCAAATCGGCCGAATAATGCCTACTTCCAGGAGCTCGACTATGTGGCGAATAGAGCAGAGTCACTCGGTCTCTACCTCGCTCTAGTGCCGCTTTGGGCGAATAATTACGAAAGGCCGCAGCGCCTTGAAAGCTTTCCCGATGATCCGTATCCTGACGTGCTTGATCCGTCGACTGCATTCAGCTACGGCAAATTTCTGGGGACGCGCTATCGGGATAAGGCGGTGATCTGGATTTTGGGCGGCGACTGGTTCTATACGGGATACGAAGACGTCTACCGATCGATGGCCGCGGGTCTCACGGAAGGTGAAAATGGAATTCTGCACCTCATGACATTCCATCAGAAGCCGCGAGCGCCTCTGGTTCAGGCGCCTTGGCTCAGTTTCCAGATGATACAAACGAGCCATACTATCTGGAACCGCAGCTACGATTTGATAGCGAAGGACTGGGATAGTGTGCCTAGGAGGCCGGTCGTAATGGGCGAGGGAGGCTACGAAGGAATTGCAGATCACACGATGGAGGTTGTCCACACAATAATTGCCGCAGACGTGCGCAGGATCGCCTATTGTGCCATATTCGCGGGCGCCGCCGGGTACACATATGGGGCGCAGGGTGTCTGGAACCACAACGGTCCGAACTCTCCATATCGTGCCCGCGCAACCCAAACACCCGCCGCGGTAGGGAGGTGGGGCACTTCGCCATCTTGGGAGCAGGGCTTGCAGCTGCCGGGCGGCACGCAAATGAAGTATCTGCGAGCTCTCCTCGAATCGCGGCCAATGCTCCAAAGAGTTCCGGATCAATGGCTGATCGCTGAAGACCAATTGAGCACGGACAGTCGCATCCAGGCCACTCGTGCCGTGGATGGCAGCTATGCCTTCATCTACATGGCATCGGGCACAAAGGTGAGGGTCCAGCTGATCGATCATGGTGATGCATTTCCCTTTTTCAATAAACTGTCAGGCGATACGATTCGGGCGTATTGGTATGATCCCCGCAGCGGAACCTCGCAGATGATCGGTGAATTTAAGAAAGAGGCGTACCGCGATTTCACGCCGCCGACAACCGGACCTGGAAACGACTGGGTTTTGGTGCTCGACGACGCTTCCAAGGGCTACGCTGCGCCGGGAAAGATCGTCGCGAGCCTGCACTAAGCTGTATCCCGCTCGGCGGACGGAATGGAGATAAAGCGACTTGGCATGATTTACCAGAATGCAACAAAGTCGAAGAATGGTTGTCTATTATGACTAGACTTGTCCGGGCCTCCGGCGAAGTGGGAAAAATTTTTATTCTGGGCCTGGTTGCCGTATGCATCGCACAAGGGGCCGCCCTCCCTCAACTCCGGGTTTCCAATAACGGAAGGTACTTCGTCAAGAAGGATGGATCGCCGTTTCTCTACCTTGCAGACACAGCCTGGACACTGTTGGATTGCACTCGGAAAGATGTGGATACCTATCTTGAGGACCGGGCGGCGAAGCGGTTCACCGTAATTCAGGTCAGCGTGGCTGGGTTCGATGCGCTCACAATCCCGAACGCTTATGCGCAGACAGTATTCATTGATCATGATCCGAACCGGCCAAATCAGGCCTACTTTCAGCAACTCGATTATGTAGTGAATAAGGCTGAATCGCTCGGACTTTACGTCGCCCTGGTTCCGCTGTGGGCGAATGCTTACGAAAGGCCACGGCATGTCGAAGGCCGACCCGACGACCCTCACGCGGATGTGCTGAATCGGTCCAGTGCGTTCACTTATGGAAGATTCCTGGAATCGCGCTACCGGGATAAGCCGGTAATCTGGATTCTGGGCGGAGACTGGTTCGCAACCGGATATGAAGAAATATGGAGGTCGATGGCATCCGGTCTTACACAGAGCGAAGGTGGCACACATCACTTGATGACGTATCACGAGAAGTCGCCGCGGAGTTCCTCGCAATGGTTTCAGCATGACCGCTGGTTGGACTTCAATATGCTGCAGACCGGCCACACAATTCTGAATCGCAACTACGACCTGGTCGCGGAAGACTGGGCTCGGGTGCCCGCAAAACCGGTTGTCGATGGAGAGGGCGGCTATGAGGGAATTGCCGACGCAATGGTTCCAGACAACAAAATAGATGCTGCTGACGTGCGCAGGATCGCTTATACCGCTTTGTTCGCGGGCGCCGCCGGATATGCATACGGCGCGCATGGAGTGTGGGGATACCGGAGTCCAGGGAGGATGCCCGGTGGCGCGATTCGGATACCCCGAGATACCCGGCACGGGGTTGCGCCCCCTTGGAAGGACGCATTGCAATTGCCGGCTGGAACACAGATGCAGTATCTGCGCACACTCCTCGAGTCACGGCCAATGCTTATAAGAATTCCCGATCAGTGGCTGATCGCCAACGATCCATTAGGCACCGTGGATCGTATCGAAGCCTGCCGAGCCGCGGATGGGAGCTACGCGTTCATCTATACGGCGTCAGGCAAGAAGCTTAAGATCCGGATGATCGATCAGATCTACGATAAGCTTTCGGGCAAAACGATCCGGGCGTATTGGTATGATCCCCGCCACGGGACATCACTATCGATCGGCGAATTCAAAAAGACAGCTTTTCGCGACTTCACGCCTCCGACGAGCGGCCATGGAAACGACTGGATTCTGGTGCTCGACGACGCTTCCAAGGGTTACGCCGCGCCCGGAAAGATATCCAGCGGCCCTCGCTCGAGCCATAACTCATGATCTTGTAAGGCATCGAGTGTAGGAAGGGTATCCATGCGCAAATTCATTTCGATTCTAACCATAGCTTTACCTATGGCTCTGATTGCGCAGCGGTCCTGGCAGGAGATCACCACACCTACGATTCGTGATGTTGCCGCACATTTCCGGACACCTCCGCGTGAATATGGCGCGATTCATTGGGCCATCTGGGGCGGCCAACTGACACGGGAAAGAATCACCAGGGAACTTGACGAGCTAAGCCAGTTGGGCATGTATGTCGTGAATCTTGGGCCCGCGCGGGGAATGACTCCGAAATATCTTTCTCCCGAGCACCTGGCGCTTACCAAGTTCGCCGTCCAGGAGGCGGCGAAGCGGGGTATGAAGATCTGGCTTGCCGATGAGGGCAGCTATCCCAGCGGTTTCGCCGGTGGCAAAATCAATGAGGATTATCCCCAGCTCGCGATGCAGGGCCTTGTGGCGGATCTACACATTAGCGTCGCTCCGGGACAGACGATCTCAATGGCCGTGCCGCAAGACACCCTCGGCGCCCTGACGGTCAGTTCGGAGTCGGGAAGCTCAGCGACAATTGCTATCGACAATGGCCGAATCAAGTGGACCGCGCCACCTTCTGGCCGCTGGGAGATTGAATTGGTGAGGCATGTATTCCGCAGTTCCCCGACCCGTTATATTAACCGCGCCGACGGCACTTACTCCAAGGATAGTTTGTATTCGTTAATTGATTATCTGAACCCCGATGCCACACGGGCCTTTCTGAAAACTACGCACGAAGCCTACAAAGGACTGTTCGGCGGCCAGTTCGGCACGACTGTGCTTGGCTTCTTCGGTGACGAACCAGACTACACCGGATTCATGCCCTGGACTCCCACGCTGCTCGAGCAGTTTCGTCAGAAAAAAGGCTACGATCTGCAGCCGTACCTGCCTCTTTTCTTCGCGCCCAAGATGACTCCCAAAGCGTGGCGCGTGAAAGCCGATTACTGGGACGTGTGGAGCGGAATTTTCAGCAACAGCTTTTTTGGCGTGCTGGCGGGATGGTGCGCACAAAACAAAATGGAATACCTCTTCCATCTCAATCACGAGGAATTGATGTTCGACCTCTCGCGCAGGGAGGATCTGATTCGCAACGAAGGCGACTTCTTCCGTGACATGCGTCATGTGCAGGTCCCCGGCGTCGATAATCTCAGTCAATTGCTTCCCAACGAGGTCAATCGCGAAGGCCCCACCTACTCGGTAAACGACAATTTCCCCAAGCTCGCTTCATCCGCCGCGCATTTGTTTGGCCGCCCGAAGGCGTGGGCTGAAGAGGGAGGCGGGCTGGGAATCGATGGCAAGTTCCAGTTGGATTATCAGTTGGTTGAAGGCTTGACTGCGCTTCAGCTCCAGGGGGCACTTGGCCGTGGTGATATGGGAGGAGGCGCTTCTGGATCGCTGCCCGCATATTCTCCGGCGTTTTCCATGCTCGCATGGTATACAAATCGCGCGGGCTATCTCATGTCGATCGGCCGGCCTGCTGCTCAAGTTGCTCTCTATCATCCGGCGAGCAGCATGTGGCTCGGCGATGAGGATGCCGACAGGAGCACAACCAAGTTATCGGAACAACTCCTCGAACACCAGATCGATTTCGATTACATCGACGAGCAATCGCTCAGCTCGACCGCCGCGCTTGAGAAAGGCTGCCTCAGAAACCTGAGCGGTCAGGTGTATCGTGCGGTCATCGTTCCGTCGTCGGTCGTAATCTCTCGCGCGTCGTTGGACCGGCTGCGGAATTTTGCCGCTTCCGGCGGCAAAGTTGTGTTCATTGGAAACACGCCATCGATGATCGAGGACACGACATTTCTTGATGCTACCGGCGCGCCCGATCTGAGCTTTGCGCTTCACGAGCCCTCTGGAGACATTACGCCGGCTGTTCTTCAGGATCTTCCCAAGCCCGATTTCGCGCTCGACCAGCCCAACCCGCTCATCAGATACACACATCGCGCGTTGCGGGATGCCGACCTCTATTTCATATTCAATGAAAGTGACAAGGAACAGAGCGATACCGCGGTAGTTGACGGACATGGCCAGGCCCAGGTCTGGGACTTGGCCACTGGTTTGATCCATCCAATGCGGGATGCAGCCGCTCAGGGAGACGCGAGGCGATTGCCGCTGATATTGGATCCCTATGAAGCAAAGGTCATCGTAATCGGACCGATGCCGCCCAATGTATCGACGCCAGAACCTGTGCTCTCGTCACGCAGGCCCGTTCAGGATCTGAATGGCGAGTGGTCGCTGACCATCGATGGCAGGAGTTTCACTACACCATTGAGATCCTGGCAGGATCTCGGCATCGCGAATGTCTCCAGTCCTGGAACTTATCGCAAGGAATTTACTCTGAAGAGTAAACCTGCGGGCAGGCGCCTGTTGCTCGAATGTTCGGACGTGCGCGATTACGCACGGGTCCGTCTCAATGGCGTCGATCTTCAAGCCCGGGGATGGCAACCCTATCGCTGGGATGTCACTAAGGCGGTTAAACCCGGTAACAATGTCTTGGAGATCGAAGTTATTTCCGCGCCTCCGGGTAGACGAGCTGCTCCAATACCGTTGGTTCCGGGATCCCCTAATTCCGTTCCACTCGGCGCGTCAGGTTCCGGCCGCTCTGCCTCCGTGTCTCAGGTTTCAGGCCTTCTAGGTTCGGTGAACCTTGTTTCTGCGCAGTAACGCCTCCAATTGATAAGGATTGGTACCGGCTTCAAAGCGCCTGAGAGCTACCTCTGGCTTGGTCAACGGCCATGTGAAGCCGTCCTCTTTGACGGATATGAATCGAGAATGCTTTGAAACGCTCACACAGTGGGCAAACCGCCCCATTCTGGGCCAATCGAACATTGCGCAGACCGACTTCAGAAAAAGGAACAGAGATTCACTATTTGCTTTTCAGTTGCATCTTTGTGCTTGACAATCCGGTTTGTACGTTGGTAATTTTCCGGGGAGTCGAATCGTTGCAGTTTTTCAGGAGGCGAAGTATGAAGTATGAAAGTTTACGGAAAAGTTTGTATTTCATTTGTTTTGCGGCGCTGTTGGCATTTACGGGTGTGCTTTGGGCGCAGAGCGACCGGGGATCGATCACCGGCACCGTCCTCGACCAGGCGGGCGCAGCCATTGCAAATGCAAGAGTCACAGCGACCAGGGTGGAGACCGGGGCCGTCTCCGACACGGTTACAACGTCGACCGGGAACTATACCTTGCCCTCTCTGCAGGTGGGCACATACAACCTGGCCTTCCAGGCAAGCGGGTTTGCCAAGTACGTTCAGAATGGCGTGATTGTGCAGACCGTTCAGGTGGTGCGCATCGACGCTAAACTCCAAGTCGGTTCCAGCTCGCAAACCGTGGTCGTGACTTCTCAAGGCCCGATTCTGCAGACCGAGAGCGTGGCTATAAACCAGACGGTGACGACGAACAAGATTGAAAATCTGCCATTGAATTATGCAGGTCAGGGTATTCAAAATCCCACGGCTTTTGCCTCGACGCAACCGGGAGCGACCTCCACCATCGACGCCAACGGCAACTATCAATTGCAGGTCAACGGAGCGCCCATCGATACCTATCGGGTGCTCATGGATGGCCAGGACATCACCAGCGGAATCGATCCAACGCACTTGTCAGAGGGGACGCCCTCGCAGGAAGCGCTGCAGGAAGTCACTCTGCAGGCCAGTAACTTCGCCGCCGAGTTCGGACAGGTCGCCGGCGGCCTCTTCAACTTCACCTCAAAATCCGGCACAAATCAATTTCATGGAAGTGCATATGAAAACTGGGTGAACGAAGTACTGAATGCGGGAAACCCGTACACGAACAATGGCAGTGGGGGGTTGGTTCGTCCGAGGGACAGAGCCAACGATTGGGGATTCACCGTCGGCGGCCCGGTGTGGATACCCAAGGTGTACAACGGAAAGGACAAAACATTTTTCTTCTTCAACTACGAGAGATTCAGCACAACCAGCACGGTCTCTGGAACATTTGCCACGTTGCCAACCGGCGCCTACCGTTCGGGTAATTTCAGTCAGGCTCTGACCGGAAAGCAGCTTGGCACGGACCCGTTGGGAAGACCGATCATGGAAAACGAGATCTACGACCCCTTGACCACACGCACCGTCAATGGGCAAATTGTCCGCGATCCCTTCCCAGGCAATATCATTCCGCAGACTCGCATCGATCCAGTGGCGGCAAAAATTCAGGCGCTTATTCCGTCCCCCACCAATGGCAATCTAATCAATAATTTCTCGCAATTCGATGCTCTGTCCACCACGACCACGGCGCCAAGCGTCAAAATCGATCAAAACATCGGGACCAATTCGAAGATTTCATTCTACTTAGGGGAGTGGACGAACGACGTTCCCAAGAACTACGGGGATGGACTTCCTTACCCCATCTCGTCTGCACGCAACTATCTCACGCATACATGGACATATCGGCTCAACCTGGATCAAACGTTGACTCCCACCATGTTGCTGCATATCGGGCTCGGCGAGATGCGTTATAGCCACATAGACTCGGCGCCGAATAGCGTTCTGGATTACAACGCTGTAGCTAACCTGGGTCTCACGGGAGCGTCCAAAAGTCCCGCGCCCTTCCCCGAGCTTACCGGTCTGGCCGGAATCGATGGCGGGGGCGTGACGTATCCAGGCCAAGCAGGAGCAACGACGACTAACCTGGGTATGACCAACTCCGGTCATTATCTGAACGACAATCCTACGGCGATCACGAGTTTCTCCTGGGTCAGGGGGAACCACTCATATAAAACCGGAATAGAGTGGCGGGAGACGACTTTCACCGACGTAGAATTGGCAGGTACCGGAGGGATTTATAACTTTGCCTCGCAGGAGACAGGTCTTCCATATCTGCAACTTTCAAGCCTGAACGGCGGGGATGTGGGGTTCCCGTATGCAAGCTTCTTGCTGGGCGCTGCCGATTCGGCCAGCGTCAATTCAGGCCAGGAACCGAATTTCCGAAAATATGGGATTGGGACATACATTCAGGACACCTGGAAGATGACACCCAAGATTACGCTGGACTACGGCATTCGTTATGACTATCAGCAAGCTTGGAGCGAAAGCCGCAACCGGTGGTCGGAGTTTGCCCCGAATATTCCCAATCCTTCGGCTGGCGGTCTGTTGGGTGCGACGCAGTATCAGGGCAGCGGACCCAACCGTTGCAATTGCAAATTCACCAAGACATATCCATATGCTTGGGGACCCCGGCTGGGCATCGCATACTCCATTGACCCTAAGACAGTCATACGAGGCGGGTGGGGCCTTATCTACGGATCCACGCCCGGCATTCAATACCTGAGCGGCACACCGATCATCGGTACCGGTTGGAACACTATAAACTTCACCGCGACCTCGTTTGGAGTCGCGCCGGTAACCCTGAGCCAGGGTCTGCAGTATCCTGCATCGGAGCTTACCAACGCCTCGTTGAGCTCAGGAATCCGTCCCAGTCCAGGCCAAGTGAATCCGCCTCCTTATTACATTGATCCACAAGCGGGACGGCCGGCCCGGACAAATCAATGGAACATTGCAGTCCAGAGGCAGTTGGCGCCGGATATTTCCGTCGAAGCAGCATACGTTGGAAACACCGCCATTTGGTTACAGTCGAGCCTGCTTGATCCAAATGCCGCCACGGCGAGCGAGTTTGCTGCGCACGGATTGAATATCACTAATCCCGCCAATCAGGCCCTTCTGCTCTCGCCTATGAACTCGCCCCAGGTGATTGCTGCCGGCTTCACGGCTCCGTATGCGGGGTTTCCTATGAACCTGACGCTCGCGCAGGCCCTCAGGCCCTATCCGCAGTTCAGTGCGATCACAGCCAAGTGGTCTCCGCGGGGCGATAGCTGGTATAACGCGCTGCAATTGAAGGTGGTCAAGCGCTACTCACACGGGCTTGATTTAACCGCCGGCTACACCTATCAACATGAGACGAGCCTAGGCGCCATCAGTGGTACGTCCTATGGTTCCAATTACAATCTGGGACTTGTGAACGATGTTTACAATCGTGCGGCAAACAAATCGATTTCTTCGAACTCGCAGCCGCAGGTCTTCAATACTGCGATCACCTATGTGACGCCGGCTTTCGGCAGTAATAGATTCGAGCGAGCGGCAGTAAGGGACTGGACCTTTGGCGCTTTTTTGCGCTATGCAAGCGGATTTCCAATACCTTCGCCTTACGCGCAGAATGGACTGAACAGTCTCTTGTTGCGGAATATCAGCACCGGCACGGGCACATTCTTTAATAGGGTTTCCGGTCAGCCGCTCTTTCTCAAGAGTCTGAATTGCCATTGCGTTAACCCATTCACGCAACTTACGCTGAATCCCGCTGCATGGTCGGATCCAGCTCCAGGCCAATTCAGTACCGGGCCGATTTACTATAACGACTACCGTTATCAGCGCCGTCCTATTGAATCAATGAGTTTGGGCCGAAGAATCGCTATCAGGGAGAGCATGTCTTTTGAGATTCGCATGCAATTCCTAAATGTCTTTAACCGGGCCGAAATGTCTGACCCGAATGGTACGAACGCATTGCAAACCCCGGTAACCAAGGGAGGTATCATTCAGTCCGGCTTCGGGTGGGTCAACCCCTCGACGCCTTACGGTCCCCCGCGGCAAGGCCAGCTCACGGCTAGATTCCGGTTCTGATCAGGCATAAGTCTTTACTGGCCGTTGACTCCACTTCTCGTATATATCTCGATATGTACCAGGGGGCTACAGAGATGGCGCGCTGCGGAAAAGCACGAGTCTCTTTATGTGGCAGGAGCCTAAGCCGCGTCGAGCTCCGATCGGGCTCCGGGCGGATGGGATGAATTTACACTGCTCTCGACAAAGCTGGTTTTCCCGACGACTTCCTGTCGCACTCATCGGCAATCGCGTCGTGGAAAGGCTGACCTTCAACATAGATCGCCGAGACCCGCGTAAAGGAAGCACGACAGCAACCGGGCCTTGGCCCCATTGAGCTTCGCCGCGAGGATCTCCTCCAGACGCTCATTCTCCATTCTCCTGAGGTGTCGTTCCCATTAAAGTGATCGATGGATTGTGCGCATAGAACTTCCGCTCGCAGAACTTGTTCGGCACCGTCTCCGGCGATCCGAAGTTAACCACGTCGAGCACGCCCGCTGAAACCACTTGCGGGATGCCGGCGCTTCCGGCGGCCCTCCAACCGGTTCGGCCCCGCGTCAGAACGAGTCGGCCTGGAGGCCGGTTTCGTGATGCGCCGCCCTAATCGCGTCAGCCACTTTTCCTATCGTGAACGTACAAAGGCGATTGCATCGGTGAGATTGCTGTTTCGGCTGTATAAAGCCACTCTAGTCCCAATCGAACCATTTCCAGTCTCGCGGAATTGTCCTGAGTATAGTGACGCGCCAATTATTTGACAAGGTTGTTCACCGTTCGTCGCCGCCGAATTCGGGATTAACAATTAACTGTCTGCAGAACTCCATTTGGCCTCAACTAATTGACGCGATGCCATCGCGTGACTATCTGATGAGCGATCGGATCATCTTGCTCGCGGTAGCTCTGCGACCTCTTGAAATGGGAAGTATTCACATGCAGATCGAGGCCAGCTTGATCAGCGAACGTCTCGTGTAACATGAACCTCCCGGGATTCTCTGGATCGCGATACTACTCGTAGGCCGCTGCCGGGGTTTGACCGGACAGATTGAGTCGGAATTCAAGTTCGCACCTCCAGCAAGAGCCCGCCAGCATCAACCTCGTCGAGCGAAGGTAAAATAAAACGGCGAGAACGAGCCACTCCCATCGTACCTTCGTTTTCGCACTTTCTGCCGGAGCCAGAGCCTGGCTCCCGCATAACAATGCGACCGGTAGTATATGCCATACTGAATGGCGCTAGCGTGGGGTACGTTCTCGGCAGAGCCGGACACCTCGCCAAACGATTCAGGAGATTCACTGTACTCAGGTGCCGCAGCTATGAAACGCAGGGAATTTATCAGAAACTCCATACTTGCCGGCTCCGAGACCTTGCTAGAACGAGCAATGGCAATGGCTCTTCCAGGCCATTACTCCCTCCTTAAGCCGCCGTTTTTCAAGATCGACAGCCAACTACCCAGTCCGAGCGGGTTGAAAGTGAGCACAAATCACCGCTTCCTTTCCGATTCGCGAACAGGGCACGCGTTTTGTCTTCTTGCTGACACCGCGTGGAATCTTAACGCGCTGACTTATGAAGAAATCGATCTCTACCTGCGCGACCGCAGCAGCCAAGGCTTTAACGCCTTCATGTTTTGCCTGAATTTCTTTCCCCAAGCCGCTGCCGCCAACGCCTACGGACAGCGCGCCTACATCGGCGCTGACAAAACCGTACTCAATCCGCGTTATTTTGAGTATTGCGATCACATCCTTCGCACTGCGGCGAGATACGGCCTATATGGCATGGTTTATGCGATGTGGGCTGGTAAAAACTCTGGAACGATGAATACATATACCCCCGCACAACTGCATAGCATCGGCCTGAGAGTGGGAGCAAGTCTCAAGGATCACGACAACGTGATTCTGGTTGCAGGCGGAGAATCCAGTCCACCCTATATCGATCCCCAGCTCGTCGATGCCATAGGCTCAGGGCTAAAAACAGGCTGCGAGAGCAAACATCTTGTAACGGTGCACCCCTGCGGAAATCGCTCCTGCTCGGAATATTATTCCGGCTCACCATGGCTCGACTTCTACATGATCCAAGGCTCATCGAGCCGTCACGGACTAGACTACGATATGACCGCGCTGGTCACGCACGATTACAACTGCAAAATTGTCAGACCTACCATGGTTGCTGAAAACTACTATGAATCCGGCACAATGCAGCCGCCGGCGGACCAACGTAGGAGTTTATACCTCTCCGTTTTTGCGGGAGCATTCGGAGGCGCTTACGGCCATAATGCTTTGTGGCAGATGGCGCCCCATGCTGCGGAAAACTGGATGCTTGATGATTGGCCGCCAGGCGTCCCCACCTGGAAGGATGCACTGCACACGCGCGCGGTGAAACAACTGCACTACATAAGGGACTTGCTGTATTCAAGGCCATTCTTTACGCGGATTCCGGATCAGTCGCTGATTGTTTCCGGTCAGGGGCAGAGGATCGCCGATCGCATTCAGGCTACACGCGACGGTTCGTATGGCAATGACGATGCAACATACATTATGGCGTATCTCGCCGCCCCGGCCTCGCTCGTGCTCAATACAGGAGCGATAGCCTGCAATCGCCTCAATGCATGGCGGTTTACTCCTGCTACCGGGCGCAGTGCGCCTATCGAAATGAACTTCGCCAATTCGGGCAAATTGTCTCTTATAAAACAGCCAGGCGAACCCGACGCTGTTGTCGTAGTAGATTCAGCTGCAAGGCACTACCCTCCACCAGGTCACCCAGTGGGAAGGTAAAACTAAGGACTTAAATTGCTCCCGTAACCTTGAAAACGACCGCATGTTTCGAGGGCGCCTCGCGCGGGAGCAGAATACTAAGACCGCCTGTATCCTGCTGCCAGGACAAACGCCTGCCATCGCCCAACAGTTCCACATTCTCAATTTTTCCTACCCGGAGAGCGGTCCCCTGGGCCAACGATTTGATCTGTACCTTGTAATCGGGCCACCCCATGACGAACACATACAACGTTGCTGACTTGGCGGTGAACCGCATGTCTTCGCCGGTTAGATCATGCCGCTGCGACTCATTGAATCTTTGCGCTTCGGCAGCGGGAGCGATATCGGGCGGACCCTCTCCCGAGATCTTCCATGGTCTGGTGGCGAAGATAGCCTCGCCGTTGACGGCCATCCAGTCCGTGATGCCGGCCAAGATCTGCTGTTCTTCCAGATCGAGTTCGCCGCTGGCAGGAAGCGGAAAATTCAGCAGCAAATTCCCGTTGCGACTCACGATGTCGACCAACAGATCGATGACGCGCTTCGGCGTCTTGTACTTCTCCCCAAGTTTGTAGTGCCAATTTCCTATGCATGTGTCAGTCTGCCAGGGTCGAGGGGAGATGTCACTCAACACTCCACGCTCGCGATCCAGAACACAAGTGCCTTTGAGTGCATCCTGGTCGCGCTTAGAGAAATACACGGCCTCGACCTTGCCATCGTTTCGCTTGGCACTCAAGTTGTAAAGGTGCGCCACCGCATTATAGCCATAATCTTCGAAAGGCAGGGGACCATCTGTATAAAGCAGATCGAGTTCGTAGTGATCAAGCACGTCCTTGATCCGGCGGAACCACTCCTGCTTCCACCAAACCGGAATGCCCGATTCGTTCCACTCGGCGGCGGTCCAGATCTGGTCTGAATTGATGTACAGATCCTTGAAGCGGGGGTCGGCGCCATCGTAGGGAACACCTGCCAGATCGCCTTCCGAATCGCTTCCATGGCTGACGGAAAACCACTTGTATGCGATCCAGAGGTGGTCGCTTACACCGAATTTGAGGCCTTCCTTACGGGCTGCCTCTCGCCAGAGACCCACTATGTCCTTGTGCGGCCCGACCTCCATTGCATTCCAATGGTGGTGGCGGGAGTTCCACATATCAAAGTTGTCATGGTGAACGGCCATACTCATGAAGTACTTTGCCCCAGCGTTCTTATACATTTGCATCAGGTGCGCGGGATCGAATTTCTCGGCCTTCCAGGCGGGAATTGTGTCTTTGTAGCCGAACTTGGACGGATGACCAAAACGCTGAACATGATAATTGTATTGTTCTGAACCCTGGATATACATATTTCTGGCGTACCAGTCCCCTGCCTCGATCGCGGACTGTGGCCCCCAGTGCGCCCAAATGCCAAACTTAGCGTCCCGGAACCACTCGGGCACTTCATAATGTTCCAACGAAGTGCGGCTGCCTTGAAATGGTCCCGCTGCAATTTGGGTATCGTCCACCACCTGCGCGGCGGCAAAGGCAGATACCGGCTTAGATAAAACGCCGGAACCAGCTCCGGCAAGCAATCCTATGAGACCTCGACGGCTTAAATCCATAATCTCCTCGTATGAAGCAGGACATGCCTTATTGCTCACCCCACATTGGATTTGGGGCGAAACTTGCGTGTTACGACGTCCCTAGCTCAACAACCTGTGCTGTGCGTGCCGAATCATAGGCGGCTTCCACGACCTTGATTGTTTCCAGGTAGTCGCCTCCGTTGGACTCGAACTCTTTGCCCGAGAGCATACAGTCGACGAAATGGCGTTGCAGGAAATAAACGCAATCCCCGGCAAAATTCTTATTTTCGCGGGCATATGGAACACTTTGAGCCGGCTCGCCCAGCACCTTGAGGCGCATATCCGCGGCTGTATCCATAGTCAGATGACCTTGCCTCGCATCGATACGCAGCTCACCAAAGGTGAAGCGCGGTGTTTCTGTCTCAGCTTCGTTATAGCGGTTGGCATCCCAGAGCGCAGAAGCGCCACTATGAAAGGTCAGTAGCAGCCGCGCGGCATCTTCGCCACGGATCAGTGGATTCAACCGCTGCACCTGGGCAAACACGCTGTTGACGCTCCCCAGGAGGAAGCGAAAAGTATCGATAAAGTGGACACCGGTCTCATAAATAAGCAGCCGCGGGTACTCACAAAAATAAGGCTGCCGGGGACTGTAAGGATTCTCGCCCCAGCCGTCGCCCATCCGCATCAGGAAGTGAAGATGAGTAAATGACCCGATAGTGCCGGCGTCACGGATCTGCTTTATCTTGCGATACCATGGCTGCCACCGCCAATTCTCATGGATCATAAGGCGGACACCCGCCGCATTTGCCGTGGCAACGATTCGCTTGCTAGCCTCCTCTGTCTGGGCCAATGGTTTTTGGCAGACGATGTTCACCCCTTTAGCTGCTGCGAAAGCGCACATCTCCTCGTGTGCTGGCGGCGGGGTAATGATGTCAGCAAAGCCGGGACGTTCCGTTTCAATCATCCGCCGCCAATCTTCGTAGAAGCGTGGAATCTCATATTTCGCCATGAGAGCGCGCGCTCTAGACTCAGATGAGTCGCAAATTGCGGTGATCTCAACTTCTGGGATCCTGGTCCACGCCTCATATTGAAAAGCAGCGAAATAGCCGGCTCCAATTCCGACACCGCGCAGTTTTTGCGCCGTTGTCATCGACCGCTCCCCGACGCATAGACACCTGAAACCGGCGGGCGGAATGCCGCTGAGCGCATGCGAAACCAACAGAGCATTCCGGCAAGATCAAGCAGCGTCGCCAAAAAGAAGTATGAGGATGAACTGCCGGTTCGCCGGTCAAGTAATGGGAAAACATTCGCGCTGGCGAAGACGCCGAGACTACCGAACATGTTGAGCGCCCCCGATATATCGGCAGTGCGGTTGCCGGCGATGTCTGCACACAATACCTTGCTAGGACAAATAGTCATGTCCGCACCAAGATAGCTATTGTGAAAACAATGGCCGCCAGTCCCACGGAGCTGGCGCGGGTGACACCCAGAAGCGCAAGCGCGGCCAGCGCAAACCCAAGGATTCCCGGGAGACGGCGTGACCAGGCTCACAATGGTGAAGAATGCAGCCGATCGATTACCCAGCCGGTCACTTCTTGCGACATGGCGCCCAATAGAAGAGGCGCCATAGAATACAAAGCGGCGGATCGATTCGTCAGTTGATATTGGCTCTTCAGGTAAGAGAACATCCACAAAAGGCAGATAAAGTTGCTGGCAAAGTATTGCAGCATGGCAAGAGCAAGTGACCTGATACGGTTACACGCGAAACGGCCTTATCATCGCTGGACTGGGTAGCCACGGACTGAGCTACTGGGTGGGTAGCCGGGAAGTCCCTGAACCATACCAGCCAGGATGCAGACCATCCTGCACCGACGCAACCGAGCACGAAAAAGGCCGCGCGCCATCTCCAAACGGAAAGCATCCAGACCAGCAATGGGTATGACAACGCTGCGCCCAGGCGTGAACCGGCAAACAGCGCACCATTGGCCCGTCTGCTTTCTCCTGGTTCCATCCAGTTGCGGATTGCGCGGGCGCTGCCTGGAAAAACGGCAGCTTCTCCTATGCCGAACAGAAATCGTATGATGAGCAACGAGACGAAGCTCCAGGCAGCGCCGGTCAACCCCTTAGTGCACTCCAGAACTGACTGAACCGGCAAGTATTACGCGCGGCCCAACCTTGTCCGCCAGCCAACCGCCGGGAATCTGCATGAAAGCGTAGCCCAGGGCGAACGAGCTGAAGATCATCCCGACTTCCTGAGCCGGATAATCTTAATTCCGCCGCGATGGGTTCCTTCGCGGTTGACACGCTGGTTCTATCTACATACGTGATCTGCACAGATGAACAGTGCGAAAACCACACCACACTTCTTCCTGTCGACTTTCTCCGCCGGGAGAACGCTAAACTCCTTCAACGAAAACCCCCGCCGCCGTCCCGTTGAGGATTCTGTGCTTGTCTTCGGCCGCTATCGGCAGGGTCAGGATCTTGCCGATCTCAGTCTCCAGGCTTTCCGGCAGGTCGGAACCTATCATCAGCCGTTCGCTCGGCACATGCTTCAGCACTTCCAGCACCTGGTGGGGCATCAGGGTTGAGAGTTCGAGGAAGATATTTGGGCAGAACAGTGCTGCAACGATGGCCTCGTGGAAGAAGATGCCTCCTCCGCAGTGGCCCAGAACGATCTTTAATTCAGGAAACTTACCAGCCGGCATCATGTACAGCGATGGCGCGGAGAATGGAAGACCGGAACCGGTGTGGCAGATGACGGTCAGGTTGTTTTGCAAAGCCGCATCAAAGAAAAAATCGCTGGATCCGTGCAAAGGATTAAGCCCGTGATATTGCGGCTGCAATTTCAGAACCCGAA
>CAWDNI010000027.1:0-319355 GCA_963803615.1 uncultured Acidobacteriaceae bacterium
GGCCGCGCAGCGCCCTGAGCGCCATCATCGAAACCCGCATCTTACGGAACAGAGCCTAAAGTTCAAAGATTGGGAAGGTCCACATGAAAGCAACACAACAGCTCCATCAGCTAGGCCAAAGCCTTTGGCTCGATAACATCACCCGCGGTCTACTCACAAGCGGTACGCTTGAGCGGTATATCCAAGATCTTTCTGTCACCGGGCTGACTTCGAATCCAAGCATCTTCGATCACGCAATTCGTAACACTGATTTCTATGATGATGCGATCCGCCGCAAAACAGGGGATATCAAAACCAACGAGGAATTGTTCTTCGATCTGGCCATCGACGACCTGACGCGCGCCGCGGATCTTTTTAAGCCGATCCACGATTCGACCCAGGGCATGGACGGGTGGGTGTCCTTGGAGGTTTCGCCTCATCTTGCGTATGATCCGGCGGGAACAGTGAAGGCCGCGCAACAATTATCTGAGCAGGCGAACCGCTCGAATATTTTTATCAAAATTCCAGGCACGCAGAAGGGTCTGGCGGCCATCGAGGACGCTATTTTCGCCGGAATCAATGTGAACGTGACCTTGCTGTTTTCAAGCGAGCAGTACCTCAACGCAGCCGGCGCATACATGCGGGGAATTGAGCGGCGCCTCAAAGCCGGACTGAGTCCGCAGATACACTCCGTCGCATCGATCTTTATCAGCCGATGGGATAAGGCAGTTTCCGGAAAGGAACCGGATGGATTACGTAATCGGCTAGGAATTGCTATCGCAATGCAGGCCTATAAGGCTTATCTTGACCTGCTGGCCTCTGAGCGATGGAAAAAGTTGGCCGCCCAAAAAACTCCTGTGCAACGGCTTCTCTGGGCGAGTACCGGCACCAAGGACCCCAAAGCGTCTGACACACTTTACATCACGGCGCTCGCCTCTCCAAACACCATCAACACCATGCCGGAGGAGACATTGCTGGATTTGGCGGATCATGGCCAGATTTCCAACCCGCTTCCGGAAGACGGCGGCAATAGCGAGGAGGTTCTGGCGAAATTCGCCGCTGCGGGAGTCGATCCAAAGAGTCTCGCCGAGAAGCTGCAGAGCGAAGGCGCCGATGCCTTCAATAAATCGTGGGACGATCTGATGGAGTGTATCGATTCCAAAACGCATGCGGTCAAAGCCCACGCCTGAGCGAAAAGCGAAGACGGGTAGAAGCCCCCGCATTCATGCGAGGGACGGAGCGCTTCAGCGCCCCGTCCCTCCGGGATGTGGCGAAAATGCGACCATACTTCGTTGTCGTCCTTGCATGGGGACCGGCCACACGCTGCGGACTCCGCCTCATCTGGCCCCATTTTCGCTCGCAACGCTGCTCGCCCTATTAGTGTTAACAGGCCCTAGCCAAATCACTGCCCAAACTGCACGCACCCAAAAGAATTCGCCGGCGACTCCCGTCCAACATCTCGTGGTGATTTTTGACGAAAATGTCTCTTTCGATCACTATTTCGGGACCTATCCGCATGCGCTGAATCCTCCCAACGAGCCCGCATTTACGGCTCTGGCGGGCACGCCCACGATCAACGGCTTGACGGCGCCGCTGCTCCAGCACAACCCGAATTTCCTGAATGTGAAAGTCAATCAGGGCTACGCAACCAACCCCTTGCGGCTGGGCCGGGCGCAAGCAGCCACAGCAGACCAGGATCACGCCTATTTGGAGGAGCAGCTTGCCTTTCATGCCGGGCTGATGGATTCGTTTCCGCAATATACCGGGCTTCCAGCGCCTGCGACGCAGAAATTGAGCCCGAAGAGTCTGCTCGGAGCGCCTCCCGAATATCTACACCAGACCAAGGGTCTGGTTATGGGTTATTACGATGGCAACACGGTAACGGCATTGTGGAATTACGCGCAGCGCTATGCATTGAACGATAACTCGTACGGATCGACCTTCGGGCAATCGACACAAGGCGCCATCGAGTTGATCTCGGGCCAAACCAATGGCGTGACCGATCAGATCAACGCGGCAGGTCTTGTGGTGGAAGCGGGAAACGGTACATATACCGAAATCGCCGATGGCGATCCGATCGGGGACAGGTGCTCGAACACAGCATTCGGAGAATTGCACTTCACAGGAAACAATATCGGCCAGATGCTGAGCAAAGACGGAGTAACGTGGGGATGGTTCGAAGCCGGGTTCGATTTGGCCAAAGAAAATCCGAACGGGACAACGGGATGTTTGCGCAGTACGCTTTCGCAAATTACTCAAGTGCTGTCCAGAGACTACATTCCCCATCACGAACCGTTTCAGTACTACACACAGACCGCAAACTTGCATCACACCCGGCCCGCCTCCGTTAAGTTGATCGGCAAGAACGGGGATCGGGCGAATCATCAGTACGATACCGACGACTTCTTCGCCGCGGTCAAGGCGGGAAACCTCCCGGCCGTGAGTTTCTTGAAAGCGCCGGCCTATCAGGATGCACATGCCGGTTATTCCGATCCGCTGGATGAGCAGGCATTTCTCGTGAAAGTAATCAATTTCCTCGAGCGGCGTCCGGAGTGGAAAAACACGGCGGTAATTGTGGCCTACGACGATTCCGACGGATGGTACGACCATCAAATGGGGCCGATCGTAAATCAATCGACAAGCAGAGTGGATGCATTAACCGGATCAGGCCAGTGCGGCAATGGGGAAACGGCCCTGCCTGGGCCGGAAGTGAAACATGCGCAGGGCCGCTGCGGTTACGGCCCTCGCCTGCCGTTGCTGGTAATCTCTCCTTTTGCGAAGCGCAATTACGTAGACCACACGCTGACGGACCAGACATCTATCCTGCGTTTCATTGAAGACAACTGGCTCAACGGTGAGCGGGTGGGCGGAGGATCGTTCGATGCAATCGCCGGTTCTATAGAAGGTATGTTCGACTTTGCCCATCCGGACGGGAAGCCGTACATCCTGAACGAACCAACCGGAGCGGTCGTCGCGCGATAACACGCTTAAGTTTTGAGAATGCGGGCTGGCTTTTTGCTAGTCTCTCTCTGTGGGCTTCGATCAATTTTTGGGCAATAGCACGACGGTTCGCCGATTGCGCGAGGCGATCGCCGCGGGACGGCTGCCGCCGGCGCTCATCCTCGCTGGACCGCGGGGCGCCGGCAAGTACACTCTGGCGATTATGCTGGCACAGACTCTGGCCTGCCTTAAAGGGCCGGTTGCGGATGGACTGCCGGACTTCTGCGGAGAGTGCAGCAACTGCATCCGTATCGCTCAATCGCAGTCTCTTGCGGATCGCGTGAGCGAAGCGGTCGCCGCCCGCGAAGAATTGCGCGAAGTGGATAAGAAAGACACTCGCATCCTGATCCAGACTCATCCCGATCTGCTGGTCATTCCTCCCGATCCTCCGCAATTGCTCATTAAGATTGGCCAGGTGCGCAGCGTAATCCAGCGCATTTACCGCCTCCCGGCGGAATCTCCCCGTTCCATTTACATATTTACCGGCACAGCATTCATGAAAGAGGCTGCCAATTCGCTCCTCAAGGTGTTAGAGGAGCCGCCGGAGTATGCCCATATTATTCTGCTGGCGGAAAATCCGGGCGAGCTTCTGCCCACCATCCGTTCCCGCTCCAGCTTTTTCCGTCTTGGCGCGATTCCCGCCGAACAGATCGAGGCTCTGCTGGCCCAGCGGCGTGCTGATTGGAAACCGGTTGAGCGCTCGCTGGTAGCCCGTCTGGCCGGCGGAGCCATCGGCCAGGCTCTTGGGTTTGACCTTGCCGAATACCTGGCCAGCCGCCAGGATGCTCTTCTGCTGTTGCGCAACGCGGCCGGGGGGCGAGCCGGTACCGCGGAATTTGACTACTCCTCGGTGTTCCGAGTGACTGAGACCTACCGCGCGGGCGCCGAAGGTCAGGAAAAAACCGGGCGATTGCTGCGCGCCTTCAACAGTCTGTTGGAAGACCTCCTCCTGATCCAGTCAGGGTGCAAACAGCGAGCACGCAATATCGATCTTCTGCCCGAACTTACACGCATCTCTGAAAGCATCAACCTGCATTGGATGGAGAAAGCAAGCCGCGGGTTGGTGCAGGTGGAACAAGGCATGCGCCGCAATTTATTGCGCTCTCTCGCACTCGACTCCTTTGCCGTTGATCTAAGTCAGCCCTGAGGCGTCAACTTGGCAGTGTTTGACCGATTCCATCGCGGAAGCCGGAATTTGCATCTCAACCAAACAGCAACTCTAATTGAGAGCCATGGCCAACTCTTCTGCAGTGCCCGCTCCTATTCCCGACGAGTTACAGCGCTCGAAGGCTGAAGCTAAGGCCGCGAAAGCGGCTTTAGAAAAGTTCAAAGTTGCTTCGGTGAGCACGGCAAATCCACGCAAGCTTGTCCGGCCCAGTCTTCCGGCAAGAACTTTGGAGCCTCGCAATCCGGAGAGCCGCAGATTTTTTCGCCGAGGTTCTTACCTTGCCGGGCCGCTGCGCGGTTCGGCGGACGCAGCAGGGTCTTTTGACAAGAGTTCTCATGCAGAGACTTTCTATCTGCAGAAACAACTACAGAGTCAGACACTGATGATGTTCGTGCTTGAGGATGGAGAACAACTCGCAGGTTATATCGAATGGTATGACAAAAATGTCGTCAAGGTACGCCATGGCAGCCGTACCCTCATCTATAAATCCAGCATCAAATATCTGTATAAGGCGGAAGAAAGTAACCAGCTCTGAAGAACGCGTGTGTATCTGAAGCATCCGAGCTTGTTACTAATTACTCGTGAGTTGTTGCGCAATTTGTCATTTCGACCGAGCCGAGAGATCGCATCTCATTGCAGAATGGTCATCCCGGAGCAAGCGAGGTGCGCCCGGTGCTCGTAACTCTACTCTTGCTTAGTTGAGCTTGGATGCGCCGCTTTGAACAGCCGGTCGCGGATGGCGCTCCCAATTCCTTCTTCCTCCGGCAACGGACACAGGATGACAGTAGCGCCCGCTCGGTCGAGGTCGCGCAACCCGGCGAACAGACGCCGCGCCAGCTCATTGCCGTCGCTCCATCTCCCCCATCTATAGACCAGACTTCGCGGCGGCCGCTTACTCTCCTGGTCGTCATCGGGCAACATGATTCCGACTCTCTCACCTTTTCCCTGGAGCTTTTCCGCCAATTCGAACGCTTTTCCCACGCTTGCCATCTCGAAGAGAATCAAGCGCGCTCTGGGCGCGTAATGCCTGAGGCCGATCCCGGGAGACGGCTGCGTTGCGGGCTCATCCGATACGGCTTCAGGAGCGCGGTAGCGGATTAACGTTCCGCAAATGCCCTCGATCTGCTCGGCTGTAACCATGCCCGGGCGGTAGAGGATAGGCGGCTCCTCGCACATATCGACCACGGTTGATTCAAGTCCGAGCGTACTCTCGCCCGAATCGATCACAGCGTCGATTCTCCCATCAAGATCCTCCAGCACAAACTCTGCGCGGGTCGCGCTGGTTCGGCCAAAGGAATTTGCGCTGGGCGCGGCGATCGGTAGCCGAGCCAACTCGATCAATCTACGCGCCACCGGGTGGCTCGGCATCCGTACACCCACTCTAGGCCGGGCGGCTGTCACAATGGGTGGCAATCTGTCGCTTTTGCGCAACAGTAAAGTCAGAGGACCCGGCCAAAATGCGTCCATCAGAAGCTCCGCCTTCCCCGGTATTTCCTCGACTACATGCCTCAGTTGTCCCCTGTCGCTCACATGCACGATCAGAGGATCCCAGGATGGGCGCTGCTTGGCTTGGAAAACTCGCTGCACCGCCGCTGCATCGAAGGCACTGGCGCCCAGTCCATAGACAGTTTCCGTGGGGAACGCAACCGTTCCCCCGGCCTGGAGAATCTCCGCGGCCCGGGATAAAGCATCTTCCGAGGCCCCCGAATCGAGTGCGTTCGCATCTACCGTCAAGCGCAGTGTTTTGATTTCTTCCAAATTCCCCCGGCGTGTTCCAACAGATCTCGTCTTTGCCATTTTCCCACGCTACGGTTGCGGGTATAGACTCCCGTTTATGCAGGCTGTGGAAACCGAGATAAAGATTCGCATTGCCGACCGCGAGAGCTTGGAGCAAAACCTGCCGCGGCTCGGCTTCCGCCAGGTCACTCCTCGAACTTTCGAACGCAATACCCTGTATGACACACCGGACCGCAGGCTCCGCAGCGCGCGGCGAATATTACGCATTCGTGAGTACGGCGGCAAATGGGTGGTTACCCACAAGAGCGTTCCTGACGACGAGAGTCCGGCAGAGCGGCACAAGCGGCGAATGGAAACCGAGAGCACCGTCGAGGACGGAGAAGCCATCGGAACTATTTTCAAGAGCCTGGGCTTCTACCCAGTTTTCGTCTACGAGAAGTGGCGTACCGAATGGAAAGATCGGAAAGGGCATTGTGTTCTCGATGAAACCCCGCTCGGTCTCTATGCTGAGCTCGAAGGTCCAAGCGATTGGATTGACGCTATCGCGAGTCAACTCCACATTGACGAGAGTCAATTCGTCAAGCTCAGCTATGGACGCATCTTCGAGGCGTGGCGCGAACAATCTAAATCGGATGTGCGGAATTTAACCTTCGCCGAAGTTCCGGCGGAGTTCCGGTAGACCAATGGCTCCAGACTCGGCCCCCGTTCTGGACCGATTGCGGGTAGTGCTTGTTTCCACGCGCAATCCGCTGAATATCGGCGCCGCTGCTCGCGCCATGACTAATTTTGGATTTTCGCGATTGCGGGTTGTGGCGCCTTACCAAGTATCATTCCGTGAGGCGCGCTCGGCTGTAGGCGCTTCACGATTACTCGAGACTGCTGAGAAATTTGCAACTGTCGCAGAAGCGGTTTCCGATTGTTGCCTGGTGGCGGGAACGACCGCTGCGCGCTCTCGTGAACTGCTCCATGCGGTGAAGCGGCTTGAAGAAGGCGGGACGGTCATCCGCGAACATCTGACCGCTGGCCCTGTCGCTCTGCTCTTCGGCTCGGAGAAACGCGGCCTATCGAAGAATGATATGAGCCATTGTAACTGGCTGATGCGCATTCCCACAGCGGATGCGAACCTCTCGATGAACCTCGGCCAGGCGGTTGCAGTCTGCCTGTATGAGTTGATCAGGGAGAACCAGGTTCCCGCAGCCGCGCCGGCGAAAGATCTAGCTGAGGCGGCGGAATTGGAACGGATGACGCTCGCGCTCTTCGACGGACTGGCGCTCTGTGGCTATGTCAAGCCCGGCTCTGAGGCTGTTTCCCTCGAGAAGGCCCGCCGCTTGGTCCGGCGTTTGGATCTCAGCCGTAAGGACGCAGAGACATGCACCGGCGCGCTAGGAAAGATGGCGCTTGCCCTGCGCAGGAAAGACAGCAACGGCCCAGGCTCAAGCTAAATATTGTCATCTCCGGCGGAGTTGCGCAGCCGGCGCGTAGTATGACGGCGATCGGAGCCCCGAATTACGGCGAGGCGGGAGCCATTGATCTATTCGGTCCGAAGTACGGGCTGCCCAATTCGATCAGGGGCAGCAACAACTACTCAATATGGGAGCAGCGCAATTGCACAGGACAGAGCATCATTCTGCTTGATGAAGATTCGCCGAAGAAGCATATATCCCACTGTCAATCCTTACAGGAAATTGCCCACCCCATGGACCCGTATTCTCGTCCCGACGAGGACTTTCCCGTTTATCCATTGCCGCGGGATGACTCCTACCCTCCAGATGTTGTGGCCCACGCTCAAACCATGGAAATGAATTTGTGGGCTAATCAACGGAAATTGCCAGTACAGCGGAGGTTAAGCTTCATCCTGTGCCAACAAACGCGAGCGTTCGCGGACACAGATGACGCGCTCCTCTGGGCAGGGGCAGAACCATGACGCAGTATGCAAAGGAATTTAAGGACCTACGATTGGGATACTGCCGAACATCACGCAAGACTCAACAAAGAGGGAGAGCGAAATGATCAGCCGCTTAGGAGGATTCTTCCTGCTCCTACTTTATTGCAGTCTCGCGGCCGGGCAAAACTTGGCTGTCGAGGCAACCAAGGTTTATCCCTCCCCTGACGCTAGTCCCTTGATGAATGCCACCATACTTATTCAGGGCGGCAAGATCGCGGCGATTGCCCGCAAAGTCGCAGTCCCAAAAGGAACGAGCGTTCTCCATTGCGACGGCTGCACAGTCTGTGCAGGATTCTGGAACACGCACGTTCACTTCATGGAACCTAAATGGAGCGGCGCGGCGAAGCTCCCCGCAACTCAATTGGCCAGGCAGTTGCGAGAGATGTTGACGAAGTCAGGCTTCACGACTGTTGTGGACACCGGATCAGATCCGGGCAACACGATTGCTTTACGACAGCGCATTGAATCCGGCGAGGTCCCAGGACCGCGAATCTATACTGCAGGTTTGCCACTGTTTCCTCCGGATGCATTGCCCTACTACCTGCGCGACCTGCCCCCGGACTTCTTGTCGCGGCTCCCACAACCCAAGACACGAGTCTCAGCGGTCGAGGCGGTCGAGCGCAACATCGCGATGGGCACAGATATTGTGAAGCTCTTCACAGGTTCGATCGTATCCCCGGAACATGTTGTTCCCATGCCGGCGCCGCTGGCTCGGGCGGCAGTAGAGGCAGGCCATTCTCATCGGCAACTGGTGTTTACGCATGCAAGCAATCTTGCAGGTGTCGAAGTGGCGATATCGGCAGGAGTTGACGTGATCGCGCACGCACCGGAATCCACGCGCGGCTTCGACGACCCCTTCTTAAGGCAGCTAGTCAAGAATCACACGACGATGATTCCGACGCTGATGCTGTTCTCTCGCGATTCGGATATCGCTGCAATCCGAGACGTTGTCAGGCGTTTTCGTGCGTTGGGTGGCCAGCTGATGTTTGGAACCGACACTGGATTCCTGACTGACTACGACATTCAAGAGGAGTATCGTCAGCTGTCGCTTTGCGGCTTCTCCTTTCGCGACATTTTGGCGATGCTCACCACAGCTCCGGCAACGCGCTTTGGTGTGCAATATCAAAAGGGGCAAATCAAAGCTGGGATGGACGGAGATCTAACGATCCTCGCTGGCGACCCGGCGGGCACTGGCCCGTCCACAATGACAGAAGTAAGGTTCACCATTCGCCAAGGAAGGGTCATATACGAAGCTCCCATGAACAAGTGAAGAGCCTTCATTGCTAATGGGCGCTGGTTTTGGCGACTGAAGCCGATTTGACCTGTTTCGTTTGCTGCGAATACTTGCGTTTGCTTCGACTGAGTGAGATAATGATCCCGAGGTAATTCGATGTCCCAGGCGCTCTTAGATCCCACTCTACCGACCGAAACGGACGCCACTCTGGCAAGAGAAACCAGCCGTCTGCTCGCTCCTCGTATGCGCTCCAAAACTCCACTTCGTCTTCGCATCGGTGACTCTACCAAAGAGGAGACGATGCAGCTCCCCGCTTCGGCGGTCAAGATGCTGGTTCGCATCCTGGAAGAGATGGCGCGAGGAAACGCCGTTACCTTGATTCCGGTTCACGCGGAGCTCACCACCCAGGAAGCGGCGGACATGCTGAACATCTCGCGGCCGTCCCTGATTCAACTTCTCGATGAGGGAAAAATCGAGTATCGAAAGGTTGGAACCCATCGCCGTGTTCGGTTTGAGGCGCTGATGCAATACAAGCGTCGTGCCAATGCGGAACGTCGCGCCGCCTTGGACGAACTGGCGGCCTATGACCAGGAACTCAAGATCTGAACGTGGCAGCATTCACAGTCTTCTATGACGCGAATGTTCTCTACCCCGCGGAGTTGCGAAACTTCCTGATGCACCTGGCTCTAACCGGAATATTCCGTGCGAGATGGTCCGCTGATGTTCACGAGGAATGGATACGAAGTCTCCTGAGGCACCGGTCCGACCTGACAAGGGAAAAGCTGGAACGCACGCGGCAGTTGATGGACAAAGCTGCGACGGATGCGCTGGTCATAGGCTACGAGCACCTGATTCCTGGACTCGTCCTCCCCGATGAAGATGACCGGCATGTATTAGCAGCCGCGATACGAAGCGGAGCTACTTTGATCGTCACGTGTAATCTGAACGACTTTCCGCCAGATGCCTTGACTCCCTTCGACATCGAGGCCCAGCATCCCGATGAGTTCATTCTCCATCTCCTCGACCTCGCGCCCGGCCTGGTCATCGAAGCGGCGCAAAACCATCGAATCAGCTTGAAGAATCCGCCCAAGTCCGTAGAAGAATATCTTGATTCCCTAGAGGCGCAAGGGCTCATGCAGACTGCCTCCGCTCTCCGCGATTACATGGTCTGACTTTGCCGAATGGCCTTTCGATGGCCGGATGCCCGAGGATTACTACAAATCTACTTCAAGAAATTACTGGAGCGGCTTACCATAGAGCTGCTCCAATTGGATCAATTCCATTACATCTATGCGGCGCTCCCCCGTCTCACATTTGGAAAGGGCGGAAGCAAGCGCCGGCAGCGCCCCATCATTCTGACCGTGGAGCAGTTCGAACTCGTCGTTGCGACACTGCGCGAGCCGTATCGCACGATGGTTGAAATCGCCCAATGCCTCGGTCTTCGCGTGAGCGAGATCGCGGCGCTTCAGTGGGCCGACTTTGATTTTGAAAAGATTCAACTCCTCGTGCAACGAAGCTTCGTGAGCGGGCGAGTGGATGACGTCAAGACCGAATACTCCCAGGGCTATGTTCCTTTGCATCCGTCTCTGACCAAGATCGTCTTGGCTTGGAGCAAGCAGGCCGTACCCACCGAGGAAGGGTGGGTGTTCGCCAACCCGATGACGAACCGACCGTACCACGCGACCGAGATCCAGAAGCGGCATCTTCGCCCTTCGGGATGCTGCGTGGTCGCGTGTCCCACGTGCGGTGCGGCACCCGGTGTGTGGTGTCGGCAAGATCGTCCGACAACCGAACGGCGCACGGCTGCCAGTCCATAATGGGCGCAAGGTCGCTGCCGGGAAGTACGGTGTTATCGGCCGGCACACGTACCATCCGTGGCTGAACGAAACCAGAGCACCGATGAAGGGCAACAGGAGCTGATGCGTCATGCCTCAATCCAGACCACGATGAACATCTATGGACAGGCCATGTCGTCATCCAAACGAGAAGCGAATGGGAAGATCGTCGAGATGGTACTCAAGCCAGTTTTGGCGAGTGCCTGAAACGTCGATTTCTTATTGGGAGATATTGGGAGTTTGCCGGAGCGACCATCAAATCGAAAGTTGTTGATCTGATTGGTTGCGGGGGCTGGATTTGAACCAGCGACCTTTGGGTTATGAGCCCAACGAGCTACCAGGCTGCTCCACCCCGCATTTCGATCATAGCAATCGATATAAGCAGGGTCAAACGCCGGAAGCCCCGCCAATCGGGCGTTTGCGGCTGGTTGACAGAGTTGTGAATCGGTGTGTTTGGGGCCCGAGAGAAATGGCCTAGCCGGGAAGCGCGTTGAGCGCTTCCAGCGGCTCCGGGCGGACGCGGAAATCCGCATGAGCTTGGGCGAAAATCACGACACCGCTGGGAGCGACAACGTAGGTTGCCGGGAGCGGCAGTTGCCAGCTCTGGTCGCCGTTCATCAGCGGAATATTTACCAAAATTCTGCGGTAATGCTGTTGATGGAGAGGCGAAACCCGATAGCACAGACCGAATTCGCCGGCGACGCGGCACTCAGGATCGCTAAGCACCGGAAAATCCAACGCGTGCTGAACCCTCATAAAATCGTTCTGCCGGACGGTTTGCGGGGAAATCGCCACCAGCAGCGCTCCACGCCTTCGCACCGTCGCATACAAATCACGCCAGGATTCAAGTTCAGTCACGCAGTAGGGACACCAGCGCCCGCGAAAGAACTTGATGATCAACGGTCCAAGGGCGAGCAGATCGCTGCTTCGAACCGTGCGATTCGAGGCATCCTGCAAAGCAAACTCGGGAGCTCTTGCTCCCACAGGCAAGGTTCGATCTTCGATGCCGGAAGCATAGAGATCCGCGATAGCACGGTCGATGATTTCCAGCCGTTCCGGCTGTACCAGAGTCCGCGTGTTAGCGGTGATCTTGTCGAGTTGATCCTGCAACTGCAAAAAAATCTCCGGCAAGAGACGTGTTTAACGGCCGCCCATTCCGCGCATGCCGCCCAGAGTATTCATCAACCTGCGCTGCATTCCTCCGCCCTTGGCCGCGCTCTTGAACATCTTCCGCATCTGGGCATACTGGCGAAGCAGTTGATTTACTTCTTGGACGGTTGTCCCGGAGCCGCGAGCGATGCGCTTGCGCCGGCTCCCGGAGATAATCTCATGGTTCTCGCGCTCTTGCTTGGTCATTGAATTGATGATGGATTCAACGCGCGAGAACTGCGATTCGTCCACGTTGTCCGCCATCTGCTGAATTCCCTGGAAAGGGCCGACGGAAGGCAGCATTTTGAGAATGCTCTGCATGGAGCCGAGTTTGCGGATCTGGCGCAGTTGATCGCGGAAGTCTTCCAATGAAAAGCCGCTGCCGGAGAGAGCCTTCCTGGCGAAGTCCTCGGATTTCTTGCGATCGAGCTTTTCCTCGGCATGTTCGATGAGCGTCATAATGTCGCCCATTCCCAGGATGCGGCTCACGATACGATCGGGATGAAAGGGCTCAAACGCATCCGGCTTTTCGCCGACACCGATGAATTTGACCGGCTGACCGGTGACATGGCGTATGGAGAGGGCCGCACCTCCACGCGCATCGCCGTCCATCTTGGTCAGCACCACGCCGGTCAACGCCAGGTGCCTATGAAATTCCTCGGCGGAACGCACCGCATCCTGACCGGTCATCGCGTCGGCGATGAACAGAATCTCCTGCGGGTTCAGCAGAGATTTGAGTTGCCGCATCTCTTCCATCAGATCCGCATCGATGTGCAGGCGGCCGGCGGTATCGACGATCAGAGTGTCGCAACCGGAGTTGACGGCTTCGCGTCGGGCTTCTTTGGCCAATCGCTGGACCAATGGAGCGCCTGGCTCCTCACCCTTGGTGTCGCCCTCGTAGATATTGGCTTTGATCGAATTTGCCACCACTCTGAGCTGCTCGCGGGCCGCAGGGCGGTAAACATCGACGGAAACCAGCAGAGGCCGATGACCGCCCTTCTTGAGCCACGCGGCAAGCTTGCCCGAGGTTGTGGTCTTGCCCGAGCCCTGCAGGCCGGCCATCAGGATGACGGTGGGCGGCTTGGAAGCGAATTGAAAACGAGCCGTATCCTTGCCCAGCAGCGCGATCAGCTCGTCGCGGATGATCTTGATTACCTGTTCGGTGGGCGATAAGGCGGTCATAACCTGCTGGCCGACTGCCTTCTCGCGGATATGCTCGACGAGTTCCTTGACGACGTTTAGATTAACGTCTGCTTCAAGCAGGGCAATGCGAATTTCCCGCAGAGCCTCACCGATATTCTCGTCGGTGACAATTCCCTGGCCGCGGAGATTTTTGAAGGTTCGCTGAAGTTTTTCCGATAGATTTTCGAACATGGCTGGTCTTAAGTTTAATTGAGGACCGGCCAGAGGGGCGCGCCGGTTTTAGAGCAAGCCGGGAAGACGCCCCCGTTTTCGCTGCCTGGTTTCTCTACAGCAGCGCCAGAGAGAGCAGCCAAAGGGCCAGTTGCCAATCAACTCAAACGGTTTTCTCCTCCAGGTGGAGGTTGGGCGGATCGATTCCCAGAGCCGTAGCCAATGCGATCTGATGGTCCTGTTCCTGTATCAGAATCTCCCGGACATGCTCGGCCATGGCGAATTCACCCAGCGCATCGCATTGCCGTACGCGGTCCCGGTAATTGCGAATCGTTTCATTCTCGTTATCCAAATCGAAGCGAAGCATATCCTCCGCCTTCTCAGAGGTCTTGACCGGCTTAGGCGTAACACTCGGCATGCCGCCCAGATAATCGATCTGGTTAGAAATGATCAGCGCATGCTGAAGCTCTTCGGTCGCGTGCTTTTCCAGTTCGCCCGCGATATTCATGTATTGCGCGCCCTTCAGGACCTGTGAATAAACAACATACGCAATGATTGCCTGGTATTCGCGGGAAAGGTCCTCATTGAGAAGGTCGATAAGCTTCTCCCGCGTTATGGCGGGACTACTGGTGGGCGTGGAGCTCTGGTTCGGCATTCATTCTCCTGTGTTTACGTAAATCGGGATCACCCGTTGTGAGGCAGGAAACATGACTGGGGTTGCTGGAGATTTCCAATTTCGGCACTCATGGTCCGGCCAGAATCGCCGGGCAAATCGCAGGCTGGATGGGAATGCCACCGGAAGCGGCAGAGTAACATCGAAAGTATAGTCCGCAAGTTTTTTCTGTCTGCACGCCTACAATTCCGTGGAAGAGGAGCAAAATATCCCATCCGGTGCTTCCCAAGGGGCAGAAGACCAGCCCGAACCAAGATTTTCCTACGCTTGGCGGGCATTGAAGCACAGAAATTTTCAGTTATATGCCACTGGCCAGAGTATTTCTCTGATCGGCACCTGGATGACTCGTCTGGCCACGAGTTGGTTGGTTTATCGGCTGACCGGATCGGCGTTCCTGCTCGGCGTAGTGGGGTTTGCCGGACAAATTCCCACATTTCTGCTGGCCCCCTTCGCCGGTGTATGGGTGGACCGCCTGAACCGCAAGCACGTCCTGATATGGACTCAGGCCCTGGCCTCCGCCCAATCATTGGCGCTGGCCGCATTAACCCTCTCCAAGCGCGTGACTTTTCACGAAATTCTGCTGCTCAGCGCCTTTCAGGGCCTGATCAACGCTTTTGATATGCCCGGACGGCAGGCTTTCCTGGTGCAAATGGTTCAAGACCGCCAGGACCTGGGGAATGCCATCGCGATCAACTCGTCGATGGTGAACCTGGCGCGTTTGCTGGGACCTTCGCTGGCCGGGATCATCATCGCAGGCTTTGGAGAGGGCTACTGTTTTCTGTTGGATGGCATAAGTTATTTCGCGGTTATTGCATCGCTGCTCCTGATGCGCGTAGCGCCATCGGATTTCAATCGTGTAGCGTCATCGATGCTGGAACAGCTCAGAGAAGGATGGAGCTATGTCCGGGGCTTCGCTCCGGTCCGGACCATCCTGCTGCTCTTTGCTCTGGTGAGCCTGATGGGAATGCCGTACACCGTGCTCATGCCGATTTTTGCCGCGAAAGTGCTGCACGGCGGTCCGCATACGCTGGGATTTCTGCTGGGCGCAAGCGGCATTGGGGCGCTGGTCTCGGCCTTGTCGTTAGCCGCACGCAAAAGCGTTTTGGGTCTGGGCCGCATGATTCCCCTCTCCGCCGCAATGTTCGGCGCCGGACTGATCCTGCTGGGACTCTCTCACGTGCTCTGGATTTCCCTTGCCATGATGCTCCTGACCGGGTTTGGGATGATGCAAGGCATGGCTTCGAGCAACACCATCATCCAGACGGTAGTGCCGGAGGACCGGCGCGGACGCGTGATGAGTTACTACACCATGGCCTTTGTGGGTATGGCTCCTTTCGGCAGCCTGTTGGCGGGAGGTCTTGCCCACTGGGTGGGCGCCCCCCGAACTGTAATGATCACGGGCAGCGTTGTGATTGGCGGCGCGATCTGGTTCGCGACCAAGCTGGGCTCGATCAGGGCGGCAATCCGCCCCATTTATGAGAAAATGGGCATCCTCCCGTCCCGCGAACCGCTGGACGTGGAAGATGCCGCGAATCCGGCTACTTTATAAGTTGCAAGGCAGGCCTGCTCCAGGCGACATTCCACGCGACATCGTGGGCGAGGGAGGGTTGGAGCTTATAGTCTCACTTTTCCGGGAGCTAGCCATGCACCGTCCATCAGGTTCTTCCGCCGGCCGCTCGACTCGTTTCTGCGCCAGCCTGCTGATCCTCATGCTTATTCAAGACCCGGCATTTCTGCTGGGTGAGGGCGCATTGCTCAGGCACAAGCACGTCCCGCCACCGGCAAAGCAATTGGCTGGCGAAGAACGCATCCTGCATGCTCTCAACCGGCTGACCTTTGGACCGCGCCCGGGAGATGTGGAGCGAGTGAAGGCGATCGGCCTCAAGAAATGGATCGACCTGCAGTTGAATCCTGAGCGAATTGACGACAGCCTGCTCGATGCGCAATTGCGGAATTATCCGGCAATGAGCACGCCTCTCCCGGCTCTCATCGAACAATTTCCAACCGCCGCGCAGATTCGCTTGGCGGCAGACGGTAAGATTCCCTTACCGCAGAATCGCGTCGAGCGCGCGATCTATCAGAACCAGATCTGGGATTACGAACAGAGAAAGCAGAAGCAGGCGGAAGAGGCGCGTCTGCAGATCCCGTCCGCACCTCCGAGCGCCGAGCCGGTGGCGATGAACTCGCCGCAAATGCAAGGGGCCGCAGCGCCCTGCCGTAGGCCCGAACGGAAGCCTTCCAATGGCTCCGGCTCGAAAAGCGCCGGTAAAGGACAAGGACGATGTGCTGGCCGATGCGATAGCCCTTGAGGACGCCGCCCGGTCGCCTTCCATCCAGGTACACGAGCGAAAGCTTTATGCGGATCTGGATTCGACTTCGATTGTCAATCTTCCCGCGGACCAACGATGGAACAGGCTGGTGGACATGAAGCCCGAGCAGTTCCGGGGACTCATGAAGAGCCTGAGTTTCCCCGAGCGCCTGCAACTGACCGAAGGAATGACTCCCCAGCAGAAAGAAACAGTCTTTGCGCTCATCAACCCCACGTTGGCCATTTCCGGGGAGTTGCTGCAAACGCGCTTGCTTACCGATATCTACAGCCAGCGGCAACTACAGGCAGTGATGACCGATTTTTGGCTTAACCACTTCAATGTGTACATAAGAAAGGGACCCTTTGCGCCGTGGTACCTGACCGACTATGAACGGAACGCGATCGAGCCGAACGCGATGGGTAAGTTCGAGGACTTACTGGTAGCGACAGCGAAAAGCCCCGCAATGCTGTTCTATCTCGACAATCATACGAGCATAGGTCCGGACTCGCTCGCGGCAACTCGCGCGCGGATGAATCCCAAATCCAAGAATCAAGATCTCGGCCTGAACGAGAACTATGCGCGTGAGTTGATGGAGTTGCACACCTTGGGCGTGGACGGCGGCTACACGCAGAAGGACGTAACAGAAGTCGCGAAGGTCTTTACCGGTTGGACGATTGCGGATCCGCGCCAGAGCCCTGGTTTCATCTTCAATGAACGGCGGCACGAGCCAGGCCCGAAGTATGTTCTGGGGCGCACGATTCAGGAGAATGGCCAGCAGGAGGGCCTGGAAGTGCTGCACATGCTGGCCTCCAGTCCCGCCACTGCGCACCATCTTTCCCAGGAACTCGCCGTCCGTTTCGTGAGCGATACTCCACCGCCGGCCTTGGTCAACCGCATGGCGAAGACCTACCTGAAGACGGGTGGCGATATCCGGCAGGTGCTGCGCACAATGTTCGATTCGCCGGAGTTCTGGTCGAGAGAGGCTTATCGAGCCAAGGTGAAGACGCCGGAAGAGTTTGTCATCTCGGCGGTACGGGCTACGGGCGGCGATGTGGTGCGTCCAGTGCTGTTGCTGAATGCGATCAACGAACTGGGAATGCCGTTCTATGGCTGCCAGCCTCCTAACGGCTACTCGTGGACGGAAGGCGCATGGATAAATACCGGGGACCTGTTGGACCGCATGAATATCTCCCTGGCGCTAGCCGGCAACAGGCAGGGAATGGCGGCTGATTTGGATGCGCTCCTGAAGATCAACGGCCCAGACGCGGAAACAATTGCCCAGAAGGAAGAACAACTCGAAACAGTGCTCCTTAACCGGCCATTGGATCAGCTGACCAGGGATGCGGTGTTGCGGCAATCAGAGGATGGCGGCATCTTAGCGGCACAACCTGCGGCCAAGCAGCCTCCAGCACGGGGAGCAGGATTGCCCGCGCGAGCCGCCCTGTTGCAGGTGATTGATCTGCCCCAACCCATCCCCGGGCCGGCAGACAAACAGGCTGCGCTTGTTGCAGGTCTGTTGCTAGGCTCACCGGAGTTTCAGAGACGATAGGAGCAGCGGGGGTTTGACTGGTCCGCTGAAATCCAAAGGAGGAGTTACGTAGATCCGAAGGCCTGGACCAATCTAAAAGGGGGATGAAGAGGAGCCGCCAAAGGGGCTTGTAGGCGCTGGGGACGTCGGCGAACTGCCGGAGCCGTTAGTCCCGCCGGTTCCGCCCGAACTCCCTCCGAAGCCTGAGCTTCCTCCGGAATTTCCACCGAATCCGGAATTGGAACTGCCATTGCCACCGAAGCCGCTTGAGGAGCCGCCCATCCCATTCGTACCGCCATTGATGCTGTTGCTCGAACCGGAACCCTGCAACGCGCCGGCACCGGTTTGCCCCATTATTCCGCCAAGATCCTGGCTGGGATCGTAGATAAACTCCCACTGGTTGTAGTGAGTCTGCTTCTTCAAGATTTTGATAGAGGTCTTGGCGAGGGGAACACCAACCCCCACGATGGGTGCCCCGCCTAAAGTCGCTCCAGGGCTTCCAAAGGCGCTTCCTCCAGTAGTTCCTGTGCTGCCGGAGCCTGTGCCAGTACCGGAGCGCAGAGCCGGTAGAGGAAGTGGACCCTGAATTGGCAAAAGAGATTCCGGAAGATCCAGCACTGCCGGAGGAGCCGGAAGAACCAAAACCAGAGGAACTGGAGGAGCCAAAAGCGGAGGAACCCGAAGAGCCGAATCCGGAGGAATTATTCGAGGAGCCGAACCCGGATGAGCTAGGAGATCCAAAGGCAGATGACCCCGAAGATCCGAAGGCGGACCCGGAAGAACCGAAGCCAGAACCGGAAGAGCCGAAACCTGAGGAGGCAGCCCCCCCGACAGCGGTCCCGGACGAGCCCATTGTGCCATTGGCGCCGACGGGGGAAGAACCAGGTATGGTGTTGGTCATCGTCTGCGCTTCGCCGAAGTGGATCAGGCGCCAATCGTCTTTGCCTGTGAGCGGATCGAGATAGCGTCTGCGCAGGAACCGCTGGCCATCGGTATTAACTAACTGATCGATCGTGTTCGGATAACGGCCGTACTTCTTGTAGTACACCCGGATGGCCCGCGCGTACTGCATGCCCCGATGAATGGTTTCAGCTTCCTTTTCGCGGCGCAGTTCGGTAACGATGCTGGGTACAGCGAGGGACAAAGAGAGCACAACCAGAAAGAGCATGAACAGAACAGCCAAAAGCACAAATCCGTCCTCTTCTTGCGCGACCGGTCTAGGCCTGGAAATCTCCGCAGCGTTTTGTGGACGATAAAACATGCTCTCTCACTGCATCAATGGTAGCGTTTGCGTGTTGTGGTAGGGAAGGTCTTCGACCTGGACGGAGGCGGCGCTGATTTTTCCCACGCGATAGCGGCGGTCGACCACATCCCCTTCCGAGGCGATAAAGATATCGTCTCCTTTGAGCAGGAAGACCTGCCTGTGGCCATTGTTCTCTGCCGCGTATCCATAAAAACGCAGATCAATGGACGGGGGCGGCGGCGGTCCCTTCGGCCCCGCGGCCGCGGCAGCCGTCAGGCGGGCGGAAGCGATAGCCTTGGGAATCACCGGCGGAGCCGAGAACTGCGAAAATATATTTCTCCCGCTGCCGGTATATGCGAGAGACTCTGCCTGCCGCATGATTTCCGGGTGCAGAGTGGGATCGAGCGAAGAGGCGGACGCCACCTCGGTTGCCTGGTGGGCGTAAGGCTGCTCAACCGGTTGGGGCGCGGAGACTGGGGCGCGAGTAACAGGCGAGGTGATCGCCATGTTTGGAGGCTGGGCTGCCGGCGTTGACGGGCCAAAGGTCTGCCATAAAAAGCGCACCAACAGAATGAGCATGAGAATGCCCAGACCCGCGGCAAAGTAGACTTTCTTCTTGTCTTCGGCGCCGACGCGGAGAGCCATTAGCGGTTATCCTCCCCGGCGGCAGCGCTTTGTTGTTCCTGCGGCGGAGCTAGGCGGTCGAGATCCGCACCGTGCAAATAGGTAGTCAGACGAAGACGGAGATTGACTAAGCCTCCCTGCTGCCCGGTAAAAGTCAGGCCATTAATGAGAAAGAAGGTCTTGTTGCGTTCCAGACCGTTGATGAAGTGCATGAGCGGCGCATATTCTCCGCTGAGGCTGGCATCCATGCGGACTTCGGCGAGGCCGGGAATTGCCGGCGCCTGCAGGTAGGAGATGCGCGTTTGCCGAACATTGTTTTTTGCCGCCAAGTCATTCAAGGCAGCTGAGATGGTGGAATATGCGGCAGGAAAACGCTTGTCATAGAACTCGCCGGCTTGTGTCCGGGACTGGCTCACCTTTTCAGGAAGCCCCAGCAAAGGGCGCATTTGCAGTTGAAGAGTCCGGTAAGTGATTTGTTCCTGAGCAACCTGCTCCGGCCCGGCATCGTGCAGAGTGTGCCAAGCCACGAAAAAACGCACAGCCAGCACCAGGATAACCGCTCCCAGCAACCCGGCGGCAAAAATGTGCAAATTAAGAATGCTGAAGATCTTCGAACGGCCCGGCTTCATCGGGAACCTGCTTTCCGCGGAGCCTCGGAGATGGTTTCCGAGCCTTGGCCGTTGGCTCCGGCGTGATGGCGCATCGAACTCCGCGCGCGTCTAGCCGAAGGCCTTTTCAAAGGCTCGCGCTCATGTTTTACATTGCTTCCCGATTTAGTGTCAGCGGGAGAGGGGAGTGGATTGTAGTCGGCCAGGATGTCAAAATTGACATCGCCCGAGCCTACCTGCTGAAAACCTCCCCGGCCGCTTTGAGCAGTCTCCGCCGTCTCGCCCGCCAAACGCGGATAAAGAAAGCTTCGTGAGTGTTCCAGGTTGCGAACAAGGTCGACTGCCCGATCATGCTGCCCGTCCACGCGAAGGTGAATCGTTACATTGCCGTTGTGGGAGATGACAGGGTCGATATTTTCTACCTGCACGCCGCTGGGCAAAACGTTCTCCAGGTCCATCATGACCGCGGTCCAGGAGAATGCCTTGCGCTGAAAAAGTTGATTCAAAAACCGGGATTGCCGCAGGACCGCGGCATTCTGCGGCTCACGCATTTGCGACTGATAGCCTTGCTGCTGATTTTGCAGTGCCGCTACTCTTTGCTGGGCGGCGGCCAAACGCGCGTGAGCCGCTCGAGCGTTCTGCGTTTCTGCGCCAAGAAGCAGCCACAGCGACAGAGCTACAAACGCAAGCACCGCAATCAGGATGCGAAGCCGCAGATAAATCGGGCCGAGCTCGACGTAAGGATGGGAAGCGAGATTGAGTGATACACGCATCAGCTTGCGAGCGCTCCTACGACGCCTGCGAGAACGCCGCGCGGCATGGAATCGGCTCCGCTTTGCGACAGTCCTGGGGCGGGTACCAAATCGCGGGCTGGAACGGTAATATCGCCAAGCAATCGCCCGAGTTCTTCAGCGCCGCCCATCCCGCAGGCGAGCAGTTGCCGCGGCATGGACGCGAGAGAGTCCTCAAAATACGCCAGCGCGACGCTGATGGATTGCTGCAGCTCTTCAACCGAGTGCCTCTCGTTCTCCTCGATCAGCCAGTCCTTATCGGTTAATTCGAGCGTGCGGTGGAGCAGTAATTCGTTCTGCCGTGTGATAGCGGTAGTGACGGAGTTCGCATTGCGATTCACAACCAGCGCGGGCTCATCACCGCCGATTGCGGCGAGAGCGGCAAGAGTGCTGGGGAGAACCGCGCCCGGCTCGTAGCCGGCCTCGCGAACCGCGCTTTCATATTCGGCGATTACGGCCGCCGGCGATACCGCGACAATAGTGCGGACCGTGCCACCTTTCGCCGACATTACCTGATAAGTGACTGCTGCCTCCTCGACGTCGAAGGGTACGAGCTTGCGCAGGCGGAAGCGAATGATCGGCAGCGTTTCGGCAACTTTGGCAGGAAGGTTATCGAAATCCAGCAGCAAGACGCGTACCGCGGCGTCGGGGATAATTACCGTAGTCTTTGTGTCACGCTGCCGCACTTCGTCGAGGGCCTGGCGAATGGCGCTTGAGATCGCCGCGCGATCGCTGAAGTTCGGCATTTTAAGACCGGCGGAGAAGATGCCGGGCCGCAGGGGGGCGAATGCGGAGAGGATCTCGCGATCGGCCTCGCCGGGCCTCGCCGCGACCACCCCGGCAGGCGTAATTTCGCATGCCAGGCGCGGGCGCAGAGCGGCGGCCTCAGAGGGTAGAACACGCCTGCCAATATTTACGAGACGATTCTTCATGCTTCTCTAACGATAGTGGAGCCGGTTCGGTGCAGCCGGTCATCTATGGACAGGCCGCCCGAGTGGCTGCGTTTGACGTATTTCCTCAAAAAATCGCAGGACCGAAAATCTAGCGAAACGCCTCGACGAAGGTCACTTTATTGATTTCTTTCAACGTCGTCACGCCCAGCCGGACGCGGTCGATAGCCGATTCGCGGAGGAACTGCATCCCTTCCTGCTGAGCTAGCCTGCGTACCTCCGAGCCTGGCTTTTTCAGCAGAATGATTTCACGGATCGGATCGGTGAGTTCAAGCAGTTCATGAATTGCGGTCCGGCCCCGATAACCGGTTCCCCCACATTCGATACAACCCGCCCCTTCGTGGAAATCGAAGGCGCGCCATTCCGCTGGATCCAGCCCGCTATTGCGAAGAGTCTCGTCATCGTAGCGCACGGGATGCGAGCAGTATTCGCAAATGGTGCGAACCAGGCGCTGAGCCAGAATGCAGTTGAGGGCGGAAATAAAATTATAGACTTCGACGCCCATGTTGAGAAAGCGGCCAAGGACGTCGAAAACATTGTTGGCGTGGACCGTGGTGAAGACCAGGTGGCCGGTGAGAGCCGAGTTGATGGCGATCTGTGCCGTCTCCTGATCGCGGATTTCGCCCACCAGGATCTTGTCCGGATCGTGGCGCAGAATGGAGCGCAAGCCGCGCGCGAAGGTAAGGCCCTTTTTCTCGTTGACTGGGATTTGGGTTATGCCGCGGATCTGATACTCCACCGGGTCTTCAATGGTGATGATTTTATCCTCATCGCTCTTGATCTCATTGAGCGCTGCATAAAGCGTGGTGGTTTTGCCTGAGCCCGTCGGACCGGTCACCAGCACCATCCCATAAGGCTCGCGAATATAGCGGCGGAAACGGCGCAGATCATCCTCGGCGAAGCCGACCACTTCGAGCGTGAGCTTTTGGAATTTTTCGCTCATGGATTCTTTGTCCAGCACGCGAAGGACGGCGTTCTCGCCATGCACGGTGGGCATGATGGAGACGCGAAAATCGATGAGGCGACCCTTATAGCGGACGCGGAAGCGCCCATCCTGAGGAACGCGGCGCTCCGCGATATCGAGCTCGCTCATGACCTTAATGCGCGACAGGATGGTCGAGTGGTGCTCGCGGGCAATGGGCGCCATCGCGGCTTGAAGCACCCCGTCTATGCGGTACTTGACCACCAGCGAATCGTCATAGGTCTCCAGATGGATGTCGGAGGCGCGGCGCTCCAGCGCAGTGAAAATGGTTGTGTCCACCAGGCGGATGATGGGGCTGATGTCTTCTTCCGAGGTGAGCTTTTCAATCGAGATATTCTCGTCGGGATTCTCTTCCGCCGAGATCACATCGAAGGTTAGCCCCTCGGATGCTTCGTCGAGCACGCGCTGCGATTGCTCGGTCTTTTTCAGCAGGTCGGTAATTTGCGAGAGGGTGGCTACTCGCGTGATGACCCGCTGGCCCAGAAGGCCGCTGATTTCGTCCAGCACCATGAGCCGGCTGGGATCGGCAACTGCGATGATCAGGCGGTCTTCGAGTTGCTCCAGGGGCACGAAATTGTAGCGGAACATCATATCGACGGGCACGCTACGGAAAAGCTCATGCTGAATGCGGAAGTTCTTCAGATCGACGAACTCGCAGCGATAACGCTGGGCGAGCAACCGAGCGCGCGCGATCTCGTCGAATTGCCCGACGGGCGGAGGAACTAATACTGTGTCAGCCATCGGACCTCCTTGCCGCTCTTGGGCGAAGCTGCCGGGGAGAGAACAAGCGCGTTGAACGAATCTCTCTCATCGGCCCCCCATGCTGCTGGCTTGCGATAGTGAGAATATGGGAAGGTAAAGCGCGATCAGAATGAACACGACTATAACGCCCATCACGATCAGGATGGCCGGCTCAATCAAAGCGAGAGACGCGGTCAGCGCGGTCTGCACATCTTCTTCAAAGAATTCGGCGACAGAGTTGAGCATTTGCGGGAGTGCGCCCGTCGATTCGCCCACATCGATCATTTCGACAGCCAAATCAGGGAATATGCCGGTCTTCTCAAGGCTACGCGCCAGGCTCTTACCTTCACGCACGCTGCCGACGGATTGAGTGACCGCTTTGGCAATGATTTTGCTGGAGATTGAGCGCGCTGCTGTTTCCAGCGAGGGAACGGGCGGCAGTCCGCCGGTTAGGAGCGTGGACAGCGTGCGCGAAAACAGTGCGACCTGGTACTTGCGCCAGATGTTGCCGAAGACAGGCATACCCAAACGCATGCGATCCATCCGGGCTGCGCCGGCGGTCGTGCGGCTAAAGCGGAAGAGCGAGTAAGCAACGATCGCAATGCCTGCCAGCACCCACAGGATATAGTGCTGAAAATTATTGCCGACCGCGAGCAGCACGCGCGTGGCGGTTGGAAGATTGTTGCCGATCTGCTCGTATAGCATTGCGAAACGAGGCACCACGAAGCTGATCAGGAAGATGAACAGCGACACGACCATTACGATGAGCAGGATCGGGTAGTAAAGCGAAGCGGTCAGTTTCTTGCGGAAGGTGAGCGAAATGCGCTGAAAATCGAGGAAACGCCCGAGTACGTCTTCCAGATGTCCGCTGCGCTCCCCAGCCAGCAGAGTGGTGGTGTAAATGAGGGGAAATCCGCCCTGAGCTTCAAAAGCGGTGGAGAGCGATTCGCCGGTACGGACGCGGGCGGCGACATTTTCCAATTGGGCGCGGAGATTTATATTTTTCTGTCCCTTTGACAGCATCTCGAGCGAGCTTAGGATCGGCAAACCGGCACGGACCAGCGTAAGAAATTGCTGATTGAAGATAATGAATGCCTCAAGGTTGGCGCGTTTGCGGCTGCGGCCTAGGCCGCCCATTCCGCGAGCGCGTACCGAATAGACGTAGTATCCCGCCTGGGAGAAGCGGCTGCGCAGTTCCTCAGCGGAACCGGCTGCTTGTATCTGCTCCTGGATGCGTCCGCGCTCGTCGGCCAGCTTGATGACAAACTCTGCCATGGTTAACTCTATAAAGATCCTTGGGGGAGAAATGTGCCTCCCTTAACGATACCAGCTTGGCTATTCGACCCTGCGGACCGCGGTTAGGATAGCCGCCCTTCGTATAGCCAAGGTTTGGCAGCAGTCGAGTCATTTCGGCCCAAGCCGACTCTGGCCGAGGGTCACGGAATAGACAAATGAGAAGACGTCCAGGAGGTCATCTCCGCTCACCTAATCAAGGGGATGCTCCATCAGGGGGATGCTCGGCCGGCCAGGAACTCATTGAAGGGACATGGTTTCACAGCCTTTGAAGCCGCTGAGGGCATCTATTCCAGGAACCGGTAAAGGGACAGCGCAAAACAGCCCAGCGCCTCAGTGCCGGGTACCGGGTCGATCAAGCCAACCGTCCGGTAAGGACTGGGATTTGGTCGCCTCTTCCAAAGAAACTCAGCACTGACGTGCTGGACTGTTTATTTGTGCCGTCCCCACAAAAGTAGTACGCAAGCCGTCCCTAGCTGGATCGGATAGGACAACAATTCAGACCGGCGGCAGCGCATTCACGACAGGAATGCCGTCGGGCGGGCGGAAGACAAAGTCAGACTCCGGGGCAGGCGCATCAGGCTGAATATTAGTGAAGGTAAATGCTGTACGGGCGCCATCGGTCTCGGTAATGACGATCGACTGAATGACACCTTCAGAGGTCACGTCCAGGGAGATTCCGGAAACTCGCTCTTGCAGGCCTTTAGGAACCCCGGAGAGCTCGAAACCACCGGATATGGCCGAGAGATGCAAATTCTGAAATTCCTTTTCGAGCTGTGCGTGGCCCAGCAGAAAGCGGAGGGGCGATCGTATGTCATCCAGATGGGAAGCGGAGATACGCTCGGCTTGGGCATCGCCGGGAGTATAGAACCAGCCGTATTTGCCGTCCAGGATGAAGAGCTTCCCCGGCGGTTGGGCGTAATTCCAGCGCATTTTTCCCGGCTTGCGCAAGAACAACGTACCGCGCTCTTCCCGGTGAATGCCCATTCCTGAATAACTCTCGGTGAAATCTGCGCGCAGCGAGTGGAGCGCATTGTAGTAAGCGTCGATGCGATGGGCGAGATCGTGAGCGGTGACCGGTGGCTGAGGGGTCTTCCCACCTCGCGCGACGGAGGAGATCGCCAGCAACAAAAGAGCCGGCAGTAAGAGTGTTCGCCGCAAATGCCCACTCCTCACCTGGGCCCCTCAGTCCTGACCCAGCCCTGAATTGAGGGGCTGAGTACAATGAGCACCGCCGGCAGGATCGAATTGGATTTGGCCCGTCTGATCCATGCAGAAGCCGCGGCGCCCGGTTTTGCCGGCAGTTTGGGGAACGGCGAAGACTTCGTAGGATGTGACCAGGTTCGGATTACCAGGCGCTTTGCGGCAGTGAGCGATGGTAAAGATATACCCGGCCTCTTGTCCGGTGGGAAGATCGCCCGGCAGTACCTGCGCGGCTTGCGGTGTCGGAGGACCTGAATTCGGATCGCCTCCCAGCGCGCTCATCGAACAGGCAAACCCGTAGCCGGGGAAATTGGTCTGATATTGGCTTTGTGACTGATAAATGGAGTGCAGCGATTGAATTGCCGCAAGTTCATCCGCTTCGGCCAGAGTAAGCCCGGGTTTATGGTCTTCGTGGGCCGCGAATAAGACTCCGGCGACGATCACAACGCAGACGGCCAAGAGCAACTTCCATCTGGATTTTCGCTTTGGACGCTTCGTGGGCCCAATCCTTATTGGACCGGTTGAGTGCAATTGGTGCCTCCGGCCATGTCAGCCGTGAGTTGGCCCTTGGCATCCATGCAGAAGCCACGGTGGCCCGATTTACCTATGGATTGGGGAACAGCGGTGACCTCAAAGGCCGTGTACATGTCCTGATTGTTTACCGTTACTTTGGTGCAGTTGACGATATTGAACGTATAGCCGGACTTTTGTCCGGCGGCTAAATCGGACTGAAGAACCTGAGCTGCCTGGGGAGTGGGCGGCCCGGAGTTGGAATTGCCCCCGAGCGCGGCCAGCGAGCAGGCAAAGCCATTCGCCGGGAAATTGATCTGGTATTGGATCTGGGCCTGGTAGATGGCGCGCAACGATTGCATTGCTGAATCCTCATCAGCCTGGGCTTTCATGCTGATGAAATTCGGGATCGCGATCAGCATCAGAATGATCATGATGGACATGACAATGAGCAGCTCCATCAAGGTGAAGCCGCTCTCCAGCGGAAGCTTTGATTTACGGAGGGCAAACAACATCGGGTTCTGCGGGCGATTTTCGACACGGCATTTGTGGATCATGGGTTTCCCGGATTTCTGTGGCAGGAACATATGGTTACAATTGGGTTGAAATCTGGCGCTTCAAGTCTATCAAGATCGCGCCTATTTGATCGAGGGACAACTTTCCAACAGACGAAAAGCCGGCCGAAACGCTCACCCAACCACGTTTCTAAACTCAATCCGCAAATCTCGGTCACTTATGCTTAGTGGCGCCGGGTCCCTTATCTCTGGCACGATCTTTGCGCCGGAGGTGGAGGGAGAGAAACAAACGACGACTTAGACACTAGCAGGCAAGCTGGTCCCGTGTGACCTTAAGACCGTTGAGCCGGCCTAGAAGGGTGACCGCAACCTTCTCCGGAGAGAAGAGGAAGTTGGCCATTTTCATTACCTGCTCGGCCGAGACACTCTCCACTTTTTCCATGATCTCGTCGATACCGAAGAAATGATCGAAGTACATCTCCTGCCGCGCAAGGTTCGACATGCGCGACATAGAGCTCTCCAAGCCGAGAACGATATTACCCTTAAGTTGGTCTTTAGCGCGCCGGAGTTCGTCTTCCGGCAGCTCTTCGCATTTGAGCCGCTGGAACTCAGTCATGATGAGATCGATTACCTGGAGACAGCGGTCCGATGAAGTGCCCGCATAAACGCAAAGCGAGCCGGTATCGCGATAGGGATTGAGGTCGCTGAATATGGAGTAGACCAGACCGCGTTCCTCGCGTACCGTCTGGAAAAGCCGGGAGCTCATGCCTCCGCCCAGAATGGTATTCAGCACCAGGGTCACATAACGAAGCTCATGCGCGATGGGCGGTGAGGGCACACCCAGACAGAGCTGCACTTGTTCCAATGCCTTCTTGTTGCGCAGACTGATTTTGGCGGTAGCATGCGGCGTGGTTTCGGGCAATTGCTCCCCCGCGCCGGAGAGATGATTGGCGAAGCGGCGGGAAACCAGATCGACGAAGGCATCGTGTTCCAGGTTGCCGGCAGCTGAAAACACCATATTGCTTCCGGCAAAACACTTGCCATAGTAGTCGAACAGCGTCTTCTGCTCGAACAGGCGTACTGTTTCTTTTGTTCCCAGGATCGGTTTGCCTAGGGGATGATCTTTCCAGAAACTCTGAGTGAAGATTTCATTGACCAGATAATCGGGATTGTCCTCATCCATCTTGATTTCTTCCAAGATGACTCCGCGCTCGCGCTGAATGTCCCGGTCATCAAAGACAGGATTGAGAACCAAATCGGACAGAATATCGAGAGCGGTGGGAACATGCTCGTCGAGAACCTTGAGGTTAAAGCAAATTGTTTCCTTGCCGGTGAATGCGTCGAGATTACCGCCGATCGCATCCACTTCCCGCGCAATGCGCTGGGCTGAACGGGACCGCGTGCCCTTGAAAACCATGTGCTCGACAAAATGAGAGACGCCATTCACTTCGGCCAGTTCGTGTCGTGACCCGGCCCTGATCCATACACCCATGGCAATGGAGCGGATATGCTCCATGCGTTCCGTTAGGATGGTGAGGCCGCTGGGGAGAATCGTGCGTCGGATGCTGCGTTCTTTCACCATTTCAGTGTATCGGCTTTCCGCAAGTCCCTGGGTGCGCCGCCGCTCGGAAGTTTGCGGCAGAATGCGATGCTATCTTGGGAAGAGCGCTTGTTTGGCCCAAATGGTGCGCGATGCAAGGACTTGTCGAATTATTAGACGTCATGGCGCCGCTTCCAGCGAAAAATCTTTTTGGCCTTTCCCGTCAACAACTTAGGGAAATAATGCAAAGTTTTGGACAGCCTGTGTACCGGGCTGAACAACTTCTGAATGCTATGTTTCGCAACCGCACCGGATCGCTCGATGCGGTGACCGTCCTACCCCGGAAGCTGCGCGAAGACATGGCGGAGCAGGGTTGGAGAATCTCTACCCCCCAGATTCGAGACAGTTTCCGTTCATCCGACGGAACCGAGCGATACCTCATTGGGGGTGACGATGGGCAGACGGTCGAGACAGTTTGGATGCCAGGAGGAGATGGAGGAGAGCAGGGCGATGGCAGTGGAAATGACACGGAGGCGGATGATACCGGGCGAACTGGGGCACAGCGCGCCACCATTTGTGTTTCGAGCCAGATCGGCTGTGCGGTTAACTGCCAGTTCTGCCTCACCGCGAAGCTAGGCCTTCAGAGGAATCTGACGGCGGGCGAAATTGCCGGCCAGGTAATCGCGGTGCTGGACCACCATCGGGTGGAACTCGGCCGGGACAGGATCAATCTGGTCTTCATGGGAATGGGGGAGCCCTTTCTGAATTATGACGAATTCATGGGAGCGGTGCGGCTCCTGGTCGAAGAAGCCGGTTGCGCAGAGTCGCGGATGACGGTTTCAACTTCCGGGATCGTGCCGGGAATTCTACGCTTTGCCGCTGAGCCGGTGCGCCCAAAGCTGGCTATTAGCCTCAATGCAAGCGATGATCGCGTACGCGAATCGATTATGCCGGTCACGCGTAAATGGAAGATCCAAGATGTAATTGACGCGGCCGCTCTGGTTCCTCTGCGGCCTAGAGAGCGCGTGACCTTCGAGTATGTGCTTCTTGGAGGCGTGAATGACGGAGTAGAGGACGCGGAACAGTTGGTCAAATTAGTGCGGCACGCGCCGATGCCAGTCAAAGTCAACCTGATTGCTTGGAACCCAGGCCCTGGAATCGGCTATTCAATGCCGAACGCCTCCGCCGTCGAAGCATTTCAGCGAAGGCTCATCGAGAGCGGGGTTCCAGCATTCCTTCGCCGGCCAAGGGGCCGTGATATTTACGCAGCCTGCGGACAGCTCAAACGCACGATCTCACACTAAGGTCGTCAACTCATGATCTTGTATGAAGGCGCCCATGGAGACTCACGCCTGGCAGCATCTATCTCACATCTGCCACAAAGAACGCGGAGAGATATGAGGGCGCCCAGGATTTGCTTGATTTGCTTTCCGCCAACAGCTTCGATCAAAGCGAGAGTCTGGTCACCGTAAGGTATCTGAATATCGTTATGTAGGCTTTTTCCTGCGGGAAAGAGCCTGTCGGGGGGTTCGGTTCCACATTACACTTACCCGGTTTTGCTCTTAGCGGCAGCTCAAGCGTAAAGACTCCCAGCTTCCATCCGCGGTCCACCCGCCGTCTACCGTCAACGTATGGCCGTTGACAAATCCGCTTTCCCGCTCGTCTGCCAAAAACGCGATGGCGCGCGCGATATCGTCAGGGCTGGCAAATCTTCCCATCGGCACACGAGCGGTGATGTCCGCGTCAGCGTAACTGCCCCCGGCTTGGTCAGCCGCATCCATTTCTGTTTTGACCCATCCCGGACAAACGGCATTTACCCGCACCCCCCGGCCACCCCACTCGGCGGCCAGCGTCCGGGTGAGTCCAACCAATCCATGCTTGGATGCGTTGTACGCCGCCCGGTTCGAGACTGCCACCAGTCCGGCGATGGAGGCTACGTTCACGATTGAGCCGCGCTTGGCCGCAAGCATTTTTCCCGCAAAGGCCTTGGCCAAGAGAAATGGCGCGACCAAATTGACTTCGAGCACTCTCCTGTAGTCGGCCCCGGAGGTTTTCTCAGCGGGAGAGATCAGGCTAATTCCCGCGTTGTTGACCAGCACGCCGGCACTCCCCCAGCGATCAAAGACTTGCTGCGCGAATCGCTCGACGATTGATTCGTTCGCGATATCTCCCGCAAAGCCCCAGGACTCGCCGCCACGGCTTTGAATCGATTGGAGAGTTTCTGCCGGCATACGCAGATCCACCAGCGCCAGCTGGTAGCCGCGTTCGGCCAGAACCTCGGCCGCGCGGCGGCCGATCCCTTGCGCGGCGCCCGTTACCACCGCTATACGCTTCTGCAGCTCTGTTTCATCCTTCATTTCTTAACCTGCGTGTCTTCGAGCGATCAAAACAAAAAGCCGAACCAATCGCGTGGGCTGGTTCGGCGGGTATAGCGTTTTCACGATTGGTGTATCCCAAGAAACTACTCTCGACGCAGGCGTTCCATCAAAGAACGCCTGCACATAGCCAACTCTCACCAGGACAAAGTAATTGTGAAAACGCTATAGAGATAAGATACCCCGCGGAACGCGCGGCGGCGGAAACTCGATGATTGAAGAGGACGGCCCTTTAAGGCCGAGGCTAAACCAGAGGTTCAGCGGCTGCTACCGGTTCTACGGCGACAAATCGCCCGGTCTTCCCGCGATCGATAAACTTGACACGGCCGTCGATCTTGGCGAAGAGCGTATCATCGCTCCCGCGGCCAACGTTCAAACCGGCCTTTAGCTTGGTACCGCGCTGGCGGACGATAATCGAGCCCCCGGTCACCACTTGACCGGCAAAGATTTTCACTCCAAGGCGCTGTGCATTGGAATCCCGGCCATTTTTGGAACTGCCTAAACCCTTTTTATGTGCCATTCACATGCCTCATATGAAGAATCCGAACACACCTATTTCGCAGCGCCGAAAGTCTCGCCATCGACCTGGATGGATTCAATGCGAACTTCCGTATATGCCTGCCGGTGTCCCTGCAGCTTCTTGTACTGCTTCTTGCGCTTGAAATGAAAGACCAGGATTTTATCGCCGCGGCCTTCGCCGAGCACTTTGCCGATCACTTTGGCGGATGCAAGCTTGGCTATCGGCCTGTCCTCACCGGAGACGGCCAACACATCACTGAACTCGACTGTGCCATCGCCGTCTCCCGCAGCTTTTTCAATTTTCACCACGTCTCCAGGAGAGACGCGATACTGTTTTCCACCTGTACGGATCACCGCGTACATAAAACCTCCAGGCACTGGGACCTATCCAGCGCAGAACCTTTGGGCGGATGCATGATTGTTTTGCTGGATTTGCTCAACCCTCGAAGGGAGAGGAGCAGATCGCGCCAACTTTTGCCCGGGCTGCGCGCAAAGCGTTCACCCGCTGCGTGCCGTACGCAGAATCGCCAAACTCTCTAAGTCTACTTTTCTTAGCGGCTTTGGTCAACGGCAACCTGGCTGTGCCCGGAAGGCACGGCGCGGGTTTGAGGGACTGGCGCCCTGCTCCGCGGCTCCGCCGACTGGAAAAGATAGACTCCTAATACCGCGATCAATGGTTCCAGAGGATGCCGGAAACGGGCATGTACTGTCACAAAATAATAGATCAGAGGCAAAAGCAGGAAGGCCCAGGCAAAGAGTCCGGCAGCCGGCACTCTTCGCTTGAGCGCCAGCCCTAAGCCGAGCAGTCCGCAGACGCTGGTAAAGACAAAATTCAGGTTGCGCCCGTATTCCACCCAGGGCGCGTCGTTAGTCGGGTGCGGCACCGATCCCCAAAAAAAGAACACCCGCTTGAGAACATCGCCGGTAAAGTGCCGTGGATCGGCGCGAATGACCTGGAGCGCTTCTCTGCCCCGCATCCGGGCATAGGCGATCTCCCCCATCTGTGCATACAACCGTAGCTGGTCCGGCGCTTGCATGGGTTGGTCGTACTCCATCAGCAATCCGGTGGATCCAGGTCCATTGCCTAAGTACAATTCGGCGCCGAAGTTACCCCGCATAGGCACAAAGCGGCCAAATGCCAGGTAATTTCTCACTATCCACGGAGCCAGGCAGAGCGCGAAAACAAGGGCCGCCAAAGTCGCGCTGCCGAGTTGGTTTCGCCAATTCACCGCCCCCGCCAAAATCCAGATCCCGCACGCCGGTAAGAAGATCAATAACGCAGGATTGCTGAGCCCGATTGCGGCCCAAAGCAGCCCGAAGCAAGACCAGCGCTTTAGGCTCATCGCCGTTGATTTCTCTTCCGCCATCCCGCCGATATTGCGCATCCGCAGCGCCAGCACTATTACGTAAGAGAGAAGAAGGGTGCTAAGCGCCATTTCCCACACCCAGCGCACTGCGTACTGCATGGCTGCGGGATAGAGCGCCCAAATCCACGCGGACCATATGGCCACGCGGCGATTGAAGCAGCGCGCCCCGATCTCCCACACGGCAAGCGCGGTGAGAGCGGAAAAGATGCTGTTGATGGTTAGGATGATCCAGGCGGATTTTAGGGTGAAGACGCCGAAGATCTTGAAAATCCCGGCCAGCAGCAACGGATAGAGCGGCGCTACCCAGGCAGTGGGTCCGGTATGCCCGCGGAAGGGATCGGCGAAGCCATGTCCTTTAATTAATGCACGGGCAATTCGGCCCATCTCCCAGCCAAATTGAAAATGACCATCGTAAGGGCGGAAGCGATAAGTGTGCGCCAGGGTCATGTAGAGGACGCGAACCGCCAGTGCTACCCAGAAGATCAGCCACGGAGCTTCAAAACGGCGGGCGCGCGGGCTCCCATACAGGCCGAGTTGCGGTTGCGGCTTGCTGCCTGCGGTTGCAAGATTGCTCACTGATTCATTTACCAAGGAACATCTCTGTCCTGAGGCCTGTACCTTTCACAAACCATCGGGCTGCCACAATTTTAGACCGTGCAGTATATACTGAAGCTTCGCCGGCAGGACGATGCGATCATGCGTCCGCGGTAATTCCCTGCCCCGCGCTATGTATGTGCGAACGGCTTAAATACTGGAGATTGTAATGGCTCAGCTCTGTGAGATTTGCGGTAAGGGTCCTCAGTTCGGCAACAAGATTTCTCATGCTCATAACGTGAGCAGACGCCGTTGGAACGTCAACTTACGGCCGATCAAGGCGAAGATCAACGGGGCCCAAAAGCGCATTCGCGCCTGCACCAGTTGTATCAAAGCAGGCAAGGTCGTCAAAGCATAGGGAACGCATCCATCCCACATCTTCGCGCAAAAGGCGCGGATAGATATGGAGCACCCCATTTTGCGTTAAAGTTCCTTCTTCTTGGGTTCAAAATCCAGCGATAACGAGTTGATGCAATAGCGAAGTCCGGAAGGTTTCGGGCCGTCGGGAAAGATGTGCCCGAGATGTGCTCCGCAACGGGAACACGTGGCCTCGATCCGCCGCATGCCGTGACTCGTATCTTCATGCGTGGCAATCGCCTCATTGCGCACCGGAAGCGAAAAGCTTGGCCATCCCGTACCCGATTCGAACTTCGTATCGGATGAGAACAGCTCCGCTCCGCAGGCGGCGCACAAGTAACTCCCGTCAGCGTGGTTGCGATAGAGCGCACCGGAAAACGCCGGCTCTGTGCCCTTCTGACGAATGACGTGGTACTGCTCGGGAGTCAGCTCGGCGCGCCATTCAGTATCCGTTTTTTCGATTTTGCCGTGCTGGCCGATTTGATCTTTCTCCATATTGTCCACCTCTTGACACTCTCTCTTGACACTCTTTAGATCCGCGCAATTACCTCAATCTCAACCAACGCATCTTTGGGCAGCCTGGCTACCTCTACGGTTGAACGAGCCGGAGGTACTACGCCCTCCGGCGCCAGATAAGCCGCGTAGATCTCGTTCATGGCGGCGAAATCCCGGATGTCTTTCAAAAATACGACAGTTTTGATGACGTTCCGCAGATCGCTGCCTGCCGCTGCCAGCACCGCCTGCAGATTTTTAAGAACACGCACGGTTTGCTCGCGAATGCCGCCCTCGACCAGTTGTCCGGCTGCGGGATCGAGCGCCACCTGACCGGATGCGAATATCAAATCTCCGGTGCGCACCGCCTGGGAGTATGGACCGATCGCCGCCGGCGCCTCCCCGGTCGAGACTGCTGTTTTTCCCGAATTGCTCATACATCGATTCTCGCAAATCGGGGTCCAGTTGTCAGGAATTCGGTCCGGGAACTCCTGCCGTCAAACTCACGGTCGCTACAGCGCAAGCGATTTCAAATATTCGCGGAATTCCGGCCCGAGGTCGTCGCGACTCAGCGTGAATTCAACCGTCGCCTTCAACATCCCCAGTTTGTCGCCTGCGTCATGGCGTTTGCCCTCGAAGCTGTAGCCGTAGACTTTTTCACTCTCCAGCAAAGCCTTGATGCCATCCGTCAATTGCAGCTCGCCGCCTGCGCCCAGGGGTGTCTTCTCGAGTACTTCAAAGATATGCGGCGTTAAAATGTAGCGCCCGATAATGGCGTGTTTCGAGGGCGCCTCCTCGGGCGTTGGCTTCTCCACCATCGCCTTCACGTCGAAGAGGCGCGGATTGTCCTGGTCTTCCGTGCAGTCGAGCACGCCATAGGAGGAGATGGCGGCGCCTTCGACCACCTGAGTAGCCAGAATGGAAGACTGGGTGTGCTCGAAGACATCGATCATCTGCTTCAGGCAGGGCACCTTCGCATCGATGATGTCATCGGGCAGGATGACCGCGAATGGTTCATCGCCGACCAGGTCGCGCGCCATCAGAACGGCATGACCGAGGCCCATCGCTTCCTTTTGCCGGACATAGGCGATGCGCGCCATATGGGAGATCTGGCGCACCATGGCCAGCAAATCGCCTTTCTTGCGAGTCTCGAGAAGCTGCTCCAGCTCAAAGCTGATATCGAAGTGATCTTCAATCTCCGCCTTATTTCTTCCGGTCACTATAATGATCTGTTCGCAGCCTGCCGCAATGGCTTCCTCAACGCCATACTGGATCAATGGCTTGTCCACCAAAGCCAGCATCTCCTTGGGAAGCGCCTTGGTCGCCGGCAGGAACCGTGTTCCCAGGCCGGCCGCGGGAAAAACTGCTTTCCGAACTCTAGTCTTCATCTTGAGGAGTCCTTCGCTCTCTGTGGAGTGTTTTACTCTGAATCGAAACCGGGCCCAACTTCAATTAGCCGGAACACCAAGCCCGTCTTTTGGATGCGCGAAATGCTATATAACGAGTGAAGTTTCGATCAAAAGCGCGGCTGAATCACTCTTCCGCCGGTTCTCTTTACCGAACGGAGGAATGCTCCCACTCCGAATTCTCCCGGATCCTTAGCCACGGCTGCTCCCGATCGCGGCTGTTTCGGCTTCCGTCCGAATGGCCAAAAGGTCCAAAAGCTCCCCGATCTCGGCGAGCACCTCGCGGGGCTCCGTCGCCCTAAGGGGAAAACGCAATACTCCTTGGGGTGTGAATTGGGCGCCTTTCTTGGCGTTTTGCGCCACCATCTTCATCAACCGGCCGGGATCGATGCTGGCTTGACCGGTAAATCGTATCAGCACCTGATCACGTTTCCGATCCACTTGAGAGGCGCCTACCCGCTCGCACGCCAAGCGAAGAGAGGCCGCTTGGAGCAGCCGCTGAACGTTCGCCGGCAATTCGCCATAGCGGTCTTCGAGTTCCGCGCGCACGTCGTTGACGGTAGCCTCATCCGCTGCTCCGGCGATTTTCTTATAGATACGCAGGCGCTGATTCTCTTCCGCGATATAGTCTTCGTCGATGCGCAAGCTGATGCCCAGATTAAGCTGAGTAGCCGGCCGTTGAGGATGCTCCTCTCCTTTCAGCTCATTCACCGCCTGCTCCAACATACTGGTGTACATCTCGAAGCCTACTGCCTCGATGTGGCCGCTTTGCTCACCCCCGAGCATATTACCGGCGCCGCGCAGCTCAAGATCCAGGGCGGCAATTTTGAAGCCGGCCCCGAGATCTGAAAACTCCTTGAGCGCAGCCAACCGCCGGCGAGCGATTTCCGTGAGTTCCTGTTCCGGAGGGATAAGCAGATAAGCATAGGCGCGGCGGTTCGAGCGGCCGACCCTCCCTCGCAACTGGTAGAGCTCGGAGAGTCCATGCCGGTCGGAACGGCTGACGACGATGGTATTGGCCAGGGGAATATCGAGTCCATTCTCGATAATGGTGGTGGCTACCAGCACATCGTATTCGTCGTGCATGAAGCCCAGCATCACGCGCTCCAGCTCCCCTTCGCTCATTTGCCCGTGGCCGACGGCAACCCGGGCCTGGGGGACCATCTCGCGGATTTTCGCGGCAATCTCATAGATGGTTTCCACCCGGTTATGCACGAAGTACACCTGTCCGCCGCGCTCCAGCTCGAGCTCAATCGCGGTGCGAATCAATTTTTCGTCAAATTTGGCCACGATGGTCTGGATCGCCATCCGGTCCTTGGGCGGGGTCTCGATCACGCTCATATCCCGCAGCCCAACCAGAGACATATGCAGGGTGCGGGGAATCGGCGTGGCCGACATTGCCAATACATCGATCTCGCGGCGCATCTGTTTCAGCCGCTCCTTGTGACGCACTCCAAATCGCTGTTCCTCGTCGACCACCAGCAATCCAAGATCGTGGAATTTAAGATCTTTGGACAATACCCGATGGGTGCCGATCAGGATGTCGATCTTGCCCGCCTCGACCCGTTCCAAAATCAGCTTCTGTTCCCGCGGAGAGCGGAAGCGCGAGATCATTTCGATGTTGATGGGGAATTGCTTGAAGCGGTTCTTGAAAGTTTCAAAGTGCTGGAAGCTCAGCACCGTTGTTGGCGTGAGTACAGCCACCTGCCTGCCGTCCTGCACCGCTTTGAAGGCGGCCCGCATGGCCACTTCGGTTTTCCCGTAGCCCACATCCCCCACCAGCAGCCGGTCCATCGGCATGCTGGACTCCATGTCACGCTTGATATCGAGGATGGCCGAAAGCTGGTCTTCCGTCTCGTTGTAATCGAAGCCGTCTTCAAACTCGCGCTGAAACTCATTGTCGGGCGGGAAGGCATGTCCTTGAGCGGCCTTGCGCTGGGCATAGAGCTTGAGCAGCTCATCGGCCATATCCTGCATAGCCTTGCGAACCCGCGCCTTGGTCTTAGCCCACTGCTGGCCGCCCAAACGGTTGAGCACCGGCGCCGGGCCGGCATCGGTGGAACGGTATTTCTGTATGAGATCCAGCCGGGTGAGCGGAATATAGAGCCGCGCCTGCTCGGCGAACTCGAGCACCATGAATTCAACCCGGATGCCGTCCTGCTCGATCTCCTTCAATCCCAGATAACGCGCAATTCCGTGCTCCACATGGACCACGTAATCTCCCACACTGAGATCGCGGAAGTCGGAGATGAATGCCGCAGTCTTGGATTTGGCTTTTCTCGCCACCGGGAGCGCGGCGACATCGGCATCATCCGAAAAGTCGTTGGCGCCAAAGATCGCCAGGTTGCTGTCCGGTAAATGGACTCCATTCGAGATCGCGCTGCGCACCAGAATCGGTATGCGGAAATCGCCTGCCAGATAGCTGGTTTCGTCGTAAATGTTCTCGCTGCCCGTATGCTGAACGCGGCTCCCCAACCGGTAAGGCTGGCCATATTCCCGCAGCAGGCCGGCCAGGCGCTCCACCTCTCCTTGATTGGGAGCAAGCAGCAGCATTCTCGTCCCTTCTTCAGCGAGAGACTTGATTTGCTTAAGAAATGCGGGAATCGAACCATGGAAGCGCAAGGTGGGCCGCGCGGAGAAAGCGATCTCGCCTAAGCTGGTGGTGTCGTCTTCCAGCACATCGACGGCGCCTAATTGATCCAGATCCAAACCGGGCAAAGAGGCGATCTTCGGCAGCAGCTCATCCGGCGAAAGATAGATATCCTCCGGCCTGATGAGCGAGCCGATCCCGCTTCGCTCGTGCAACTGCTCGATCTTGCTCCACCAGCGCTCCGCCTGGTTGCGGATCATGGCCGGCTCTTCCACCAGAACCTGTACCTTGGGGAACAAATCGAACAATGTGCGATCCGCGCCTGCCACTGTCGCGAAGAACTCCCAGCCGGGAAAAACGCTGACCCCGCCGGACGCTTGCGCCTGGATTACCAGATCAGGATCTTCCCCGGCTTCGGCCCGGCTGCCACTCAGGCGCGCATGCACCGCGGCCAGCAGATTCTCTGCGATAGGGGTTTCTGTCAGCGGTAACAGCAAAGCTTCGTCCAAAGGATTCGAGGAGCGTTGCGATTCGGGTTCGAATTTGCGAATGGACTCGATTTCATCGCCAAAAAGCTCGATACGCACCGGACGGTCCATCTCCGGGGAGTAAATGTCCAGGATGCCGCCGCGGCGGGTAAACTGGCCCGGCATCTCCACGATGTCCATCCTGTCATAGCCGACACTAGTCAGATGAGTGATGAGGTCTTCGGTATCGATCTCGTCCCCGCGGCGCAACACCCGTGCGAGCCTTGCATAATAATCCGCGGGAAAGACACGCATGCTGGCCGCTTCAACCGGCACGATAACAATGGCCGCCGCGCCGGTGGCGATCTTCCACAACACGGAGGCGCGCTGCTCCTGTACTTCGGGATGGGGCGACAAGTTCTCAAAAGGGAGCACATCATGGGCCGGCAAGCGCAGCACCCGGTCAGGGTCGATAGCGCCGGTCAGATCACAGGTAGCGCGAAGAGTAAGCTGTAGCGAGTCGGCTGCTTTATTGTCCGGCACGACCAGTAAAACCGGCGACTTGCCGGCGCGTGCGAAAAGCGGCAGATAGAGGCTGCGGGCGGCAGCGGTGAGGCCGGAGACACGCTTCCTCCCCGCACCGGCGGCCAGGTGCCGTCGTACGCGCTCGAAAGACTCAGAATGTTCCAGGTCCGAGAGCAGCTCGCGGACGAAAGGAAGGATCATGCCTGCTCTGATTCTAGAGCATTTCTACAAGACCCTGTTAACACTTCACGGGAAAGCTGCGTTGGCGCGATTACTGCGACAGACCACATACCTTGCGGGCATGAATCGGGTGCCCCCATGCTTGCGGGAGCAAGGGTGGGATTCCGCCTCTGACTGGTAGCAAGCGCCGTTATTTTAAGAGCTATTCAGGGCGTTCCCAGGAAATTCGGCAGCCGCAGCACCAATCCGGTGCTGAAGGACTTGGGATGGAAGCTGTTGCTGTTCAGCCCGGACAACCCTCCATAACTGAACTCAGCGATGCGCCAATCGATACGGGGCAAGATGGTGAAATCTAGGCCGCCCAGAAATTGATACTCAAATTTGGTCAGGTTATTCCCCTGTGGCCCTGCGAAAGTGGCATTCCCCACGCCCGCTGTCGCCTCCACATAAGGGTGAATAGGCAGTACATGCAGATTCAAGGCGATCCGCGGCCCAATCGAGCCGCTGTTGAATGCAGTTCCGCCGCCGCTGGCAAAAGATCCGCGAAGGTCCAGACCCGCGCTAAAAATTGCCGCGCGACCGCTGGTCAGATAGGCGCCAAAGGTGCCGCCGTAAATGAAGTCGCTATTGTCCAGGACGTTCAGCTTCGCCGCAGTGAAGCTTCCGTAGAGACCAAGTTGAGCGTGCAGCGAGACGGGCATGAGCACGAAAAGAGGCACTGCGAGCAGCCGGAGCAATTTCACCTGAGAACTCCTCTCGTAATCTGATCTATATCGGAAATAATTTGCGTGTAAGAGCCGCGTTACCTTAGCTGAATCAGCCCTAAGCCGTTTTCACCTCAGGTGCAGAGCGAAAGTAGAACTCCGGGCGGCCGGTTATCAAACGCAGGCTGCACATCGCCAACTCTCACCGGAATACGTTAAGGCAAAAAGGGCATAAAGTGACCGTCTTTAGCAGTCCCGGAGGATTGTCACAATGGATTCGGGTTCTTTCAGGCACCCTGTTCGCGCAAGCTGCCGCGTTGCAACTTATGACCGTTTTCCAGCCAGAATAGTTTCCTTCCCGAACAGATTTTCTGTAACCGTCTATGTCCCCTATTTCCGATGCTCCATCTTCTGCCTGGAATCGGCGAGCTCGCTTACAAGATCGAAATTTCCGGGGTCCGCGGTCAAGTTCCCATCATCTCCGGAGTTTGACATTCCTTTCATCTCCCGCGGCAATTTACGTTCGCCGTCACACTGCCTGTACAGGGACTGTATGGTTATTTAGACTCGCCATGAGATAAGCCAAAGCAGCAAACCGCAATTCGGACAGTTCCGTTTTGTACAAGGAGAAACAATGAGAGGTTGGATGCTCGCCGTGTTATTTTGTCTGCCCGCAGCTTTGGCCGCCCAACAATCGCCGTCCGCAATCCCGGAGATCGCTGTCCGCGCGAGCACGGATTTCCTGAAGTTGCCTCCCGATATGTATCTCGGCGAAGTGGCGGGAGTAGCGGTCAATTCCCAGGGACACATCTTCGTTCTCTCTCGTGGCAACACCACCGGCCCTGCGTACGGAGCAGCCGCCACCCAGCTTCTGGAGTTTGACGCCGGCGGAAAATACCTTCGGGAAATCGGCCACAACCTGTACGCATGGAGCTTCGCCCATGCCGTGAAAGTCGACAAGCAGGACAACATCTGGGTGGTTGATAAGGGCTCCGATATGGTGATCAAGTTCAACCCGGAGGGACGCGTGGCGATGGTCCTGGGCCGTAAGCAAGAAGCCTCCGACGAAGGGACCGGGCCGCTCAAGCACGTGTGGCCGCCGCTGCCTCCCGTCGACGGCGAATTCCGGCAGGTCACCGACGTGGCCTGGGATGCGGCGGGGAACACATTTATCAGCGACGGCTACATCAATTCGCGCATTGCGGAAGTGGACAAGGACGGCAACTGGATCAAATCATGGGGTGAGCCGGGAAGCGGTCCAGGCCAGTTTCTGCAGCCGCATAGTATCGCGACCGACGCACAGGGCAACGTGTACGTGGCTGACCGGGGCAACGGCCGGATACAGGTCTTCGACGATCAAGGCAAGTACCTTCGCGAGATCCATATCAGCGTGCCCTACGATCACAGCATTCATCCCTGGCTCGGCAACATGCCGAAGACGAATACCGTCGCTGCCAGTTCTGATTCAGCGGCCCATGCGCCTTTCAACAAGCTGATGCTGAATGGCTCGCCCTGGGCAGTCTGCATCACTCCCGGGCCTCATCAGGTTCTTTTCGCTTCGGATGCCTATCCAGGGCGCGTCTACAAATTGAGCCTGGACGGGACTGTGCTGGGGGTGATTGGGCAAACTGGCCACCAAGCCGGCCAGTTCGGCTGGATACATGAAATTGCCTGCCCGTCTGCGAATGAACTCTACGTTGCTGAACTGTTGAACTGGCGCGTGCAAAGGCTGCTTCTGCAGCCGGCGAAGTGACGGATTGCGCATTGGGAGTGCGGTAAAGTGAACGGTTATTCGGGCTGCGGAAAAAACTAGCCTGGACGCTGCGCTAGCCGTGCCCTAGCCGGGATTTCTCATAAGCGTGACATAACGTGACCCGAACATCACAGCACCAGGGCTAAAAGCCCTTGATTTAACTAGCCTCTTTCGGCGGACCTAAAAGGTCCGCCTCCCTGGGCTGGAAGCCCAGGGCTTCCACCGGTGTAGTTCCCGGCTTTAGCGGGGAAAGCGGGTTCGCCGCGGCGAACCCGCGTAAGCAATTGGGCTAAACAAAATCGGGCTTTAGCCCTGGTCTTTCTTATGAGAAATTGCCCTAGCGTACCGTTGTAAACCAATACTTCTCTTTCACTTTATAACCCTTTTTCATTGGCGGTGGAGTCGCGTTCCCCCATGCGGCGTGATTCCAAGTGACCGCCTGCAGTCCATCGTGGCTGGGCTGAAAAATCATCGGGGGCTCGGCCGGCTTACCCTCCGCGGCATCGAAAGTGACCCTTACCTGGCCGCCGGAATCGACCCAATGACCGAACAAGGTCATTGCGCCTCCCCCAGGATCTTCCGTCACGGTTGCGGTCCCATCTGCGCCCAGACTTAAATTCATAAACGGGTCCTTCTTGCCTGCATGGGATTGATAGATCCCGGCAAGGTTTGAATGGTCAGTTGCACCGTCGGCCAGTACAGCCAGCGGGGACAGAAATAACATTAGGCCGACCAGCGGGACGTGCAGGCGAAAATAGCGAGCAGGTCTCATACCCCCTATGATGCAGCCCGAAACTGAACCCTTGCAATCTGATTTCGGTCACCGTAAGCGGGCCTCAATTGAGCGCTTTGGTAATCAAGCGTTTTGTTTTGCGCTTGCGCCGTTGGCGTCAGATGTGTGATCGATGCGCACGGAACGCCGGGAATTTCGAATCCACTGTCCGGGTAGCCAACTCATTTTCCTGGCCGAACCTCGGCAAGCGCGAGCATCTGCTGCAGTAAATGCATCAGCGTAGCTTCCTCCTGCCGCAGCTTGTTGGAGGAGCCGGCAGCTTCTTGTTCAACACGCATATTATTAAGGATCTCGATCATTGCTCCACTCAGATAGCACTCCAGCAGTGCCGGATGCACATAACATTTCCGGCAAACGGAAGGCGTGTTCCCGAGACGCTCCGCGACCAGTTCGACGGCTCGTACAATGTTTTTCTTTGCTTGGGCTTGGGATTCGAAGGCTTCAAACTCCCGCAGCATCATACATGCCAAGACCGTGCCCGCCCATGTGCGAAAATCCTTAGCTGTGAAATCCTGGTTGCTGATCTCGCGCAGATAGTCATTCACATCCGCCGAATCTATAGTGTGGCGCTCGCCTTCGCTGTCTATATATTGAAACAACTCATAACCGGGAATGTCCTGGCAGCGCTGGACAATCTTCGCCAGCCGGCGGTTCGATATGTCGATCGTATGGCGTACGCCACTCTTCCCTTGGAACTTAAACGTGACCGTCGACCCTCGAACATGCACATGGCGGCCTCGCATCGTAGTCAATCCGTAGGAGTGATTTTCGCGCGCATATTCTGCGTTGCCGACGCGGATTAACGTAACTTCCATCAATCGCACGATAGTGGCCAAGACCTTCTGGCGCGGCAGCCCGGGAATAGCTAGATCGTGCTCCACCCGTTCGCGGATTGCCGGAAGGGCAGCTCCGAACACCAACATCCGTTCATATTTGGTTTCATCCCGCACCTCACGCCAATGTGGGTGGTACTTGCTCTGTTTTCTGCCCTTGGCGTCACGTCCTGTTGCCTGTAAGTGCCCCCTCGGGTTCGGGCAAATCCAAACATCGGTCCAAGCCGGGGGAATAGCGAGCGACTTGATGCGCGCTAGAATCTCGGAATCGCGCATAGGAGCGCCATCAACCCCAACGTAGCGGAATCCCTTACCCGAGCGCTTGCGCAGGATGCCTGGCTGGGTATCGGAGACATAACGAAGGCCGGCATCCTTCGCTGCTTGAACAGGATCGGTAACGATCTCTTGTAGTTGCATTGTCTTGAATAATTTAGTTCGAGAGTTCACCGCTCGATCTTGTTGGATGCAGGAATCGGCGGCGGCAGAAAGACGGTGTCATGGGGGCGTATTGCGATCCCGGGAAGAGATCGCCTGCCCATTTGCCGCAGGCCCCAACCTGAGGATGTTTTCACGAGTTGTATCAACGTGGGCGCTAGTGCTAGACTCGGCAACTCCAAAGACAGGGGGCCGCTGGAGCGCACGAAATTTCTTCCGCTTGGGCCCTTTGGTGCTCGCCATGAATCAGGATCTCAGAATCGGAAGCAAAACCGGTGGAAGACATTCCGCGGGAGGATTTTCGGCTGCTATTGAGCGTACTTATCAGCTCCGGGGCCGTAGTAGACGGGCGCACCCCCGGTTCCCGAGGTGCGCATCGCAACGCATTCCGCGCCTTCGGAAGTTCCGCGGCAGCGTTCCGCTGCCCAACGCCTGCTTGTTTCGTCAGTACTCCAAAACAGGCTGGAAACGCCGTCTGGAGACGGGGAGACCTGGGACGAAAAACTGGAGGGATGCTGGATGAATGGTTCAGTGAAGACCTATAGCGGAGAGGACATTCGTAACGTGGCGATGATAGGGCATTCGCACTGCGGTAAGACCACGCTGATTTCCGCCCTTCTTTATGCCGCCAAGATGAGCGACCGAATGGGCCGTGTGGATGACGGAAGCGCCATTACGGCGTACGACGATGAGGATATCGCCCGCCGGACCACCATGCAAAACGCCTTGGCCTTCGCCGAATGGGATGGGGTCAAAGTCAACCTTGTGGATACTCCGGGCTTTCATATGTTCGCGCATGAGGCTCGCGCGGCGCTGCTGCCGGTGGAGTCGGCCTTAGTAGTGGTCAACGCCGCCAGCGGCGTCGAGACCGTCACTCAGCGGGTTTGGAAGTTTGCGGAAGAATTCAACCTGCCGCGAGCGATCGTGGTAAATCAGATGGACTCCCCACGCGCGGATCGCGAAGCCACTCTTGCGGCTCTGGTCGAACGCTTCGGCCGCCAAGTTGTCCCGGTGCAGTTGCCAATACTGGAAGGCAACGGCCAAGATGCCGGTTTCCGGGGAGTGATCGACCTGGTCACCATGAAAGCTTTCGTATATGAGCAGGATGGAAGCGGCCGCGGCCGGCTCTCGGAGATTCCAGTGCGTATGCGGGAGGAGGCCAAAGCCGCACACGAAGCGTTGGTGGAGTTGGTGGCCGAAGGCAAAGATGAATTAATGGAAGAATTCTTCCGCGAAGGCACGATTCCGGAGGAGCACCTTATCGCCGCACTGCACGAGGCCATTCGCGAGGACAGGATTTTCCCTGTGCTTTTCGTAAGCGGCTTGAGGAATGTGGGAACCGACCGTCTGCTCGATTTCCTCAAAGTGTATGCGCCGGCGCCGGTAGAGCGGGTCCCGGTGGCGGCCAGGGGAACGGCCGACGCGCAGAGCCCTACCCGCGCGGCCGCGCAGAGCGCGGATACCGCCTCCCCCGGCAGCCATGACGGGCTCAACGGAGTTTCCGAGATGGTCCTGCGGAAGGTAGACGATCATGAGCCCTTATCGCTCTACGTGTTCAAGACCATGTCCGACCCCTTTTCGGGAAGAATTTCGTTTTTCAAAATATTTTCCGGGGTGTTAAAGAACGACGCGACAGTGACGAATTACAGCCGCCGGACGGTGGAGCGATTGCCGCATCTGGCGGTGATGCAGGGGCGCACCGCCGTACAGGTAACGGAATTGCACGCCGGCGATCTTGGAGCCGTGGCCAAGCTGCGCGAGACGTTCACCGGCGATTCGTTAGGAGAGAAGGGTCAGGAGATTTACTTCGACCCCGTGACCATGCCGGAACCGGCGATGACCTATGCCATCGAGCCTAAAACCCGGGCCGACGAAGACAAGCTGGCGCCAGCCGTGCACAAGCTGATGGAAGAGGATTTGATGGTCCGTTTCTATCGCGATGGCCAGACCAACGAATTCCTGATTGCCGGAGCGGGGCAGCCGCACATCGAATCCGTCGTGCAGAAGCTGCGCCGCCGCTACCATACCGAGGTCAGCCTGAAGGCTCCCAAAGTGCCGTATCGGGAAACGATCCGCGCCAAAGCCGAAGCCCAAGGCAAGCACAAAAAGCAGACTGGCGGCCACGGACAGTATGGCGATTGCAAGATCCGTATGGAACCCCTGCCCCGAGGAGCCGGATTCGAGTTCGTCAATGAGATCTTCGGCGGCGCGATTCCTCGCGGGTTTATTCCGGCAATCGAGAAGGGCATTCAGGAGGCAGCCGCACGCGGCTGGCTGGCCGGTTTTCCCGTGGTCGATTTTCGGGTGGTGCTCTTGGATGGGAGCTACCACGATGTGGATTCGAACGAATTATCGTTCAAAATGGCGGGGCGGCTGGCCTTCCGTAAATGCATGGAGCAATGCAAGCCCGTGCTGCTGGAACCTATAATGCGCGTGGTGATTGAAGCGCCGCAGGATTTCGCCGGCGCCTTAATGGGGGATCTCAATGGAAGGCGCGGCCGTGTTCAGGGAATGGAAAGCCTCAATGGCTCGACGGCAATCAAGGCCGAGGTGCCGATGGCCGAAATGCTGGCCTACGGCGCCACCCTTACCTCTCTGACTCAGGGAAGAGGCGCCTTCCACATGGAGATGGACCACTATGAGGTGACACCGGCGGCAGCCACGGAAAAGGTCCTGGCTTCGGCACAAAGGCAGCAGCTACCCGACGACGAAGCTTAGGGCCTGTTAACAGGCCCTAGGACAAATCAGATCCGATCGGCCTACGCCCTATGCGCCGTTGGCCAGCCAGCTCGGCGCCCGTTCGGCCGGCTCGTCCCCGAATCGTTTGGTAGTTGAGCCGGACGACTTCGGCTTCGCTTCCGGAGGATTGCCAACCGCACGGGGCCGAAGATTTGTGGGAAGCAAAATGCTGAATACGGTCCCATGGCGCTTCCCCGTACTGGAACGGAGCAACAGGTCGCCTCCATAACGCTCAATGATCGATCGAGATACCCAAAGTCCCAAGCCTGTTCCTCCCTCACCCTTGGTGGTAAAGAAAGGTTCTCCAATGCGGCGGCTAACCTCCGCGCTCATGCCCGTGCCGTTGTCCGCAATGGTAATCCGCAGTCCGTGGATACCCGCGTCTCCCCAGAAACGTGACTTGCGGATGCGCAGATGGAGTTTGCCATGCGTGGCGCATGCTTCGATAGCGTTTGCGATCAGGTTGGAAAATACCTGACGCATTTCTCCCGGGAAGATGGTCAGCGGCTGTTCCTCGCCGAATCGGCGAATCACCTGAAGATGTTTTTCGGAGATTCTGCGCGCGTAAAGCACCAGTACTTCATTCAACAGGCTGCTCATCCGGATAGGAACCGGCGAGCTTGTGTCCCGATAGAAATTGAGCGTTTGCTTCGAGATCTGAACTACGCGTTCCAACTCTTTCTGGGCTATGGTCAGATAGTCGCGGACCTTTTGGGGCAAATCCGGCTCGTGCTCCATAAGGAAAAGCAGATTGGTGACAGCTTCAAGCGGATTATTTATCTCATGGGCAATTGAGCCCGTCAGGCGGCCAATGGTCACCAACCTTTGATTTTCCTGCATGATGCCTGCCGCATTCCGCAACTCCTCGGAACCCCCTTTGCCGAGTGTATCGCGCAGCAAACGCTTAATGATGGAAGGCAGACGCTCCATCTCCGCCAAGTGCACATATTCAGAGGTGGCTCTGCGCAAAACGCGAATTGCAGGACGCTCACGCCGGCTTTCGCCTAGTACCACGACCGGGATTTCACGCCCTTTCCTCTCTACCGCCTTGACAACATCCTCAAGGGATAATTCCGGAATCCCTCCTTCGTGCGCAAACACCAACTGAGGACGATGGCTGCGCATATAGCCGGAAAATACCTCGCGAGATGCAGCATCGAAGATCCTATATTCGAATTCCATCCTATCCAGATGGGCTTTCATCGCCGCCGACATTGCGGGATCGGCATTGACGAACAACAGACGAATCGGAGATGGCGTTGCCATGAGGACCTCACCAGAGCCGGATTTACGCAAATCGAATATGGATTCCTGCCGTTCAGGTATCACTGGTGAAAAGACTTCCCTTCATTTCATCTCACTCGTAGAGAATCCGTTCGCCACGTATCAAGCTACTCGACGCCACGTTGATACGATGACAGGAGGCAAGCCGGATGTTGCCACACCGCGTTGTCCCTACTTTGGCAACCTGAAGCTCGCAAGTTGATCTAACGATAAGGACTGAAAGGACCCAGCAGCCGCAAATGTCGAGATTTTTAATTACCTATTTGGCAGCATCTTTGGCGGCATGGCTGTCTTCAGGATCATTAGCGGCGCAAACCGGTAACCGGAGTTCCGCGCAAAATCCTTATTACGGCAGCGTGACCACTGGGCAGGCGACGGCTGACACCAGGCAACTCTCTCTGGATGAGGCCATCCGGATGGGCATCCAACATAACTTGGCTATCGTCGAAGCGCGCGCCCAGGAGAAGAGCGTCCGGGCTGAGACGCTCAAAAGCCTTCAACCGCTGCTGCCGACGATCACGGCCCAGGGCGACACGGCGGCGCACCAGTTCAATTTGGCCGCACTGGGATTTTCGCCAAGTGTTCTGAAAAAAATCGCTCCGCTCTTTCCTGGATTGAACTTTGCTGGGTTTTCAACCATCGTGAAGGTCGATACCACCGACGCGATGGTCAATTTTTCTCAGACTCTGTTCAACCTCCCCTCATTTGACCAGTACCGGGCCGCGAAAGCAGATGCGGTGGCCGCATACTTCAACACGCAATCCTCTCGCGGATTGGTGGTGCTGAATGTCGGCTCGACGTATCTGGAAGCATTGGCCGCCGGATCTCAGGTGGATAACGCGCAGTCGCTTCTCCGGACGGACCAGCTCATACTCAATCAGACAGTGGCCCGGCATGAGGCGGGCACAGCAGCGAATCTGGATGAACTGCGAGCGCGAGTGCAGTTCCAAGCCCAGCAGCAAAGCGTGATCGAAGCGGAGAACAACTTTGAGAAAGCGAAAATCAATCTCAATCGGGAGATTGGCTTGCCTCCGGAGCAGAAGATTCAACTCACAGATGCCGCCCCTTACTCCGAATTAGCGGCCATGGAACTTCAGGAAGCTAAGCGGCTTGCCTACCAGAGCCGCCAGGATTATCAGGGAATTCAGGCACGCATACGCGCTGCGGAATTGGAACGCAGGGCGGCGAAATGGGAGCGGCTGCCGACCCTCGATTTTGACGGCAACTACGGCGTCACGGGAGTGACCCGTGGGCTCTACCACGGCACATTTGCCGCCGCGGGATCGCTCAACTTGCCGATCTTTGAAGAAGCAAAATTCCGCGGCGACCGCGAGGTAGCATCCGCCAATCTTTCCGATTTGAGAGAACAGTTTACGAATTTGAAAGCGCAGATCGATCAACAGCTGCGCGACAGCCTGCTCGATGTGCAATCGGCTGCTCAATTGGTGCGCGTGGCGCGCAGCAATGTCGTACTGGCCCAGCAAGAGCTCGAACAGACCACGGAGCGCTTTCAAGCAGGCGTGGACGATAACTTGCCGGTGGTAGAAGCCCAATCTACTCTGGCAGGCGCGCAAACCAACCTGGTAAGTACGACTGTGCAATACAACGAAGCCAAACTTGGCTTAGCGCGCAATCTAGGGGTCATCGACACGCAATACAGAACGTACATGCACGGCAAGTAAACAGAAGCGACAGATCGGGGATCAGGCCCAACCGACGTGTAGCGTAGCGGAAAGATCCGCGGTTACGTCCGGTAACGTGGAGCACCTGCGCTGATCCCTGACCCCTGTTTAACGCGCCGCCACTTCCTTCGGAGCATTCTCCTTCAAGGTTGCCAGCCGCTCGGCGAGCAACTTCTCGAGTTTTACCAACGCTGCGCTGAAACCCTCGATACCCTCGGTCAGTTTGTCGGAAGCCATCCGATCGGCTGCATGCATTTTCTCGAAGGCCGCCTGATCGATGGAGATTTTTTCAATATCAAGAGTCTTGGCTTTCTGCGGGTCCAGCTTGCGGGCAAGGGGTTCGGCCGTGGAGGCAAGCTCGCCAAGGAGCTGCGGTGAGATGGTCAGCAGATCGCAGCCCGCCAGTTCGCGAATCTCACCTATATTGCGAAAGCTGGCGCCCATGATCTGTGTTTTGTAACCAAACTTTTTGAAGTATCCGTAGATGCTGGTCACCGACTGAACGCCGGGATCGTCCGCGCCTTGATAGTCCTTGCCGGTATCCTTTTTGTACCAGTCCAGGATGCGGCCGACGAACGGAGATATCAGCGTGACTCCCGCCTCCGCGCATGCGACCGCTTGATGCATTCCGAACAGCAGGGTCAAATTGCAGTGGATCCCTTCCTTTTCCAGTTGCTCCGCCGCCTTGATGCCGCCCCAGGTGGAAGCGATCTTAATCAGCACCCGCTCGCGTGAGATTCCCGCTTGGTCATACTGGGCAATGATCTCCCGCGCCTGCTGCATTGTGGCGTTTGTATCGTAAGAGAGGCGGGCATCCACCTCGGTCGACACCCGGCCAGGAACAATGGCCAGGATCTTTTTTCCGAATGCTACCGCCAGGTGTTGGAAGGCAGCCTTCGCCACCTCGCTATCCTTGGCATTGGAACCAAGCCGCGCCTGGGCCTCTTTGAGCACGCCATCCACAATGGGCTGATATTGCGGCATCGCCGCGGCCGCGCTCAGAAGAGAAGGGTTGGTAGTGGCGTCCTGTGGTCTGAATTTCTCGATGGACTCAAAATCTCCCGTATCCGAGACCACAACCGTCATTTCGCGAAGCTGGTCGAGCAATGTCTTGGCCATGAGCAGACTCCTTACTCCTTAGTGTAACCGCTCTATAAGAGCATTTTCACAGTTGCTGCGATCTGGATTAGATTGAGCTACGTGCAGGCATTCTTTGGCGGAATGCCTGCGCCGGGTGAGTCTTTCGTGCCTACATCAACTGTGAAATGCTCAGGCGCGGATCGCTCACTCCACTGAATTCATCAGCGTACCGATTCCCTCTACAGTAACTTCCACGCGGTCTCCGGAATGCATCTGCGCCACGCCGGCAGGCGTACCGGTAGGGATCAAGTCTCCAGGGCAGAGCGTCATAGCCGCGGTGATATAGCGCAGCAAAAAATCGATGGAGAAGATAAAGTCGCGGGTGTTCCCCTGCTGGCGAAGCTCGCCATTCAAGCGGGTAGCTACTCCTACACCGGCGATTGGATCGATTTCATCGGTCACCAGCGGCCCGGCTGGGCAAAAGGTATCGAATCCCTTGGCCCGTGACCACTGGCCATCCTTTTTCTGCAGGTCGCGGGCGCTCACGTCGTTGACGACGGTATAGCCGCGAATGTACTGCCGGACATCCTCCTCAACGCCGATCTTGGAGCACCTTTCGCCAATTACAATTGCCAGCTCGCCTTCGAAATCTACTCGCTCGGAGAGTGGCGGCAGGCGGATGGTTCCCCCGGGAGCCAGGAGGGCTGAAGGAGCTTTCAAAAAGAGCAACGGCTCCGCAGGGACGGCATTGCCCAGCTCCGCCGCGTGATCACGATAGTTCCGGCCTACACAGACGATCTTCGAGGGAACGACGGGCACAAGCAGTTGGGCGCCAGCCAGGGGAAAAGGCTGAATGGGCCGATCAAGGAAGCTGGTGAGGGTATCTTCCTCGAAAGGGGGAATGAGCCGTTCGACCCAGAGCTGGCCATTGCGCTCGACGACCTCGGCGAATTGCGGCCCCTGCGGTGTTTGCAGACGGCAATATCTCATCACGTGCCTCTTTTGGTTTCCGGTGTAGTTTTGGACTGAGAGAGAAATTCTGCAGGCGTCATAATCGCTATCCCGCGCCATGGTTCGCGAACCTAACCCTGCGCGTCTTGCTGAGGATACCTTTTTCTATCCATACTCTGGCGTAAACGAGGCGCTCAGATTCTGACAGCCCGCATTTGCACAGCATCACCGGTTAGGCAGAGTCTCCACCACTTCAGGCGAACGCATGCTTTCGTTGCCATTCTGGTCTATGGCGGAAACAGAGTAGGCATAGGTGTGCCCTCGTTCGGCTTGCGCATCATGGAAAGCGGGTGTGGCGATGGGGGCTTCTCGCTTCGCTGTTTCCGCTCCAGACGATGCTGAATTGGAAGAAGTTGGCTGCGGAATTCGCTGCGCCGCCAACGACGTCCCCACATCCCGGCGATATACATAATATCCGGCCAGATCGGCATCGGAATCCGGGGTCCATGAAAGATCGATGGCGCCGGCCGCGGCATCCGCTACAGCTACCAACCCTTGCGGGACGGCCGGAGGGAAAACGTCGGTGGTCGAAACCACTATCGGATCGCCGGGCTGTCCTTGGATTTCGATGGAGTGGCCGGCCAGAGTGAGCGTAGCTACGCGTACCACCGTATACCGGTACTTCTGGTTTGGCTGGACGTTGTTGTCGAGCGCGTGACCCGGGTCGGCATGGCCGGTGACACGTACGGCCAGGGTGACCTGGGGCGGGACTTGGGCGTTGGGGATCTTGGCGGATGACGGCCGCCCCGTATTCCCCCCCGGCAGCAAGTCTCGCCGGATACGGAAGAGGATCGATCCCTGGTCATTCGCGGAAGCCTCCGTAGCGGGATGCCAGCTCAGCAGAACACCATCGCGCCGCACCTGAGCGGCCAACCCTGTCAATGCAGGGGGAGCAGGTCCCGCGGCACTCAGGGCAGGGTTGGAAATACCCGCCGATTTGCCGGCACGATTGCGCAGATTCACCTCATACGTAAGCAACTGGGCTGGTTCCCGTACCATTTCGGGTGGCAAATGGTCGGTATAGTTTGCCGCTTGATCAGGTGGAAAGACAACGACTCCGATCTTTACGCAGATGCCCCCGCCGGCCTTGCGGCAGATCTCCGCCGGGACGGGATGTTTTAGCACAACACGGTCCGTCGTACGCGCCGGCATGGTCCAGGTCAGCTGCACGGAATTTTCTTTGCGCATAGCGGAGAGGTTCTGCACCGGGGTCGGCAAGTTCAGGCTGGGAGGGGCCGGAGCGCCAACGCTTCCGCAGCCGGCTAGCAGCGCAATCGGAAAGGCGAGGAGTGGTGCGGGATGGATTGCGAAAAGCCGGCGCTTCATTCTCTCTGAGCGTAGATCATTTTTTCGCAATGTAAATCGTAAGCGAACAAACAATTCGCATTGCTGCTTGTATGGCCGGAGAAATCAATAGATGAGAGACTCCAGGGCGCCCCGCAGTTCAGGATGCTGAAATTGAAAACCTCCGGCCTGGAGCCGGTTCGGGAATACACGCTGGCTGGCCAGAATGGCGCCATCCGCCATCTCGCCAAAAGTAAGCTTGAGCGCAATTGCGGGAGCGGCAAACGGAGTGGGCCGGTGCAGCACCCGGCCAAGGATGCGGGTGAACTCTGAATTCGTCACTGGCACCGGCGCAACCACGTTCAATGCTCCGGAGAGGCTTTCTGCTGCGAGCGCGAACTCGACGGCGCGGACGGCATCCGGCAGCGTGATCCAACTCATCCACTGTTTGCCGCTGCCTAGTCTGCCTCCCAATCCCAGGCGGAAAACCGGGAGCATCTTGGCCAAGGCTCCGCCCTTCGCGGAGAGCACTACCCCGAAACGCAAATGCACCACGCGGATACCCGCACGGGCGGCCGGTTCAGCCGCCTCCTCCCATGCCCTGCAGACTTCGGCCAGAAATCCGCTGCCGGAGGGTGACCTTTCATCCAATGCTTCATCCCCGCACGTACCATAAATGCCGACTGCAGACGCACAGATCAGTACCGCCGGTTTCATTTGCAGCCCGGCAAGCAGGCTAGCCAGGGCGTGGGTGGTCCGGACGCGACTCTCGAAGATGGTCTCTTTATAGCGCGCTGTCCAACGGTGGTCAGCCACGCCGGCGCCAGAGAGGTGAATGGCGGCGGCCGATCCTTCCAGGCAAGCCAGGGAGGAGGAATCGGCCAGCGGAGCAGCCGCATAAGGGTCCCAAATAACTTGCCGCTCGTCGAGCGCCGAGCCGCTCCGGACAAGCTGCAATATTTCTATTAGCTTGGGCTTAAAACTGCGTCTAATAGAAGTACCGATGAGGCCTGAGCCTCCGCTGAGAATGATCCGATTACTTTGCAAGGATTTTTTGCCTTTGTCTTTCGTTCGCCGAGGGAGAATAATGTTGATAGCCCGGCAATAGATTTGGATAGTAGGAATATCTGAATCGTTTCTTTTTGTTACCAGAAGTTACTTGTGAAGAAAAGGACCGTCCTATGGCCACTATGCAGGAAACGGCAGCTATTCAAATCGATCCGGCAAGTGCGGAAAGCTTCATCAGTGAGAAGCGCATTGGCGAGCGTATCAAGCGGCTTCGCTTGAAAAAATCAATGGGGCTGGTGGAGCTAGGCCGGCATACCGGCTTATCCGCGAGTTTTCTCTCGCAACTGGAAACCGGAAGGGTGGTTCCCACGCTGCGGAACCTGGCCCGCATTGCCATGGTTTTCAGCAAGGATCTCTCCTACTTCTTTGAGACCGAACCTCACACTTTGTTCCGCATTCACCGGAAAAAGGAACGTGTTCGATTGCCGCAAACCGGGGTTGATGATCCGACCTACTACTTCGAGAGTTTGGGCTACATGGTTCCCGACCGGCACCTCGATCCCTATTATGCGGAATTCGTTCCTCTCAAGAAGACCGTGGAAGTCCGTCCGCATGTCCATGCCGGCTATGAATTTCTTTATATGCTTGAAGGCGAGCTGGAAATCCGGCATGCGGAGAAGACTTACGTACTCGAACCGGGAGATGGCGTGTACTTTGACGCGAGCACTCCTCACAGCTATCGCTGCGCAGGCAAAGTTGCAGCCGTTGCTATTATTGTCACGATGCACCAGCATCAGGTGGCGCAGCCCGCTCTGGGACTACGGCCGATGGGCGCGCCGCTGGCGGTAAAAAATCTTCCCCCAGGCGCAACTACGGCAAAGCCTGTGCTCCCGCCCAACCCGGCCAAGGAGAGCCCGCGAGCAGCGCGCTAAGACATTTTAGGTTTCGGTGTAGACGAGAAAACCGCTTCCGACGCGGCCGTTCCATTGAAGAACGGCCGCTCATAGCTGGCATAAACAGTTCACAGTAAAACCTAAAATGCTTTAAGACAGTTGTTGCTGCTGTACTGCAGTCTTCCGGGAAAGGATCAGGGGGAGAGTCCGGCTCCTCGAGCTTTCACTCCCGCTCCTCACCTTTCACCAGCAGCGTTTTAATTTGTAACTCCCCGCCCGCGCGCAAAATACTGGGCTTCACAGGCTGCGGAAAAAGGACTCTCGTCGGAGAGGTATCAAGAAATAACGTTATAGGAACTATAGAAAAACTGTACAGCTTTGGGCGCGACTTCAGTCGTGCCGTAAATAGCAAGATAATCAGAGCTTTTAACCCCTGCGACAGTATCATCTACGGACAGAAAGATCCTCGCAGCGGCTAAAGCCGGATCAATTTTCAACGATAGAACGTACGGCCTAAAAGGCCATATCTGATACAAAGCAGAGTTTTTCCGCAGCCTGTAAGGCCATATCTTATAAAGAGCAACGGATTCATCCGCTCAGAAACTTGGTGAGAACGCTTGAGGACGTTCACTTCCTGTAAGTCGATCACCGGTCATGGCACTTGCAGCAATAAAAGAATCATCGGCCTGGAACATATGGAGATTACACAGTTTCAAGTTGATGCTTTGAGGTTAGAGCTACACGACGACGCTAAAGCCGCGGGTGAGGCAGCGGCACGGGCCGCGGCAGAAGCGCTCCACCAACTGGATCAGTCCCGGGAAAGCATAGGCGTTGTTTTCGCAACCGGCGCTTCCCAACTTAACACTCTGCGAGCAATGACCTCGATCTCCGGTTTGCCGTGGCACAAAGTACGCGGCTTTCACATGGACGAATATATGGGGATCGACGAGGACCATCCTGCCTCTTTCCGGCGCTATCTGCGCGAAAATCTTACCCGGCGCGTGCCCTTGCTGGAGTTCTTCGAGATCAATGGAAGTTCCGATGACCCTGATTCGATATGCCGGGAGTACGTTCAAAAATTGCGCTCGGCCGATCCACAGCTCTGTTTGCTCGGGATCGGCGAGAACGGACATATCGCCTTTAATGACCCTGGAGAAGCTGATTTTGAAGACCCCGCCGATATGAAAGTGGTCAAGCTGGATGCAGCATGCAGGCAGCAGCAGGCGGCGGAAGGTTGGTTTCATAATCTGGAGGAGGTTCCGGAGCGCGCCCTTACCCTAACTGTCCCGGCAATCCTCCGCATACCGAAACTGATCGTCTCGGTTCCCGGCAGCCGAAAGGCGGAAATTGTCAGACGCGCGCTCACTGAGCCTATTTCGACGGATTGTCCTGCTACCATCCTTCGCGTCCATCCGGATGCGACCCTTTACCTGGATGTGGAATCCGCGATGGAATTGGATGGACTGGTGCAATCCAGTCGAGACTCCGGCCATCAGATCTGAAAAGGAAATCACGGGCTCCCTCGGCAACTGTTCTGGGAGTAGTCTTGCCTTGGCAGGCCCCAAAATCCGGGTTGGTGCGCGGATTTAGCGCATACATTCTTTGCTTCGCTGAACTTGGAATTATGCTTTAACCACGGGCACGTGGAGGACGGCCATGGAACAGCGCCGGTTCGGTTCCACCCAGCGGGAGGTCGCGGTAATCGGTCAGGGGACCTGGTACGAAGAGAGCGAAAACCCCGCGTTTGCAGTGGATGGTTTGCGCCGCGGCATCGATCTCGGCATGACCCATATCGACACTGCGGAGATGTATGGATCGGGAGCCGCGGAGAGAGTGGTTGGTGAAGCGATCGCAGGACGGCGCGACGAAGTATTCGTGGTCTCGAAGGTTCTTCCTGAGAATGCCTCCAGCAAAGGAACGATCCTGGCGTGCCAGCGATCTCTGGCCCGGCTCAAAACCGACCATCTGGATTGCTACTTATTGCACTGGCGCGGCCAGCATCCTTTGGAAGAAACCTTCGCGGCATTCGAAAAACTTCAGGCGGAAGGGATGATTCGTTCCTGGGGCGTGAGCAACTTCGACGTACCGGATTTGACGGAAGCGTGGCAGATTGCGGAAACAGGCCATCTCGTCTGCAATCAGGTCCTGTATCACTTAGAAGAACGCGCGGTCGAACATGACGTAATTCCCTGGTGCGAGAGACACAATGTAGCCGTAGTGGCCTACAGCCCATTCGGTCATGGGAGATTTCCTCAGCCCGGCTCGAAAGGAGGCCGCGTACTGAAGGAAATCGCCGAGCAGCAGGAAGCGACCCCGCGCCAGGTCGCGCTTCAGTTCCTATTGCGCCGTCCTGAACTCTTTGTGATTCCAAAGGCTTCCAATCCTGAGCACGCGACGGAAAATGCGGGGGCTGGAAATTTCCGATTGTCGGAAGCCGATGTGGACCAAATCGACCAAGCCTTTCCGCTCGGCCCACGCCCTCGCAGGCTACCCATGCTGTAGACGTTCGCTCGTGAGTAATTAACAATACCTGTTTGCGAACCGTTATTTAGCAACCCCGCATTAGAGGAGAAAAAAGATGGAGTCTTGCACGCATCTCGGTGAAATCCGGCATGTAACACCACACACGCCACAGGGCTGCGAAGAGTGTTTAAAGACGGGCAGCGGCTGGGTTCATCTGCGGCTGTGTCTGGAGTGCGGCCATGTCGGTTGCTGCGATTCCTCGCCCAACAAGCACGCGACAAAACATTTCCATAAGACGAAACATCCCATCGTGCGCTCGTTCGAGCCAGGGGAAACGTGGGGCTGGTGTTATATCGATCAGATCGAGCTGGATGATTTGGCTTGAATGATCGTGCGCCGATTCAAACCGCTTACGAGACGGACTCTGGTTTCAAAGGCGGGTTGGGAACAGGTCCGGGCCCGAACCGGCGATTCGCAGCGAGCTGTTTTTCTTTCACCGCGGCTTCGATCTCGCTATTGATCTCGCCTCCGAGCAGGAGCATCAATCCGCTCAGATAGAACCAGGTTAAGAGAATGATGACTGCCCCGAGAGAGCCGTAACTAGCCGAATAGTTGCCCACTATATGGACATAGACGCGCAAACCCAGCGAGGCGGCGATCCAGCCCAGGATGCCTATCGCAGAGCCGGGTGTAAGCCAGTGCCAGCGGCTGGCTTTTACATCGGGTCCGAAGTAGTAGATGACCGCAAAGAGGAGGGAGAGTAGGAGGATAGCAAGAAGCCATGCGGCAATCCTGAACAGCAGTGCTGCGGAAGCACCTAAGTAGCGGTTGTAGACATGGTGGCGGGCGAAGTTTGCAACGAAGTCTCCACCCAGCAGGCAAGCGAGCATCAGTGTTACGAGAATGGAGAGGATTACGGTCATGCCGATGGCGGAGAGCCGGGCCTTCCAGTAAGGCCGGCCTTCTTTGACTCTGTAAACGGCGTTTAGACCTTCTTGAATAGCAGAGAAGCCCACGGAAGCGGACCAGATGGCGGCTACCAGACCGAAGGTCAATTTGCCGCTGCTGGCAACGGCAGTAGTTTGATTAAAGGTTTCAAGCACGGTACCGAGGGCGGAGGGCGGCACCACGATCGCCAGATAGACAAGCAAGCTATCGTAAATTTGAGAGGCGGAGCGGGCTGCCACGCCGAGGATGGAGCAAGCCGCAAACAGAGTAGGAAAGAGGGCAAAGATAAAGTAGAAGCCCAGTTCAGCCGCGCGGCCGAGGAGGTTGTCGGCGAATAAGGACCTCCAAGTATTTTTCGCGATGACATGTACCGGAATCCCCTGGAGATTCCAGAGAGAGCGCAGGGGAGAAAGGGAGACATAGTGCCAGATATGTTGCTGGCGGGAGGAAGTCTCATCCGGAGGATGGTCGCTGACGGGTGCTCTTTCTGTCACCTCGCTCCGCCGCATCTCAGGTGTCTTTATCAGCCGTTTGGCCACCGGTACAGCTCCTGAATGTCTCAGATGCACATGCCAGCCGATTGGAATCTATCCGCGAAACCTCTTGTTTATAGCGTTTTCACAATCACTGTGTCCTGGTGGGAGCTGGTTATGTGCAGGCGTTCTATGGAACACCTGCGTCGAGAGTAGTTTCTTGGGATACACCAATCGTGAAAACGCTATAGGGAAAAACGGGCGACCGTGCACGGGAATAATGTGGAACCGTCTATCACTCATCGCCGTTCGAATCGGAACTGGCCAAAATCGTTACGATCTGACCGTAAGGAACAAAGAGCGCAAGCTTCGGCGACGAAGGTTTGACCTGGAACTTATTGATGATCCGGTTGGCTGCTTCCTGACTCTCGATCCAAATGCCGGCGTCTTCTACACTCAGCAGCTTCACGCTCTCAAGCTTTTCCTGGTCGAGGAAGCTTGGCCCGAAGACGATGATTTTGTGGTTGATCAGTTTGGTGAGGTGCATTTCCATTTCTAAGACGCTTTCCTGACGGATGTAGTTGCAATGAATGTTCTAAGCGATGCCGGCATGAAATCCGAGGTTGCCGCTGAGTGTCTCTGAAGGAATCGCATCCCACAGCTTGTGCCGCTGCACAAAGCCACCCCAGGTGGGAAAGCCAGCAGCCCGGCGAAAACATGGAGAGGAAAAGATGGCAAATACGAGAGAGGCAGAGAGGCCGCAGAACGAAACAGTTCTCGTGGCGCATGTGACTGTGCACCTGATATCGGGTGATTCGTTTGAACTGTTACCATTTCTGGACGACGTGGACGTGAAGAGCAGGGTTACCGATCTGCTCGACGATTGGGCGAAGTCCGGGTATCTGGTGCGCGGCAGCCAGATTTACCCTTGGCAGCAGGTAAAGCTGGTGGCGGCGACTTCGGTGACTGAGTTGTCGCGGCACGAATCGGAAGCGCAGCGCATCGAGCGGCAGGCTTTGGATTCGGCGCATTTGCAGCAGGCTTTTTGGAAAACTAAGCAGCCCCGCGAGAGGAAACAAGAGGGTGGCCAGAAGGAGGGGCAGGGCAATTCAGCCCCGACTGCCGGGCCAGGATCGGCCTGACTGCTCTGTGACCGCCAGGCAAACGAGAATGGAGTTTGGAAAGATGGGTAAGTCGTGGCGGCTGGGCTTTCGGGTATTTCTGATATCGGCAGCAGCGGCGCTCGTTTGGTTTCTGTTGGCTTCTCCGCGGCACACGAGGAAGCTCTCCACCCAACCGATAGAAGACTTGGAGGTAACCAGTCCCCTGAACAGACCGGGCGGCGGCCCGGTTCCCTCTGACTCCTACGAGCTTTACTCCGCCCTCTATCGGGCCGCGATGAATGAGCCTCTTGCTTTCGCAGAGAACTCGGAGGCGGATATTCCCCAGGTGGGCCGGAGTTGTCTTATGCCTGCGACCCCGGAAGAGCAAGAAATGGCTGATAACTTTGCTGCAGCCAACCAGCTCAGCCATCGCTGGGAAACAAAGTTTTCGATCCCACAGGGCTATCGGCTTCTGTCGCCTAGGGAGGCCTCCAAGGCGCTCACCTGTCTCTCAACCCATATGAGTGACCCCGTTCAGTGTGCGAGCTATAAACAGCTCCGGCACGTGCGCTGGTTGGGAGTACCCGGATTCAATCGTGCTCACACCCGTGCGCTGGTTTCGATAATTATGAGATACAGAGCCTTTCGCGGGAGTGGGGGAATCTTAGAAGTTGAAAAATTAGGTAGCGCCTGGCAACGCGCCCCGACGACCGATTTCGTTCGCAACTGTAGCTGGATGTATTAAGGCCTGTTAGCGGACCTAGAACAGAAGCAGAATAGTGTTATCCCCACGGCGATTTATACTTTGGTTGCTGCTGAGGGTGAACACCACGGCCGGGGAGATATTCTATGTTGGCATCACGACGGCTGCCGAGTTTTTTTCTACTTGCTTCCTTATCGTTGAGTGCATGGGCGCAGAAGTCGCCGGCGGAACCGGTGATGATCGCATCGCCCGACAACCAGATCCAATTCACCTTGGGTTTTGCGGCTTTACCTGGCGGCGCGACAACCTGGTGCTATTCGGTGGATTACCGCGGGCGGCGGCTGATCGAAAACTCACAGCTTGGATTTGAGATTCAGGACCAGCCGCAACTTGGACCGCAACTGCAAGAGATGGCGGTAAAACGGGGGGCCGTGGATGAAACATACGTGCCTCCGCCAGGAAAATCGGATACAGCGCGGAACCATTACAACAGCGCGCGTATCGATTTTGAGGAGGGTTCGGGGCTTGGACGCAAGCTCTCCCTCGAAGTGCGTGTCTTCAACGATGGAGCGGCCTTCCGATATATCTTTCCCGAGCAGGAAGTGCTCAAGAGCTTCGCAATCGCCCGTGAACTCACCGGATTCAACTACTCCCAGGACGCAACTACCTATCCGCTGATCCTGGATGGCTTCCAAACACCTTACGAAGACGAATACCAACAAAGGCTGGTCAGCGGTCTGCATCCGGATTGGCTGATCGGCTTGCCACTCTTGGCGGAGCTGCCGGGCAAGGGATGGTTGGCAATTACGGAAGCGGAAATCAACAATTACGCCGGCATGTACCTGCAGCACCCCAAGGGGCGTTCGCTCCGGCTGGCGGCGACGCTCGCGCCCCGGGTCGATCGTCCGGATATTGCGGTTGAGGCCAGCGTACCCATGATGACTCCATGGCGGGTGCTGATGATTGCCGATCAACCGGGCCGGCTGATCGAATCGAACATCGTGCTCAACCTGAGCGAGCCCTCCAAGATCGGCAATCCTTCCTGGATCAAGCCGGGTAAGTCAGCCTGGGATTGGTGGTCAGGCGATGCAGCGGACGAGGTCAGCTTTACGCCGGGCATGAACACAGCGACCATGAAGCACTACATCGACTTCGCTTCGCAATCCGGCTTTCCCTACATGCTGATCGATGCCGGATGGGCTCTAGAGGGCAAAGAGGGTCGTCTTGCCGATATTACGCAGGTTACCCCCAATCTTGATATGCCCGAACTTCTGCGCTATGCCAAGGAGCGCAACGTCAGAATCTGGCTGTGGGCGCACTGGACTTCGGTTGATCGTTATATGGACCAAGCCTTTCCTCTCTTTGAAAAGTGGGGCATCGCAGGCGTCAAGATTGACTTCATGAATCGCGACGATCAGTGGATGGTCGACTTTTATCAAAGAGTACTCGAGAAAGCCGCCGAGCATCATCTGATGATCGACTTCCACGGCGCCTACAAGCCGGATGGGATTCGCAGAACCTATCCTAACCTGATCACTCGTGAGGCTGTGATGGGGATGGAATATTCGAAGGTGAGCGCGAGAACGAATCCTGTACACAATACGACGCTGCCCTTTACCCGAATGCTCGCCGGGCCAATGGACTACACGCCGGGCGGCTTTCGCAACCGTAACCGCGATCAGTTTACGCCCCAGGCAGTCAAGCCTATGGTATTGGGCACGCGCGCGCATGATCTGGCCTTGTTTGTTGTCTTCGAAAGCCCGTTCGAGATGGTGTCTGACGATCCTGAAGCATACAAGGGGCAGAAGGATTTTGACTTCATTCGCAAGGTGCCGACCGTATGGGATGAAACCCGCGTACTCGATGGCCGGCCGATGGAGTTCATCTCGATTGCAAGAAGACGCGGGACCGATTGGTTCGTGGGCAGCATCACCAATTGGGACCAGCGCAACCTGCAAATTCCCCTCAACTTTCTAGGTGAGGGCGCTTACATCGCTGAGATATATGCTGATGCTCCAGATGTATCCAAGAACGCCACACACACGAGCTTCGAAAGCCGCCCGGTAGACCGGAGCACGGTGTTGAATGTTCATCTGGGCTCAGGAGGGGGGAACGCCATCTGGATTCATCGTGCCGGCGAAGCCGCGAAGTAAGAGACCGGGTCGAATCCGATGGCGCCGCTTCCTACGGCAGCAACAAGCCGCTGCCATCAATGGCCTTTTCCCTCAACAAAAGGCCACTTTGTGGAGTTCATCGAAGCCACGCCTTTCCGTTTCTGCCTTAGAATCCGAAAACTGGCTCCCGTCACTGTCGTCCTATCAGCGTTAAACAGGCCGTAGACGCAGAATAGCGTCAATCCGACAGGCCGACAGCCATTTATACTTGGTTGCTGCTGAGGATGAACCCCAAGACCGGGGAGATATTCTATGTTGGCATTTACGACGGCTGCCGCGTTTTTTTCTACTTGCTTCATTATGGTTGAGTGCATGGGCGCGAAAGCCGCCGACGGAACCGGTGCGGATCGCATCACCCGACAACCAAATCCAGTTCACATTGAGTTTTGCGGCTTTACATGGCGGCGCGACGACCTGGTGCTATTCGGCGGCTACCGCGGGCGGCGGCTGATCGAAAATTCACAGCTTCGATTTAAGATTCAGAACCAGCGGCAACTTGCTTTAAATCTCCTTTCACCGAAAATCCTTATTATCCTGTTATGAAAAACATAAGCAGACAAGTTTGGATGGCCATCTCGTTGTTCTTGGCGTGTTCTCTTGCGCAGGCCCAATTCGACAATGGAAGCCTGGTCGGAACCATTCGCGATCAGAGCGGGGCTGTCGTACCCGGCGCCGCCATCACAGCTACCAATACAGCCACCAACATTGCAACCTCGGCCACCAGCAATAGCAACGGCGACTATGAATTGCCGGCTCTGCACGTCGGTGTTTATACGATCTCCGCCAAAGCACCGAACTATGCCGAGGCAGTAGCCCAGAACATCACTATCTCGGTAGGCACTCGGCAGCGCATCGATCTGGAACTGAAAATAGGCCAGGCGCAGGCCTCGGTAGAGGTGACCGGTGTTGCGCTCCAACTTGAAACTGATTCGAGCCAGCGAGGTCAGACGATTACCCAGTATCAGACCGAAGGATTGCCCCTGGTAACCCGAAACTATTCGGACCTGCTGGCCTTAGTCACAGGTTCGCGCCAAGCCCCTACGTCTGCGACTACCACTGCGGTAACCAGCTTGGTGCGTCAAGGCTCCTATAACGTCAACGGACAGCGCAGCATGTTCAACAACTTTCTTTTGGATGGATTGGACAATAACGCATACGGCGAGAGCAATCAGGGCTTTGACAACCAGATTATCGCCGTTCCTCCGGACTCGGTCGCCCAATGGGATGTGGTGACCAACAATGAAAATGCTGAATACGGGCGTTCTTCGGGAGCCACCATTAACGTCGCTTCGGCAAGCGGGACCAATCATCTTCATGCGACGCTTTATGAATTTATTCGCAATACCGATTTGAATGCGGCGGGGTACTTCAAGCCGACTGCCGGCTCGGTTGCCTTCAAAAAGCCGGTTTTTAATCGCAATCAGTTTGGGATGAATCTGGGCGGACCGATTATGAAGGATCGCCTCTTCTTTTTCCTCGACTATGAAGGCTTCCGTCAGACCCTTAAACCCCTTGTGGTCCTGACGACGCCGACTCTGAATGAGCTAAACGGCGTACTGGCGGTAGATGTGCAGAACCCATTGGTCCCGGGTACTTACTACAAGGCAGGTACTAAGATCCCCTCATCGGCGATCAATCCGATTTCAAAGCAGGTCATCGGATACTTCAGCCAACTCCCCGGGCTTCCAACCAGCGGCTTAGCCGGATCCGGTTTGGCTCAAAACGACTTCCCGACTGAAGCGCCCTTCACCGACAATGCGGATAAAGGCGATCTTCGATTGGATTGGCAGCAGAGCCAGAACAGCTCATGGTTCTTGCGGATCAGCGACCGGAAAGAAACGGGCATAAACTACCCGACGCTGCCTCTGCCGCTCGATGGGCAGACGAACGGCAGAACTGAGATTCTCGATCAGCAGGCAGCTCTCGGTTATACCCACTTGTTCGGATCGAACAAAGTGCTGGACGCGCGCGTCGGCCTCTCCAAGACCAAGGCCGGCAAGTACACGCTTTCGATCGGAAACAACGCCTTCTCGATTCCGGGTTTGCCGACAGACCCGACTGTGGCCGGCGGTTTGTCTTCCACCAGCATTTCGGGAGGCTTTACCGCCTTCGGACGCCAGAGCACGAATCCACAGTGGCAAAATCCGGCACTGCTCGACCCAAAAGTGAACTACTCCTGGGTCAAGGGCAAGCATTCAATGAAATTTGGCTATGAATACGAGCATATCTGGATGGCTGTACAGGATTCGAATCCGCTTTATGGTTCCTTTACTTATGCCGGCGGCTATAGCGCCTGCCCGGCAACTGCCGGAGCGCTCTGCGCAAACTCCAAAGCCGCTCCCGACACCTATTGGGCGGACTTTCTTTTTGGCACGACGAACAATTATGCGCTGGCGACCTACTTCATCGCCCACCTGCGGCAGACAATGGACAATGCCTATGCGCAGGACGATTGGAAAGTTCTGCCCCGGCTGACACTGAATCTCGGTCTGCGCTGGGAATACGGTTCTCCCTATTCGGAACAGCACAATTTCCTTTCAAACTTCGACCCGGCAACGCAAACGGTTTTGACCCTGACTCCGAACTTTGTTCCCACCAGCAGCGTTACCCCGGTCTCGGCGGGCGGAGTTTACGGCCACACCTTGGTGAATCCGGATCTAGCCGATTGGGGCCCGCGTTTGGGCTTTGCCTATGCTCTCGATTCGAAAACCGCGGTCCGCGGCGGCTATGGCATCAGCTATGCCCACTACACGCGCGCCGGATCAGGCGACATTCTGGCCATCAACGCACCCAACGCTTTGTTTGTTTCCGTAACCCAACCCAAGCCTGGCGCCGCTGGTTACCGGACAGTGAGCCAAGGCTATCCTCCGGGTCTCGCCACCACCTTCAGTCCGGCCACTGACAATATCACCTATGTTCCTAAAAATACCAGGGACAGTTATGTACAAGACTATTTCCTGAGCGTGCAGCGTGAACTGGCCAAGAATATCCTGTTGGATGTCGCCTATGTGGGCAATCATGGCGCCAAGTTACAGGGCTTTTTAAATGTCAATCAGATCAACCCGGCAACCGGGTTCACCCGCCCTTTTACGAAATGGCCCAGCGATATCACAGAAGCATTGAATGAGTTTTGGTCGCACTATGACGCGCTCCAGGTTCGCTATGAGCAGCGATCTGTTGCCGGCTTAACACTATTGAATTCCTTCACCTGGTCGAACTCGCTCGACAATGCCAGCGCGTCGCTGGAGGGTAATACCCCCTCACCGCAGGATGGCAACAACATTGCCGCCGATTATTCTCAATCTGACTATAACTTGCCGGTCGCCAACATCACCAGCCTGGTCTACGACCTGCCGGTAGGCCGCGGCCGTGAATTCCTTGGGCGCAGCAACTCATTGGTCAACGGGCTTATCGGAGGCTGGCAGGTAAGCGCGATTAATACGATGCAGGCCGGTACGCCCTTTAATCTGACGTACACGCCCAACTCCGCTAACGCAGTTTCGCCGCAGATATCCGCTACCTATCGCGGAGCGAACGAATATCGCCCGAACAGAATTCCAGGTGTGCCGTTGATCCAGAAGACGAAGCTGGCCAATGGAACTGTGCAATACGTGAACTACGCAGCACTCAGCCTTCCCAACACCAGCGTATCTGGAGGGCTGGCGAGCCCATTCGGGAACGCGAGCCGCAATCCGGGCCGTACCCCTGCGTATTACACCACTGATTTTGCGCTGAATAAGACCTTCGACACGCCGCTGGAAGGACTGAAGGTGCAGTTCCGAACCGAGTTATACAATGCCTTCAATCATACAAACTACTATCTTCCATCGAGCGGTTTGGCAGGCACCCTCGGCACAGCGCCGACCAGCGGCGGCATAATCACGAGCACCTTCGAACCGCGCATTATCCAGTTCGGGTTGAAGGTTTTGTACTAATTCCTTCCCACTTAGTCCAGACAGCCCAACTCGAACGCTTATGTTAGCTAACCGCAGATCCCTTCACTCCGCGTACCCCACATCTCGCCAACAACGGCGAGATATGGGGCGCCCTTTGATTAGTGGCAGGGATAAAAGGGCAAAGCGGCAGATGACAAATCTATCGTTGGGGCGGAGACTACGCACGGAAAAAGGCCGTGCGTAGGATGGAGCACCCTCTTGACGTCTGCAGTGGAAATGCTAAATGCCCCGGTAGACCCCGCCATCCACTAGTATCGTTTGACCGGTGATGTAGGAGGCGCGTTCAGAGGCCAGCCAAACGATTGCGTCAGCGACCTCTTCCGGCTTCGCTACTCTGCGAAGGGGAATATCTTTGGCCAGCTGCGCGCTGTATTGCTCGACGGAAATGCCGGCCGCCTGCGCGCGCCTTTGGGAAAGCTCCTTCATGCGATCGGTCGCCGTGGTTCCTGGGCCGACATTGTTGATGGTGATATTATCCGGCCCAAACTGGGTCGCCAGAGAACGAACCAGGCCAAGCACGCCGGCGCGAATTGAGTTGGACAAAACCAACTCCGGGATAGGCTGTTTGACCGAGACCGAAGTAATGGTAATGAACCGGCCCCATCGCCTGGCTTGCATCAGCGGCAGGACGGCATGGGCAAAGGAAACAACGCTGCGCAGATTTAACTGGTAAGCGCGGTCCCACTCCGCCATCGTAGTCTCAGCGAAGGGTTTCGCGGGCGGACCGCCTGCATTGGCTACACAGACGTCGATCCGGCCAAAACGGCTATGGGCTGATTCAACAAATTGCCGCACGCTCTCATCCTCGGCCACGTCGAAGTTCTCTGTGTAGACCTCCACTCCATGCGTCTTCCGCGCCTCCTCCGCGACTTGATCGAGTTCTTGCCTGCTGCGCGCGCAAATGGCCAGGTTGGCTCCTTCGGCGGCAAGAGCGAGAGCCGTAGCGCGTCCAATACCTTTGCTCGAAGCGGCGACGATAGCGGCACGATTGCGTAATCCGGTTTCCATGAGACTGAGTATAACCAGAGGGTGCACTCTCTAGTGGAGGCCGATGGAAGCCACGTATGCTTTTATCCCGGCCGAGATAATCTGTATTCCGATGCAAAGCAGGATGAAAGAGGAGAGGCGCATAAAGACCGATGTCCCGGAAGCGCCAAGAAGGCTCTCGGCTTTTCTGGCATAGCGGTAACAGACATAGACGATCAGACAGATCACCACTATTCCAACGATGGAAGCGATAAGCACTCCGGGAGAGAAGATCGAGCTTGCGTGCAGTTCCACCGGAAGATGCGCGCCCAAGGTGATGGCTACGGAGATTGAGCCGGGACCCACGGTAATGGGCAAGGTATAAGGGTAAAAGGCATTTGCCAGAATATCGTTATCGCTCACCGACGGCGATTTCGATCCTTGCGGGGATTGGCCGAGCAGGGACCATCCCGTCGCGGCGACGACCAGTCCTCCACCGATCTGCACCGCATAAATAGAGATGCCAAAGAAGGAAAGCACCTTCACCCCCCATAGCAGCGAGCAAAGCAAGAGGAAAAAGCTATAGACGGTTATCTTTTGCGCCAGCAGCTTTTGCACATTCGGACTGGCGTCCCCGATCAGGTTGAGGAAGATGGCGGCGCTTCCCAACGGATTGACGATAGGGAATAAGGCGCCCGCGACCAAGATCGTCGCCCTGGTGATAGCCAGCGCTTCATGCACGACATCGATCAAATCTTGCCCGCTCCCCAGCAGGACGCTCCATAAGCAGAAAGCAGAAGAAGGCGCGGCCGCCCGAGGTTGGCTCCGCAGTATGCTAGCTATGTCATGCGTATCGTAGCATCCATCCTGGTGATTCTGGCCTCGGCTTTGGGCAGCTTTGGACAGCCATCCGCGCCCGGCGCCCCTGATCAGGGACTGACCCCTGAGCAGACCCTGCAGCGCGCGCACCAGGAGCTGGAACAGGGCGACCCGGGAAAAGCCTTCGCCCTTCTTGAATCGCTCAAAGCCGTTCAGCCTCCCATCAAAGGTCTGCAGCACGAGCTTGGCGTCGCCTATTACCGGAACGGAAAACTTGTAGAGGCGCAGCGTGCCTTCGCAGAAGCCATGAAGGAAGACCCTTCCGACATTGAATCAGTGCAGATGGAGGGCCTGGTTCTCTATCGCCTGAACCAACCCGCGGCGGCAATTCCCTTTCTCGAACGCGTACGGCAATGGACACCTGACGCAAACACCGACGCTAATTACGTCCTCGGCCTCTGTTATCTTGACGCTCAGCGTTACGATGACGCTCGCGGCGCATTCGCCGCTGAATTCGGAGTTCCATCCGGCTCCGCGCCGGCCTATCTCCTATTGGGAAGAATGCTTATGCACGTCAACCTTCCCGATATCGCCGCCGAACAGGCGAACAAAGCCCTTCAACTCTCTCCGCGTCTTCCGCTCGCCCACTTTATGTTGGGAGAAGTCTTCCTCTACAAAGGAGACGTCGAGCGGGCAACCGAAGAGTTCGAGCAGGAACGCCTGATCAATCCAAATTATCCGAGCACATACGACCGGCTGGGGGATGTTTACGAGCGAAGCGGAAAACTGCAGCAGGCGCAGCAAGCCTTGACCAAGGCTATCTCGCTCGACACGTCGAGTACGGGACCATTCATCCAGATGGGGAAGGTGCTCCTGCGCCGCCAGGATCCCCAAACCGCAGCCATGTACCTGAGGCACGCCGAGAAAATGGACCCCGGCAACTCCCTAACCCACACACTGCTGGCCCAGACGTATCACAAGATGGGGCAGGAGAACGAAGCCAAGCGGGAAGCGGATCTCGCCGCCGCGATCCGTACGGAGAATCAACCTGTGCTCGAACCCGCGAAGTAATCGTAATGCGATGCGATGCGGCGGCTCGGATGGGGCCTCGTTACCGTAATTGCCCCCTAGTGGACGCGGATGGTCACCAGCCGAGTTTGCAGGGGCACGCCTCCACCGATGGTCGTCTCCAACACAGCCTCAAAGGGGCGAATTTCTCCGTTGGGTCGCGGTAATCTGGCGGAGGATCTCCGCTGTGCTATCCGGCCGGGAGACAAAATCAACCGCGGCCTGTGTTCCGAAGGTTGTCAATCCGCTGAAGATCAGCATCCTCTTGCCGGGTTGCACTCCCGGCAGCAGCGCGAGAATCGCGTAGTCTTTGGTAAGGGGGCGCTCGGGCCGGGAATAAACGGCGGGCTCGCCCGGCTTGGGATGGTGATTGACAATTCCCGCAGATCCCGGCGCCGCTATCATCGAGAAATCCGTGGTGGACTGAAGCACTCGCAGCGAAGGGTTTTCTGCGACCGATCCAATGAAAATCAGATCCTTCAGCTTCGCCTCGTCCCAGGTCATCAGCAAACTTCGCTTCAGCGTGAAATGCGATCGATAGGAATCGAAGAGCCTGGTCAGGTTATAAACCGAGTTAAGCTCCCCAATGCCGGTATAAGTGTCTACGTAATTGTCCGATTGTTGCGCATCCTGCGGCGGCTGGCCCCGGGCATACCGCAGGCCGTGGGTAGAATCTCCGACAAACAGGGCGTTGCTATAGACCACAAGAGGCGGATCGGGCCCGAAAAAGGGGCTCCAGAATCTTTCTATAGCCGAAGGCGGTGCGGTCGAGGCGGCCGGCTTAAGATGTGGACGCCCGAGCCAAACTGCCGCTGCAATGATCAAGAGAAGAAAGAGCAGAAGCGCCCCTTTTCCCCAGCGGGCTAACACGGAATGAACACCCGCCTTCTCCGGCGAGGACGAAAGCGGCGGCTCAATTCGAATCAGCGGCGGCGGCGAATCTGGGGCGGATCGCGGGCCAAAAATCGGTAGGTAATGCCCTTTCGGCACCTCCAGCACTATTTTTTCAGAAACACCTTCCTCGGCAAAATAGGCGGCAAGCTTCTGCCGCAATAATCGCGCGTGTGTGCGGACGATACTGTCTTCGCTGGAGTTGTAGCCAGGGCTGCGATGGAAGACGTGAACGCCGATCTGCTGCTCAGTGGCATCCGCCGGCGCCTCTCGAATTGCACAATCCGCTACATAAAACAGCAACTGGCACAGACGGGCCGAAGACTTGAAATGCCGGCTTGATGCAATGCGTTCTACCAGAGTCCAGCGCGGATCATGACTGCGCTCTGTGATGGCTGCGGAAACTAGAGATGCATTCATAGCGGAACCCCGGAGCCCGTGAAACGGCATTTTGACGGGTTAAATCACCGTAAAAAACGTTGCCAAGATCTCCATAACAGCCCACCCTCAATGAGTACTTGCGATATCACCGGCTTGTCACGTAATTGCATTCGACCATGCTCCACTTCCGGAGGCCCACAAATGGACACTTCAGGTCACGTAAAGTATACGCATTTAGGAATCATTGATTCTGGCAAGCTGCTTTGGCTGCTCAGCGTCTTTATGTTGTGGGCGTTAGCGCAAGGGTGTCCCGCGAAGGCACAGGCTGTCTACGGATCGATTTTCGGCACTGTCACCGATAACTCCGGAGCACTTGTTCCGGGCGCCACTGTCACGGTAACGGATATCTCGAAAAACATCCCGGTTCAGACTAAGACCAACTCCAGCGGAGATTACCGGGTAGATCACCTCATTCCAGGCACGTACAGCGTCCAGGCGGAGGCGCCTCATTTTCAAAAAGCCGTCGCGCCCAGCGTTATCGTCTATGCAGACACCGCCCCAAAAGTAAATCTGCAGCTTCAGGTTGGCTCGGAGAGCACAACAGTTCAAGTCACTACTGCCGCTCCCCTTCTCCAAACAGATCGTGCCGACGTCAGCACGGAACTCAATTCGCGAGCCTTGCAAGATCTTCCCAACCTGCAACGCAACTTCACCTCTTTTGAGCTCCTCACACCGGGCACAAGTTACATCGGTTGGAGTGTCGGTCAAGCGACGAATCCGCAGGAAAGCCAACAGATTGAAGTCAACGGACAGTTGCCCTTCGCCACCGGCTATGAGCTGGATGGCACGGACAATCAGGATCCCATCCAAGGCGTAGCCGTAATCAACCCCAATTTGGATGCGGTGTCCGAAATGAAAGTTACCTCACAGAACTACGATGCAGAGTTTGGCAAAGCTGTAGCCGGCCTGGTGACCGCACAAACCAAGTCGGGCAGCAACAAGTTTCATGGCTCAGCGTTTGAATACCGGCGCTCCGACGCGCAGCAGGCGCGCGATCCATTCACCCAGATCGGTCCCAACTCGATTCCCTCGTTTGTTCATAACCAGTTCGGCGGATCGGTCGGCGGTCCTGTTAAGAAAGACAAGCTCTTTTTCTTTGGCGACTACCAGGGTCTACGTCAAAAGACCGGCATCACGACTCTCTCCACCGTCCCGACGGCTCTTGCCCACAGCACGTGCACCTCTGGAGGCGCCTGCAACCTGAGCGAATACCTCAACCCGTCGCTCGGTGGAGGTTCCACGTACCAGATCTACGACCCGGAGTCCAACCCGAACGGTACAACCGGCCGGACGCCATTCACCGGCAATATTCTTCCCGCCGCCCGCCTCTCGGCGCCGGCGGTAAACCTCATCAAGGAGATGCCGCTGCCGAATTTTGGCAATGGCAGTATCTACAATAACTACAACGCGTCCGGGTCCGGCGGATTTAACACCAACCAGTTCGATGTCCGCATAGACGATCAGACGACGCCAAGGTTCCACACCTTCGGCCGGTACACCCGGTTTGGCTCGTCGCTTACCGGAGCGCCGATCTTCGGAGCAGCCGGTGGCCCGGGATTCGGGTTGGGCGGTTTTGCGGGGACGGATACCGCTATGGACCAGAGCGTGGCGGCAGGCGGGGATTTCGCGCTTTCTTCCAAATGGCTCACCGACTTTCGGTTCGGCTGGTTCCGCCTGAACCTCAACGAACGAGGTCCGAACTACAATCAGCCGCTGGGAACCCAGCTTGGCATTCCGGGCGTCAACCAGGGCGATCTCTCCCTCACCGGGGGCTTGCCACAGTTTTCCGTTGCCGTACCCAGCAACGGCGGGAACGGGAGTTCCTCAGTCCTCTACGGAACCAACGCAAATACCTACTTGCAAACCGAGAGTCAATTCCAGGGTGTCAATAACTGGACGCATGTGATGGGAAATCACAATCTGAGGTTCGGCGGCGATATCCGCTTCGCCCTCAATCACCTGGTAGGGGTCAATAACAATAATCTTCTCTCTGGAAATTTCCAGTTTCCTTCTTCGGTAACGCAAGGGCCAGGGAGCCAGGGGCTCGGCTACGGCACATTCCTTCTGGGTGACGTAAACACGTTTAACCAGACGGACATCCAGAACACCAACGCAGCCGAGCGGCAGAAGAGAATGTTCTTTTATGGCCAGGACCAGTGGCGGGCGACGCAAACGCTCACAATCAACTATGGTCTCCGCTGGGAGCTTTATTTTCCTGAATCCGTCGCAGGCAAGGGCCAGGGAGGATTGCTGGACCTGAATACCGGAAACGTTCGTATCGCCGGATACGGACCCTATGGCAATAATCTTAACGTCAGTATGCAGTACACCCATTTCGCGCCTCGCCTGGGCATCGCATGGCAAGCTTTACCCAAGACTGTGATTCGCGCCGGGTACGGACGCGTATACGGAATGGGCTGGTCCGGAGACATTTTTGGGGAGGTTTTGACCTTCTCCTATCCCACCGCGGTTACCCAGAACCTTATTGCATCGAACAATGCGTATTACTCATTTAAGCTGAGTCAAGGCCCGCCTACTTTTACCTTCCCTGCAATTCCAGCGAGCGGTAATTATCCTCTGCCCAACGGCATACAATTGCCGACCCGTCCTCTCACCATGCGAATACCTACCCTGGACGCTTGGAACCTTAGCTTGCAGCAGCAGCTCTCGTCCTCCGATTCACTGCAAATCGCCTATGTCGGCAGTCATGGCATTCACAATATGTTCGACTCGTCCAATCAGGCGAACCCCAACCAGCAGACCTTGGCGGGATTCAATCAAGTCAATAACATCAATCCATCCCCGACCTGCCCTGGATACAATGCAAACCCCACGCTCAATCACTGCCTGTTCACCATTCCTAACCGTCAACCGTACTATGACGGCGACGCCCAGCGGTTGGGTCTTGGTTATGGCAGTCCTTTTGGGTGGACGCAGGCGTTTCGCTACAACGCCAATGAGGCGACGACCAGTTATCAGGCGCTGCAGGTGGTCTATCAGAAGCGATATAGCCACGGATTCCAGATACTCTCCAATTACACGTGGTCGCATGCCCGGGCGCACGAGTCGGACTACTTCTTCAACAATCCCGCCGCCGACTATGGCAACAGTTATTACAATCGCCGCAACGCATTTATTTTTACCGGAAACTGGGAGCTGCCTTTCGGGCGGAATAAAGCTATCGGCAGCCATGCTCCAGGTTGGGTCAATCAAACCATTGGTGGATTCACTCTGAATGGCACAGTCACCGCCGATACTGGCCTGCCCTTCACCCCGTCGTACTCGCTCTGCGCTCAGGACCAGGACATCGATGGTCAAGGGGGGTCTCTATGCCGTCCTAACGGTATCGGCACCGGACCGTCGGCAAGCCTGCATGCGGGGCCGTTCAACCCGGTGTCGCACAACGTCTCCTACTTCAATCCTCTTCCGACGCTTGCCTACCCCGGCCAGGTACAAGGCCCATATAGCCGGCCGTTCCCTGGAACCTTTGGAAATATTGAAAGAGACTCCCTGTGGGGGCCCGGTCTTTTCAATACCGACTTGTCCATCGCGAAGCAGTTCTTCCTCACCGAAGCGCTGAGCTTCCAGCTTCAGGCGCAGGCATTCAATGTCTTCAACCATCCCAACCTCGGTCAGCCGAGCGGTTGTGTGGACTGCGGCACCAGCTCCGGAAAGATCAATGATATTGTCGCTTCTCAGGACGGAAGTTCGATGCGGCGCCTTCAGTTTTCGGCGCGTTTCCAGTTCTAGTTCTCTGACCGTTTGTTATCGTACCTAGAGCATTTTCATTGGCGGGTGCAGACCGAAAAACCGAAGGGAAAGATGAAACAGCAGCGGCTAAAGCCGGGCCATTGCCATCGACGAAGCATATGGCCTAAAAGGCCATACCTGATACAGAGCAACGGTTTCGTTCGTCAGAGTTCTAGGTCGGAACCAGGATAGGTGTGGCTTCTAGAAAGAGTTCTATGAAGTGGCCTTTTCTTGATGAAAAAGGCCGCCGGCAGTGGCGGCTTGGGTATATGAATCCTCTGCCGCCATAGCGGCTTCGACATACCCATCCTGTTTCTGCTTTGATTGTGCCATTACCGAGAGTAAGTCACCCTTGGCGCAGATTAAGTTCATCCGAACCCTCGTCTTTTTCGGCGCCGTTTCGCTGTGCGGCATGGCGCTCGCGCAGTCTCCCTTGCCGGAGCTGCCCACTCTGCCCCTATTTCCTCTGCATCCCCAGGCGACTCCGACGATCTCGAGCGATGCTGTCGTTTTGCGCCCATTCTCGGTCGTGGGTCCGCGAGGCGCGGTTCTCGGACAGCAAGACGGTTCGTACGAGGTCTGGCTCTTTCCCTGGAAAGTATTGAGCGATATGCGGATTTCAGCGCAGATGGAAAACTATCCGGTGCCCATCGACGTTAATTCGCAAGCGGCGTGGATCGATGTCCGGCCCGGCTCGACTACGATTACGTTTTCCCATGCGAATTTCACGGTGCGCGAAATCATACTCGCTCCCAAGCATGTGCCTGACGGCGCCGGAGTGGCTATTTTGTATCAGGTGCAGGCCGTGCGTCCCATGACACTCACCTTTAGCTTCGACCCGAACATGCAAAGAATGTGGCCGGCTGAGTCGGATGACAGACCGTCACCGGAGTGGGTGAAGACGGGAAATGCCAGCGGGTTTTATATTCTCCATCTCAACTTTCCGGATCATGCAGCGGCGATCGCCATGCCCACGGCCGAGCCGGGCATTCTTCCGCCCTATCAGGAGCGTGCGAGATATTATCCACTGCAGTTTGTGCTCCACTTCGATCCGGCGCACGACACCCATACGCTTTTTCCTCTCCTGCTCACCGCGGGAAATACACTTGCTACGTCAACCAAGGAAGCTCTGGCGCGCCAACTCTCGCAACTCGACGCGGGGTTTCGCTCCATTTACCAGGCTAACCAGAGGTATTACCGGGAGTTCGCGGCTTCGCACATGAGCATCGACACACCGGACCAGCGGCTGAACGAAGCTTTCTCCTGGGCTGAGGTCTCGATCGATCAACTCCGCGTGGAGACCGTACCTAACCATGATGAAGAGGCTCTGACCGCGGGTTTTGTTGTTTCAGGCGATGCGGCTCGTCCCGGATTCGGCTGGTTCTTTGGCCGCGATGCTTTATGGTCGCTCTACGCGGTGGACAGTTATGGGGGCTTTGAAACCACGCGCCAGGAGATCGAATTTCTGCTTCGGCGGCAAAGTCCCGAAGGCAAGATTATTCATGAGTTTTCCCAGACCGCAAATCTCGTGGACTGGAAGAGTTTGCCATATGAGTATGCAGCCGCCGACTCGACACCGCTGCTCTTGATGGCCATGAATGACTACCTGCGCGTCAGTGGAGACGTTAGCTTCATCACCGCAAATTGGGAAGGTATCGCTCGCGCCTGGAACTTCATATGCACCCACGATGGAAATGGCGATGGCATCTATGACAATTCCCAGGGATCCGGATGGGTTGAATCCTGGCCAACCATGCCCCGCCAGGAGATATACATGGCAGCGCTCGATGAGCAGGCCAGCCTTGCCTTCGCTCATCTGGCGCGGGCCACGGGTCACGCCGGGCCCGGTCAAGCAGCCGATACTCGCGCGGCAACGATTGGCCGGCTGATCGAAGAAGAATACTTTGTTCCACAAACTAACTTCTACGCCTTCAGTTGGAATACGCCAGGGCTCGATCGACAAAACTCCGACCATCTATCCTTCAGTTGCATGGTGGGACGGCACGTATTCGCTCGAGCATAATCAGGCCATGGTGAGCCGCTGGGCGTCTGAAGAGTTCTCGACCGACTGGGGAACGCGCGATCTCAGCGATCACGCCAGCTTCTACGATCCCATTAGCTACCATCAAGGAAGCGTGTGGCCGCTTTTCACCGGCTGGCTCTCGGTGGCTGAATATCGCACCGGGCATACTCTTTCCGCTTATGTCCACTTGAAACAGAATGCCGGTCTGCTTTGGACGCAGGATCTGGGGAACGCCACGGAGCTGATCTCCGGAGAATTCTTCCAGCCCCTCGGGCGCAGCACCGCCCATCAACTGTGGTCGGCGGCCATGATCGTCTCGCCCGTGGTCCGCGGCTTGTTCGGTTTAGAGTGGAATGCCGAGAACCATTCGCTCAGCGTGACGCCCCATTTACCAGCGCAATGGGGAGAAGCCAAGCTGCATAATATTCCTTTAGGCAGCGGTCAATTAGATCTTGATCTGAAACGCGATGGGAAGATGCTATTAATTCGCCCCGGCGGAGCGGGAGCCGCGGTCGTGATTCTAAAATCGCATGCGCCCGGAGCAAAATTCTCCCAAGGCATTCTGACGATTCCCTTGCCTGCGATAGAAGTGGGACTCTCTTCCTCGTTGCCCGATCCTGGCGCTGAGACAAGACAAATGAAAGTACTGGACCAGCAGAGCTCGCCACATTCGCTCACCTTGCAGCTCTCCGCCCCGGCTGAAAGCAGCCAGACTTTACTGCTGCGCATCAACGACCCGAAAGCGAAAGTACGTGTCACCGGGCTGGAACTGCCGCCCGGCGACAGCGCCGAGCGGAAACTGTCGCTGCATTTCCCTGCAGGGGAGGGGTATGTTGAAAAGACGATAACCTTCCATTGGTAGGAGCCGCGCCACCACAGCGTTTCAATGAGACGCCGATGCATTTTGAGAACAGGACAAGAAGTGGTTTTGTGCAAACCATTCGATCAGTTGCGCAGTTACTGTTGCTTATTTCTCTGATTTTCCCCTGTGCGCAAGCGCAGCAGCCGCTGAGCACAAACTCCACCAACCGGTTTGTTGCTGTTCATGGCCGGCGTTCGCTCATTATGGGATACCCGGAGACCGGACTCGAAGTTTGGGCTTATCCGTTGCAGATACTCAGCGGGTACCAGGTTGGTTTTCGGCCGGCGGGAGGTGCTTCTGAAACCGATGGGCGGCTCCTGCTCAAACGCGTAATTTATCAGCCCGATAGCGTCACCCGTTTATATATCGGCCCAAATTACATCGTGCGAGAAGAACTCTTCGTGCCTCTCGATCAACCCGCGGCTACGCTTCGCTATGAAGTCATCGAGGGTCAGGTCGATATAGCAGTTCACTTCACACCGGTGCTTAACCTGATGTGGCCTGCCGCTCTCGGCGGTCAACAAACCGAGTGGAACCCGAACTTGCCCGGATACAAGATTTCCGAGGCGGCACACAAGCTATCGGCGATTGTCGCCTCACGAGAGATCGTCGCTCACGACAGTACGGTGAACAGCACCTTGCGCGCGAACGGTGCGATCTCGTTCATTATCCGGCCCCGCGCCGGAACGAGCGGTCCCGCAGCCGCTACAGTCTATGTGGGACTTGCGATAGGCGAGTTAGAGGCACAAGCTCAAGCCAAGGCGCATTACGCAGAAGTCGAACATCGGGTACTTCAGGTTGAGACGCCGGACGAGGACGTAAATCGCGCATTGGCCTGGTCGGAAATGGCTCTCGACCAGGCCTGGGTGTGCGACCCCGATGTTGGCTGCGGGATCGTAGCGGGCTATGGTCCTTCGCGAGGCGAACGCCGCCCGCAGTACGCCTGGTTTTTCGCGGGCGACGGATTAATTGCGGTAAACGCTTTGGTGGCGGAAGGCGACTACTCCAGGGCGCGCGAGGAGCTCCAATTTATCGCGAAATATCAGGATGCGAAGACCGGAGAAATCTGGCACGAGCTTTCGCAGAGCGCCGGATATATCGATTGGTCGAAGTACCCCTACATGTTCGTTCATGTAGATATCAGCTTCGATTATCTGAACGCGGTCGCGCGTTATGTTTCCGTCAGCGGCGATACTATGTTCGCGCAGAAGTTCTGGCCTTCGATTGCGGCAGCCTACCGCTATTGCGAATCGCTTATCGACGCCGGCGATCACCTGCCACACATTCCGCCGGATAAGGAAGCTGCCGACGAGCAGGACAAATTGGGGGATGCCCTGGGACTCTCTTCGGACTGGGTAGGCGCCACTACCAGCTTCGCCGAACTCGCGAGCCTCACTGGCCATCGGCAGCAGGCTGCGGAGGCGCAAGTCTCCAATCGGCTCGCGCGTCAAGCCATTCCTATTCATTACTGGAACTCTGAACAGCGGTTTTGGATTGACGGACACACCCTGAACGGAACCGCCATTCTCAGCTACAGAAGCGGACCGAGCCAGGCGATCCTGCAAAAGCTCTTCTCACCGCAACAGAATGAAATGCTTTTGAATGCACTGGCTTCCTCCGATTTCCAGTCGGATTGGGGAACGCGAGGAGTCGCCGCCCGCTCAGCTAGCTTCAACCCAGGCTCGTATTCGAAAGGAAGCGTCTCCGCTCTAAGAACAGCGGAGCTGGCAACGACTTTTTGGCGGGAGCATAGACCAGTTACGGCCTTTGCTCTTTGGAATGCGCTTCTTCCCTGGAACACTCTGGACTCGCTCGGTCACCTGCACGAAGTACTTGCCGGCGACTTTTATCGCCCGCAGGTAGAATCTGTTCCAGAACAGACATGGTCGTCGGCCGGGCTGCTCGACGCCGCTGTTCGCGGTCTGTTGGGACTCGAGGTGGAGGGCGGAAGGGACCGGGTCATCTTTGCTCCTCATCTGCCTGCGCAGTGGGATCATGTCTCAGTTGGGAACATCCGGCTGCCGCACGCTTCGCTCGCTCTGACACTGAGCCAAAGCATGAATGGAGATGGCCTCGAAATTCGCAATGACGGGGCTGTTGCATCAGTCGTATTTCAGCCTGAAATTCCGCTCGGCGCGCGTCTGCTAAGCGCTGAGTGCGAGGGCCGAACCGTTGCCGCCAGTGCGGACGAATCGGCCGGCGATCAGCACGCAAGCATGGAGATCGAAGCGCCACCGGGCCTAAGCCATTGCCGGCTGAAATTCATGGGCGGCGTTTCGGTCATAATCTCCCTAGCGCGGCCGCATCTCGGTGATCCAAGCAGTGAATTGAAAATCACCCATGTCGACTTGCGGCAGCGAGTTTTGTCCATCGATGCCGATGTGAACTCCTCCGGCAATGCCGCGTTCAGGATCGAAACCAACTGGAAGATCGCCGGGATCAAAGGAGGGACAGTAAAACCGTTGTCGAGCGGCTTGTATGAAATCACGATGCAAAGGGCGCCGGTAGCCGGCAACCTCTTCGGCTACGCTCGCGCTCATGTCGAGATCGCTTTCGCGATGCTAGACTAAGTAAATCGGAGCCTGAGATGGCAACATCAACACACATCTCGCTGCTGGAATACATGCACACTAACTACCGCCCCGACCGGGAATACGTGGATGGCGGGTTGCTGGAGCGAAATGTGGGTAAGTGGGAGCATGCGCGAGTTCAGGCTTTGCTGGCTCTGTGGTTCGGATCGCAGGAGAAAGAGTGGGCGGTGAAGGTGGCCACCGAGCAGAGGGTGCAGGTCTCACCGACGCGAGTCAGAATCCCGGATGTGATGCTCGTTTCTCGCGGCCCTCAGCCGGAGGTTACCGTCGATCCGCCGGTTTTGGCCGTCGAGATCCTCTCGCCGGACGATACCTATACAGACACGCAGTCCCGATCGCTAGACTATCTGAAGATGGGTGTAACTGCCGTCTGGATCATCGACCCTGCATCCAGGTCCGGGCGTCAGTGCATCGGCGATGCCTGGATTGCCGCTGACATTTTGAAGATTCCCGGCACTCCGATCTGGGTTGATCTGCCGAGACTCTTTTCAGATTTAGACGAAGTCTAGAATAGCCGGCATCCTCTTCAAGAGAACTTATATTGCCTGCGATGCAATACTTCCTCGGGCTTGATGCCGGCGGGACAAAAACGACGGGCGCACTTGCCGACGAGCAACGCGAACTGGCTCGCGCGGAGACCGGCACCATCAAACTGCTGCGGACCGGAAAGCAGAATGCCCGCCAAAATCTGGAGAATCTTCTCACTCAACTGACCAACGGCCAAGGGATCGATTTGCGATCGATCACCCGGATCTGCATTGGGACCGCGGGCAACTCAGTGCCTCTGGTTGCCAACTGGATACGCGAAACAGTGCCGCAACTGGCGGCGGGCGAACTGCTCTTGTGCGGCGATGAGGAGATCGCACTCGATGCCGCATTTTGCGGAGGCCCCGGTGTTCTGGTGGTTGCCGGCACGGGATCGAAGGCCGCCGGCCGCACGCAGGAAGGGCGGATGGCGCACGCGGGAGGTTGGGGCCCGGCATTGGGAGACGAGGGCTCTGGGCATTGGATTGGACATGAAGGCCTGCGCAGCGCCTTCCGGGCGCGGAACGAGGGCCGGCCAACTGAGCTTCTGGAAAGCGTCATTGGATTTTGGCAGCTTGCAGGGTTGGAGGAACTGGTCGAAAAAGCGAACGCCGAGCCCGGTCCGGATTTCTCTAAACTCACGCGCGTGGTGATTGCCTGCGCGGAAAAGGGAGACGCCGTGGCCCTTGAAATTTGTCATCGGGCCGGCGAGGAACTGGCGCAATTGGCACTCTCCGTTATGCGGCAACTGCGCCAACTGGGAGAAACGTCCGTATCTCGCGTGGCCTTCACCGGGAGCGTGCTCGAGCATATCGCCTTGGTGCGCGATGCCATGGCAAATGCGCTGGGCCGCGCGAATCCTGAGATCCGGATTATTCCCCAAGCGGTCGACCCGGTCTGCGGCGCGATATGGCGCGCGCGCAATCAAGTCCATTAAGGAGTGGAGAAATCCCAACGGTTTGCCAATGACCTATACTGGAACACGGTTGCGGGAGTGGCGAAATGGCAGACGCACTTGGTTTAGGTCCAAGCGGAGCAATCCGTGGGGGTTCGAGTCCCTTCTCCCGCACCAGCTAACATCACGATGCTGAACTGCCTGCGATAAGGTAGACCTACCTTCTATGGTCCGTCTACGCTAATTAATTTCCATCCAACAGACGAGACCGTGAATCCTCTCTCAATAAGCCGTACGTCCCTAGGCGGCAGCCGCTTTTGAATCCCAATAGGGATCGCGCTCATCAGTTTGGTGGCCATCTAAATACAGGCACCGGGAGTCGATGGGTATCCGCAGGTCTGTATGCGTCGAGAAACGATTCTCCTCACCCTCAACCGTTAGCTAATGAAAGCAGATCCTCATGACACCTGAAGAAGTACTGGCCAGTACGGCGCTGAACTCCTGGAAGCTTGTGATTGGCCGGCTTGATCAATCCATCCAATCGCTTAGCGACGAACAATTGCAGCGACAGGTTGCGCCGGGCAAAAATCGTATCTTTTATTTGGTAGGCCACTTGACTGCCACGCACGACCGCCTGTTTCCGATGCTAGGTTTAGGCGAACGCCTGCACCCTGAACTCGATGCAGCTTTCGTCGCCAATCCCGATCGATCACTGCCCGATCCAGTCTCCGCTTCTGATCTCAGAGGAGCGTGGGCCGAGGTGAACAGCAAGCTCACTGCCGCTTTCGACAAACTTACACCGAAAGAATGGTTGCAGAAACACAGCGCCGTATCTGAAGAAGATTTCGCTAAAGACCCTTTACGGAACCGCCTCGCCGTACTGATAAGCCGTACCAATCACGCCTCATTCCACGGCGGCCAGGCAATTCTGGTAAAGTGAGCCGTAATAACTGATCTCACGCGATGTGAGTCAATGCCGATTGCCTTCACGAAGGACAGACCTGCGCCCGAACTCTTTCCTGCTGGAATAGGGCATGCGCTATTTTTCTTCTCCCGGCGGCGGGGCATTGGGGTTAGTGCCGCCTGTCTTCGGGGGCTGCCAACCGTCGTTTGACGGACCGTTCTGGAAGAATTTGGAATCCTTGCTGTACGGGCCCGTGGCATACATCGCATTGGCTTGACCGAAGATCTTTCCCGCCCGCAGCGTATCGTCGTGAACCTTGGCAACCAACTGGTGGTATCTCTCGTCGGTTTGCGCATACCCGGAGAACGAGCTTAGGTCGTTGTTTCCAATGATTACGACATCCACGCCGGGAACCGATGCGATGTCATAGGCATTCGCCACGCCTGTGGGAGTCTCGATCATAACCACGACCAGCATATTGTCGTTGATGGTTTGCCGGTAGTCGATCCCGTTGATACCCCAGATGCTGCGCGCCTGCCCAGCACCGGCGCTCCGCCGCGCAACCGGAGGATACCGTGCCCACTTGGCCGCCTCGCGTGCCCGGTCTACATCATCGACCGTCGGAATAATTACACCCAGCGCGCCAATATCGGTTGCATGTTGGATGTGCCATTCCTGCGCGTCGGGCAGCCGGATCATCGGAGTGGCCCTGACATGCGGACACGCGGCAATCATTCTCTCGACGTCGGCGAACTCGAGCGTGCTATGCTGCATTTCAAACCAGGTGAAATCGTAATGCTTGGCCGCCTCGCAATAACCCGCCACATCCATCTTGGATTGGGTAAAGCTGAAGACCTGCTTGCCGTCCAAAAGCTTCTGCTTGGTTGTGTTATACAGTGCACCCTTCGCGAGGCTTTGGCTTTGCGCAACAGCCGCAGCGCTCGATAACGCCACCGTCAAGACCACACTCAAAACTACCTTGATGGCCTGCAAGTTCTTCATTAAGGTTCCCTCTTTCGCAAGTTCCGCCCGGGGCTTGCCGATTTCCGTTCACCTGCTCGCCGGCCAGCCGGGTCGGCGAAAGTATACACTCAGCCGTCGCCGCGGCGGCAGCAGTAAGTCTCGCAACCGTCTGCGCGGCCTCTATACCAAAGCTTCACCTCTCTGAAGCCACGGAAATGTTCTAGTCTATAAGCACGATGAGCCAAATCACTCCACAACCTAGAGTCAAGCTGGAAAACAGCGCGGATTATCGCGAGAGCTACGCGAACAGCGTTCAGGTGCAAATGAGCGTATGGGATTTCCGGCTCAGCTTCGGCACCGCGCACCAGGAAACTGCGGATGAGATCACGATTAACAGCTTCCAGGCTATCTATCTCAGTCCGCAACAAGCGAAGGCATTGTGGAATGTACTGGGGCAGAATCTCGCTCAATATGAGCAGACCTTTGGGCATCTGGCGCTGGAGCCCAAGGCGCCTCAGGGACCGGTCCACTAGAAGGCGGAGATGCTCCGTCCCGCAATAATTTTCAAACCGGTATAGCCTATCCAGAGAAGGGCAGCGCGTGCCGGTCTTGTCAAAAACGCGAGTACCACTCGAACCGCGAGTAGATCGTCCGCTGCCGCTCTGGATGATTTTTCCGCCGCTCTTCGTGGCCGTGTACCTGTCGCACATTACACTGCTGCGGCTTCCTTACTACTGGGATGAAGCGGGCTACTATATCCCGGCTGCTTATGATTTTTTCCGCACCGGGAGCTTGATCCCCACATCCACGCTGTCCAATGCCCATCCGCCTTTTCCCTCGATTTATCTGGCGCTGTGGTGGAAGGCGTCCGGGTTTATGCCTGCAGTCACGCGGACAGCGATGTGCCTGGTGACGGCGATCGCCTTGCTGGGAGTATTCCGGCTTTGCCTTTTGCTTACCAAGCGGCCGCAAACCGCCGTCTCTGTCACCCTGCTTACTCTGCTCTATCCGGTCTGGTTCGCCCAAAGCACGCTCGCCCAAGCCGACATGTTTGCCGCCGCCGGAACTCTGTGGGGGCTGGTCTTCGTGTTCAAAATGCTTGACCCGGAGTCCAGTTCAGCCCGCGGTGCGCCGGCTGCGGCTGCAATCTGCTTTGCCTTGGCCGCTTTGTCTAAGGAGACTGCGATCGTAACCCCACTTGCGATCGCTGTATGGGAAGGTTATGGGGCCGCTCGTACTACCGGGAAGAATCGCCGGCCACACCTGCGCTGTGCGCTGGCGCTGCTCACACCAGTCCTGCCGCTGATAGTCTGGTATGCCTACCATCGCTATCGCACCGGATACATCTTCGGCAATCCGCAATTTCTCCGCTATAACGCGATCTCCACGTTAGCGCCGCTGCGCATCGCACTGGCTTTAGCTCACCGGGTAATGCAGCTCACGGTGCACATGAATATGTTCGTGCCGGTAATCTGCACCCTGGCAGCGCTGCTGTTGCTGCCGGTCAAGGAACGCGATGGAGGCCTGCGTCCGCGTATCGCCCTGGCCAGCCAAGCCATTCTTTATCTCGTGCTGGTGGTCAATCTCCTCTTTTTTTCGGTGATCGGCGGCGCACTGCTCACGCGCTACCTGCTGCCGCTTTATCCGCTGATTCTTTTATTATGCGTTTCAACTCTTCGCCGGCGGATTCGTTATTGGTGGGCCTTCGTTGGGCTGAGCGCGGCTGCCTTCCTCATAGGGCTCTTTGTAAATCCGCCCTACAAGTTCGCGCCTGAAGACAATCTGAACTACGCCAGCGTAGTTCGCCTGCACCAGGCGGCGATTGAGCAAATCCTCGTTCACTTTCCCGGCAGTACGGTTTTAACCGCATGGCCCGCAACCGATGAGCTGAGCAATCCGAAGTTGGGATATCTTCGCAAGCCCATCCCAGTGGTGGGAATAACAAATTTTTCGCTGCCGGAAATTCAGAAGGCGGCTGCTTCCGCCAGGAACTATAGCGTTGGCCTGGTCTTCTCCACGAAATATGCTCCTCCGCGGTTGTTCAGCTTAGGAGCGCGTAATGAGGCTTTAGACAGCCGCTACTTCGGCTTCCATCGGGATTTGCAGCCGGAGATTATCGCTCGCCTCCTCGACGGAACGGTGTTTTGGCGCGCCGATCGCAACGGTCAATGGGCCGCGGTCATTCATTTCAACCGGCGTGCAGCCGAGGCTCCGCAGGTCGCAATCGCGGACCTCGCTGGAGATACTAGATGAGTATCGAATCTACTGAGGAATGCTCCAACCCGCGCCCCAAAGTTGCCGGAACTATAATCACGGGAGGTGTGGTTTCTGCGTCCAATTCGGCTTCTCCTGTTTGGCGTCTTGCTGCTGATCTCCGCAGGGGTTTTGAGCGGCGGTCAAGCATCGGCAGCTCCCGTTTCGCCGCAGTCCCAAGCGAATCTTCAAACGCCGGCTGTTTCCGTGCTGCACGGCCGCTTGCTTCTCATTTTGCCGTTTGAGGACCGCGCCGACCGCCCCGATCTTGACTGGATCGGCGAAGCTGTTCCGGAAGTTCTAAATCGGCGTCTGGCCTCAGCCGGTTTTCTGCCGATCAGCCGGGACGATCGTCTTTACGCTCTAGGCCATTTGGGTCTTCCGCAGTCATTTCAGCCATCGCGAGCCGGCGAAATTCTTTTGGCGCAGAACCTGGATGCCGACGACGTAATCGTGGGATCGTTCACGGCTAGCGGACCGCGCTTCCAGGCCAGCGCACGTATCTTGAATATGCACACTCTGCATATGTCGGCGCCGATTGTGGAAGAAGCCGATATGGCGCGTTTGCTCGATGTGCTGAACAGCCTGGCATGGCGGGTAGCCAAGCAGCTCGATCCCAATTTCGCCGTGGCGCAGAACACATTTGTTTCTATCGATTCCCGCCTGAAGGTCTCGGCCTTCGAGAACTATATCCGGGGGTTGGTGGAACCCAGCCCGGAGGCACGTATCCGCCATCTGAAAGAGGCTGTACGGCTGGACCCCAGCTATTCTCCGTCCTTGCTGGCGCTGGGGATGGCTTTTTACGGCAACCAGCAGTACGATCAAGCCGCAACCACCCTGGGGCGTCTGCCGACGGACGATGCCAATGCGCGCGAAGCGGATTTCTATCGCGGATTGTCTTATATCTATCTGGGGAGTTATGTGAAAGCGGAAGATGCGTTTGCTTTCGTAAGCCAGCAACTGCCGTTGCCCGAAGTGGTGAACGATCAGGGCGTAGCGGCCAGCCGCCGCGGCAAGGACGGGAGCGCCCTTTTCCTGCAGGCGATCGCGGCGGATCCCGATGACGCTGACTACCAGTTCAATCTGGCCGTTTCCCTTGCTCACAAGAACGATGTGCAGGGCGCCCTTGCAGCGATCGGAAAGGCGATCAAGCTGCGTCCCAGCGACAGCGAGGCGCAAACCTTTCAGAGCACTCTGCAGGCCCAGGCGCAGAAAAATGCGCCGGCGAACCGGGTGAACGCAGCCTTCGGTCCAGCCCCGCAGCAGGATAATCTACCCCTGGAGCGCGTGAAGCGAACGTTCAATGAAGCATCTTTCCGGCAAGCTGCCTTTGAGATGGAGCAGATGCAAGCCATGCGCCTCTCCTCTCTGCCTCCGGCAAAGCACGCCGCAGTGCTTACCGACGAAGGCACCCGCTATTTTTACCAGGGGCTGATGCTCGAAGCAGAGCGGGAATTTCAGGCTGCGTTGCAAATCGACAGCGGCAATGCCGGCGCGCACGCGGGTTTGGCAATGGTGCGAGAGAGGGGCGGCGATGCCGGAACCGCGCGTCAGGAAGCGCAGGAATCCCTCAAGCTGGAGCCGAATACACCGGCCTACATGGTGCTCGCCCGGCTGGACCTGGCGGCTAACCAATTACCCGACGCCGCTTCCGCCGTAAGCCGTGCGCTCCAACTTGAGCCGCAAAACTCCGCAGCGCGGCGCCTGCGGCAGCAGCTGGAAGCCAAGGGTCAACAGATTCCCTGAGGCAAATCTCAATGAGAACGTGGCGCGGAATTCCGCACTGGTTAGCCTTCCTCCTGGGTTGCAGTTTGGTGTGCGGCTGGATTTGCTGCCGGCTGACGGCGGAGAACCCACAGCAGCCGCATGCGGAAGTAGTCCTTATCCACCTGGACGACACGGTCCAACCAATCAGCGCGGATTATCTTGCACGCGGATTGAACGTAGCGGCATCCCAACATGCCAACGCAGTCCTCATTGAAATGGATACCCCCGGCGGACTGCTCGACTCCATGCGGAAAATGGTAGGCACGATCATCGCCTCGCCTGTCCCCGTAATTATTTACGTTACACCGTCCGGCAGCCGTGCCGGATCGGCCGGCTTTTTCCTGCTGGAGGCCTCTGACGTCGCCGCCATGGCCCCCGGCACCAATGCCGGGGCGGCGCACCCGGTGGTCGAAGGGGGGCAGCTCGGGGATGTGATGAAGCAGAAGCTGGAGAATGATGCGGCTGCTTTTCTTCGTTCCTTCGTAGCCCGCCGTGGGCGGAATGTGACCGCGGCCGAAGATGCGGTTCGCAACTCAAAATCCTACAGCGACCGCGAGGCCCTGCAGCTTGGCTTGATCGACTTGGTCTCGCCCGACCAAACCTCGCTTTTGAACACTCTGGACGGCCGCACAGTTACGCGGCTGGACGGCGGCAAAACAGTCCTCCATACACGCGGAGCTTCCCTGGTTTCGGTCGACCCGACACTGCGCGAAGAGATTCTGGACCGGCTTACGGATCCCAATCTGGCTTTTCTGATCCTGGTCATCGGAGGCTTGCTGATCTATGTCGAGTTCAACGCCCCCGGCACCATTATTCCCGGCGCGCTGGGAACTATTCTGGTGCTGCTCTCGCTCTTTGCGCTGAACCTGCTGCCGGTCCGCTACACCTCCGTGATGCTGATTGTGGCGGCATTCGTGCTCTTTGTACTGGAAGCCAAGTTCGCCAGCCATGGAGTTCTGGCCGGCGCCGGCATCCTCGCTCTGATCTTCGGGTCACTGACGCTTGTGGCAGGACCGATCCCGGAGATGCGCGTGCACCTGGGCACCGCACTCGGCGCGGGAATCGGCTTCGGCCTGATCACTGTATTTCTACTGCGCCTCGCCTTGCGGGCGCGACGCGGCAAGATGAAGATGGGCGGCGACGCACTGCTGGGGCAAATCGCGGTCGTTACCCAGCCCCTCGACCCCAGCGGCCAGGTGCTCTTGAACGGTGAGTTGTGGCAGGCGGAGTCGAAACAGCCGGTACAACGGGGAGAGAAGGTTCGCGTGCAGGCGCTGAACGGTCTCACGTTATTAGTGGACCGGATTCCTTAGCCAAGCAGAGGGAGCGGCTGCAGGCTGTTTCCCCGGTGCGCTGCGGTACAATCCTGCTGAGTGAGGTTAGTCATGTTGGGCATTGGTGTCCCCGGTATTGTAGCCATCATTGTTGTCATCTATCTGTTGAACTGCATAAAAATCCTAAGAGAATATGAGCGGGGAGTGGTCTTTCGTCTGGGCCGTGTTCAGACACCGCCCAAGGGACCGGGCATCATCCTCATCTTCCGGCCTCTGGACCAGATGGTGCGCGTTTCGCTTCGCCAGGAAGTTCTCGAAGTACCTCCTCAGGACATCATTACCCGCGACAATGTGACGTTGAAAGTCAATGCAGTAATCACTCTTAGAGTGATCGATCCTAATCGCGCCGTGATCGAAGTAATGAACTACGTTTACCAGACGTCGCAGTTCGCACAGACGACGCTGCGCTCTGTGCTGGGCGAGGTGGAACTGGACGAATTGCTCTCGCATCGCGAAGCCCTCAACCAAAGGATTCAGACCATCATCGACCAGCACACCGCGCCTTGGGGAGTGAAGGTGGTGAATGTGGAAGTCAAACAAGTCGACTTGCCTGAGTCCATGCTGCGGGCCATGGCCAAGCAAGCGGAAGCGGAACGTGAGAAGCGCGCTAAAGTCATCCATGCCGAGGGCGAGTTTGCTGCCGCGCAGCGCCTGGTGGACGCGGCGCATCTGTTGGCTACCGAACCGATGACGCTCCAGCTACGATATTTGCAAACGCTGAACGATATCGGCGTTGAAAAGAACACGACGATCGTCTTCCCGCTGCCGATGGAGATGATGACTCTCTTCAATAAAATGGGCATGGGAGATCTTGCCGGGATGACCGGGCGGCGAAGCGGGGAAACCAAACCAGCGGATCCCATCCGAGGAAACCGGGAACCTGGATCTCCAACACCTTGGGAGCCGCGGCCCCCTTCGAATCCCGCCAACCCTAACCCCGCGGATCAAGAGTAAATCCGGTGATCGCTCGCCAAGAAGGAGCGGCAGAACCGGAGATCACCCTGAGCACCGCTTCTTTGTTGGGGCTTTTTGTGGGTTTGGTGTTGGTCTGCGGCGTTTTCTTTGGATTTGGCTACTCCGTAGGCCGGCGTGCAGCCACAATCGCCGCTACAGGCACTCCGAGCGCGACCGATACTGCAGAAAACATTCGAGCCGCTGCCCCCCGCCTGCCAAAACCTTCCGGAGCGCAGATTCAGGAGGATAGAGGCGACACGTCATTATCCGCTCCGGCCCAAGCAGCCTCGCCCACCAGGACGGTCACAATGCCGTCGCGGAGAAGTCCGGGAAGAATTGCTCCGCCTCCAAAGCAGGCGGCCAAAGTAAACGAGCCTCCGATAGAAGCTGGTCAAACCATGGTGCAGGTAGCCGCGGTTCTCCACCAGGAAGACGCCGATGTGCTCGTTTCCGCTTTGCGCAAGCACGGTTACCACGTGCTGGTGCGGACTGAGCCGCAAGACAAGTTGTGGCACGTTCAGGTAGGCCCTTTTGCCGGCCGTGTTCAAGCGAATGCCATGAAGCAGCAACTGGCCTCCGACGGATACAACGCCATCATCAAGCAGTAATCCGCTTTGCAGCATGCATGCCTCTGCGGTTAGCACGGATTTCTCACCCGAGACATCAGTTAAGCAGCCGCCATCCAACCAAGCAAAAGGGCGCTCGCATGAGCGCCCTTTTGCTTCTTGAACTGGATTCTCGCTACGGCAGGTAATAACGGAAGGATGTCCAGAACATATTGTCGGTGGCCTGCGGAGTGGCTCCCACACCCGACCAGATATCCCGCTTGAAGTAGGAATATTGCAATCCCTGGCGCAGACGTCCCATCGGCCCGTTGTAGTAGTTGTACCAAGTACCAATGGTGACTTCCTGAACGTCCTTGGTATCGGCGGTGCAATTGCTCTGGGAACCAGGAAGATATCCGCCACCGGCGAATGGGTTGTTGCTCGGCGCAGATGTGCCGGGAACCGGCTCGGTGTCGCAGCCGGTTTCAACGTTATAGGGGGATCCATAGCCCACTGCTTTGCCGGGGCCCGTGACGAAGTATCTGCGGCCCACGTAGTCTCCGCTGTAGTTTGCGTAAATATCCAGCCGTGGCGTGACGTGAAACTCGAGGGTGCTGAGCGCTGAGAAGCCGTGGATCAGGGCAAGCTGACCATCGGGACGGGCGGTAAGGTCTGCAATCTGGCTGCTGCCGTACCGGCCAGTGCCGTCTCCCCAAAGCCCCTTTAACCCGACATCCAGGTGCTTGTGCAACGTTGGAACACGGAAGCCGCCGCCGATGCCGCCGCCCACGGTCGAGTCGTTGTATGCGCCTACGGCAGACGGATTAGAGCCGGTGTCATTGGGATAGACCCGGGCGCGGAAGAAGCTGGCGATGCCAAAGATTTCATAATGTCCCCAGCCGGGATCGAAGGCTGCCTTGGCAATGAAATCCGGAGCGAGATTGGAAGCGTAGTTGGCGGTGAGGTTGTAGAGCCCGCCACCGGTACCAGTCTGTCCGACGACGAAGTTCGTCGGATAACCATGGCCGACGACGCTGGGAGTTTGCGCATCCTCCGCCGATACGGCCAGCGAGGCTTTGTTGCCGAAATCCTTGCTGACGCGGAAGCCGTACTGCCGCGCCCACACGAAGCCGGCTTCGTACTGCGGGTCGATGGTGGAAGGAAGAATCTCGGTTTTGTTCTGCGTCAACTTTGTGGTTTCCGTTGCCAGGGACCACATCTGGCCGCCGGTGAAGGTCATGGTTCCCCAATGCGCCTGGGCCCAGAGCTGGCGCTGGCGGAACAGGTAGCTGTTGCTTTGGTTGTTATTGGAAGTGACGCCGGTGCCCAGCCAGTCACCCTCGTAGTAACCGTGAAGAGTGAGATCGTCGCTGACTCTACCTTCGGCAAGCAAAGCCAGGCGTGACTGACGGCCTGACCCGTAGAACTCCGAATACTGACCTTGTGCGGAATCGTTAAGCGGTATCCCGGTGAAAGGGGTGTTGAGACCGCCGCCGGTAGCGCGCTGCCGGTATACCGTTTCAGCCGCCAGGAAGCTGCCGGCGGGCGAGAGCGTGACACCCTTGTAATGGATGGTATCGGGGTTATTGACGGCCTTCTGGAGCTTCGTTTGGTTTTCCTGAATCGTGGCCGCCGCGGAAGCGTTGCTGGTCTTCAGGCCGGAGACTGCTCCCTGGAGGTTGCTCACCGACTGGGTAGTAGAGCTCAGCGTCTCCGATTGTTGCTGAGCCTGCTGTTGTGCTTGGGTGGCCGCAGTCTGTGCTGCCGCCGCGGCCTGCTGCGCTTGCTGTAACTGCTGGTCGCGATCGGAAAGCTGCTGCTTGAGCTGCTGGATCTGGCCTTCAAGATCCTGCCGCAGCTCTTGAATCTGACTCTCGACAGAGGGCTTGGCTGGAACTGCCTTTCTGGCGCTTGTTCTCCTGCGAGGCGCGGGTCTCTTCGCAGAAGTTGCGGGCGCCGTACTCTGGGCGTGCCCGGCAAGCATTGCCGAGCCTATCGCCAGCGTCGCCAGCATTTTGAGGAAAGCTCTCATTTGACCTCTCTTTGCAGTATTTTGTTGCAGTTGATCCCAAGGAAGAATGGCTCCAGCCTCACAGCAATCCGATCGCAAGCTCTTTCAGCACACGCTCGCTAAATGTCGGGGAACGAGAGGCTTGGGGCCGAGGGTTCAGACTTTTCTCTTTTCAGCTTCGCAGCCGAATATGAAAATCTGAAGAATCAGAGGTGAATAACCGAAGAAACGGATCGCTTCCAAAATCAAGCCTTTCGGCGACCTATTGACTGCGGCTTTGATTGCGCCAAAGCGCTGCGCCTCAAGCCATCCGTTCACCCCTGGGCAGCGTAGTAAAGTTAGAAACAGGGGTTGCGCGATCAAAAAGCCCGCGGACATTCCGTCTTCCGAAATCACGCCGAAGGACGCTTATCTGAATCGCCGCGCCTTCCTGGCCGGAGCCGCGGCGGTAGGTGCAGTGGGGCTCGGGGCAGACCGTGCGATGCGCATTCTCGATCCGAGCCAAGCGGTTGCGGCAGATAGTAAGCTCGCCACTGTGAAGAGTCCGCTTTCGACTACCGGCGAGACGCTTACACCTTTACAGGACATCACGCATTACAACAATTTCTACGAGTTCGGGGTAGAGAAGGATGACCCGGCGCGAAATGCCGGGCGCATGAAGACCCGTCCGTGGACGATTAAAGTCGATGGCCTGGTTAAAACCAAGAAGACTGTTGGAATCGACGATCTTTTGAAATTCCGCCCTTTGGAAGAGCGCGTTTACCGGCACCGTTGTGTGGAAGCCTGGAGCATGGTGATTCCCTGGGTTGGTTACTCTCTTTCGGAGTTTATCAACTGGGCTGAGCCGCTCCCCAACGCGAAATATGTGCAGTTCCTCTCCCTCGTGGATTGGAAGGTGATGCCCGGACTATCGCAGATCAACCTGGATTGGCCATACTCCGAGGGGCTGCGCATGGATGAGGCGATGCACCCGCTTACCCTGCTTACCTTCGGCATGTACGGAGATGTGCTGCCGAATCAGGATGGCGCTCCGGTCCGGGTCGTCGTCCCCTGGAAGTATGGCTTCAAGTCGGCCAAATCGATTGTGCATATCCGCTTCACCTCCGGCCAGCCTCCCACCGCGTGGAACCAAATGTCTCCGCAGGAATACGGATTTTATTCGAACGTAAATCCCAACGTGGACCACCCGCGCTGGAGCCAGAAGACCGAGCGGCGCATCGGTCTTCCTTTGTGGAGCCAGCGCCGGACCACGCTCATGTTCAACGGTTATGGAGACCAGGTCGCCCATCTTTACGCCGGCATGGACTTGAAGAAGTATTTTTGAGAGCGTTGAGGCGATAAGTTGCCTGCTGAGTCCCCGATCAAGTCCGGCGCCCTCCAGGAACGGAAGCCGCTCCCCGGCCTGCGCCGCCGGTCGGGCGCGATGCCGGAACGGGCCATCGTTTCTCTCAAAATCCTTGTTTTTCTTACCTGTCTGGTCCCGCTCGGCCTTCTCGTCTTCCACGGCTTTCAAAACGATCTCGGTCCCGATCCCACTGCTACGGTTACTCATGCCACTGGCTTCGCCACGCTGCGTCTGTTGGTGATCACCCTGTGCATCACGCCGGTTCGACGGTTCTCGGTCCGCCTTTCGTGGCTGATACGTTTTCGCCGCATGCTGGGGCTTTTTGCGTTTTTCTATGGCTGCCTGCACCTGTTCACGTATCTCTGGCTGTTTGCGCACTTCAGCCTGCAAACGATCCTGGACGATATTGTGAAACGGCGCTACGTTCTGGCCGGTTTCACCGCCTGGGTCTTTCTGGTTCCGCTGGCGCTGACCTCTACCAAATGGTCGATCCGCAAACTGGGCGGAAAGCGCTGGCAGATTCTCCATCGGCTGGTTTATGTCTCGGCCATCTGTGGCGTGATCCATTACTGGTGGATTGTGAAGGCCGGAGTCCGTACGCCGCTGACTATCACTCTAGTGCTGGCCGTTGTGCTCGCGGCGCGTCCGTTGTGGTCGGTCTTCCAGGCGCGCAAAAGACAACTCGCCCGCACCTGATCTCGCTGGAAGACCGCGTGGAGTGAGTGTGGCTAATAAAATTTTATCTCGACTGAAACGAAGTGGAGGGAACGGAAAGACGCGTGTCATCGGGGCGTGATGATCCCGCCCGCGCGATAACGGGCAGGAAGCCTGATCCCGCGATGGTCTTTTTCCCGATCTTCGCTATGGAGTGTTTCACGAGGAAATTCCGCTTGCGAGCCGGCTATCGCGGATTGCAATTCTTGCGCACACTTCGGGCAGAACGTCCATGCCGATTCAACGGGAATATGGGTATGGCATTGCTGACACTCGGCGAGCATAGCGCGATCATAGTGCATTCATAGAGCTGATTGGGAAGATTGCTAGACTGGTCAGGTGAGCATCCGGTTGATCGCCATCGATATTGACGGCACACTCATGCCGTCTTCAGGCCTGCGCGTAAGTCCGCGAAACTGTGAGGCGCTGCGCGCGGCTGAAGCCGCGGGCATAGAAATCGTCATTGCAACCGGCCGCCGGGAGGCTTATGCGATGCCTCTTGTTTCGCAAGTTGGTCTGAACGATGACTCGGTGATGGTCTCTTCGAACGGAGCGGTCATCCGCCGTTTCGACAGGAATTTGATTTCCCGGCAGTTTCTGCCGGCAGCGACTGCCCGAAAATTGTGCTCTGAATTGCGGGAGTATGGAACCCTGGTCTTCACCTTCGACAGGAGCGGCGCCGCCAGCCTGGTGATCGAAGATCTGCAACAACTGCAGCAATTGATTGGAAGATGGGTGGATGCCAACAGGCCCTTCCTTAGCGAAGTCAATCCGATCGAGCGTGCTCTGGAAGGCGACGACCTTCCAATCCAAAGCATGGTGTGCGGCGGGGTGGAGCAGATGAGGCAGGCCGAGGAGAAATTGCGCTCGCGGGGTTTGGGTGAGCTGGTCTCAATGCACCGGACGGAATATCCGGCGAGAGAATTGAGCATCCTGGATCTCTTGCCGTTGGGGTGTTCCAAAGGGGCGGCGCTCCAGCGGCTGGCGCAGCTGTGGAGTTTGGGCAGGGACGAGATCATGGCCATAGGCGATAACCTGAATGACCTCGAAATGTTGGAGTATGCTGGGAATCCTGTTCTGATGGCCAATGCCGGCGAAGAGATGCTGGCTTTAGCGCAAGGGCGGGGATGGCGGCTCACCTCCTCGAACGACCAGGATGGTGTAGCTCGAGCCGTCGAATCAGCACTCGGCGGAGCAATGCTGCCACCCGCGATACCCCCCGCGCAATGCCCCGAAGGTGATTCTGGGGAGGCGGAGAGCGAGGATACAATACTCGAATGGGCGCCATGAGTGCATCTCGCGGAAGCTTGCTGACGGCGGGCGCCGGCTTGAGCCTACTTCTGTCATTTGCACTGCCCTTGCGCGCGGCTGAGCGCGTCACCCTGAAGAACGGTTTCGATTTGATGTGCGATCACCGGCAAGAGGTGGATGGCAAAGTGCGGCTTTATACGGAGCCGGGCTCCGACAATTTCCTTGAGGTCGATAGAGCCGAAATCGCGTCCGTTGAGATTGTGCCCGATCCCCCGCGAGTCGCCGCATCGCCGGCTCTGAAGGGCCCGACTGGGGGAACGCACGCGGAAGCGCTTACCAAGGCGGACCTGCATGAGTTGATGGTCAGGGCCGGCGCCGGACACAACCTCGATGTGGACCTGCTGGCCAGCGTAGTGCGGGCGGAGAGCGGAGGAAATACGCGGGCTGTAAGCCGGGCAGGCGCGCAAGGACTGATGCAGCTTATGCCGCAAACGGCAGCCCAGCTTGGGGTAACCGACAGCTTTCGTCCCGACCAGAACATCAATGGCGGAACAGCATACCTCGATGCGTTGTTGACCAGGTATCACGAGAAACTTGCACTCGCGCTGGCCGCCTATAACGCAGGGCCGGCGGCTGTTGACAAGTATCATGGCGTGCCCCCGTATCTCGAAACACGGATTTATGTGGCGCGCGTGATCCGCGAGTTCAACCGGCGGAAAGCGGCGGAAAGTGTCAGCCGGACTATCGTGGCGCGTAACGCAGCCGCGGCTGAGTAGAAATGCCCGATCCGCGGCTGCCTCTTGAGCCTTCGAATCGCGTCTGAAAAACTGGAGAGCTTCTTTGAAAAGGAAACAGTGGATTGTCTACGTGCTGGCCGTGGCGCTGCTGTTGGCATTGGCGCTGTGGGTGCGCGGACACGTTCAGTTTCAATGGAGTATTTTCCGCGAACAGTTGCAGCACATCGACTGGAAGCTCATTGTTATAGGCGTGGCGATGATCTGGCTGGGTTACGGATTGCGTTCCGTGCGCTGGGCGCTCCTTCTCAAGCCGCAAAAAAAGGTGAGCGCTCTTTCCCTTGTCGGGACCCAGGTTATTGGCTTTGCGGCGGTCGCCCTCTTTGGCCGCCTCGCGGAGCTTGTGCGGCTCTATCTGGTTGCGCGGCGAACCAGATTGACGTTAAGTTCACAACTGGCTGTCTATACCGTTGAGCGCATGTTCGATTTGGGCGCGATGGCCCTCATTTTTTCAGGCGCCTTGCTGCTGGCCCCGGATAGGGCGAGCCTTCCTCATCATGAGGCCCTGCAGCGCTCGGCCCTGATTGGATTAGTCCTGGCTATAGCTTTGGGGATCTTCGCCGTCGCGGTGCGGGCCTCGGGCAACGCCGTCGCCGCCCTCGCGGAGAGAATTGCCGGGACACTCTCACCGGGTTTAGGGGTTGCGACAGGCGATAAGATTCGCTCCTTTCGCGACGGCCTGAACGCGATCCGAAACTTTCCTGATTTCCTCTTCGCCCTTGCGGTCTCGCTGTTGATGTGGGGCATGATCACCGTGGCTTACCTGGAAACGACACGCGCCTTTGTGCTCTCGCCTCAATTGGCGTCAATGACTCTGGGACGCTGTATGGTATTGATGGCGGCGAGCATGGTCGGATCGGCGATCCAATTGCCGGTGATTGGATGGTTCACGCAGATCGGCGTCATTGCGGGAGTGATGCAGAAGTTTTTCAACGTGGCGCCCGAGCCCGCTCTCGGCTGCGCTGCGATGCTGCTGCTGGTGACTTTTCTGTCTGTCATTCCGCTGGGATTGACGTGGGCCCGTTTCGAGCACGTCTCAATCAAAAAGGTCTCTGAGGAGTCGGAACACCTGGCCGACGAGGCCGATGGAACCGTGGCCACCAGTGAGGCCTAGGGCACGTTCATTCGTATGAGTTTGCCGGCAGTAGAAAAATGCTTTGCTCGCGGCGGCAACTTCTTTAAGACAGGACGCAAGAAGCGGGATTTCCTGGAGCTTGCCGTCGGGTACGGTTTGATTCTGCTGGTGATATGGACGAGCAATCCGCTGCAAAGCTTGTTTTATTGGACTTCGATCCTCTGGATTTTTCTAGTCACTGCCGTATCTTTCGATGGCTGGAAGGCGATGGGCCTGCAACTCGCAGGTTTCCGGCGTTCTTTCTGGATCGTTGGAATCGCGTTTCTGCTGGCGGCTGCCGCTATTATTATCGCCGGCGCCCTGCATGTTCTGCATTCTCCGCACGGCTTGTTTTCGTTCATCCGAAGATTTTGGGGCTATATCATTTGGGCATTTCTGCAGCAATTTCTTCTGCAGGATTTTTTTCTCTTGCGCCTGCTGCGGCTGCTGCCCGGTAAAAACGCCGCGGTGATCGCGGCAGCCAGTCTATTCGCAATTGCTCATCTGCCGAATCCCATCCTGACGCCAATCACATTGATCTGGGGTTTGACTGCGTGCATGCTCTTTCTCAAGTACCGCAACGTATATAGCCTGGGGTTGGCGCACGCTATCTTCGGCATATGCATAGCGATTTGTATCCCAGGGCAGGTTGACCATAATATGCGAGTCGGCCTCGGATATCTAACTTATGGTCCGCGTCACCACCGTCACCTCAACCACAGAGACCAAATCGTGTCGACCGATGCATGGGTGATCGCCGAGGCTCCGATCCGTTGCTCCTGACGCCATGCTCTACCATAAAAAATCCCCGCCAGGGAAGCCAGCAGCACGTAGCGCCAATTGAAATGGGCGGCACGCTTGTTCCAGTGAGACAAGCCGAATAAGGCCGCCGTCAATAGAAGCGCCGGGTAGCGTCCCAGACGGCGTTCCAGTAAGTTTTGCATCCATCCGCGAAAGAAAATTTCCTCGGGAACAGCGATGAAAAAGAAGGTAAATACAAATGCGCCTGCAAACTGGAGCAGTCGCGGCCAAAGCGGGTGAAGATGCAGGAAACCAAGACTCAGTCCCAGGGGGATTGCAATTGGCGCGTAGAAAATAAATTCGCGCAATCCGTAACGCAGATCGCTCAACCGCAGGCGAAGGTTAAAACCGGCGCGATCCAATTGCCGGATACCGAACAACGCGTACAGGCCCGCATCCAGCAACAGAAACTTGCCAAAGATGGCAAGACGGGCTGGCCACGCGTGCTCAAACCAGCGAAGATCAACCGCCAGGCCAAGCGTCACAAGGACCAGGAAGTCACGCCAGTTACCGTGTCGACCGGGATCGATCTGCCTGGCTTGGAAAGCCAAGCGCCGAGATTACGACGGGAAGCAGCGCGTACAGCGCGAACCAGCTCCAGCGAAATGTTCGAAATTCGCAGCCTACCAGTGCATAGGGCGCGGACAGAACGGCGGGGAGTAGAAGCCGTACAGCGATTGGAGATTTTTGCGCCAGGCGCCTGAGAGATCCCGCAAAGAATGCCTCGGCCAGGAACGGCAGCAGAGCCATGAGAGCTGCGATGGAAATTGCCGCATCGATCATAAGGCAATCTCAGTCTAGTTCTTTCGTCACACGATCTGGTATCGGGAGATTAAGGCGCCATTGGGAATGAGACTATCGGAGATTTGCGGCGCCCACCCTACGCACGGAACAACGCCGTGCGTAGGATGGGGCGCCTTCACCGTTGTAGTGATTTTCTAAAGATCAGAGGGCAGGTTGGGCGGCGATTACAATTGTGAGGGAGAAGCACGATGTCCCAATTGAGCAGGACTGGGGTTTCGCTTGACGAAGATGTCTTGAACGAATTTGACAGGTTGATTGCTAAGCGTAGTTATAAAAACCGCTCCGAGGCATTTCGCGACCTTATCCGTGAAGCTCTCCTGTCAGAAACGGTTGACTCCAACAAGCCCGTCGTCGGCACATTGACGCTTGTGTACGACCACCACGTTCCGAATCTCTCTGAGAAGCTAACCGAAACTCAACATTCCGCCGGCGCAATGGTTCTGGCAGCTACGCACGTCCATCTCGATCATCATTATTGTCTGGAAGTGGTCATCATGAAGGGCCGAAGCAAAGAAGTTCAGGGAATCGCGGATCGTATGCTGGCCCTGCGCGGAGTCGAGTTGGGAAAACTCGTCCTCACAAACTCCGGCAGGGATCTCAAGGGCGCAAAGCACTAGAACGTCAATTTTGCTGCGAGCTGCATTAGGCGAGGAGCCGCAGCACTGACGATCGCGCCAAAGTTTGGATCCTCGATCTGCCCATCCACCGTGGCCGGACCATAAAACTGAGCATGATTGAAGGCGTTGAATGCCTCTACGCGGAATTCAATCGACTTCTCTTCGGCTAGCCGCAGATTTTTTTGAATTGCAATATCGAAATTGTCGATTCCCGGACCATAAAACATGCGGCGCTTCGCGTTACCCAACTGCCCCAGTTTCTCCTCGCTAAAGAGAGACGTATTGAAGGCCGGGTGTTGATTGCGTCCGTTGGTGTTCATCTTGAGCGGCCCCAATGTGTATTGCGGCGTGTCCAGAAGGTAATTGTTAGCGCCGTTGCCCAGCGTTCCGAGCAACGAATTGTCGGAGTTGTCGAACAATGTCACGGGAAAGCCGGTAGCGAAGCGGGTCGTTCCGGAAAGCCTCCATGCGTCTGTTAAACGATTGCTCCTGCCGAAGAGAGTGGCCAAGGGCAGCGCCCACGTGTAGCTTCCCACGAAGTTATGTTTGAGATCCCAGGCTGAGATGGCGCGGCTCTGCCTGGAGTTGAGCAAATCGAGTTGCTCTCCGATATTGGAGCCCTGATCGATTGACTTCGCATAGGTGTAGCCCAGCAGGAACTGTGAACCATGGTGCTGGTAGCGAACCGTGGTTTCGAACGCATTATAGTTCGAGTTTCCTACGGACTGCTGCGCAGTATTTTCGCCGTAGTCCGGTCCCTGGCCGGCGCGCGTTCCATGCACCGTCTCTCCGGCTCTATTGGTATATGTCGAATCCTCGCCGAACGGGCCACAACCAAGGAGGCTGAGGCACAGGGCCGGATTACCCAGGTTCGCCGGTACGAGCGCAATAATGTGATGCCCTTGATTACCAACATAACTCATGGTCAATAGGGTGTGTTTCGTGATCTGCCGCTGGATAGAGAACATGTAATTGTTGATGTAGGGCACATGATTGCGGTAATAGAAAAACGGGTCCGCCGCCAGCGGAACGAAGTTCGCCCAGTTGATCGAGGCATCTGGGAGGGATGCGGAGACGCTGTGCGGTGGGAAGGGAAAGGGAAAGCGCTGTCCGTTGTTGACCCCGGTAGCCGCTGTGATGAAGGGCGTTGCCAGCAGCGGCGGTCCGGGACTGAGATAGTTGAAGCCGAAGGGGGGAACGGAATACATGATGCCTGCCAACAGGCCCGGGAAGGCGGTATAGAACACACCATAGCTGGCTCGAATGCTGCTCTGACCGCTGCCGCCAAAGACCTTGCTTAAGAATCCCCGATTGAACTTTGGAGAGTATGCAAGACCGACTCTCGGGGCCAGGTTTGTATAGCTTGTAGCGGCGAGTGTCTTTGGAATACCAGGGTCGCCGGCCACCAGCAGCCCCGGAAGCGCTCCCGGATAGATCGTGGACTCTGCTCCGGCCACATAAGTCTGGATCTGATTATATTTCTCCCAAAAAGGCATGATGACATCCCAACGCAGGCCGGCGTTGATTGTCAGATCGTTTCGCGAACGCCAACTGTCCTGGGCATACAGGCCAAGATATCGATTCCGAAGATAGAACGGCTGACCGGATGACTGTGTGAAATTACTCGGAACTCCCAGCAGGAAATCGGCGTAAGGCGAACCCGTCTCTGTCCCATTGATATTGAATGTCCCGTTGAAGGTGGCGTTTGGATGCTCATTGACCTGATCGATGTGAAACTGTCCGCCAAGCTTGAGTATGTGCGAGCCGATAACTCTGGAGAGACCGTCGCTGAAATAATAGGTGTTGTTAATTTGCGTCTCGTTGGTGATGGGGATGCCCATCACAAATGCCGGAAAGGTGATGTTCTCCACTCCTTCAAACTGCGGGGCCTGAACGACGATGCCTGGTGTCCCTACGCCAGTCGTGAAGCCTTGCGATGCCAGGCTGACGCCGAGACCTCCTCTCGGTTGTCCAATAATATTTGCATTGCGAAGATATCCGGCGTGGAATTCATTGACAATATTGGAGCCAATGACTTTAGTATCTCCGACAGACAGCAGTTGCGCGCGCCCGATAAAGAGCGCATCGAAGCCGGGAATGCTGGCTCCGGCGACGGAGCCGGGATAGGGATTATCAAGCAGGTAGTCGTCGATGAAGTAATAAACAGATAACTGGCCCAAGCGGTTGTTGCCGTCGATACGCACCGACCCCTTATCGTCGCGGACGGTCTGCGAGAAACCTGAAGTGGCATACTGGCTCAAATTCACATTGGGAGCTGGAATGTATTGGAGGAGGTTCTTCGCTGGGGCGGACCATGCATTCCGCGGAATGATTCCCGCTGGAAAAACGGCGGAGTACGCTTCACCCGAGTTGACAGTATAGCCAAGCTCCTGTGTCAGCAAAGATGCCAGATACGGTCCGCTCACGCTTCCGGTGAGTTCGCTCCGCTGCGTGGAGGGATCGAGAAAGTCTCCGCCGCGCTGGGCTGAAGTAGGAACGGATATATTGCCCGTGGACACGCCCTCGGTCGTTCGCGTTCCCTGATAGTCGGTGAAGAAGAAGATCTGGTCGCGCTTGACCGGGCCTCCGATCGTACCGCCCCTGTGCGCCTGTATCGCTTGTGACCGTCACAGTATCCGCCCGCGCGCCAATTGCGAGGGTGGCATCCACACGTATGGCTGAATCTGTGTCTACAGTAAGGTTTGTCTTCTTTTGCGTGATAAATCCATTGGCGGACATGGTGAGATCGTATTGTCCTACCGGTAAATCGAGGAAAGAATAGAGACCTTGCCTATTGGAAACGGCCCGATAGATGGTCTGTTGCGCGATGTTGATCAACGTGAGAGTAGTTCCGCCCACAAAAGCTCCGGTGGGATCGGAGATTGCGCCGGAGATGCTGCCGCCGGCTGCTGCGCGCACGGGTAAGGCAAGAAGAAGAAAAGATATGGCCGTCAAAATAAATAGCAATCTTCTATTCGTGACGGCGGAAGAGATCGGCTGAGAACTGAGCATCTGAACCTCAAAGCGCCGCCGTGCCGCACGGTTCCCATTCGGGACTATACGCGCATGTGGATAATACGTTTGCGAGAATGGTGTTAAAGCAGACTGGGCTTTCAGCCCGGCGTTCACCGGGTTCGCAAGTCCGTCTTCAAACCGCGACTGCCCAATCATCTCAACGAGCGCCGATCCAGGTTTCCGCAACTTTATGTTCCCCGGCAGGCACTGTAAACGATGCGCTTCCGTGCTGCACCTCTATATTCCGGGCGGCCCGATCATCCAGCTTTAAGGACAATGTTCCAGAGGGACATTCACGCGTCGTAATGCTCGCGGCACGCGTCGTTTTCACGGTGAAGGAGAGACCACGCGAGTCTAATGCATAATTCCGCACGATAACACCGGCTGTGGCTTCAAAGCGAACATCCCGGTCCCTAGTCATTGCGGTGCGATCCGGCCCGATGGCAATGTCGTAATGATGATGGTTCCATAAGATATTCGACAGCTCGCCATTGTCCGGAGGGTTCAGTGAGCCAAACCGAAGCCCATCCCATGGCGTCTCATCCATATATTGCTCGGTTGCAATCAAACACAGCAGCGCGCCCCACGTATAGTGTTTATCTCCGCCCGCACTTCCGCCCCATGCATAATACTGCTCGTTTGTATGCTGATGTGCGCGCCAATCTTCCATGAACAGATCGTAGCTCTTCTCGGCGAATGTCAGCGCAACCTCGTCTTCGCCATAACGGTTCAATCCCTCATAGACCAGGTAATTCGTCGGCCCCCATATGTCGCCGCGCCAATAGAATTGGTCTTCAAAGGAGGAATCACCGCGCGAAATAGTGGGCATTACGTACTTGCCCCAAAACTCCTTAGGATTCAGGAGATGCTCCTGGACCATTCTCTTGGCCTGTTCAGGCGTAGCAACCCCGGCCAGCATAGGATAGAAATTCGTGGGAGAGAGACGTTTTGAAAAATGGCCATTCCAATAAAGGTTTTCGTAGATTCCGTCCTTCTCATTCCATAGCTTTTGCCTCATGACTGCCTTGATTCGCTGATAATCCGCGGTAAACCTTCGGCTGTCCTCGTCGTCTCCAAGAATCCGTGCTATCTTTGCCAGGCATTCCGAGTCGAGTGCATACAGCGAATTGAGGCCAACATCGTCAAGCTCCATTGTGTAGGCGCTTGGGTTGTAGGCGGCATTGTCGTACATGGGACTGTCGTCCATGCCGCTTTCCCATTTGGCGGCCTGAAGGTATCCGCGGCCACCCACCGAGAACGCCGATCCCTTATCGCTGCCCCACTCCAGTAGACCGTCACGGTTTCCGTCCCGCCAAGGCTGTCCATCGCCACGATTCTTAAACCACCACTCATGCCATCGTTTGAGGCGTGGATAAGCCCACTCGAGAACTTCCCTATCCTGATTGTGCTCGTAGTTCTTCAAAACGATGTAGGAGCCAACCGGAGGCTGCGACCGGTCAGGACTGGTTCCAGAGCCCCCGTCTATATTCGGAACAACACCATTCGGCGATTGAGACAAAAGGATGGCGCGCACCGACGCCGAAGTCTGCGCCGTATCCTCCAGGTTGGTCAGAAGAGAACCGAAGAAGCAGTCCCATTCCCCCACCACCCAACCGCCGAACTCTTTCGCCCAATGGCGGCTTATGCTGGGGAACTCAAGGCCGAGAGCAGGCACGTAAAGCGTGTTCCAGAACATCGAGTTTCCGATCGCCTCGGGAGCGTCATTGAAGAGCCCCTGAATCCGAGGTCTTCGCTCTTGATAACTTGCGGCTCTTCCATCGAGGATCGCGTCAATTCGCCCCGGTTCAAGCAGCCGTCTCGCCTCATCCGACAACTCAGGAACATGCCATCCGATCTTGGCTACGAAATGAGCGCTGGAACTTCCATCGGTAACAAATTGCAGGCCCGCTGCGCCACTCATATGATCCTCGTAGAAGCGGGATTGAAGGCGCGAGTCCCTATTCTTGGGTTGATCGCCGGGGTTCGTCAATTGGCCGGCATCCATCACCTTTCTTAATTGCCCTACATTGGAAAACATGCCACTGCCGGTTATGGACCGGTCGGTGACGACTACAAGGTGCGCCGCGGAATTGAAATGACCGTCGATGGGATGATCGCCGACGATCTCCGCTCCGTCCGCGCTTATATGGTAGTCGCCTGTGAAATCAGCCTTATAGGGCGAATAGGCCTCAATCACAAGCTGAATATCCGCGGGCGCTTTGAGCCTTCCCACCACGGTAGTCTCATCTATGCGCGACCACTCCAGCGTGACCATAGCGGTTCGAGGATAATGGCGCCAACCGACAAGAGCGTAGGAGGCATCGGGCGCATGAGGACCCACTTCGCTTACGGCGTCGAAGATCCGCTCCCCATCGAGAAATCCTCCGCTCTTCGAACCTACCCGAATGGCAAAAGGCAGGCGTTGCCCGAAGGCTGTCGAATCGAAAACAATGCCATTCCAGCCATCGGGATCGAATGCGCCGATCAAAACCTGCTCGAATGGCTCTGCCGGAGTTTTTTCTTGCGCTAAGGCGAGAATCGAAGCACTTAGAACCAGTAAGAGAGCAACAGGATAAAATCCAAAGCCGAAGTGTGCGCGGGGTCTTTTGCTCGCTGTGCAGGCAACGCTAGTATGTATCATTTGAGTTATTCCGACTATAGCAACGTCCATGCTCATTTTCGTGGCGGCGAAAAACGTGCGCGTTCTTAACTACTTACGGCAGTCAGGGTTAAATCCGTGATCTACCAGCCGTGCCCCTTCAAAAGAATCGGCCTTTCCGGTGGCCTGCTAGCCCTGCCATGTTATTGAAATAGGCCGCCACAATTTGTGGAAGCCCCTATCTGGCGCAAAGAGCGCGCCACATATGGGGCCCAGGATTTGTTGCACTTTCGGCAAGGCGATGGTCCAGATTTTCACACCCAATGGCGCTCCGCAGGCATGACCGCAGATCTCTCCAGTCCGCTTCGCTGCGGTCGAGATGACAAATTAGGGTACACCCCCGGTACAGCTTGGCTCGTTATCCGATTTTCATCCCCTTGGGTGGTCCCAGGCCCATGAACGATGCCAGTGTTGGAGAGTTTGGGGCACTAAAATATAAGCTTCAACGCAAGTTGCCCTGCCCGTTGATTGCCACTTGTAGCCGTAATAGTGCCAAATTTTGAGTCAGTGACGGCGCTATCCGGATTGCTGAAGTTCGGCGTATTTGTCAGATTGTAGAATTCGGCCCTTGCCTGAAGGTCGGCCCGGTCCAGGATGCGGAAGCTCCTAAACAACGAGAAATCATACTGCTTAAGAGTGGGGCCGCGGAGCGAATTTCTGCCTACATTTCCGAACTGGTTCGGCGGAGGCGGAGCAAATGACGAAGTCGAGAACCACTGTCCGATACTGTGTGGATAGTTAACAGACGCTACACGTTCTCCGTATTGTGTATTGCCAGGGCAATCGCAGGATGTAGCGTCAGAGGTAACGGTAAAAGGAATTCCCGACATCAGGCGCAAGATCCCATTGAGTTGCCATCCCGACGCTAGCAACGACCCAATCCCTCCTTGATTTAGGAATCGCTTTCCTCTCCCGAAAGGCAGTTCATAGATGTGGCTAATCACGAGGTTGTGCGTAGCATCGAAATCGGAAGGCCCGTACTGCCGCGCAAGGTTGAGGTTGTCGGCGAATCCGGGTTGATTGCTTCCCAGATCCATGGATTTCGAATATGCGTATCCAAGCGTTAGTGCCAATCCCGCTGAGAAACTCCGCGTCATATTCACCTGAAGCGAGTTGTAATTGCTGGCGACCAAATCACCGCGCAACTGTGTGCTGGCAGTGCGCCCAAAGCGCGCAAAGGGGAGGCCGGCCTGCCCGGTCCCGGGGGCGGCGGCATCGAGCTCTACGTTCGCGGGTATATACCGGCCTACATTTCCAACGTAGCCGATGTTAGCAACAAACTCTCGCCCCAGACTGCGTTGATACGTCAGGTTATAAGCTTCAATATAGGGCATGGGATTTCTGGCCGGAACGACGAAAAAGGCCTGATTCGGCGCGGGCGTAATGATGCCGTTCGCGGGTATGGTAATAAAGGGAACGGCGGGCAGACTAGTGATGGATCCTGTTGTGCCGTAGCCTCCGGTGTTGCCTACCTGGACGTTATAGATGACGGGGAACTGAGTGGAAAGAGTTCCCCCTGTAAAGCCGAATCTCCCTGCCCAGCCGCTCATGGCAAACCCACCGCGAACGACGGATTTATCGTCAATGCTATAGGTAAAGCCAACGCGCGGCTCAACTAGCGACTGCGAGGAGACTCCGTTCGCCAGATCCAGAGGCCCGCTTCCATAACCGGCTACTAGAAGACTGTTATTCGCTGTGTCATAGTTCGACGCTCCCCCTTTGCCTTTCGGTGTTATCGGAGAGTAAAACTCATATCGAATGCCCAGGTCGAGTACTAGTTTAGGAGTTGCGTGATAAGTATCCTGGAAGAAGAGCTCGATCTGCGTCTGCCGATTGGTCGGCGTCTGAGTCATGAAAGTGCGGCTTAACTCTTGCGGCGCGCCCAGCAAGTAGGCGGCAAAGGCATTGACAAAGGCTCCGTACTGCCCCAGCGCAGGTCCTCCATTGAGCTGCGTCGTTCCTGGCTGAAAATAGAATCCGCCGCGGGGACCTCCGTTGAGTCCTTGCGGCTGCCTGCGATCCATGCGGTTTCTGTGAACTTCGCCGCCCCACTTGAGCGATTGGTTGCGAACCTCCTTGGTCCATGTGTTCACGATTTGAAACAAGTTGTCACGATTTTTGAGTGGGTAGTACGGACTTCCCCCGACGTTGATGGCCGACGTCCCTGTCGTGCTCGTAACCGTCGTGCCTATATACATGAATGCCAATCCCTCCTCGGATATCGAATATGGGTCGGGATCCGCTATCCCAGCCTGCGCATTGTCCAAGCTTGTATCCGTATCGCTCACGTTCGTGGCGTATAGATTGTAGGCCAGTCGCAGCTCCGTAAGCAGTCCTGGGCCAAATCCATGCGTAAGATTGATGATTCCCGTGTAGGTATCGTCGTTCGCTGCTACTCCGTTTCCGAGTGGCTCGGGATAATAAGTAGGGGACAGAGTGGTGTATCTGGAGATATTTGTCTCTCCAAACATTTTCGTCTGCTCGGAAAAGCTGTGGTCCACGCGGGCTGTATAGTTGTCCGCATTGTAGCTAAAAGGAATATTTGTGACCCAGTTATTGGTGATACCGGGCAGATTGGGCGCAGGAAAATATTTATTGATGATGGAAGCCGGTCCGCTAATGAGAGCGTGGGGAATCATGTTGTTATTAAATTGCTGACGCCCAGTGCCATCCGGATTGCCGGTAAATGGATTGAAGATAGCGGCCCCCGGAACCGAGCTAAAGTCTCCGGTAAGAAAAGCGGGCAGCGGTACGGTGCCGACCGAGGTGCTCGATGAACGCTGGCGTACGCCGTGGTAGGCACCAAAAAAGAATGTGTTTTTCAGGATCGGTCCGCCCACGGCGGCGCCAAAATCGTTCTGGGTCAGCGGCGGCTTGGCGAGGCTCCCGCCAAAGTAATTCTTCGCGGCGAGAGCAGCAACTCGGTTATATTCCCATAAAGTTCCGTGAAAATTATTTGTGCCTTGGCGGGTGGCCTCGGTGACCACCGCTCCGGCAACGCGGCCAAATTCCGCGCTGTAGTTGCTGGTGGAGATATGGACATCCTGGACCAGTTCCGGAGCAGGCAGATAAATGCTGAGGCCTAATAGCGGGTCCGTATTGTCAACGCCGTCGACAATTGTGTTGTTCGCCGAATTCGATTGACCATTGGCATTGAAGAAGGTCGTGCGCTGCGGATCTTCGACTGTGGTGAAGCTTTGTGAAGGCGGAGTAACGCCTGCGGCGAGGCCTGCAAGAGCCTGAACGTTGCGGGCTTCCAGCGGTACGTCGGTTACCGTTTGCGCTCCAAGATTGATTGCCACCTCCGCACTTTCGGTTTGCAGCGCCGGCGGCGCCCCGGTTACGGTGACGGTTTCGGAAGTGCTTCCAGGTGTAAGAACAGCGTCGAACCGGGCGACCGTGGAGACAGAAACAGTGATGTCGGCCTGGGTGAGAGCCTTGAAACCAGCAGCGCTCACCACCACCTTATACTCGCCGGGCGCGAGGTACGGAATGTTGTAAAGGCCATCTGTCGAGGTGGCGGTTGACCGCTCAACGCTGGTGGATAGCTGAGTTATCGTGACCTTTGCATTTGGAATGACCGCGCCCGTCGAATCCGTAACGGCGCCAGTAAGAGTACCGGTGACGACCTGCCCGCAAATATTCCGTCCTGAAAAGAGAACAAGGAATGTCATCAACACGGCGGCATCCAACACCCGCATCGAAAGAGATCGCGAACGCTGGCCCGGAAGGTTTGTGGAATTAGCTGGTCTCTCTACGAGATGCTCGCGCTTTCCAGCGCCGGGACTCATACTCACTTGGTATAAGGTTAAGGGGACGGCAATAGCCGGGAAGGATAGCATCCTAATGGGGCGCTTCATATTACCTCCTAAGGGAACATCTCTCGCCAACACTGCTTCTAATTATTAGAAAGTTCTGAAATAGCAGTCATAAAGCCACCTAATCTTAGGCAGAGCGCATGCTGGTGTCAAGAGATGTCCTTGAGCCCTAATCCGTCGATAAATTCGGGCTGAGCCTGAGACGATCTCCGTGAGCCGCGTAGATGAGGTAGGGCGAGGATTGCATTGGAGTTTCCTGAGTTTTTCCCTTACCTGAGAGATGCGTGGAGTGGTTAGGATGAAAGGGTGATCCAGCCTAGTCTAGGAGTGTGTCCGAGAAATCCGCAATAAGTATAGTGAACCAGGATAGAACGTGAAATGCACAGAGAGGATGTGGCAGTTTTCAAAGATGGCGAAGAGCTATCGACCTTACCTGCCAGATCAAGATTTTCTTCTTGCCCCCAGTCTCCGGAAGTGGCTTGCGGAAGATCACTTATCGTACTTTGTCAGTGGTGCGCGAAAGATACAGCAACGTTTGCGGGAGGATATAGCGTTTCGGGTATTGGCAGCGGGCAACGAACCGGACTTTCGGACGATTTCGGATTTTCGCAAGATTCATCTGAAGACGCTGGAAGGTTTTTTTCGAGGAGGTTTTGCAGATCAGCTTGGAGGCGGGGAGAATAAAGCTGGGGCGTGTGGCGTTGGACGGAACCAAGATCAAGGCCAATGCCGGCAAGCACAAGGCCATGAGCTACGATCGGATGCAGCAGCAGGAGGAAGCCATCCGCGAGCAAGTGCGAGAGTTGTTGGGGCGGGCAGAGCGGCGGCAGAGCCGTCTGAAGCGGATCGGCGAAGCCAAGAAGGCGGTGGAGCGGCGAGCGCAGGAAGAGGCCCAGGCCCAGGGTAAGCCGGTCGAGGACGCCAAGCCGGAAGATAAGGATCAGTACAACTTCACCGATCCGGAATCGCGCATCATGAAGTCGAGCGAGGGATTTGTGCAAGCCTATAACGCGCAGGCGGTAGTGGAAGAGGATCTCCAATTGGTCGTTGGACAAAGAGTGACCCAAGCAGCCAATGATAAAGAGCAGCTTCGGCCCATGGTGGAAATCACCCAGCAGCAATCCGGGCAACGGCCCGAAGAATTAATGGCCGACAGCGGTTATTGCTCGGAGAAGAATCTGGAGTATTTGGACGCGGATGCCGCCCCGGAGAAGCGAATCGAAGCTTTCGTAGCCAGCGGTCGCCAGAAGCATGGAGACCTATTTTAAGTTGTCTTGGAGTGTGCTCCCCGCCTGCTCAGAAGTCTCTTGATACTTTTGCGAGACAAGATCCGCATATCCTCTTTCGACCCACGCGTCAGCGTCACCAGGCCTAAAAGCCTCCTGTGGGATGGAAAGCTACTCGTGGGCCTGGAAGCCCCACTTCTCAGGACTAAAAGTTCAGGGCTTCCACTCTTCCCTTTTTCCATACATCGGGTAGGAAAATCCGGCTGAAGTCTCCGATCAGCGGAGAAGCAACGAACTCATCCACTACCAGTCGAGGATGGCGCCGTCGTGCGCGCGGATCGTAGTTGAATGCAGCACTTCCTGCTTGAACGGATGTTTGGCCGCTGCTGCTTCATTTACCTCAATACCAAGCCCTGGAGACTCATTCGGGAGCCAGAAGCCATCCTTGCTTGCGAGCGAATGCTCTACCACCTCCCATCGCCAGGGAACATCCGCCAGCATATCTTCCTGGATCAGGAAGTTCGGCGTGCTTAGATCGAAGTGCAGAGCCGCCGCATTGGCCACGGGCCCCAGCGGATTATGAGGCGCTACCCCCATGGTGTAGATCTCGGCCATGGCCGCGATTTTCTTTGCCTCCCATAATCCGCCGCAGTGGCACAAGTCCGGCTGGATCACATGGCAGGCAAGTTTCTCAAACACTTCGCGAAACTGATACCGCGTGACAAGGCGCTCGCCGGTGGCGATTGGAACAGGACTGAGCCTGCAAACCTCCGCCATAACATTCACATTTTCCGGCGGCACCGGCTCTTCGATGAAGAAAGGACGGTAAGGCGCCAATACGCGGCAGAATTCAACAGCGTTGCCCAGAGAATGCCGCCCGTGGCAGTCGATCATGATATCGACGTCATCCCCTACCGCGGAACGGAGCGCTGCCATCATGCGCTCGGAATATTTGTATGCGGCAATTGAGTTCAGGGATTCGGTCGGCGGTGTGATCAGAACCTTCACCGCGGTATAGCCCTTGGCAATAACCTCAAGAGCTCGATCTACGAAGATGCCGGGATCGGCGCTCTGCTGCGATTCGTATACCGCGCGCATATCCCCGCCGCCGAGATGAGTATACATTCGCACACGGTCGCGAACAGCGCCGCCGAGCAATCTATAGACAGGTTGGTTGAGCGATTTGCCTAATATGTCCCAGCAGGCCTGCTCGATCGCCGAAATGGCGGAGAGGCCGATCACTCCCGTTCGCCAGAAAGATTGCCTGTACATCTTCTGATAGAGATGTTCGATACGCGTGGGGTCTTCTCCTACTACCATGGGCGCGAAATCTTCCACTGCGCCTGCCACACTCCGTGTCTTCCATTCCAAAGATGCTTCACCCCACCCATACAAACCGGCCAGGTCCGTCTCAACTTTGACGAAGACCCAGTTACGCATCTCTGCGTTGACAACAACCGTCTTCAACCTGCTAATTTTCATGGTTGCTCTGCACTCCGAATGGTCGTTGGACCCATTAAAGCAGCAAATTTGTGTGCCCGGCGAGACTGAGCGTCCTCAAAGGCATCGACCCTCCCTCATCGCTCACGATAGCGCGAGCGTTCCTACCCGGGCATCCATGCGACGGCTTCCGCTAAATGAAGTACACTTCGTTGGTTCTGTATAGATCTTGCCCACCCATGTTCAGCGCAATCACCATGTTGTTTACTTATGTTCTGTTGATCCTTCCGGCGGCTGCGGTCGGACTGCCCTGGACTTTGATCTCCAGAGACATTGGTTTTCTTTACCGCTGGTCCATGTGGATCGTGCGCATCGGATTAAAGACGGGCCGTATTCGAGTTGAGGTCTCGGGCCGGGAACATATAGCCGTGGGGCGGGCATGCATCTTTATGTCCAACCACGTGTCAAATCTCGATCCGCCGATCCTGTTCCCGCTGTTTCCCTTTCGGACGGCATTTTTCCTCAAACGCTCGCTGCTGAGAATTCCCCTCCTCGGCTGGGGCATGCGCCTGGCAAACTTCATTCCCGTCGAGCGCGACGGGCGCGTCGAATCGGCCAAGGAGAGCGTTCAATTCGCAGTGCGCGTGCTTGCCTCCGGAGTATCTGTTTCGACCTTTCCGGAAGGCACCCGGTCGCGCACGGGAAAGCTGCTGCCTTTCAAGAAAGGCCCTTTTTATCTCGCCATGGAGTCGGGCGCCCCGATCGTACCGGTTTCCATTTCGGGAACGGAGCGGATGATGACGAAAGGCAGTTTGCGCATCAAACCCGGCATCGCGCAGGTAAGTTTCCACCAGCCTATCGATCCTCAGCAGTTTTCCACGCGGGAAGATCTTATGTTAGCTGTCCGTTCGGCCATCGCTTCCGGGTTGCCGCCCTCGGTTGAGGCGAGCCAGTGAGAAACAAAGCGCTCCCGGAGGGGGGAACGCTATCTGGATTCATCGTGCCGGCGAAGCTGCGAAGTAGGAGACCGGGTCGAATGCGATGGCGCCGCTTTCTCCAGCGGCTCTAACTTCTAAAGCATTTTAGGTTTTACTGTGAGCTGGTTATATCAGCTATGAGCGGCCGTTCTTCGATGGAACGGCCGCGTCGAAAAGCGGTTTTCTCGTCTACACCGAAACCTAAAATGCTCTAATCGGCGGAACTGACGACTCTTGGAGCCAGCCAGTATTCTTCGATTTCTTCCAATGGCTTGTTTTTAGTCTCCGGCACAAAGAACCATGTGAAGATGCCTTGCACCAGAGCCATGACGGCCAGAAATCCAAAGGTTGTCGCTTTCCCTATCTGGTGAAATGCGAAAGGGAAGAACAAAACAACCACGGCATTGGCAACCCACTGAGTAAGCACAGGTATGGTCATTGCCATTCCCCGCACATCGTTCGGAAAAATCTCCGGAACAAGGGTCCAGAAGACGGGGCCGATGCAAGAGGAAAAGAACGCAAGATAAGTCAAAATCAGCGCCAGAACAATCGGACCGTGGAACCGGTCCATCACAATGGTAATGAGCAGCAGCAGGAGAGTAAGTGACATTCCCAGCGAACCGGTGATGTAGAGCGGTCTGCGTCCATACCGGTCAATCATCCAGAAAGAAACGATGGTAAATAGAAACTCGGTAACGCCCACAAGGAAAGTCGAAAAAAGCGCATCCGCTATCTTCCAGCCGGCGGACTGGAAGATAGCCGGAGCATAGTCCACGATTGTATTGATTCCGGATACTTGAACAAGGATGGCGAGGCAGAAGCCGGCCACCAGCGCGCGCCGCACTCCAGGGCGAAGCAATCCTCTCCAGGTTTTTTCTCCAGAGTGAATGCTCGCCCTGATCTCGGAGATCTCAAATTCCGCACTCTTTGTTCCGGCTAGACGTTCGAGCAATAGGAATGCTTCTTGCGGTTTGCCGGCCATCATCAAATACCGAGGGGTCTCAGGCGCCAGAATCATGAGCACAAGAAAAACGGTTGAAGGAACAACGCCGGTAAGGAACATCCATCGCCAATTGTCCGGACCGGTATTGCGGAGAAGATAGTTGATCCCATAGGAAATCAAGATGCCGGTGATAATCGACATTTGGTAGAGGCTTCCCATGCGCCCGCGTACTGAGGGTGGCGACACTTCAGATACATACATAGGCGAAAGCAAAGAGGCTGCTCCGACCGCCAGCCCGCCTAGGAAGCGGGCAATGATAAAAGCCGAAAAGCTGGGAGCCAGCGCAGTGGCGACGGACGTGGCTGCGAAAAGTATCGCGACCCACACCAACATCTTTCTGCGCCCATAACGGCCGGTAAACCTGCCGGCGGCCAACGAGCCAAGTACGCAGCCAAACAGCAGCGAGCTGAATGCCCAGCCCAGTTGCAGGTCATCCAGAGAAAAGTGCAGCAATAAAAATGGACCGGCGCCGGTGATGATGGCGATATCGAATCCGAACAGGAGGCCGCCCAACGCTGCAGTGGCAGCCAAAAGCACGACATAGCGTAGGTTGATACCCGAGCTCACTTCATTACTCATGTAGACTTTTTATTCTTTAGAACAGCCGCGCTTTGGTCCTCCTTGGTATCAAGCCACGCTGCATCTTGCTGCGAATCACCGAAGCGCTTCATGCCCGCTTTCGAAATTTCTTCGTCTGCCACTTTCGTCAATGGAGTGTAGCGGGGATGATGGGACTCACGGTAGGGATTATTACGAGCGGCGTTGTAGCAACATATCATCGACCAGCGAGGATGCTCCGAACGGTTCTGATCGGAACGGTGCAGCAGATTTGCGTGGAAGAACAATGTATCGCCCGGCTCCATCTCCAGATAGACAAGGTCGAGCCGTTTGAGCACTTCGTTCACCCGGTCTTGATCCGCCCCTGCCTGCTCGCCCGTAAGACCATGATCGATGCGGCCCAGCTCATGGGAGCCTCGGATGACCTGCAAGCAGCCGTTCTCTTTGGTCGCTCGATCCACGGCGATATAAGCGCTCGTGAGCAGGGGAAACAATACTCCATTTTGATACCAATATCCGTAGTCCTGATGCCATGCCCATGCGCCGCCTACTTTTGCATCTTTCATGATCATTTTGGAGTGATAGTGATATACCTCGCCTCCAAGGATCTTTTCCGCGGAATTCACTATGGACTCGCTGCGAGCCACCATTCCGTAAATCGTGTCAGTGGGATGGTTCCACAGCGATAGCCGGACGGTTCCACCCTCTCCATCCGCCTTCCCATAGGAGTGCTCGTCTAAAGCGCGATCCTGGCGCGCCGCCGCCCCCAACAAGCTGATTTCCTCCTGGTTCAGCATTTCGCGGACAAGCACATATCCATCCTTGTGATACATCCGCACATCTTCACTGCTAATTGCTCCCTTTGCCATATGCTCCTCCTGTTGCTACTCCGTTATTTGCCAGCGCTTGATCGATAGCACGCTCCGCCAGTGGGGCCATCACCGCGTATCCTTTCGCCGTCGGATGAACACCATCGAAAGAAAAGCCCGGAAGCATGGCGCCCTTCGCGTCCGTCATGGAGCTGTAGTAATCAAGATAGACGTATCCATTGCTGGAGCAGAAATCGCTCAACCACTTATTGATGGCCCGAATCTCATCAACCGGTTGAATACCCGGCCTCCATGGATACGCATAGGCGGGAGTAATGGAGGCTAACACCACTTTGATGCCGCTCTGCTTGGCGATATCCGCCATGGAAGTAAAGTTGTCCTCTATCATCTGCTCCGTAGAAGGGCCGGTGTTTCCGGCGATATCGTTTGTACCGGCAAGGATGACCACGGCGGCCGGGTGAAGCCGCACCACATCCTGTTGGAAGCGCAATAACATCTGTGGGGTCGTTTGCCCGCTGATTCCCCGGTTCACGTAGGGCTTACCTGGAAAGAAATCTCCCGTTCCCGGAGTCCGCCCCCAGCCGTCGGTGATTGAATCTCCCAGGAAAACCACTCGCTGCTCGCCCTTGCCCGCGGGAGGGAGCGCCAGATTTTCCTCGCGATACCTAGCCAGATCCGGCCAGTCGGTGAGTTCGGCCTGCATTTTCTTGATCTGCTGTGCATCGGGAGCTTGAGCGGCCGGCCCGGGTTTGTCTACCGCCGGCTGGATTGTAGTCGAGCCGCCCGTTTGCGCCTGCAAATACGCCGCGCAGAACAAAGTGGCGCCCACCCAGATTGTCCAAATCATTGCGATTTGTCTCTTCTGCATATTCAAATACCTTTTCGCCACAGGTTGTGTCATTCATCACGTCCGGGACGGGCCATCAATTCGCGCATTGCCTCCTGCGGAGATTTGCCCTGATTGAGGATTGCCGACATCTGCTCGGTAATCGGCATTTCCACTCCGTGAGCCTTCGCCAAACCCAGCGCGGCGGAGGTTGTTTGTACGCCCTCGGCCACCTTCCCATCGAGCTTCGCCAGGATCTCGGGCAGTCTATGTCCGCGGCCGAGTTCGATGCCGACGAAACGATTACGTGAAAGAGGACCGGTGCAGGTAAGCACCAGGTCTCCCACCCCGGATAATCCGGCCAAGGTCTCTCTATGGCCGCCGCAGGCTACCGCAAGCCGGGTCACCTCAGCTATTCCCCGAGTGATAATCGCCGCCACGCTGTTGTGTCCTAAGCCTAGACCGGTAGCCATTCCAGCTGCGACAGCGATCACGTTTTTGAGGGCGCCCCCCAATTCCACTCCGATGACATCGTCATTGGTATAGAGCCGCAGTCCGGGCGAGCTGAACTCTTCCTGAACCCGGGCGGCCAATCCGTGCTCCCGAAACGCGATGGTAACGGCAGTGGGTGAAGCGGCGGCGACTTCTTGCGCAAAGGAAGGCCCGCTCAGCACGCCCAGCAGCAGATCATTCCGGCCGATCACCTGCGCGATGACTTCCGTCATCCGCAGAAAACTATTTGCCTCGATGCCCTTGGTGGCGCTCACCAATACCTGCGGAGCTCGAAGAAGGGGCGACATCGCCCGATAAACTTGCCTGATATGCTGCGCCGGAACCGCGCTGACCACGATCTCGGCGCCGTCCAACGCCACGCCAAGGCTTGTGGTTGCGCTTGCCTGGCCGGTAATACGGTATCCCGGCAGATAGGCCAAGTTCTCTCTCTGTTGCTCGATCGCTTCGGCGACCGGCGCGGAATGTGACCAAAGGACGATGGAGTGATTGCCGCGGCGGCTAAGCGAGACAGCCAGAGCCGTTCCCCACGAACCACTCCCCACGATCGCGATCCGGCTCATGCCGCTGTTGGTCCAGGTTTGCCAAAGCGATATTCGGATCCTCGCGCAAGACGAATGATATTCGCTTTGTGTTTGGCGATGACCAGTGCCGAACAGCAGAAAACTACAATCCGGAAGAGGCTGGTATGCGCCACGGGAGACAGGAACAAGGTCAGGAACGGAAGCGCGACGGCCGCAAAAATGGAGGCTAGCGAAACATAGCGGGTGAACAGAAATACGATCAGGAAGATCGCCAGCGCAGCCAAGGCGGCCAGAGGGCTGAGCGCGAGGAATACGCCAAGCGCTGTGGCAACGCCCTTGCCCCCCTTAAAGCCTAGCCAGACGGGAAAAATATGCCCGACGATCGCGCAAAAACCTGCCAGGATCGCAGCGTTCTGTAGCATCGCGGCGCCGCTGTTCCGGACCAGATATTCCGCCAGCAGCACAGATACGATACCTTTGCCCGTATCCAATAAGAAGGTGAGCGCGCCCAGCCCCTTCGCGCCGGAGCGCATCACGTTGGTCGCGCCGATGTTGCCACTGCCCTGAGCGCGGATATCCTCTTTACGGACCAGCAGCACCAACAAAAATCCAAATGGTATAGAACCCAGCAGATAGGCCAATCCAGCGATAGTCAGATACATATGCGTGATCGATCAGCTTTCGAGTGTAGCGCCTCGCGAAGATATTTTGCTATGCATTCCGAGCAACGCAACACAAGGAACTGCCTGCCAGGAAAAGGGGTGTACTTGGCGGCCAAGTACGCCCCATGATTTGCCGGATAAAAGCTATTGAGCGGTCCAGCCTCCATCGACGGGCAGCGAAGCCCCGGTGATGTTCGCCGCCTCTTCGCTGCAAAGAAAAACGGCGAGCGCGGCAATTTGATCCACGGTAGTAAACCGCAACGATGGTTGCTTCTCCTCAAGCAGGTCGCGTTCCGCCTCTTCCCTGCCTTGGCCTTTCCGATTCGCCCGTGTCTCAATCTGCTCCTCAATCATAGAAGTCAAAACGAAGCCGGGGCAGATTGCATTGCAAGTGATGTTCTCAGCCGCTGTCTCCAGAGCGACTACTTTCGTAAGACCGATCAAGCCGTGTTTCGATGCGACATAAGCGGATTTGTGAACAGAGGCGACTAGTCCATGGACAGAGGCAATGTTGATGATCCTGCCCCATCCTCGCTGGCGCATCAACGGAAGCGCCGCGCGCATGGTATGGAAGGCCGCAGAGAGATTAAGGTTGAGAATCGCATCCCAGCGATCGGGAGGAAACTCTTCGAGTGGAGCGATGTGCTGCATACCGGCGTTGTTGACCAGGATATCCAACGTGCCGAAATGTTCCTTCGCTGCCTGAATGAGCGAGCCACACTCCGATGCGCGGGAGAGGTCGGCGGGGTGATAGAGAACACCGGTTCCGCTGTGCCGCAGCAGCTCTTCTTTTAATTGTAGAACTGCGTCCGGGTCGGCAAATCCGTTCACAACCACATTGCATCCAGCCCGCGCGAGCGCCGTTGCCATTGCTCTGCCGATGCCGCTTGTGGAGCCAGTGATGATGGCGGTGCGTCCCTGCAGCATCAGGTACTCCTGTCGGTGCGGAATTGCTTCGGGATCGCTTTTACCACGCAACCTGAATACGCATCCCGGCGGCGCTACATCAGACGGCGGCGCACCATATCCAGCGCTTGCTGGCTGGCCCAAAAACGAATCGTCTCCCGCTCGCCGCCAAAGCGCTTTTCCACCACATCGGTCTGCTTGCCGTCGGAAACGGCGACATAGACAAGCCCGACGGGCTTTTCTTCCGAACCTCCTCCAGGCCCAGCGATGCCGGTCACTCCCACGCCGAGAGTGGAGGATGCTTTGCGCCTGATACCGTCGGCCAGCGCCGCGGCCACCTCCCGGCTTACCGCGCCTTGCTCTTCAATCATCGACTTAGGAACGCCGGCAAAGCTGGTTTTCAATTCGTCGCTATAGACCACCGCGCCCCCGAGAAATGATCGCGAAGAACCGCTGATAGTGGTAAGCCGCTGCGCGACCAGGCCGCCGGTACAACTCTCCGCAACCGCCAGCGTGGCCCCATGCATGCCCAGATAGTCGAGAACGATTTGCTCCAAAGACTCGCCTTGCGAGGAGTAAATAAATTCATCCAGCTCTTCTTCGATTTTTCCCGCCAGCTCATCGACCCGTTGCTGCGCCGTATCGGGGGACGATTTTGCGCAGCTCAGGTTGAGCGTGATGTCGCCGCAGTGGGCCAGGATGGTGGTTTCGACGTCATGATACCGGGTATAGATCGGAGCGATACGGCTGTCGGCCTGCGACTCTCCGATCATTGCCGCCTTGAGCACGCGCTGGGCGATGAACCGCACGGGCGCGATGGCGCGGAGCCGCTCCATGCATTGCATGTCGAACATGGCCTTGATTTCGGAGGGCGGGCCCGGAAGAAGGATGACCAGCTTGCGATGTTCCCCGTAAACAATGTCCAGCCACTGTCCGGGAGCGGTACCGCGATCGTTCTCCAGAATAATGGAGCCGTCCAGCACATCCGCTTGGCGGGCGTTGTTTTCCGCCATCTGGATTCGCCGGGAGGCAAAGCGGGCATACAGAGCACCGATAATTTCGGGGTTGCGGCGGAGGCGAATGCCCAAAGCATCGGCGACGGCCTGCCGCGTCACGTCATCTTCTGTCGGCCCCAGTCCGCCCATGGTAATTACAATGTCGCTCCGTCCGAGCGCAACGCGAACGGCATTGGCCAAATGAGACCTGCGGTCGCCTACCACAGTCTTGAAAATGACTGCGACGCCCAACTGGTTGAGCCGGTCGGTCAAATAGAGGGAGTTGGTGTCTCGCCGGTAGGGTGTTAGTAATTCCGAGCCAACCGCAATAATTTCACAATTCATCAGAACTTCGCTCCCCCTGGCCTGTTCCGCTCAAGCAACTCACAATAGCTGTGGGTCTGCTCCAAGAAATGAGTACATGAGACCCAACTGAAGACATGCGTGTCTCCAACCTGGAGAGCATTCTAGGGCAGAAACAGGATAGGTGTGGCATCGATGAGTTCTATGAGGTGGCCTTTTTCTTGAAGAAAAAGGCCGTTATCAGTAGCGGCTTGGCTAAATCCATCCTGTTTCTGCCATACGTAAGCGGGGGAAGCTATTAAAAGAGCCGCGCGCCTTCAATTCTCAAAGCCACATCATAGACGGCATTATTTGTCGCCACGATCATATTTCCGCCGGGAACGAAAGCCATCCCCACGATGCCAGAACCCGACACGGCCAACGATGCATCGCCGGCCGGGGTGATCGAGACGATTCCGCGCCTGCCGCGCAAAGAGGCACAGACGTACAGATTACCCGCCAGATCCACCGCCAAGCCCTGGGGCCGGCCCAATCCCCGATAGTACACGCGCACCACTCCGTCCTGATCGATGGCATACACGGAGTCAAAGCTGGAGGTTGTAGGAGCCGCTACAAACAGTGTGCCATCCAATCCAAAAGCAAGATGGTAGGCGGCAATGCTCGGTTCCAAGGTGGCAAAAACGAAGATCTGCCGGTCCTGGGCGATCTTAAAGATGGTTCCGCTGCGATCTCCTACATAGAGGTTTCCTGCCGCGTCGAAAGCAATTCCGGTGGCGATTCCCATGCCTTCGGCGTAGATCGATGTGGCGCCTTCAGGCGAGACGCGGTGTACAGTGCCGTCTAGACGAGAGGAGACATAAAGGCGGCCATCCCGGTCGAGAGCAAGCCCCGTCGCATTGGTAATCCCGGTGACGAAAGGCTGCGCATCTCCTGAAGGATCGATGCGGAAGACGGAGACGGGCGTCTGTTGCCCCCGCGGTCCGGAAAAAGTGGCGAAGATGTTCCCCCGGGCGTCGACCGCCGGATTGCCTACAGGATGGAGATTTTCCGCAACCAGCCGGGCAATTTTGAGCTGGATTGCGTTGCTGGATTGTCCATTTTGGCGGATTTCAAATTTGCCCGCCTGCACATCCTCGGGAACGCGGAAAATCATCCGGTGAGGGCGGCTGAGGAGTACCGGGACGGCGATTCCGTCCACGATCGCGACCGGCAGACGAGACGCCGAGGCGCCGAGTTGTGAGCCGCGGATCTCGATTTCGCCGCCGGGAAGGGCCGCATCCGGCACGGCTAATTCGATCTTAGGCGAGTTCGAGATTGGAGGGTCTTTGGAAAACCTCATCGCTTTATACCATTGTCACAACATTTTGTTTCTAACGCGCGATCCATTGTTGCAAAGCCTGCACTACGAGCAAAGCATACACGCCCGCGGCCAGATCATCGAACATGATTCCCCAACCTGCGGGCAGACGCTCCATTTGACGGGCAGGCCATGGCTTCAGGATGTCAAAAATACGAAAGAAAAGAAATGCCGCGAGTATGTGACTTAAGTCTACGCGGGAATGGATCAGCGCAATCCACTGGCCGGCTACCTCGTCGATTACCACGTGACCCGGATCGGGGCGGGCGCTTTCCCGCTCGACACGCGTCGCGGCCGGAATACCAATTGCGGTGACGACCAAAGCTCCAGCCAAGGTAAGCCAGCTCAGTTGATTCCGAGAAAGGTGAAGCCCCACGCCGGCCGCAAACCACAAGAGCGCGGCGGCTGCAGAGGCCCAGGTACCTGGACCGGGACGAATCAACCCGGTCCCGAAGAATGTCCCCGCAACCCACGCCCAATGAGTCTTTTTATCTGTCGCGAGGCTTCTCGCCGCTGGTCTACTCATCCCCGGACGGGCGCTTCCTCATCTCCTCCATATCGTCGAGGAGCTCGGGATCGAGGACTGGGGAGGAGATGCGGTAGGCGCCGCTCGCCCATTTGCCCAAGTCTATGACCCGGCAGCGCTCGCTGCAGAAGGGGAACTCAGGATCAGTTGCGGTGACGAGCTGCTCGCAAGTGGGGCAACGCAATACTTTCTTTTTGCTTTCGGATCGGCTCATGACCCCATCCAAATTTTATTCACTGACGATCTTCGCCACCAGGTCATAGTCATGCGAATCGGTAATCTCGCAGCGATAGAATCGCCCAGCTGTTAACTGCTCGAATGGCCCAAAATCGTTGATATAAACTTTGCCGTCAATCTCCGGCGCCTGATGCTCCGTGCGCCCTTCCCAGAGGAGAGGCGTTTCGCCTGATTCGCCTTGCACCAGCAGATCGAAGCTGCGTCCGATTAAACCGGCCTTGGATTGCTTGCTGATGGACTTTTGCAGGCGCATCAGCTTGTTACGGCGAGCCTCAATCGTCCTCCTGGGCACTTTTTCGTCCAGGTGAAATGCCCTTGAGCCCTCTTCATCCGAATAGCTGAAAACTCCCAGCCAGTCGAACTTCGCCGCTCCCACGAAGTCGCTGAGAATGGTGAAATCGGCGTCGGTTTCCCCTGGAAAGCCGGTGATGAAAGAGGTCCTTAGAGCTACTCCGGGGACGGTCGCGCGGATTTTCTCGATGGTCTTGAGGAATATGTCGGCATTGCCGCCGCGCCGCATTGCTTTGAGCACGGAACCCGAGGCGTGCTGCAAAGGCACATCCAGGTACTTGCAGATATTGGCGTGGCGGGCCATCGTTTCCAGCAGCCGGCCGGTGATCCGGTTGGGGTAGGCGTAAAGGAAGCGCAACCATTTGAGATCGGGAATCTCCGCCAGCCGGCCGAGCAACCGTGCTAGTCCGTCGCGCAGACCCAGGTCTTCGCCGTAGCAGGTCGTATCCTGCCCAACCAGCGTAATCTCGCGCACTCCATTCGCGACCAATTGTTCCGCTTCGGCCACGACGGACTCAAAGCGCCGCGAGCGGAACTTGCCCCTCAAATTTGGAATTACGCAGAAGCTGCAGGGGTGGTCGCATCCCTCGGCGATCTTGATGTACGCCGAGGTCCTTCCGGTCGATAGCAGCCGAGGCGTGGCGTGGTCGTACAGATATTGCGGTAGCGCGGGCCGGGAGCCCTGCCACTCTTCCCGGGCAAAGCGGCCCTGCGACTCCCGCAGATCGCCTTCAGGACGGGACGCGGGCGCGGAAGTGCCGGAGAGAATATTGAAGAGTTGAGGCTCTGCCCCGGAGGCAGCCGGCAGCACATCGAGTCCGGCGGCGGCAAGGATCTGCTCCAACTCGCCTGTACCCACCACTGCATCGACTTCCGGAATGTTCTTTTGGATTTCGTCGCGATAGCGCTCCACTAAACAGCCGGCGACGATGAGCCGCCGCGCGTTGCCCTGTTTTTTGTGCTGGGCCATTTCGAGGATGGTATCGACCGATTCCTGCTTCGCTTTGTCGATAAACGAGCAGGTATTCACGACGAGAATATCCGCCAGCTCGGGCTGAGCGGTCATTTCAGCGCCCGCGCGGTCGAGAAATCCCATCATCACCTCGCTATCCACGAGGTTTTTCGGGCAGCCCAGGCTCACGAATCCAATTCGCGGCCGTGCCGCCTCGATCGCCGGTTCTTCGCCGGCTTCCAATTCCCCTATCGCTTGACTCACCCTTCTATTCTAGAGCAATCAAGGAGTTACCGTGATCCAGCGAAGATGAGCATCGCTGTGGCGCCGCTACCAGACCCGGCAGGCGTTGACCGGCATCATCGGCTGACCGGCTTTGCAGCCGAAGGCGGCGCCAAACTCCGGCAGGTTCTGGACGACGCCGTTAACGCGGAAGTTAAGCGGCGAATGCGGGTTGGTCTGCACCTGCAGCCGCAGCCGCTCAGGCCGAACGCTTCCGCACCAGTTCTGCCCATAGGCCAGGAAGAACTGCTGAATCGGCGTATACCCATCCTGCTGTTTGGTCAGGTCAATTCCTTTGCGATTGGCATCCGCGAGAAGCGCGAGATAAGCCAGGCGCAATCCTCCGTTGTCCGCGGTATTTTCTCCCAGGGTCAGTTTGCCGTTTACCTTCAGGTCATCCACTGCGGTGAAGTTGTCATACTCCTTAACCTCGCAGTCCGCCCTCTGCTGAAAGCTGGTTGCATCCTGCGGAGTCCACCAGTCTGAAAGATTGCCGTTGCCGTCGAACTGCCGTCCCTGATCGTCAAATCCGTGCGTCAGCTCGTGACCGACGATGGAGCCTATGTGCCCATAGTTCTCCGGGTCCGTCGAATGCAGGTCATACAAAGGCGGCTGCAGAATCCCCGCCGGGAAGTTGATGTCATTCATCAGCGGATCGTAATAGGCATTGACCGTGGCTGGAGTCATCTCCCATTCGCCGCGATCCACAGGTTTGCCGATTTTCGCGAGCTGCCGCCGGTTCTCAAAGATCGCCGCACGGTTAGCGTTTCCCATCGCATCTCCGCGCACGACGACCAGCTTGGAGTAGTCCCGCCAACGATCCGGATAACCGATCTTATCGGCTACCATGTGCAGCTTCTCTTTCGCCTTCACCTTGGTTTGCGGGCTCATCCAGTCCAGAGTATCAATGTCCTTGTCCATCGCGGCTTCGATATCGTGGACCATTTGCACGGTTGCGGCTTTACTTGCGGCCGGGAATTGCTCCTGCACATAGACCTGTCCCAAAGCCTCTCCTAAGGCTCCGTCGGTTGCCTGTATGCACCGTTTCCAGCGCGGACGCTGCACTGGTTGGCCGCTCAGTTTGTGACCGTAGAAATCGAATTGCTCCTCATCCATGGCCTGAGGGAGCGCGTAGCTCGGGGTGGAAAGCAGCAACTGCCACCGCAGGTAAGCTTTCACCGTCTCCAGATCCGTGCTTTGCAAAAGCGCGTTCAAGCCTTTGAAGAAATCCGGATTGCCTACATTCAGTTCCGTTATGGGAGGCGTTCCTGTCTGCTCCAAGAAGCGGAGCCAGGCGATTTCCGGAGCCAGGGTGGTCAGCTCCGCAACCGGCATCGGATGATAAACGTTCTTTGGATCGCGTCGCGCTGTCACATCCATCGACACTTTGGCCAAATCCGTCTCCAGTTGCATGATGCCGGCAGCATGTCTTGCGGCATCGTTTTCTGGTTCTCCCATCAGCTTGAGCATGTTGGCTATATGCTGGACGTATTGTTGCCGGATCTTATCCGCAGCGGCGCCAGTGCGCACATAATAGCCGCGTTCAGGCAAACCCAGGCCGCCTTGATCGACTGCCGCGATTTGCTTTCGCGCATCTTTGAAGTCCTGCTGCTCGCCAAAACCGAAAAACGCATTCGCATTGATCAATTGAAAGTGGGCCAACAGGTCAGTGAGGCCTTGCTTGTTTTTGAGCGCCGCGATGCGCTCCATCTCCGGCGCGAGCGGCTGGAGTCCTTTGGCATGGATCGCATCCGTGTCCATGCACGAGGCATAAAAATCGCCGGTCTTTTGTTCGTTCGGGGTACGCGCGGCGCTATCCGCAGCCACCTTCTCCAGCAGCGTGTGCAGCTCGTTCTCCGTATGGTTGAAGACCATGGTGGTGACGCCAAAAGCGGTCTGATCCGGCGGAATGGGGTAGAGGCTGGTGAAGTTCCCGCAGGCATATTGAAAGAAGTCCTGACACGGGTCCGCCTTGGCATCGATAAACCGCTTGTCCACTCCGGGAAGCGGGCTATCCTGCTTGGTGGAATTATTCTCCGTTTGCGTGGCGCTGGTCTGTGCGCTCATCCAACGGGGGTGAGCGGCGATCGAAATCAGCAGCAGAAGCGCGATTGATCCAACACGTCTTTTGAGCATCTCGTTGAGCTCTCGTTTTTCAACATAATACGTTATACCGTTTTCACCGTTACTCCAGGGGGTTGGAGCATTGGAGTTGATTGCGATTGGTGAAATCCTGGTGGAGCTGTTAGCCACCGAACCGGCCCAAAGCTTTCGCTCACCGGGGCTTTTTGCCGGGCCGTATCCCAGTGGAGCTCCTGCGATCTTCGCCGATCAGGCCGCGCGTACCGGATGTACTGTCGCGCTGGTCGGTTGCGTGGGAGCCGATGACTTCGGCCGCATGAATCTCGATCGTCTGCGGGCAAGCGGCGTCGATTTGCGGGCCATCCGATTGGTCCCCGAGCGGCCTACAGGAACCGCCTTCGTCGCTTACGACAGGGAAGGCAACCGTGATTTTATCTTCAATATCGCCCAATCCGCCGCCGGGATGCTCGACGTCTCCCAACTGCAGCCGGAGATCTTTGAAAGCTGCCGCGTCTTTCATGTGATGGGGTCGTCTCTCTTCAGTGCGAAAGCCGCCGGCGTCATCAAGCGCGGTATCGCGCTGGCGAAGAAGGGCGGCGCTGAAATCTCGTTCGATCCGAACATACGCAAAGAACTGGCTCAGGAACCGGCAATACGCGAGGCCATCGAGGAGATATTCGCGGTAACCGACATTTTTCTGCCCAGCGAGAGCGACATGGAATTTCTCTTCCCCGGAGAAGCGGAGCAGGCAGCAGTCGAGTCCATAATTGCCGGCGGAGCGCGTATGGTCTTGCTCAAGCGAGGAGCGCGCGGGAGCACCTACTTTGATGCGACGCGGAGGATCGATACACCCGCCATTCCTGCGCGGGAAATCGATCCCACAGGCGCGGGCGATTGTTTTGGCGGAACGTTTCTCTCCTGCATCATTCAAGGGCTTCCGTTGGAACGTTCCCTGGCGTTGGCGAATGCCGCGGGAGCCCTGGCAGTCGAGGCACGAGGACCTATGACGGGCAATTCAACCATGGCGCAATTAGAACGAGTGCTGCGGGAACGGCGCGTGTGAGCCCTCATCTGTTAAAAAGGACTGTTCCAACTGAAGGGCAACACCCGTGAGGTGAAAGGTACCCGTGCAGCATTTGAATCGTAGAAGTTTCCTTAAGGCGGCAAGCGCAGCAACGGCCCAGACGATTGCCGGAAGCAAATTACACGTGCTGGCGCAAGTCCAAGGCGAACCCGTTAACCCGGTTGGGGCCAACGATCATATCCAAATTGCCCTTATAGGGGCCGGAGGTCAAGGCCAAGGCGATACCAAAGTGGCGCTGCAGGTTCCGGGCGTAAAGCTGGTTGCCGTGGCGGACTGTTACAACGGCCGTTTGGACCACAGCAAGGAGCTCTGGGGCGATGACCTCTTCACCACGCGCGATTATAAAGAGATCCTGGCGCGCAAGGACGTAGACGCCGTGATCATCGGCACGCCGGACCACTGGCACAAGCAAGTTGCAGTCGATGCGATGCAGGCAGGCAAGGACGTCTATTGTGAAAAACCGATGATCCACTTGTATTCCGATGGGCCGGAGATGATCGAGACGGCTCGCACCACCAACCGCATCATCCAGATCGGCAGCCAGCGTGTGAGTTCGGTAATTTATGCAAAGGCGAAGGAGTTACTCGCCGCGGGGGCAATCGGCCAGCTCAACATGGTCACCGCCCGTTGGGACCGCAACTCCTCGATCGGCGCCTGGAATTACACTGTCCCTCTCGACGCCAATACTGAAACATGCGACTGGCCTCGCTTTGAGGGCACGGCTCCCAAGATCCCATTCAACGCAGAGCACTTCTTCCAATGGCGCAAGTGGAAGGCATACGGAAGCGGTGTTGCCGGCGATCTTTTTGTTCATCTGTTCAGCGGAACCCATTTCATTACCGGCTCCCATGGGCCCACGCGGGCCATGGCCACCGGAGGGTTGCGTTTCTGGAAAGACGGCCGCGATGTGCCGGACGTGATGCTCGGCCTCTTTGATTATCGGGAGGGTTTCAACCTCAGCCTTCACGTAAATTTTGTCGATGGAGGACAGGAGAGCGAAGGGCTGATTTTTACCGGATCGGAAGGAACAATGGAAATCGCCGGCAACACGGTCAGCGTCAACCGCGTGCCCCGCGAGAAGGAGCCCGGTTATATGATCGGCACCTTCACTGAGGCTATGCAAAAACGCATTCTTGAGAAATACCGCGAGAAGTATCCGGTTCAGCACCCAACGGGCGCGCCCTTGCTGGGGGATGAAAGATATGCGGCGGCTCATGGATACAGCGACAGTTACAGTCACTTTCTCAATTTCTTCGAGGCCGTTCGGACCCGCAAACCGGTAGTCGAAGATGCAGTCTTCGGCTATCGCGCAGCGGGAGCTGCCTTGCTCAGCAATTTGAGCTATGAACGCGGAGCTGTCGTCCGCTGGGATCCGGATGCAATGAAATTGCTGTAGCGGCGGGATCGATCAACCACACGCTGCCGTGGCATTCGGTTCCAACGGGTTTACACTCGTTCCCATGATGCGTTCCGCGTGCCTGGTACTGTTTGCCTCGGCTGTGTTCGCCACCGCTTCGGCGCAAAAGGAAGCTCAGCCGCAACCCGAGCCGACGCCGATGCCCCCTGCCATCGTCACGCCGGCCGATAAGCCTTACGCCGGCCCGATCGAGCTGACGGTCGACCTCAGCAACAATGTGGACCGGATCGAGAAAGTGCATGAGGATATCCCACTAGAGCCGAATGCTAAAGAACTCGTGCTGCTGTACCCGGAATGGATCCCTGGCGATCATGAGCCTTCGGGTCCGCTCCCCGCCCTGGCAGGTATTGTCACGAGCGTAGACGGCAAGCGCGTGCAGTGGGTGCGCGATCGTGTGAATGTGTACGCCTTCCATGTGCCGCTGATCGCGGGAGCGAAGAGCGTCGGGCTGGATTTCGATTACCTGTCTCCTATTAAGCCGAGCGCGGGCCGGATCGAAATCTCAAATGCCATCGCCGATCTCGAATGGAACGAGGTGGTGATGTACCCCGCGGGATTTTTTTCGCGTGACATACCGGTAGACGCTACGCTGAAGCTTCCCAGCGGGTGGAAATACGCCAGCGCTCTAGAAACCGCGTCCAGCCAAGGCAATACGGTCAGGTTCGAGCAGACGCCGTTGAATACGCTGGTGGATTCTCCGCTGTACGCCGGCCTGTATGAAAAGCGCGTCGATCTCTCGCCGAGTGCGACGGATATTGTGCACCTGAACATGTTTGCCGACAAAGCGGACGACCTGAAGATGAGTCCAGAGGAGTTGGAAGAGCACAAGAAGCTCGCCATGGAGGCCGACAAGCTTTACGGTTCGCATCACTACAAGCACTACGACTTTCTGCTGTTGGTCAGCGACAAGGTAGGGGAGATCGGACTGGAACACCACCAGTCGAGCGAGGACGGCCAGCCTGCTAATTACCTGACCGACTGGCCGAACGGTCTGCTCGAGAGGGACTTGCTAGGGCATGAGTACACGCATTCATGGAACGGAAAATTTCGTAGGCCGGCGGACCTTTGGACCCCGAACTTCAATGTACCCATGCGGGACGATCTGCTCTGGGTTTACGAGGGCATGACGCAGTACTGGGGCAATGTGCTGACCGCGCGGGCCGGCATGCGCACGCCGGAGCAGACGCGCGACATCCTCGCGCATGTGGCGGCGAGCTTTGCTGCCAGCGCCGGACGCGACTGGCGCCCGCTGGTCGATACCACCAACCAGCCGATCATCTCGCAGCGCCGTCCGGTAAGCTGGGTCAGCTATCAGCGGCCTGAGGACTATTACACAGAAGGAGAGTTGATCTGGCTGGATGCGGATACCAGGATTCGCCAGTTGACACGAGGCAAGAAGTCGCTCGACGACTTCTGTAAGAAATTTCTCGGAGTCTACAACGGCAGCTTTATCACCGACCAGTACAGGCTTGAAGACGTGGTGAGAGATCTGAATGAGGTCGCTCCTTACGACTGGAAGGCTTTTTTTGAGAAACGGGTCTACGATCTGCACCCTCAGGTACCCATGGACGGGATCACGCAGGGCGGCTATAAGTTGGTGTACACAGATAAACCGGTGGAGTGGATCGCAAAAGAGGAAGCGGCATTAGGCTATGCCGACTTCTCCACCTCTCTGGGCTTCTCGGTTGGCGGCCTACGCGGGGCTGTTCCCGCGGACACCATAGCCAACGTATGGTGGGGCAGCCCAGCATTCACGGCGGGCGTCACGCCGGATATGAAGATCGTATCGGTCAACGGCGCCGCTTATAACGCGAAGGTGCTCACAGACGCCATTCTGACGGCAGAACAGAATAAGAACCCGTTGCAATTGCAGTTTCGCCGCGGGGACCAGTACACAATGATTGCCCTGCCGTACTATGACGGGATGCGCTATCCATCGCTCCAGCGCGTAAACGGCACGCCGGACCGGCTGGACGACATTTTAGCGCCCAGCAAGAGCCCGCTGCCGGTGATGTAATTCGTGCGGAAATTACTTTGAACCAATTAGCCGAATGCGCGCCGTAAAGGCTCTGCCCTCAGGAACGCTGAAGTTTCGATACTGTGGAGAAACCACGACATTGTTCACGACGACCGGGTTTCCGCTATCCGTGGCGTTCTCCATGACACCCCGCAATCCGAAATAATAGCCCCGGAGATGAAATTTCCATTCCAGGCCGGGGCTGAAGGAGAGATAGTTAGGAAACCGCTCGGAACCGGCCGCGCCCACCACCTGCCGATTGGCATCTACAGATGTAAATGGAAATCCTGTATGCCAGTCAAGGGTGTAGACAAAATCCCATCTCTTTTTCAATTGCGGCAGCAGCAGGGGCAGCCAACCCCAGGAGATAACGCGGTTGGGTGTATCCCAGGCTAGAGGTCCGCTCTGCTGCGGACCAAGCAGTGATAACGTGGGCACATAATCGAGAGCCGCGTTGGTGCGCGCCGAAGAGTGCGTATAGGAGAGGAACAAGGTATATCCGTCGGCAAAAGTATGCCGTGCATCGAACTCCGCGGAGTAATAATGTTCCTGCTTCTGGTTGGTCAGCAGGTAAGTTCCCGAGAGCGCCCCGGATCCGTCCTGATTTGCATAGGTGAAACCGTCGGAGGTGCGCCTCTCCATGAAATTCACCGCGGCATAAATCGCTCCGGGGAGCTTTCTTTCGATGCCGCCGCTCCAATTGATGGCCCGCGTCTCTTTGAGAGAACCGTCTTTTGCGGTAAAGACTGTCTCTAGTGGGCCATTGACCGGAGTCACGCCATCGGCGGCGTAATAAGTATCGAAGCGAATTCCGGCCAGTGCTCTGGTCAGATACTCCAATTGCGTATGTCCGTAATAAAGGCCGACGCCCGCCGAGAGTTTGGTTGTGGGTTCTCCTCCAGGCGGCGAATACGCGATCGCGAGCCGCGGCGAAACCAGCGGTCGCCGGATTATCTCGTCCCAGTCAAAGCGCAGGCCCGGTTCAATGACCAGCCCTGGGCGAGCGAGCCAGTGATCCTGAACGTAAGCGCCGGTTTCGAGGTTATGACGCGTGAAAGGGCTCTCCTGCGGGAAAACACTGCGGCGCAAGAGTGTTCCGTCTTCACGCAGGTAGCTGACTGGTGCGCGCGACACGTCCTGATCAAAGCTGATGTGATCGAGATCGATCCCGGCCTTTAGTTCATGACGCCCAGCCCAATAGCGCGGAGGCAGATAGAGTGCCGCTGTTCCCTCGATCCTTTGCGAGCGGTCAATTAGATCTTCGAAGTAACTGCCAAGGGAGGTTTCCGGGGTAAGTTGATAGGGAATATTTCCGTGCGGTTCATAGCCGTCGCGGAAGCTCATGACCCCCGCGCCGAAATCCAGCAGCGCGCCATTCGCCAGGCTCTGCTCATCGCGCACATAAGGCAGCCATCCGATGATGTCCCGTTTGGTAGTGCTCTGCTGCGGCACCAGAGACGAAATGCCGTCGTATGGAGAATGGTAATCATTAAAGAGTAGTGCTCCGGATAGGATGTTTGCAGGTGTGAGGTTTACCTGGGATTTGATGAGATTGCTCCCACGTATGAGGTGGTTGGTATCGGCGTTAGCGGGAAGCTCCCGAATATAGATGTCGTCGTATTCCGTCTCCAGTCCGTCGAAAAACCATGCGCGCTTGCGTACCAAGGGCCCGGAAAAAGTAACGCGAGGGACGAATTTGTCGAAGCGCAGCCCGTTAATCTCATTGAATGAGGGAAGAAAGTCCGTCGTATTGAAGCGAAACTTATCATCTCCCATCCCGGTGTAGAACGCGATTACACCGCCTGTGGTCTTGCCGAATTCAGCCGGGTAGCGGGTTGTTTCCGTATCGATCGAACGAACTGCGTCGGCGCTGACGCGCATTGCCAACGTTCCGCTGACAGGGGAACGAATATCGAATCCGTCCAGCAGGTCCAGCGTCGCGTAGTTCTCCGATCCAGCAACATGAATCAAGCCTGTCAAATCTTGCACGACACCTGGGTTGAAGGGAAGAAGATTGCGGATGTCGCGAGATGTCGGGTAGGGCACGTTGACGATTTCCGGGGTGTTGAAGGTGCTTTTATCGGAGGTTTGCTCCGTATCGATTCCGGGAGCGGAGGCCGTCACATTAACTTGTTCATGTACCATCTGTTCGTGCGTCAGCACGGCCTGCACGTTTTCCTGGTGAGCATCTATTGAGCTTTCCAGGGTCTGATAGAAGCCGGGCTTTTCGATATGCAAGGTGTAAGGGGCGCCCTGATGGAGCGAGTAGAGACAGCGGCCGGCATAATCTGTAATGAGGCGGATGGACTGCTGTCCCGGCTGGGAGAGGGTAACCTCGGCCCCGGGGACCGCCAAACCGTTTTCGTCAACGACAGTAAGAACAACCGACGATTTTTGTCCCCTGGCAAGAACGGCGCAGCAAAGGAGAACAAGGCCAAAGATGACTATGCCCGCAGGATGAAAACGCCGCATTAATCAAGTTTAGCCAACCTGGGATAGCCAACCTGGGGTGGTGCGTTGCCGTTTGTGCAGGAGATCAAATCAGCTTCAATGCTGGTTCAGGTCAAAAGAATCGAGAAAATCCCTACAGGATGAGAGAGCACCATGAATACTGAACTGATGCGCAGCACCCTCGAAGCCTCCGAAGCGGGGAAATTTACTTTTCCTCAAGTGATCGAAGCCCTCACGGGCGGCGGCGTTGAATCATACTTCGCCAATCTGGTTCGAGGAGAGCATACCTTCTACATGCCGGACGGCGCGACCCACGTTGAGAAAATGAAACTTCCGTCAAACAGAGTCGCAGACGACTTTTCGCAGTCCGGAGTTATCGCTGCCATTCGTGCAGCGCAGGCGGACGAGATACGCTACCCGGAATTTCTTCGCCGAGCGGTGGCTGCGGGAACGGCTGCATACTGGGTATTTATAACTGGCGAACGAGTGATCTACTTCGGGCGCAAGGGAGAATTTCACATAGAGCAATTCCCTGGTTCCAAATCGTAGAAGTTGGCGCCCGAAGCTCCGGAAAAGCTAATTCGGATGTGTGTTTTGGAATCTGCGGATCAGATCGTTCCCAGAGAGGTAAGGCTACTCTTTTCAGTCATAGCGCAGTGCTCTCTTCACTCCTTACAAGGCTGACATCCATTTGATAGAACTTGAAGGTATTTTCTTCTCCGGTTCTGTCGGCGGCGACGGGCTGATAACGGTCCAGAACGTCGCTGATGAAGGCCGGCTTTTCCGGGCCGGGCAGAAACCGCGTCCATTCGACGAAGGTCACCGAGCCGAAGTCGAAAAACGCCGAGCGGGACCCGAAGTCCCATGCTTTAGCTGCGGTGTGAATCTCGACGACATGCAGCCCATTCCGCTCAGCCAATGTTTCATATTCGTCGGGGGTCAGATGCAGATAAGGGTCATGGAACCCAGTGAAATAGCCCGCCCATCTTGGCGCGAGCCGCGTCTCCTCAAGCACATTTTCAAGGCTCCTGCGCGGGCCGGCGGGAACCAGGCGCAGTTGCGCCCGAGCGCCGGATTTCATCGCAGTACGTATAGACCGAAGGGCTGCGTCTTGATCCGGTACCCAGTGAAGCGCATTGAAAGAAACAACGAGATCGAATTCGTCCGGAAAAGGCAAGCTACGGACATCAGCCACTTGAAATCGGAGATTCGCATGAATCTCAGAACTGAAATGGCTCGATGCGAAAGAAATCATGTCCTGAGACGGATCTGCGCCTACTACCGATCCTCGGGGCACACGATTAGCAATCTCCGCCGTGACCCTTCCGTCACCACATCCAACGTCCAGGACGCGCTCCGAGCCCTCGAGATGGAGCAGGGCCAGCACCTCGTCTGCCATCGCTTGCTGAAGCCCCGAGCGGCGGACATAATCAGCCGCATCCCATTCAGTCATCGGTCCCCCGAAGGCGGAGTTATGTTCCGGCGTTCTGGCTTATCACCTGCCGGAGACGTTGTTCCGCGGCATCGCTCCAGTACTTACAATTCAACTGCAAAAAAACCGAGGTATAAGGGACGGCCATTTTTGTTTTCAGAACGACGACGTGGAAAGTTTTTCCTGCTTCGTCGATTTTGCCGATGATCTCCTCATGAGGAAGCGATTGTATCGAGCGGCCGGTCAGAATGCCTTTGAGAGCCTTGCGATACGCTGTCACTCCCGGAGCGTCCTGCTCGGGCACATAGGGAAGCTCGGCATCCATGTAGATGGTGGGACGCAGATGGATCGAGCGATCCAACTCCTCGAGAACTGCACGGATTACCTCAATTTGATCGGCATTGGTTTCCAGAGTCTCGATACCGGAGGAGGTCTGAAGCGGATAAGCGGAATCCACGATCAGAATCCAGTTTCGATGGCCAAGCAAGGGCAAGGTTTTGAGCATGGTGTTCGTCATCATCCAAAGCTTCGCCGCGAAATCGGCAAAAATTTAAGCAACTTGACTAGCAGAGCCGGCACGGACTGGGTCGAGGCGCTTGCCCAAAAACGAATACAGGGCAACGACACAATAGCAGAGCAGTGGAACCAAGTAGGCAACTGCAATGCTGTGGGAAGCTTGATCTACCAAACCCATGATAGGAGTCAGAACGCCCCCGCCGACAATGGCCATCACGATCAGCGACCCCCCAATCTTGGTGTTGCGACCCAAGCCGTCAATACCAAGGGCGAAGATGGTTGGATACATCACTGACATGAAGAAACTGGTGAGGAAAATCGCCCAAAGTCCCACCCATCCGGGAAAGAGAACGCCAACGGCTACGAGTGCGATGTTCACGAGGCTATACAGCCCCATCAGGACTCCCGGATTGATGTAGCGCATAAGTGCCGCCGAGGCAAATCTTCCTACGCCGAAGGCGACCAGGGTACCGGTAAGGAAGTAGCCGGCAATCTTTTCGGGCTGGTGGGTTGTGTCTTGCACATATTGGATGAAGTAGCTCCAGGTGCCGACCTGAGCTCCGACATAGACGAATTGCGCGACAATCGCGAAGAGGAAATGCGGGTAGCGTAAAAGCTCGCGAAATTTTCCGTGGTCGTGGCCTGCACCTTCCATCTCGCGAGCGACATTAGGGAATTTGGTTCGGGCAATCAGGATCGCCCAAAAGAGCGTAATCGCTCCAATGACCAGGTAAGGCGTTACCACACGCATGGTTTCATGCCGCTCGTAGGCGGCCAGGGTGTGGGCCGCGCGCATAGCAGCGATCTGGGCCGGAGAATGCTCGATGCCGGAAAAGATGAATACCGTGCCAACCAGGACGCCGCAGATGGAGCCTAATGGGTTGAAGGCCTGCGAGAAATTTAGGCGCCGGGCTGCGCTCTCCGGATCGCCAAGCTGAGCGATGAAGGGGTTGGAAGCTGTTTCCAAAAATGAGAGGCCGCTGGCAATAACGAATAATGCGCCTAAAAAGAATGAATAGCGGCCGGCCAGGGCGGCGGGCCAAAAGAGAAAGGCGCCCGCGCTGAACAGGAGCAACCCGACAATGAAGCCGAGTTTGTAGCCATATTTGCGCATCAGCAGCGCGGCTGGAGTTGCAAGGACAAAATATCCCATGTAGAAGGCGGACTGCACCAATCCCGCCTGGAACCGCGATATCGCGAAGGAGGTCATGAACTGGCGGATCAGAACGTCGTTTAAGTTGTTGGGAAGTCCCCAGAAGAAAAAGAGAGCCGTCACCAGAAAGAATGGAAGGCCCACCCCTGGGGGGATGAGCGGCTGGGATGAGTTGCCGTGTGGCTTCGATCCACTGAGCGGAGGCGCTAGCATCGAAACGAGTGTCCTTTCGCAAACCGATTTCTACAGCAATGGGAGCCGGCCCTGGCTTGCTGAGTCCTGCGCGATGGCTGGTATGAAAATAGGCGCACGAAGCGCCGAGTAGAGTAGAGGGAAAGAGTCCCATATGGACAGCTGAATTGGTGCTCAATTACACGACTTCAGTCGTCCTGCGGACTGGAGCCGCTCCTCCTTCAAAACCCCAGCACTCAACGTGCTGGGCTATTTTCATGCCGTCCCTGCGGGACTGTTCTCAACCGAATCTCAACTTGTCTCCGAGTTTGCCGCAGCCTATTTAGTCCTGGGATTTTCAATGCCCAGCGCTAAAGTGTTCCTCCCCCCAAACAAATTCGCTGGCTTGCAAACAGTCTAGTTTCCGCAGAGATGCACCTGGATTCCAAGTTCCGCCATCATAGCCGCCTTGGCCGCGAGCGCCTGGTCGGCGATCTGGCGAGTGGGGGCGTACGCCACATTGAGGTGATTGGCGCGATGGCGCGCCATGAACTGATCACGGGTGACGCCATGCAGCAAGGCATGCAGAATCGGCCACTGTGGAGTCACTGACTTCAACCGGCGCTCCGTTTCCTCCGCCGGCAACTCGATCGCGGTAGCGCGCCCCAGATCTACGTGCAGCCGGTTGCCTTCTACGAAAACGCGGCTCCAAACCAGGTGCCCTGGTTTGGAAATACCTTTGAGCGTACCGCCGCCCAGACGAAAGTACATAGGAGGCTGGCGTTCACTAACGGCCTTGGCATATCCTCCGGTGAAATGCGAGGCGGGAGCGGCGCCGGAGATCTGGAAGAGCCAAACGAAATCATCGATGCCTTCTCCCTTGTAGTGCTCTCCCCAGCGGACGTCGTGCAGCGTGGTCGCGGGATCAAGGTGCATGGCGGTCCAAACGCGATTGGTAATGAGCGCGTCTATACCGGCGCATTCGTCAACCTCATTGAAATGAGGAAGCGCCCGGCCGGCATAAAGCTCGCGGCCCTGTTTGTCGAAGACCGGGGGACGCTCCACATTGTTGAGCAGCCCTTCCACCAGGTCCGATGCCGGCGCCAAGTCTTTCAGTCCTTGTTGATACTGGATGCCGATGGCGTCGCACCCGAACTCATCGGCAATCCGCATGGCGGCGATATACATTTTGCACTGGCCAAGGATCTGCTTGTCAGTCAAGTCCGTTTCTTCGTTAGGCCCGGTGACGAAGGTGACCCCACGGTCATCGAGCCACGAGCGAATTTTTTGCGCCTCGGTATCAGAGACTTCGCGCATTGCGGCAACCAGCGCGGACTGGCTCAGCCGTTCCTTATATACGCCTGCGGGATTCAGCAGATAGTCCTCGACAATGGCGTTATACATGCCCATGCAACCCTCATCGAAGATGCCGAGGATGGCCTTGCGCGCTTGGAGATCTCGGGCCAGCGCGGCGCCGAGCTGCCGCTCCGCTTGCGGCAGCTTCGACAGATCGAGACCATGTACATGGCTGGTATCGTGATCGACCTTATGTTCCTTCAGCCATTGCCGTAGGCCCCGGAGAAAGAATTCGTCATCGAAATCCTTGCTCCACAAGGTACTGAACTCCACTCCACCCTTGTGCAGAGAGCCATTCAGGTTCAGCATGCCCACTAATCCAGGCCACTGGCCCGACCAGTTGGCGACGGTCAAAATCGGGCCGCGATGACTCTCCAGGCCGGCGAAAACATTGTGGCTGTATTGCCAGACGGCCTCGACCACAATCAGAGGAGCCTCGGGATCGATTTTCGTAAAAATATCCATGCCCATCCGCTGGTTGTAAATAAACCCATGCCCTAGATCTTCCCGGTATGGATGGGCACGGCGAACGGTAAAACCTTCGGCCTGCAAAGCCTTCGTGAGTTTCTGTTCGACCTCGGCTTGAGCGGCCCAGCAGACCTTGTTGGCGGATTGGCGCAGATCGCCGCTGGCGACCAGGACCACTTCGTTTTTGCCGACGGCCTGAGGAGATTGCAACTCCGGGATTGCGTAGGATGCCATGTTTGATACTCCCTGCTTAGATCCTTACTATCAATGCTTACGATTGTATGTCGGTGGTTCCACGATGGTCGAAGCGCTACAGAAAAGCTTTGAAGCGCGAATATGCCTCATCCCACGCATCACTGCGGTGGGGCGTAAATTCGTTACAGTTTATGGATTGGGCGATGGCCGCCCGGCCCTGGTTCACGCTGGAGAGGTGCCCGGTAGCAACCGCCTGAAGCATGATGTTGCCCAAGGCGGATGCCTCCACCGGACCGCTGATTACCGTGCGGTCACAAGCATCGGCGATCGTCTGACAAAGAAATGCATTGAGTGAGCCGCCGCCGGCCACCCGAATCGCTTCCAGGTGACGGCCGGTCACCAGCTCAAGCGACTCTAAAACCAGCCTATAGGACAAGCTCAGGCTCTCGAAGGTGCAGCGAGCGGTCTCACCTACCGTCTGTGGCGGCTGCTGGCCTGTATCGCGGCAGTAGTCATGAATGAACTTTGGCATATCCCCTGGATGTTGAAACTGTTTGGCGTTGGGGTCGAAATGGGATCCGCAGGATTTTGCCTGAGCAGCCGCGGAGATGATGTCATCCCAACTCGACTCAAGCCCTTCCTTATCCCATTGCCGCTGGCACTCTTGAATAATCCAGAGCCCGGTGAGATTGCGCAAGAGCAGAATCGAACCGCCCGCGCCGCCTTCATTGGTGAGGCCCAGGCGGAACGCATCCTTGGAGGTAACCGGTTGATCGACCTCGACACCCATCAGACTCCACGTGCCGCTGCTTATGAAGGCGCTGCTCCGGTCCATGTTGGGAATAGCCGCTACCGCGCTGGCCGTGTCATGCGAGGCTACAGCAATTGCAGGAAACCCGCGGCTCAATCGGGCATCCTGCAGAACAGCCGGGCGGACCGGGGCAATAACCGTTCCCGGCTCGACGACTGCGGAGAGAATCTTGAGCGGAATGCCGAGAGCGTTGAGCATCTCCCGCGCCCAATCGCCACAGGCCGGGGAGTACATCTGGGTGGTTGAGGCTTCAGAGTATTCCATGCTCCGCTCTCCGGATAAAAAATAAAGGAAGAGATCCGGAATCATAAGCAGCGCGTCCGCAACCTGCAGTTGCGGATCGCCGGAATGCGCCATGCTGTAGAGCTGGAACAGGGTGTTGATCTGCATGGTTTGAACGCCGGTGCGTGTAAAGAGCCTGCCCTCGTCGACTTTCTCAAAAACACGCTCCGGCATCCCATCCGTTCGCGAATCACGATAGTTGCGAGGATTGCCCAGCAAACGTCCGGCTCGATCCAGCAATGCGAAATCCACTCCCCACGCATCCACTCCAATGCCCTGGGGCGATTCTTCAAAATGCGAGCGGTACTTCGCCAACCCCTCCTGAACATGCGACCAGATTCCCAGTGCGTTCCAGTACAGATCTCCCAGCACGCTCACTCCGGCATTCTGGAAACGGTGCAATTGGCGCAGAGAAAAGATGCGGCCGTCCCACTGGCCGACCATCAGCCGCCCGCTCGATGCCCCGAGATCGGCAGCTACGAAGTTGGCGGAGCGGCTCATTCCTTTGTTTCGTTTGCTTCGAGTAGGGCCAATACCTGAGGCGTGAGACGTGCGACGAGCTCGTCGATCTCTTCCGGACGAGGAAAACGGCGGCCATTAGGGCTGTCTTTCCCTTGCTTGCCTTGATTGGGGAGCCGATCAGCGTGAGAGTCGATTGGGGAGAGAGAATAATTTCCCGCAGCCAGCCGCGGGTCAGGAAGGCCGAGCCTCTTTTTCATTGCCAACAGGCCGGGAATCTTCTCCTCCGGTATCTCCTGAATCGGCGTCCGCAATTGGGAAGCGATGAATACTATTTTGCAGTAATTCTCCACCACTTCCGCATACCATTCCGCGTGCTCGACGCTATCTGCCCAGCAGACCACTCCATGATTGGTGAGCAGGATGGTATTGTGATCCTCGACAAACGGCAGAATCGTGCGGGCAAAAGCCATTGTTCCCGGTGTCTCATAGGGGGCCAAAGCTAAAGGCCCGACGAATACTTCCTGTTCCGGAACCAAATTGCCGCGCGGAATAATGCCGGCCACGGCATGGGCCGTCGCGTATGGGGGATGACAGTGAATTACCGCCTTGGCTTGAGGCACTGCTTTATAGATTTCCAGGTGCAGCAAAATCTCGCTGGTATGGGCGCGATCTCCGCAAATCCGCCGGTTGTCGAGATCCACCAGTGACAGGTCTTCCAGCGTCATGTCGCCCTTACCGCACAAAGTAGGAGTGCAAATCACATACTCATCGGAGACTCGGGCGGATATGTTGCCGCCATTCCCGTCCACATACTGCCGCTCCCAGAGCTTTCTTCCCGCCTGGAGAATTTCTCCCTTAAGGGCTTGGACAGCCGGTGAAGCGAAGATCTCTTGCGGAGTCAGGCGGGAGCCTTGCCCCGGTAGCCTGCTTTCCGGCGTTCTACTCGGGGGGGCTCCGGTGGCGAGGCAATCCAAAACTGCGCGGCGAAGAATAGAGGTCACGTGTGCCGCTGTTGGTTTCTGCATGAGCTTAGGTGAGGCCATAAAATAAGGTCCATGGGTACTGTAAATGCATTTTACTCCATAAGCAATCACAAGAATCCATGATTGAGGCCCGTTCATCTCGATGTATATTTACGCCATGAGGCAGGCTCAGCGCATCCTGAAGGTTCAAGAGCTCTTCGCCAAGGAAGAGTTCGTGAACTTTGAAGATTTATGTCAGAAGTTCGATGCATCCAAATCGAGCATCCGCAGGGATCTCATCGAATTGGAGCAGAAAGGCGTGCTGCGCAGGGTCCATGGAGGAGCCATCTCGCTCCAGACGCGGGATGAGGTCCTCGATTTTGGCCGCCTGTCGGGCAGCTTCCATGATGAGAAAAGCCGGATTGGAAAATCGGCTGCATCTCTGGTCCAAGATGGACAGACCGTCATTTTGGGGGGCGGGTCGAGTGTGGTCGAAGTGGCAAGAAATCTGAGCGATAGACCTATCCAGGTGGTTACCAATTCCATACCGGTAGCTCAGGTCTTCTGGGATTCAAAACAGGTCGAGGTGACTTTGACCGGGGGCTATCTCTATCCCAGGCTCGGCGTGCAATTGGGACCGATCTGCGAGCGAATGCTGAATAGCGTCTCTGCCGATATCGTCATTATGGGCATAAGAGGAGTGACTCAATCCGGCATCAGCGATTCCAATAGCCTTATCGTGGAGTCGATTCGCTCCATGATCAAAGCGGCGCGAACAGTGGTAGTGGTGGCGGACCGTTCGAAGTTCGGCCGGGATGCAATGATTCACGTCGCCGATCTCAGTGAGATCGATCAGATCGTATCCGATAAAGACCTCGATCCGGAAAGCCACGCAATGTTACAGGCGAATGGGGTTGATTGCGTCCTGGTTTAGGGATTGAAAGCGCGTGGCGGGTTCAACTTTAGCCGCCGGGAGATGAATTTCCGGCCTCATAGCGAGTTTCTCCGCAGACTGTCCAGCCGGCGCTGAAGCGCTTCTCTCTCGCATACATGCGGGTGCTTCCATCGACAATATGTTTCGGGCGAATTCCGACCCTGGCGATCCTCTATATCCAGGAGGTTCCATTTTGTGGCAAAATGATTCTCAATTCTGCATTGCTATGACGGCGAGCATGTTGCGCAGTCAAGCGGCGCTTAATGAAAGCGGCTCTTTTCAAGAAAGAGTTGAAGGTGAAGACGAATGACGATAGATCAGATTTCGCGGCGGTCCCTCCTCAAGCAGCTCGGCTCAGCCGCGATGGTCGCGGGCTCCGTGAGGGCGGCCGCATTCGGTCAGCCGGCAATGGCGGCTCAAGCAGCAGCCAATCAAGGCCCGGACGAGGCGCAGAGCAAACAAGCGGCAACCCGCGACCAAAGAATGGCTTGGTGGCATGCGGCGCGGTTTGGGATGTTCATTCACTGGGGACTGTACAGTGTTATCGGTCAGCATGAGTGGGCGCTGGAGATGGAGGGAATCCCCATCCCGCAATATGAATTGCTGGCCAAAAACTTCCATCCCAAGCCGAATGCGGCGCGGGACTGGGCCAGGCTGGCGCGGGCTGCAGGGCAGAAATATATGGTGATGACCACCAAGCATCACGAGGGTTTCTGCATGTTCGATACCAAGCTGACGGACTATTGCGCGCCCAAGCAGGGTCCGGGGCGCGACCTGGTAAGGGAATATGTGGAAGCGGCCCGGGCCGAAGGCATGCGGGTAGGCTTCTACTACTCGCTCATGGATTGGCACCACCCGGATGGCGCGCGCTGCATGACCGACGAAGCCGCGCGGCAGCGCTTCGTCGCTTATACCCATGGGCTGATCCGTGAATTGATGAGCAACTACGGGAAGATCGATGTGCTCTGGTATGACGTTCACTGGCCCTTGACACCGGAGCAGTGGGAGGCGCAGCGCATGAACCAGATGGTCTTTGAACTTCAGCCGGAGATCATCGTGAACAATCGCAATGGACTCGAAGGAGACTTTTCCACTCCGGAACAGCACATCCAGGCGGCGGAGGCAGGGCGGGCCTGGGAGACATGCATGACGCTCAACGATAGCTGGGGCTTCAATCGCGGCGACGACGCGTGGAAGACACCAAAGACGATCGTGAGCAATCTTGGAACCTGCGCCCAGGGAGGCGGAAATTATCTGCTCAATATCGGTCCCAAGCCGGATGGAACGGTTCCGGAAGAGTCGGTGGAGATCCTGCAATCCGTCGGTAAGTGGCTGGACACCAATGGCAAGGCAATCTATGAGACCGAGCGCGGCAATCTGAAGTCGGCGGCTAATACCATCTTCACGCGCCACGGAAACACTCTCTATCTGCTTCAGAAAAACTGGCCGGGTGTTACTCCGGCGGCGCAATGGCTATCGTTCTTCCAGCCCGGCGTCGTGGTGGCCGTCGGCGGTCTCCAAACGAAAGTGAAATCGGCGCGTCTGCTCAAGACCGGGCAGAACGTGCCATTCAGGCAGAACGGCGATTTTTCCCTGCAGTTGACTGGGCTCGCGGTAGAAGCCCCTGACGCTCCTGTGACCGTCATCGAAGTGGAATGTGAAGGGGAGCCGGTGGTAGATCATGCTGCTGAGCGCCCGCTCTGGCCGCGCTATAAGGTAGGAATCAGTTAAACCAGGACGGTGAGTCTTCACTTTATGGAGGATATTACCTATGGGGAGCTCTACTGGATGGCTAAGCACTATTGCACGGTGCGGCGTCAAAGGGCTGGCTATTGCAGCTCTTGCCGCCGTTTGCCTATGGCTGACCTGCGCCGCAGGTAGAGCTCAACTCTCCTCCGCTTCCGTCAACGGCACAGTCCGGGATTCGACCGGCGCAGTGATCCCCGGAGCGCGCATCGACCTGCGGGAGACATCCACCGATACCACGCGAACGACGGAGTCAAACTCGGCAGGCAGCTATGCCTTCGTCGACGTTGCTCCGGGCAATTACACCTTAGATGTCTCCAAGCCGGGCTTCGCAAAGGCACAGCAGAGTATGTTCGTCCTCTATGTAAACCAGACGGCGACATTCAATTTCAGTTTGACTGTGGGTTCGCAGGTGCAGCAAGTAACCGTCCAAGCCGCCTCCAGTCAAATGGAAACATCGACTGCGAATCTGGGTACCGTCATCAGCGGCAGCGCGGTAAACACACTGCCCCTGAACGGAAGAAACTTTACCCAATTGCTTACGCTTACTCCAGGATCAAGCCGGGCCAATACCGGGCAGAATTCCACAGGAGGGAACGCTATCCTCATCGGATCGTTCGGTTTCCCGTCGGTGAACGGGCAAATGAATCGAAGCAATCTGTTTCTACTCGATGGGATAACTGACCAGCAGTTCTGGTTCAGCGAATACGCCGTGCCCCCCATTGTCGATGCGATCGACGAATTTAAAGTTCAATCGCACAACGACCAGAGCCAGTTCGGCGGAGTGATGGGTGGAATCGTCAACGTAGTCACCAAGTCAGGATCGAATCAGTTTCATGGTGATGTATGGGATTTTCTTAGAAACAACGCATTCGATGCGCGCAACCCATTGCTGAGCAGCGTTACCCCATTAAAGCAGAACGTATACGGAGCCACGATTGGCGGCCCGGTTATCTTTCCGCTCTACAATGGAAGAAAGAAGCATACGTTCTTCTTCGGCGCATATGAAGGCACGAGGATTGATTCGGCTTCAGAATTGCTCTACAACGTCCCCACAGCCGCTGAGCTGGCGGGTGACTTCAGCGGCATTTCACAAAAGTTATACAACCCCTATACGACTACTCCGGACCCAAATCGTCCTGGTCAGTATCTGCGCACGCCGTTCGTGAATAACAACATCGCGCCGGCTCTCGATCCCGCTATGGTGGCGCTGGCCAAGCAAATGTTTCCCGCGCCCGTTATCACCTCATCGGGCGTGAATGGCGAAGATACAACCCCCACTATGGTTCAGCAGAATAACTATAGCCTTCGGCTCGATCAGCAGATCAACCAGTCTAATTCCATTTGGGGGCGCTTCAGCCAGTTCCATGCGTCGCAGACAGGGTCCGGCGGTTTTAAAGGACTGAGCGCGGACAATGTAAGCAACGGACAAAATTGGGGCGTGAGTTATCTGCACACCTTTGGAGCCTCGGCAACCCTTCAGCTCACCGCGGGGCACGTGTGGCAATATTACGCAACCTCGACAGTATTCACCAATGCCGTCTCCACCGATGCGTTCAACCAGGGCTTCGTATGTGGTTATCTGGGCCCGCGTGCGTGCCAGATTCCGATCATTGCGATTACCGGTTACGCGGGAGGTGGCGCTACCACCAGCATCGGGTCGGGCGGCGAAAGTTATCTCGCCGACACGGATGGCGATATTTACGAGTGGAAAGGCGATTTCACTAAACTGATCGGCTCCCATGCCATCCAGTTCGGCGCCAGTATAAGCCACAATGACGAAAGTGTTCTGAATGCCAACGGCAATGCCGGCTTCTCCGCTTTCCAGACCTCGAATCTTGAGAATCAGACAGGCACGGGAAATGCTTTGGCATCCTTCCTGTTGGGTGTTCCAACAATGGGCGAACGCCGGAATAACCTTAAGCTTCCCCGTGACGGGTGGGTGAACGGCGTGTATTTAGGAGACCAGTGGAAGATTACTCCCAAGTTTACGATGAACATTGGACTTCGTTATGACTGGGTGATCATGCCGACGCTGGCGCCGAATTCGACGCAGTCGAATATAACCGGGGCCCTCAACTTGAGAAATGGCACGTATATTCTCAGCAAGGCTGCGGCGAATCTCGGATCGTGCGCAACTCTGGGCGCTGCGCCGTGCATTCCCGGAGGAGTGCTTCCGGCGAATGTCATCGTGGGAAAAAGCAACAGCCTGATTAACAATCAGATCGATAACGTTCAACCGCGTCTTGGCTTCGCTTATCAACTGGATCAGCAGCGCGTGCTGCATCTTTCTTATGCGCGAGTCTACGATGTCTGGTCCGGGATTATGCAGAGCGTGCAAAATGAGGGAGCGCTTTGGCCGTCCTTCGGGCTTGACATAACAAACAATCTCAATTCAACAACCGTCACCACACCCGCCGAAAACCCGCTCAACCTCGCCCCCGGCCAAAGCCACACTCTCCCGCTTGCAAGTCCATTCATACAGTCGGCGAATTTCATCGCACCTTATATGAAGAACCCATACTCCGATCAATGGACTGTGGGCCTGCAACAGCAGATTGGACCGACTGCAGTTCTGACTATGAACTACGTGGGCTCGCGCAGCACTCATCTGCCGTGCTGCGGATTTTTCAATGTCGCCGTCGCGCCCGGCCCCGGCACGCCCGCGACTCGGGCGCCCTTTCCATATATCACTCCCACGCAATACGAGCAAAGCAATGGTTCGAGCAGTTATAACGGACTGCAGCTACAACTCGACCGCAAGATGTCATCCGGGCTGGCCTACACATTCAACTACACCTGGTCCAAGACCATCGGCGTAGCTTGCGATGGTTATTTCGGCGCGGAGGATTGCTTTATTCGAAATCCTTACAATCCGAAGGCCGACCGCAGCGTCGCCGGATTCGATCTGCCGAACATGTTCACCGGCTCAGTCACCTACCAGCTTCCATTTGGCGCCGGTCAAAGGTTTGCGACGGGAAATCGCGCCGCAGACGCCGTCGTTGGCGGCTGGCAGGTCAACACGATTGCGACCCTGACCTCGGGCACTCCTTATACTGTCTCCTATTCGGGAGACGTTGCGAATACCGGGAACAATTACCAGGGCGTCGACCTGGTGGGAAATCCGCATTTAGGAAACCCCACTCGATTCAAATGGTTCAATACCGCGGCATTTCAAGCTCCGGCGCAGTACACCTATGGCAATGTAGGCAGGAATACGCTGCGGTCGAATTGGTATCGTGATGTGGACCTCTCCGTCTTCCGCAGATTTTCGATCGAGCGGGTGCAACTGGAGTTTCGCGCGGAAGCGTTCAATTTCACAAACACGCCGGTCTGGGCTGCACCAAACAGCACTCTGAATAGCGCGACCTTCGGCCAGGTTCTTTCCACGGCAAGTACGCAGCGTGAATTGCAACTGGCCTTGAAAATATATTTCTAGGAACTAGCAGGAACCATGTTGGAGCTAAGGGCCATGGATCGCCGTAAATTTATCGAATTGATGACCTCGGGAATCGCCGCGGCGAACGCGCCTTCACTATCTGCTCTCGGGCAAAACCGGTCCTCGCGCCCTAACTTCCTCTTCATCATCGCCGACGATCTTATGTATCGCACCATTCACGGATTGACCAATCCTGAAGTTCACACCCCGAACATGGACAGGCTGGCTGCTTCCGGCTGCGCCTTCACCCATTGCTTCCATCAGGGTTCGTGGTCCGGAGCGGTTTGCGTGCCCAGCCGTACGATGCTCAACAGCGGATTGACCGCATTCCATGCGCAAGCTGGTCTGGACAATGTTCACACCTGGGGTCAGACCATGGGCGCAGCCGGATACGATACCTATATCTGTGGAAAATGGCATTTGGACCCTACGGTACTCGCGCGCAGCTTCAAGGAGATGGGGCCCGTTGCGCCTGGATTTCTGGAGTCGACGCCGGAGGGCGGCGGCGCTTACGGCCGTCCGCGCGCCGGAGACAATTGGCAACCAGCGGATGAGTCTCTCAAAGGCCATTGGCTGCATACTGATCTGTGGATCAATAAAACACCGGATGCAATCGAGCATTCAAGCGTGGTCTACGCCAACAACGTTATCGATCATCTGACGGGTAAGGCGGCGAAGCGCGAGACGCCGTTTTTCCTCTATCTCGGCTTTAATGCCCCGCACGATCCCCGCCAATCGCCCCAGGAATATCTGGATCTTTATCCGGAAAACAAAATCGAGATCCCCCCTAACTTCCTGCCGCAGCATCCCTTCGATCAGGGAGACTTCAGGGTCCGGGATGAGTTGCTGGCGCCATTTCCCCGTACCAAGCAGGCAGTCCAACTCCACCGGCGTGAGTACTATTCGATCATTTCGCACATGGATCACCAGCTCGGCCGTATTCTCGACGCCTTACAGAAATCGGGTAAGGCATCAAACACCTACGTCGTCCTCACGGCAGATCACGGGCTGGCCGTGGGCGAGCACGGATTGATGGGTAAGCAAAATCTATACGATTGCAGCATACGGATGCCGCTGTTGATCTCCGGCCCTGGAATCACGGCGGGCAAGCGAGTTGACGAACTGGTTTATCAACACAGCATGTATGCCACTACCTGTGAGTTGGCCGGAGTAGAGATTCCGAAGTCGGTCGAGTTTCCCAGTCTCGCTCCGCTGCTGCATGACGGCAGCCGCCCGGTACATGACGCGGTCTTCAGTTACTATCGGGGTTTTCAGAGGATGGTGCGCACCAAGACGCACAAACTCATTGTCTATCCGCAAATTCGCCGGATCCAGATATTCGATCTGGAAAGTGACCCTTGGGAGATGCACGATTTGAGCCGGGATGCCGCCATTGCTTCGATCAGGTCAGAACTGATGGAACGCCTGCTTCGTTTTCAAAAGGAGCTTGGCGATCCACTCGACTTGGAGCAAGCTCGAGACTTTGCTTAGGGCAGGAAGCAGGATAGGTGTGAAGGGGAGCCGGCGGTAGATCATGGCGCCGAGCGGCCGCTCTGGCCGCGCTATAAGGTAGGAATCAGTTAAAAATATAGAAGCTTCACCGAAAAGCAGTTTCTGCTTGCGTCTTCCCTCTACAACGGGAGTGAAAATGCTTTAGAAGCATTTTTTCGGATCGGATAGGGGAAGAACAGCTCCTGACGTAGCCATCCTCAATGAATGCGTATCAGGGAAAATGCTTTTAGAGTCCTACACAGGAGCAAACGATGGCAACTAAAACCAGTAAAGCCCCGACGCCGAGCCGCAATCCCCGCAGTAAGTCCCAAGTGCAGCAGGAGTTCGGTGCAATCAGGCAGGAAACGGAGGCTGCTCGCGAGGCAGCCAGTCCTAAGAGCGCAGAGGTCGAGCAGCGCCAAGCAGCGGAACTGCGGCAGTCCGTGGAATCGGTTTCGGTGGAATCCGTGGCGCAGCGCATCTCGGCATTGAACGGCGAGGTATCGCGGACCCTGCTCGAACTTTCCGAAAAGCTGACGGCCGAAGTGGATTTACTCACGCGCGTGCGGGAGGCCGTCGGACTCGAACGGCAGGAACTGGAACGTCTCCACAAGATCGACATTTCCGCTACCTCAGTCGACCAGCTTGTGCAGGATTATGCACGCGAACAGGAACGCTTAGAAACGGAGATCGAGACCCGGAGGGCTGAATGGGAGCAGGAAGCACGGACGGCCGAACGCGAACGCAAAGAAGCTGAAGAGGCTCTTCGCAAGCAGCGTCAGCGGGAGAACGAGGATTACGAATACCGCAAGCAATTGGAGCGCAAGAAGGCGCAAGACAGATATGACGAGGAAACTCACCTGCTTGCGCAGAAAAACGAAGAGCGGCAGCGGGAGTTGGAACGAGCCTGGAATCAGCGCGAAGTGGCCTTAAAGGAGAGGGAAGAGGAGCTCGCGCAACTGCGGCAGCAGGTAACAGAATTGCCGCAGCGGATCGCGGCGGAAAAGGAAGCGGCGCTGGCAGAAGCTACGCGGCAGGCTACGGCGCATTATGAGCAGCAGATCCTGGTCCTTAAGAAAGACGCCGAAGCGGAGCGCAAGATGGCGGCGCTGCAGGTTACCGGCCTGGAAGAGATGCTGAAACGGCAAACCGGGCAAATGGAGGCTCTGGAGAAGGCAGTCGAAGAAGCCAAGCGTCAGGTTCAGGATATTGCGTTGAAGGCGATCGAGGGCGCTTCAGGGTCCCGAGCGCTGGCGCATGTGAACCAAATCGCGATGGAGCAGGCAAAAGGCCGTCCCCAGAATTGATGTCTTCCCGCTCGATTCACCTATCAGAAGCCGATCCCAACTGACGCGCGGCGATGGCGCGCATATCGGGCAGGACTTCGCCCAGCTTGACGGGCGCCGCCTCCCGTGTCCCAAAGGCGAAGTACACCTTGCGATAGAGCTGAAACAACTCTTCGTAGACCTTCACTGCATCCGGCTCGGGGCTATAGGTCTTATGCGGCAGGCACATCGCGCCCTGCGCCTCCTCTACAGAAGAAAAGGCTCCGGCTGCGAGCAGGGCGAAAATCCCGGAGCCAAGACTGGTCGGAATGCCGTCGGGAACCAGCACGGGTTTGCCCAGGACGTTGGCATAGACCTGATTGAGGACAGGATTGTTCTGCGGTACGCCGCCGGCGTTGATGACGCGCTCGATTGGTGTGCCGTACTGCGCCATGCGCTCCAGAATGATGCGGGTATGAAAGGCGGTGCCCTCGATGGCCGCGAACAATTCATCTTGCGCGGTGTGGATCAGGTTCCATCCCAGGGTTATTCCGCCCAGCTCGGGATTGACCAGAACTGTGCGGTCTCCGTTATCCCAGCTCAACCGCAGCAGTCCGGTTTGCCCGGCGCGGTAGCTTTCCAACCCGCGGCTAAGTTCAGAGATTTTTACATTGGCGCGGCGGGCGATGGCATCGAAGATGTCGCCGGTGGCCGAGAGTCCCGCCTCGATCCCGGTGTACTTGGGATGCACGCTGCCTGGGACCACTCCGCATACTCCCGGAATCAGCGCAGGCTTCGGTTCCATCGCAATGATGCAGGTAGAGGTGCCAACCACGTTGACCGCATCGCCTTCCCTGCACCCTGCTCCGATAGCGTCCCAGTGCGCATCGAAGGCGCCGACCGGGATGGGAATCCCGGCACGCAGTCCCAAAGCCTCGGCCCACTCGGGGGCAAGATGACCGGCGAGAACATCTGAGGTGCGATACTCACCCGCCAGCTTGTCGCGGATGCCATCGAACAGCGGGTCAACCTTGGATAGAAAGGACTGCGGCGGGAGGCCGCCCCATTTGGGATTCCACATCCATTTATGGCCCATGGCGCAGATACTGCGCTTTACATCTTTGGGATTGTTGATGCCGCAGAGCGTTGCCGCCACCATGTCGCAATGTTCGAAGGCGCTCGCCAGCCGGCTGCGCTTCTCCGGATTGTGGCGCAGCCAATGCAGCAGTTTGGCGAATCCCCACTCATGCGAATAGACGCCCCCACACCACTCGATCGCCTCCAAATGCTCGCGGTGAGCCAGTTCGGTTATCTGTTGCGCTTCCCGTTTGGCGCGATGGTCGCACCAGAGATAATAATCATCCAGCGGCTGGAGGTTTATATCTACGGGGATAACGCTCGAGCCGGTAGTATCGAGCGCCAGCGCTTCGACCTGATCGCCTGGTATTCCCGCGGCCGCTAAGACCGAGCGCATCGCCCGGGCCAGGGCGTTCATCTGATCCTGATGCGATTGGGTGGCGAAATCGGGATCATCGCGTTTTCGCTTGAGCGGATATTCCGCCGATGCGGTGGCCAAACCGCCGTGGCCCTTTTCAGCGGCGGCGCGAGCGCTGTCGAAGAGGGTTACACGAACGCTAAGGGTGCCAAAATCTACTCCTGCGACGATCGCCATGCGCTTGCTCCTTGTGTTTTGGGGTAGGTTGAAAAGCTTCGCGGGAAATCAGAGAACTTCCCTCAGCGGGTTTAAAGCCGCTCGAATTTGTAGGGTGCCCCACTCTACGCACGGCGTAGAGTGGGATAGGCAATTTCCCCGCCATTTTCATCCCCGATGATGCCCGCAGGAACACCGTAACCGCTCGCTTATTCTCGATCGTGCGAGTACATATCCCAACCAAGATAACGGACCGCCGCCTCGTGAACCGCGCTGCCCACCTGGGAGAAGTTGGCGGCGACATGGTGCTCGAAGCCTCGCTCGCAGATCATACGTAGAAGCTTTTGCAGCCGGGGAATCTTGACCACCCCGGCGCCGCCAAAGGTCTCCAACGGATCGTTGGTGAATTCTCCTTCGCCGATATATCCACGAATCTTGCCGTGAAAGTCATCCGTAGAGAATCGCAGGTAGCTCATCGCTCCAGCTTTGACCCTGCCGACCACCGTGCCGAAGGTATTTTCCTTGCCTACTGTGCCCGCGATGATCGCCTGGAAATCCATGATGAAGTCGTTGAAAAAATGCTTGGGCAGGTTGGAGCAATGGAAGCAGACCGCCTTGTCAGGGTCCGAGCCGTAGTTATTATTCCAATCCAGCAGGGCGCTGGGCGTCTCGGATGCGAGAGCCAGGGCGTGCATGCTCAGCGTTCCGCAAATGTCCACTTCACATGCGCTGGGGAAGAGATTGTCGCTCATCATGCTCATCACGGTGCAGGGCACAACACCGAAGTATTCCTCCAGAGCCGTCCAGCACTGAATGGCGCTGATGGTGCAATAGGTCTGTTGCATCCAGTGCTCGATCACCACGCCGAGCTTGGCCATCTTGATCAGCGCGGGGACCGGGATGTTTTTGGTCGAAACATAGGCCTGGATGGCAGCCAGCTTCGCCTGTACGGCGTCCTCGTTGTCTTTAAGACGTTCAATGCGGCCGAGCAGTTCGGAGAGATCGAGCGGTTCAACGGAGATTCCGCTGCGCTCCAGCAGCTTTTCGCTGTAACGCACGGTGTTAAAGGCCGCAGGCCGGGCGCCGAGCGAGCCGATGCGCAGATTGGTAAAGCCGCGCACTACACGGCAGATCGAAGAAAACCAGGCCAAGTCCTTGCGGAAGGCGTCGGAATCGGGCTGCACGGTATGTTGCGCGGTCAGAGAATAGGGAATGCCATACTGCATCATATTGTTACAGGCCGACATCTTCCCGCAGAAACTGTCGCGGCGGTGAGAGATTTTCATATCCTCAGTGCGGTCCGGAGTAGCCTGCACCAGGATGGGAACCTTCAATGTAGAGTGGCGCAAAGCATCCACAATGCCGCGCTCTTCTCCAAAATTGGGAAGCGTAACAATAACTCCATCAATCTCATCGCGGTGCTTGCGGAAAAGATCTCCGCACAGGCGGGCTTCCGCCGGCGTCTCGACCGCCCCAAACTTGGATTGTTCCGGGGTGAGCGCGATCGCCCGCACGCCGGCCTGGCTGAGCACCTTCAGGATCTCTTCGCGGCCGGTCTTCGCCAGATGATCGGGAAAAAAGCCGCGGTTGCCTACAATTACGCCAAACGTCATCTGCCTGCCCATCACTGGTCCTTTAAGCGGGATTGTCCCGCGATCTTTCGGGGATAAAAATGAATGAGATACCACAGCCCAAGGACGGCCAGCAGGCCGCCCCACCATATAGGCGCGTGAAGCTGATGCAACACCGGGGGATGCGGAAGCGGATAGGCTAGTTCCCAGAGACCCGCCGCCAGAATGATAAATCCGTAGATCGAAAGCAGCAGCCCGGCAAACCACCAGATCGAAATCGACTGTCGCATTGGAATGACTCCTACCAAAAGATTACGTTCAACAGGACGAAGATCGCCATGACCGCGCCGGCCCATACGATGGGGCGTTGATACCAATGCTCATCGTGTTCTTTGGGTAGCGGGGAAACGCCATAGACCAGATCCTTAAGCTCGGCGAGCGGCCGCGGCTCAGTCAACAAGCTGACAATGACAGTGACCAGGACGCAAACCAGCCACGCCCAGAGAGCGCGAAAGATGTCCTCGGCCATGGCTTTGGCATCAGGGGAAAGGGCGACATAGCGGAGCGCCGAGTGGTCGTGCTTCACCCAGGCCCACAGGCTGATGGAGGTCGCGGTGCCGGCCAGGAGGCCCCAAAATCCGCCGGCCTTGGTGGCGCGCCTCCATAGCATACCCAGGAGTACGGTTCCAAAGAGCGGCGCGATGAAAAAGCTGAACAGCGCCTGCACGTAATCCATGATGCTGGCTGCATGCTGCACCAGGTAGGCTGTGCCGACAGAGATGAGCACCCCGATAAGAGTGCACCAGCGTCCCATGGCGACGTAATGTTTGTCGCTCGCGTTCTTATTGATGAATGCCCCATATAGGTCATAGGTCCAAACGGTAGAGAAGGCGCTCACGTTGCCCGCCATGCCGGACATGAATCCGGCGATCAGCGCGGTCACGCCTAGCCCCAGCAGGGCGGGACCGCAATAGCGCACCAGCATCAGCGGCAAGACCTCGTTATAACTGTGTTGCCCGGTTACTACTGCGACATCCTGCGGCACCAGGTGAAAAGGCAGAACGGCAAGGGCGAGAAGGCCGGGAAGAATAACGATGAATGGGACGGCCATTTTGAAAGCTGCGCCAATCACCGGAGCCAACCTCGCGGAGCGAAGGTTGTCGGCGGAGAGTACGCGCTGCACTACCAGAAAATCCGTCGTCCAATACCCAAAGCTCACCACGAATCCTAAGCCAAAGACGATGCCGAACCAGTTCACACCCATAGGATTGGTGCTGAAGTGGCCTAATGTGCTCCAGAGATGCACATAATCGGAGCGGCCTAGATTAGTCTCGATCTGCCGCCGCAGATTGCTCCATCCGCCTACCTCAATTAAGCCCAGGATAGGAATCAACAGTGCGCCCGCCCAGATGAGCAGGAATTGCAGAACCTCGTTATAAATGGCGGACTTGAGTCCTCCCAGCGCGACATAAACGGCAACCGTAATCGAAGATATCCAAATGCTGAAGTTCAGGTCCCAGCCCAGGACTACCTTCATCACCAAGGCCATGGCATACATATTGATGCCGCTCATCAGAATGGTCATCAGAGCGAAGCTGATCCCGGAGATCGCTCGCGTCCCCTTGCCATAGCGCAGGTTCAGATAGCCGGGCACCGAGTTGACTTTCGAGATGTAGTAGAACGGCATCATTACGATGCCGAGGAAGAGCATGGCGGGAATGGCCCCGATCCAATACCAATGGGTGGCCAGGATTCCATACTGGTAGGCCGAGCCTGCCCAGCCCATCAACTCGAGCGAGCCGAGATTAGCCGAGACGAAGCTCAAACCGGCGATCCATGCCGTCATCTGACGGCCGGCCATAAAGAAATCCTCGCCGGTATTGGAAGACTCCTTCAGGTAGAAACCGATGAATACGACAATCGCGAAATAGATCGCGATCACCAGAATGTCGAGCCAATTCAGCCTCGCCAACCGAGTTGTGGTGACAGCGGCCGCGCTCGCTTGCGGATGATGAAGCAGGCCGCCGGCAAGCCGATTAACCATCCACGAATTTGTTCCTGGGATCATTCGCCTATTCTTACCTTTCTCCCTGTTCTTGCTTTTCTCCGTGGTCTTGCTTTTCTCTTGGAGCTCCACGTAAGAGCTCATTTTCCTGCCCGTAAGTCGCGGCGGCCCCGTGCTTTCTAAAATAATGGCGATTCAGAAGCGCCTGGGAGACTCCGCGGCAGTCAGGACGCAGGCCTTCAGTGAAATATGCCATGCGTGCCACCGCCTCAAGCACAACTGCATTGTGCGCGGCATCGTAAGCATCCTTTCCCCAACAAAACGGCGCATGCCCGGCCACCAGGACAGCCGGGATGGCCAGCGGATCAAGCCCGCGAAAGCGGCGCGCAATGGCGACGCCCGTATTCAAAACATAATCGCCGCCAATCTCCTCGGCGCTGAGCTCCTCAGTGACCGGTATGGGACCAAAGAAGTAATCCGCATGAGTAGTCCCGTAAGCGGGGATCTCCCGGCCGGCTTGAGCCCATGCAGTCGCATATTCGGAATGCGTGTGTACAACCGCGCCAATCGTGGGGAACTCCCGGTACAGCAACAGGTGAGTGGCCAGATCGGAGGATGGCCGAAGCTGACTCTCTGCCAATTTTCCGTTAAGATCGCTGATTACCATGTCCGCCGGCTTCAATTTTTCGTAAGGAATGCCGCTCGGCTTAATCGCAATCAAGCCTTGCCTGCGATCGATGCCGCTGGCGTTGCCGAAGGTGTAAAGCACAAGCCCGCGGCGAACCAGCTCGAGGTTTGCCTCAAGCACCTCTTCTTTCAGGTTCCGGAGAGCTGCCGAATTCTCTTCAAGATGGTGGTCTACGTCGGGCATAATCGGTCCAATTGGAAATTCATTGAAAAGCTTGGTTGAGGAGCCGTCGTCGCCTAAGAGTAACAGGGGAAGGGCGGTCAAGAATTGTATCCACGCAAACGTTTACTTGCCTTTCGGACCTTATGGGAATTACGCTTAAGTTGTCAAGCAACATTCAGATGAAACTTGTTCCCGAATCGTGGCTCCGCCAATGATGGAGAACTTAAGAAAATCCCGTGCGATTAAAAAGCGCTTGGACATACGCGACGTAGCACGCCATGCCGGTGTCTCGATCGCTACCGTCTCGCGCACGATCAACGGTATTGCTACCGTTGACAAAGATCTTGCCAAGCGCGTTTGGAAGGCGATTGAGAGCCTGAACTATTATCCCAACACTCAGGCGCGGGCCCTCGTCTCCGGACGGAGCAAAATCTTCGGACTCTTGATTTCGGAGATTACAAATCCTTTCTTTCCGGAATTGATCCAGGGGTTTGAAGACGTGGCTGTCGAAAACGGCTATGACATCATGATCAGCTCGACGAATTATGACGTAGCCAGGATGCAGACATGCATTCGCCGTCTTTTGGAGCGGAGTGTGGAAGGCGTAGCCGTCATGACTTTCGGCATAGAAGCGCCTCTGTTGGATGAACTGGCTTCGAGAAATATCCCAATGGTGTTTATGGACGTTGGTCCGGCCAATCCTCACGTCAGCACTGTTTCGGTGAATTATCACCAAGGCATTCGGGAGGGTGTACAACATCTGGCTGCGCTTACACACCGGGATATCGCATTTGTGAGCGGCCCACTGCAGCAGTCTTCCTGCCAGCTCAGAAAGAACGCCTTTCTCTCTTCACTGCAAGAGGTTGGCATCACTCCCGACGATAAGTTGCTGCTGGAAGAGGACCATACGCTGGAGGGCGGCATGCGCGCCGCGGAAGAGCTCCTGCGGCTCAAGCAGCTCCCCACAGCCGTCATGTGCTCCAATGACATGACCGCCATCGGGATCCTGCGGACCTTTACCCGCGCCGGGCTGCGCATCCCGCAGGATGTCTCAGTGATAGGCTTTGACGATATTCATCTGGCGGAGTTCGTCTATCCTCCGTTGACCACGGTACATATGTCGCGCATCGCGATCGCGCGAGCGGCCTTCGAGGCTCTCCGTGTCGATGTGGAGAATGATTCTCCGTTGGCCAAGCAGCGGCCAAAAATCGTTCCCACGCACCTTACTGTCCGGCAGTCCACCAGCTTCCCACCCGGGGCTATGCAGCATCTTCACAAGTCCGAACGGCGTTCCGGGCCGGGAACGGCTGCCAAGCGTGGGAAATCGAACCTGGACCGTGTTTCCGTCCGAGCTGTCACCCGGAAATTCCGCTAGGCAACGCCATTGAGCGGGGCCTTGCATTCTTGCTCCCGTCGCCTATGGCGTTTTCACGATCGACGTATCCCAAGAAACTACTCTCGACGCAGGCGTTCCATCAAAGAACGCCTGCACATAGCCAACTCTCACCAGAACACAGTAATTGTGAAAGCGCTATATTGCCGCCTGATATCCTGCACTCGTGATGGAGCCCGCCCGTGTATGCCATCTTTAACGATAGGTTTGAAGCCGGGCGCCTGCTCGCCGCCAGATTGATAGAGTTCGACCGGCGGCGCGATGCCGTCGTGCTCGCTCTGCCCCGCGGCGGTGTTCCAGTAGGCTTTGAAATTGCCGGCAATCTTCATCTGCCCCTGGACATCTTTGTGGTGCGGAAAATGGGAGTCCCAGGCCAACCGGAGCTGGCTTTCGGCGCGATCGCCTCCGGTGGTGTGCGTGTCTTCAATCACGACGTTGTCCAGGAGTTTGCACTGCCGCCTGAAACAATCGAGGCGGTCGCCGCGCGAGAGCAACTCGAACTGGCGCGCCGCGAGCGCGAATACCGCCCGAATCGGCCGGCGCTCGCAATTGCCGGACATATCGTCATCCTGGTAGACGATGGACTGGCTACGGGGTCGTCGATGCGAGCGGCGGCGCGGGCACTGCGTCTTCGGCAACCATCGGAAATCGTCGCTGCCATCCCTGTTGCCGCGCCGGAGGTCTGCGCCGCGCTGGCAGCCGAAGTGGATCGGATTATCTGCCTCGAACAGCCGGCAAGGCTTATGGCCGTAGGTCAGTGGTACCGCAATTTCGATCAGGTTACAGACGAGCAGGTCCGTCAACTCCTCAAGCATTCCTCCTGATCAGACCAAAGGCGGCCTTCAGATTTGAACGAGGTAGATAGAGCATCCTGATTGGCCGAGGTACGCTGGGTGCGAACCTCGGCGCCCGGCGAGAGTAATCCCAAGCAGAGCGATTATCCTCGAAGCGGCCGGAGTCCGATATCCCGGCGATAGTAAATCCCTTCGAAGTGAATTCGGCTCAGGGCTTCATAGGCCAACTCCACAGAATCTTTCAGCGTAGCAGCCGCGGCAGTTACTCCCAGCACCCGTCCGCCGCTGGTGACGTAGTGGCCGTCGATTAAAGCAGTGCCGGAATGAAAGACTTCGACTCCAGGCAGCCGCCGCGCTTCTTCGAGCCCGGTAATCCGCCGCCCCGCTTCAAAAGCGCCGGGATAACCCGCGGAGGCCGCGACCACGCACGCCGAGGCTCCAGGTTTCCATCTGAGTTCCGTATCGCTTAGCCGGCCTTCCACGCAGGCCTCCAGAGCTTCAGTGAGATCGCTGTCCATGCGAACCAGAATGGCTTGGGTTTCCGGATCACCAAAGCGCGCGTTGAACTCAAGCACCATCGGGCCGCGCGCCGTCATCATCAATCCGATGTAGAGCACGCCCACGAAAGAAGCGTCTTCCGCCGCCATGCCGTTCACTGTGGGTAAAGCAATGTGGTGCAGGATCCAGTCGCGCATCTCCTGACCGAGCATTCCGTCAGTCGAGTAAACTCCCATTCCACCGGTATTCGGTCCCGTGTCTCCTTCGCCGATTCGTTTATGATCTTGCGCCGGGACCAGGGGCGCGACGTGTTTTCCATCCGTGAGCACGAGGAAAGAGATCTCTTCGCCTTCAAGAAATTCCTCAATCACGATTGAGCTCTCGGCGGCCCCGAGCAGCTTTCCGCTGAAAAGCGAGGAGACGGCCTCAACCGCCTCCCGCTTGGTCGCGCATAGGATCACGCCCTTGCCGGACGCCAGGCCATCTGCCTTTATCACTAAGGGCAAATGAAAAAGCTCGATCGAGTCCAGCGCTTCCTTCTCGCTGCTTGCGACGGCGTACGTTGAGGTTGGGATGTTGTGCCTCTGCATGAAACGCTTGGCGAACGACTTGCTGGTTTCGAGCATTGCCGCTTTCTGCGTTGGACCAAAAACCGGAACGCCGCGCCGATGCAGCTCATCCGCCAAACCCAATGACAGTGGCAACTCGGGCCCGACGACAACCAGGTCTGGAGATTCGGCCGCAGTAACCCGGAGCAGGGCGTCAAGATCTTTTTGGCTCGCCGGAACGCAGCGCGCCAGTTGTGCTATCCCGGCATTGCCGGGTGTCGAAACAACCTCCGAGACGCGGCCGGACTTTGCGATGGACCAGGCCAACGCATGTTCGCGGCCCCCCGAACCGATCACTAGCACTTTCATGAGCAAGGCACCCTAAAAAACCAGAACAACACTCCAAAAGAGTATCGCAGGGGTTCAGCAACGCGAAAACCGGCAATGAATTAACTGCAGTTAATGAAAAATCAGAAATGCAGGCTATAATCAGGTTGACTCCGATGCTGTGTACTTCCTAGCCGTTTGAAACCGGCGATATTGCAGGGCAACACAAAATCAGGCCGAGGATTTGCTATGTCTCTCGTTTTTCCTTCCTCAGTTGAATCTCCAGAGCCTGAGACCCCGTCACGCCTGCCCAAGCTAAAGACCCGCGAACTCTGGTATTACTTCGGGCCCGCTTTCGTCGCCAGCATCGCCTACATCGATCCCGGCAACTTCGCCACCAATCTGGACGGGGGAACGCGTTTCGGCTACAAACTGCTGTGGGTTTTGCTCTGGTCAAACGCCATGGCCATCCTTATCCAATATCTTTCCGCCAAGTTGGGGATTGCTACCGGCCGTACCCTGCCGCAAAATTGCCGGGATCATTTCTCCCGGCCGGCCACCGTTTTTCTCTGGGTGGCAGCGGAAATATCGGCTCTAGCTACCGATCTCGCGGAGTTCCTGGGGGCGGCGCTTGGCTTTTACTTGCTCTTCGGGCGCTACTTCCTGGCTCTTGGCCTGAGCCAAAGAGAGGTATTGCTGCTGGCCGCCGCCGTCTCCGCGGTCTGCGTCTTCGCCATCCTCGCGCTTGAGCTTTGGGGCTTCCGCAGCCTCGAGGTCGGCATCATGGCCTTCGTCTTCATCATTGGAATCTGCTACACAATCGAAATTTTCTTCATCCATCCTGACTGGAAACAAATTGCTTTCCATACGGTTGTGCCGATGATTGACAGCCAGAGCATCTATCTGGCGGTTGCCATGCTGGGAGCTACGGTTATGCCGCACGTGGTTTACCTGCATTCCGGACTCGTTCAGCCGCGCATCGCCGCCGAACGGGTAAGCTCGCCCCGCGGCCGCTACCTGGCGCGGTTACGCCATATCAAACTGGAAACCCTGGATGTGTTTGCGGCTATGAATGGAGCATGGCTGGTCAATTCCGCCATGATCGTCGTTGCCGCGGCGGCATTTTCCGGCTCCGGCCATATAGGAATGACGATCGAAGAAGCTCACCGTACCCTCGGACCGTTGCTCGGCCCGGCATCGGCGACCATCTTCGCCATTGCCCTCTTGTGCTCCGGCCTTTCTTCCTCCACCGTAGGTACGATGGCCGGCCAGATGATCCTTGAGGGCTTTATGGAGGTCCGCTTCAGCATTTTTCTCCGCAGGCTGATCACCCTTCTGCCCGCGCTTGCGGTCATCGGCTGGGGTCTGGATCCGCTTAAGATACTTATTCTTTCCCAGGTGGCTCTCAGCTTTACGCTGCCTTTCGCGCTGGTTCCGCTGATCATCCTCTCCGGCCGCCATAAAGTGATGCGAGAGTTTGTCAACGGAAGAACCACTCAATTTCTCGGTTGGCTGACGGTTTCGATCATTCTTACTCTGAACATCGTTCTGCTCTGGCAGACCTTCGCCCCAAGCCATTCATAACCCGGGCCACTCTTGAAAGGGTTTAACATATCTGCAGGATCATGAATTCCGCAGGCAGCCAACATATTTCCCTGCTCAAGCGCTTCCGTCACGGCAAACCAGATCGTGGACGGCTCAATCCCTCCCTATGCCGTACCAGTTGCTTCGTAGCTCTACTCAGCAGATAGCGGAGCGCGCAATCAATCCGGGCGCCTATTCTTGGGCGATCGGGGTGCCCGGCCAGCCGAAAGGAATCTTGAGATATGAACAGCTTCGGTAGCCAATCCTCTCTGAAGATGGGCAAGGATAACTATGAGATTTTTCGTCTAAGCGCATTAGAAACAAAGGGAGTGTCGCTTGAGCGGCTTCCTTTCAGCCTGCGGATCTTATTGGAAAACCTGCTGCGGCACGAAGACGGAAAGAGCGTGACCGCCGCCGATATCGAGTTTCTGGCGAAGTGGCAGGCCAAGGCGGCGCCGGCACGCGAAATAGCCTTCATGCCGGCGCGTGTTCTCATGCAGGATTTCACCGGCGTTCCCGCCATCGTGGATTTGGCTGCCATGCGCGACGCCATGAAGAATCTCGGCGGCGATCCGGAGAAGATCAATCCCTTGCAGCCGGCCGAGCTGGTCATCGACCATTCGGTTCAGGTCGATGAATACGGCATGGCGAGCGCCTACTCGGTCAACGCCGCGCTCGAGTTTCAACGCAACCGGGAACGCTATGCCTTCCTTAAATGGGGTCAATCGGCCTTCCGTAACTTTTCCGCCGTGCCGCCTGGAATGGGCATCTGCCACCAGGTCAACTTAGAGTATCTGGCGCGAGTAGTCTTCACTTCGCCCGAGGGCCGCGCTTATCCTGACACGCTTGTAGGCACCGACTCGCATACTACTATGATTAACGGGCTGGGCGTCTTGGGCTGGGGAGTGGGAGGAATTGAGGCAGAGGCCGCTATGCTCGGCCAGCCTGTCTCCATGCTCATCCCCCAGGTCGTCGGCTTCAGGCTGACCGGCAAATTGCGCGAGGGGGCCACGGCTACGGACTTGGTGCTGACCGTAACCGAGATGCTGCGCAAGCTGGGAGTAGTGGGCAAATTCGTCGAGTTCTACGGCTCGGGAATCAGCGAGCTTTCGCTGGCCGACCGCGCGACCATCGGCAACATGGCGCCGGAGTACGGCGCTACCTGCGGCATCTTCCCTGTCGATCGCGAAACTCTGCGCTATCTCGAGCTGACCGGCAGGAGCCCGGAGCATATCCGGCTGGTTGAGGCCTATTTCAAGGAGCAGGGACTGTTTCACTCCGCCAACTCCGCCGAGAGCGAATATACAGAGACTATTGCTCTCGATCTCGCCACTGTCGAACCAAGCGTGGCTGGACCAAAGCGTCCCCAAGACCGGGTCCTGCTTTCCCAGGCCGGCACAGCCTTCCGGCAGCAATTGCCCAGCCTTCTCGGACCGAATGCCGCTGATAGAAGAGAGCGTCAGGTGACGCGTTGGGAAGGTGAAGGCGGCCATCCCTCGGTCAATGGAAACAATGGGAAAGCTACCCCGGAGCCGGGAGCCAAAGGAAATGGGTCGGCTGCCACGGTGAAAGAGCGCTTTGGCTTGGAGGTCGAGCCTTATCTCGATCACGGCTCGGTCGTGATCGCCGCTATCACGAGCTGTACCAACACCTCCAATCCTTCGGTGATGGTCGCAGCCGGTTTGTTGGCCAAGAAGGCCGTCGAAAAGGGCCTGAGCGTACCGCCCTGGGTCAAGACATCTCTCGCCCCGGGCTCCCGTGTGGTAACCGAATACTTCACGCGCTCTGGTTTGCTCGATTTTCTCGACAAGCTCCGCTTCAATGTCGTCGGCTACGGCTGCACCACCTGTATCGGCAACTCGGGTCCTTTGCCCAGCGATGTCTCCGACGCGATCGAGGAGCATGGCCTGGTGGCCGTTTCCGTTTTGAGCGGCAATCGAAACTTCGAGGGGCGGATCAACTCCGAGGTGCGGGCAAACTATCTGATGTCGCCGCCCCTGGTGGTTGCCTATGCCCTCGCGGGCAGGATTGACCACGATTTCGAAACAGATCCGATCGGCAAAGATAAAAATGGACAAAGTGTCTATCTCAAAGACATCTGGCCCACCCAGGCGGAGGTGAGCGATACCATCGCCTCATCGATCGATTCGGAGATGTTCCGTAAGGAGTACGCCACTGTTACAGAAGGTGACGCCAATTGGAGGAATCTCCGGTTCCCCACCGGCGGCACTTACCAATGGGATCCCGCATCGACCTACATTCGCCGCGCGCCTTACTTCGACGGCATGCCGGCAAAGGCCGCGCCGGTTGAGGACATTCATGGCGCGCGCGTGCTGGCGGTTCTCGGAGACAGTGTCACCACCGATCACATCTCTCCTGCCGGTTCCATCAAGCTCAATGGTCCGGCGGCGAAATACCTCACCGAACACGGGGTGAAACCAGCCGATTTCAATTCCTACGGATCGCGCCGCGGCAATCACGAAGTTATGGTGCGGGGAACATTCGCCAATGTGCGGCTGCGCAACAAACTCGCTCCCGGTACCGAAGGCGGGGTCACCCGCCTGCTGCCTGAAGGTGAGCCGATGAGCATCTTCGACGCTTCGGTAAGGTATGCCGAGCGGGGAACGCCGTTGGTGATTCTTGCGGGTAAGGAATACGGCTCAGGCTCGTCCAGGGACTGGGCGGCAAAAGGGCCTCTGCTCTTGGGCGTGAGGGTAGTAATTGCAGAGAGCTACGAGCGCATTCACCGCTCCAATCTGGTGGGTATGGGCATTTTGCCGCTGCAGTTTGAGAGCGGTCAGAATGCGGAGTCCCTTCGACTCACCGGGGAAGAGATCTTCGATTTCCCCGGCATTCAAACCCTATTACAACAGAAGCTTTCTACCAGCCGCTCACTGACTGTAAGAACTACGGACCCGGCGGGCAAGACCAGCCAGTTCACAACCACGATTCGCATCGACACTCCGCAGGAAGTGCTCTATTACGAGAACGGCGGCATCCTGCAATATGTCCTGCGCCAGCTTCGAGAGCGTAAGCCGTAAGTAGCCGCCATGTTAAGCTGGCTTGATAATTTCTTTTATGAACAGGTTCGAGCCAAGGAGTTCGCACCGTGGGAATTGCTCTTAAGACAGTAACTCCGATAGCGCGAACTACGCTCACCGCGAGCGCCTTTGAGCAACTCATCTCTCATGTCGTGCAGGGTAACTGGAAGCCGGGAGACCGCATACCACCGGAGCGGGAACTGTGCCAACAACTCGGCATCGCCCGCACCTCTTTACGCGAAGCTCTTAAAGCCATGGAATTGGTCGGCATGGTCGACAGCCGGGTAGGGGATGGGACATTCGTTTGCCCCCGCTCGGAATTTCTATCCCGCCCCTTACTCTGGGCCTTTACCGGCGCCGATCACAATGAGCTGCATGACATTATGGAAGCTCGCACGATTATTGAAGAAAACCTCGCGGGCTTAGCTGCGCAGCGCGCCTCCAGCGAGGAAGTCGCCAATATCGGTCAAGCCGTGCAGATGATGCGGGACAGCATAGCGAGAGGCGATTCCATTCTCGAAGCTGACATGGCTTTCCATCTGGCCGTCTCTACTGCCGCTCGCAACGAGGTGCTGCGGAATGCAGTGCAATTGTTGCGGAACTTGACCCGCCAGTGGATATATTTCAAGCTTCTCATCCCCAATGTTCCACCGACGGTTCTCAAGCGTCACGAGGCCATCTACCGTGCGATCCAGCGGCGCAAGCCGGCCGCTGCGCGAAGCGCCATGCGCCGTCACCTTGAGGAGACGATGGCTTTGGTGACGAAAGTCATTGAGCAGCATCAAGCGGCGGTGAAAACCAGCGCGCCGCTCAAGAAATAGCTTTGGCGGAAAACATTCGACCTTGAGATGAGGAAGGGTGGAAGCCCTGGACTTTAGTCCGGGGAAGTGGGCCTTCCAGGCCCACGAGTAGCTTTCCATCTCCAAATAAGGCCTTCAGGCCTGGTGGCGCTGACACTGCCGCGTGGGTTGAAAGAGGATATGTGGATCTTGTCTCGCAAAAGTATCAAGAGACACTCTGAGCAGGCCGGGAGCACAGTCCGAGAACACCGGGGCGCTGAAAGCCCGGTCTGCTTGGATCCAACCCTATTCCCGCGGGTCTGAAGACCCGCTACCCTGGACTCAAGTCCAGGGCTTCCACCCGCCTCTTGTGAGAAATCCAAGTGAGTTTGTTTACACAATTTGTGATGCCGGCCGAAGCGCAGCCGAGTCCCCGGCAAGTGAAGCGGAGTTGAATCAAGGAGTATCGGTGTCCGACCTCATTTGAGAGCGATCACCGCTGCATCCCGGCCGGGAACGGTAACGGCAATTTGCCGATTGTTGAAGGTGACGGGTTGCTTTCCCCAAAGGTCCTCGCCGGCTGCGAAGTTCCCTGCGCTTGACGCGATCTCTACCTTGACAGCTTTAGCGTTCCTCATCTGATTCGTTATCCAAAGATAGGCGCCGCCGGCTCCGTGATGGAGCCTTGCCTGCACGCTGTTATCGTCGATCTTCACTTGTGGAGAAAGTCCCATCGTTGTCAAGAAACTCGCGAAGAGATCTTTTGTCCCGGCGGCGTGATGTAGAAAATAACCCGCGCCGGGAAAGGAGCCAAACAACAAAGTACGGCCTTGCCCAAATTTGTGCTCTACGGCCGCGATCGTGCCGTTTGAGTAATGGCCAACGGCTTCGCCGCCGTGCAATTCGTAATCCTGCCGGAAGTAGCGGCCATATACTTTGGAGCCTCTGATCTCGAGCATCAAGTCGTTGGAGATATCCGGAGTGAACTCAACATAACTTTCACGAGCCCCGAATAACTCGTCCAGTCCATAATTCGGCTGAACGGTCCCCACATGGCCATGGTCACCAAAGTATGCAGGTAGTCCTTCGCTTATTAATATGCCGCCCTGTTCCACATATTTGCGCAGTTTGGCGGCGGTTTCATTCTTCAGCATCACTGGATAAGGCAGGTAGACGATCTTGTATTCACCAATGTCGTCCAGCGCGACAAAGTCAGGTTGGATATTGGAATCGAAGAACGCCTGATAGGCGCCGCGAACCGATTGAGAATAGAATTCCGTGCTGCCCTGCTGTACGTAGTTAAACATCTCAGACTCGGGCACGAATACCAGCCCGATGTCACCTTTGACTGGGTTAGATTTCCATATGTCCGGGTGGCTGTTTGCCCATTGCGCGACACGGCCTGACATCTCCGCTCGAGGCGTGACCGAGCCGTCCATGGCAAACGGACCGAAGGCCCCAAATAGGGGACCGTCCAGGAGAGGCCGCCAGCGGCAATATAACAAGCCCTTGGCCCCGCCGGCGCAGGTCACAAGATTCCAAATCCGCACATCGTCAGCATCGGGAATGCGCCCGTCATCTCTCCGCCGGCCAATCACTTGGGGCTGCATCCAAAGAGGACCGCCCTGCGCTTCGGCATGCCAGAAAGGCTTGCCCCGCGCTCCGCCGCGCACCAGATCGACCGCTTGAAACTGCTTCCATGGTTCATCGCCTTGTCTGGCCGCGATCCAGGTCAAGCCCCAAATATCGACCTCCGCAGCCGAGCGCCACTCATTGTGAGAGGCGGAAGGCAGGCTAATCAGGGTACCCGCCACCCCGTGCGCGGTGATGCGATGCTTGGGATCCAGTTTGCGAAACAGTTTGACTCGCCAATCGAACAGACTGTAGGCGTTATCGATGCGGAACTGAAGCCAATCAAGGCTGTCGGGATATCCCGAAAAGGACCGCGGTGCTTGGACATCGTCCCAGCTTTCATAGCTGTAACGGTTCCATGCTTTTGCAGCCTTATCGAGCGAGCCATAGCGGACCCGCAGCCACTCCCGTAATTTGCGCTGGGTGCCTTCACAATAGCAGTACATACGGCTCGGACTACCCCCGAAGGACGTGCCCTCGTTCCATATGTCGTAGCCGAACAGCGCGGGATGGTCGCGGTAGTGCTCCACCAGCGCGACCAGGAAGGTCTGCGCTAACTGCTGCACATCCGGATTGTCCAGGCACAATCCGGGAAATCCCCCCGTCGCGCTGCTCTCCGATATGCTGCTGTTGACGAGGAAGCCATCGCTCCCCAGATAGCGGGCATGGGCGTACTTACGGAAGGCCCACTCCGGAGCGCATCCGACTAATTCCTCGAGCACGACTTTGATTCCGTTTTTCGCCGCCAGGTCCATCATCCGGTCATAGTCGGACCAATCGTATTTTCCCGGAGCGACCTCAATCGCCGACCACATGAACCAATGCCGGAAGATATTCATCCCGATCCGGGCCGCGGTCTGATGGTCTCGAGCCCAATCTTCCGCCGGCGGATTTGTTTTGCGGAAGTAGACTGCGCCGTAGGGAAAGACGAGGCCGGAGGAATCCTGCTGTCCGGGCGCCGCACCAGCTTGGGAGCCGGAATCCTGCGGCAGCTCCGCCGCATGAGTCAGGGCGGTGCCGGCGGTTAATAGAGCCGAATTGCGAATAAACTCTCTGCGCGTGATTCCAAAAATATCAGCCATATTTCTTCTAACTCGTATCCAGTTCGCAAAAGTGGATTGCCGATCGCGTGATTAGGTTTGACCATAGGTATTCGCGTTGTTACACGGCGAGGTCGAGTGCGATCACCTCGTGCACACCGATCGAAGGCACCTCAATCAAAATCGCGTCGCCTTCCTTACGGTAATGAGCCTCATCCCCGGCTACCAGCAAACGCGCCTTAGTGATCCGCTTGCCGTCCGGAAGGCGAATGCGCACACGCTGGCTGGAAATCGGGATCACTTCCCGCAGCGGACCCTTCATCATCATAGGATTCGTGAGGTTCACCAGATGCACTGTCATCGACTCCTTCTGTCCCCATATGGAGATGTCCAGCACACCCTTGCCTTCGATGGAGAGAGGAGCGGCCTCATTGGTGGCCCAGAGGATCGCGTTGCGCAGCAGCTTTGCATGATCCACGTCGAGTACTTCCCAAAAAGTGCGATCGATATCCCAAGGGAAATAAACCACGCGGCCGCCGCCGGTCTGGCGCAGGAAAACTCCCGCATCCCGTGCCTTGAAGGGCCGGGGGAAACACTCTTCCATCGGCAGGTCAGGGTAGGTTGGAACCACTTGTAATGGTGAGGAGATACTTTCGCCCGCCGGCATTACATGAACTCTATGGATGCCGTTGATGATCCGGTTCGCATCCTCGAAGCCGGCCAGCAGCGGATGGTATTGACCGGTGGATGGGTCCTTCTCCAAGCTGAGATATGAGTTCAATATCGGACCTTCCTTGCTGCCGGCGAAGGAGGCTCCGAAAAGCGAAGCCAGTCCGAAATCCTGCCGCTGTACGCCCCATTCGTCGTACAGCGATGTTTCGTAGGTAGCGACGAGATTTCCCCCGCGTTCCACGAACTCGCGGATCTGGTTGCATTGCTGGGTTGAAAGCGCCGCGATATTGGGCAGTATCAAGGTACGGAATTGCTCGACGTGCTCCCTATCCAGCAAATGATCGTGGACCATTTCAAACGGAATTCTGGCTTCGATCAATGCTTGATAGAAGCCGAGTCCGGGATCTTCCACCGTGGCCAGCGCATTTACTCCCCCATAGAACGCGGCAGTCTGCTGAGAGTAGACCATTCCTACCCGCGCAAATGACTTTTCATTGCGAAAATACTTCTCGTTGGCATAGTGCCACGTAAAGATCTCCTCAACGACCGGAAACCACCGCTTGTCGAAAGGCTTGGCATTAAACTTGGTGAAGGTGGGCCGGAAATCCTGGGCCATGCCATCGGCGACCCAGAGCCGGATTTCGTCGCCGCTCTGAACAGAATCCTTCCAGCGATACTTGTCTTCGAAACCGACACTGAAAATGCCCGCGATGGCTTTGCGCCCAAGAGTGGAACGAAATTCCTTAGCACTTTTGCCGCTGACCCACGGAGCCGTCAAACCGGCCCTGCCCTGTCGATCGGCCAACAATGTCGGCGCCAGTTCCCCGACCGTTTTCATGTCAAGTTGACTCAGCGCGCCGCCGCCGGCGTTCGCGATATAGCTCGCGTTAGGATTAATTTCCTGTATCTTGGCATTCCAAAGACGCCACAACTCGAACAAACGCTTCTGATGCCAGACTATGATATTGGCGCTGCGACGGGTCCTGAGGATTGCTGGTGCGAGGAAGATCGAGGCCTGAAAAGTCATGAAAGTTTTTCTGGCAATGCTCGCAGTAACACATCCCGGATCCGGCCCAACGGTTAGTGAAGATGCCGTCCACCATGTACTTGGTCATGATTTCCTGGTGAACCGCGGTCATGAATTCAAAGTTATAGGGGCCCAAGGCGCAGGTGAGCCAGAAGTCCGGATCGGAGGCATGCCGGCGCTTGTTTCCAGCGGCGTCGACGGCGAGCCAGTCAGGGTGTGCATCATACACGTCCTTGTGGCAGGCGTGCGGATCTGTTCGCGCCACCACGTTCATACCCAGCTTCCGGCAGCCGTGAGCCAGGTCTCCGAACGTGTCCATGTTGCCAAGCCATTTACTGCGGTAATGCAGAGGGATCTGTGTCGGGTAGAAGGCTACGCAGCCGCCGGCGTTCAGGATGGTAGCGTCGGCATGGATTCTCTTGAAATAGTCGAGCCAGAACGTCTGATCGTAGTTGCCGGGATCGTCCTCGACAAAGCTTAGCTGCGCCCAGCGCATTGGCCTGTCGTACCAGCCCCCGGCGCCTGCAGTCACCGGGGATCCTGCAGTTGAAGCCGATGCGGCAGCCGCCTTCGCCTCACCGTCAAACCCGACAAGACAGGCGGCGGAAAGCCCGGCAGCCTGCTTGAGAAATCTCCTTCTGGTGCTATCCATTGCCAGCTCCCAGGAAAACAACGACTTACGAACTTATCGTAGCGCGGCGCCCGTAAATACGCCGCGGGACGCCGCTTTTGGCGGATTCCTTAGAAATAAAGTTTAGCTGAGAATTGAATCTGCCTCCCAGTCGCGGTTCCATTCGACAATTTGCCAAAATTTGGATTACTCGCATTGCAAACAGCTCCCGGAGCGCCTTGGCAGGTCAATGTTGGATCGCTCGCCGAGGGAAGATAGAAAGTCGGAGTATTGGTGGTATTGAAGAACTCGGTACGGAACTGTAAGTAAATCCGGTCCGACTGGGTAAAGTAGAAGTTCTTGAAGATAGAGGAATCGAGGTTCTTGGACCCAGGCCCAACCCCAATCCTCCTTCCACAGTTACCGAACTCCTGAACTACCGATCCCGATTGACTCTGAGTAACTTGTGGTACGGTAAATGCCTCGGGATTGAAGAAGCCGTTTACACCAGGGTTCTTGACCGTCAGAGGCACGCCGGCAACGCAACTCGCTACATTGAAGGTGTTGAAGACGGGAGGAAGAACATTGGTACGAATATCGGTAGGAAATCCCGTACGGAGTGTGAGAATGCCGTTAACGACCCATCCCCCGAGCAGCCGTGGCGCCAATCCGTTTCCAGTGAGGAACTTCCTTCCTGGGCCGAAGGGAAGTTCGTAGCTGGCGCTGGCGCTAAAAGTATGCTTAATATTGATTGGAGTAACGCCCCGCTCACCAGCGAGATTATAGGTATTCATGGCTATGCTTGTCCCGCCATTTTGCGTATAGGCGTCCGGCCCGTCTCCGTTCGATGATATGTTCTTTTGCCACGAGTAGTTGGCTAGGAACTCTAAGCCATGCGACAAGCGCTCTTCAGCCTTGAGATTTAAGGCATTATAGTTCGAAGATGCATTGGAGAAGACTGTAAGTACATTGGATCCCATGTAGTTGTAGGGGCGGTTGACTTGTGTGTTTGTCCCATTAAGCGCATAGGAGAATGGAACCTGGTTTTCATTGATAAACAGTGAAGCCAGATCGCGCCCCAGTGCGCCGCTATAGGATGCTTCCAAAAGAAGGCTATTGGTCGCCTGATACTGCAAATCGAGATTGTACTGGGTCAGCATCGGCATAAGAGCGTGGTCGAGGCTCTGTGTTTTGATTTGAATGCCGTACGGGTTGGCCGGAGTAAAGCCGGCGAGGGATGTACCTGATGGCAGCACAGGGATAGGGGTATTGACAGTAAATGGCGGCGAAACCGTGTTGGTGGCGGAAATCGGGGGCAGCGATACAGTAGGAATGTTGGGCGTATTCCCGGAGAACTGGGTGACGCCCTGGTTCTGATCGCGCATCGAATAGAAGATCCCGTACCCTCCGCGCGCAACGAATTTGGGCGAGATTTGGTAGGCAAAGCCGAAACGTGGACCTATATTGTTGTGATCCGGCTGGACCATCGCCCGGCTAAACCCATTCTGCCCCGGCACGGCAAACGTTCCCGTGCGTACATCAAAAAGGCTCCCTAGGTTATGGGTGTCGATAGGTTGCGTGTATAACTCATAGCGGATACCCAGGTTGAACGTCAACCGGTTCGTAGCCTTCCAATCGTCTTGCGCATACCCGCCGAAATATAAGCTGAACTGATGCCCTTCGGCGATCATCGGAGCGCCTTGGATAGTTGTCGGGTATCCCATCAGGAAGTCGGCAAGCGGCAGGCCCGATCCCGGAGCATCGGTACTAGACGAGAACGTAGCGCCGAAGATGTCCTCGCCGAAAAACGGATCTCCCTTGAGGGTGTCGAATCGTGACCTGCGAATATCCGCTCCGAATTTCAGCGCGTGATTGCCATGTGTCCAACTCAGGTTGTCCACATATTGTGTCGTGGCGAGGATATTCACGTTGGGATTGCCGCCGCCCCAGGCAGTGAACTCCTGAGAACCGGATATGCCACCTGAAAATGCGAAGTTGATGGATGGAAAACCTTCGACCGGAGCGGGGAAAAGTGCCAGTCCCGCATTCTTGCCGAAGTTCGCGCCTAGCTGTCCACTCCCCGGCTGTGTGCCGTTGTTGTGCAGATAGCCCACTCTGAATTCATTGATCAGAGACGGAGTGAAGGTGTGAACATCGGAAAGTGTGATCTGATCCGAATCGTTGATGAAGGAAGAACCGCCCCCTATAAACCCGGGAAATGAACCGACAGGCGGCTGATAATTGTTGGCGATCGAAAAGCTGCCGAACATCGTATTCTTACTGGAAAGAGTTACGTCGATCCGGACGTCGCCCTGGTCGGTATTCGAGAACTGCGAAGGTTGATAGAAGTAGTTCCGGGAAACCGCGCCGGGCGTTCCGAAATTCGGAGCCGGTATCAGCCCCATGATCGCCTTGGAGGTCGGATTAATCAGGCTAGCGGGGATAATATTGCCCGGGAATGGAGACGCGATCACTTTTCCCGACGGTCCTATATGGCGGGTTCTAGGATCATAGATCTTAATCGAGCTTTGCGAGAAGTCGCCGGTTCGGAACGCGGGAGGCGGAATATTTTCAATGGAACTGCCGGAGATGCTGCTCTGCCGCGTTCCCTGATAATCGCCAAAAAAGAATACGCGGTTGTGCACGATGGGGCCGCCCAGGGTACCGCCAAACTGGTTCTGGTGAAATGGCGGTTTTGGCAGCCCAGCCAGATTGGTAAAGTAATTGTTCGCGTCGAAAGCATCGTTGCGCAGAAACTCAAAGACGACCCCATGGAATTGATTGGCGCCGCTTTTGATCGTCGCGCTTACGATTGAGCCCGCCGCGTGTCCATATTCCGCAGCAAAATTGTTTGTCTTTACCTTGAATTCCTGTACCGCATCCACCGAAGGGATAACCGCAATGCCATTTCTCCCAATGTTCCCTTGAAATGAGAAAGTATTGTCATCTACTCCATTGAGAGAAACGTCTATATTGTCGAAGCGTCCTCCTCCGGCGATGAATGGCAGATTTGATCCCATGCCGAACACTGGGGTGGTATTTCCCACAAGCAGTCCCAGATCAAAGGGATTCCGGCCATTCAACGGCATGTTCAGAACCTGCTTGTTGTCGATCACCTGTCCTAGAGAAGATGTAACTGAGTCAACCAGCGGCGCAGCGCTGGTGACCTCGACAGTCTGGCTAACGACACCGACGCTCAGCGCAATGTGCAGGTTTGCCGTTTGGTCCACCTGCAGATCAATTCCGGTAAGCGTCTTGGTCTGATATCCCGGCGCCGCCACCTCGACCGAATAGCTCCCAAGCGGCAGAAAGGGCGCGTTGAACTGTCCGCTGCCATTGGTTCGAGCCTGCCGCACTGCGCCTGTCGAGGTTTCCGTAAGCGTCACTGCTGCATTCGGAATCACTCCTCCAGTATTGTCTGCGACGACTCCAACGATGGTTCCGGTGGACATCTGCGCCTGAGCAACACTCAGCGCGAGTAACACGAACAGCGCAAAGCTGAAGAATTTGAGAATTTTGAACATGGCTGTCCTCCTAAAAATTGGCGCATTTGGCCGGAAGACTTTGGGAGGCGGGCCGCATCTGATGACGCGACCTCCGCGTCAGCGGCGCCGGTCCAAAGCTGCGGCTGCATCCGCCAGAATCTCGATTCAATCCGGCTTCCTATTTCACGGCATCGGCAATGGTATAGCGGTCAGACCTATCTGTCAAGACGATTTTTCGCTCGATTTGGCAGTATGGCGCTCAACGCCATAGAATAAGCACGGGGATGATACGCCATGGGAAGGCTCGCCTGCTCATTCATGAACGTGTGTTCTTTGCGGACGGTTTCATGATCGAAATCAAAGTCTGGCGTATCCCGAAGCCTGTTCCCCCAACCGCCCATGGTCTGAAGTATTCGCTCTTTTATGGCTGTGCTGGGTCTCGTATCGTGGGTTATGACAACGAGAGGGGCAAGGGCGATCATTGTCATCGCCAAAACCAGGAGCAGGCGTACGAATTCACATCCATCGAAAAGCTGCTTGCGGATTTCAAGGCTGACGTCGAGAAGGCGAGAGGTACGCGGATATGAAAAGGAAATCGGAAAAAGGAGAGGTCGAACTCCACGTAGGTGAAGACTTCGACTCGGTTTCTAAACGTGTAGCGGCGGCTTGGCATCGCGCCGAACACGACGAGGAAGTCAGCGAACATCATGTGACGTTCGCGTCCTGGAGCGCAATCTCAAGTGTTATGACAGAGAAGCGCTATGAGCTGCTGCGATATGTTCACCGGCATCCTGTCAAGAGCGTTGCCGCCCTCGCGAGAGATATCGGGCGGGATTACAAAAGAGTTCATGAAGACGTGGAGGCGCTGGCGGAGATCGGCCTGATTGAGCGCGGCCATGGAATCAAAGTGCCATTCGATCGGATCCAAGCGACAATCAGCATTTGAGAGGATCAAGCCTTCGCGGTTACAGCTTCATTTGCCTTGACCTCGCATCCGGCGAATTCTTCAAGAACGCGAATTGAGCCGCAGATATCATCTTCTCCATATCCTTTGGCCTCGGCGGCACGATAGAGCTGCTGGGTAAGCGCGGTCAGGGGGAGCGGAACGCCGATTTCCGACCCGAGATCGAGAGCTAATCCAATGTCTTTGGCCAGCCATTTGACAGAGAAATTGGTCGCAAAATCGCGTTTGAAAACAGCCGGGGCTTTGACCGCGATCAGCCCGGAGCGGGCAGCGCTGTTGTTCAGGATATCGAGCATCAGGTTAGGATCGACGCCGGATTTCGTGCTCAACACGATGCCTTCATTGAAGGCCTGCAGCAGATTACCGAGGATCAGATTCTGCGTAAGCTTGGCGCGCAGTCCCATCCCCGACTCCCCGCAATAGTAAAGCGACTTGCCCATGGCCTCGAAGTATGGGCGAATCCGCTCAAAGACGTTCTTGTTGCCGCCAATCATGAACGTGAGCGTTCCATTCTCCGCACCCGCCTTGGAGCCGGTGCAAGGAGCGTCCAGAAATTCGATGCCCTTCCCGCGTAACTCCTCCGCCATCGAAGAACTCTCGCGGGCAGAAACAGTGCTGCAATCGGCGATCGTAAAATCTTGGCCGGCGCCTTGCGCGAGGCCATTTTCCCCCAGGATCACTTCCCGGGACATCGCGGTATTTCCCACACAGAGAAACACGCATTGCGCGTGCTGGGCTACTTCCTTGGGAGAGCTCGAAAATATGGCGCTATGGGAATCGGCCAGTTTTCTCGCTTTCCGCTGATCGTGCGACCATACAGCTACGCTATGGCCGGCCTCAATCAGTTTGCGGGCCATTGGACCCCCCATAATCCCCAGTCCTAGAAATCCCAGCTTCGCCATGAGAATCTCGCTCCTTTGAATAGATTGAACAGAATGCGTTTTTCAGACATTTCGTAACGGCTAGGAACTGGTCTCATAAACCCAATGCCGTCGCCAACGCTGCGGATGAGACCCGCCACCGAAGCGGGGCTCATGTTTTGGACCGAAGCCTCAAATCTACTTATGAGACCAGTTCCAGGAAAGCTCGGAGCGGCAGCCTTAGGCGGCGCTCCTTCGGATCGAACTCCGGGGTCGATGGTATAGAGGACAGACCACTCCGTCAAGTCGAGACCCAAACAATCCCCGTTCCTATGCCCATCCGGTTTATAGTGTAACGCGCCCTCATTCCGGTTGGCCGCCACGAAATATATCCAGTCTTAAAAGGCTATAAAATCGAGGATAACCATGTCTGCTGCGATCAGCGTTTCCCCGGAGATTTTGGCCAAGTACGAGCCTGTGATCGGGCTCGAGGTTCACGTACAGTTGTTAACCAATACCAAGGCCTTCTGTGGCTGCGCCAATAAGTTCGGCGGCGAGCCAAATACCCACATCTGCCCGGTATGCCTTGGCCTGCCCGGCGCGTTGCCGGTATTGAACGAGCGGGCGGTGGAGTTTGCCGCCCTCGCCGCCATGGCAATCAATTGCGAAGTGCGCGAGCGATCGATTTTCGCGCGCAAGAATTATTTTTATCCCGACCTGCCCAAGGGCTACCAGATTTCGCAGTTCGACAAACCATTGGCTGAACATGGTTGGATCGATGTGCCGGCACGTGACGGCCAGCAATGGATTACCAAGCGCATCGGCGTTACCCGGCTGCACATGGAAGAGGATGCGGGCAAGAGCCTGCACGACGGTTTCCCCGACTCCGCCACCAAGACTTACGTCGATCTGAACCGCTGCGGCACGCCCTTGATTGAAATCGTCAGCGAGCCTGATCTGCGGACGCCGGACGAGGCCTTCGAGTATCTGACGCGGCTCAAGGAGATTTTGCTCTATACCGGCGTAAGCGACTGCAATATGGAAGAAGGTTCGCTACGTTGCGACGCGAATATCAGCGTGCGGCCGCGCGGACAGGAGAAGTTCGGCACCAAGGCTGAAGTTAAGAACGTGAACAGCTTCCGCTTTATCCGCGCTGCGCTGGAGTATGAGATCGAACGGCAGGTCGAGTTGATCGAAGCCGGAGGCCGCGTCGTGCAAGAGACGCGGCTATGGAACGCGGCTGAGGGCAGGACCTACTCGATGCGCTCCAAAGAACAGGCGCACGACTATCGCTATTTCCCTGAGCCTGACCTCCCGCCTCTGGTCATTTCCCAGGCATTCAAACAATCTCTGGCGGAACAGATGCCGGAGCTGCCCGAAGCGCGCCGTAACCGCATGATTGCCGAGTACGGTCTCACGCCGCAGGATGCGCAGACGCTGACCGCAACCCGTGAATTCGCCGATCAGTTTGAGATGGCAGCCAAGCAGGCCAGGAGCCCGAAGCGGGTAGCCAACCTGATCCAGAGCGAGTTGATGGGCCGCCTCAATGCGAAGGGATTGGGTCTGCAACAGTCGCCGATCACTTTGCAGGGATTGGTCGAGGCCGCCGATCTTGCCGAGAGCGGCAAGCTTTCCAGCAGGCAGCTCAAAGGACTCTTCGACACCGCATTTGAGAATGGAGAGGATTTCGGCGCCGTTTACCAGCGCGAGAAGCCGCAGCAGATCAGCGACGCGGCGTCGATCGAAAAACTCATCGATGAAGTCATCGCGGCCAATCCCAAGCAGGTGGAGCAATACCGCGGCGGCAAGAAGACAGTGGATGCGTTCTTCATCGGCCAGGTGATGAAGCTATCAAGAGGACAGGCAAACCCCGCATTGCTGAAAGAGCTGGTCACCAGAAAACTGGAGAGCTAGTGCATCCTCATTGACCGGCCGGTTGGAAGCGCACGCTTCCGTGCGGCAATCCCGTGCGACAATATAGTTACAGCCATGAAACCTGCTGCTCCGAGCGTGGCGCCTGAAGCTCTCTCTTATACTCCTGAGCTGCTGGCGCAACATAGCATCACGCCTGAGGAATATCAACGCATCCTCAAGGCCTTGGGACGCTCGCCCAGCCTCACGGAGCTGGGGATTTACAGCGTCATGTGGAGCGAGCACTGCTCCTACAAGTCATCCAAGATACATTTGAAGCGCTTGCCGACCAAGAGCGAGCGCGTAGTCCAGGGACCGGGCGAGAACGCCGGCATTATCGATATTGGAGACGGCTGGGCCTGCGCGTTCAAAATCGAATCCCACAATCACCCGTCTTATATTGAGCCTTTCCAGGGCGCCGCCACCGGCGTGGGCGGCATACTGCGCGACATCTTCACCATGGGGGCGCGGCCTCTTGCCCTGATGGACTCTCTGCGCTTTGGTCCGATTCGTGAGAACCAGCTAGACGATCTTCAAACCTCCCGGCTCATTCACAAAAATCAGGCAATCATGGAGGGCGTGGTCAGCGGTATCGCGGGTTATGGGAATTGTTTCGGCGTTCCCAACCTGGGCGGTGAGACGCGATTTGAGGCCTGCTATTCAGGTAATCCGCTGGTAAATGCCTTCGCCCTGGGTCTGGTGAAGCGCGATGAAATCTTCTATGCCAAGGCCTCCGGAATTGGCAATCCAGTGATTTATGTTGGCGCGAAGACCGGGCGCGACGGCATCCATGGAGCAACCATGGCCAGCGAGGAGTTCACCGAAGGCTCGGAGCAGAAGCGCCCCAACGTACAGGTAGGAGACCCATTCATGGAAAAGCTGCTGCTGGAAGCCTGTATTGAGGCGATGCACAGCGGCGCCGTGGTGGGGATACAGGATATGGGCGCCGCCGGCCTCACTTGCTCCACATGCGAGATGGGAGCGCGCGGAGGCGTGGGTCTGGAGATCGAATTAGATAACGTTCCGCAGCGCGAATCCGGCATGAGCGGCTACGACATCATGCTCAGCGAGAGCCAGGAGCGCATGCTGCTGGTGGCGGAGAAAGATCGCGCCGCGGAGGTGCTCGGCATCTTCGGCAAGTGGGGCTTAGACGCTGTCATTGTCGGCCAAGTAATTGAGGAAGCCCGGCTCCGAATCCTGCATCACGGTCATCTTCTGGCCGACATCCCTAACCAGTCGCTCACCGACGACGCTCCGCTCTACCGCCGGCCGGTCGGCGAGTGGAAGGCGCCGGCCCCCGCTGATCCGCCGCCGGAAGTTCTGGAACAACTTAGCTTATACGAGGATGGGGTGCCCCGGGGCTCAGCGGGCAAGTACGCGGACGAGCTTCGTGTTTTGCTGGCCGCAAGCAACATTTGCAGTAAGCGCTGGATCTATCAGCAATACGACTCCATGGTGCAGACCAATACAGTGGAGGGCCCGGGGAGCGAGGCCGGTGTGATGCGCGTCAAGGGCTCTGCGCTGGGCTTGGCGATGGCCTTGGCCGGCAACAGCCGCTGGTCATATCTGGATCCGGATCTGGGCGCTCGCCATGCTGTGGCCGAGGCGGCGCGCAAAGTTGCCCTCACCGGCGCGCTGCCGGTGGCGGCGACCAATTGCCTGAACTTTGGGAATCCGGAGAAACCGGAGATCATGGCTCAATTGTCCAGCGCCATCGACGGTATCTCCGCCGCCTGCATTGCGCTGAGTACGCCGATTACCGGCGGCAACGTGTCTCTCTATAACGAAACGCGCGGGGAAGCAATCTACCCCACTCCGGTTTTGGGGATTGTGGGCATATTGGAGCAGGTTGAAAAAGCGGTTCCCTCGGATTTTCTCCATATCGGCGATGCGGTGCTCCTTATCGCTCCGGCATCGCTCTCCCCTCTGGAGGAGCGCATGCGCGAGTTCGGCTCCTCGGAATATGCCAAGACGGTCCTTTCCCGGTTGTGGGGCACTCCTCCATATCTCGATCTTCAGGCAGAAGCGAGTCTCCACAAAATCCTCGCCGAGCTTGCTCGTGAAAGCCTGATTCATTCGTCGCGGGATATCACCGATGGCGGCATCGCAGTTGCTCTCGCTGAGGGCTGTTTTCAATACGGAATCGGAATTCGCGCCAACCTGGAAAAATCGCCGGACCTGCCGGTTGAGTGGGATCTTTTCGGAGAGACCGCCACCCAGGCCATTATCACCTGCAGCAAAGCGGCGGTTGCGAAGATTGAGCAGATGGTGAGCAGGAGCGATGGTCTTATGACCACGTTGCTCGGAGAAACCATTGCCCATGATTTCGAGCTGGCAGTGGATGGCCGCGTGTTCATCCGGGAAAGAGTCGCGGGACTGCGCAATGTGTGGGCTGGAGCCTTAGCCGCGCAGCTCATGCACGGCATGCCGTTGGAAATTTGACCTTAGGGAGCGCACCATCATCGATCACGAGAACGAGCAGTTCGGCCCCGCTACTTTCGATAAACTCCGGGAGGAATGCGGAGTGGTCGCGATCCATGGACATGCCGATGCGGCGCGTCAAGCCTATCTCGCGCTCTACGCACTGCAGCATCGCGGTCAGGAATCGGCAGGCATTGCTACGGCCGATTACACCAATCTCTTCAACATAAAAGGGATGGGATTGGTAGCCGACATCTTTACCGACGACGTGCTGGCCAAATTGCCTGGAGAGTTGGCCATCGGCCACACTCGCTATTCGACCACCGGAGATTCCGCGCTCCTGAATGCACAGCCTATCCGGGTGGATTCGACCCGCGGACTGATCGCCATCGCGCACAATGGCAACCTGGTGAACCTGGGCAACCTGCGTACCCGTCTGGAACGTGAAGGGGCATATTTTCAAACCACCAGCGACTCGGAAATCATCGTCCAACTGATCGCGCATTCGCACGCGAATACTATCATTGAGGCGATCGGCGATTCACTGCGACAAATCGACGGAGCCTTCTCGCTTGTCATGATGACGCGCGACCGCATCTTCGCCGCCCGCGATCCTCATGGTTTCCGGCCGCTCTCCATGGGCCGCATCTCCAATCCCGGCGGACCGGATACGGTCGTCTTCGCATCCGAGACCTGCGCCTTCGATCTGCTCCGCGCCAAGTATGAACGGGACGTACGGCCAGGCGAGGTGGTGATGGTCACCGGCGATGGGGTCTCTTCGGTGCAATATGCGACCGGAGTAAAGCAGTCGAGCTGCATCTTCGAGCACGTTTATTTCGCCCGCCCCGATAGCCGAATTTATGGGCGCTGGGTACAGGCCAGCCGGGAGCAGATGGGCCGGCGCCTCGCGCAAGAATCGGGAGTGGAAGCCGACCTGGTCGTTCCTGTTCCTGATTCCGGAGTCACGGCCGCGTTGGGATATGCCGCCGAGAGCGGAATCCCCTTTAATTTCGGACTCATTCGCAACCATTACGTGGGACGTACCTTCATTGAGCCGGAGCAACGTGTCCGCGATTTTGGCGTAAAGCTGAAGCTGAATCCGGTGCGCAATCTGCTCGAAGGCAAGCGCATCGTCCTGGTTGACGACTCCATCATTCGCGGCACCACAAGCCGGAAAATCGTGCGCATGGTCCGCTCTGCCGGCGCCACTGAAGTCCATCTGCGCATCAGTTGTCCGCCCACCATCTCGCCCTGCTATTACGGAGTCGACACGCCGGACAAAAAAGATCTGATCGCGGCCAATTACTCTATTGAAGAGATTCGCCAGTTCATCGAGGCCGATTCCCTCGCGTATCTCTCCCTCGACGGCCTGGAGCGCGCTTGCGATGGCGGAGAAGTCAACTCCTTCTGCACCGCCTGCTATACCGGGAACTATCCAACGCAATGGATTGACGTCGAAGAGATTCTTCCCGCGACGGCGAGCAGCCGGTAAAGACGGTGTTCGGCAATTCAGCTACAGCAGTTCTTCCAAGCTATGTGCCCTTTCCCCTCCCTTATGCTGCACAACCTCTGCGGCTTCTAGTGCTTCCCAACTCCTGGAGGAATTTGTATGCCGCCAACCAAGAAATCAGCGAAATCAACGAGGAAGAAATCATCCGGAAGCTCAGGCCGAAAATATAGCCCGCGTGCGTCGAAATCCGTAGAGCGGGAAATGAAGGAAATGAAACAGGGCAAACTCCGTTCCGGCCGCAGCGGACGCAAAGTGACTAACCCAAAACAGGCAATCGCCATCGGGCTGTCAGAGGCACGGCGCGAAGGCGCGAAGGTGCCGCCCGCACCCTCCAGAAAGAAGAGCAGCGCAAAAAAGAGCAACGCAAAAAAGAGTAGCGCAAAGAAAAGCAGGGCAAAAAAGAGCAGCAGGAGTTAGCTAAGTTCTCATCTTTGCTGAACGCCAGGGGCGAGCAGCGAACCGTGGACTGGTGTGGTGGTGACTTCGATGCGCGTGTCCTTCACAAAGACAACATTGTGGCCGCGCGTCAGCCAGCGATCGTAGAAGGAAAGCGCCGCTCCGTAAATACCTATACCGGCCGCGACGTTCCGTGAGCTGGCCACGATGCCGGTTATCCGGCCTACAATTCCGAAACCATTGGACGCTACGGCGCCATTGCCGGCTTGGCTGCCGTCATTGTCGAAAGCGCGCCCGGCAAGAAGCGTCAATGCCAGCGGCACGATCATCCGATTTTGCGGTTTTGGCTGTATGCCGCCTTCGGAGTCGATTTGTAAATTCGCCGATTTATTTGCATCGACTCCGGCAAGGACACCTTCAACCGGCTGAGTGAAACCGCTCGGGAACCTCAATTCGCGAAAGTCGAAGCGAAGCTTTCCCTGACGCGCGAAAGAGCGAGCCGGCTTACTCTGCGTGATCTCCCCGATCAGCAGGGCTCCTTCGGGAACCTCCAGGATGTGCTGGGCGTTAAAGACCGGCTGTGCGATGCGGGCTTGAAAAGTGTCCCCCGGCTTCTCCTTACCAGAGCTGATCGTTTGATTGAGGTAGGCATGCAATTGCCAGGCTTGCTCCTGTTCCGCGGCCGGCTTGCCTGGGTCCGGATTTCTCCGGCCTGGTTGGTTGTGGTTTTCATGGTCGGCTATCTGGCTTCCCTCCTCTGGAGGATCCATCGCGAGCTCAAGGTTCAGGGGTTTCGCCAGTTCAACCGTCCATAAGGTTCCACCTTCGATCCTCTCCGGGTGATACGGCAACTGTGTATAGATGAATTGAACCAGGCGGTCGCCGCGTCCGGGGGCGGTGACCAGGGCGACGGTATCTTTCACTTTCTGTTTTCCTTGGGCTATCTCGCGCCGGATGAATGAGCCTCTTTTCTTAGCGGCCGGAGTCGACAATCGCAAAATCGGGACGCCATCCGTCGCGCGATCGCTCGCAATAGCTTCCACGGCGCCGTCCGGGAGAACCAACCGGTCGAATCGTACAACAGGAATATGAAATGGCGTGAAATCTCCCCTGAGATCGGAGTGAATCCGGCGGCTCCGGTCTGGATTAAGACGGATTACACTGCCGTACAGCTTGGAACCCGCTGGTATGGCGACCCGGTTATCGACGTAAACCGGATAAAGCAGACGTCCTTCCAACGGCTCCCCGGTCTTCATCGGGACGTGTTGGAGCAACTGCACCGAGAGTGGGGTTGCAGAAGGAACCTGGACCGATGTTGCCTCACCATGCAGCAAGGCCGGAAGGAGTGCTACAAATGACGCAAGGACGAGAAAATGAAACGCCGGCTGCATTCGCACGAAGCGATTTTTCCGCAGAGAATGGTTTTTGCTGCTCATTTGGTTGTGCCCATGCTTCGAGCGAGTGCAATTTGGCCGGACGACACAGGAGTCATACCCGCCGCATCTAAAATCCCGTTTTCGTCCATTGCAGGAAAAAAGAAAGCCAAGCACAATCTTAAACCTTTAAGATGTTTTTGGGAGTCGCCATGCGAAACAAACTGCTGAATGTTAGACGAGAAAAGGGACAGCTTCCCGTACCGACCGCGGCAGAGATGCGCCTGTTGCAAGTTTTATGGGACAAGGAACAAGCCACAGTCGAAGAGGTGGTGAATGCGCATCCTGAAGGAGAACGGCCCAACTACAAAACTACGCAGACATTGCTCCGTATCATGGAACGGAAAGGCTTTATAAAACATGAGAGTCGAGGCCGCGTCTTCGTCTTCACGCCGTTGGCCGCCCGAAAGACCATAGACCGGTTGTCCGTGCAAGCTCTATTATCGCGTAATTTCCGCGGATCAGCAGCCGGGTTGCTGATCAATCTGCTGGAAGTGAGTCGCATCCAAAAGAAAGAGCTGAATGAAGTCGAAGCATACATCCGGGAGTATCGTAAAAAGCATGATCTTGAGGATCTCGACCGCGGATAGGGCAAAAACTCTATGAATCCGGACCTTTGGCTCAGTATTGTGGCCGCTCTTACGGGATTTGTTCTGAAGACTGGCCTTGCTTTCGGTATATGTCTGGTCTTTAGCCGGCTGGTCGATTCACCAAACTCACGGTTCATGATTTGGCTTGGATTTCTTTGTGGGGCGGCGGCGTATTGGCTCTGGCTGGCCAACGGTTTTGTGACCGGCGGAGCAGCGGCGCAGTCATCGGCAGGTGGTGCGAACATCTCGATTCAGGCTGTGCACCCTACCGCATACGCCTGGCAGATTCCGAGCTCGTGGGCGATTCCGCTCGGAGCCGCGCTGCGTGCGCTTGGCATCGCGTACCTCCTGGTTTTGAGCTACTTTCTTCTTGCTCATATCAAACGGCGGCGGAAACTGAAATGGGTGCTTGGTTTCTCTTCCCAGCCGCCGATTCAGTTGGTAGAAACCTTTCAGCCGCTTGCGGAGAGTCTGCATGTACGCCGTTCAAGGTTATTGGTGCTGCCCGGAGGTACGTCGCCGGCAACCTTCGGTTGGCTCCGGCCGACCGTCCTGCTGCCGGATATCTGTCTGGAACAGGATCGCTCCGATCTCGAAGATATCCTGCTTCACGAGCTTCACCATGTGCGTCGCTGCGATTTCTTCTCGAATGGAATTGCCGTCGTATGCCGCGCGCTTCTTTTCTTTCATCCGGCGGCTTGGTATGCGCTGCAAAAAATGCAATTCGATCGTGAGCTCGCTTGCGACCTTGCCGTGATTTCGCATTCTCCGGGAAGAGAAGCGAGTTACGCCGAATCTCTGGCTCGTTTTGCCCGCTTGAATCTATCCCAGGAAACGAGGACGTGGGGCGTAGATTTCGCCGCATCTCCGGCGAATTTGAAGGTTCGCGTCCATTCAATACTGGCGGGATCGAAGAAGCCTCCGGTCTGGTTCGTTTGCTTACGCGCCACCTGTGGACTGGCTCTGCTCGCAGGTTTTCTCAGTACCGCGCCGTCCTTGGCGGTGTTGCTTTCCTATACATACGGGGAAACGCCACAACCGCAAGCGGCGCAGCCACTGACTTCGGCAACCCGTGGTTTACCGGCGCCGGAGGCTCAAAGAAGAACAATTCGGAAGACGCGCTTCTCGCCGCTCACGGCCCCGGCAAAGACCGGCGCGGAGCTGGCAAGCGTCAAGAAGCCGGAGGCCGCCCAAATTTCGCAATCAGCGCCGGAACCCGCCGGCAGTGACGCCCAGCACCCATCATCAGCGCCAACGCTTGTTCCTGGATTGATCCGCCGCTACCTGCCGCCCGGTGCTCCTGGCGCGCCGGGAAATACCCGAGCCCCGCAGCAATCGGTATCTCTGCTCAGCGAGGGCGCCGGCCAAGAAGCAAAGGCAGGCGACAATCGTGCCCATAGTCTTCAGCAATCCCTCATTGTCGCCGGGGGCATATATAGGCGGCTGGCCGATATCAAACCGGATAAATAAAAGCGAAGTGTTCTCTTCGCTACCGGAAGAAAACCAGAAAGCTGCTCACCGCAAGTACCGCAACGACGACAATCACCGCGATTGCATAAAGCAAGTAAGCCACCGGAAGGTCTTCGTCGTCCGTTACCATCTGGCTCTCTCTTCTTCGTTGCGGGATCGAGCTGGGCAGCCCATGTGGGTGGGTGTAGCCCGAAGCCTTAAGTCTTAATCAGTTAAGACTAAAAGTCAATAAGAACCTAGGGAGCCGATCATTCTCACGCGTTTGTCGCAACGAACCTCAGGTAATTAGCCGGTGAGTATCGTATCCGTTTCGCCTGAGGCCCTACGGTGCCGAGAGAAGCTGTACATTCACCCCAGCCATTTCGATGAGCGCGCAAGAGGCGTCGAGCCATTCACCGTCAGCTTGGGCGGCAAGCCGGGCTTTATAGGCTAATCCTGGAATTGGTTTGCAGACCACGCGAACAACATCTTCATAACGCGCCGCGGCATTTCCCGGCTGTTGGCGATCACGCGCGCCGGCTCCGAAGAAGGCATCGAAGGAAGCCTGGGCTAAGCGCCATCGCGATCGCCCTTCCACGGTTGCTAGCCGGAGGAAGGGCAGTGTCAATCCTCCGCCTGGCCGCCAGAAGTTCAATTCCGAAACGCGCACCGCGATTACCTCGGAGGTCTGGCGCCGGAGCACCGTTCCGCTGGTCGTCGTGATCTCGGCTTCGAATGCCTCAATGGGATGCTGGAAGAGCAATTTGAATCCCGCGGCAAAGTAGGCGCCTCGGCCCCCTGTGCTTTTCTGGGAACGGCGGACTGCGGACATCAGCGCCGCATGCACGCCCATTCCTGCAGACATAGCGAAGAACCAACTCTCTTTCCCATCCGGCAGATAACAGGTGATCTTCCCTAGGGGCACGGAACGCGGCCGGCTCAAGAGAATCCAGCGTGCTGCCGCTAGCGGATTCTTGGGAATTTTCAGATTCTGCGCCAGCACATTCCCGGTGCCAAAGGGAACGATCCCTAGCGGCACATGAGAACCGGCCAATCCTTGAAGCACGTCGAAGACCGTTCCGTCTCCACCGCATACGACAACGGCATCAAACCCGTCTCCGATCGCCCGCTTAGCCTTGCCTCCGGCGGAGCGGTTCTCTTCTGTTTCCAGAACTTCAACCTGAGCCCCTGCTTCTCTAAAGGTGCGCAGAATAGGCGGGAGATCCCGGCCGCAATGCTTCTCAAAGACAGGATTCACCAGCAGCAGGATCTTGCGCATCCACACATCCTACTTTGTCAAGAAGGCCGCGGGGGTTTCCCACGAGGAGAAGACGATTTCTTCGAGCGGCTTACGCGACCGTGGCGCTTCTTCCCGCTCGCGCAGAGCAGCGGGCAGAGCGTCCGGATCGCCGAGATATCCGATCGCCGTGACCGCTCCGATATCGTAGTCCTGGGGAATGGCGAAAGAATCTCGGGCGTGATCGCTATCGAAGCCGGCCATGTGATGGGCGTGCATGCCAAGAGCGGTTGCCTGGAGGGCCAGATTGGCCGTTGCAGCGCCGGTATCGTGCAGAGCGTGGCGATTCGGATTCCCTTTGGGGGTGAAGCTCTTTTTGCTCGCCGAGAGCACCAGCACAGGCGCGCTCTTGGCCCATATCTGATTGAATTCCACCAGGGAATCGAAGATCTTGCGGTACGTCTCATCTCCCCGCCGGCCAAGCAAAAACCGCCAAGGCTGCTCGTTGTTGGAGGAGGCGGCCCAGCGTGCAGCTTCAAAGATCCGCTTCAGATTCTCGGAAGAAACTTCTCTCTCGGAAAAGGCCCGCGGACTCCAACGGCGCAGAATAACATCGAGAACTCCAGGATTTTCGGGGGCACGCTTCAGTTTGTCGATTGCTTCTGGGTCCATTGGCAGGTGCCCTCCAGGGTGGAAGTGAGAACAAAGGTTTAGATACGTTGCCGCAAGAATGGACGCAAGAAAAGCCCGCGCCACGGCCGAAACAAAAGCTCGTTTCTGGCTGAGATCCTGCTCATATCTTGCATCCAAATCGCATAGTCAATCGTCCTACATTCTTGCTGCCTCTCTCCAGCAAGCAGCACCAAAGAAGCTTTGCGCCGCGACCGCCGAGCACGAGCAGTGCGGAACTTCATGCATCAATTTGAGTTGACACATTTCCTGCCCAGCCTAAACTTATCCCTAAGCTTAGCCAAGCAGGCCCGCGATAGACAAGCCGAAATCCCCGGCGGCGTGGTGTTGAACCGGAGGCAAAGTGACTCGTCCCAAGGGATATATACCGACCCTCGATGGCTGGCGCGCATTGTCCGTCATTGCGGTCATCCTTTATCACGGGCGATTTGGCTTCTTCAAAAACGGGTCTATCCTCACCAGACTCTCAGCTCACGGAGAGCGGGGGGTTGACGTCTTCTTTGCCATCAGCGGTTTTCTGATTTGCGGCCTGTTGCTCAAGGAGTACGAGCGCTATGGCGGCATCAGTCTGCGGCGTTTCTATATTCGAAGATGTTTCCGGATTCTGCCTCCCTACTATGCCGCGCTGGCTGGAATTCTTGCCGCGGCGGCATTTTGTGCGCTGCCGGTAAATTACTCCGATGTGCTGAGTTGCTTATTGTTCTACCGAAATTACAAGCCGCTCGGTATGAATGCTCAGGGCGGTTTCTACACCGCCCACTTTTGGTCGCTTGCGGTAGAGGAACACTTTTATCTCATCTGGCCGATGCTGCTCATTTTGGTGAAGCCGAAGCGGGCAGGCAAAGTAGCGATCCTCATGGCAATGGCGGTCTTCGGTTGGCGAGTTCTGGAGACGCATTTCCATTTATTGGCCGGTATACTTCCACAGGCAAATATCATGTCCCGCAGCGATACCAGAATGGATGCTCTTTTGTGGGGATGCCTTGCCGCAATCTACTTCCCTACTATTCGGCGCTACGTCGAAGGTATTCGTTTCTCGCAGCTATGGATTCCAGTGCTGCTGATGCTGGCGCTCGCGCAAAAATTCGTCAGTCCCGCCCTGAGTTTGTTTTACGCGGTTCTTCTGCCCGCCCTGGTACTGAGCACTGTACTGCAGCCGGCCAGCGTACTCGGCCGTTTTTTGGAATGGCGGCCAGTCCGCTGGATTGGCACGCTCTCCTACAGCATTTATCTTTGGCAGATGCTCTTCTTACCATCAGTGGCCTCGGAGATGGCGCCCGGATTCTTCCGTTACCTTCAGCGACCGCCCTGGAACCTGTTGTCGATTCTGGTGTGTTCCTGTTTGAGCCGCTATGTGCTCGAAATTCCCATGACCCGGTTAGGACACCGCCTGGGCGATTCCTTCTCCTTAGCCCGGCCGGTCCAGTCGTTCGATACCGTCTAAAGCATTTTGTTCTCGAACGGGCGCTTTATCATAAAGAGCAACCATGAAACCTATCATCCTGCCGTTGGCGCGGGTGCGCGCGTTTTGCTCTGAACCCGAATGAGAATACGAAGACAAACCTATGAAAAACTCACGCTCGCCTGCCTGGTTGGAGTTCTTTTTGTACTTCCGCATGGCGTGAGAATCTTGTGCCTGCATTCCTTCCGCGACTACAGCCCCTTTTCCGCGCGTACCGCCAGCATGACAGTTTGGGATGAAACCTTCATGTATGCGGCCCAGGTGAACTACAGCTATCAGCATCACCGGCTGGCCTACGACACGGATTCCTACGAGCACCGTAATGAACCTGTGCCGTATTCCGTTCTGCCCGTGGAAGCAGAAGTGCTGTTGGCCAGGATATTCCGGAGTGTGGCCGCCGCTCAGATTTTTTGTCATTTCCTGTTCCCCGCGATTACCGCTTGGCTTCTCATGAGCTTGTTCATTCGGATCGGAGCCTCGCCATGGTTGGCTGGTTTTTCGGCATTGCTGGTTTTGATCGTTAGCTTTTCACTGTCCACCATCTACTACGGCCAGGCGGCGCTGCTTCGGTTTGGCCTCCATTCCGGCTTTGTCGAGACGCTCCAGGCTTCTCGTAATCCGCACCCCAATATGAGCTTCCCTCTTTTTTTGGGAAGCCTAATGGCGCTATGCGCCGCATTGCGCCTGCGGTCCATGCGATATGCCTTGGCCGCCGGTGCATTGGGAGGGATGCTTTTTTATACCTACATTTATTACGCAATCGCCTGGAGCGCGGCCATTGCGTTCCTCACCTTGTTTTGCTTCTTCTGGACACGCCCCTTGTGGAAGATCGCCCTAATATCATTCGGTGTGACGGTCGGCCTAGCCCTTCCATTTCTCGTTTGGACCCGATCAGCGAAACAAGCCGGCGGTTACCTATATCGCTCCGGGAGGCTCGGCATGGCGTACTCGCACATCCCCTCCCGGCTCGACATCGAATCCAGCATCGCGTTCCTTCTTGCGATTGTTCTGGTAGTGCTGTCGTGGGTAGCTTGCCGGGCAAAGTTCACTGAAATGGATCGGGACGTGCGCGATTTCACCGGCTTGCTTGTGCTGGTCTTCGGATTTGCGGCCGTGGGAGGAATTGCCGGACTGAACTTGCAACTTGTCACCGGATTCAATATCCAGGCAAATAAGCACTACACGCATATGGTGATTCAACCGGCGCTCATTATCATGATCATCGCCGTATTGCTGGCGATTTCAGAGCGTTCCCGCAGAGAGCGGCCGGTAGTCTGGGGTGTCGTTCTCTTTGCCGCTCTCTTCATCATGGCCACGGCTGTCCAGGCGAGCGCGGCGGTGAACTCAGCCGAGGCACATAGAGTATTTTCCTCGGATAAAAAACTCTTCGATTGGCTGCAGAGAAACACAACCGGCGACGATGTGGTTGCTACTACCGATCTGGCGCTTTCCACCGAGTTGCCGGTCGTCACTCACGATTACACTTTGCTGGCCAACGGGACTCGCTCTTCCGGATCCGATGACGAGATTCTGGACCGCTTCCTGTTGGCCGATGCGCTCGTCGGCACGCCGCCCCCACTGGTAGAGCAGCAGCTCAGGCCCACCAAAGGAAATCAACCCTATCACCACGGCGACCCTGTCAATGCCTATTACGTACCTTTCTTATTTGAGCATTCACCTATGCGAGTCTCCGACCTGCTGCAACCGCTGCTTACCAAGCAGGCCACGGCCACTGCACTCGACAAATACCGCCATTTGGATCTTACCCGGCAGCTCCACAGGTTTAGAGTGAACTATGTCTACGTCATGAACGGGCAAACCCCGGCATCTATTCGCGAGTGGCGGTGGCAAAGGGTTCTCGATACACAGCGCGGTTCTCTTTGGAGGCTGACCCCGGCGCAATAGCTTTTTCCGCGAATCCGGATTCGCGAACTGGATGAGTGACCTGGAATCTAAAGCATTTTTCCTGATACCGTGGCGTGCATCTAACAACATTGCGAAAAACTTTCGAGGCCCGTCTTTGAGTTTCTTTTTTCTATGCCTAGCTCTTCTATCGTTCACCATCACTGCGTCCGGCCAGACGGCGGAGCGAACTGCTACTGGAAGATTTGCGGCGGTATCCACCGCATCCGCTTCTCCCGATTTGGAAGCTTTGCCCGATGCTCCGCAGCCCGTTGGGTCCGGCGCTTCCGCGGCGGCACAAGAGAATGCGCCGCCTCCTGCAAAGGCTGGGAACCAAGCCCCTCCGGCGCCACCCCAGCAGCCAAAGCGCATCCTTGGCATTATGCCGAACTATCGCGCAGTCAGCGCGGGCGCAGTCCGAACCCCGCCAACTGCCAAAGGATCATTTAAGATCGCAACCGATAATAGCTTCGACTACTCCGCCTTTGTCTTTACCGCATTGACCTCACTCATTGCCGAGGGGCAAGATTCCCATCCACAGCTAGGCAAAGGAGTGCCTGGTTTCTGGGCCTATTCGTGGCGCGGCTATGTCGACAAAACCGATGGAAACTACCTGGTGCTGTTCGCGCTTCCTACAATTTTTCATCAGGATGAGCGTTATTACACTTTGGGCAAGGGCAGCATTTTCAAGCGCGCTGTCTACTCGCTCTCCACGGTCTTCATCACTCCCAATTACAGCGGGAACAAAAGCTTTAACATCTCCGAGTTGTTGGGCCGCGGAATGGCGGAAGCGATTTCGACTACCTACTACCCGGCCCAGGATCGCACCTTCGGAGATGTCGCCTCGAAATATGGCTACGCCGTAATGCGAGATGGCTTGACGAACACATTTCGCGAGTTCTGGCCGGATATCGCCGTGCATGTTCTACGGCGGCATCCGTAGCGCGCTGTTGAGGAATTCGTTGAAAACAGCCGATAACGCGCAACAGTAGAAAGATAGAGCAGCGCTGGATGGCTATTCTCACAGCGGCCCGAAAAGCGGCTGTTCCCTACACCGGCTCAGGCAAGGATCTATCAGGAGCTGTTTCTTCCTTTACATCATCAGGAAAGATGCTTCTAGTGCTCAAAGATGAGCATTACGTATGAAAGAAAAAGCAAGAGATGCACCGCTCCTAATAAGACGTTCGTTCGATTGCTGGTGAAGGTGAGGCCGCTGATACCTAGTGTAAGAACCAGCAGAAGGGAATCCGCCATATCGAGACCCAGGATGATCTTATTACCGGTAATTAAGCTGATGGTCAAGACGGCGGGAATGGTCAGCCCGATGGATGCAAGGACAGAACCCAGCAGGATATTGATGGAGCGCTGCAGATCGTTGGCCAGTGCTGCGCGTGTCGCGCTGAGCGACTCCGGAGATAAGATCAATGCAGCCACCAGAAAACCGCCCAGCGCGGCAGGCGCATGCAGCACTTCGATTCCGTGATCGATGGGCAAGGCAATCTTCTTCGCAAGAACGACCAGCGGGAGAAGATACAGCACGAGTAACGAGGCGTGATAACTCAGAGAAACCGTTTGGGAATGCTCCGGATGGCCGAAACTCGCTTCCATGCTTCGCCCCTCGATTGCGCGGAAGCCAACAGGTCTCACGAAGTAATCGCGATGGCGCCAATTCTGAATCACCAGGAAGAGGCCATAAATCACGATCGAAATTATCGAAAGAAAAACAGATTGAAAAGTCGACAGCGTAGGACCGGCAGAGGCTCTGGTAAAATTCGGCAGCACCAGGCCGAGCACAGTTAAAGGCACGATTAACGACAAAAAAGCGTTGGCTCCCTGCAAATTGTATTCCTGCTCGTGGTGGCGCAATCCGCCCAATAGCAGCGAGAGCCCGACCATGCCGTTGAGTACAATCATCACGATGCCGAACATGGTGTCGCGCGCCAAAGCGGGCTTGCCCTCGCCGGTGAGCATGACCGCGGAGATCATCATCACTTCAATGCCGATGACGGAGAGCGTGAGCACCAGCGTTCCCAAAGGCTCTCCGAGTTTGACTGCCAAGGCCTCGGCGTGGTGCACAACAGCGAAGGCCGAGCCGACAATCACCCCCAACAGCCAGAGCAGCATCAGGGCGAACCAGAGCGGGTTCGAAAGGTCCGACAGCCAGCCTTTGCCGAACAGCAGAAACAGCGCAGTCGTTGCGAACGCGACGCCAAGAAGCCACTCCCGCCGGAGACTTGCAACGTAGCTCGGCGTGCCGAGCTTTGTTTCAGAACTCATGCCAGGAATCTATCAGGAAATCGAACTCCTCGGTCCAACGAAAAATCCGCCGGGATCCGATCGTCCCCTGAGTGGGCCAACAGGATATTTGCAGGTTTGAGAGCACATCGAGCAAAGAAGGCCGCCCCCAATTCAATCTCAGGGCAGCTCCACTCCGGAGAAACGTCTGCAGGCGTCAATTAACTTGTCCTGCCGTTGGGGATCGCGGGCGACAGGATTGGGGGAGCGATGGCGCATATGGTAGAAGTACTCGCCTGTAACCGTCGCCATTCGGTCATCGCTGACTGCCAGCCAAACTTGGGTGCGGTGGGCGGAATCCAGATCATCCGGCGCTCCCGGACCTCCCATCTTGGTCGCTACCCACCCGGGTTCAACGCCGTTGGAGAGAACGTCAGGCCAGCGCCGTGCGACTGCGAAGGCCAGGAGCACATCGTGCAATTTGGTATCTGAATAAGCTTGCTGGCCCTGCCAGGCGCGTTGTTCCCAGGCCAGATCTTCCAGGCTTGCATCACCGCTTTGGTGAAGGCCGGAACTCAGATAAACCAGGCGTTTTGGCTTCTGGATAAGCGCGGTTAGGATGTACGGCGCAAGCGTGTTGACAGCGAACACCTGAGGCAGCCCGTCTGCGGTCGCGATTCGCCGGGACTCCCGATACCCGATGCCTGCATTATGAATCACCGCGTCGACCGGGCTCAGCCGGTTGACCTGTTCGGCCACACCGCGAGTTTGGGCGATACTCGTCAGATCGCCGATTGCGACTGCCTCCGCTCCCGGTACGGCAGACAATGCTTCCTGCCCACGCCGCTCGCTACGGGCGTGAAGAACCACTGCATGACCTTGTTCGATGAGTAACTGGGCCGCCATCCGGCCGAGGCCGTCGGATGAACCGGTGATGAAAACGCGCGCCATGTCTTTGCTTAAGATGCTCGGCGGGGCGGCCACGATCCGGCCTAGATAGCCGATTCAGGAATAATGACAGTGGTTCCGTGGCCCAGAAGCCGCGTTTCCTTGAAGCCATTCCGGGCAATATCGTCACAGAGCGGCGCCCACTGGCAGCCGGCACAGGCTCGCCGGATCTTGCCTTCGGCGAAGGCTTGCCGCATCGCGTGAAGGCGTTCCCGATCCAGCAATACCTGCGCCGTCGCCTGAATCGGTTCCCGCAGCAAACCGCTGAGCGCCTCCGCTGCGAAGCGGTCGCGAATCGTAATACTGGCATTTTTGCAATGAGTATCCGATTCGCTTAGCAAGGGAGCGCAAATATCGTCCGGACCTTCTATGATTTCGATGGTCTCGTTCCCGGTCGAGATACGATCCACCACCTCTTCGAAGTTTTCGATGAAGGGCGGGCTATACCCTTTGCTCGCGAAGGTGAGCATACAGAGCAAATGATGCGGGCGTAACCGGGTAGTCATTGCGAATCGCTGGGCAGCCGCACCCGGCTTCTTCTCACCAGCAGCACCGTAGCCGTAGCCAAAAAGGCCTTGGCGATGCCTCCTATCCAGAAGGGGAGGAAACCTAGAACAAATGCGCTGCGCCATCCGACCGCGATAGATAGCCACAGAACACCAAGAGCCAGATTGATGGTGTTGCCCCCCAGCATCGATAGAAAGGAGGATACAGGACTGCGATCGAGGTTACGATCCGCGAGCCATCCCACGAATGCAGCGGCCACCGGAAAGCTGACGAGGTAGCCGGCGGTAGGACCCAGAAAGACGGCAATTCCGGACGTGCCATGGGCCAGCACAGGCAGGCCAAATGCAGCCTCGGCCAGCCACGCCATCACCATGGCTGTTCCAAGGCGTGCGCCAAACACCGCCCCGACAACGATGACAGCGTAGGTCTGCATGGTGATGGGAATAGGTAGGGTCGGAACCGATAGCCAGGATGATGCGGCCAGAAAAAGCGTCCCAGCCAAAACCAGGAGAACTTTACCTGATACGGACTCAGCGCCGTTTAGCGGTGCAGGAAGAATCACAGAAGCGTTTTGCACGGTGTGGCCCTCATGGAATTTCAGGCTACGATCACGCAGCCGTCCTCCCAAACATGATAATTGAGCAACGGTCGTTGGTCTGCAAAATCGAGGACGGAATCGCCCGGAACCGAAGGGCGCCGCTGAACAAGCGGAGGAGTTCCCGTTATGCCGGATTTCGCGGCGCCGCAGAATGAGCAGACCGCATATCGCGTGCCAGCCCTTCTAGGAAAGTCTCGGAAGTCATACCCATCGAAGTCTGCAGTTGCAGTTTCGCGCTCATCTGTGTCGGCAGCCTTTCCGCCAAGCGATCCCGGGTATCGAGCGGTAAATCGAGACGCCGTGCCAGAAAGCTCTCGATAAGCTCCAAATCGGCGGCGCTGAGGCGGGCAACCGCGTCGGCAGGCAATGCTGCGGGGAGTCGCATGAATTGCCGCTCCGCTGGACGATCCAGTGCAGCCGCAGTAATAGTTCTGGCGGCATTGCCTTGCCATAGCTGGGCAACGATCTTCGGCTTGTGCACCACCAGGGTGCCGGCAACCAAGTCGCCCAGCCGCTGTTGGCGCCGTGTGGCAAAAATGCAAATCGCTCCTACTAGATAACCCGCAGGAAGAAAGTCGATGACGCGGACGAAGTTGCGCCCTAGCGATTCAAAAAAACCAACAGGCCGCCCGGTTTCTTGGATCACGCGCAGCCACGCCATCCGCTTGCCTGGCGTCTGCCCGTTCCAGAAGGCTTCAAAGAGGGTGAAATATCCCCATTGAAGACCGAATGCGGTCAGAATAATCAATGCGATTGCCCATTTTTGCGAGCCATCCTGTCCAGCCGGGGACATATTTTACATATTAGACCGGGCACATACTTTACACTTTTTCGGTCCGGTTTTTGTTTTTTGCTTTTTCGTTTTCCCGTAGCCGTCGTGGCGGTGGGAATGTGGGAATCCCCGCTTTTGCCCACTCCGCAAAAGGAAAATCGGGGTTTCACCACCAAGAACTGCTCAACCTCGCCGGTGGTAGCAGCGAGCTGCAACACTGGTTCCCTTTATCCACCCTTGACATGAGACTTCTCCGTACAGAAGAATCCTCCCCGGAGATGAAGGAGTACATGGCAAATGACGCTGCGGAATATGTCATTCAGCGAATTAGGTACAGCATGCCCTAGATTCGATCGAGATATTCTATCCTTCATCACCAGCTCCACTTCTCGTTTCCGAAGTCGTAGAATTCGGACGGAATGAGCCGTCGCCTAAAGACCCAGGAGGCATCGATGAAAGCACTGATCTTCGCGAGACTGGTGAACCGAAAAGTGTATTGAAACTGGAAGAGATCCCAACTCCGTCCGTGGCCCCGGGCGAGGCGCTCGTCCGAGTGCTGCTGAGCCCGATCAACGCATCCGACCTGCACATGGTGCGCGGCCGCTATGGCTATCAGCCAGAGTTGCCGGCCAGCCCGGGCATCGAAGGCGTGGGGATTGTGGAGGCCGTAGGTCCGGGCGTGCAAGGTCCGACTGTTGGAACTCGCGTAACTTTCGTTCACACCTGGGGCACATGGCGCACGCGGATCGTGTGCCAGGCGGACAAGCTTGTGCCCGTTCCAGACGGCCTGGACGATTCGACCGCCGCCACTTCCTACATCAATCCTTTGACGGCATGGGCATTGACGAGATCAGCTCACAACCTCAAGGAGGGCGAATGGCTCCTACAGACGGCGGCTGCATCCAGCGTGGGGAAGTTCGTGCTTCAACTGGCGGAGCATTATCGATTCAAGACAATCAACGTCATCCGGCGGCGCGAGCAGGAGTCAATCATCCGCAATCTCGGAGGCGATGAGGTCATCTGTACAGCCGACGAGGATCTCAGGGCACGCCTGCAGGAATTGACAGCGGGCAAGGGCGTGGAACGAGCGATTGACTGCGTTGCCGGGGAACTTGGCGCTGAGGTTGCCCGCAACCTCGCTCCCTCAGGAACCATGCTTGTGTATGGAGCCCTCTCCAGTCATCGGCAGACGGACACTGCAAAATTCCTCATGCCTCTGTTTGCTCCGCGGTTGATTTATTCCACAGCAACGGTTCGCGGCTGGTGGCTTCCGCATTGGGTGCCTTCCCAGCCACTCGCCGAAGTGCGGGCAGCGACGAGCGATCTTCTCACCATGTTTTCGAAGGGAGCACTTACGCCGCCAACGAGCGTGCGGTATCCAGTGGAGGACTTCCAGGAGGCAGTAAGCCTCGCCGATGGTGAGGCAGGACAGGAAAAGGTCTTGCTGGATTTCTCCAATTAGTCTGTTGCGAGGTCCAAACTGAGCAGGCCGGAATCTGCAGCCTTTCAGGAAACTCCCGAAGTAGGCTCTTCCAGTAGCCTTTCGATCAAGATTTTTGTGGCTGGCCATCCCTTCATCGTGAAGGAGTAATTCACAGTGTCGCGAACAAAACCATCCCGCATGATTGTGTGACCGTTCGTGTGATACAATCGCTCACCTCTTGAGACGCCCATGGGGGCTGGTCATGCGGACATCTTTGAAAAGCACCAAGGGAGGCACGGATGCGAAAGATGAAGGCGGTGCAAGTATCCAAAGCGGGAGGAGACCTCGAAGTCGTCGAGCGTGACATCCCTGAGACGGGACCAGGACAAGTCAGGATTCGAGTTCAGGCATGCGGTGTATGCCACAGTGATGTATTCACGAAAGAAGGCCTGTTTCCCGGGATTTCATATCCTCGCGTTCCTGGGCACGAGGTCGCCGGCATCGTTGACGCGGTCGGCCCCGGCGTGAAGGGGTGGACAAAAGGTGATCGTGTCGGCGTGGGTTGGCATGGAGGACAGGACGGCACTTGCACTGCTTGCAGGAAAGGAGACTTCGCCAATTGCGCGAACGTACTGATATGTGGCCTCAGCTATGACGGAGGTTACCAGGAATACATGATCGCACCCGTAGAAGCTCTGGCCCGAATCCCGGAATCGCTTGATCCTGTGGAAGCCGCGCCGCTCATGTGCGCAGGCATTACGACATTCAACGCCCTTCGGCACAGCGGAGCAATAGCGGGCGACCTTGTCGCCGTTCAGGGAGTCGGAGGGCTCGGTCATCTCGGGATTCAATTCGCGAAGAAAAGCCGGCTATCGCGTCGCCGCCGTGGGCCGGGGCACTCAGAATGCGGCAATCGCACAAAAACTCGGAGCAGATCTTTATATCGACAGTGCTGCCACCGACGCTGCGGCCGAACTGCAGAAGCTGGGTGGTGCAAGCGTCGTGCTCGCCACCGCACCGAGTGGAAAGGCGATGTCTTCGCTTCTGCCGGGATTAACAGCCAATGGCACGCTCGTTGTTGTGGGCGCTTCCGAAGATCCTCTTGAAGTATCCACCGCGCTCTTGATTCTTGGGAGGCGCAACATCAAGGGCTGGTCGGCCGGAACACCTTCGGATTCTGAAGATACCTTGCGCTTCGCCGCGGCGGCCGGGGTGCGCCCGATGATCGAAAAACTGCCTCTGGAACAGGCAGCCGAAGGCTATGCTCGCATGATGAGCGGGGACGCTCAGTACCGCGTTGTGCTTACGATGGGCTGAAGCCAGGATCTGTTGGGCGAAGACTGGTTTATTCGAACTGCGGAACCTGGTCCAGCGGATCGCCACTAGCCAAGGATCAAAACGAGGGACCGCATCCGATCTTTTCTTCCCATATGCGCGAGCCTCCGTCCCATCAACGATCATGGTAGCGCGAACTTTACGCACGCTTCCTGCGGCGCAGCAACCGAATAACTGAGGTGCGGCTAACCTCGGGCTGCTTGGCGATGGCCCGCAAATAGTGAGTACCGTAGCGGTGGTGCGTGTCTTGGGTGGGACGCCGTACATAACCTTTAAGTTTAAGTGGAGACAGCCGGGAGCTGCGGCGAGAATACTTCCAGGCTCCGTTGTAAATTTGTGCCGGTCGTCATCGATTGCTTTCACGGTCGCTGGTTTCGGTTGCTGGTTTTCGGTTGCTGGTTTCCGTTGTTGGCTTCGTTCTGCCCAGGCGATTGCATTTGCATGCGCAGCTTGTGCTCATCAGTCTGTAATGCTTGCACTAGGGCCAAGGCCTTTCGCTCCGAGAGCGGCTGTTGATAGGCGGCGTCCGCGGCCGCTTGCATGTGCGCTTTCAACCCTGGCATCTCGCCGCTAAAACGGCTCAAGATCAAGTCCGCTGCTTCGCTTGTGCTATGCTCTCTGCCGATACCTGTCTCCCTCTCCAGCATGTGACGAAAACGCTGATAGGCGACGCTGACGGGAATATTTGTCGCGCCCGCTTTGTGATAAAGGGAACCGAGCGAGCGCACAAACTCGAGGGGAGCCGTCCGTGATACTACCGGATCGGGCCGCAGCGGTCCGCTTCGGCGGCCGTAACTGAAGAGCAACAGCGCCGCGACTCCCGCCATCTGCCACCAGACCAGAAATAGAGGAGTATGCTCCGTATAAGACCACAGCGAAGGCCGCGCGCCGTGCAGCGACTCGTCCCAGATCACGCGCCTTTCTGCCGGAGTTCCAACGCTATTCAGCAATAACGCGAGATTGTCGTCCGTCTGGATCGAGGCATTCTCCAGAGGCATTGAGCTTGCCCACCAGATAATTCGCCCTTTTGCGTATGGATAACTGATAACTACAGCTCGCCCGTAGCAGTGGTAAGCCGCTCGCTGCGTGGGGATCGCTTCTTTCCAGAACGCCTCGACACGCAAGCGAATCCGGCCCGATGCGGCAAGGCGGCTGAAGCCATTGGCGCGTGCGCTGCATTGCTCTTGAAACGGCAGCGGATTTGGTTGCGGCTGACCGTCCGGAGCGAGAAATCCTCCGGTAAGGCCGGTGAGCAATACGCGGCTGCCGCGTGCGAGAATCTGCCGGAGTGGTTCCTGCGCTTCTCTTAACTCGGTAAAATTGGGCTCTGCAATGATCACCGTGGTGTGCGTGTCTGCCTCGCTCGGCAGCTCCGCGAAAGGACGCGTCCAGCGTTCTGCCCGATAGCCGGAGTGCTGGAGCAACAGATATGCGGCCTCCGCGCCGCGGCTGCCGGTCGAGTAACTCGATGGCGTAGGGTTGTTATCGTCCGCCTGGGGCGCGAAAACGGCGACTACCACGATCAGCAGGGTGGCACAGCCGATACTGACCAGCAGCATTGTCCGGTCGCGAGGCTCCAGCCCACTCAGCCATTTCTTCACTCGGTTAGCCTCTTTTGCAGCCGGCACACCTGCCGGTAATCCTGCTCGCCGGCCGGGTAGCGCCCATACCAAACTCTCTCGAAACTCCGCGTCAACAGCGCAAGCTCGGCGCGCTTTTCATCTCTGCGCGGAAACAGCGCGAGGTACTCGCGCGGCGTGCGCGTCTGGTCCGGCGGCCATACTCCGCGGGATTCCAACCGCGCGATGGCAGCCCAGTAAACCGCATGAACGCTCTCGCGCCATCGGCTCTCAATGGCAAACTGCTCCCCTTGCCTGAGCCAGTGCTGCCAGCCCTGCATTGGAAGAAATTCATGCACCCCCTCGCCTTGGCGATTTCGCTCCGGCATGCCTCGTCTCTTACCTTCCCGGCGAAACCACCATAAAAGAAGGGCGCAGGCGAGCGAGAGAAATCCAAAGACGAAACAATCGGCAAGCCAATGGGTGTGGCTGCTGCCAACCAGGTTCTGCAGTTTCTCAGCCAGCCATTGCAGCACGCGGTCACGCAACATGGTCAAGGCGCTGGGAGATTTCGCAGGGGTGAAGTTGCCGCTGGCAAGAATTCCCGCCAGGGTACGTCTTTCCTGCTGGAAGTTGGGAGCAGCCGCGCCTTGTGCCGGGGGAATTTCGGCGATCTCCTTCCGCAACCGGTTGCCCGCCTCGCTCAAGTAACGGCCGTCATTCGTCCCCTGCGTCTTGTCCCGTGCAGAGTTGGCCGGCAGGCTGAGCACGCTTCGCAGCCAGGAATATTCCACCATACGGCTTCCGCTCGAAGTTCGGACCTCATCATCGGGACCCACCGCCGCCGGATTGCAGGCCTGATCTGTCCTGCCGGCGGAGCAGGCTGCAACCAGCAATTCCATCTGCTGCAGATGGAGGCGATATTCTTCCATGCTGCAATAACGCGGTTTTGTCGGACCGGCTTCAGTTTTGTCGCCCAGGGCAGCGGAGCCCGCGGCGAGCGCGATCAGAACAAGCACGACGGCAGTCCGCGGATGCGTCATTCAAGGCCCGGGTGTGTAAGACCAGGATGCGCTTCAGTAGATAGCGGTGGGGTAGATGTTCCTTCCGCTGCTGCGCCGTGCAGCGATCGCTCCAGCATCCACTCCACATCGAAGCCCTCTTTCCGGATTCGCGCGTCCAGATAGAACAATGTCAGTCCAATCGCATAGATCGGAGTTATCAGGCAGTTCGCAACAAAGCCCACCGCCAAATTGTAAATTGCCACACCTATGGGAATGTGGCCGCGCGCATGCAACACCAGCGGAAGGAGCGGTGCAACAAGCAGGCTGACGAAGATCGATTGGAAGAGCAGAACCATGCCTAGCATTAAGAAAATGCGCCAGCGAAGCCCTTTTGAAAGTATTACGCTTCTCTTCAATGACTTCCACACACCGATCTTTTCGACTACGCACGCAGCATTGGCAAGCGAGTAGCGCAACGTCAGCCAGATACACAGTGGCGCTCCGATCACAAAAATGATTCCCAAGCCCAAATACAACGCCGGCAGCGGTCTTGCTCCCGATATCAGGCTGCCCCGCGCCGCGGCCACAACACCGATACCAGCCGCGATCAAAACGATTATGGGAGACCAGGCGATCACAAATGCTGCCAGGTTCACCAGGATGTACCGAGCCCAGTGCCGCCATACCTCACTGAATGCCTGCGCAATACCGGCCGGTTTTTCCAAGTGCAAGGCCATGACGGCGCAGGTGGTGGCGGCAAGAGAAAGGGAAAGCGCGACCACCGTCACACCCAGGCCCGCAAGAGAATCAATGCTCCTGAGAACTGCCAACAGCTTGGAAGGTTTTCCTGCGTGCAACAAAGTGAAGGTAAGCACCACCTGGCAGGCATTCCACAACAGTTCCAGGGCAGCCGACACAGTGGCGATTCCCACAAATATTAAGAAGCGGGCGTGATAAATCTGAAAGGTTCGATCGAGAATCTCCCCCAGATTCAGAGGACGCAGTTGGATTTGCATGGCATCCGCCCAGGTGCTTTTTGGGTGGCACGAGATTAGCACAAGCCGCCCTGCTTGGGCGCAACAACTGTACTTCGCCGATACGGCCAAATTGAAGATTCCCTTTTTCTGCTCCTTGCGGCGCTTTTTCTTTTCTTGGATTCCGTTGAGCTGAGACATAGTATCCGTTCAGCTACAGCATTTTCACTGTCGATATAGGCAGGAACGAACCGCTCGATTTAGGCATTCCATCAAAGGATGCCTGCAGGTAGCCAACTCTAACGAGATCACAGTAACTGTGAAAATGCTTTAAGCTGGCCGGGACGGCATTGTGATTTGGGATAGTTTAGGACGGTTCGATTGCTTACAGCATTGCTCATCATGATCGGCGTATTGCTCGGAGAAGCAAGCGCCTATGCTCAAAAAGCTCCTCCCGCTGCCGACCGCCCGTGGAACGTGCCTTCCGGCCGGCAGCTGAAAGTCCCGCCGCGGCCGGCGCCCTCCCTTACTCCTGACCCATCGAAGGCTTACACGCTTTCCGAACTGGTCAACCTTGCCGAGCAGAACAATCCCCTGACCCGCGTAGCTTGGGAGAATGCAAAGGCGCGCGCCGCTGACCTGGGCATCGCCAAGGCCGCGTTTTATCCGACCTTGGCCGCCACCGTCCTTGCCGAGAGTGCGCGCAATAACATTTTTTTCTCGCCCGCTTTCTACCGGCAGACGACCGAGACGTACTCTCCGACTTTCGTTGTGGACTACACCATCTTCGATTTCGGCAGGCGATCGGACGAGGTCTCGATCGGCAAAAGTAATCTCCTGGCCGCCAACTTTCAATTCAATGACACTCACCGCAGGGTTATCTTCGAGGTCATGCGTGCCTACTACCGGCTGCTCGACAGCAAGGGACAGGAGAATGCAGCACAGGCGAACCTGACAGAATGCGGAAACCGTTCAGCAGGCCGCTGAAGCCCGCCTGCAGCAAGGGCTGGCAACACTGCCGGACGTGCTCGAAGCGCGCAGCGCCGCTGCGCAAGCCGATTACGATCTGCAGGCGGCGATCGGGGCAACGGAGATAGCGCATGGCGACTTGGCTACCGCTCTCGGTGTCTCACCCACCAGCCAGTTTGAGGTCGAGAGCATTCAAAACCTTGCGATCCCGCAGGAGATCTCGGACACTGTGGAGCAATCGATCGACCGGGCACTCGCTCAACGGCCGGACCTCATGCAACGAGTGGCACAACTCCGCGCTGCAGCGTCCGAAGTCAAAGAGTCACGGAAGGCTTATCTACCTACCTTGAGCCTCGACGGTCATGCCGATTTGGCGCGGACCTACGGACAGCAAGATCTTTCCCCCGGTATCTACTCTCAAACGGAGGGACTCTGGAATGCACGGCTTAACCTCACGTGGACGTTGTTCGATGGATTGGCGCGCGAAAATCGCCTAGCCAAAGCGAAAAGCGACGAAAAGCAGGCTGCTGCGGAGGTGGATGCGACCCGCGATCAAGTGGAGAACGACGTGTGGTCGGCCTATTCGACGGCGCGGACCGCGCTGCGCCAGCAGAAGGCAGCAGCCGCGCTGCTGGCTGCGGCAACCGAGTCCTACAATGCGGCGTTGCAATCCTACACCTACGGAGTACGCAGCCAGATCGATGTGGTGTCAGCGCAACGCACTCTGGCCGAGGCGCGCACCGCCGACGTCAGCGCGCGCGCACAATTGCTGACTGGGTTGGCGGCCTTGTCCTTCCAGACCGGTGACCTGCTGCATGCGAAAGGGCCATGACATGATCAGAGGATTGAAAACACCGGCCGGCCCGAGCGTATTCCACACTGCCGCCATCGGAGCGTCTTCGGCAGCAATGCTGTTGGCCGCCGGATGTTCAAGAGCGCCCTCATTCAGTATCCTCGGATCGTTCTTCCCCGCCTGGATCCTATGTGGGCTCATCGGCATCCTGCTAACCGCCGCTGTGCGGCTGCTTTTTGTGCGTCTTGAAGTTTGAGCAGGAACTTTCGCCGCTGCTCCTGGTCTATCCCTGCTTAACCGCATTTTTCACATTCACGCTCTGGCTGCTGTTCTTTAGCTGATCCGGAGAGGAGATGCGATGCCTGAAAACGACATTGCCAGGAAGCGCAAACGTCTCGGCAGGATTGTGAGTGTCGCCATCATTGCCGGCGCGCTGATCACCGGGTTGCTGGTGGTTGACGAAACCAATCAATACCCTCGCACCGACGATGCGGAGGTATTTGCCAACTTCATCGGCATCGCTCCGCAGGTAGACGGTCCGATCACGCAACTTGCTGTCCGGGACAACGCATTCGTCAAGCAGGGAAATCTGCTTTTCCAGATCGACCGGCGGCCTTATGAGTACGCGCTGCAGAAAGCACAATCCGACCTGAAGACTCTGGAAGGCCAGATCAGCGACGAGCGCAGGACCATCGCTTCCCAGGTGAGCGCGGTAGGAGCCGCTCAGGCCAATACCGTCAGCTCCGCGGCCAATATCCGCCGGGCCGCCTCAGCGGTCAACGAAGCCAAGGCGAACGTTGCGAATGCCAAAGCGGCTCTTGACAGCGCCAACGCCGAGTTGCTCTACCAGACCAACAACTTTCATCGCATCGAGCCGCTGCTGGCCAGGCAATTCGTCACAGTAGACCAGGTCGATCAAGCCAGGACAGCGGTAACAGCCCGGGAACAGGCGGTGTACCAGGCGCGTTCCCAACTGGCCCTGGCAGAGGCGCAAGTACAATCGGCCAATGCTCAATACGAACAGGCCAAAGCGGCACTGCTGCAAAGCCATGCGCAACTGGGCCAATCGCAACACAGTGTTCTAACCATTGATCCGCTTACCGCTCAACGCGAAGGCCGGAGCGCCGTGCTGCGCAATGCTGAGTACAACCTGAACAATTGCATGGTCTATTCGCCTTTCGATGCAAGGGTGACCAATCTCACCATTTCGCAAGGCGCTTATGCGCACACCGGCCAGCAGGTCTTCACTCTCATCGACGTCCGAACGTGGTGGGCAGTGGCAAATTTTCGCGAGACCCAACTAAGGCGCATTCACCCCGGAATGCACGCCGATGTGTATGTCCTTTCCCGGCCAAACGTGAGATATGACGGCGTAGTGGACAGCGTAGGCTTCGGCGTGCTGCCTGACGCAACTCTGGTAGGTTCGTTTGCCCCCGGGCTGCCGGACGTCCAACGTTCCCTCAACTGGGTGCATCTGGCGACGCGATACCCGGTGCGCGTGCGCATCAATGCGCCCGAATCCGAGCCGTTCCGCCTCAGCGAATCCGCGGTCGTGGTGATTCGAGGAGATGTCCACGAAAGGGAGCGCTAGCCGTGTCATCCCGTGGCGCGGCCGAACCTGCAATCGCGCCGCCGAGCGCCATCGACCAGGCCGGCAGATGGTTCTGGAACTTCCTGAAGGCCGAACTGTCCCCTTATCCCGGGCGAGCCTGGGTAGTTGGCCGCATGACCATCGCAGCCACCATCGTCATGCTGGTTGTAATGACATTTCGCCTCCCCAGCGGTTTTCTGGGCGCTATTTATACGCTCTTCCTCAGCCGGGAAAATCCTACGGCAACGCTGCGCGCCGGGATCAGGATAATCGTTGTTTTCGGTATTGCCACTGCATATAGCGTAGTGGGCATCATGCTGACCATAGACGATCCGTTGACCCACTTCCTTTGGATTATCGTTACCCTCTTCATCGCCTTTTATCTGATTCGGATCATCCCTGACTATGCCACGGCGGTAGGATTCGGCTTCATGATCGCAGGTGCGATTCCGCTCTGGGATGAGATCGCGCTGAATGTCAATACGCGCGTCGAGAATACATTATGGCTGGCATTTTCTGTGCTCCTCGGCTCGGCTGTAACCATTGCCGTCGAGTATGTTTTCCGCAGAGTGCACCCGGCAACCGACCTGACCCAGGGAATCGAAAACCGTCTACAGGCTGTCGGGGATGTCCTGAGGAGTATTGCTGCGGATCTACCCCTTGATGGAGCATTAGAAAAAAACATTTCGCTTTACGCGAGCGTGGGTACTTCGAGGCTGCGAAGGCTTCTGTTCCGCTCCGGATACAGTTCTCATTTCATCGCGCAGATGAATGCGGCCGTGGCGCTTCTGGGCCGTTTGGTCGATCTTGCCGCGAGCCTGCGAATCTCCCGAGTCAGTCAATCGACGGCACTGAGTACCCGCGATCGCGAGCGATGTGAGCGCCTGGCAGACGAAATTTCAAAATTGCGGGTCGATTTAGAGCGCCGCAAATTGCCCCGCAGAATCGAGCTTCCTGAGGAGGAGCGATCAAACCTGCCTTTTCTCCCCGTCATGGAACGAACAGCCGCGCTCATTCCGCAGGCATTTGCCGGCTCGCAATCGATCCGGGAATTTATCCCCGCGCCGATGAATGAAGAAGCCCGCCAGTCTCTGTTCGTTTCCGACGCCTTTTCCAATCCCGCCCATATTCAATTTGCGCTGCGTGGCATGCTGGCCGCGACTGCCTGCTACGTCATCTACACGGCAATCGATTGGCGAGGCCTGAGTACTTCGATAGCGACGTGCATCATCACTGCGCTATCGACGATCGGCTCCTCGCGGCAGAAGCAGTTTCTTCGGCTTGGAGGAACGTTCATCGGCGGCATTATTTTCGGAATGGGAGCACAGGTCTTCGTACTTCCGTATCTCGACTCTATTGCCGGGTTCACAGTTCTCTTCGCCGTGGTGACGGCGATCTCAGCCTGGATCGGGACCGCGACGCCAAGACTTTCCTATCTTGGCATCCAGCTCGCCCTCGCCTTCTACCTCATTAACATGCAGGAGTTCACCGTACAAACTTCGCTCGCCATCGCTCGCGATCGCGTCTTCGGCGTCCTGCTTGGCTTGATGTCCATGTGGCTGGTCTTCGATCGCTTGTGGGTCAGGAATGCCCTTGACGAAATGCAGGCCGTCTTCGCGCGCAATCTGGAACTCTTCGCCGAGCTTTCCGAACAGTTGCTCAATGAAGACCGCGAGGATTTCGTCAGAAGGGTTCGCCGGTTACGCGATGAGATCAATGCCGGCTTTCAGGCGGTGAATGCACAAGCCGACGCGGTCCTCTTCGAGTTCGGCCCCTCACGTCAACGAAAGCTGAAAATCCGCGACGATATCAGGCGATGGCAGCCCTCCCTGCGCACGCTGCTGCTGGTGGAGGTCACGTCCTGGCAGTACCGTTCGCAGAAGCCGCTTTATGAGCTGCCTGTTCCGGTCGCGGAAGCTCACGTGGAATTCGAAAAGAATACCGCCCGCATCCTGCGGGCAATGGCAAATCAGGTGAGCGGTAAGCCTGCGGAGGCCGCGCCGAACATCCAGGAGTCCGCCTCGAACCTGCAACGGGAAATTAGCACCTATTACAAAGAACGCGGGCTTCCGATTTCTTCTCAGGGCTCCGATGTGATCAGCCTTACCAATACTCTCGTATCGATCCTTGTGCCCCTGTATGAGGACATCCATTCCACGTTCGCAAACTATCAGCAAGCTGTGGGCGGCCTCTCCGACATCAGGCTGGGGGAGGCCTGATATCGAAAAGAGCGGTGCGCTACGCAAAGCATTTTAGGTTTCGGTGTAGACGAGAAAACCGCTTCCGACGCGGCCGTTCCATCGAAGAACGGCCGCTCATGGCTGACATAACCAGTTCACAGTAAAACCTAAAATGCTTTAAACCGGTTAAGAAACCTCGGAATTTACTCCATTGATCAGCGCATGGATATAGCCATAGCCAAAGGCATACGCCTGGAGCTTCCCAGGATCGCCGGTATGCGCCGGCATATGATCCGGCAAAAAGGCGCCTTCATAGCCGGTATCCCTGAAGATCCTCATAATCTTGAAAAAATCGATGACCCCTTCATCTGGATAAACTTCCTGGAAATTGTTCAACCCGCCTTTGATGTTGCGCATGTGGACCTGTTTGATCTTGCCCCGTTCCGCCAGGTACTGAACCAGCGGCGGCTCTGTTTTGTTCACGTCTGTCGATCCCTCGGCGATCACTCCGAGGTCCAGTTGAAAGCCATTCCACGGGCTGTCGACAATCTTCTCGTACTTTTTGTAAGCAGTGTAGATCGATGGGGAATCGAAGTTCTCCACTCCCTCATAGCCCAACGGAAGACCCGGCGGGTCGTAAGGATGATTGGCCATGGCCACCTTGTATTCCGCGCATACCGGAATCACCCGTTGCAGGAATACCGTAATACGCTCCCAATACTCGTTATAGCTAACTTGGCCGGCGATGCCATCCGGCAGCTTCCGCCAGTCATTTTCCAGCTTGAATGTCGTGTAGACAGACCCTCCACGGCCAGGCGCTGTTCCGTTCCTGCGAATAGGGATCATTGTCCAATGCTGACTGATGAGGCGGACATCGACCTGAGCGGCCTTACGGATGTTGTCGCATACCTGATCCAGTTTTCTGTCCCGGTCCGGGCCTTTTTTCAAAACGATATAGCCGGAGTCCATGCGCAGCCCTTCCAGCCACATGCCCGCCTTATCGCAATCGTCCTTCATCCGCTTCAGCAGTTCCAAATCGAAAGCGCCTCCCAGTGGACCCTCCGCGGGAATAAATCCACCGCCGGCATTTCCTCCCGCGGGACGCGGGCGTCCGCGATGAGCTTCCTGGTCCGGATCGGGACTAAGCGATTTCACGCCAAAGCGCAGGTTGTATTCAAGATTCTGCTTGCTTGTGATGGAGGGCCCCTCCACGACGTGATAGTCGGAGCCAACGTGCATCTTGGTGTTCTTCCTGGGGGTCAGGTGTTTTGTTTGCTGGCCAAAGGCGGTAGCGGGAACCGCGAGGCTGCTGAGACCCGCTCCGGCGATACCGCCGGCAAGTGCTTTTCCAAACTCTCTTCGTTGCATTCAGTTTCTCCTCTGCCTCAGCTAAAAACTAAACCCCTAAAGCTAAACCATGAACGATGCGGCCGCCGCGCCGATTCGATACTTCAGCTTCCCCGGTTGCACCTTGTACATATTCGCAGGCGCCCGGCTGGACCGTCGAGCCCTGCTCGCCTCGATATTCTTGTTGCAAACCCAAATCAAAACGTTTAGATAATTGAGTTGCAAATAGTTTCGCATAGGCAATCATGAAGAAGAAATCGCCCACCATGAAGGATGTAGCGCGTCTGGCGGAAGTCTCTGTCGCTACGGTTTCAGCGGTAGCGAACGGGACCGCGGGGGTGAGCCTCAAACGAGCGGAGCGGGTCCGCAAGGCAATGGAAGCGTTGGACTATCATGCCGATCAGATTGCGCGGAGTCTCAAAACCGGCAGGACACAGGTCTTGGGCATGATTCTGCCGGATGTCACAAATCCTTTTTATCCGGAAGTCATCGTCGGGGCGGAGGAGATTGCCCGGGCCGCCCACTATTCTGTGATCCTCTGTAACGCAAACGAGGATCGTGAACAAGAACAGCAACAACTGAATATTCTCTTTAGCCATCGGGTGGACGGAGTGCTGATCGCATGTTCCGACCCTGCGATTTCCTTCGACCGGCTCATGCGCCGCCGCTTTCCGATCGTTTGTTTCGATCGCATCCCACTGGGATTTCGCGGGGATACGGCGTCGACGGACAATTTCTCCGGCGCTTATGAGGCAACCCGCCACCTGATCGAATTGGGCCATGAACGTATCGCGATTCTCGCCGGCCGGCCCGAACTGTCTACGCATTCCGGGCGTCTGGAGGGCTACCGCAAGGCTATGACCGACGCTCATCTGCCTGTGCTCGAAGAACGCCCCCAGACAGGAGGAATGCAGCCTCACGCCGGCTATGAGTTTGGCCGCCGGCTGTTTAGCCTGGCGGAGGCGCCGACTGCCGTATTCTGCACGAACAACAAGCTGCTGCTGGGCTTTGTGCGGGCAATGAATGAAGCGCGAGTTCGATGCCCGGAAGAGATCAGCGTGGTTGGATTCGACGATTTTGCCTGGACGGAAAATTTTCATCCACGGCTCACTACCGTGGCCCAGCCGGCACGGGAACTGGGCGCCAAAGCAATGCAATTGCTCATAGAGAGAGTACAGAGCAAAACCGAAGATTCTGCAGCCCATGCGCGCCAGGTACTTCTAAAGCCGGAATTACGCATCAGGGAATCTACCGCGAGCGCTCCTGCTCTCTCTTCACGCAAAATCGCCGGATAGGTATTTTTCTAAACGTTTCATTGTTATTGACAGTCATAAAAACCAGGGTGTACATTGAGCAACTACCAATCCCTGGAGCACGGTTTCGTCGTGCCTGAGGTTGGCTGCCGAGTTGCTCTTTGCGTCACGAAGCTTGCTCTGACTTGAGGAGGACATACTGAATGCGAATCTATTGCGTGAGAGGAATTGCCGCGGCGCTCCTGGTTCTGCTGCTTTGCTCGCCCTTACCTTCCCATTCCCAGGCTACAGTGGTCGATCAGATCGCTGGAACGATTCAGGATTCTTCCGGGGCGGCTGTCCCGGGAGCTCAGATCAAAGCTCTGCAGACGGATACGGGGTTTACCCGGTCCACTACCAGCACCTCCAACGGAGCCTATCTTCTTACTAACCTGCCCATCGGCCCCTACCGGATCGAGGTAAGCGCTCCGGGGTTTAAGACCTCCCGGCAAGAGGGCGTGGTTTTGCAGGTCAACACCAATCCGACGCTCAACGTGGTGCTCCAAATCGGCGCGGTGTCGCAGCAGGTGGAGGTCCACGGTAACGCTGTCATGGCCGAGACGCAGACCACCGGCATCTCCCAGGTCATCAACGATCAGAGTGTCGTCGATCTCCCGCTGAACGGCAGGCAGCCAACGCAGCTCATTCTGCTCTCCGGCGCCGCCGTGACTGCTCCGGCCAGTGACCTCGCCAGCAGCAAAAATTATCCTTCCTCAACCACCATCGCCATCGCCGGCGGACAGGCCAATGGCACCGTCTATCTCATGGACGGCGGAGATCACAACGATGCCTTCGGCGCCATTAATCTTCCTATCCCCTTCCCCGATGCTCTGCAGGAGTTCAGCGTGCAGACGAACGCTATTCCAGCCAGTTATGGCGGCCGCGCCGGTGGTGTTGTTAACATCGTGACAAAATCCGGCACCAATGCGTACCACGGAGATCTTTTCGAATTTCTGCGTAACGGCGCGGTCAACGCCGTCAACTACTTTGCATCCAGCGTGGATCAGCTCAAGCGGAATCAGTTCGGAGGTACGCTTGGCGGACCCGTTCTGCACAATCGGCTATTCTTCTTTGGCGGCTATCAAGGGACCATCATTCATACGGCGCCCCCGACCACCACGTCCTTTGTTCCGACCGCTCAGGAGCTTCAAGGCAATTTCAGCGGGTGTGGAACAGTGCCAACCGTCATTATCGATCCCACAAACGGCAAGCCGTTTCCTAACAAGCAAATTCCAGTATCCCGGTTTAGCCCCCAAGCGCTCAACCTGTTGAAATACATTCCATCGAGCAGCGATCCATGCGGCAAGATACTCTACAAAATTCCCAATAATTCCCATGAGAACCAGTACATAGGAAGAATCGACTGGACCCAGTCGCAGCGCCATTCGCTATTCGGACGCTATTTCTACACCAATGACAATAATCCCGCGGTATATAACAACAACGATCTACTCCTTACCCAAAACCCTGGAGTCAACGATACAGTTCATTCATTGGTTATCGGGGACTCCTACACGTTTACGGCAAGTGCCATCAATGCATTTCATTTCACTTGGATTCGCGAGCATGTCAACCGCGGAGCCGCCTCGGGGCTGCCTACCATTCAGGACATCGGGCTCAACGTAGCGGACTCCCCCGGCAACTTCCCGCAGATCGGAGTTACCGGCTTCTTCAATACCTTCTGCGGGACCTGTTCTCATGCGCAGGTCTATACAGGCAGCAGGCAATTTGCGGATGATTTCGACCTGGTCAAAGGACGTCATCAGTTTGCCTTCGGGGGTGAGTGGATCCGCCGGACCACCAACTATCAGACCTCGACCCAGCAGGATGCGAGCTTTAGTTTCAATGGGCAGGTTACGGGCTATGCACTTACGGATCTGCTGCTGGGCCTCCCTAGCTCGTTCATTCAGGGAAACCTGACGCTGGTGAATTATGCACAAAACTATATCGGGCTTTATGGCTCGGACAAAATACGCTTCAACCCTCGCCTCAGCGTCAACCTCGGGTTGCGATGGGAGCCTTACCTTCCGGAAGTCGAGCAGCAAAGGCGCGTAACCCACTTCGATTTGCCGTCATTTATCGCAGGAACCAAGAGCCAGGTCTTTAAGAACGCCGCGCCTGGACTTTCTTTCCCAGGCGATCCGGGCTTTCCCCGATCAGGTACAAGTAACCGCTTGGCCAATTTCGCTCCCCGCGCCGGCATCGTCTGGGATACGAATGGAAATGCGCAAACCATCGTGCGCGCGGGCTACGGGATACTCTATGACCTTCCGCCGCAGCAATATTTCGATCGCTTCGGCTTCGGTCCGCCTTGGGCCAGCGCGATCACCCTTAATAATCCATCGGGCGGATTTGGCAATCCCTATCTCGGATACCCAGGCGGGGATCCGTTCCCGTTGCCCATTCCTCCAACTGCCAATGCTACGTTTACTTCAGCGGGTCAATATGCAAATCTTCCACTCCACATCCGATCGTCTTACTTGCAGCAATGGAATCTGAGCGTGCAGCAGCAGGTGAGTTCTAATTGGCTTTTCTCCCTCAACTATGTAGGCAATAAGGGAACGCATCTCTGGTATCAGACCCAACAGGATCCAGCGGTCTATATCCCGGGCGCATCTACGGTTGCGAATACGAATAGCAGGCGGGTTCTGGCTCGGATCAACCCGCAAGCCGGAAGCGCCTTCAGCTCGATTATCCTGGTCGACGACGGCGGGAATTCTTCTTATCATGCGCTGCTCGCCACTCTGAACCACCGTTTGACCAGGAATCTTAGCTTGCTTCTCAACTACACCTGGTCGCATTGCCTCAGTGACGGAGCAATCACATCGGAAATTACAAATTCCTATCAAAACCCCTATGATCGTGCAGGCGATCGTGGAAACTGCGTCACGGATCAGCGTCAGATCTTCAACACATCTCTGGTCGCCGGTACGCCCCACTTCACGGGAAATTGGGCTTGGCGGCTTCTCGCGGACTGGCAGTTGGGCGCGATCGTAACCGCCCATACCGGGCTCTGGTTCAGTCCCTCGACCGGGACGGACGCATCGTTGACAGGCGTGGGCTTTGATCGGCCTAACGTGACAGGAAACGCCAACCTGGCTCATCCAACGTTGAAAACGTGGTTCAATACCAAAGCATTCAGCGTGAATCCGCCTGGCACTTATGGGAATTCCAGGCGCGACTCGCTTGAAGGTCCTGGCGGCTATGACGCCGATCTCTCGGCGTTTCGAAATTTCCCCTTTCAGGCATTCGATAAACCTCAATATGTCGAGTTGCGTGTAGAGGCGTTCAATTCGCTCAACCATCCGACATTTCTTAATCCGAGCGGTACCTTTACCTCGCCCAATTTCGGCATCGTCCTGACGGCAAACGACCCACGCATCATGCAAGTTGCGCTGAAGTACGTCTTTTAAAACATTTTAGGTTTTGCTGTGAACTGGTTATCTCAGCTATGAGCGGCCGTTCTTCGATGGAACGGCCGCGTCGAAAGCGGTTTTCTCGTCTACACCGAAAGCTAAAATGCTCTAGACCGGGCCGGTCGGCGCCGGATACAAAGCTGCCTTGAGGCATCCTGGAGGCATTTTGACGCAACTCCGATTCTTAGATTCTCTCTCACGTCGTCTCTGCATCTGCTCGTTATTGCTTTCCGCCGGAATCGCCTGGGCGGCGCAACCACCCTCTCCCATCCCCGTTGGACTCGACGCCTATCGGGCATGGGCGCGATGGCCCGAGCAGAGGATCGGAATGCGCGCCTATATGCGCAGCACCTATGACAGGCGTGGAGGGAATGAAGGCGCCGACGCGTCCCACTTTCTCTATCAACTCTCCGACGATTTCAATGTCACGCTCGATCTGGAAGGCTCCGGAATTCTCCTCTTCAGCCGCTACAACCACTGGCACGGAAGCCCTTGGCATTATGTGGTGGACGGCAAAGATCATTTAGTTCAGGAAAGCAGTACTGCCGATCCGCTGCATCCGGTTCCCAACTCCACCTTTCTTCCCTTGGCGCCCTTCCCCAGCCCGCTGAATGAGACCTGGGCCATAACCAAGGGAGCAGACCTGGTTTGGAGTCCGATCGGCTTTGAGCATAGCTTCCAAATGGCTTATACCCGGACTCATTATGGAACCGGATACTACATCTATGACCAGTTCGTGCCGGGGACACCTCTGTCGCACGCTATTCAAAGCTGGAATGAGAGCGTAATCCCCGATCGGGATGTGCTCGATCTGATCTCCAGATCCGGTACGGACATCGCGCCCACAACCGGCGTCAATGAAGCGAAGGGGACACTGAACGTTCCAGCAATGGGACCGGTTACAGCCGTGGATATGAAGGGCAAGACAGTCATTCGTGCCCTCTCCTTCTCTATACCCCGCGATCAGGCGCCTGCCTTCAAAAATGTTCATCTGCGCGTGACCTGGGACGGAAGACAGCAGCCGTCGATCGATGCTCCGATCGCTCTTTTTTATGGAGCGGGCACTCTTTACAACCGCGACAACCGGGAATATCTCGTGAAGGCCTTTCCGGTGAGCATTCGCTTCACAAAGGATCGGATCTATCTCGCTTGCTACTTTCCCATGCCGTTCTTCCGATCGGCCCGCATCGAACTGGTGGGCGCAGGCCAACTGATCGACGGAGTTCAATGGGAAGTACGGTCCATGCCCTTGCACCAACCCGCGAATCAGCTTGCCTATTTTCATGCGACCTACCGCGACATTCCGCACCCCACACCCGGAGAAGACATGGTGCTCGTCGATACGCGAGGTGTGGAAGGAGCCAAAGATTGGTCGGGAAGCTTTGTGGGCACGTCATTCATTTTTTCTCACAATGCATACTTGCGCACACTCGAAGGAGACCCCCGGTTCTTCTTCGATGACAGCCTCACTCCGCAGGCTCAGGGTACGGGCACCGAAGAATGGGGCGGTGGGGGAGATTACTGGGGCGGATTGAATATGACCCTGCCGTTTGTCGGCCATCCGGTGGGCGCCCGCACTCCGCAGGTTGCCCTAAATGATGAAGATAAGATCGAGTCGGCTTACCGTTTTTTGGTCGCCGACCTCATGCCGTTCGGCAAGAACGCGGTAATCCGCCTGGAGCATGGCGGCACGAATGAGTCGACCGAACACTACGAAACCATCGCTTATTGGTATGGCCTTCCATCACCCTCGCTGGTTGAAACCGATCAGCTCCAGATTGGGGATACGGCGAGCTGAACATGCCCACGGCTACACCTCGCCGCAGGCTTCAGCGCCATACACCCATATCCTCCCGCTACGAATGGGGAGTCGATACTCTCCACGGCAAAGTCATCTATCCCGAGGAGCAAGATCGCGGCCGCACAACCAAGGGCACTTCGGAATTTCATCTCCGTCTACGCCCTGACAATTTAGGGGTGCTTCTTCGCCGCAAGCTGGACTACTCCTTTGCCGATCAGCGGGCGGAAGTATATATCGCGGATAAGTCGAAATCCCAGTGGAAGCTCGCAGGTATCTGGTATCTAGCCGGCTCGAATACCGTTGTGTACTCTAATCCGAAGCAGGAACTGGGAGCCACGGAACACAATGTCGAAACTTCGAACCGCAGATTCCGCGACGATGAATTCCTTATCTCGCGCGATCTTACGCGCGGTAAAAAGATGATCCGGGTGCGCATTAAGTTCACGCCGGTGAACCGGCCCCTGTTCCCCGGCTATCCTATCGGCGAGCGGGCCTGGAGTGAAATTAAATACACCGCCTACTGTTTCGTTACTCCCAAGAGCCCACGGTAGCGGACCAAAGCCTTTAATCCTGAGCGCCATAAATGCTTTCTCATGTGGCATGAATTGTTTCAGTCCGGGTGACGACGGGTCCGATCCTGGGAATCAACAGCAAAATAAGCAGGAATGCGAGTGGATGGAGCAATCCGGCAATCGTAAGCACCCAGGAATAACTATGAGAATAAGTAAGGATTGCGCCAACTAGTAAGTCGAAGAGCATTGCTCCAAACGACCCGACAGCTCCCATCAGCCCCGCGACTGAACCGACAACAACGGAAGGAAAAATGTCGGCAGCGAGAGTTTGCAGGATGGTGGACCAAAACTGGTGTCCAAAAAGGGCCATACTGAAAAATGCAATGGCCATCCCCAAAGGAGACGTTGCAATCAGCAAGGAGACAGGCATCATCGCGGCGCTCAGCCCCAAGCAAAGCTTGCGAGAGAAATTGACCGTAAGGTGGCGCTTGATTAAGATGCTGCTCAGCCATCCGCCGGCAAAACTCCCAGCCCCAGCGAAGGCATAGGGGATCCAGGCGTAATATCCGATTTGCCGGATATTCAGATGCCTCACGTCGGCGAGATACTTCGGAATCCAGAAGATGAAGAAAAACCATGCGGCGTCAGTAAGAAACTTCGCCGAGATCAACGCCCACACTTGGCCATACTTGAAAAGGCCAATCCATGAGATAGGTTTTTCCGCCGCGGCCCCATTGGCTGTTTTTTCCCTGGCAAGCGATCCCTCGATGTGCTCCAGTTCCTCGGGTGTGATGAGTTTCTGGTTTTTCGGGAGATGATAGAAGAACCACCAAACCAGCGCCCACAACAAGCCCAATGTTCCAGTCAGGAAGAAGACCCATCGCCAGTTGAGTGTCAGTATGATGACCGCGATGAGCGGCGGCGCGGCCACAGCGCCTACGCTCGATCCCGTATTGAAGATGCCAAAAGCAAGCGCCCGGTCTTCGGGTGGAAACCACTCGGAAACAGCTTTTGCCGAGCAAGGAAACCCTCCACCCTCACCGAAACCCAGAAGAAAGCGCGCAACGCCTAGGCCGAAAACGCTGCTGACAAGCCCATTCAAAATGGTTGCGGCGGACCACCAGAGAATCACGATGGTGTAGCCTAACCGCGTCCCCAACCAATCCGCGATCTTGCCCCCTCCCGCATACATAACCGAGTAGGCGAGAAGGAACAACATCTGCAGCACAGAGTATTGCCGGTCGGAAACAGCTATGTGCTTTTGGATTTCCGTGACCGCAACGGGAAAACTCTGCCGGTCAAGATAGCTGAGCGCGGAGGCGCAGGCCAGCAGGCCGGCCACCCACCAGCGAAGATTACGAATTTTGTGCATATGCGCCAGCGTCAGCCTATATCAGCAGAGGCGGATGACTCAAAGCGTGCCTATAGCGTTTTCACGATTGGTGTATCCCAAGAAACTACTCTCGAGGCAGGCGTTCCATCGAAGAACGCCTGCACATAGCCAACTCTCACCAGGACACAGTAATTGTGAAAACGCTATAAATAGGCATCTACGGCAGAAACAGGATAGACATGTCCCAAGCCGCTGCCATGAAGTGGCCTTTTTCCTCAAGAAAAAGGCCTCTTTGTGGAATTCATTGAAGCCACATCTTTCCTGTTTCTGCCTTAAAAGAGGCTGCTCCAGGAAGGATCCAGGTAGAGCCAGCGTTGCGTGCTGAACCAACTGGTTGGCAGGTCTGGAACATGCAAAAGGCCGTGTCCTCCGATGCAGATAAGTTCGGTCCCGTTCCATGCCAGGAAGTTTCGCGAAGAGTGTCCCACGCGAGCGGGATTGGTGAGCAACTTGAGGCATACCGGACAACGCTTTCGCTGGTCCTGCAAGGCCCAGCGAAACGCGAAGAGAAATCCCAAAAATGACGTTCCCAGCTGAATGTATTGGGAGAACACAGGGTTGATCGAGCGGCTGAGATGCGCCAGGCCGGATGATCCGTAATACACGATAGGCAAGATCAACGAAAGCTTAATCAATAAGAAGACCCATCTGCGAATTCTTATTCTCAAGGTAAGCTGATTGTTATTTACCGGGTAGTCTCCCAGCGGCAGAGATGTAGTCGCCGGTAATGCGAGACAGGAGAGAGCGAGCGCGAAGAGAAAGACGAGGAACGGTTCTCGGCTTCGCTCGGCCAGTGACACGCAGTCATAATTGTCGTAACCGCCGTGTGGATTCGGCACTGATATTTGCCACGGCCCATTATGCGGATCGGAAAAGGCCGATGTTCTTACGCTGGCCACTACGAATCCCCTGGAGTGTGAGGGCAACGAAGCCAATCCGTGCTCATCCTCGAGCAGCCATGCGTCCTCCTGGCCCGGAAGCCGCCAGGAGTCGTCGGGTATCACCCCTGCGACGAAGGCCTGTTCTCCAGCCACCTCGAGAACTTGTCCAACGATTTGCGGATCGCCGCTGAAATATCGCTGCCATGCGGCATTGCTGAGAATCAATGCCGCAACTTGTCTACGCTTCGCCGGATGTGAAACAGAAGATACAGCCGGTATGCGCAGCAACTGAAATAGATTGTCGCTTGCCCGGGCAATAGACAGTTTTGCCGTCTGATGTTGCCCAATTTGCAGCCGCTTATGCACTGGCTGGTAAAAGGCGATGCTGGTCAATACCTGGTGCGTGCTGCTTGTCCACGATTGGTAATCGGCCAGCGGGATCGTGGGAAACGGGTAGGATGAGTATCCACTCGGCGAGATCATCACGATATTCGGCGCATCGCGGTAAGGAGACGCGAGGATTACCTTGCGAGCACCGGGTAATCGATACGCGAGCAACATGCCGGCCGCGGCCAGCATGGCCAGAATGAAAACACATCGCGATGGAGACCCAAGTTGGAAGATGCCGCAGGCTATTGAGCCAGGATCGTTTCGTCTGAGCCAGAGCGCATCCTTAAATGCCCCCAGACAAAATTGCATCACCTGTTCTTTCCCGTGAGGCGAAATGTTGGGTTCGCCATTGCATGAATGCCAAACGTGCCAAAGTTCCGCTTTCCACTCTGACAACCACTCCCCCCTTTGACGGCCGGGCGCCATGAAAGCGGCAATCCGGAGAATGGTAAAAAACACCGGAAGAGAATAAACAGGGCGCCAAATCTTCATGCGTTTTCAACCTGAGGGGAAGGGATCAACTTCGCCAGGAGCGGATATCGCCTATGTGCCGCCTCGAGTGCCGCTCTACCCGCCCGCGTGAGTTTGTAATACTTCCGCGGCGGCCGCTGCTCAGCCTGCGCGATAGCCGGCTGTTCCCACCGCGAGGCAATCAGGTCATCCCGCTCCAGACGACGCATCGCCGGATAAACCGTTCCGCTGGGCAGCCCGGTCATCTCCATAACGCTGAAGCCATAGATATAGCCGGCATGAATGGCTTGGAGAATCATGGCTGCCGTATGAGTAAGTTTTGGCTCGGCGCCCATCCAGAGAATTCTACATAGGTAGCAAGCTACTTGACCATGAAAGGGTAGTATGCTACATAGGGATACGGCGGGAGGAGAGCCAGCCTATGCTCGAGCTGCAAAACCTGACGAGACGCTACCGCGGCATTCCCGCGATCGAGAATGTCAGCTTCCGTGTGGGGGCCGGCGAAGTCGTCGGGTATCTGGGACCCAATGGCTCCGGAAAATCTACCACGGTAAAGATCATCACCGGCATCCTGCAGCCGAATGATGGCCGGGTACTCTTTCAGGGAAAGAATATCCGCGATCATCTGGTTAGTTTTCGCGAAGCATTGGGCTATGTCCCGGAGGAGGCCTATGTCTATACCTATCTGTCGGGCCTTGAATACCTGCAATTGGCCGGCAGGCTGCGGGGCATGCGCGAGCGGGTCATCGAAGTAAAGGCGAATAAGCTGCTAAAGCTCCTGGCGCTGGAGTCGTGGCGGCATTCGCCGATCTCGGTTTATTCGAAAGGCATGAAACAGCGTGTACTGATTGCCGCGGCGCTGATGCACGACCCGAAGCTGTTGATCTTCGATGAGCCGCTGTCCGGATTGGACGTCGTATCGTCGCGCCTATTTAAGGATCTCTTACAGGAGCTCGCAGCGCAGGGTAAGGCGATTCTCTATATTTCGCATGTTCTCGAAGTGGTGGAGCAGATCTGCAGCCGGGTGATCGTAATTGCGAATGGGAAGATTCTAGCGGATGCTCCGCCCTCCGATCTGACCAGGTTGATGAAATTAGAGGACCTGGAAAGTGTTTTTGCGCAGTTGGTGCAGCAGCAGGATACAAGAGTATTGGCACGCGAGCTGGTCGAAGTAATGAAAGTAAAGAATGCTTGATTCCCTACGCATCTTTGCCCCTCCGGAACACGCGGTTCTGTCTCTCGAAGTACAGGCCGGAATGGCCGTAACAGTTCCGCGGGAACGAGGTCAGTTCAGGCTCCTCGTCAGCCATTTCCTCGATCGCTTTCTCAATAATGAGATGGTCTCGACCGAGGATGAGGCGAAGACTCGTCTTATTCAAATTGCATGCGCGATCGGCCTGCCGGGTCTTTTTGTGGCAATGGCTCTGTTCCCGCCCTATCACTTCCCTGGCGGAAGGCCCTTCTGGCTCCAGATAAGCGATCAATATTTCTATGTAATGTATTCGATGGCCGCGATGGGGATAGTGACAGTCTTTGAATGGGATTCCTTCTTTCCGGAGCTGCTCGATGTTTTCGTGCTTTCAACCTTGCCAATTCAGAACCGCAAACTGTTTCTGGCGAGGATTGCGGCCGTTTCTATCTTTCTCTGTATCTTTCTAATTGGCGCGAATCTCCTGGGAATAGTCTTTCTCCCGGCCGCATCGGACCTGCCAAGTCCCGCGCTGCATTTTCTAGCCCACCTGGTGGCAGTCAGTATGAGCGGCATGTTTTCTGCTGCTTTATTTCTGACTTTACAAGGACTGGTTCTGGCCGCGCTTGGGGAGCGTCTTTCCCGGAAGGTTTCGCCCTTCTTACAGGGGCTCTCCATCATGGCCCTTTCGATGGTCTTCTTTCTATCTCCGGTTTTGTCCCGCTCTCTCCAGGCATTAATGAACTCCAGCAGCGCAGCTGTGCGCTACTTCCCGCCATTCTGGTTTCTAGGAATTTACGAACGGCTTCTGAGAGGACCATCGGCCTTGCCGGTCTTTTCCGAGCTTGCGCAAAGAGGTTGTTGGGCAACCCTCTGGATGATTACCACTGCTATCGTGATCTATCCGGCCGCGTACAAACGCAGAACCAGCCAGCTTATCCAAGGGTCAGTGGCACGCGATGGCGAAAGCTTGATTGCCAAGCCCATCAATACCCTATTGCATGCAACATTGTTACGAAATCCCGTGCAACGCGGAGTCTACCACTTCATCGGCCAAACATTGCCGAGGACGCGCCGCCACCGTGGGTATCTGGCGATGTATGGGGGCATCGGCCTCGCCTTGATAGCTGCAGGTGCTGCACGGCTGACCGTCGGGCATGGCCATATCCGCGTCGCACTTTCACCGGATGGGTTGCAGGCTGCGATTCCTGTCGCCGTCTTCTGGACTATCGCCGGATTGCGCACTGCATTTGTCTCGCCGGCCGACGAACGGGGAAGCTGGATCTTTCGGATCACTTGCGGCAGGCCCGGAGTGCATCAGCTTATGGCTGCCCAGACTTGGACTCTGGTCTTGGGAATGACGATTGCTACTGCAACGGTCGCGGCACTGCACTTAGCCGCTCCCGCTGAGGCGCGGGACTGGAAAACAATCACAGTTCAAGTGCTCGTCGCGGCGGCCTTATGTCTGCTTCTCACAGACGCCTTCTTTCTGAAAGTGAAAATCATACCTTTCACCGGAGTCACAGTGCCGTCGCGCACAAACCTCGTATTTGGGATTGTATTGTATTTCGGACTATTTCCTCCGTTGGTATGGTTGACGCTCAGCTGCGAGCGCTGGATCGAGGCGAGAGCGTTGCATATTGCGATCGCCATCTTTGCGGTGGCTTTGGCGCATGTTGCAATGAGCATAGCCCATCGACGAATTGTGAGAGAACATTCCAGCCTGCTCGATCTCGATGAGGATGAAGAAGTGTTTCCTCAGAGACTCGGCCTTCGTTACTAAGATTGCGGCTAGGCCAGATCGGAGATGTCATACTCTTCAGCCGCCGGCAAAACTCCCAGCCCCAGCGAAGGCATACGGGATCCAGGCGTAATATCCGATTTGCCGGATCTACGGCAGAAACAGGATGGATATATCCCAAGCCGCTGCCATCAACGGCCTTTTTCCTCAAGAAAAGGGCCACTTTGTGGAATTCATTAAAGCCAAATCTTTCCTGTTTCTGCCTTTAAAGAGGCTGCCCCAGGAAGGATCCAGGTAGAGCCAGCGTTGCGTGCTGAACCAACTGGTTGGCAGGTCTGGAACATGCAAAAGGCCGTGTCCTCTGATGCAGATAAGTTCGGTCCCGTTCCATGCCAAGGTCGAGCCGATCGCCCGAGTTCAAGCGAATCAACTTCCGGTAGAACAGGTGTGGGCTGGCATGGTACAGGGAATGCCTCAGGGGGAGCCACGACCAGGAGATAAGGGACTGGACCGGACCCACACATGGGACCGGACGTATTGGGGCGGCACCATGTTCTGCCTGGTCGCCGATGTCCAGATCCGAAAAGCAACGGGCAATCGCAAGGGTTGCAGGACGCTCTTCAGGCGATCGTGGCGGCACAAGGCACCATCGATACAGAGTGGCCGCTATCACGAGTTCTCGAGACCGGTGATCGAGCGGCAGGGACGACCGTTCTCGTTGACTTGTATCGCAAATGGAAGGATGCCCCGGTTGTGGTGGACCTCGATCAACTCTGGCAACAGCTGGGTGTGCGAGCCGGTTCCCGCGGGATCGAACTGGATGCGAACGCACCTCTGGCATCGATTCGAAGGGCCATGACAAGCCCGCCCAAGCAATGACGACCCAGCAGGCGATGTAACCTTCTCGACTCGACCGACTCCAACCTTCAGATAAGGCAACCTGCCTCGAAGGAGCACCATGAATCTTCAGAATGAACTCAATGCGGCAAGACAGACTGTCGCAGAAAAGACACCGCCGCATGTTGTCCCAACGATTGAAGCGACAAGGCAACGATTGATGGACTCAGGCCTCGTCCAGGGTGCTCTTCTGCCGGGCCAAATGATCCTGGATTTCGAGCTGCCGGATGCGACAGGAAAGCTGGTGAAGAGTTCAGCCCTCAGGCAAACCGGGCCTCTACTGATTCTCTTCTATCGAGGCGCATGGTGCCCATTCTGTAACCTGACGGTTCAGGCGTATCAGGAGCAGTTGCAGTCGTTTCAGGATCGAGGAGTGACGCTCGTCGCGATTTCCCCGCAGACGCCGGATCATTCTTTAACGCTGCAAGAGAAACACCATCTGAAGTTTCCTGTGTTGTCCGATTCGGGGAATGGCGTCGCTCGTCAGTTCGGAATTGTCTTTCAAATGGACCCGGCTTTGAAGCAAGTTCAGGAACTCTTCGGCGTCGACGTTGCGGCCTACAACGGAGACAGTCGGTATGAACTACCAGTACCTGCAGCATTTCTCGTCTCGAAGGCTGGCGAGGTCATCCGGTCGTACGTCGAGGTGGATTACATGAAACGGTTGGCACCGAAGACGGCACTCAAATGGATCGACGAAATCTTTTAGCTTCTCAGTAGCCGACGAGCTTATTCCACGAAGTGCGGTCCTACTTCATTGAGTGGGGCTATATGGGGCGGACTGAAGTCCGCCCCATATAGTGTCACAAGTCGCAAACCTATAAACGGGAAACACTGCACCATTAACTCTTCAGTATTCATGCACGAGCCTGTAACCTTTCCTCTCTTGGCCTCTCCAATAGCTGCGCAGAGAGCGGCCATTCCATGAGCATTGCCTTCGTAGACAACACTTGGGTCTTCTTTGCGCGCAAATTCTCGCCCTTCCAAGGAGTGGAAAATGTTGAAAGCAATTCGTGGCCTATCGACGATCGTGATTGGGATTGGATGCTTGTTCCCTGCCATGCTCGCCGGCGCACAAACCAGAGGAACAGAAACGTTCTTTGTCATGTCGAATAATGCCGACAAGAACCAGGTAATTGAATTCGTTCATAACTCCGATGGGACAGTTGTCGCAAAGGAAACCTTCGATACGCAAGGAAGGGGCACTGGGGGTGTGAACGATCCCCTTGAATCGCAGGGCTCGTTGACCTTGAGCGCCGACCACACGCTCCTGTTTGCCGCGAACGCGGGAAGCGGCGATATCACTGCCTTTCGGGTTATCGAGGGACGACTGTTTTTTCTGAATAGGCAACCATCCGGCGGCAGCAATCCCGTGGCCATTGCTCAGTCGCAGAATCGCGTTTATGTCCTCAACCAGGGCGGCGCGGGTAGCGTTGTTGGCTTCCAAATGGGCTTCGGTGGGCAGCTGCTTCCTATTGCTAACTCCACCGTGTTTCTCTCTGCCAACGCGGTTGGCGGATCATCGATTTCGATCAGCCCCGACGGCCAGACCCTCGCCGTGGTGGAGCGTCTCACCAACAATATCGATACCTTCCACATCAATCCTGACGGTACATTGGGCCCCATTGTTGTCAATCCCAGCGCTGGGGTTGGAGCCTTCTCAGGGCGGTTCGCTCCCGATGGAAAGCTGATTGTTTCTGAGACGGGTTCCAGCATTTCTGCAATCTCTTCCTACACAGTGCTTTCCAATGGAAACCTTTCCGCTGTCACGCAGAGTTTGACGACCAACGGCGACGCCAACTGCTGGAATGCAATCACTCCGAATGGCGCTTTTGTCTACGTATCGAATGCCGGTAGCTCGACCATCTCCGGATTTTCGATCGGCCAGAGCGGCGCCTTGACCGCGCTCACCACGTCCTCTGTCGTCGCAAGCAACCCGGGAAACGCCACCAACCTCGACATCACGGTCAGCGGCGATGGCAAGTTCCTCTACTCGCTCAACGCGACGGTCGGAACTGTGGGTGTCTTTGCCATCCAGTCCAACGGAACGCTGACGGAAGTGGAGGAGATTCCTGGATTCACCGCGGCGGTGGGCTTCAACGGTATCGCTGCACTGTAATCGCAATGGACTCAGGCCCGTTGCCGGCCCACGCGGGTAATCCTCTTTGCCCGCGTGGGCAGCATCTCCTCAACGAGTCTCTCCCTTGAGATTTCTATTGCGCACAGCTTCTACGGTACCAATCAGCGCTCAGGTAGAAATATGTATGCGCAACGGAACTCCCCCACATCTGCCACGGCAGAGGCCGCGATCATCCCGTTAATCCGCGAGGGTATGGGAGGCGCGAGGGTCGAAGAGGTTACACAGGATTACGACGAAAGTGCTTAGGTGCGATGAACATTGTCCCGGGAACGCTCTCTTCCGCATAACGGACACGTCATCGTCCTATGTAACAACATCCTCGACGTTTCATGACAAATTAATCCCAGCGGCGCAGCTCTTTCCCGCATCAGTTGAGTGGTTGTCGCATTGGTCGCTGTAACCTTTTAACGAATCTCAACTCTAACGGTTGAGATCGGATCGACGTCTGCCCGATTTCGGTCGCGCTCGATCGATTGCGATCTAATTAACGACCTGTGCGCTGACACTGAGGCGCGCGGCTTAACCAATCGCGAGGGAGAAAGGAAAAATCAGATGAATAGAGTTGGTATTTTGGCAACATTGCAGGCACGTACAGGTAAGGAAGCAGACGTGGAACAATTTCTTAGTTCGGCGACACCTCTCGTGGCAGCTGAGGTGGGTACGACGGCTTGGTTCGCATTCAAGATCGGGCCGGCAACGTTTGGCATCTTTGACACCTTCAAGGATGACGAAGGACGTAACGCACATGTAACCGGTGAGGTGGCAAAAGCTCTCTTTGCTCGTGCCGAAGAGCTATTCGTTTCTCAGCCACAGATTCAGATGGTCGACATCCTCGCGGAAAAGCTCTGAATCAGGATCTAAGTCGTTGGTTGGGTGGCGTTCGATAAAGCAGCATTTGAACCTGGGACGATCCGCGCAGGGTCGGCGATCACTCACGCGACGCACCTTTTCGAAGATGAGGTGTGAAGGGCCGGTAAAACCATTACGAGGTCGCCGCAAAGAATCCTTTGCGGCGACCTTCTTCCAACTTCGCCTTCATGTAGGTCCAGAGTTCAGGACAGCCGTTCTCGATCTCTGGGCCGACTCGTCCGACGACGCGCTCATAAGTCACACCGTTCTCCAGCCAGCTTCCGCCTTGGTTGCTCAGGTTCAGCAGGACCAGCATGCATCGGTCGATGGCTTTCGCGACACGAGCTTCCGAAGTTCCGCCCCCGTCGAACTCTTTCCATAACGTGATCAGCCAAATCGGCCGCCTTTAATGGGCGATATCACAGATTCGCTCGACAGCGCGAAGCTCAACAACCTTGCGGTCTTCCCAACCATCCTGTGCGAAGACAAGTTTATCTCCCGCATCGATCTCCCCAAGATCATGCACGAGAAGTATCGCAATCACCCGGTTGACATCGACTGATATCTCCACGACCTGCGCGAGGGAGAGTGCAAATAATGCGATCTGCCAGCTATGTTCGGCGGTGTTTTCGTAGCGGTCTTCTCCCGTAGGCTTGACCTTACGCAGGACTCCCTTGAGTTTGTCGATCTCAAGGACAAATCGAATGATGCCCGAGATACCCTCAGTGTTGCCTGCCTGGATCATGTTGAGGCCCCTGCCTTTCCGGATGCGGTGAGTCCATCACGACTATTGTTACGTCCCGTTTTGTCGAATGGCATCGAGCACGATGCCGCGCGTCAGCAGCTCCGGCAGAACGTGGCTACCGCCATCCGCGTGGCCGGAGAACACGACGTAGGTTGGGACACCGCTACGACCGACTTTGTTCAGTGCGCTTGTAATCTCCGGATCGTAGCGAGTCCAATCAGCGCGCAGCAGAACGTAATGCCCCCGAATGAGTTCCTGTTCAACGCTCTTATCCTGCAACACAGCCTTCTCGTTGACCTGGCAGGAAAGGCACCATGCCGCAGTGAAGTCGACCAAGACAGGCTTTCCCTGGTTCTGGGCCATTTCAAGCGCAGCGTTAGAAAAAGGCTGCCATTGCAGACGATCCATATGTCCAGAGCTCAAGGGAACGGTCAAGGCGGCGATGATGGCGAGGTTGGCGGCAGCGTAGCCCCAGCGACGAGCAGGCCATTGTCTCAGAATCCAGCCCGCGATAGCCAGAACAACCAGACCGACCAACAGTCTGGCGATGTGATCGGTGCTGTCTCCGGGCGCGGCTCCATTCAGGCGGCCATAAACCCAGATCAGCCAGACCACGGTGAGAAGGAGAGGAACCGAGGTGAGTTGTTTCAGAATCTCCATCCAGCGACCCGGCCGCGGCAGCTTGCTTGCCCACCCCGGAACCAAGGTCAACACGAGATAAGGCGACGCCAGACCCAGGGCCAGAGCTGTAAACACCGTGAAAGTGACGAGGGCACTTTGGGACAATGCGAATCCGACAGCAGCGCCCATCAATGGGGCCGTGCATGGAGTTGCTACGACGGTTGCCAACACGCCTGTGAAAAAGGAGCCTGTGTATCCTCCCTTGCGCGTGAGACTGTCACCGGTATTCGTCAGTGTGAGTCCCAAATCGAACATGCCTGCCAGCGAAAGCGCCATGAAAAAGAGCAGGAAAGCCATCCCCAGCACAAATCCGGGGGACTGAAGCTGAAAGCCCCATCCGGCCTGTTTCCCTACGGCTCGCAGGGCAAGGAGAGTGCTGACGATCGCCCAAAAGGAGGCCAGAATTCCGGCTGTATATGCCATACCGTGCTGCCGTTGGCGGGCTCTACTTTCGCCTACGCTTCCAACAAGGGCCAATGCTTTCAAGAAGAGCACGGGAAAGACACATGGCATGAGATTGAGAATGACTCCGCCGGCAAACGCAAGCAGGACAGCGACGAGCAGGCCAGGTTCACTGTTCGATGATGACTCGATCTTGGGAGGGGTCACAGGGACATCGAAACTGTAGGAACGTCCTCCACTCAGCTTTAGGACACCCTTGAGCTCCTTTGGCAGAATGTCGGAGATGTCAGCTCGTTCCGTCACGAGCGTGACGCCGTCAGCGCTAGCAGTGATGTGCTGGTCGGCGGCATTCCGAATCGAACCATCATCCAGCGGGTAGTACTCCGCGGATCGTTCGCTCTTGCCGGTCGTGACATGGAGCGTGAGCAAGTTGCGTGTTGCATTGACCTCGACCTTGACGGAGTCTGGCGTCTTGACCGGTTCGGCCTGGACGGCCGCGGCGATCAATTTGTTGGTGGCATTGGGAGCCTTTGAGACGACATCGAGATCAAGGCCCAGAAATGCCTTCCCTGGGAGGCACACCTCACGGCACACAAGCCACTGTACGTGGGCCTTCAGCTTTGTATTCCCGAGTGGAAGTTGTCGTAACGCCGAGAGGTCGAATGGGAACACAGCCGTCCCCTCGTAGCCGTAGTCCATCAGCGGCCCAAGAGGAAGTCGGGACGGTGCTGGATATCGCATCGGTCCCACAGTGATCCCGGGCGGCAGCGACCAGGTCACGCGTGGCGGTTCACCTGAATCACCCGCGTAGACCCAGTAGACCGTGCCAGCCCGGCTCAAGCGTAAGCAGCAGCGCAGCCCTGCTTGTGGTGCCCGGCGCGACTGCGCCGGAATCGGAGATCAACTCTGCCGTCAGATGCTGTGCCTTGACCGGACCGGGCGCACCGCTTCCAAGTTCACGAAGTTGTGCATAGCTGACCGGCTGGAACATCAGGAGGAGGGCGAGAGCGAGGAAAAGACGATTGCCGATCCGTAGCATAAACAATGACTCTGCTTTCAAAAAGAAAGGCTGCTCCGGAAATCTCAGATCGCAGCCTCATGTACCGCTAGTTTGCGGCGAGATGGTCCAGGGCATCCTGCGCGGTCAGGCGATCTCCATGACTGTGACTGATCTTTTCAAAAACGATCATGCCTTTCTTGTCGAGAACGAAGGTCGAAGGGTATGCGGTCTCGTGGGGAGCGTCCCAGCGAAGCCCATAGAGATTCGTCACTGTATAGTCTGGATCGGTCACCAGCACGATATTCGAGGGAAGCTCGGTCTGCTTTTCAAGAAACTCCCTACCATGTTGATCGAGAGCGGCAGGAGGTCCGGGATAGACGAGAAGAACTTGCGTCTTCTTTGCCTCGAAGTCGGAGGCGTGGTCGATGAAGTCATGAACCTGCTTTACGCAGTAGGGACACTGATAACCTGGAAAACCGCGCAGCACCACCAGAACGAGGCTGTGTCCCCCTTCTTCCTTTGACATCTTCACTGCTTTGCCCGTTGGGGTGGATAGTGTGAAATCAGGTGCTTTTGCTCCGACGGCGGGCGTCGTCTCGGCAAATGCGGATACCCCAAGGAACAAGGCGCAGACAGTAGCGAGGACAAGCGGCATCCTCAGATGGAACTTCATTTTGGAAACTTGAGCAGTTCGGGGGGGATTGAATCTGGACAGCCGCATGCGAAGGCACTCCTCGTGTGGAATGCCCATGAGACAAAGAACCACAACAAAAGTTACAAGATTTTACGTGCCGCGATGAAGAAGGCTGTCCGCACCGTAGTGGTCAAACCGTATCCCGGCGAGCAAAAGGCAGTAAATGAAGGAGTAGTTGAGCTGAATCCCGACCAGTTCCCAGTCTTGACGAAGGGTCGTGCTGAACATCAGGGCCAGCATCAGAACTGTTCCGGTAAACAGGGCGACGCGTGTCCGGAATCGTATGGCGACAGCTGCCCCAATAAGAGCTTCCATGGCCGGGAGCGCAAGGCCAAATCCGTAGATGGACCACGCAGGTAATGGAGTCTTCTGGAACATCATCACCAGCGACTGGGCGAAGTTTCCTGAGCTCGCTATCCAACGCACGATACCGTGCAGGCAGATGTTCAATCCAAGGGTGAAACGCAGAAGCGCTTAAGCGCGACTAACGTCCTTCCGCCAAGGGCTTGACTCCGAAGGCATACGGCTCTCCAGTACCTAGTAGAATGATTCCTAATTAACAAAGCAATAGTTAAATGACGGAGAAGGTTTCCGGCTTGTATTTCCAGCGGAAGACAACGGTCGTCTGATTGACTCCCCTGAGGTAAAGTTCAATCCGTGTTTTCAACTCGTCGGTCGAGGCGACTCGGATGCCGCGGAGCAGAGTTTTGGCCGTCTCGGCGAAGAACGATTCGATTAGATTGAGCCAGGACCCGTGCTTAGGCGTGAAGGTGAATTCAAAGCGGTTGGGCAGCGTTCCGAGAAAGGTGCGGGTTTCTTTGGAGATATGCGCGGGATGGTTGTCCAGTACGATGCGGATGCGTGCACCGGCGGGGTAGTGCGCGTCGGCGAGTTTCAGAAATTCGATGAACTCCACGCTACGATGCCGTTTGCGCACTAAGCCGAGAACTTCGCCCGACAGCAGGTCGATGCCAGCCAGCAGGGACAGTGTTCCGTGCCGGATATACTCATGGTCCCGCCCCACAGTGGAGTGTTTTCCTGGTTCAGGAGGCAGATCCGGGGTAGTATTGGCGATGGCTTGGATGCCGGGTTTCTCGTCGTAGGACAGCACGGCCACCAGATCCGGCGGCGAAACGCCCTTCTCTCGCCAGACCTCCACTTCTTTGTAAACATGCAGAACCTGCACCATTTTCGCCTCAAACTCAGGATCGCGCCGCTCCAAATAGTACTGGATTCTATGCGGATGCACCTGGTTGGCGCTGAGAACTTTGGAAACTGTTCCCCGCCCCAGTTTCGCCAAGCTTGGGTGGCCAGCCTGATCGCAGTGTTTCCGAACACGCTGCGCCAACAACTTTGTGGTCCAAAGTTCCTGCGCGTACCCCAGATCTTTCGCCTTCCGGCAAGCGAACGACACCACCCAGGCTCGCGCTTCCGCCGTCATCGCTGGGCGGCGGCCACGGCCCGGCAAATCGCCTAACGCCTGAGTCACGCCAAGATCCAGGGCCTTGCTCACGCAGCGCTCAACGCGTGGCCGGTTCGTACCTAAGGTCCAGCGATCTCCGATACCGAATCTCCAGCGCGATAGCGCAGTAGAATAGAAGCTCGCTGTACCCGGCCTGCCGCCTCACTTCGCGACTGCGAAAGCGCGGTCAGCATTTCCGTCTGCTGGTTACTCAGACTCAATGGAGCGCGCCGACTCAGAAAAGGCAAGCGATGGCCTCCTCATAATGCTGCTTTGAGGAGCCTATACCACAACTCACTGTATGGCTATATTATTTAGGTATCAATCTAGTTAGGCGCGATGGGCACTGTTACTTCTGCGTCGCCATGAACCCACGGACCAGCGCCGCAATCTCATCTGCTTTGGTATCAAGCGCGAAGTGTCCTGCGTCGAGTACGTAGACCTGCGCCTGCGGCACGTCCTTGCGGTAGCGTTCCGGCTCGCCAGGATCGAACGAGAGATCGTGCTTGCCCCACAGGACCAAAAGCTTTGGCTGCGTCTTCTGCATCCAGGCCTGCCACTTTGGATAGGCATCGACGTTCGTGCGGTAGTCATAAAAGAGATCGCTTTGAATTTGCGCCTGCCCTGGCGCGTTCAGAAATGCGTACTCATCGGTCCAAAGATCCGGGTCATAGTACTCAACCTTCGGGTCGTCTCCGACATGGCGCGTCTTCGTGGTTGCAAGCGACAGCAGGTTCTTGCGCAAGGCTTCTTCATAAGCGGGCCGGTCCGCCCAGAATGCCCGCCGCGTTGCCCAGTTCGCCCCCAGGCCTTCGTTGTGAGCGACCGCATCCTGCACGATGAGAGCCTGCACCCGGTCCGGATGTGCCAATGCCATGCGAAAGCCAACCGGCCCACCGTAGTCCTGCATATAAAGCGTGTAGTGCGACAACCCCAGCACTTGCGTGAAGTCGTCCAACACGGAAGCGATGTGGTCGAACGTGTAATCGAACTGCTTCGGGTCGGGCCAGTCGCTATGTCCGTAGCCCGGATAGTCGGGCGCAACTAGATGGTAGTTATCTCGAAGCGTTGTCAGCAACGGCTGAAACATTCGCGACGACGATGGAAGACCGTGCAACAAAAGAACGGTGGCAGCGTCTTTCGGCCCCGTCTCCCTATAGAAGATGGAGAGTCCATCGATCTGTACTGTGCGATAGAAGATCGGGTGGTCCATGACGGGAGGTTCCTTTCCGTGTGCCTGGGCCTGCAATTGAGATGAAGAGAGCAGCACAGAAGCCGCCAATGCCATGCATAAGGCCTGCAAGCATCGGGTCCGCCGAGCCAATGTAAAAGACGCTTCACTTATAGCGTTTTCACAATTACTTTGTCCTGGTGAGAGTTGGCTATGTGCAGGCGTTCTTTGATGGAACGCCTGCACCGGGAGTAGTTTCTTCGGATACACCAATCGTGAAAACGCTATAGCTCCTCTTCCGCGAACTCGCAGACCCGTGCCCGCTGTTTCTCACGATTGGGTTCTTGTTGTCTGACGTTACATCGTCAGGACGACGCGGAACTCTGCCTTCCCGCTCATCATGCGCGCGTAAGCCTCAGCCGCTTTTTCCAGCGGATAGGTTTCGATCATGGGACGCACGCCGCTCAGTTCGGCGAAGCGCAGTGTGTCCTCGGAATCGGCTGGTGTTCCCGCGGCCCAGCCCTGGATCGTTCGACTTCCGTTAATGAGCTGTAACGGTGTGACCTCAATGGGATCGGATGTGGCGCCCACAACGATGAACTTGCCGTTCGGCCCCAGACCATCGATCAGCTCAGACATCGCTTTCGAGCTGGGCGCGGTCGCCAGAATAACCTTGGCGCCGCCAAGCTTTTGCAATTCCTCTGCCGCACGCGTCGCTTTGCTGTCGATGTACACACTCGCTCCCAGTTTCTTGGCGAACACCGCGTTCTCAGAACCCCGTCCGATAGCCGCAACCTTATAACCAAATTTGTTCGCGAATTGAACGCCGAGGTGACCCAGACCGCCGATACCCTGGACCGCAACAAGGTCGCCGGGGAACGCGCCACTGTGCCGCAGCGCGTTGTACGTGGTGATTCCGGCGCAGAGCAGCGGCGCTGCTTCCGCGTTATTGAGGCCGTCCGGTATGGCCACCAGCGCTTCCACGGGAGCCACCATGTATTGCTGGTATCCGCCGTCATAGCTGATGCCCGCAATTTTCAGATTCCGGCAATTGCGAAAATCTCCGCGCCGGCACTGGGGACAGGTATTATCCTGGCCGCCGTGCCAGCCTACGCCCACCCGCTGCCCCTTCTTCCATTCGGCAACACCGGCGCCCACTTCGTCGATGATGCCCGCCACTTCGTGTCCTGGAACGCGGGGATACTGAATCCCCGGCCAGGCCCCTTCTACCGTGAGCATGTCACTGTGGCAGACCCCGCAGGCCTGCACCTTGATCCGAACTTGTCCTGCGTCCGGCTGGGGAATCTCGCGCTCGACGATCTGGAAATCTCCTCCAGGCTTAGAGATTTGTGCCACCTTCATTGTTGTTACTGCGACTTCTGTCGTTGCCATAAATCCTCCTATTGATGTCGGCTACTGTTGAAATGCATTTACTACCACTTATGAGGTGACCGAAGATGGTTCGCCGCGCCATCACCCCGCCACTCGAAAATGATTTCCAACTTGACCGCCGTATGGAGAGGGGACTACGCGCATCACCTTGTCCGTGTTGACCGCTACGGGAATCATATGGCAATCAATTTCAATGGGCTGAGCGCCTTGGGAGGCGACCCGAAAACCGGGGATCCGGAGAGGGAAATCAGAGCCCTTTTTCAACCATTTGCAGAAGGCGTTCTGACAGCCCACGAATTTGCCTGCCGGATGCGCCGCTCAGCGGGCCCTCGATAATCAGGAAAGCCAGGCCATGCACGGCGGCCCAGGCGAGATACTCCGCCCCCGTTCGCCGTTCCGGTGGAAGGACGCCTGTCTCTACCAACAGGTCCAGAGCTGACCCAAGCAGTTGGAACGGGTTGAGGCCGCTTTTGCCTGTCTTTGCGGCATCCGCATCGCCCTCAACCGGATCAGGGACGGAGAATGCCGTCCGGAAAAGGCCCGTCTCTGTAAGAGCAAATTTTAGATACCCTGTCCCAACTGCGCGTAGGGTCGCTCGCGCCGCTTCCGCCGGCGAAGACCTGCTACGCCGTACGGTGGCGATCTCCGCTTCGATGGCCAGAGCGAGCGAAGAAAGAGCAGCCGCTCTGACCGCTTGCAAAAGATCCCGGTGACTGGAAAAATGCCGATAAGCAGCATTGGGAGCAACGCCTGCCCTCCGCGTCGCTTCCCGGAGTACAACCGCGTTCGGACCCCCGGCGCGCGCCAGTTCAATGCCCGCTTCTAATAGCGCTCTCCGCAGGTTCCCATGACGAAATGTCTTTCGCACGGGCGGCCGATTTTTTCCTCTGGGATTCATGATGTTTTGTGGACAGTGTACATTCGGTTTGGTAAATTTGTTGTGGACAGCGTACACATGCTGGAGAGTAATCTAGGGCCTGTTAACACTGACAGGCCCTAGTACATTCATTTGGCAGCGTCGAGACGAACCCTGATCCTGGAGATGATTTCCATGAATTCCTTCGAAAGTTTCCCTCGTATTACGCCGTTCCTCTGGTTCGACAACAACGCAGAAGAGGCGGTCAACTTCTATTGGTAAACCAAACGCGATACAGGCGATGCTGAAGATGAAGAAGCTTGATATCGCCGAGCTTGAGCGCAGCAAAAGGATAGAGAAGTTTCCACCCATCACTGCTCACATCCACTATCAGGAAAAATGCTGTAATTCGCTTTTACCGGCCCTAAACCAGTTCCAGGGAAGATCGTATTCGCAAAGAGAGGACAAACATGAGCACAATAACGCAGCAGGAAGTCACCACATCAGCCAAATCAACCAACGCCACCACAGGCAACTTTGTATGGTATGAGCTCAGAACCACGGACGCCAAGGGAGCCGAGGATTTCTATACTCACGTCGTCGGATGGCAGGCAAAGAGTTCGGGCGACCCCGGCGGCATTCCTTACACACTCTTGTCGGTCGGTGACCTTAGCACCGCCGGCCTCATGCAGCTAACCCCAGACATGCTCGCCGGCGGCATGCAGCCCGCCTGGGTCGGTTTCATCGGCGTCGACGACGTCGACGCTTATGCCGGGCGCGTAGAACAGGCGGGCGGTACACTACACTGCGCACCGCAGGACATCCCCACTGTTGGCCGCTTCGCCTCTGTGGAGGACCCGCAAGGCGCCGTCTTCCTCTTATTCAAGGGCTCTCTGAACTATGCACCGCCACGTCCCTCTGCCGGCTCGCCCGGCACCGTCGGCTGGAATGAGCTCTCCGCCAACGATGAACAATCCGCATGGCCCTTCTACCGCAGCGTCTTCGGTTGGACTGAAGACAGCACCATGGACATGGGACCGCAGGGCACTTACAGGATCTTCAATAATGGCGGGGCTCCGATCGGCGCCATAATGACGCGCGATCCCAACTCGTCTCCAGCCCCATTCTGGCGTTACTACTTCAACGTTGACGATATAGACGCCGCGGCAACGCGCATCAAGGAGAAAAACGGGCAGGTGTGCATGGGTCCTCATCAGGTCCCCGGCGACCTCTGGATTGTCCTCGGCGTCGATCCTCAGGGAGCCGCGTTCTCCATCGTCGGCCCCAGAAAACAGTAATTTCCCCTTCCGGCTGCGCACCTCCAGGCGATGTGCGCAGCCCGCCCTTTTCTTTTTTTTTTTGTGTTTTTTTTTTTGTTTTTTTTTTTTTGTTTTGTTTTTTGTTTGTTTTTTTTTTTGTTTTTTTTTGTTTTTTATTTTTTTTTGTGTTTTGTTTTATTTTTTTTTTTGTTTTTTTTTATTTTATTTGTTGTTGTTTTGTTTGGAGTGTTGTGTGTTTTTTGTGTTGTTTTTTGTTGTTGTTTGTTTGTTTTTTAGTTTTTGGTTATGTTTTTATTTTGTGGAGTAAGGATGTTGTTGTGGTGAAGTAGTAGTAATTTAGTTTGATTGTGTGTTGTTTTGTTTTGAAGTGATTGTGGATGGGTATTGTGGTGTTGAGTTTGGGTATGTTTGGTGTTATGTATGTGTGTTTTTATTAATGTTGTGTTTTATGTTTGTGTGAGTAGTTCGATATAGTTATGTATGTTATTGGTGAAAGTGAGTGTTGAAGTTGTTATTACTATTTCGGAAAAAGGTGTTGGTGAGTGAATATTGACGTGTAGTGACTCCATGAAGATTATATGCGCGTTAGAGTGATCCTACACAATTACGTTCGTATTTTTATGTTAATGGATAGCAGATAGAGTTGATTTGGTGCGCGGGAGCGATTACAGGTAAATCAGGATACGTATCAAGCATCAGGTTAGTCACGCCCAATGCGCTTCGCCTGGCGATGATGGTGAGCTTATAGGGGTTAAGATAGTTGAGATAAGCGAAAATCGTTTGTGCGCATGATATGATTTAGTTGGGAGGTTTGATATAAAATGCTGCTGGTGATAGATTGTGCTGGATTACGAGATGTTCTGGCGATGAAAGTTTCTCAATATTATGGAGTTGCTGTGATGATTATGGAGATACTTATATCTGGCTCGACGCCTACTATCCGATTTCGAGCGCTATAAGATGTGCAGATGTTTCAAAATGTACGCCTTCACCAATTAAACCATAAGAGACCGCTCAAGTTATCCAATTTCTAAGAGAGAGCGCATCGAAACAGCTTAGCGCGATCACTGTCGACGAGAACGTGATGAGATAGTCACTGGGTTAACTGGATCTACCGATTTTCCTCTTCTCAACTCAATCAGTTCCGGAGTCGAGAGCATTCAGGACGACTGTCTCATAGCTTGCACCGGATGGTGCTTCTCTAATTTTTCCAGCCGGCTGGGAGGAAGCAGCGCTTATTCCGAAGCTGCCGGCACTTTCCGGCAGCGATTGCGTTGGACGCCGCAGGTAATGTTTATGTGAGCGGTGTAACTCAATCGCCGTATCTGCCGGTAACTCCAGGCGCGCTGAACAGCGGTACTCCGGCTTATCCGGTGTATGACGTTTTCCTCACCAAGCGCAGCTCTCCGGGAACTAGATGTACAGCGCCATATTGGGAAATCCTGGAGACGTTTCTGGCTATGGGTTGGGATTGATCGGCATTGCAGTGGACTCCGACGACAATGTCTACCTTGCGGGCAACGTGGGCGTCGCTCCCTCTCAGTCCACAATTTCATGGCCAGTCACTGCTGGCAGTTATCAGGGCTCTATGTGCGACAAGGATCACCAAATTCGTTCGTCACAAAGGTCTCTCTCACTGCCGGCAGTATTCTCTACTACGCTGTGGTTCTGACTGGCAGCATCACAGCAATGACAGTCGATGCGAACCGCGAGGTCATTTTAGCCGGCTCTTACCCTGTCAATCTGCTTGTCACTCCGGATGCCTTTAGCTCAACCGTAAGCACCAACTTTCTTATCAAGGTTAGCTCCGATGCGATCGCATTGCCAATGCGAGTTACTTCGGCAGTTCACCACCGGACGTGTTGCCCTCCATCAATAGCATTGCATTGGACACGGCAGGCAATCTCTGGATCGCAGGATCAACGGGAGAATTCGCCGCGCTCGTCCCCCTCGCTGATCCGCTGCAATCCGTTCCAGGAACGAATACGCTTTAGGCGGCTCGGGTTCATTTCGGAGTTTGACTCGACTTTCATCGTTCTATTTTCCACCTACTTCAATGGAGTGCAAGGGGGATTTACAATCAATAGCATCGCTCTCGACAGGCAGGGCCGCGCTCACGTCGCAGGAGGAGGCCAAAGTGATCTTCCTGTCTCCCCCTCTGCATTCCTGCCGTCCGTCAAATCCTTACCTTCGACCAGCCTCAATAACCGTTATGGCTTTGCGGCAATGATCGATCGAATTTGCCAGGGCCGGGCATCTGCTTCTCGAATTTCCTCAGCGACCGTGCAAGTAGGCGCCTCCGGGCAGGCTCGTTTACCATCAATAGCTGCGGTAACGCTCCCTCACCATCTCCGGCGTTCAAAGCTTGCCTTCTCCGACGGTCAGCGTGGCCGAGCCTAACAGTTGCGTCACAACACTGCCTCCCGGAGCTAGTTGCACGGTTACCGGAACTTTGACGCTCATCATAGGCGGAGGTTTTGGTACATCTGTCGTTGTCACCTCGAACGCTGCTATTCTTACTTACACAGAGAGCTTGGCAGGCAACGCAACCGCGCCGGTGATTTCGCTGGTTCCAACAACCAGCGTTCTCTTTTCCGAGCAGGTGCTTGGAACAACGGTGCAAACATGTTGGTTGCAGCCAGCAATCGGGGAACAGCGCCGTTGATCGTGGACCCGGCCAGGGTGACTATTACCGGGGACTTCAGTATCGCGACCGACGACTGCGGCCAGCCCATACGACACCCGCTTCAAGCACAAAATTTTACGCCTGCTTTATTTCCCTTGCGTTCAACCCCACGGCTCTGGGAACACGCACGGGAACTCTGACACTCGTCAGCAATGACCGTGAATCCCACGGTTACTGTGCCGCTTACAGGAACTGCGATCCCCTCCTACACCACACCGGCCGTCTCCTATTTGCTCAATCCTCGGTGGCGATGGGCGCCACGGGGGTCCAGCTCGCATCATTGGAACGAATTTCTTTCCCGTCTCCTACGTTCTTATCAACGGTGAGCGGCAGGCGACTACATACCAGAGTTTCTCCGAATTATCCGTCACGGTAGATCCTCATTGCTGACAACCGTCGGCGAGCTGCCGGTGGTGGTGGTCAATCCTGAGCAGGCGGGACCAGCAGCGCGGCTCCTCTCACTGTCTACCAGTCGCTGCCAATCGCAGCCAGCGGACTTCTCTACGAACGGTCTCGAAGATGTTGTATGCGGCGATTCCAGCAAGCTCTCCTGCCAATCCGAACACAATTCTCCCATCGATCCTCTGAGCGGCAAGACCGGAACTCCAATCCCTGTCGGCAATGACCCGGGCGAGCTTGCGGCATCGAGCGATGGCGCATATCTCTACGTCAGCCTCAACGGAGACCACACAGTCCAGCGCATCAATTTGCAGTCATTGCAGGTGGAACGAACTTTCACGCTGCCCACGGCGCCTAATCAATCCGGCGCGACAAGCGTTGTCGAAATGCAAGTTGTTCCAGGATCGCCACAATCCTTACTCGCGTCGCTCAGTTCAGGTGCAGCTCTGTTCAATGACTCCGGTCCCGTCAGTTTCCTCTATAGCAACTTCGGCGTTCCCGGTAATAAGTTCTATAGCTTTACTAAGTTTGCTTTCACGTCCGACCCCAACACAGCTTATGGCTACCCGTTCTATGGCAATTTCTTCGCTACGCTATCAATTGGTCCTAACACTTTGACAACAACGGGCACAGGTGCCGGTTGCTGTGACGAAACCACCGGTTCGCTGGTCTCTTCCGATGGTTCCAAGCTCTATACCAACTCCGGCCAGGTATGGGATGCCAAAAACCAGACATTGCTGGGAACGTTCACCCTGGATCCAATGCCGGGTGCTACCACCCCTTCGTTGTTCTACGAAACGGGCATCTTGGCAGACGCCGCGACCAGCCGCGCATTCATATTTGATACGTTCTATGGGTTTCAAAATACCGCTGGGTATGCAGACATCTTCAGCTTTGACCCATCCACTTATAAACAGGCTGGCAGTCTCTCGATCCCTATCGCAAACTACACCAACTCTGCCGATTTGGTGCGCTGGGGCGCAAATGGGTTTGCTTTCCGAGTATATGACTCTTCCTACTCGTCGCCGGCATCGAATCAGGTGGTAATTCTGCGCAGTAGCATCGCCCAAACGGCAACGGGTGGAACTCCTGTTCTATCGGCGATGGCGCCGGCAAGTGCTTCCGCCGGATCGACAGCCATCTTGCTCACAGTGAATGGCAGCGGCTTCCTTGCGGGATCGACGGTTCAGTGGAATGGAGGCGCGCGACAGACCACCTACGTCAGTTTTACGCAGCTTACTGCGTCAATCCCAGCGTCTGATCTGGCGGCTTTCGGAGTCGCCCAGGTGACTGTCGCCAACCCGTCAGGTGGAAGCTCGTCCGCTCTTAACTTCAACATCAGCGGCCCGCAGGTCACGTTATCCGTGGATACGTTGAACTTCGGCGCACAGCAGGTTGGAGCAGCCTCTTCTGCTGCCCAAATCGTCATTACCAACTCTGGAAGCGCTCCGCTTACCGGATTCGCGGCCGCCATCGTAGGCCCGGATGCAGGGTCCTTCTCAGAAACCAGTACCTGTGGAGCAACCGTTGCTACGGGCGCAAGTTGCGACCTCAACGTGAATTTCGGGCCGGTCTCCAGCGGCGCAAAAGCAGCGTCGCTGACGCTGACTGACAATGCCGCGAATGCTCCGCAGGTTGTGGCTCTGGCAGGCACGGGAGCGATCCCGAGTCTTACGGTCTCTGCCCCTTCTCTTCAGTTCGGCACCGAGGCATTGGCCACGATTACGTCACCGCAGACTGTCACCATCACCAACTCCGGCGCGGTTCCCTTGAATAGCCTAGGCCTTAGTATCAGCGGACCGAACGCCCCCGATTTCGCCCAGAGCAGCACTTGCGCCGCAACACTCGCTGCGAGCGCGAGCTGCCCCGTGAACATCACCTTCACCCCGTCGATTGCTGCGGCCGAGCAAGCTTCCCTCAGCATTGCAGGCGCGAATGCCACGACCCAGACAGTCGCGCTGGCTGGCGCCGGAATAGCCGCCGGGTTTGCCTTTGCTCCTCTGAGCGGAACATCCACTGCAAGCACCATCCAGTCCGGTCAACCCGCAACTTATAACCTCTCGGTCGCTGGGGCGGCCGGGTTCAGCGGCACGATCACGTTCAGCTGCGGTAATCTGCCGCAGTATGCCTCGTGCGCGTTTTCTCCGGCATCGCTTAAGCCGACACCCGGCGCCAGCAGCAATGTAACCGTCATTATCTCAACCCAGCAGACGAACACATCAGCCAATACCACACGCATTTCCGTTGCAGCGCTCGGATTCGTCGCGCTCCTGAGCCTGATGCCGGTAATCGTCCGCGGCCGTTACTTTCAGGTGTCGCGCCGTTCCTCCAATCTAATCCTGCTCCTCGTTGTTGCGGTCTTCGGGACTCTGGCGGTACTCTCGGGCTGCGGAAGCTCTTCGGCTCCCAATTCAGACCATCCACCTGCCACCTCGACTCCCCCGGGCAGCTATACCATCTCGGTGGTTGCTACCAGCGGTACTGTCTCACACAGTATGTCGATCACGCTGGTCGTGCAGTGAAAAGAGCGAGCTTAGCTAAGCTAAATCGGGAGCTATTGCGCCGGTATGACGCCGATCTGGCAGTAATGATGCGTCCAGATCTATTGCGCATCTTCGGTAGCCAGTTCGTCTAACACGTTTGCGGCTTTACTAAGGTTGTCTACCCCAAAGACCAACAGCGCCCTCGTCGATCCGGGTTCCAATCCGCAGTAGGAGTAGTCAATGTTGATCTGTTTTTCCCCCAATCGCATGGCTGCGCGGCCCAACTCACCCGGACGGTGCGCAACCCTGACTAGAGCTACCTCCGTCTGCTCGAAGATCATGCGCAATCCCCCCAGCACGGCAATGGCGCCGGCCGGATCGTCCACCACTAATCGAGCCAGGCTCTCGCCTTCCTCTACATACGATTGAAAAGCCAGGATGTTCACTCCACGCTCCGCCAGAGCGAGGAAGCACTTCCCCAACGCGCCCGGTTTGTCTTCAATCGTCACGGTAAACTCTTTGGCCTTTGGCATGCGCTTTGACTCCCTCCTTTCCGGGCATCTAGAGAAATGTGGCTACCGGGCTTCCCCTAGCAGATTTCGTACCAGGTCGGGCGTGCCGGCTAGAGCCGCATTCAGTGCGGAGGCATCCTTGCCGCCGGCCTCTGCCATGTCAGGACGTCCGCCACCGGAGCCGCCGACTTTCTTAGCAACCGGTCCTATGATCTTCCCTGCCGGAAGACGCCCGGTCAGGTCCTGAGTAACACCCACCACCAGGGCTACCCTCCCATCCGGTTGCGCTGAACCGAGAACGACAACACTGGATCCAAGCTGGTTGCGCAGATTGTCGACCAGGGTACGCAGTTGACCACGCTCCAGAGCATCCACCCGCTGCGCGAGCACCTTGATTCCGTCCACATCTACCGCCTGGTTCGCGGCTGAGGAAACGGAGGATGCGGCAGACTTCATGCGAGCCTGATCTAGTTCCCGGCGCAATCTCTTGAGCTCGTCCTCCTGCGCGGCGAGTTTGTTGCGCAGCGCATCCGCGGGAGAAAGATCGGGCGCTCCCGCTCCGCCAACCTGCCCGGCAAGTTGCGCTACTTCCTGATCTCGCCGGAACTCTCTCAGCGAGCCCAATCCGGTGACTGCCTCCACGCGACGCACTCCGGAGGAAACGCTGCCTTCGGCAAGCAGCTTAATCAATCCGATCTCGCCGGTCGCGCCGCTGTGCGTGCCGCCACAGAGCTCGGTTGAAAAGTCACCGATCTTCACCACACGTACTTTTTCGCCATACTTCTCGCCAAAAAGAGCCATCGCGTGATACTCATTCACCGCCACGTCGATCGGCACATCCTCCAATGTCTCCACTCGGGTGTTGGCGAGAACCTCTTTATTGATGAGATCCTCGATCTCCTGTAGCTCTTCCTCGGCTACTCCGGTGAAGTGGGAGAAATCGAAACGAAGCCGGGTGGGATCGACCAGCGATCCTGCCTGCTTGACGTGCTTGCCCAGGACCTCTCTCAACCCCGCGTGGAGCAGGTGCGTGCCGGTGTGATTGCGCCGCGTGGCGTTGCGGTAATCCGTATCTACGACAGTATCGATCTTATTGCCCAGCTCTATTGGCTGACGCAGGTAGACCTTATGCGCGCGCACGCCCTGCACCGGCTGAACGCAGCCGAGAACATCGGCCACTACCGTGTTGTGATCGGCGGAATAGAACCAGCCGACGTCGCCCACCTGACCGCCTGAGTCAGCATAGAACGAGGTGTGGTCGAGCACGATCTCAACACTCTCGCCTGGGCGGCCGACCGGAACTCCGGCGCCGTCTTTGACGATAGCCAATACTTCACATCCTCGTGAGGTGAGCTGCCGGTAGCCCTCGAAGACAGTTTTCGGTAATCCGCGGAAAAAGGGACTGGCGGAGATCTTTGCGCCGCCTTTCCAGGAAGCTCGAGCACGCGCCTGTTCTTCCGCGCGCGCGCGTTCGAAGCCGGTCAGATCGAACTCAATATCCTGATCGCGCGCCGCGTCCATCATGAAATCCAGAGGCAGGCCGAAGGTTTCATATAGATGGAAGGCCGCGGCGCCGTCGAGCCGCGGAGGGGCGCCTGTGTGGCGTGCGTCTGCCATGGCCGCATCGAGTTGCTTGGACCCCAGCGCCAGCGTTCTCCCAAAGCGCTCTTCCTCGGCCTGAACCACCTTCGCGACCCGCCCGGCGCTCTCTGCCAGCTCCGGATAGGCTGCCTGCATCTGGTCGCGAACCGCATAGACCATTTGGAACATGAAGGGCTTTTCCTCGCCCAGCAATCGGCCATGGCGAATGCCGCGGCGAAGGATCTTGCGCAGCACGTATCCCCTGCCCTCATTGGCAGGCAGCACCCCGTCGGAGATGAGAAACGTGGCCGCTCGCGCATGGTCAGCGATGATGCGCAGCGAAGCGCTTCCGGCGACGCTTCCGCCGTGAAATTTGGCTTCAGTAAGTTCAGCCGCCCGCGCGATCAAGGACGTAAAAAGGTCTGTATCAAAGTTCGAAAGCTTATTCTGCAGCACGGCGGCGAGGCGCTCCAGGCCTGCGCCTGTATCAATCGACGGGCTGGGCAGCAAGTCCAGCTCGCCTTGCGCGTTGCGATCGAATTGCATGAAGACCAGATTCCAGATTTCTACATAGCGGGAATCGTCCTGGCCGAAGGGTTTGTCTTCTCCTGTATCCGAGGCTGCCAAGCCCATGTCGTAGAAAATCTCCGAGCATGGCCCGCAAGGTCCGGTATCGCCCATAGCCCAGAAATTGTCCTTCATCCCCATCTCGTGAATTCGATCGGGTGGAACTCCTTGTCCGAGCCATAGCTGGTAAGCTTCGTCATCGCGAGGGATTCCCTCCTCGCCTTGGAACACGGTTACATAGAGCCTGTCCTTTGGAATCGCGAGCCACTCAGGCGAGGTAACCAGCTCCCAGGCGTAGGCGATTGCATCGCGCTTGAAATAATCGCCAAAGCTGAAGTTGCCTAACATTTCAAAGAAGGTATGATGGCGGCGGGTGAAGCCGACATTTTCGAGATCGTTGTGCTTCCCGCCGGCGCGAACGCATTTTTGTGAACTGGCGGCGCGGGTGTAATCGCGGTGCTCCGCGCCCAGGAAAACGTCCTTGAACTGGTTCATTCCAGCGTTGGTGAAAAGTAACGTGGGATCGTTGGCCGGAACAAGCGAAGCGGAGTGGACACGGCGGTGCCCCTTCGACTCAAAAAACCGAAGGAAGGTCTCCCGGATATCGGAACCAGAGCGAGGCGGCATACCCTTCAAGTCTAGCTGAACTGCCCGGAGCTAGTGATGTGAAACGGCTCCGCTGTAACTTGAACGGCGGTTGAGCATCCAACGTGGAGGGAAATGGATAAATCCGCGGCCCAATCCGCCGAACTCGATCTGATAGCGCGCATTCTGAATGGAGAGCAGCATCTATTTCACGAGCTGATTCGCCCCTGCGAGCGCGCGGCCTATCTCACCGCGCTATCGATAGTGAAGAATGAGGCGGACGCGGAAGATGTCGCTCAGGAAGCAATTATTAAGGCATACCGGGCACTTGCGAGTTTTCGCGGAGAGGCGAAGTTTAGTACCTGGCTGCTATCGATCGTTCTCAATGAGGCTCGCGGGAGACTGCGGCAAATGAATAGAGCGGCGCTGGACTCTCTCGACAGCAACGGCGGAAATGAGGAAGGCTTCACTCCGTTTATGATTGCCGACTGGCGGGAAATTCCAAGCGAGCTTCTGGAACGGGAAGAGCTTGCCAGGAGGATCGAGCTGGCGATACAGGAGCTACCCCAAGCTTATCGCGAAACTTTTCTCCTGCGGGATAAGCAAGAGTTGTCGGTCGATGAGATTGCAACAATCCTCGGGGTGAGCGCAGGCCTGGTAAAGGTCCGGCTCTTTCGCGCGCGTATGCTCCTGCAGAAGCATCTGGCGCCGTATCTCAAGCGCCAGGTCTCTGTTGGCAAACGGCGTTTCTCCTGGTTGGGAGGCCGCGCATGAGGCTGGACTGCAAGCACGTGTGGTCTTACATTTCCGATTACATTGACGACTCGGTCACCACCGAAGAGCGGGAAGCGATTGAGCTGCATCTGGAGCATTGCGAGATTTGTTCCGCAATTCTCGATTCCGTCCACAACATCCTGGTACTTACCGGCGATGACCGTATCTTTAACTTGCCGCTTGGCTATGGCGACCGCCTGCATCGGCGCATCGCCGAAGAACTCAACCGGCCATCCCTCTCTTCCTACACGTGATGGTGCAGCGCAAGATGAGTGAGGAACTCCGTAATAAGGAAAACAAAGGTGAGCAGGGAAAAGCCGATCTGCAGCCGCTCAGAGCGGAGCTTCTGCTTAGTTACGGGACTCACCCGCCATTGCGCTGCCGGCCGGCTGCGTAGTCTGCGCAATTGCCAGATCACAAATAGATTCAGAGTAGCGCCTGCAAACGCGAAGAGCATCATTGGGATTCGGACCAGATCCTGGTGGAAGCTGACAATGGCCGAGGCAGCTCCGGCTGCAAGAACCAGCGAACCTAAACCGATCGCGACGCGCACCGCGCCCAGCGCAATAAAGGCCGGACAAATAGACTGCAGCAGAGCGAACAGCAATGCCGAGAAACTCAGGTAACGTAAGCTCGAATCGGAAATTCTCATACCTGCCGCAGTTATCCCCCCGTCCGGCGTGGCCCGGATCAGACCATATGACCTGCCGGGCTACCGTGTTTGTTGAAGGTACAACAAATCCTGGGTGCTCCATATCTGACGCGCTGTTTGCGTCAGATGCGGGAAACCACAAATTAAGAAGGACCGTATTTTAAGAACATAGCAGCCCATTTTCAGAGCAGAGTATTAGGAAAAATGCTCTAACTGCAATTTCTCAAAGACCAGGGCTAAAGAATAAGCTCTAAAGCCCGATTTTGTTTAGCCCAATTGCTTACGCGGGTTCGCCGCGGCGAACCCGCTTTCCCGGCTAACCCATCACTATGCTTTCGGCCTTGAGCACCATGTCAATAGGGAATCGATGGCGAACCGGCCTGGCCCAAAGATCAGAATCAGCAGGCCGGCAAAGAGGAAGGTGTAAGAATCGGCATTGTAGAACTTGCCTGGATCGGAGAACACCGCGAGCAAGGCCGCTCGGTCCGCAGTGAGATAGGCAACGAACATGTCGATGGCGAGCAGAAGCGCGGTGACCCGCGAAGCGAGCCCCAGAATCAGCAAAACGCCCCCTACCAGCTCAAGCCAGGAAACAAAAGCGGCGTTCAGTCCAGGCAATGGAATATTCAGGCTGGTAAAGAACTGCGCCACCTGAGGTAACCGATGCAACTTCCCCCACCCCGTCTGGATGAACTGCCAACCCCAATAAAGCCGGACCAAGAGGAGGAACGGCGAGCCGAGACTGGAGGCTGCCTTCAGGAACAACCGGTAAGCTTCGCAAGCCTTATCCAGCAACCGGCCCTTCGGCACTTAACCTCTCTCTTCCGTGCCGCGAGCTTGACTCCTGAGTTTGCGATGGCGGCAGAACCATCCCAGTTCCGCCCAACTGGAAAACCACTGCTGAACGCGCGCCGCCTGGTCCGTCGGGGGAATCTCGCTGCTCTCGAATGTCCTCTCCAGCGCATCGCCTAACGAAACATTATTCTGCAGAAATGTGAGCATTTGATAGGCGTCCGGTTCCAGACGTTTGTAATAGACAAGGTTATCGAAGCGGTGTACGGCAAGCCAAGTCTTGCTACGCGGGAACACGTTCATACGTCTTTGCCGCCTCGGACCTCCTACCCCGGTCATGGCGTTGCTGGCGACGCTGGAGGCGGCTAGCCTGCGGTGCACCTCGATGATGAATTCGTCGACGGCGAAATCCAGCTCCAGAAGGCGTACATGAGGTTGCAAGGAGAGACACGATTCGGCGCCAAGCCCGGCAAGATCGGCCAGCGAGACAGCAGGCTCCTGCCCGTTATCGAAGGCCTCCACATAAGCCCATTCCAGGCGAACCACATCGAGGGCTATCGGGTGACGGGGCGCTGCCCACTTCGGGTTGGCGCGCAGCCAGGCTTCCAGGTTTGATCCCAGGTTGCGCAGAGTAAACGACCGCGAAGGATTTTCTTCCAAGTAAGCTCGCGAGAGCTTCTCAAACTGCTTCTTTCCCACCGTCGCTTCCAGACCGGGGAAATCCTCCGCCAGCGCCGACAGCACGCGAAACCAATATTGGCGATTATAAATCTCCAGACGTTCAAAGGAGCTGAGGCGATTGTTCGGTTTGATAAAACTCGCCGCCTCGTCCGCTACGGGCCGGCCATCCGGGGTCTTCTTTTGCATACCCCACCGGGTGGTCAGGGGCCGCATCACTGCGGCGGCCATCTGGCGTTCCAGATCGAGCAGAGTCATTGCCTGAGCTCCAGGCCGGCGGAGCTCTCCGCCGTATCGGGAGGAACACGCAGCCGCCGGGCGGCGCGGTTCAGATATCTATTCGCCTTGAGCGCCTCGGCGTGTACTTCGTCAAATGTGGGAATATTGTCGTCCCACTCAAGCAGGGTCGCCGTGAATCCGCAGCGCTCGATGGCCCGCTCATAAAGGCGCCATACGGGATCGATCACCGGATGATCGTGGGTATCGAGAATGTACTTCTGGTATTTCGAATGGCCGGCAATGTGAATCTGGGCGACGCGCTCCGCCGGGACACTGTTGAGGTAAACAAATGGATCGAAATCGTGGTTCTGCGATGAAACGTAAATGTTGTTCACATCGAGAAGGATGCCGCAGTCGGCCGATTCGACGACTTCATTGAGGAATTGCCATTCCGCCATCTCCGACTCATGGAATTCGGCATAACTGCTGACGTTCTCGACTACCACCGGAATTTCAAGATAGTCCTGCACTTGGCGGACTTTTTCCGCCGTGATCTTCGCCGCCTCAAAAGTATATGGAATCGGCAGGAGATCGTGAGTGTACCTTCCATCTACGCTGCCCCAGCAGAGATGGTCCGAAAGCCAAGGTGTTTTCGTGCGCCGCACGAGCGTTTTGAGACGTTTGAGATGTTCCCGATTGAGGCGCTGGGCGGAGCCGAAATACATCGAGACGCCATGTTGGACAACCTTGTATTGTTCCAGAATCTGATCGAGCACATGGAGGGGACGCCCCCCGTCGATCATGTAGTTCTCGGAAATGATCTCGAACCAATCTACGGTGGGTTTCTCGCTCAGGATGTGTCTGTAGTGGGGAATGCGTAGGCCGATCCCCACCCCGTACTCGGTAAATCCGTTAAAGCGATTTGCTGGCATATGGTGGATTCCGGTAGTCCGAGCTCGGACACTGCATTGAGAAAGGTCAAAACTCGGTTGAGATGGAAAAGAGCCGGCGATCGCTCACCGGCTCTCGCGGTGAACTAGACCTAGTCGGGCATCTTGGAGCCGTCGGTCGCGCAGCCTCCCTTGCCCTTGCAACTGTTCTTTCCCTTGCAGCCATTGTCGCTCGATTTGCAGCCACCCTGGCCTTTACAGTTGTTCTGGCCTTTACAGGAATGCTTGGGAGCCTTGAAGTTTGTCGAATGCGCCAGCAAGCCGGCATTTGAATTGCTAATCGCGGTGGAGTTTCCATCAGGGGTCGGTTGGGCTTGCAGACGGGTACTGGTGCCGCCGAAGAAGCCGGTGACGGCAGCCGTGAGGATGAGAGCTTTTACATTGTTGGTCATGTAGGCTAACCCTTTCTAAAGCGAGAGTCAGGCCGGTCTCCCGGTCCTGAGTTGATGAGAGCCGCTGATGTTGCACCGCAGCTTAAAACGTATTTCCGCTGCACTGCGAACGAAATTGCGCTTGTTAGAACCATCTCTTCCACGCCGGCGCAGCGTGCAACTCATTATCCCGCGCCGAACCGCCATTGTGTAAGAGTAATGAACCTCTGCAAAGTTACCGGCGGAAAAAGATAAATTTGCGCCTTGATACTGAATCTACGAGTATGGCCCGGTTTTGGATGTGTTTTCCGGAGCCGCCGCTGTCCCGGATGGACCGCGGGAATCTCCGGTAGACCCACGGATTCCATTTGTATGCCGAAAGGCCGTCGCTGCCAAGCCCCTTACTCTTCCTGGTGCTCCGCTCCTTGCTCTGGGGCGGCCAGATCCTCTTCACTCAATTCAATATCCCAGGACTTCAGGATCTTGGACAAAATAGACAGGGAGAAGCCGGCGCCGGCCAGCCGGCGCACAACTCGCGCGATTTCTTTCGCGTTCTGAGGCTTGGCAATATGTTTCCGGGCCAGATAGCGTCGGGCCAGATCCTCTTCGCTCAAGCTTGCGTAGGCCGCATCGATGGCGCTCTCGATCAGCTCGCGATGAATGCCTTTCCGGGTAAGCTCCCGTCCCACGCGGAGTTTACCCAGGCCATCATTCTCCTGGCGAAGTCGAACGTAGGCGGAGGCGAAGGCGGTGTCATCCAGATATCGATCTTCCTTTAGCCTGGCGACGACTGCCGAAACCTTGTTCTCGCCCGCTTCGCCTGTCTCGACTTTCGGGCGCATCAGGCGCTGAAGCTCGGCGACGCTGCGCATCCTGCGCCCCAGCGCCTTAACGGCATACTCATAAAGGGAATTTTCATCCAGTGGGCTCGCGTCTTTCCGGGGGCGGCGTGCAAATGTCATCGCTACACAGGGCCTTTTTGACTCTTCGTATATAGATTGCACCAGTCGCTGACAGTCTGGTTCCACAGACGGCTGTTCTGCGGTTTGAGCACCCAATGCCCTTCGTCAGGAAAATAAAGCAGCTTCGTGGGAACATGCAACCGCTCGAGCGTAGTGAAGAGTTCAAAGCCCTGCGACACATCCAGCCGGTAATCGAGCTGGCTGTGGATGATCAGAGTGGGCGTTTTGAAATTTGCCGCGAACAGCATCGGAGACCAACGCCGGTAGAGAGAACGGTCCTGCCTGCTCCCGGCACTGCTCCCCATTCCGCGCCAAGGTGTACCCCTGAATTCCCACTCCGGAAACCAGAGCTCATCGGTTGAGCCATAAAAAGCCTCGGGGTCGAACATGCCGTCATGGGTCACGATGCAGACGAAGCGATTGGTGTGGCCAAGAACCCAATCGGCCATGTAGCCCCCGTAAGAAGCGCCCAAAGCGCATTCACGCGATTTGTCGATGAAAGGATATCTGGCTTCAGCATGGTCCAGCCCTCGCATCAGGTCGATGTAGGGCTTGCCGCCCCAGTCGCCGTTCACTCCATCGATGAAAGCCTGTCCGTACCCTACTGATCCTCGGGGATTGACCATAACCACCACGTACCCGCCGGCTGCCATGAGCTCGGGGTTCCAGCGATAGCTCCAGTTGTTGCCCCACTCGCCCTCGGGACCTCCATGGATGAGGAATTTGACCGGATATTTCTTTTGCGGATCGAAGCCTGGGGGCCTGAGCACGAAGCCTTCGACGCGGGCGCGTTGCGCGCCAGTGAACCAAAAGCTCTCCATCTCCGGCAGATCCAACTGGACCAGCAAAGCGCTGTTCAGATGTGTGAGTTGGTCTTGCCGGAGTAGATCCCGGCCGGCCACGATAGCGTTAGGGGTACGGGAGGATCGGGAAAAGAGAGCATCCAAACTTTTCGCCGGAGTCGTACCCTGCTCCTCGGTCCGCAAGACGTAAATCTCCGCCGGCTGGCGCAGTGTTGTCCGGCTTAGAACCAGCTTTTCTCCATCCGGCGTAAAGTGAAGATCGCCATAAGCTCCCAGGCCGGTAAGCTCGGTTAAGTTCTTTCCGCCCGTATCCACCTTGAAGACCGGCTCTTCGCCGTCTATGCCGCTGAGGAAATAGATGGACTGGGAATCGGGAGCCCACGCAAGATCGTCCACCCAGCGGTCAAAGTCCGGCAGCAGCTCACGTATTTGCTTGATCTGCCGGTCATACAGCATCAGCCGGAAGCGATCGCTCTCGTAGCCGGCTCTCGCCTGGGAGCGAAAGGCGATGTATCTGCCGTCCGGCGAGTAGCGCGGCGTGATATCGCCGCCGGGACTGGTGGAAATGCGAACAGGCTCGGCGCCGGGATCGGCCAGGCTCAAAGTGAAAATGTCGGTATTGGTGCTGATTGCAGGCTCGGGATCGGTATTCCATTCGAACGCAATCTCTTTGCTGTCCGGCGAAAAAGCATACCCATCCGGCTCGCCTAAGGAGAAAGGCGGGATATCCTGCTCCGCTCCAGGAGTGAGATCGCGCGCAGCTCCGCCCGCTGCGGGGATCATAAAGAGATGGCTGCGCTTGTCCCCGGTAAAGTGGTTCCAGTGACGAAAGAGCAGGTGGGTGAAGATCCGGGCCTGGACCTGCGACGTTTGCTGCTCCCGCTCACGCTGCTTGTTGCAATCGTCTTCATCCGCGCCGGTACAGCCGGGATACACCGCGGACGTAAAGAGGATAGAAGCGCCATCCGGGGACCAGATAGGACCGCCGGCCCCGGTGGAGAGATGGCTAACGATCCGCGCTTGGCCTGCATCGCCGCTCGCTGCATCAAAATCGGCTAGATAAATCTGCTGAACTCCGTCGCGGGGGCTCAGAAAAAGAATCTGCTTGCCGTCGGGAGAGAACCGGCCCCGGCTCTCTCCGGCTACCGAGGCGGTAACCGGCTTTTCCTCGCCGCCTTTGACCGGAACCACCCAGAGATGCGGTGTGCGCGTGTTGCGTTCGAGATCCGCGTCGGTCACGGTAAACAGCGCCCACTTGCCGTCGGGGGAGATATCGATGTCTCCCAGCCGGCGCATCTTCATCAAGTCCTCGAACTGCATGGGACGCCGCTGCGGCGGAACCTGCGCCGCCAGCAGCAAAGGAAAGAAAATGGAAACCAAAGCTGTTACGAAATAGCGGGCAGACATCGCGCGTGGGGCTGGAGCATGATCAGAGTTGCCATTAAGCGGTTATAGGGCTACGACGGAAACAGGATGGATACCCAAGCCGTCATTGAGTGCGGCCTCTTCCAGCAAGCTCCTAGCCCCTCTTCTCAAAGCTGCTCAGGGCTGCCAGCACTTCCTGGCTGTGAACAGTGGGATCTACTCCCGTCCATACCTTGACGATTTTGCCCTCGGGATTGATGAGGAACGTATCGCGTTTGGACATCATTCCGTTGTCGGCCAGCGTCCCATATTTTGACACGACCTTCTTGTCCTGATCGCTGAGCAGCTTGAAGTGCAGGCCGTCCTTGGCGCAAAACTGCTGGTGGCTATCGACGGAATCGACGCTAACCCCGAGCACCACCGCATTCAGGCGGTCGTACTTATCCATATCCTGTTGGAAGTTGTGCGCTTCTATGGTGCAGCCTTTGGTCATGTCCTTGGGATAGAAGTACAGCACCACCCATTTTCCGCGGTAGCTAGCCAGGCTGATCGAGGTGCCGTCCTGTGACGGCAGGGCAAACGCAGGCGCCTTCTGCCCGGCTTCAGGCATGGTTTCATTAGCAGCCATGGAGCTGACGGCAAGTCCGAGGCCGAGCCCCAGAACCACCAGGACTGCGAGTATTGGTGTCGTGATCGTTCTCACCTGAACCCTCCGATGATGGAATATTTATTTCGCCCAGGGATTTGCAAGGTTGATTACACAGCGTTTCCTTTTCGCTGTCCAGCATTCTCCGGAGGTATTCACGCACTCTTGTTTGACGATGGCAAAGTCGCCGGCAAGCCGCTCTTCGCCGCGACGATGGATATACCCGCCGCGTTTGCCTGTTCGCGGACCGTTTCCCGGTCGAAGATTAGTGTGCGCCCGGCTTCCAGGGCCAGACAGGTGGCTCCCGCCCGCCGCATGACCTCAATGGTCGCGAGGCCGATTACCGGCACGTCGAAACGCATGTCCTGCTTGGGCTTTGCAGCTTTCACGACGGTGAGGCGCCGCTCTAGCGTCGAAGCTTCCCCATCCGCCGCCAGAGTTCGCAAAAGAGCGCCGGCCCGCTCGATGGTTGAATCGGTACCCTCCATTGCCTCGATCGCGACACAGGCTCTTCCCGCAACCACTACGGTCTGCCCGATGTCGTATCCGGCCACAGCGGCAGCCACGCCCCGGCCATACACGATGTCCTCCTCCTCCTCCGGGCTGGGACCGCGAGCAGTAAGAATGCCGGGCTGCGCAAGCAGCGGCTCCAGGTAGGACGTTGAAGAGATCAGCTCGATTCCCTCGTCGCTCAGCACCTTGGCCACAGCACCCAGGAGCATATCCGAATTGCGTGTTCGCAGATTGAGGAGCAGTTTGGCTAGCCGCCAATCAGGACGGATGCTGGAGAAGATCTGCTTGTGCTTCACTTGTCCCGCCATCACCGCTTGCGTAATGCCGGCCTGGCGGAAAGTCTCTATCAACCGCGATAGCTCCCCCAGGGAAAGCCAGTGCACCTTGATCCCGGAATCGGCGGCGGCCCGTGCATCCATCTCCGGATCGGTCTCTTCCCTGATTGCCGCGACCACCATCTCAACGCCTTGAGCGCGGGCCGCATCGAGCAGCAGAAAGGGAAAACGTCCATTGCCGGCGATCAAGCCCAGCTTGAGAATTGGCCTTGCTTGCACGCGAAACTCCTATTTGATTACTCCGCGTCCGGCGCGCTCGATAAATTCAACCAGGTATGCCACATTCTCCTCCGCCGCCTCTTCCTGCTTCAGCTTTTGCAAAGCCTGGGAGGTATTCAGCTTGGCTGTCAGCAATATCCGGAAGGCATTGTGCAGGGCGCGCATCTGCTCTTTGCTGAAGCCCGCGCGCTCCAATCCAACTTTATTCAGACTGTAAGCATGGGTCTGACGTTTTGCCGAAGTGAGAGAGTAGGGCAGCACATCCTGGGTGATGGTGGTGCCGCCGCCGACATAGGCGTGGCGGCCAATACGGCAGAACTGGTGAACCGGGCACAAGGCGCCGACGCTCGCATGGTCCTCCACCGTTACGTGCCCTGCCAGCGTTGCCCCATTGGCCAGAATGCAATCGCTCCCGATCGTGGTGTCGTGACCGATATGCGTATAGGCCATGATCAGGCAGCGGCTGCCGATACGCGTGGCGCCGCCGCCATTGGCCGTTCCCCGGGAGATCGTCACGCACTCGCGAAAGGTATTGTCGTCTCCGACTTCGAGCGCGGTCGGCTCGCCTTTGTACTTGAGGTCCTGCGGAGCGATTCCCAGATTGGCGAAGGGGTAGATTCTATTCCTGGCGCCCATGCGCAGATGCCCATCGAGAACCACATGGGAGACAAGCTCACACGACTCTCCCAACACTACATGCGGACCTATCGTGCAGTAAGGGCCTACGATCGAAGACTCGGGAATGCAGGCACTCGCAGCCACGATGGCCGTGGGGTGAATGCTCACTCCTGGCTCACCGCTTCGACCACTGCAGGGGCTGGAGCAGGAGCTTGCTGCGAAGTCTTTTTGGCGCGCGGGATCAACTGGCAGGTGATGACGGCCTCACAGGCCAGCTTTCCGTCCACGAAGGCGTGACCGTGCAGGCGAGTGGCGCGCGGCTTCCAGTTCAGTACATCCACTTCGATCCTAAGCTGATCGCCCGGCACTACCGGCCGGCGGAACTTGGCCCGCTCGATGCCGGTAAAGACCATCAGCAAGATAGCCCGGTCAGGCACTTCAGGCAGCAACAACACCCCACCGGCTTGGGCAATCGCCTCCACGATCAAGGCGCCCGGCATAATCGAAAAGCCGGGGAAGTGACCCTGGAAGAATGGCTCGTTGATCGATACACTCTTAATTGCCACTATGCGCTTCAGGCGGGTAATCTCAACCACTCGGTCAATGAGCAAAAAGGGATAGCGGTGCGGCAGGATTGACATGATCTCCTGGACGTCCAATTGCCCGGCATCCAGCACGTTAGGTTCAAGCTTGGGATTCTCTTTTTCCATGGTTGCAGCGGAGATTATAGAGCATTCTCGCAGGGGCGGGGACGGGTGGAACGCCCCTGCCTGAAGGGTTGGAAGCAGGAATATAGAGGTTTGTAGCCCAGGGATCGGCGGTTCGCGTTCTATTTCGAGATCTTAGCCGCAGTTTTGTCCGCGTCGAAGGCATCCGGAGGCAGCGGCACATCGTAGCCGGCGCGCTGCAAAAACCGCTGATTTGTCTCGTCGCCATTGTGGAACCGGCTTACGGTAAAAGGAGTTGGAATTCCCCCCACGTCGTGATAATCGTCGTATTCCTCCGCGTCCGTGTTCTTGTCCTTGTAGAGAGGGTCGCGCCACTGCCAACTGCGCCGCAGCGGTAAGTGAGTCTCAGCATCCATCTGGATCGTGATGGAGTCGTTCTCCGCATTGAGCAGCGTTACCTGATCGGCAAGATGCCGCTCCACCAGATTCTGGCCGCCATAGATCAGCATCGTTTTGGGATCTTTGAGCCAGACGCGTACTGCTACTTCAATGGAGTGATCGCGGCGCCGGATATAGTCTTCCACCTGGTCCTTAGGCAGGGGCTTTTTGCCCTTGTAGGTAACTTCCCATCCCTCATCGCCGGTGAAAATCTCCACTACATTGTGTTTCTTGCCAAGTTCAATGCGGCTCTGATCGGGGAACTTACGAAACTCGGTGTAATCCGCGATCGCGCCGGTTGGCTTCCCCTGATAAAAGCCAAATGTGCCGCCCTTTTGCATGGCCGTCGTAAGTGAAAGCCATCTTTGTCCGCCCAGCGCTTGAATCATCGCGTTCAGTGCGGTTCGCGCCTTCTGCTGGTTCTGGTCCCCCATGGCATCGCTATTCTGCGCCGCTGTACGGCCGGCAACAAAAACGGCCATAGTACCGGCGAGCCCCAGATAGAGGATGAAACGCGTCTTCCACGGGAATACGATTGCCGCGCCTCCTTTCATCTTGGAAAAAGGCCTCTTCACTCCGTCTACTCTTGTGCTCATTGTAAGGTTAGACGCTCCGGTGTGAACCGTGTCTCGATTCAGCGCCTGTCTTCAACCTCGAAACCCCCGCTTCTACACCGCACGGAGCACCGTATACTGCTAAAAAGTATGGCCGATATCATCGCCACCCCAGCCGAGCGTGGCCAATTCGCCCCGGTCGACGAGCAGCTCGATTACCTCGAAAAGGGCGCCGCCGAGATCATTCGTCTATCCGATCTGCGCGAGCGTCTTGAGGCGGCGCGGAAGATTGGCAGGCCGCTGCGCGTCAAAGCAGGCTTCGATCCCACAGCGCCCGATCTCCATCTCGGCCATACCGTGCTGATGCGCAAGCTCAAGCATTTTCAGGATCTCGGCCATCAGGTGATATTTCTGGTGGGCGATTTCACTTCTCTGATCGGCGATCCCAGCGGCCGCTCCGCCACCCGCAAGCCGCTCACCAGCAATGAGATTGCAGAGAATGCCAGGACCTACACCGAGCAGGTTTTCAGAATACTCGATCGTGACCGGACCGAGGTTCGTTTCAACTCGGAGTGGCTTTCCAAACTGGGCTTTGAAGGCATGATTCGGCTGGCGCAGAAGTTTACTGTCTCGCAGATGCTGGAGCGCGAGGACTTTCATAAGCGATTCAATAGCGAACAGCCTATCGCGATGCACGAAATTCTCTACCCGCTCGCCATGGGGTATGACTCGGTCGCGCTCGAGTCGGATGTGGAGCTGGGCGGTACGGACCAGAAATTCAACCTTCTAACCGGCCGCGAATTACAGCGCCACTATGGGCAGGCTCCGCAGATCGTCTTCATGACCTCCATCCTTGAGGGGTTGGATGGCGTGCAGAAGATGTCCAAATCGCTGAACAACGCTATCGGCATTCACGAACCGCCGCCGGAAATGTATGGCAAGCTCATGTCCATCTCCGATGAGTTGATGTGGCGCTATTGGACTCTGTTGACCGATCTACGGCAGAGCGAAGTCGACCGGATGCGGAGCGACGCCGCGAGCGGGTCACTGCACCCCATGGAAGCTAAAAAGCTCCTGGCACGCACCATCGTCGCCGGTTTCCACTCCGCAGACGCAGCTTGGCAGGCCGAGGAAAATTGGGCGCGGCAATTTCAGCAGCGCGATCTGTCCGCCATCACCAGGGAGATTGTTGTCGATTTGACCCAGGTGGCAACTGGGGACTCGATTTCTCTGGAAAAATTACTCGCAGACCGCAATCATCCCGTAGACATTCACTTGTCCAGGCTGCTGGTCTATCTGGGCCTGAAGAGTTCTCGAACAGAAGCGGACAAGCAGGTGAAGGCGGGAGTGCGCATCGATGGTTCGAAATCGACAAACATTCACATCCATCTCGATAAGCGGCCCGCCCGCGTGGCTGTCGAGGTGGGCAAGCAGAAGGTTATCGCTGTCTTCCCATAATTCCGTAGTAACACCGTGGGTGCATTGTTTTTTTGCTGCCGGCCTGCTTAAGCTTCGACATGGGCTCACCCGGCCACACACTTTTGTTTTTTCTTGGCCTCATCGCCGCAGTGAATCCGCTCCAGGCCGCCAAGTCACATACCGTCTTTCTCGGCTCCGGAAAAATCGTACTCTACTCCATCGCCGGTGATCCTTCCGGCGCCCAGCCGGAGGAGAAGCAGTTGCGCGTTCGTCCGTTGCTGGTAGACGGCACTCTTAAAGAGTGGACTACTGGGGAATCGCATGACATTACGGACCGGAGCTTCGTGGTCCGCCGCGCCTTGCGCCTCAATGATGCCCTGCCCGGTGAAAAAACGGATCGGTGGATCTGGCAGCGCGGTCCGTGGCTGCTCATCGACCGGATGAAAGGCAACGTCACCGCCCTTCGCCTGCCCGACTATGACCCGGCTGTCTCCAGCGTCGTCTGGTTTCGAGATAATGCCGCCTATTGCGGCCTGAGCGCGACCGGCAAGGATCTCTACGCAGTGGTCGCGCAAGTGGCCGCGCATCGTCCCCTGCTCGCCAAAAAGCTCTCCGCGTGGTCACCCGGAGAAAGCCAACCGCCGGCTTGCGTCCCGGCGGTTTGGCAGCGCGAACCGTTGCGCGTAACCTTTGAGCAAACCGGCGCAGCCGCCGTCAGCTATAACCTCGTAGGGCTTTCCGCCGTCCTGGTTGAAGACGGCAACGGCGATGACAGCTCCGCCTCCGAGCCTGCCGGCAGATGAAACAACTCCCCTGATAATGTGGTGAAAGGCGGAGAAGTCATGCTCGCGTTCGAAGATCTTCTTGAAGAAGCCAAGACGGCACATGGCCACCTTTGTGCCGGACAGATTCTTGGTGTTCGTCTGGCTATGTTGGGCTGTAGCCGTTTGGGCCTCGACGAGCCGCGTGGCCGCGACCGCAAGCGCCTGGTCACCTTTGTCGAAATCGATCGCTGCGCCACGGATGCGATTGGTGTTGTGACCGGCTGCCGTCTGGGAAAGCGCGCTCTCAAGTTTCGCGATTGGGGCAAGATGGCGGCGACTTTCGTCGATCTTGATACTAACCGGGCCATCCGCATTGCGGCACGGGAGTCATCCAAAGAACTCGCCCGCCAACGATATCCCCAGATTCAAAACAAGAACCAGCAGCAGATGTCCGCCTACCGCGAGTTGACCGATCAGGAACTGTTCAGCGAGCAGTGGGTGCGGGTCTCGCTGTCGGCGAAAGAATTCCCCGGCTACAAAGGAGAGCGTATCACCTGCAGCGAATGCGGAGAGGGAATCAACTATGACCGCTTCATCGTCCGCGATGGTCGAACTCTTTGCCTCTCCTGCGCCGCCCCCCAGGAACGCTACTATCAGCCGCTCTAAAGCCGGTCGCCAGGAACGCGGAGCGGCGCTTTACACTTACAGTGAAAGTGTCTAAGGAGAACTGCTCGACCCATGCCCATTGAGCGCATCACCATCGTGGGCACTGGTCTGATTGGCGCCTCCATAGGACTGGCCCTGCGCGTGAATGGATTTGCCGGAGAAATCAGTGGCTGGGATCGTGACTCGCAACAAATACGGACCGCACTGGAGAAGGGCGCAATCGACGTCGCGGCGCGCGATCCCATTGAGGCCGCTCTAGCGAGCGATCTGGTGCTGCTCAGCGGCCCGGTGCTCAGTATTCTGGATTGGATGGAACGGCTGTCGCCCCTGCTCTCGCCGCATCAGTTGGTCACCGACGTGGGAAGCGTAAAGCAGGCGATAGTGCAACGGGCACGGGCGCTCTTTGCCGGTCCCGGGCAGGCCGGCTTTCTTCCCGGGCATCCTATGGCGGGCAAGGAGATGAGTGGCGCGGCGCACGCGGAGGCCACGCTCTTCACAAATGCCGTTTGGCTTTTTACCGGGTTTCCCGAGCACCCGCTCGGCCAGGAATGGCGTCGCTGGGTGGAGAGTTTCGGATGCCAGACCCTGCAGATGGAAGCTGCCAGGCACGATGAGGTCTGCGCCTGGGTGAGCCATTTGCCGCAAATGCTGGCTACCGGATTGAGCGCCCTGTTGGAAGACCGCTTTGGCGAGTCGCCCGATGTGCGCGCCGTCGGCGGACGCGCTTTGCGCGAGATGACGCGCCTAGGGGCCAGCCCCTTTTCCATGTGGCGGGATGTTGCGCATACGAATTCAGAGAAGATTGCGGAAGCCTTATTGTCACTTGAGCAAAGACTCGCCCAGCTTCGCGAAAATCTCAAGACGCCGGAACTCCGCGAGGAGTTTGAGCGGGCGAATCGATTTCGCAGAACAGCGCGCTTGGGCCTTCCGGAAACGCCAAGCTGATCGAAGCCCGCAAATTGAATTACGATCAAGATGACCGAGATTTGTGGGTTTCCCATGCTTCGCACGGAAACAACGCCGTGCGAAGCATGACAAACCCGTTGTCAAAATCCAGCTCCGCCTGCCCAAGCGGGAGGGGTTTCCACCAACCTTGAAATTCGGCCCAGGAGGTCTCAAATGCCGCAAGTGATCCGCTCTCCCAAGGTGTACGACGTCTGCATCATTGGCTCCGGCGCAGGCGGCGGCACATCTGCCAAAGTGCTGACCGAGGGCGGATTGAATGTCGTGATGCTGGAAGCGGGACCACTACTCAATCCGGACAAGGATTTCAAAGAGCACGTGTGGCCCTATGAACTGCCTCACAGGGGAGCCGATATTGGAGGCAGAGCACGCCACGAGTTGAACGGCGAGTTCTTGGCGCCGAACGGCTTTTGGGAGATCGATGGCGAACCGTATACCATCGCTCCCGGCTCAAGCTTCCGCTGGTTCCGTTCACGGATCGAAGGCGGCCGTACAAACCATTGGGGACGCATTGCGCTCCGCATGTCTCCCCGCGATTTCAAAGCTCGCTCCACCGATGGAATGGGCGACGACTGGCCGATTACCTACGAAGAGCTTGCGCCCTATTATGACAAGGTTGAGTCCTATATCGGCGTCTACGGATCGAAAGAGAACATAGCCAGCGCTCCCGATGGCATTTTTCTACCGCCGCCCAAGCCGCGCTGCACGGAAACGCTAGTCAAGAAGGCCTGCGACCATCTCAACATTCTTTGTGTCCATTCCCGTATGGCCATTCTAACCAAGCCGCTGAACGGGCGTCCCGCATGCCATTACTGTGCGCAGTGCGGCCGGGGATGCATCAGCGCCTCGAACTTCAGCTCCAGCCAGGTGATGATTCCTCCGGCCCAGGCCACCGGCCGCTTCACCCTCATTCCCAATGCCATGGCGCGCGAGATAGTCCTGGGCAAGGACGGGCGAGCGCAAGCGGTTTCTTATATCGATAAGACGACGCACAGCGAGATGCGCATCCGCGCCAAAGCCTTTGTCATAGCAGCGAGCGCCTGCGAATCCGCGCGCCTGTTGCTGAATTCACGCTCCGCAACCTGTCCCAATGGATTGGCCAATTCGTCCGGGGCGGTTGGGCGCTATCTCACCGATTCGGTCGGCAGCAACGTATCGGGTTACTTTCCGCAATTGGAAAAGGTGCCCCCCCACAATCATGACGGCACCGGCGGCATGCACATGTACATGCCGTGGTGGAAGTTCGATCGCAAGAACGACTTTCTCCGCGGCTACCACATCGAGTTCGGCGGCGGACCTCACATGCCCGGAGTAGGCCAGTTCGATGGAGTTTGCAGGGAGCATGAGGGCTACGGCGCATCGCTCAAGCAAAAGTGCCGCAGTTCCTATGGCTCCTTTATCGGATTTTCCGGGCGCGGCGAAATGATTCCCAACGCGGATAGCTACTGCGAAATCGATCCGAATGTGGTCGATCGATGGGGTATTCCGGTCCTCCGCTTTCACTTTGCCTGGAGCGATAACGAGATCAAGATGGCCAAGGACATGCAGGAAACCTTTCGCGCTATTGTGGAGCAAGCAGGGGGGGCTGTCGTTAAAAGCGCCGAGCCTGAGGCTCCTGGAGGAACGTTGCTGGCCAGCCCTAAAGCAAAACCCAAGCCCGGCTCTCCCTACGGCATCTCCGAGGGAGGCGAGATCATCCATGAACTGGGGACCGCGAGAATGGGGAATGATCCAAAGACCTCGGTCCTCAACAAGTATTCGCAAGCTCACGACGTGAATAACGTATTTGTCACCGACGGCGCCTCTTTTGTAACCAATTCCGACAAGAATCCGACGCTCAGCATCATGGCTCTTTCCTGGAGAGCTTCTGAGCATTTGCTGGATCAGGCCCGAAAGGGAGAGATTTAGGGCATTATTAGCCTTACCCTCAGCGACGGCACGAATTTAAGCCAAAAAACAGGTGCTTCGATAGTATGAATCGAGGCGCCTTTTTTTTGGCGCGTACTCTCCCCATGAGCCTGAAAGCCAAAGTGGAAGCAGTGGTATACGCATCAGAGGAGCCGGTCACCCTGAATCAGCTCGCTCAAATTTTTGCCGGCGAAGTTTTGCATGAGTTGGCGATGGCGGATTCGCAAGATCCGGAGCCGATTGCAGAACATGTCGTGCCCGGCGGCAATGAGCAGGAGCAGGCTGCGGAGCCGGCCCCACTGGAGAATGCTGCTTCTGCATCCCTGCCATCCCCGGAGACGGAGGAGAAGAAGGCGGCCCGCCGGCGCGACCGGCTGGTGCGCGACCAGCTTGAGCGCATTCTCAATCTGCTGATTGCCGAATATGCGGGAGAGCAGCGGGGAATGGAGATCCGCGAGATCGCCGGCGGCTACCGGATGGCGACCAAACCGGAGTACCACGACGCAGTGCGCGGATTTGTGAAGAGCCTCAAGCCACCCATGAAACTTTCCCTGCAGGCTCTGGAAACACTCGCGGTGGTTGCTTATAAACAGCCCGTCACGGGACCGGAAGTGAGCGAAATACGCGGCGTGGATTCGGGAGGCGTGCTGGGCAGCCTGATCGGCCGCAAGCTAATCGCCACCGCGGGCCGGAAGCAAGTGATCGGACGGCCGATTTTATACAAAACCACGAAGGAATTCCTGCTGCGCTTCGGCCTGAAGGATCTGAATGAGCTACCCAGCATGGAAGAGTTTGAAAAGATGGCAGGGGAATTGGCCGAAGCCGAAGCCGAAGCAGAGGACGCTGCGATGCGTTCTTCGGATCTTCCGCTGGTGAGCGACGAGCCGACTCCTCCCTCGCCGCAAAGCGACGCCGAAGAGGAGGAGAGCGTTAAAGATCCAGAGGAGGAAGAGGAGGAGAGCGCATTGACCCTCGATATTTCCCCCTCACCCGCGGAGCTCTCCCATGAGCAGCCTGTTACGGAGACAGGCGGCGATGCAGAGCATCCTCCCGAAGCAAACGCCTCCGAAGAGACTGCCAAGTTATGAGCTACCAGGACGCGTCGCCGACACGCAATGAGCAGCGGCTGCAAAAAATCATGGCGGCGGCGGGGATCGCCTCCCGCCGCAAGGCCGAGGATCTCATCCTGGAAGGACGAGTCCAGGTTAACGGCCGGCCTGTCTCCGAGCTTGGGTCCAAAGCGGATCCCGCTCAGGACCATATCCGCGTGGATGGCAAGCTCCTGAAGATGCCGGACCGGCATCGCTATTTCATGTTGAACAAACCCAAGGGCGTGGTAACTACCGCCTCGGATCCGGAGGGCCGGCCGACGGTCATGAAGTTCTTCGCGCGAAGCGGGGCATCGAGGGTCTTTCCAGTAGGCCGGCTGGATTACCAGAGCGAAGGGCTTCTGCTGATGACGAACGACGGCGAGCTGGCCAACTTACTCACCAGCGCCGCATCGAAAGTGGAGAAGACTTATCTGGTAAAGGTAAGCGGCAGACTTCCGGCGGAAGCGCTCGAGCAACTACGTCACGGAGTAATGATTGAAAAGGGCCGGCGCGGCCTTCGCGAAGGGCGCGTGATGACGCAGCCTGCCCTGATTCGGCTCTTCCGGGACGCAGAAAACCCATGGTATGAGGTGGTTTTGGTCGAAGGGAAGAACCGGGAGATCCGCAAGATGTTTGAGGAAGTTGGACATTTTGTGGAGAAAATCCGGCGGGTCGGTTTCGGACCGCTGACCCTCGATCTGCCGCCCGGAGAAGTGCGCGAGTTGACGCTAGAAGAAGTCGCGCAGCTCAAGCGAGCCACCCGTCCGGCGAAACGCGCTCCCCGCAAGCCTGCCCCAGGCATATGATTGCTAAAGAGAGGCTGCGCAGCGGCGTGGGCTCGTACGCGGGATGGGGAGGATGCGATGGAAACGGCTACCTTCGGCGCCGGATGTTTCTGGGGAGTGGAAGTACGTTTTGGGCAGCTTCCTGGCGTAGAGGAGACCGCGGTTGGCTATGAGGGCGGTAATTTCGACAACCCTAGCTACAAGGACGTCTGCGGCGGCCGCACGGGTCACGCGGAAGTCGTGCAAGTAAAATTTGATCCGGCTAAAGTGAGCTACGCGCAACTGTTGGATCTGTTTTTCAGCCTCCACGATCCCACCCAGCTCAATCGCCAGGGGCCGGACTGGGGAGCGCAATATCGCAGCGTGATTTTTTTCCATTCCCCGGAACAGGAAGCCGCCGCAAGACAAACCATTGAGCGCCTCACCCGGGAAAAGATATTCTCCAAGGCCATCGTGACTCAGGTTGTGCCGGCCGGAAGATTTTGGGCCGCCGAAGAGTACCACCAGAAATATCTGGAAAAACGCGGCGCTGCTTCATGTCACATCGGGTGAGCTGTTTATGGACAGCAGGATCAACTTCACGCTGAATGGAAAACCCAGAACCGTGCTCACGGATCCGCAGCGTTCCTTGCTCGAGGTATTGCGCGAGGATTTTCATCTAACCGGGGCGAAATATGGCTGCGGCGAAGGAGAATGCCGCGCTTGCACGATTCTGCTCAATGGGCAGAGCACACCTTCCTGCATTACTCCTATCCGCGATGTGAACGAACGAACTGTGCAGACGATCGAAGGACTTACCAACGGCGACAAGCTGCATGCGATACAGGAGGCATTCCTTGCCGAAGGCGCTTTCCAGTGCGGCTATTGCACGGCGGGGATGATTATGGGAGCGGCGGGGGTGATGAAACAGAACGCCCGAGCCACAGAGGCAGAGCTTCTCTCGGAACTGCAAAAGCACATCTGCCGTTGTGGCAGCTATACCAACTATCTGAAAGCAGTCCGCCGGCTGACAGCCGGGGCGCAAACCGGAAAAACCCGCGTATGACGATCAAGACGCCGTCACTCGAAACCGTTCGACCGGATGAACTCGATTACGGCGAGCAGATCGATCGCGTGCCTTACGATTTCGGATTGAGCCGCCGTTCCTTCGTAAAAACATTAGGAAGCGGACTGTTGATTGCCGTCTCTTTTCCTGCCCTGCCTCAAGAGAGCGGACAACGGAGCCGGGGAGGATTTTTCGGCAGCGGAGCGCCGAATCTGGCAGCGCGCATTCACCTCGCCGCCGACGGTGTGATTACAGTTTTGTCGGGCAGGGTCGAGGCTGGGCAGGGCGCCCGGGGGGAATTGTCGCAAGCTGCGGCGGAGGAGCTCTGCGTGGCGGTCAGCCAAGTACAACTGATATTAGCCGACACCGCAATCGTTCCCGATGACGGTATAACGGCAGGCAGCAGCACTACCCCGCGCACCATTCCCGCCGTGCGCCGAGGCGCGGCGGCGGCGAGAAATCTGCTGATCGCCTTCGCCTGTGGGCAGTGGAACGTCGAAGGAGCCGCGCTGGAGGTGCGAGACGGGAAAGTTGTCCACCCAGGTCGGAACCGCACGGTCAGCTACTCCGACCTGGCCAAGAGCGTGCAAGCGGCAGAACTGTTTCAGCAAGCCATACCCGCGGATGTCAAGCTGACCGCGGTGACGGATTGGAAAGTAATGGGGACACCGGTTCTTCGCCCGAACGCGCTCGATGTTGTTCTGGGCACGCACAAATACCCCTCGGACATCACCAGACCCGGAATGCTTTACGGAAAAATTCTGCGTCCGCCGGCCTATGGCGCCAAGCTGGTTTCGATCGACCTTGCCCCGGCAAAGTCGATGGCGGACGTGATTGTAGTCGACGACGATCAGTTCATTGGCTTGGCCGCGCCTAATAGTTTCCGCGCCGCGGCCGCTCTGGCGGCCATTTCTAAAACCGCAAAATGGGAAACGATAGCGCAGCCATCGAGCCGGGAGCTTTTCGATTATCTCAAGCAAAACGCCGAGGGCGGGCCGCCGCAAAACCCGTTCGCGGAGGAACTCGATCGTGCCAAGACCGTCCGCCAAACCTATCATGTGCCTTACATTCAGCATGCGCCATTGGAGCCACGGGCTGCGGTAGCGGAGTGGGCCGATGGACGGCTGACCGTCTGGACCGGCTCGCAAAATCCATTTGGAGTGTGTGGCGAGCTGGCGCGCGCGCTTCATTTGCCTGAGGATCGCGTGCGGGTTGTGATTCCCGATTTTGGCGGAGCCTTCGGCGGCAAACATACCGGCGAATGCGCCGTTGAAGCGGCGCGCCTGGCTCAGGCTGCGGGTAAGCCCGTGTCATTGCGATGGACGCGCGAGGAGGAGTTTACCTGGGCATATTTCCGTCCCGCCGCGAGTGATTGAAGCTGAGGCCGGCCTGGACGCACAGGGCAAAATCGCAACTTGGCACTTCATCAATATCAACTCCGGCCCCAACGCAGTGGACACGCCTTACTCCGTGGACAAAAAGGATTGCCGCTTTGTGCGCTCCAAGCCGCCATTGCGTCACGGATCGTATCGCGGACTGGCAGCCACGGCTAACAATTTCGCGCGCGAAGCTTTTATGGACTGCTTGGCTGCCACTGCCGGCGCAGATCCGCTCGATTTCCGGCTGGCGCATCTCGACGATCCTCGTCTGCGCGCCGTGCTCGAAAAGGCCGCCGAAGAATTTCGTTGGCGCGATCGCGCGCGCCAGAAAGATGCCTGCATCGGCTTGGCCTGCGGGAGAGAGAAGGGTTCTTATGTGGCGGCCTGCGTTGAAGTTGAAATCGACCGTCAGCAGAATAAGCTAAAGGTCCGTCGCGTTTGTGAGGCCTTCGAGTGCGGCGCGATCGTGAACCCGGCTAATTTGCTCTCTCAAGTCCAGGGCGCCATCAGCATGGGACTGGGCGCCGCGCTGCGCGAAGAAGTGGAATTTGAAGATGGAAGAATACTCAATGCTTCCTTCGGCAAATATCGCGTGCCACGATTCGACGACATGCCCGACATGGATATCCATTTGCTGAACCGCCCGGATTTACCGTCCGCCGGCGCCGGCGAGACACCGATCATAGCCATCGCTCCAGCTATCGCCAACGCGGTTTTTCGCGCCACCGGCGTAAGCGTTCAGGCCATGCCCATCCGGCTGATCAAGGTGTAATTTCGCGTTCCAGGCGTGGTTTAGATCAACTCCAGCCCGGCAAAAAAGTAGCCGATTTCAAAGGCCGCCGTCTCCTCGGCGTCCGATCCGTGAATGGCATTCTCCTCAATCGAGCCGGCGAATTTTTTGCGGATAGTGCCTTCTTCGGCATTGGCTGGATTGGTAGCTCCCATCAGTTTGCGCAAGTCAGCAATGGCATTCTCTTTCTCCAGCACCAGCGCAATCATGGGGCCTGAAGACATGAATGTGGTGAGCGAATCGAAGAAAGGGCGTTGTGCATGGACAGCGTAGAAGCCCTCAGCCTGTGACTTCGAGAGGAAGAGCTTTTTGATAGAGACCAGCTTAAAGCCGGCCTTGTCTATCTCCGCAAGAATGGCGGAGGCGGAGCCCTTGCGGACGGCGTCCGGCTTGACAATGCTGAAGGTGCGTTGCATGTACAAAAGTCTTCTCCTGAATGCTCGATTCGAAGCTCATGATGAGCCAACCGATGACCTGCGCCAGGGTTTCGCCGATAGCGGCGGGAGACTGCACGACGTGGATACCGGCCGCGGTAAGCGCCTTCATCTTGTCGGCCGCAGTGCCTTGGCCGCCGGAGATGATCGCTCCGGCATGGCCCATGCGGCGGCCAGGAGGCGCCGTCTGCCCGGCGATAAAGCCGATAACGGGTTTTTTGACATGTTCCTTCACATAAGCCGCAGCAGCTTCTTCAGCCGTGCCGCCGATCTCTCCGATCAGGATGATCGACTCCGTGTCGGGATCTTCGTTGAGCAGCTTGAGCGCGTCCACATGAGTGGTCCCAATGATAGGGTCGCCGCCTATACCGATTGCCGTTGACTGGCCTATGCCGCGCTGGGTGAGCTGATAGACGGCTTCATAAGTCAGCGTGCCGGAGCGGGAGACGATGCCAACACTCCCTTGCTTGTGAATGCGTCCAGGCATAATGCCGACCTTGGCCTTGCCGGGAGAAATGACGCCCGGGCAGTTAGGCCCGATCAACCGCGAAGCGGAGCTCTTGAGCACGCTCCAAACCTTGACCATGTCGTTGGTGGGAATGCCCTCGGTGATGCAGATGATGAGCGGCAGCCCGGCATCCTCCGCTTCGAGGATAGCGTCGGCGGCAAAAGGCGGGGGCACGAAGATCATGCTGACATTTGCCCCCGTCTTGTCCACAGCTTGCGCCACGGTATCGAAGACCGGCCAGCCCTCGTGCGTCATCCCGCCCTTGCCTGGGGTAACTCCGCCGACGACGTTGGTGCCGTATTCAGCGGAACCTTTGGCGTGGAAGGTGCCTTCTCTGCCGGTGATGCCCTGCACGATCAGGCGGGTATTCTTATCGACCAAAACTGACATAATTACCAAGCTCCTATTCAGGGGTCAGGGATCGCCGCTAAGCAGCTTTTTAGCTGACCGGCTTTTTAGCTGACCGGACTTAGCTGACCGGACTTAGCTGCTTTGCTGCCGCCTCAACAGCCTTCGCTGCCGCATCCTGCATGGTCTCGCCAATGATGAAATTGAGACCGGAGTTCTTTAGGATTTCTCTGCCCTGCTCCACATTCGTGCCTTCCAGCCGCAGGACCACCGGCACCTTTACTTTGGTCTTTTTCGCCGCTTCTACTACGCCGGTCGCCAGAGTGTCTACCCGCAGGATGCCGCCGAAGATATTGATGAAGACGGCTTGAACGTTGGGATCGGCAAGCAAAATTTCAAAGGCATGCTCGATCTGTTGCTGGCTGGCGCCACCACCGACATCCAGAAAGTTCGCCGGCGAGCCGCCTGCGTACTGAATGATGTCCATCGTCGCCATGGCAAGACCCGCGCCATTGACCATGCAAGCAATGTTGCCGTCGAGCTTGATGTAATTAAGCGCGTACTTCGATGCTTCCACCTCGAGAGGATCTTCTTCGGTAACGTCGCGCAGTTCTTTCAATTCCTTGTGGCGGAAGATCGCGTTGTCGTCGAAGTTGATCTTGCAATCCAGGGCGAGCAGCCGGTCGTCCTTCGTAGTAATGAATGGATTGATCTCGAGCAGCGAGGCATCCGTCTCGAGAAATACCTTGTACAGGCCGGTCATAAATTTGACAGCATCATTGATCTGCGCAGGCTTGAGACCCAGCGCGAAGGCGAGCTTGCGCGCCTGGTAAGGCTGGAAACCGACGGCAGGGTCGATGTAGGTCTTGACGATGGCATCGGGATCCTTGGCGGCCACCTCTTCAATTTCCATACCACCGGCTTGGGAGGCCATAAAGACCAACTGGGCTGCCGCGCGATCGAGAACGATACCCAGGTAGAGTTCGCGATCGATCGCCGCCGTCTCTTCCACCAGCAAGCGAAGCACCTTTTGTCCTTGCGGCCCGGTCTGATGCGTGATCAACTGCATGCCCAAGATCTGTTTCGCATACTCTTCCGCTTCGGCAATGGTCTTCGCGACTTTGACGCCTCCGCCCTTGCCCCGGCCTCCGGCGTGGATCTGCGCCTTTACCACGACTCCTTTGGCTCCGCTGGAAAAGAGCCGCCTAGCCACGTCCACGGCTTCTTCCAGAGTGTTGGCCACTTCACCCGTGGGAATAGCCACACCGTACTTCGCAAGGATGTCTTTCGCCTGAAACTCGTGAATTTTCATAGATTGATCTTCAGTATTGCCTTGGGTGTTGCCCGAGGTCTTGCGCAATGGCAGTGAGTGCCTGACGGAAGATGTTGCCCGAGCGGAAACTCTATAGTAAATTCCACTACCGCCTGCCGTCCACCGCCCGGAAGCGGCGTTGCCTGACGTTGGCCGCACGCGTCGATCGCTGCGCGGCAAAAACGCATAGTCCGCTCGAACTATCACCGCTACTGGGATTTCAACATCGATAGTGCGACGAACGGCTGTCATCAGCGCCATCGCCAGCCTCTAGTCACAGGAGAGCTCGCCGTGTCACCATGAAAGGCAATGTCCGACCTTCGCGCGCTGCTCAAACATTCGGTGGAAGAAGGGGGAGCCCTGTCCGTGGAGCAAGCGCAAGCCGCGGTCGCGGAGATGTTGGAGGGTCAGGCCAGCGATGTGGAGATCGCGTCGTTGCTGACGGCTATCGCCGTGCGCGGCGCAGCCGCCGAAGAGTTGATTGGGTTTGTGCAGGCCATGCGTGCCGAATGCCGGATGGTTCCGCTCCACGACGAAGAACGCAATCGCTTGGTGGACACCTGCGGTACGGGCGGCGATTACCGGGGCACCTTCAATATCTCAACCGGCGCGGCCCTGGTCGCAGCCGCCGCCGGCGCCAAAATCGCCAAGCACGGCAACCGCGGGATGAGCTCGAAGTGCGGATCGGCGGATGTTTTGGATGCTCTGGGGGTGCCGGTCGAATTGGAGCCCGAGAAAGCTGTGGAGTGTCTGCGCGCAACCGGCTTTATGTTTTTGTACGCTCCATGCATGCATCCGGCCATGAAGCGGGTGCAACCGGTGCGCCGGGCGCTCGGCTTTCGTACTATCTTCAACCTTGCCGGGCCGCTGACTAATCCGGCTGCCGCCAAGATGCAAGTAATGGGCGTATTCGCAGCTAATTTGGTGGAAGTTGTCGCCGAAGCAATGGTGAAACTGGGAGTTCGCCATGCCCTGGTCGTTCATGGAGCAGACGGCCTGGATGAACTCTCGCTCGAAGGCGAAAGTCTGGTGGCCGAAGTGCGCAGCGATAAGGTTCGCATTTTTCGTATGAATGCTGGCGCTGTGGGATTTGAGCCGGCGCCCCTGGCCGCAATTGCCGGCGGCGATGCATTGCAAAATGCTGACATTCTCGAGCAAATCCTGAACGGCGTCCCTGGACCGAGGCGCGACGTAGTGCTGCTCAATGCTGCTGCGGCTTTGATCGTCGCTGGGCTGGCAACGGATTTTGCCGGCGGGGTGCGCCTTGCCGCGGCCGCGGTAGATTCCGGAACAGCTTTCGGCCTGCTCCAACGATTGCGAGAGTTCAAGAAACAGGGGTCAGGAGTCAGGGATCAGGGATCAGATGCTATTCCGCTGGGCATGCCTCTGGTTCCCGACCCCTGATCTCTGACCCCTGTTTCGACCCTGGAAAGGATTGCCAATGACAATCAAATTGTCGGAGCTCGCCCTCGCCTGCAGCACATTGCTGATCGCCGCAGCAGTGCCGTCAATCCATGCTCAGCAAATCGCGGTCAACAAGGATAACCGCACCATCGCTGTCACGACCAGCTCAGATGCGACGGCCGAGGCGGATACGGCCATCGTTCACGTCGGGTTCCTCGCCTATGGCCCGGATCAGCAGGCCGCCTATGCAAACGGGTCCAAGATTTCCAATGCCATCGTGCAGGCATTGACCGGCGGGGGCGTCTCCGCGGATGCCATCGAGAGCGAAAGCCAGAGTATCGCGCCTGTGCAGCAGTATGGCAATCAGGACTGGACACCGGAAGAAAAAGTCGAGCGCAAGTTCCAAGTGCAGCAGAGCTGGATGGTTAAGACATCGGCCAAGAATGCCTCCCATATCTTAGACCTGGCGGTCAAAGCGGGCGCCAACCAAAGCGGCCAAATCGACTGGACCGTAGCCGATGAGGATGGATTGCAGGCGAAGGCCGCGGAACTGGCGCTGGCGCGCGCCCGGCAAATCGCGCAGCAGATGGCGCACGGTCTCAACGCGGGCTTGGGACAATTGATCTATGCCAGCAATGAGGCGCCCGCCCGTCCCATCCTTCCCATGATGGGCCGCGCCATGCCGATGTCCGCTATGGCGAAAGGAGAGGCTGGTGAAATAGAACCCCTCAGTATCAACGCCCGCAAGGTTACGCGTTCGGCGACCGTTTACGCCGTCTTTGCAATTCAGTAGGGAAGGACTTTTGAGGAATGGCCAAATATCAGTACCGCGAACTGCAGCCCACCCCGGAAGCGCAAGAACTTTACTGCCGCTGGCTGAGGCATCTGGATGAGGAGTTCACTCGCCACAAAGAACCGCGCTTACGCGCCGAGATGGTGCGCGATGCGCTGCACCAGATCTATTTAGGCCGTCCTCACGGCGGCAAGCTGAACACGACCTTGGTCTCCGAGCTGCCGGGAAACGTGCTGCAACTTACTCTGGACCCTCTGAATGTAACCCTCGAACCGGAGTATTACGGAGACGTCGACCCGGAGAAATATGCCGAGCGCAAGCCGCTTATCTGGTTCTGGCAGATGTACGATCGCTCGGCCCTGGGCCTGAACCATTGGTTGGGTTTTCGCTTCCGCAAAATGCTCGGCAGGCACATCTTCAAGCACATCGGCAGGAATGTGAAGATCTTCCATGGCGTCGAATTCAGTTTTGGTTACAATCTCACGATTGAAGACGATTGCACAATTCACAAATTCGCTATGCTGGATGACCGGGGAGAGTTGATTATCCGCAAGGGCTCCTCTATTTCGGATTATGCTGCTGTATTCTCCCACCGTCACGATCTGAAAGACAGCATGGATGTGGAGAATCGAGCGACCGAGATCGGTCCCCACGCCAGGGTGACATATCACGCGAGCGTGATGGCGGGAGTCAGAATTAGCGAAGATGCCATGCTCGGGGCGATGGGCCTGGCGACCAAGGAAATACCACCCCATTCCATCTGGGGCGGAGTTCCCGCTAAAGAAATCAAAAAGAAAGATTAGTAAGATTCCGCGGTGGCAGCGGAGGCGCTTAACTGAAATTCACGCCTCTGTTTAGATATCCGGGTTTTAGATATCCAGGTTCTTCACGTCGAGGGCGTTCGCTTCTATGAACTTCCGCCGCGCTTCTACGTTTTCGCCCATCAGCGTGGTGAAGATATCCTCGGTGGTGAGCATGTCTTCAAGCTTTACCTGGAGCAGCGTGCGCCGGTCGGGATCCATAGTGGTTTCCCATAACTGGGGAGCCGTCATTTCTCCCAGGCCCTTGTAACGTTGTACCTGGTAATCGCGCCGTCCTTGCTCGATGACATACTCGAAAAGCTCGCGCGCAGTCTGTTTGGTCACCGGATCTTGCGCTGCGCGGCCCTTCTTCTGCTTAACTGCGCCTTCCACCGGCGCCGTCTCCGTCTCGCCTTCGCTCTCCTCGGCTGTGGGGGCCTTGCCGGAATAATCGATGATGAAAGGAGGCTCCAAATCCTCGCGAATCTGCGTGTATTTCGACATCATCTGCCGGTATTCGGGAGATGACGCGAGCGCCCAGTCAATGCGGCGTTCCGCGCCCTGGGAATCGATAAAGCTTACCGACCAGGTCTGGTGTTCTTCGTCATAGCCCGGCTGCGCCACCTTCTTAAACTGATAGAGCTTGGCCATCTGCTCGAGCTCGGCATGCAGTTTTCTGAGTTTCGCCGGAGGGGCGCCCTCGTTCTCGAAATCGCTGCGCCGCATGAGCTCCAATCGAGGCAGTAGCTGGGTGATTGCCTCATTGCGGAAATGCTTGTTCGCCTTCTCCAGAAAAGTTAAATAGTCGTTAAGCTGCCCCATGAACTTGGTCAGGGCTGCCCCTTCCAGCTTTCTGCCGCTTGCCCCATGGCGCAAGGTCATGCCTTCGGAGGCGCGCTTCACCATCACGCGCACAAATTCGCGGTCATCTTTGATGTATTGTTCAAATTTTCCCTTTTTGATTCGATACAACGGCGGTTGCGCAATGTAAACGTGCCCGCGGAGAATCAGCTCCTGCATATGACGGAAGAAAAAGGTCAACAGCAGAGTCCGGATATGCGAGCCATCCACGTCGGCGTCGGTCATCAGGATCAATTTGCCATAGCGCAGCTTGGCCACGTCAAAGTCGTCCTTGCCGATGCCGCAGCCCAGGGCGGTTATCATCGCGCGGATTTCATCATGCCCCAGCATCTTGTCGTAACGCGCCTTTTCGACGTTGAGGATCTTGCCTTTCAGGGGCAGCACTGCTTGAAATTTACGGTCCCTGCCCTGTTTAGCGGTCCCGCCGGCGGATTCGCCCTCGACCAGGTAGAGCTCGCACCGGTCGGGCTGGCGCTCGCTGCAGTCCGCTAGTTTGCCAGGCAGGCCGCCCCCGTCCAGGGCGCCTTTGCGGCGAGTCAGATCACGCGCTTTTCGCGCGGCCTCACGGGCGCGGGCCGCTTCAATCGCTTTGTTGATGATGCGCTTGGCGATGGGAGGATTCTGTTCCAGAAACATGCCCAGCCGCTCGTTGACGAAGGCCTGCACGATACCCGCGATATCCGAGTTCAGCTTGCCTTTGGTCTGTCCTTCGAACTGCGGTTGAGACAGCTTTACGCTTACCACAGCCACAAGACCTTCCCGCACATCATCTCCGGAGAGGTTTTCCTTGACGTCCTTAAAGAGCCCCATCTGCTGCCCTGCGGTGTTGATGGTGCGGGTCAAGGAGGTACGAAATCCGGAAAGATGGGTACCCCCATCCACCGTATTGATGTTGTTGGCGAAGCTAAAGACTGTTTCTGAGTAACTGTCGTTATATTGCAGCGCTATGTCCAGTTCTACGCCGTCCCGCGCAGCTTCCATATGGATGGGCTTTTCGTGCAGCACCTGTTTGCCGCGGTTGAGGTGCTTAATAAACTCCGCGATGCCGCCGGCGTATTTAAAATCGGAGCGCTTCGCCTCGCCGGTCTTGGGATCGGTGGTGCGCTCGTCCACCAGCGTGATCTCCAACCCCTTATTCAAAAATGCAAGCTCGCGCAGCCGCTGCGCCAGCGTGTCGTAGTTATATTCCGTAACAGTGAAGATCGACCGGTCGGGCAAAAAGTGGATCTTGGTGCCCCGCTTCTTGGTCGTGCCCGAATGGCGCAGCTTTGATACCGGCGCGCCTTTGGCATAGTCCTGCTCATACGTGTGCTGATCTTTCCAGATCTCGACACTGAATTCCTCGCTCAGCGCATTGACGCAGGAAACGCCAACGCCGTGCAGACCGCCCGATACTTTGTACGAGGAGGAGTCGAACTTTCCCCCAGCGTGCAACTTAGTAAGAACAACCTGCACCGCGGGCAGCCTCTCGCCCTGAACATCCATGTCGTCAACGGGAATGCCGCGCCCATCGTCGACTACCGTGATCGAGTTGTCCACGTGAATGACAACGTCCACATGGGATGCATATCCGGCGAGCGCCTCATCAACAGAATTGTCGACCACCTCATAAACCAGATGGTGCAGCCCCTGGTCGCCGGTGGAACCGATATACATCGCCGGCCGGAGGCGGACTGCCTCCAAACCTTCGAGGACTTTGATGTTTTCTCCGGTATAGCTGCCCTCCGGTCCGGCGGGCGAGTTGTCACGGACCGGGATCGGTGGAAGAGGAACGGAAACAGGCAATTCTTTTGTGGACATGAAACTCCGCTGATAGATCTTTCCGGCGCTTTAAGGCACCCGGATGGTTCCGATTTTGCACCCTCTGGAACCTCTGTCAAAAGCAATGTCTCTGGGAAATAAATGGGTGCAAAACCAAGAGTTTGGCCCGTTTCCCACTCTCTAAGTTTACCACGTTGAAGAGGCTTTCCGGAGCGAGGAAATGGCTGCCCGGAGATGGTGATAGGGTGCACAGATAAAAACGAATCCAGAGATCTATCCCGTTCGCCGACCTCTGACTCTAGTAACCAATTTACAACATTTTTGGGTATCGGCTATTCCGAAAAATGGTGACTTTAGCCCCAAGGAACCACGGTACCCGAGTACCGGAGGATGGTTAATACCTGATAATCTATTTGAAAACAATAGACTTATGCGCTGAACGAACTATACTCCATCTTGTTTCCAGGCAATGAGAACTTTCCAAATTGATATCAGAGGAGTAACTAAGTCATGAAACTTATGATCCGCCTATCCGTCGTAGGTCTGGTTCTTGCCGGCGCCGCTGCTAGCGCCTTTACCGCAAAGACACCCGCTTCCAGTACTGCCGTGGCGAGCCACAACACACTCGTGATCTCCGGAGCTGTGCCGATTCCTAGCTGCAGCCCGCATGACGGCTGTATCTAATCAGATCTCCGAAGTTATAGACGATTGCTCGCCGAGTTATCGGGGAGAGATTTTTGCAGAACGCCGGCTGATCGGCTCCGCGGCCGCGGATTGGGTACCGGTGGAACATCCGACAGTACCAGGACCAGCGCAAAATACCACCTTTGTGCTATCCACAGACAGTTTCCAGGGTTGAGCGCCATCTCGTTTCGAGCTATTCTCAAGACTCGTAACGGGGTGGTTAATGTCCGGCATACCATTAGACTCGCTATATGCAGCGGAACCTTGCTTCATGTTGGTCGCGCTTTTCGCTGTTCTGCGATCAAAGGATCGCAGGCGATTTGGCGCACTAGTCGTGTACCTGGCCCTGCGAGTAGTTTCCTTCTTTGCACTCGAAATTTTGCTGCATGCAACCGTTTTGTTTCATGTCTCGAAAGACACTGCTTATTTCTGGTATTTCTATACTTATTGGCCTTCCTATGTCGCCGGAACCGTCGTCATTTTCCTCGTGATTTTACGTCTGTTCACGTTTGCATTGGAGCCATTGCCAGGTCTCAAACGGTTGGGATTGATCGCCTTCCGCTGGGTCGCCTGCGTCTCCTGTGTCGCGGCGATCGGCGCGGCAATTGTTCCTGGAGTCAAGAGCAGCCAAATGCTCCTTGTAGGCTGCGAACAGTTGATGCGTTGTGAGAGTATTTTCCTGCTGAGCCTTTTGGGTTTTCTGGTGATCTCTGCCGGCAAGCTCGGTCTTTCCTACCGCAGCCGGATCTTTGGCGTCAGCTTCGGTTTCGGCATCCTGGCTGCCAGTAATCTGATTGCCTCCGCTTTCTTACTCCAATTCAGCGCCCGTAACATCCACATCGCGGCCTCCGCGATCAGTATCATGGATACGACTGCCAGCATCTTGATGCTGACAGTCTGGTCTGCCTACTTCTTCCAACGGGAACCGCGGCGTCACGCAGTCGCTGTGCCCGCTACGTCGTCCTTGGCGCGGTGGAATGATATCGCCCTGGTGCTTGGTCCGGGTAACGGCCGGATCGGCATTCCTGCTCCGGCCAGCGAATTCTTCCTGCAAGATGTCGAGAAAGTGGTAGACCGTATCCTCACCAAGAATTCACTCAATGTGGCAAGTTGACCTCACCGCATAAACGAAGAAAAGGCCCCGATTACGGGGCCTTTTTATGCCTGTCCATCGCTCATTAGTACTCTGCCCGTCAGGAGTTGTTTCTCCCTCCGCACCAGCAGAAAGAAATGCGGTAGGGACTTCTTGAAACCTTGTGTTATCATGAACCTACGCTCAACAGTTTGGTTGTGAGCCGTTCTCGCCTTCACAAAGCAAGACCTGCCTGCATTGAGACCTATTCCTGAGTTCGTATTTGAGCAGGATCAACGGTCGGATTTGACCCAAATCTCTTCAGCGTAGCCGCGGCGCCGATGCCGCGAGCCGGCGATTGTCTTCGTGCCGGCGTGTGGGTCAGCAAAGCACCACGCGCGCCTCAACAGGATGTTCATTCTCTCCAGACGGACGAAGCCGTCCGGAATTGAGCAACTCGCTCCTCCTCTTTCCATTGGGCCGGAGCTAAGGAATTATTTTGATCGAATTTTCAGCATTACCGATTTCGGCACCGCTCAAGCAGCGGCTTGCCAAGGCAAACTTTGTCACCACAACGCAGGTTCAGGCGGGGGCGATTCCTCCCGCGCTGGAAGGGCGGGACGTCCTGGCCACAGCACAAACCGGCACGGGGAAGACCCTGAGTTTTCTCATCCCTATCATCGAACGCCTGCAGCAAACCGAGCAACCGACCGCCAACGCGCTCATTCTGCTGCCCACCCGGGAGCTTGCAATGCAGGTGGAGCGGGCATGCGCGCAATTGACCAGTTTCACTACCGCTCTGGTGGTCGGTGGTTTGGCGGAGGAACCGCAACTGAAGAACATTCGCCGTGGAGCGCGCATCATTGTTGCCACACCCGGCCGCCTGGAAGATTTCCTGAAGCGCAATCTGGTAAAGCTCAGCCGGATTGAAATTCTGGTGCTCGATGAAGTCGATCGCATGTTGGACATGGGTTTCCAGCCGGCCATTAAGCGTATCGTCTCTGTTCTTCCAGCTACGCGCCAGACTCTCTGTTACTCGGCGACCCTCGAAGGCGCGGTGTGCCAGGTGGCAGGCGGTTATCTAAAGAATCCGGTGCGGGTAGAGATCGGCTCGGTTCTCAAACCGGCGGAAAATATCAGGTTGCAGACCTTCGAAGTCACTTCGGAAAACAAACTGGCGCTGCTCGAACATTTACTTCGCTCGGAGCTTGGCAGCTTTCTGGTTTTTGTGCGCACCAAGCACGGTGCGGAACGCGTGGCCAGGAAGCTTACTCATGCCGGGTGGAAGGCCACCAGTATCCACGGTGACCGCAGCCAGTCGCAGCGTAACGCCGCTTTACGCAGCTTTGCTCAGGGCGGCCACCGCGTGTTGGTAGCTACCGACGTGGCTGCGCGCGGCATCGACGTCGATCACATAGCCCATGTAGTGAATTACGATCTGCCCAAGATCGCGGAGGATTTCGTGCATCGCGTTGGGCGTACCGGGCGCGCCTCGCGCCGCGGTATAGCATCTACCTTTGCCGCGCCCGAGGAGAAGCACGACTTGCGCAAGATAGAACGCACGCTGCGCATCTCAATGCAACGCTTCCGCGTCAAGGGAGCCGCTGTCTGATAACGCTCTTCGCGAGTGATCCATATCCGGCGCAAAAAAAACGCGCTGGATATGGATCACCATCCGCTTCGCGCCCCAGGAAGCAATGCCATCGCTTTATTTCTTCGGTTGCGACGCCACGATTTTGTCCCGGATCTTGGCATAGGTAGCCGCCGGAATGATCCCACGCGTTCTAAGATCCGTCTTAGTCTTATAAGGCCGTCCAGCGATGATCTTCGCCGAGTAAGCATCGCCGATTCCCGGCAGAGCGCTCAGCTCAGCCCTGGTCGCAGTGTTGATATCCACCAGATGCGATTGCGCCGCCGCTTGCCCCGCGATCATCGCAATTACTTCGGGCTTTGCAGCCCGTTGGGCCATGGCCATGCTCCCCGCCAATGCCAAGGCAAGAAGCAGCGTCCCGCTTGCCTTTATAAATTCGCCATAACTTCCCTTCATCTTTTTCTCCTCCGGAATAGGTGAAATCTTAAGCGAATGGATAGTACACCAGGGGCGGGTTGCCTTGAAATAGGATTCGCATGGTCCGCTTCGCCGAATCGAAGGCTTTTGCTTGGACCTATGGCGGAGATCGGCGGAACGTGGCAGGATGAACGGTAGAGGCCCGTGCTGGCTTATGCCTACAGCAGTCGAGCGGCGCACCGTCGATCTCTCGCAATATCCAAACCTGGTCGTCATTTATCTTGGAATGCGAGTGAACCGTCTGACCGGACTGAAGACTTTGCTTGGATTCGGGCCGAAGATTACCGGCTCTGTCGCCGCCAACCCTGACGGGCTGCTTCTGCATGAGACGATCGTCTACTCGTTGTTCCCCGCAAACGTTGGCATGCGGCAGTACTGGCGCGACATGGAATCTCTCCTTGCCTGGTCCCGCTCTGCGCCGCACCGCGAGTGGTGGAAGAATTTTCTTCGCGACTCCGCAGGCACAGGCTTCTGGCATGAAACTTACCTGATGCAGGGCGGCATGGAAGCGATTTACGATGACATTACGGAGCCTATCGGTTTTATGCGTTTCGCTCCCATCAAGCCTGCGCGGGCAGGCATGTTCGGCGCCGCTCATCGTGCCGCCAAACCGTTTGACTCAGAAGCTGTCGTCAGTGAAAAAGAGCTGTATGGGCCATAGAGCATTCATGCGAAGCACGGCCACATGGTTTTCACGCCCAGCACGATCGCAGCGCTAATCATTGCCACCAGTTTCGCCGCGGGTTTGAACGTCTACGCGACGGTGCTCACTTTGGGATTGCTGGCTCACGCGCATTGGGTTCAACTGCCTTCCGGCCTTGAGATGCTCGGCGAATGGTGGGTAATTGGCGCCAGCGGGCTGCTCTTCGCCGCGGAGTTCATCGCCGATAAAATTCCCGGCCTGGATCTGGTGTGGAATGCGTTGCACACATTTGTGCGTATTCCGATAGCCGCACTGCTGGCCTATGGCGCGGCGGCCCATCTCTCACCGCCCATGCAACTGCTGGCCACCGCCGCAGGGGCCGGAATAGCCCTGGTGGCGCACAGCTCGAAAATGGCGGCCAGAACCGCCATTACCTCCAGCCCGGAACCATTCTCCAACATCGCCTTCAGCACCAGCGAGGATGTGGCGGCAGTCGGGATCACCTGGCTTGCCACCCACCATCCATGGATTGCGGCCGGAATTACCATCGCGCTCACGTTTGTCGCAGTTCTCATGATTCGCTGGCTGGTTAGGAGCCTGCGCCGGCTTTGGGACCGATGGAGGCCGGTTCCCGCAATTTAGCCTGCGATCCAATCGTCCGCATCCTACGCGCGGCGTCGTTCCGTGCGTAGAACTTCAATCCCCAGCAGCCAAATCGGACAAGGATGGTTCGTGTACCGGTGAAATCACTTCCGTTTCACCTTCCGGAAGTACGCTGATTCTGGAACCGATACCGGCGGCTGCTGCTGCCGCCAGAAGCCGCTGAACCGGCTCTTCCACCGGCTCCTGGGAAAGCCGGAAGGTGCCGTAGTGCATGGGAATCATCTGTTGCGCGTTCAGGTCGAGAAACGCCCGCACCGCATCCTCCGGTGAGGTGTGCACTGCGCGGTAGTTGTCCGGGCGATAGGCTCCGATGGGGAGCAGAGCGATCTCCGGTTTGAGGCGTTTGCCGATCTGAGCAAACCCGTCGAAATATGCTGTATCGCCGGAGTGATAGACACTATGCCCGCCCCCGCGGAGCACGTAGCCGCCGAAGCCCCGGTGAGTGTCCTTGAAGTACCGCGCTCCCCAGTGTTTCGACGGTGTCATGGTCACGTCCAGCCCCGAGATACGTTTCCCTTGCCACCATTCAAGAGGCACAATACGAGCAAAACCGAGATCGCTGACCAGGTCCTCAACGCCCCAAGGCACGACAGCGATGGGCGTGCGCCCGGCCAGTCTGCGGGTATGCCGCACAATACGGCGCAAGGAAGGCCGGTTGAGATGGTCCATGTGGGCATGGGAAAGAAGAACCATGTCAATCGGGGGTAGATCTTCGATTCTGATTCCCGGCCGGCGCATGCGCCGCAATGCAATCAGCCGCATAGCGAAGACCGGATCGACCAGCAGCTTTCGCCCGGCGATCTGCAGCAGGAACGACGAATGTCCAATGAATGTTATGCCCAGTTCTTCGGGCGTGACTTGGACTGGCCGTTTGGATTCTCCCAGCATGGGGCAAAATGCGGATTCGCTTACTAATGCGCTTAGCGAATGCATTTTGTTAATTCTGTTGGCGACCGCGCTTCTCCGGTTCGGCAGGGTTTTCATCGCGCTTTCTCCCACGGCCCGCGCTTGGTCAAAAAACTGCTGCCCCCAGCAGCCACGATTATAGAAGACATACATAATAGACGCACTTCATCGGGCGCTCGATTCCTAATACGTTGATGCGCCGGATCGCGCAAAAAGCCGTAGCAGCAAATCTCTTACCCTACCGTGCTACCATCGCCCTAGAGGATGCAAACTCCCACCCTAGTTTTAGCCGTTTTTGAATTTGTGGTGTTGCTGTTCGCGCTGAGCCTTCATGAGTCCGCCCACGGGTGGATGGCCTCGCGGTTAGGAGACCAGACGGCGCGCATGCTGGGACGCATCACAATGAACCCGATCAAGCATATCGATCCATTGGGCACCATTCTGTTGCCTCTCGTCGCTCTGTTCACCGGGATGCCTCTGATTGGCTGGGCTAAACCGACTCCGGTCACCACGCGTAATTTCAAGAACTATGTCCGCGACGACATTCTGACCACTCTGGCGGGGCCGGTGAGCAACGTTCTGGGCGCGATCGCCTCGCTGCTGGTGCTCATCGTCATCGCCAAAACGTCGCCCACCGGAGCGGCTTCAGTACAATCTGTCGCCATGCGCAGTCTTGGCGGCCTCGATCCCCAGATCATGGCGGCAAGCCCGGTTGCTTATCCCCTGGCGATCATCTTTTACTTCGGCTTGTTGTTGAACCTGTTTCTGGCGGCATTCAATCTGCTGCCGCTCCCGCCTTTGGACGGGAGCCACATCTTCCGCCACATACTTCCCTACAAGTGGCAGCCCATGTATGACCGCTTGGGTATCATCAGCCTGTTTCTCATGCTGTTCTTTGGCGGGAATGTAGCCATGGGAGTGATCAATCCTGTGCTCGGATTCTTTCGCGTCCTGCTGCTCTCCATCTGAAGTTTCCGTACAATCGAGCCAGCAGCCAAGTGCCGGCAGCCAATTGATGGATCGAAAATCACACTCTTTGAAACGCGTGTTGAGCGGTATGCGTCCGACCGGCAAGCTCCATCTAGGCAACTACATGGGCGCTCTTTACAACTGGGTGCGTCTGCAGCGCGACTTCAACTGCTATTTCTTCATCGCCGATTGGCACGCGCTCACGACGGATTATGCGGATACCTCGACTGTGCGGCAGAACACCATGGAAGTGGCGCTGGACTGGTTGGCCGCAGGGCTGGACCCGGAGCGCTGCGTGCTCTTTGTGCAATCGCTCGTGCCTCAGCATGCGGAGCTGCACCTGCTGCTCTCGATGATTACGCCCCTGGGCTGGCTGGAGCGCGTGCCAACTTACAAAGAGCAACAGCAGCAGATTGGCGATGTTGCGGCCGGCGGTAAGGATCTCAGCACCTACGGCTTTCTGGGATATCCCTTGCTGATGGCGACCGATATTCTGATCTATCAGGCGGACTTTGTTCCCGTAGGCCAGGATCAGGTGGCGCACGTCGAGATTACCCGGGAGATAGCGAGGCGATTCAATCAGTTCTATCCTGCCGAAGCAGGCACTCCTGTCTTGCCGGAACCGCAGGTCCTGCTGACTCCTTCTCCCAAGCTGCCGGGAACCGATGGCCGGAAAATGTCCAAGAGCTACGGAAACACAATTCTGCTTACCGATACCGAGCCGGTGATACGGCAGAAGCTAAAGACCATGGTTACCGATCCGGCGCGAGTGCGGCGCAGCGATCCGGGCGACCCGGATGTTTGTCCGGTGGGCGATCTGCACAAGGTCTTCTCCTCGGTGGAAACACTCGAAAAGGTGTATGCCGGCTGCCGGTCGGCAGGCATAGGCTGTATTGAGTGCAAGGGCTGGGCGGCGGACGCGATCGTAGCCGAGTTGGCCCCCTTGCAGGACCGGCGCAAGCGCTATGAGCAAAATCCTGACCTGGTACGCGAGGTTCTGCACCAGGGTTCGGAGTTGGCCCGTGCGCGCGCCGAGGAAACTATGCAGGAAGTCCGGGGGGCGATGCACCTGATCGAGCCTGAAGTAGGGGAGCGTGCGCAATGAACGATGGCCGGACTGCCCCTACGCCGGAAGCAAGCTTGGAGCTAGGGCCATCCACTGCGCCGGAAAAGCCGTTCAACCAGGAAACCCGAACCAAGCCGGAAAGGCCGGCCGGGAAGGCCGACGCTGCCGAGAGCGCCTCTCCGTTCACCATCACTGTGGGGCGGGTGTACGAAGGCCCGCTGGATCTGCTGCTCGACCTCATCCGTAAGCAGGACATCGACATTTACGACATACCCATCGGCAAAATCACGGCGCAGTTTTTGACTTATGTGGAAGGCCTGAAACAGACGGATATCGATGCCGCCGGTGAGTTCATTTACGTCGCGTCGCTGCTGATCCAAATTAAGAGCCGCATGCTTCTCCCCCACGAGCCTGCTCAGGCGGAAGGCGAGGCGGAAGACCCGCGGCGCGAGCTGGTGGAGCGGCTGCTGGAGCATGAGCGCTTTCAACGCGCCGCCCAGATGCTGCTGCAGAAGCAGCAGATTGAAGACGCTACCTGGACCAACCCGGCGGTTCGTCAGTTCCCCGAGGCCCAGGGCGCGGAGCGGGAAATCGCCGCCGATACGGTCGACCTGGTACGCGTCTTTCGCGACGTCCTCGAGCGGGCCAAGCAGCGGCCTATCCTCAATGTGGACGAGGAGTCAGTGACCGTGGGCCAAATGCTCGATTACGTGCGGCGAAGATTGATTATGGAAGACAAGCCCATCGTCTTGCGAGCCCTGCTCAAAAATACAAGATCGCAGCGGGCCCTGATCTGCATGTTTCTCGCGCTCCTGGAGATGGTGCGGCTACAGGCGATCCTGCTTCGACAGGACCGCAATTTCGGCGAAGTTTATATCAAGAAACACCCGTCCTTCGAATCGGTGCTCAATGAGAATCTGACACAGATGCGGGACGACTGGCGTTAGGAGTCGATCATGACACTTATATCCCGGCGTAATGTTTTGAAGTCGCTCAGCACGGGGGCGGCCGCCACCTCGGTCCTGCGGGTGATCCCGCTGGAAGCCGCGGAATATACCCACCATCTGATCGCGGCTGAGAAGGCCGCGAGCCAGACGGGTGAATACACTCCCAAGTTCTTTCCTCCGCCGCAATACAAGATCTTGCAGGCGCTGTGTGAAGCTATCTTTCCCGCGGATTCGGATTCGGGGGGCGCTGTCGAGGCCGGCGCTCCGGAGTTCATCGACCTGCTCACCAGCGAGAACCCTGACTATCAGTTGAAGCTGGGGGGCGGGTTAATGTGGCTCGATTCCGCCTGCCGCGACCGTTATGGAAACGAATATCTTGCCTGCAATCCGCAGCAGCAGAAGGAAATGCTCGATGGAATTGCGTACCGCAAAAGCATTACCGAGGATCCAAGCCTGAGCCAAGGAGTGGAGTTTTTCTCGTTTCTGCGCAATCTCACCGCAGACGGGTTCTTCACCAGCAAGATCGGTATCCAGTATCTCGGTTACATCGGCAACACTTATTTGACTGAATTCCCCGGTTGCCCGCCGGTTCCGGGCGTCTGATTCCGGTGCTGGAAGCATCTTTGATAGAAGAAATCTGAAAGGAAGGAACCGGGAAAATGACTCCTCTTCCCATCCGAGTCCCAACCCGCGGCGTAGACGGCCTGCGCGGGTTCACGCTCTGCGCCTTCGCGGGATTGGTATTGCTCTCAGCTTCAAACGCCTATTCTCAAACCGCGAATAAAGCTAATTCGGCGGAGGCCGACTTCAAGACGAACTGTTCCATGTGCCACGGAGACGACGGCTCCGGAACCACTCTTGGCAAGCGCATGGGCGCGCCCGACTTGCGTTCCAAGGAAGTTCAGGATATGCCCGCCGCTGCGCTGGAAAAGATCGTCAGCGAAGGGAAAGGCAATATGCCGGCCTTCGGAGCGCGCCTGAGCAACGCCCAGATTCATGGGCTAGTCGAGTACATTCGTACCTTCCGTGCCGCTCCGCCTAATAGCAAATAGTCTGAAATGAGGGAAATCGCGGTATCCCACCCGGATATTGGGCGTCCCGCCCTTGCGTGATCGGGTTCCCGGCAAGTGAGGCTTGCCGGGTGGCCAGCAAGGTAGAGCTAACTCGCTTTTTGCAGTTTGTCGGCGTCGGCTTCGATATCCTTCCACTCCTCTGGGGAAAGCTTGATTTCCGCCGAGGCAACATTCTCCTCCAGGTGCTTGACTGAAGACGTCCCTGGGATGGGGAGCGTAGCCGGCGAGTGATACAGCAGCCACGCCAAGGCTAATTGCGCAGGCGTAGCTTGATGCCGCTGGGCGATTTCAGCGAGCGGGCCGCCGGATCGTACAAGTTTTCCCGCTGCCATGGGAAACCAGGGTATAAAGGCTAATTCGTGCTGCTCCGCGTACTTGAGCACGCCTTCATGCTGGCGGTCGGCCAGATTGTATTGGTTCTGCACGCTGACGATGGGGACTGTCTTCTGCGCCCGAGCGATCTCTTCGGGCGAGACCTCCGACAGGCCGATATGCCGGATTTTTCCAGCCTGCTGAAGCGTCTTGAGCGCTCCCAGACTTTCCTCTACCGGGACCTTGGAGTCGATCCGATGCAATTGGTAAAGATCGATGCGCTCGAGCTTGAGGCGGCGAAGACTCATTTCCACACACTGCGTCAGATATTCGGGGCGTCCCACCGGCGCCCACTTGTTTTGCCCGGAACGCGTGAGGCCGCCCTTGGTCGCAATCACCAGGTCCTTCGCATATGGATGAAGCGATTCGGCAATCAAGCGCTCGCTCACTTCCGGTCCATACGAGTCAGCAGTGTCAATGAAATTGACGCCCAGCTCCACTGCCCGGCGCAACACCTGGCGAGCTTCCCCCGCATCCTTCGGCTCACCCCAGATCCCGGCGCCGGTGAGTCGCATTGCGCCGAATCCAAGGCGATTGACTGTAAGATCGCCGCCAATCGTGATCGTCCCACTTGCCTTCGCATTTGCCATAGCGATAAGATTCGACTCGGTTGGGATTGGTTTCTAAAATAGCACCGGTTCGCCTCCCCGGCCCGGGAAACGGTCCAAAGCCAATCAAGGGGCATTTCGTCGAACATAAAAGAAATTGGCATGGGTAAGAGTTTTGAACAGGAAAATCATTTTTCCTGGAAATGACACCAACTCCCCTCAAAGAAACCAGCCGGGTTTCTTTCCATGGAACAACGACCCTGCGGTAGATTGTCATCTAGAGGTTTAGCGGATAGGAGCTAACGAGCCATGAGTATTATGGATTCATTTCATCTGGGTGAGCTCGCGGGTGAGCCATTCGCGCCCAGTCTTCCCGTCTCTTGCGCCGTTTTGTGCGTCGACTGCGAACGGATTACGGTTTCGTACAACGGTACATGTCCGGTCTGCGGAGGCAAATCGCTGCTCAATGTCGCTCAGATTCTAGGGGGAACTCTCAGTCCGGTTCGCATCAAACCGGTCGAATCGGGCGGCAAGTTAAATCCCGAGATTGCCCGCTGCGCCTAAATCTTCGACTACATGACCGAGTGATAGGAGAGGAATATAGGGCTCGTGGTCTCATCAGGATTCCCACGAAGTGGCGGCGTAGGAAACGAATAGTATCCGGTACAAAGCGCGCGCTTCGCGGACGCGTATTGTAATAGTGGCTTTTTCCACTCAAAGAATCCATCTGCGGGGACAAGGCAGCGCCGACGATGGAAAGGCTCGCGCCAGAGGTTGCTACGATCGAGAGATTCAGCCTTGAAAGTGCCTTGTTTTGGCTCTCGTCCCTTCGTTCTGTGGCTAACTAGCTAGGCCCCAGCGCATGGGAACAATCTCGCGGATGGCTGTATCGCGGGTCTGTCGCACAACCAGCTGCGTGGTGTTCGGTGCGATGTTGTACGCCGGCGTCATACGCGGGATCGCCCCCGGTGGGGTTGGCATGAAAGGATTCGGCGAGGGCCTGCTTGTCTGCGGTGCGATAGTAGCGTCCACACATATTGGTTCCCTACTTAAGGCCGGGCGGCGATATGGCCTCCGATGACGCGAGCTATGTCACCGGCGAGATCTACGGAGCGACCGGTGGGAAGACGCCCCTCTGAGATGGCTGCATTCGGCTCGGGAACACCATCGAATGCTTGTCACGGGATATTGTTCGCCGGACTGCGTTCCTATGAATAGGACGAAACGCACCACATTCTCTTCCCAGCAACAGCCGCAAACTCTGAGCAAGACCCAGCTTGACAGGTACTCTGAGGAACGAGAAGATCCTTGGAGACAGGTCCTTAGAAGCCTCTCGCGATAGTGGCGCTGTTCCTCTCGCCTACACTTTCTCTCACCCAACGGATGAACAAGAAAACATCGATCAGCGGCTTTCTGGAATGGCTCCCCGAGCAACAACTGGTAGAGGAGCGGTTTATCGAAATCATCCGCACTCACTTTGAACGGTCGGGCTTTACGCCGATTAGATGTCGATCGATCGAGCCGTTAGAAACGCTACTCAAGAAGGGTGAGACGGACAAGGAAATTTACGCTGTCATGCGACGCGGGGGGGAGCCTGGGAGCGACAAGTGGGGCCTGCATTTTGACCTCACGGTTCCGTTCGCGCGCTTTGTCGCCGAGAGACTGCAATCGCTCACATTTCCGTTTCGGCGCTACCAGATCCAATCCGCCTGGCGAGGTGAACGACCTCAAGAAGGCCGTTATCGTGAGTTCATTCAGGCCGACATCGATGTCGTGCATCGCGGAACGCTGCCTCTCGCCTACGACATCGAAGTGGTGGCGTTACTGATGGAAGTCCTGCGCGCGCTACCGATGCCGAAAGTCACGATACATCTCAACAACCGCAAGCTTATGGATGGTTTTCTGTCCGCACTCGAGATTGCCGACCCCCCGGACACGCTCCGAAAAATCGACAAGCTTGCGAAGATCGGTGAAAAGCGCGTCTGTGAGCTGCTCCGCGAAACGCTGAGCGAAACGGCAGACCTCTGCCGTTTTAAGGTTCTGCCAGATTTCGTCGCGGGATGCATCGTTTGTCGACGCCGTCCGGGAAATCGGCGTCTCCTCATCCCTCCTGGATGAAGGTCTTCAGGAGCTTGTCACCGTGCTCCAGGCAAACGCTCACGATGGCGGGGGCCAGATTATGGCGGACCTGAGAATCGCACGTGGTTTTGATTACTATACCGGGACCTTGTGCGAAGGATTCATGGAGGGGTTCGAACATATCGGAGCGGTCTGCTCCGGCGGCCGATACGATAACCTCGTCGCCGCAGGGGCGAGCTTGAAGGAGACTTACCCGGGTGTGGGCATGTCGATCGGGATATCTCGTATTCTTGGCATCCTGATGGGGCGTGGGCATCTGGTCGCGACACGGGCCACGCCGACTTGCGTTTTGGTCGCCCTCAACAGCGTCGAGCACACCTCGAGTGCTATGAACGTCGCCTCTCGACTTCGGTCTCGTGGCATTTCAACCGAGGTTTTCGGTCAGCCGTTGCCCTACGGTAAACAACTTCAGTATGCGGAAAAGAAGGGAATCCCCTACGTCTGGTTCCATAATGTAACTGGAAGTGACCGTCATGAAGTTCGGAACATAGCCCAGTCGAACCAATTGGAAGCCAGCCTTGAAAGTTGGATGCCCGACTCGTCACTGTTGCGTCCCGAGATCATGTATAAGCCGCCTGAAAATTCTTAGATACTCGCCCGCTGGAACCTATAGCGGTTTAAGAGCTTGTTGAAAAGTGCGCCGAAGCACCAAGCGAGGCGCCATCGCACGTGCGTAGCGCCGCTGCTGCAGCGGCCTTCAAGTGAGCGCGAGGACTGACTATTCTATTGTCCCCATTCGCCTAGTGCTGTTTTGAAACGAAGCTCCGCGCCTTAATGCCCGTTCCTTCATCATGACGAAGAAAACGGGGACGAGGATGAGGACGTGGATGGTGGAGGTAATCATTCCTCCGACAATGGGCGCGGCAATCGGCTTCATCACGTCGGAGCCAATGCCTGTTTCCCAGAGGATCGGTGCAAGGCTGGCAAGCACGGCTGCAACCGTCATCAGTTTGGGCCGGAGGCGTTGTACCGCGCCTTCGATCGCTGCCGCTTCAATGTCCTCCTTCGTCCTGAGCTGACCGTTCTGGATACGCCGCTGCAAGGCTTCGTGCAGGTAGACGACCATCACCACGCCCGTTTCTACCGCAATTCCGAAGAGCGCAATATAGCCGACGGTCACAGCGACGCTGAAGTTGTAGTGCAGCAGCCATTGCAGCAGCAGGCCGCCAGTCATGGCGTAGACGGTTGGGAAAATAAGGACGAAGGCCTCCGCCACGGAATGAAAGACCATGTAGAGAAGTACGAAGATGAGAAAGAATACGATGGGAAGAATCAGTTTGAGACGCTGTTTGGCGCGCAGCTCAAATTCGTATTCGCCCGACCAGTGATACGTATAGTTTGGCGGCAGTGTCAACTTGTGGCGGAGCAGCTGATTCGCGTGTTCGACGAAGCCGCCGTAATTGGAGCTTTTCAGATCGACATATATATACCCGGTGAGGGCGCCGTCTTCGTCCCGAATCATGGCCGGCCCGTGAGAGAAGGAGATCTTCGCCACCTGTCCTAATGGAATCTGCGCGCCGGAGGGCGTGCCGATAAGGACCTTCTCCATCTGCCCGACATTGTCTCGGAAGGCGCGCTGATAACGAACATCGATCGGATAGCGTTCCCGGCCTTCGATGTTCTCGGCAATGTTCTCGCCGCCGATGCCGGATGCAACTGCGGCCTGAATGTCCGCAATCGTCAGGCCATAGCGGGCAGCCTCGGCCCGGTCCGGCTGCACGTTGACGTAGAAGCCTTGCGCGACCTTCTCGGCGAAGATGGAGCGCACCTGCGGCATAGTGGAAAGAATGCCTTGAATCTGCGCTGCGAGCTGCTGAATACCATCGACGCTTGCGCCCTGGACCTTCAGCCCGACCGGAGTCTTGATCCCGGTCAGTTCCATATCGAGGCGATTTTCGACTGGCATGGTCCATGTATTCGACAGTCCTGGGAACTGGAGCTTCGCATCCATGTCCTGAATCAGCCTGTCGTAGGTCATTCCTGCCGGCCACTGCGTCGCGCGGCTTCAGCATGACTGTGGTGTCGTACATGTCAAGTGGCGCATTGTCGGTAGCGCTGTCGGAACGCCCCACCGTGCCGAAGACACTCAACGTTTCGGGAAAGCTGCGCAGAATGCGGTCCTGTTCCTGGAGCAGAACCTTGGCCTGTTCGATGGAGATGCCGGGCAGTGCCGTCGGCATATAAAGCGCCGAACCTTCAAATAGCGACGGCATGAACTGACTGCCCAGATGCAATGCCAGCGGAATTGTTATGGCGAGAAAAACCAGATTGAGGCCAATGGTGAGCCAGCGATGATGCAGACAGAAGCGCAGCACGGGCAGATAGATGGCTTGCGTGGCGCGCGAAACAGGATTGGCGCTCTCGGGACGGAGGCGTCCACGAATGAGCATGACCATGAGCACAGGAACGAGCGTGATGGCGAGGATGGAAGAGGAACCGACGGCGAGCGTCTTGGTCCAAGCGAGCGGGCGGAACATGCGGCCCGACTGCGCCTCGAGCAGAAACACGGGCAAAAACGAAACGACAATAATGAGCAGCGAAAAGAACAGTGCCGGGCCAACCTGTTTGGCCGCGTCAATGAGAATCCGCCGGCGCTCCGGCTCGGAGACCGGGTTCGATGCATCCTCATGTCGCTCGGAGAGATGCCGGTGACCATTCTCGACCATAACGATCGAGGCATCGACCAGCACGCCGATGGCGAGCGCAAGACCACCGAGCGACATGATGTTCGAGGTCACACCGAGAAAATAGATGGGAATGAAGGAGACCAGCACCGCAATTGGAAGGGCGAGAATCGCAATCAACGCCGAGCGGAAGTGAAAGAGAAAAACAATGATGACCAAGCTGACAATCACGACCTCTTCGAGCAGGTCGCGTTGCAGCGTGTGAATGGAAGCGTCAATCAGGCCGGAGCGATCATAGCCCGGCATGATTTCGACGCCTGCGGGAAGTGACGGTGCGATCTCGCGCAGCTTCCGCTTAACGCCGTTGATGACGTTCAGCGCATTTTCTCCTTGCCGCATGATGACAATGCCGCCGACGGTTTCGCCTTCGCCGTCCCATTCGGCAACGCCCTCGCGGATGTCAGGGCCGAAGCTCACTGTTCCAAGGTCGCGCAGCAGCACGGGCGTCCCATTGTGGCTGCCGAATGCAACTTCGGCCAGATCGTTCAAGGAATGCAGATAACCGAGGCCGCGGATCATGTAGCGTGCTCCGTTCAGGTCCAACTCGCGCCCGCCGACTTCATTGGTGCTGGCTTTTACGCGGTCAATCACGGCGGAAAGCGGAATGCCGTAGGCGAGCAGCTTGTTCGGATCCAGCTGTACCTGATATTGCTTCACGTAACCGCCGATGCCGGCGACCTCCGCCACACCGGGCACAGTTTCGAGTTGATAGCGCAGATGCCAGTCTTCGAGACTTCGCAGATCGGCCAGGCTGTGCCGGTGGCTCCTATCGACGATTGCATATTCGTAAATCCAGCCCGCGCCGGTCGCATCCGGGCCGATGACGGGATGCACCTGCGCGGGTAGAGCGCCGCTGATTTCTTGCAGGTACTCAATCACGCGCGACCGTGCCCAGTAGAGATCTGTGCCGTCTTGAAAAACAACATAGACGTAGGAATCGCCAAACATCGTCTGAGCGCGAACGGCTTTTACATGCGGAGCGGCCAGCATACTGGTCACGATTGGGTATGTGACCTGATCTTCAATCACGTCCGGCGGTTCTCCGGCCCACGTCGTATGGATGATGACCTGCACGTCGGAAATATCCGGCAGCGCATCGACCGGGATATGTTTCAGCGACCAAATGCCGGCGAACGTAAGGAAAATCACGGCAGTAAACACGAGAAAGCGGTTGTGGGCGCAGGCTTCAATGATGCGAGAGATCATCTACATGCCTCCCGTCGCGCTCACGCGCAATTGTTGCACGGCGATGGTCTGGCCATTCTTTTCGGCAGTGACCGTGACTTGCCATGTGCCGCCGGAGCCGAGCGAGCCTGTCCCTTGATATGAACCATTGCCGCTGTCGTTTAGAGTACTGGTGGTATTCATCGCGCCCATGCCCATCGCGGGCATCGCCGGCATGGAAAACGTGACGGTGACTTGCGCTCCTATGATGGGCGCGCCGCTCGGACTGCTGAGTTTCACGAGGAAGGTGTTATTGCCTTTGCGCGGCGGATTGGGGTTTGTCGTGAAATCGATCCTCGCCTGCGCTGTGGATGACGGGCCGTTGGTCGCGGCCACTCCTCCCGAGCCCGGCGCCGGCGGCACGAACGATCCAGCCGCTGCTTGCAACTGGCTCTCCGAGTCGATCAGGAAATTGGCGGAGGTGACGATCCGCTGGTGCGGCTTCAGCCCCTTGAGCACGACATATCCCTCGGCCGTGCTGGGGCCAAGCAATACTTCTTTTGGTTCGATCCTGCCGTCCTCGTGATAAAGGAACACAAGCTGTCGGGCGCCCGATTGCAACACAGCAGATGTGGGCACCACCAATGCACGTCCAAGCGGGGCCTTCAGGTCCACATTCACAAACATGCCGAGCTTTAGTTTCAAGCCGGGATTGGCAATCACCAGCCGGACGCGGACGGTGCGCGTCGCCAAGTCCACCTCCGGGAGAATCTGATCGACTCGCCCCGAAAAAAACTCGCCCGGATAAGCATCCACCGTAATCTGCGCTCGATCCCCCGGCTTCAACCGGCCCACATCGTTTTGAAACACCTGCGCATAGACCCATACTTGCGAAAGATCGGCGACGGTATAGAGTCGCGTGGATGGCTCAACGTACATATTCGGCAGCGCATTGTATTCCGTGATGTAACCGGAGACGGGCGAGTTGATAGTGAGATCGGTGATGGGTTTTCCGGTGGTCGTGACCTTGTTCAGCTCACTTTGCGGCACTTCCCACTGAGCAAGACGCCGTTCCGCTGCCGTTGCGAGCGCAGCCGCTCCGGATGCCACTCCATCCACAGTGCTCGCGCTCAGTGTCTTTTGGTTTTGCCGTGCAAGCAGGTACTCCTGCTGGGTTGCCAGCAGGTCGGGGCTGTAGATCGTGAACAAGGGCTCGCCCCTGCGCACGTATTGATAGATCGCATTGGCGAAGACTTTGCGGATGTATCCCGAGAAGCGAACCTGTACGTAGGAAAGCAGGCGTTGATCGATGTCCACATTTCCCGTGGCGCGAATATCGTTGCTGATCTGTTTGAACTCGACCGTGCCGGTTGTGACGCCGATGCTCTGCATCCGCTCGGGCGTCAATTGCACGGGAGCAAGAGGAGCCTGCGAGTTTTGCGGCGGCGAGGACGGTGCGTTCTCGGTAGTGGTTGGCGCGGAACCGGCCGCTGCCGGCGCCACATTCCCTGGAGTCTGGGCGTTCGTGGCGTTCATCATGTGCTGTCTGTTTAAGCGAGAACGGTAAAGGAGGGCTGCGGCGACAACTGCCAGGATGGCGATCCAAACCAGTGAGGTCCTGAGAACATATTTGTTCATCGCAGCGTCGCTCCTGTCAGTGTTTCGAGATGGGCTAATGCAGTTTCGTGTTCTGCGAGCGTCTGGGCATATTCGAGCTTCAGGTTCAAGACATTCACGAAGGCGAGCAACACATGAGTGAACTGATCGCGGTTGGAGGCGTAGGCGCTGAGCGTTGTTTTGTATGCAGCATCCGACTGCGGAATCAGGCCTTCGCGGTATTCCTTGAGGAGTTCGGAGTCGCTCGTAGCGGTCACGTAGTCTTGTTTCACTTCCGCCAACTGCTGTTGCAGGTGCGCGTCGAGCGTGTCTTTTGATTGGGCGAGCTTCTCGGCAGCCTCGGCCACTTCCGCATGGACGCGCCCTCTGCGCGGGAGTCGGACGTTGAAGGTCAGCATGTAGTAGTCGCGGTACTTTCGGTCTGTGTTCTGGTACATATAGGCGAGACCAAAATCCGGCTTGCCATCGCGTTTGGCGGATTTCAAAGCCGCATCCTCCTGGCTCACCGAGCCGGCATCGATCTGGACCTGGGGATTATGTGCACGCACCATTTGCAGGAGTTCGGCGGAGGTCAAGCCTAACGGGCTTCCAGTCAGGTTTTCAGCCACAATATCCGGGGATTCCTGGGGCCGCTCCAGTGTCCCTTTCAGGTGGGCTTCGATTTGCCCCATCTGCTCGTGGTGCAGGGTGATTTCGCGAAGAAGTTTTGTCCGCTGCACCTGGGCCTGCAACACATCCGCCTGCAGGCCTTGACCCACCTCATAATGAGCGGTTGCATCCTGAATGAGGTGGTCCAGAACATGCTCGTTCTCTTGCAAAATGCCGAGGGTCGTTTGCAGATAGGCGAGTTGCAGATAATCGGCCTTTACAGCGTCGGCAACGCTCGCCCTGGTCGCCCCCAGTTCCATGTCCTTCACGTCCGCCGCCCGTTTCGCCGCCTCGCCGCGCAGGTGGAGTTTGCCGGGATAGGGCAATTCCTGCGAGGCGCCGATGCCAACGTAGGCGAAATTGCTGTTGGTATAGCCTGCGAACGGCTTCGGACTGCCCACGCTGAATCCCTGATAGGTGAACGTTGGATCGGGCAGTGCCGATACCTGGCGTGGAACTTCTTTTGCAGCCTGCAAGCCATGATCGGCTGCGGAGATTTGCGGATTATTCGCATTCGCCTCCGCCAGAAGCGCGGAAAGCGGAGTGGGCGCGCTACTCAAAGCTGCTGTTTGCCCAAACACAGCAAGCGCAGCTATCAATGACAGAGTGATGGTCAGAAACCGGACCCCATTCATACAAGTCTCCAATCTCAAGAGCGTTTCGATAAGGGCACGACCGTGCGCACAAATGCGCCGGTTCAGCCCAAATGAAGGGAGAGATTGGATGTCGTTAGATTCGGAGGACGGAGATAGTGGCAGGCGGCGATTGCGGCAGCATATGGCTTTGCCGCGGAGCATCGCCCTGCAAATTTGCGGGAATCTGCAAGAGAGCTATGAGAGAAAGATTGGCCGTCGCGCTCAGGCCGAGGTGAACATGAGCGGGCGGCGCCTGCACCGCACTCCACTGGGTCATTGCGGGCAATTCTTTACCGCAACAACTGTGGGAGGCTGGCATCTCCATGCTTCCGCACTGCTCCTTCATCTGCCGGCAGCAGGCGCGTTCCGCCGGAGTCAGATGTACGCCTGGCAGCGCGCAAGCCATGTTTGGCATCAGCAGCGGCAGAATCATCGCCAGCATGAACGCGAATTGGCGCAAAGCCTTCATTCTGACAACCCAATTAGACATTACATCACAGATAAAAAGTTCCAGTTTTCTGGCCCTGCCGGGATGCGAGGATTTGGCTCTGCTTTAGTTTTACGCCGCATCTCATATTTATGACGCCATATCCGCAATGGCTGCACATTCTCGCCTGGATCTACATCTGCATCTGCGTTGCCTGCGCGCTCGGGATTGCGGTTCATACCATTTTCAGACCGCAGAAGATGTGGATTATGGGGCTGGTCTGGCCCATCACGGCGCTGTATATGGGGCCATTTGCTGTTGCTACGTATCGCAGGTCTTTGCCTGTTTCGGAGAAGAAGCCGGAAACGCCACAGATGAAAGCGATGCAGGAGCACTTCAAAGACAAACCTCCCACGATGCTCCAGAACAGCATCGCCGTCTTTCATTGCGGCGCTGGATGCAGCATCGGCGACCTGATCGCGGAGTCTATTGTTCCTACTCTGGGACTGCTCTTTGCGGGCGAGTTCGGCTCGAAAATCATTCTCGATTTCGTATTCGCGTACATCCTCGGCATCGCCTTCCAATATTTCACCATTGCGCCGATGCGTGGGCTTTCCTTCGGAAAAGGGCTCGTGGCCGCCGCGCGCGCCGATACGATCTCGATCACGCTCTTTGAAGTGGGTATGTTTGCCTGGATGGCGATTACCCATTTCCTCCTCTTTCCGTCTCCCCATCTCGATCCGGGAATGGCGGTCTTCTGGTTCATGATGCAGATTGCCATGATCGCCGGATTCTTTACTGCTCTGCCGGCGAACGCATGGCTCATTCGCAAAGGGTGGAAGGAGAAAATGCCGCAAGTGGACCCGAGCCAGATGGAGAAAGAGATGCCTCACGCCGAGCCTGGGCAGCAGCGCTCTCATATGGCGTAACGGATAAGCCGGCGGGCACTTCTTCACCGTCTGAGGCAATCTGCTTCTAATATCGATTGATTTGCAAGGCCGGCATATTCTTCATCGGCTCTGATCTCGACTGTGCTGCCCCGTGCCATTACGCTGTAATGAATGAGGGGTGTTCAACAAAAACGTCTGATGCGCCGGTTGGCAGTGCATCATGTGCCATTGTTTGCAATTTCGGTAAGCTCGGTTCTGCTGCTATACGTGACTCGTCCGTATCGGGATATATGGATGAAGGCAAGTTTCGCTACTGCGTATCCAGCTCTTTTCCTGCTTGCATTCACACTGCTTGTTGGCCCCCTCAACGTTCTGACGAAGAGAAGAAATCCGATCTCGAGCGATTTGAGGCGGGACAGCGGGATATGGGCAGGAATTCTGGCTATTGCGCATTCAGTCGTCGGGCAGGGTGTCCATTTACGGGGACGCCCGTGGCTTTATTACATATATGACAGTCGCCAGCCTCATCTTTTCCCGGTTCGACATGATCTTTTCGGCTTTGCAAATTACACCGGGCTGCTCGGCGTTCTTATAATGCTGGTTCTTCTAGCTTCTTCCAACGATTACTCGCTGCGGAGACTTGGCACGCCTCAATGGAAGGGCCTCCAGCGATGGAATTATGCAGTATTCGGCCTCGTCGCCGCGCACGCAATCGCTTATCAAGCCATTGAACACCAGAGGCTCCCGTTTGTCCTCTTCGCAGCAATCGGGATTGCGGCGACAGTCGGAATACAGGCGACAGGCTATTACAGGCGTCGTGCTGCTCTGGTCGGATGAGCCTGATCTCGAAGCACGCTGCGTGGCGCATCTTGCAGCGCGAATCCGATCGGGAGTACCGTAGAGGATATGCGTCGGGCGATCATGTCCGTGCTGCTGCTTTTGTTGGTGAGCGTGCAGGCGTATGCCGGAATGTGCAGTGTGCGATGCGCGATTATGAGTGATGTCGGCACTCAAAATTCCATGCCTGGTATGACAAATTGTGGCATGTCCGATCATCTTGCGATTGGTGCAGCGAGCGCTGCTTTTTTGGCCGCTCACGGCTGCTTCAATGAAGTCTGCCAGAGCGATTTATCGCTGCTCCAAATCCGCACAGATCAAGGAATGGGCATCCTCCAATCCCAAGCGATCACGCCGATTGTGGCGAGCATTCCCATCGCCAGGTCCTTTCAGGGCCGCCCTCTATTGTGGCTCCACGCCGATCGAAGTACCGGTCTCATCCCGCCGTTTGATCCTCTGGTTTCCAGTCTCCGCATTTAGCTCTCCCTCTTGCTCACGCTTCGCAGGTTGAACGGAGTCGCGCCTTAGTTTGCGCCATTTTCGCCCACTTCCTGCATTCCGATAGAAACTCTCATTTATTGAAAATGCCGTTCTGCATGTCCGGCGCGATCAGGCGGGATAGAGACCGATTCTCTTCATACGAATACGCCTGGCAGGAGGAATTATGTTCAAAGAAGAGAAGACGGAAGGCAGGGATAATTCTCCTATAAGCCGCCGCCGTTTTGTGGAGGGGCTGGCTGCGGGAGCTGCGATGGGCGCTCTCGGCTGGAGGGGTCTGCCGGCCTTTGGCGAGACCACGCCCCACACGCCCCAGACACTTTCCGGAAAGCATTTTGAATTGACGATCGGCTCGCTACCCGTGAACTTTACCGGAAAGCGCTCTATAGCCACTGCGGTGAATGGCTCCGTGCCGGGACCAATCCTGCGATGGCGCGAAGGCGATACTGTCACGTTGGCGGTGACCAATCGGCTGAAAGTGCCGGCTTCGATCCACTGGCATTCCATCCGAGTTCCATCGGATATGGACGGCGTTCCTGGATTGAGTTTCCCTGGCATTGCTCCCGGCGAAACCTTCCGCTACCGGTTTCCTGTGGTACAGAACGGCACCGCCTGGTATCACAGCCACAGCCGTTTTCAGGAACAGACGGGATTGATTGGCCCGCTCATCATCGATCCACCGGGCAAAGATCCCATAGAGTTTGACCGGGAATACGTTGTGTTTCTTTCCGATTGGACGGACACCGATCCGGAAATCATCTTCAGCAACCTGAAAGAGCAGAGCGATTACTACAATTACCATCGGCTGACATTGCCCAACTTCATCTCCACAGCGAAAAACAATGGCTTGGGATCAACAGTCTCCAAGCGCCTCGCATGGGCCAAGATGAACATGAGTCCACGAGACATTCTCGATGTCACGGGTGCCACGTATACCTATCTGCTGAACGGAAATGCTCCGAAGGCAAACTGGACCGGTCTGTTCAAGCCCGGTGAACGCGTGCGTCTCCGTGTCATCAATGGATCTTCCAATACCAGTTTCGATGTGCGGATACCCGGCCTGCAAATGACAGTGGTGCAGGCTGACGGCAATAATGTGGAGCCGGTCACGATAGACGAATTCCGCATCAATGTGGCCGAAACCTACGACGTGATCGTGCAGCCGCAGGAAGAGACTGCTTACACCATCTTTGCGCAATCCATGGACCGCAGCGGATACGCGCGAGGCACGCTCGCCCCCAGGATGGGCATGGCGGCCGCAGTCCCTCCAATGGACTCCGTGCCCATGCGGCCGATGTCCGATATGGGAATGGCCATGGGGAGCATGAAAGGCATGAAGATGGGCGGGATGTCCGGCATCAAGATGGTCGGCGTCGATGGAATGACGAAACAAGACATGGCCGCATCCGGCAAAAACCGCGCGGACAAGCAAAGCATGGCCGGCATGGACATGGGTAATCAGAGTATGGCGGGCATGAATATGAGTTCCAATGCGGCGAAGCCTAACATGCCGACCGCGCGCAATGAAATGCAGGGCATGGGCGGTATGGAGATGGGGAACAGCACCGGCACAGTACCCTTTCCGCAGCCGTGGTCGAACACGATGCCTATCGTGTCGATGTCCGCAGCTGAAGTAAAGAGTGCCGAGGCGCGCCTCAAACCATCGAACCCGGTGCATCTGCACCCTGGCCCGCAGGTGGACAACGTGGCGATGCAGGTCGCCGAACGGTTGAACGAACCCGGCCTTGGACTGAATGGCAATGGGCGGCGCGTGCTGACCTACGCGGACCTGCGCGCTCGTTATCGCGGCGTGGATGGCAGGCCGCCAACCCGTGAAATCGAGCTACATCTGACCGGCAATATGGAGCGGTTCATCTGGGGATTCAATGGAGAAAAATTCTCAAGCGCCAAGCCAATTGAACTGAAGCTCGGAGAAAGAGTACGTATCGTCCTCGTCAACGACACCATGATGGAGCATCCGATCCACCTGCATGGTTTATGGAGTGAGTTGGAGAATGGGCACGGAGCGTTCAATCCTTACAAGCAGACCATTAACGTGAAGCCCGCCGAACGGGTGAGCTATCTGGTAAGCGCAGACACCCCAGGCCATTGGGCCTACCACTGTCATCTGCTCTATCACATGGAAGCGGGAATGTTCCTGACGGTGGTGGTGTCATGAGCGGCTATGGGAAATGTAATTGCTGTGCGACCTTACTGACACGAGCCTTCGGTGTCTGTGTTGTCACCTTGGGGCTGCTGCTTTCTTGCCTCGCACCATTAGCAAGAGCGCAGGTATCCCCACAGCAGCCGCCGGGCAAGGTTTCTGCGACCCTTCCGGCGATGCATCCGCCAGTCATGGACAATCAGGTCTTCTATCATGTGTTGCTCGATCAGTTCGAAGGCCGCACCAATGGCCCGGACAACGAGTTTCGCTGGGACGGAGAAGGATGGATCGGTACGGACACGAACCGGCTCCGGCTCAAATCGGAAGGGTTTCTTAGCAACAGCGCCGTCAGCGATGGCGACCAGGAAGCGCTGTATGATCGCCCAATTCCTCGCATGAAATACTTCGACGCACAAGTCGGCGTGCGGGCCGATCTCGATTCTGACCCAAGCCGCACCTGGGCGGCAATCGGCGTCGAGGGACTTGCTCCATACCAGTTCCAATTCGCGCCAACGCTTTATATCAGCGATGGCGGCTACATTGCCGGACGCATCACCGGCTTTTACGATGTGATGTTCACGCAGCGGCTCATCGCGGAGCCGGAAGCAGAACTGAACTTCTACAGCAAAGACGATCCAGCGCGCAAAATTGGCTCAGGGCTATCGGACATTGATACCGGCATGCGTTTGCGTTATGAGATCAGCCGCAAATTCGCGCCCTATATCGGCGTTGCCTACAACGGAAAGTACGGTAATTCGGCCAGCTATTCGAGGCGGGCGGGAGAGAACACCAGCGATCCGCGTTTTGTGTTTGGGGTTCGGCTTTGGTATTAACCATCGCTACACCGCACAAATGTCACCAACTGTTTTGTAAGCCGAGAATGTCATCAGCGGCGCCTCCGGAATCGAATCGCTTCGCTCCAATTCCATCGAGGGAGTATTGATCATTCAGGCCACGTTTCAGAATGTAAGCACAGCGACACTTCGCACGCAGGAAAATGAAACCGAATCCAGTGCCCGAGGGCCAGAACCCGAAAACGTACTTCAAGGAAATTACGACAAGTTAGGCGGAACCCAGGACCTACACCTGGTTTCAAGCCCGCATGGTCACTGATATCAATAAAGAAAATCCGGCTCCTTCTTTTGCCCAATCCCTTTAAACCAACAGCCCGCACGCCGGTTGTCAGTGGTCACCTGCTACAGATTTCCATCTGAAGTCTAAGGTTAAGGATTCTTTGCTATACTGCATGCGCCCCGGACAATTCGCCTTCCGGTCGGGAAGTTCGACCGGTCGAAAAGCAAAAGGAGAAACCTGTGAAATCATTGATAGTCTTATCGGCCACAGTCCTTCTCGCGTTACCGCTAACATCCACGCTTATCTTTCGGGGCCATAGTAAAGCTTCCTTATTCACTGCGTCAGCGCAAACAAACGATTCTCAGGTTTCAGAAAATGCCGTAAACGAGAATGACTTGTCCCGTCGCCAGCCGGGTCCTTGCACCCCTCCGGATAGAATTACCGGATCGATCGAAGAGACCAGTTGGCGGCTTTGGGTAGCTTCCACCTGTCCGGTGAACCAAAGCGTTTATCCATACGTTGTCTGGGAAAACTGGATTGAACAGGCGCAGATGTACCCGTTGAATCCGGCGAACGTGTTGCAGATTCCTGCGTCGCTCGCTCCCTCTTCTTCGGCGCCGCATTTGCTCCATGCAAGCCCACTCGCGCTGGTGAGAAACCCCGGTATTGAGGCGACTGTTCCCGGACTCCTGGGAGCCGCTGACCAGAACTGCAACGCTGCTCAAGCACCTCCTGATAACCAGAAGAAGCTGATAATTTGCGAGGAAGTGCGGCTGAACGGCTCGACACAAGACTACATCACAGGGACGACGATGTGGAATCGCAACGGGCAGAAGCAAATAGCAGTCTCTCAGGGAAACATACAATTTCCGCGGCCGTCCATCGAAGTCAAAGCAGACTGGATCAATCTGTCCAGCATAGGTTTCGATTGCGCTAATCTTCCCCAAAGCCTCCGCCAAAGCGTACATGTCGAGACGATCAACGGCAATTGTTTCGCCATGGTCGGAATTCACCTGATATCGAAATTGCTGGGTCAATGGATCTGGGCAACGTTCGAGCCGCAGAATCTCACGACTAATCCTTTCCGCTGTCAGGTCTTGGGATGCTCCGATTCGTTTGGCTCCCAACCGGCGCGCACTCGTGGAACGTTCACGGCCCTGACGCCTCAGCTCGAAAGCCTCATGAACGATGCGCACCTGGCGCCCGAGTGGAAGAACTACCGTCTCGACGGCGCGCAGATCAGGTTTGTCCATTTAGATGGCAAACCGACGCTGCTGGGGAATTCGATTATCGAGGGGGAGAACGTGGGCATGAATCTTAAAGAAGCCTCCTGCATAAGCTGCCACGCCCTTTCATCCGTCAAGAACGATGGCACCGATGGTATTACTCTGCTGACCAATAATCCTGTTGGTGAACCGGGACCTCTGCCCTCTCGCGACTGGATCCGCAGAGACTTCGTCTGGTCGCTCTTGGAGGCTTGTCCTCCGGGCTCATCCGGGCAGAGTTGCGACTAGGGCTGAATTTGCTGTCGTCTGCTTGCTCAAAGGTGGTGTACCATCAGCGGCGAACCCTGCGCGCATCGATGGCTCAAAATCTCCAGATTCCGGCTCATGCCAGTTAGACTCTCGTTCTGACCGGACACAGGTTTCTAGTTTTGTTCCTGTTCCTCCTCGCGCTTCTGGTTTTTCTATCCGTACATCCAAAGTGCCGGATCCGGCTACTATGCATATCGCGTATTCGGGCTCGCTGTCACTCTACTCAGCGTATACGCTGTCAGCTCCCGCCGCAGGCTGGTATTCTTTGCGCTGGTGCTTGCCGCCCCGGCTTTGCTGCACAGAATCGTCTTCGTCCGGGACGATGCGAGCGCGGTCTCCCTACTCATCACGCTGTTTACCTTCGCATTCGATCTTTTCGTCGTTGTGATCATTTTCCGGCGGGTCTTTACTAACGAGCATCCGAGTTTGGAGGCCATTTTTGGCGCGCTCTGTGTTTACCTTCTGGTGGGATTCGGCTTCGGCAATATCTACCTGATCATGGCGACCGTACAGCGGCATGCCTTCTACCTCGATCCGCTGACCAATCTTACAGCGTTCCCGACCGGCCCGACTTCATCTATTACAGCGTTGGAACCATAACATGTCTGGGCGTGCTCCCGGGACTACTCCTATTTCGGATCAGGCGCGTTCGCTCTCCGTCATCGAAGCCATCCTAGGCATCCTCTATTTGGCGGTTTTGATAGCAAGGTTGATGGGCGCGTGCCGCTCACGCCATGACTTTTGAACCGTTTCCTCTATCTTGCACAATGGCGTCCCGCCTCGATGGAAAATGGGATCGAAGCCGTCCGGTCAGGAATTGGCATTCCTTTCTGTTTTCTTGCGCAGCCGGAGCTGGGCTTGCGGGAGTATAATTTCGCGCGATGCGTGGTGGCCCGAATACTTGATTGGCTGCTTCATGCGTTCTTGTGACTGGCGTGGCAAAACGGTGGCCACGATTGCCAGGCAACGGGGCTCTGACTGTTAATCAGAATTCCGACAGAGTAGATCATCCAACGGAACATATAGAGGATAGAGCCCAGAAAGACCGGCCGTATCTGAGAAGACCTCCACGCTTTATCTCGATGTGGGGAGGTTTCTATGCGAAGGACCGGAAGAGCATTCCTGCTTGCGTCCCCAGTGCTGCTGTGTTTTCTCGGCACTGGATGTGAACGCCACAGCAAATCAGAGACCTACTATCTGATTTCCAACCACATGGAAGTGAGCTACTGGCAGACAGCAGCTGCCGGGTTCAACCGCGCGGCGGCGGCTTACGGCGTGACGGCCCAAATTGACGGTCCCAATAACTACGATCCACCGGCCGAATTGCAGGCGCTTGAAAAAGCCATTGCCGCGAAGCCGGCTGGGATCCTCATCTCCACCTCTGACCCGGCGATCTTGGGACCGCAGATCGACGCAGCGATCGATGCGGGAATACCCGTGATCACAATGGATTCGGATGCTCCCAGCACGCACCGGCTCTTCTTCATCGGCACCAACAATCTCGAGGCCGGACGCCTGGGTGGACAGCGTGCTGTTGAGAAGCTCGGCGGCAAAAAAAATGTCGTCTTCTTCTCCATGCCGGGACAACCGAATCTGGACGAACGGCTCTCGGGCTATCTAGAGGTGTTTTCCTCGCATCCCGGGATCAAAGTCGTCGAGGTCGTCAATATCAAGGGTGATTCCGGCAACGCCTTCGACCGGACGCAGCAATTTCTGACCTTGAGCGGTCAGGCAAAAATAGATGCATTCATCTGTCTCGAAAGCTCCTCTGCAAAGGACGTCGCCGCCGTGCTCCAGCGGCAGCATGCAACAGACCGGCTGTTGATCGCCATGGACGTGGATCAGGACACCTTAAATCTAATCAAGGAAGGAACGATAGAAGCGACCGTCGCTCAAAAGCCATACACCATGGGCTACTATGGGCTCAAAGCGCTCGACCAAGTCCATCACAATCCGCCCAGGACGCTGCATGCTGATTTTGAGGTTGACTCCTTCTCACCCTATCCGGTCTTCGTCGATACCGGGACTGCGCTGGTAGACAAGAACAACGTCGACCTCTACATCCACTCAGCGGCGACGGCGCAGCAGAAATAGAGCGAACCCGCTTATTGATGCACCAGCGGAGGATTTCCGGCTTGGTCGTAAATCCTCTGCTGGGCTAACGGGTTGCATGGAAGCTTGAGGTGAAGCATTGGCCGATCGGCCATCGACCTAGACAATTGACCCAATGGTCTGGGCGGAGGGGTGGCTACCCTGTGACACCGTGCCACCCGTGACAAACCGTGACAAATGAGCACGCCGCTGGCGCTGCTCGCGATCCGCAGAATCGCGTGCGCGAAGATCGTAACTGCCAGTTGTTCCCTTCGGCTGTACATAGCGTGTATGTTTCCTTCCGGTTCCATCATGTCCCACTCGAATAGGACGAAATGGCATCCGGTGCATATCTGTAACTCTAAGCCTGCTGGAAAATCATCTAAGTTTGATATCAAAACTCTGAGGGCATAGAGTCGATTCATCATGAAGGTAGTGGACTTGGATACTTCGAGCGGACAGATTCAGATGGGCGATTCAACACTGCGGCGAAGCAAGAAGGACGCCGACTACGTCTTTTATGAACTCACGCGCAGCATCTGTCCGCAATGCAGAAAAGTGATTGACGCGAAGATCCTGCTGCGCGACAACAAAGTGTACATGGCAAAGCGCTGCCCGGAATGCGGCCCATTCGAGGCCCTTGTTTACGGCGATGCGGATGCATACGTGCGCCTGAGCAAATACAACAAACCGGGAACCATTCCGCTGGTTTACGGCACGGAGATAAAAGACGGCTGTCCGCATGACTGCGGTCTGTGCCCGGACCATCAGCAGCACGCATGCCTTGGCATTATCGAAGTCAATAGCGCCTGCAATATGGATTGCCCGCTGTGTTTTGCCGACGCGCGGCCCGGCTTCAGCCTCACGATGGAAGAAGTCGAAGCCATGCTGGACGATTTCGTCCGGACCGAAGGAAATCCGGAGGTCATTCAGTTCTCCGGTGGCGAGCCGAGCATCCACCCGCAGATCATCGATTTCGTTCAGGCAGCGAAGGCCCGCGGCATTCCGTTCGTGATGATCAACACCAACGGCAAGCGAATCGCGCATGATGAGCGCTTCCTTGAACAACTCAATGAGGCCCGTCCATCAATCTACTTCCAGTTCGACGGCTTCGACCGCGACACCTACCGCATTATCCGCGGGGAGCCGGACATTCTGGAAGAGAAGCTGTGCGCTCTGGAGCGGCTTGCTTCCATTGGACTAAATGTAACGCTAGTCCCCGCCATCGAGCGCGGCGTGAATGACCATGAGATCTGCCGCATCATTGACTTTGCCATCCGGCATCCCGCCGTGCGCGGCATCAATTTCCAACCGGCATTTCACGCCGGCCGCCACTTGCCGCACGATCCGATGCAGCGGATGACTATCCCCGATATTCTCAAACTGATTGAACAGCAAACCTCCGGTAAGTTCGTCGTCAGCGATTTTATCCCTGTTCCCTGCTGTTTTCCGACGTGCAATTCTGTCACCTATGCCTTCATTGACGGCGAACAGGTGATGCCCCTCTCCCGCATCGTAAATGTCTACGATTATCTCGACTACATCACCAACCGCGTGATGCCCGACTTCAGTCTGGAGATCAAAAAGGCGCTCGAAGGACTGTGGTCCTCTTCCTCGGTATCCGGCTCGCAAAAATCGGCGGAGCAATTTGCCGTCTCCTGCCAAGCATGTGGGCTTCCGGAGAGCCTCACCGTGGGCGACATTGCCAGCAACATGCTGATGATTATGTTGCAGGACTTCATGGACCCGTGGACCTTCAACCAGAAGAACCTGATGAAATGCTGCAAGGAGTTTTTGCTGCCCGGCGGCAAGCAGGTCCCGTTCTGCGCGTACAACACGATTGGTTATCGGGAGCAGGCCCGCGCGCAACTGGAAGCGATGGAGCCGAAGCGCAAGCAGGCGCGCCGCGACAACCATCGCTATGAACCGGAACCCATCGTCTTCGACTTCAAGGGAGATGCGCTTCGTGCAGGAACCATCCCGCTGCAACAGATGCAGCGGAACGGGGCGCGATAGAGAATCGGTATGGAAGAAACCCCCGTCAAACAGTGCTGCACGGCATTCTATAGAAGCGACTTCGCGCGCCTCCTGCTGGGAGATAGCTTCCATCCCGGCGGTACATCATTGACGCAGCGGTTGGGAGTGTTGCTGCACCTCGGCCCCTTGTCGCTGGTGTTGGACGTGGCTTGCGGTCGCGGCACAAGCGCATTTCATCTTGCGGAGGCGTTTGGCTGCCGTGTTGTGGGCGTTGACCTCAGCGAAGAAAATGTTGGCATGGCCACGGCCGAAGCGGAGCGACGAAATCTATCCGGAGAAGTCCGCTTCCAAACGGGAGACGCTGAGCGGCTTCCCTTTGATGAGAACATATTCGATTCGATCATCTGCGAGTGCGCCTTCTGCACCTTTCCCAGCAAGCAGATTGCGGCCAAAGAGTTTCTGCGCGTGCTCAAACCGGGAGGGCGCCTGGGATTTAGCGACCTGACAGGGCCGGAGGAAGCGATTCCTGAGCTGGAAGGGCTGCTGGCCTGGATTGCCTGTATCGGTGACGCACTGCCGCTGAATGGATATGCAGGAATATTGCGGACGGCTGGTTTCCATATCGAAAATATTGAGGACCATAGTCGCGAACTCACAGAGATGGTGCTTCAGATACAAGGAAAGCTGCTAGGTGCGGAGATCATGGCAGCCCTTAAGAAGATTGACCTCCCTGGCATAGACTTTGCCACCGGCCGGCGCTTTGCCCGGGCCGCTCTCGACGCAACCAGGCAGGCAAAGCTAGGCTATGCGATCATCAGCGCGAAAAAGATCTAAGCCTCAATTATCGCCGCTCCATTTATTGGGCTGCGCGCCGGTGTTGCCGCGGAGCATTCGATCGCCGAATATGACAAGGCATGACCGGTCTTGTACACTCAAACACAAATGTGTCGCAGGCGCATGATCGGTTTTGCTGTTGCCGTCCTTGTTTTTCTCATGGTGGGGGCGCTGATTTACGAAGCCTGCGACATCCACGACCCAAAGCCTTTTTTCACCGATCCGGAATGCCTGCTGCTGTTGCTCAGTTCCATGCTGATCTTCTGTGTCGGCATCGTAGCATCGGTCCGCTGTTTATACAGCTTCTGCTTAGCTCTGATTGAACTGCTTCCACTTGGAATTTCCGGTCTATCGTTCAGCTGGAATTTCCAGCATGGGACATTCGACTTCGAACACCTTCTATTCTCTCCGCCTCGCGGCGTGACCTCTCTCCGAATCTAGTCCTCCCTTCCTGTCCCGGCTCCGCGGCAGTATCTCTGCTTGCGCTCTTCTCGAACTTTGGCCATCAGGAGTCCCCATGAAATTGATTCCAACAGGAGTATTTGCCTTGGTTTTCCTTACAGGCTGCGCTCCCTACAAATATCGCGCCGCTCCAATTTCACCTGAGGCATTGGCTCAGGGCCTTTATGGCCGGAGTCTGGATGATCCCGATCTGCGGTCATGGATGAAGCAGGCAACAGATTACCAGGCGCCCTCATGGCCGCTGGAGACGTGGGACCTCAATGCGTTGACGCTGGCTGCGTTTTACTTCAATCCCGAACTCGATGTTGCCCGCGCCAATGCCGCAGCGTCGGAAGCCGCGATTCAAACCGCCTCGATGAAACCGAACCCGTCAGTAGGTGCCGGTCCTGGCTACGAATCCGGCGCTCAAGGGCCATTCACGATGGCATTCGATTTATCTCTGCCTGTTGAGACCGCGGGAAAACGGGGCTATCGGATTGCGAATGCCACGCACTTGAGCCTTGCAAGCCACATTCAACTGGGGCAGACAGCCTGGGACGTGCGCAGCCGAGTTCGCTCGGCGCTGGTCGATTATCTCTTCGCAGTCCAAGGGGTTAGCCTGCTGCGGAAGGAAGAGACACTGCGAAGCAGCTATGTGGAACTAACGGAGAAGCGCTTTCACGCGGGCGAAATTCCGCTGCCGGATCTGACAATTGCGAGAATCGATTTGACTGCGCTCCGTCAGAGTCTCAGCGCCGCCGAAGGGCAAGAGCATACGACCCACGCCGCGCTTGCGGCGGCCATCGGCATCCCGGAGTCTGGGTTGGCCGGTAAAAAACTGATTTGGCCGGACGCGGATCGGCCACCTGCTCCCAGCGAGCTTCCTCCTCAAAACATGCGGGCGGCTGCGGTCCGGAATCGTCTGGATGTACAGCGCGCTCTGGAGCAATATCGGGCGGCACAATCGGCCTTGCAGCTTGAGGTCGCGCGTCAATACCCCGACATCAACCTCGGTCCCGGCTACAACTACGAAGAGAGCGCCAATTTCATTGCGCTATCCCTGTCAACGGTCCTTCCTCTCCGCAATCACAATCAAGGCCCGATCGCCGAGGCGGAAGCCTGGCGAAAAGTGGCTGGCGCGCAGCTGCTGGCCGTCCAGAGCAAAGTGATTGCCGATACCGACAAAGCACTGCGGCAATATGCCGCCGCTTATGCAACCCAGGAAGTAGCGAAACGTTCCGTGAGCCAGCTCGAAGAGCAGCAAACGGCAGCAATGCGGATACAGCAGTCGGGAGAAACAGACCAGCTCACGGTCGCGGCTGCCGAATTGCAAACCTCTGTTGCCGAACGCGCACGCCTAGATGCTTTACATCAGGCGCAACTCTCACTTGGCCTGATGGAGGACGCTTTGCAGCGGCCCATCGGTCCCGACACAGCCCCCGCGCTCCCGGCGAGCGCGCCTCGATAGCGAAGGAGCGGCAGAATGAAATCAATCACGCGCATTCTCGTCTTTTCCGTTGCAGTCCTCGTCATTGGCGGCGGCCTGATCTGGAGCTTTCTCGCGGGACGAAAAGATATGGCCGCAGAAGCGCAAAGCGAGTCTCCGGTTGAAGCTCCGTCTCGCGTCAAATCCGAGAACGGTCAGACCATTCTGGCGTTCGATCCTGCGGCGCAAAAAGCCAATGGCATTGTCACCGTAGCCCTAAACCCGACGAAAGAGCAAATCAAAACCCAGGCGACCGGAGTTGTCGTGCAGCTTCAGCCGCTCCTCGATCTGAAGGCCGGCTACAACACTCCTCGAACCGATCTCATACGAGCGCGCGCCAATGCACAGGCATCGAAGGCCGAATATGAACGTTTGCGTCAACTGAACCAGAACGGAAAGAATGCTTCCGACAAGGCGGTCGACGCAGCGCGTGCAACAGCTGAGAGCGATGCCGCCCTTGTTGAAAATGCGCAGCAGACCATCACCGTCCTGAACGGCACGGCAAGACTCCACTGGGGGCCAATCATCGCCGGCTGGCTCGAAGGAAATTCGCCGCGTCTGGACGCGCTGCTGATGCAACGAAGATTTCTCCTTCAGGTAACCGGCACGACGGCAACTCGGTTTGATACGCCAAAGCAGGTAATGGTAGAGCTTGCGGACGGTTCGCATGCGCAGGCGAGTTTCGTGTCGGTGCTTCCTCAGCTCGATCCGCGTCTCCAGACGCCAAGTCTTCTCTATGAAGTTGCAGCGCATTCCGGCCTTGTTCCGGGAATCAACCTCAATGTGTTCTTGCCGTCCGGCCCACTCGAACGCGGTGTGATTGTTCCCTGGCGTGCCCTGGTCTGGTCGCAAGGGAGCGCCTGGTGTTATGTCGAGGAATCCCCCGGCAAATTCGTGCGCACAGCGGTCGAGACCTCGAATCCCGTATCAGGCGGGTGGTTCATGACAGAAGGAATCACGCCCCACGCACGTATCGTCACATCGGGCGCGCAGACTCTGCTCTCTGAGGAATTTCGTTCGCAGATTCAAGCGGACCAGGACTGATCGGAGCCAGGAGAACAGCCAATGCTGACCGCTATCGTCCGCTTCTCGCTCCGCTTCCGTGGCGTGGTCCTCTCGCTCGCCATCGCTTTGCTCGGGTACGGGATCTACTCGCTCACACAAGCAAAGTACGACGTGTTCCCGGAATTTGCGCCGCCCCTTGTCGGAATACAGACGGAAGCACCAGGGCTGTCCCCGGAACAGGTTGAGGCCCTAGTGACGCAGCCCATCGAGAATGTCGTTAACGGCGCCTCTGGAATCGAATCGCTGCGCTCCAATTCCATTCAGGGATTATCGATCATCCATGCCACGTTTCAGAATGGCACCGATATCTATCTCGACCGTCAACTGGTCAATGAGCGCCTGGCAACTTTGGCCGGCGAGCTTCCCCCTGGAGTGCGGGCGCCTGTCATTGAGCCTCTCAGGCTTGCCACGGGAACGGTTCTCGTGATCGGGCTCACGTCGCAGCGCAAATCCTTGATGGATTTGCGAACCGCCGCGGATTGGACTCTACGCCCTGGCTTGCTTGCGGTGCCGGGCGTGGCCGCCGTCTCCGTCTTCGGCGGAGAAGTGAAACAACTTCAAGTTCAATTCCTTCCTGAAAAGCTGGTCCAATATGGACTTTCCTTGAGCGACGTAGTCGCCGCTGCACAAAAGGCAACAGGAGCCATCGGGGCCGGATTCATAGAGAACCGCAATCAGCGGCTCATCCTGCAATCGCGAGGTCAGTCTCTTACTCCAGCGCAACTCGCCGCGACTGTGCTGGTACGCCAGAACGGCGCCAACGTGACATTAGGCCAAGTGGCCCACGTTGTCGATGGCCCGGCTCCCCCCTTTGGCGCCGCTTCGGTAGAGGGGGTGACCGGAGTGGTCCTTTCCATTGATGGACAGTATGGCTCCAACACCGCGGAAGTTGCGGTTCGAGTGGAAAAGGCGCTCGATGAACTGGATCCAGCATTGCAGCGGCAAGGAATCGAGCTGCGCACCGACCTCTTCCGTCCCGCCAACTTCATCGACACCGCCGTCCACAATGTGCGGAATTCTCTTTTGCTCGGCGCCATATTCGTAATAGCTATTCTCTTTCTCTTCTTGTTCGACCTGCGTACGGCGGCAATTTCCTGCACTGCGATCCCGCTTTCCCTCCTGGCTGCCGTGACGGTAATGGTGCATACGGGGTATTCGCTCAATACTCTGACCCTGGCCGGACTTGCAATCGCCATTGGCGAGGTCGTCGATGATGCGGTAATCGATGTGGAAAACATACTGCGCCGTATGAGAGAGAACGCCGCCGGCGGAAATCCTCGTTCGATCTTTTCTGTCGTGCTCAATGCTTCGATTGAAGTCCGAAGCGCCGTGGTCTATGCAACCTTCGTTGTGATCCTGGTCTTTATTCCCATCCTGACGCTCTCGGGAGTCGCCGGAAGGCTCTTCGCGCCATTGGGCATCGCGTACATCTTCTCCGTGCTGGCTTCGCTGGCGGTCGCATTGACGCTCACCCCGGCCCTCTCCATGCTGTTGTTGGGCCAGCGCAAAATTCGCGGCGCCGAGCCTCCTGTTGTGATCTGGTCGAAGAAACGATACTGCGCGGCCCTTTCACGGATTGAGCAAGCGCCACGGTTGGTCATCGGCGCTGTGGCCCTCATGACGGTTCTCGGCATCGCCGCGCTGCCGTTCTTCTCGACGAGCTTTTTACCAGAGCTGCGGGAAGGACACTACATCGTGCATATGCAATCTGTCCCCGGCTCGTCGCTTGAAGAGTCATTGCGCGTGGGCCGAGAAGTGACAGCGGCGCTCTTAAAACTGCCCTTTGTGCGGTCGGTTGCGCAGAGAGTCGGCCGCGCCGAACTGTCGGAAGATACCTGGGGGCCGCACTATAGCGAGATAGAGGTTGACCTGAAGCCTGTCAGCGGCAAGCAGGAGGAAGCGGACCTCGGTACGATCCGCAAGACGCTCTCCCAGTTTTCCGGGCAGAGCTTTTCGGTATTGACCTTCCTCACTGAACGCATCCAAGAGACAATTTCCGGCTACACGGCATCCACCGTCGTCAATATCTATGGGGACGACCTTGACCAGTTGGATCGGGAGGCCGGCCAGGTCGCTCGCGTTTTGAGCGGCGTGACGGGAGCAACCGACATACAAATGCAGTCTCCTCCCGGCACTCCTGAAGTCGCCGTTGACCTTCGCACTCCTGAACTCCTGCACTGGGGCTTCGATCCGGTAAGTGTTTTGCAGGCCATTCATACCGCCTATCAAGGCGAGCAGGTCGGAGACATCTACGAAGGAAACCGGGTCTTCGCAGTATCGGTAATCTTGCCGCCCGCGCTGCGGAATCGCGTGGACTCCATCGCGGCGTTGCCCATCAAAAGCCCCGATGGTATTTATGTCCCGCTCGGCAAACTTGCCGGCGTCTATGAGAAATCAGGACGCTACAACATCCTTCACGATGGCGCGCGTCGTGTCCAGACCATCACGCTCAATGTGGCGGGCGGCGACGCGGAGGCATTTGTCCGCAACGCACAGGCACAGATTGCGGCCAAGGTGCATCTTGCCCCTGGTAACTATGTGCAATTTACGGGGACCGCTGCGGCCCAGGCCCAATCCCGCCGCGATCTTCTCATCCATTCAGTGCTGGCTGGGCTGGGCATTGTGTTGCTGCTCTCCGTCGTCCTGATGAACTGGCGCAATCTGCTCCTCGTGCTGGTGAATATTCCCTTTGCGCTGGTGGGTGGCGTTCTCGCCGTCTTCGCGGGCGGCGGCGAGCTGTCGTTGGGAGCGATGGTAGGCTTCGTCACATTGTTTGGGATCACTCTTCGCAACTCCATCATGCTGATCTCGCATTACGAACACCTGGTTGATGTGGAAGGTATGGAGTGGGGCTACCAGACGGCAATGCAGGGCGCGTCGGAAAGGCTGGCTCCTATTTTGATGACAGCGCTCGTCACCGCCTTGGGTCTCTTGCCGCTGGCAATCGGGAGTGGTTCCGCCGGACAGGAGATTGAAGGTCCGCTGGCTATCGTGATTCTTGGAGGACTGATTACCTCGACTGCGCTCAATCTGCTGGTGCTGCCAACACTGGCTCTGCGCTATGGCCGGTTTGAACGCCGCTCACAGGAGAAGTGATCGAGATACCGGAAATGGACTTAGGCTGCGTATTCCCGTTTGAAGTACCGTGAACGTATCCAGAAAGCGACGTTTACCAACCCGATCAACGCCGGCACTTCCACCAGCGGCCCCACAACTCCAACGAATGCCTCGCCGGAGTTGAGGCCGAAGACAGCCACTGCGACCGCAATTGCCAATTCGAAGTTGTTTCCGGCCGCAGTAAAGGAAAGCGTCGCCGACCGTGCGTAGTTCGCGCCCAGCCGCTTGCCCATCCAGAAGCTCACAAGAAACATGACCGCGAAGTAGACCACCAACGGCACGGCGATTCTTAACACATCGAGCGGAAGCCGCACGATGAGGTCGCCTTTGAGGGAGAACATGACCAGGATGGTAAAGAGCAGCGCGATTAATGTAAGCGGGCTAATGCGCGGAAGGAAACGAATGCGATACCAGTCCTCACCTTTCGCGCGCAGCAACGCAAACCGCGTCACGCATCCGGCTGCGAAGGGCACGCCAAGATAAATCCCGACGCTTTTCGCAAGCTCCTCGATGCCGATATGGACGGCGGTCCCTTTCATTCCGAGCCAAACTGGAAAAATGGTCAGAAAAAGCCAGGCATAAAGGCTGTAGAAGACCACCTGAAAGATGCTGTTAAGCGCGACCAGACCGGCGACATAATCCGTGTCGCCTTCCGCAAGTTCATTCCAGACCAGCACCATGGCAATGCAGCGGGCGATGCCGATCAGGATCAGGCCGCGCATGTAGGCCGGTTCAGCCCGCAGGAACAAGACCGCCAGAAAGAACATCAGCACCGGCCCGACCAGCCAGTTTTGCACTAAAGACAAACCCAGCACCCGGCGATTGCGAAAGACTTCGCCAAGCTTTTCGTAACGTACTTTTGCCAGCGGGGGATACATCATGATGATGAGTCCGATGGCAATGGGGATGTTGGTCGTTCCGACCTGAAAGCTGTTCACGAACCGGGCAGAGGCCGGGACAAAGTGGCCGACGGCAACACCGATCGCCATGGCAAGAAAGATCCAAAGCGTAAGAAAACGGTCCAGGAAAGAGAGCTTCTTGCGGGCGGCGGGAGCGCAAACCGGAGCTTGGACCAACGGAACGGAAGACATCAGCAAGCCTCACAGTTCGGAGCATCCAGCGATATGGGAAGCGGCGCGCCTTCCAGCGACGCAAACTTCTTCGGCGCGCAGCAAGCCCTGGTGAGCCGAGCGCGGTCCGCTTGCATGACTTTCTCCTCTTTCAGAGAGGCAAGCGTCTGGCGAAGTATCTGTGCGGCCCCTATATGCGGCGGCATCACGATGCGGTAATGCATCCACTTTCCCTCGCGCCGCGCAGCAACGATCCCGGCGCTGCGCAGGTAGGCGAGATGACGCGAGATTTTCGGCTGCGGCTGCCCCAGTATCTCAACGAAGTAGCAGACGCAAATCTCCTGATCTCCCATCAGGTTCAGGAGACGCAGCCGCGTCGTGTCGCCGAGAGACTGGAAAAAACGCTGGATATCGAAGGCCGGTTTTGCCGCCATGACTATATATTCGCATTGACGAATGTCTTGGTCAAGGATATATTTGTCTGAGCAGATGCGTTGTTCAGGAGATTTCAGCCATGGCGGATTCGTTGCTGGATGCAGTGAAAGCGAAGTATGGAGCTGTTGCCGGGAGTAATTTATCAAGTGACCACGCAGGAGTGAAAGCCGTCGCTGAGGCCTTCGGCTACAGCGCCGAAGAGCTGACCTCCATCCCGGCAGAGGCCAACATGGGCCTGTCCTGCGGCAATCCCACCGCGACCGCGCACCTCAAACCCGGAGAGGTGGTGGTCGATCTTGGTTCCGGCGGCGGTCTGGATGTGTTTCTCGCCGCCAAACAGGTCGGACCGCAAGGCAGAGCCATTGGCATCGATATGACCGCGGCGATGATTGAGCGAGCGCGGGCCAATGCGCAGGCCGGCGGATACGGCAATGTCGAGTTCTATCAAGCAACCATCGATCATCTCCCGTTACCGGACGCATCGGTGGATTGTGTCATCAGCAATTGCGTTCTGAACCTTGCTCCGGATAAGCCTGCGGTCTTCCGGGAGATATTCCGGGTCCTCAAGCCTGGCGGCCGGCTGGCCATCAGCGACATCGCGCTTAAAGCAGAGTTGCCGGAGGCCATTGCATCCAGTCTGGCTGCGTATGTCGGCTGCATCTCCGGCGCGATTCGCATCGAAGACTACCGCACGGAGCTGCTGAAGGCAGGCTTTGAGTTTGTCGAGGTTGTCGATAGCGGGGCAGACCTGAATGCTTACGCCAAGGTCGAGAACCAGTCGGCCTGTTGTTCCCCGGCTATGACCGCAGAAAATGCCGCCACAAGCTCGGCCTGCTGTGCGCCTGCTGTCTCGGGTATTCATGTTGACTTGAGCGCATTGCTTTCCCAACACGACGTAAATTCGGCAGCCGCAAGCGTCAAGGTCTACGCCCTCAAACCTTCCTCAAGCTCGTGCTGCGGTCCCGACTGCTGCGCTTGACTAGCAAGTTGCCAAGAGAGACTACGCCATGAAATCGCACTACAACGTTCTGTTTCTTTGCACCGGGAACTCCGCCCGTTCGATCATGGCCGAAGCCATCATGAACCGGAGAGGCGCGCCGGCTTTTACCGCCTTCAGTGCCGGCAGCCATCCTTCGGGCGCGGTGAGGCCGGAAGCCTTGCGCCAGATTCAAGGAGCAGGCATGAGCACAGAAGGGTATCGAAGTAAATCCTGGGAGGAGTTCGCCAAACCCGATTCCCCGCATCTTGACTTCGTGTTTACCGTTTGCGACAACGCCGCTCAAGAGGTTTGTCCGGTTTGGCCGGGCCAACCCATGACGGCACATTGGGGAATTCCTGATCCCGCGCTCGCTCCCGAGAATTCATTGGAGTCAGAAAGGGCCTTCCGTCAGGCTTTCCACACTTTGGAGAGAAGAATTGTCCTACTCCTCTCTCTGCCTTTAGCCAGTTTGGATTCAATGGCGATCAAGAGGGAGATCGACAATATTGGCAAGCAATAGGAGCCTTCGTAAATCGCATTTCCGAGCTCGATCTCAGCTATCAGGACATCCAAGCCTTGCCGGGACAATGCCATGCTACAAAATCATTGCTGCGAGCCTCCCCCAAGAGCGTTGTAGATCTGGACCAGCGAGAGCTGCTCATTGAGCCTGGCCTGCGCGAGATTGAGTTCCGCGGAAAAATAGGTCGTCTCGCTGGTCAGCACTTCAAGGTAGCTTGTGGCGCCTCCCCGATAGCGAACGTGAGAGAGGTCGTCGCCATCCTTTGCATACTCGGTCAGCAGTTGCTGGTGCTCAAGACATTCGCGATATTTCCGATAAGCGATCAACGCGTTGGAGACATCGCTGAACGCCTGCTGAATGGTCTGCCGGTAGGTCAGCAAATCCTGCTCATGTTCCGCTTTCGCCAGCTTCAGGTTGGCGCGGGTCTTTCCGGCATCGAAGAACTTTGCTGGCTGTATCGGCAAAGTTTCCGATGATATTGGACCTCGAAAGCAGCTGGTTCAGTCCGTTGCTCTCATCCTCCACTCCCGGCTCTCCGCGCCAGAATCTGCAACCATGCCATTTGAGTGTGCTGGTTGGAGCGGACAAGGAACAGGAAATCGAACTGGATGAGCTTCCGCAGCGATTCCCAAAGACTCTGGATCAAAGCGTCGTAATCGCGGCAGGCACACCAGCGCTTTCGCGAAAGGAGCGAATAACCATGAATTTGAGAAACAGAATTTTACAGCGTAGACGTGCTCTCTGCTTTTTGGTGGTGCGTGTCTCCTGACTGGTACAGGTTGCCGCCCAGCTACTCCCCCACCTCCGCCTTCTCCGCCGGCACTGGCTCAACATGTACCTGTCCTCCGCCGCGCCAGCGCCGCCGCCACCGCCTCCAGGTCCCGCAGGACCACCACCACCGAATGATGCTGCGCCACCTCCTCCGCCACCTCCACCACAGTGAGGCTTGTTCTCAAAGGGAGAATCGTCGTGAAGAATTTCGTTCGCATCGTGGTTGCGTCCACTCTTCTGGTTCCTGGGATCGGTTGTGCGGCTGGCCCATTTGGGCCGCCGCTCGGCCTGGGGCCGGAACTCGACCAGGCTATCTTCTGGGGATTGATTCTCATCGCGGTGCTTGTTTTGTGGCCTCGCGCACAAAGATTTGTTCGCAGGAGCGGCAGCGCTCCTCCTGAAAAGTCGCCAAGCGCGGGGGTGCAAATTGCGGCAGAACGCTATGCCAGAGGCGAAATCAACCGTGACGAGTATCTGAAGATGATCGATGATTTACACCGGGGAGCAGCGTAAGAAGCAGGAGTTTATTCGGTCTTCTCGATTCTCAGTTGCTCCATCTTCTCGTAAAGCAGCCGGCGGTGGATCTGGAGTTTTCTCGCGGCATGGGCCTTATTGCCGCCGCTTTCCGCCAGGGCATTTTCAATCAGACGCTTCTCCCATGCGGCGACCGACGCATGGAACGGAAGATGCAGCAGTTCCATAAAGCTGGTTTCCGTCGCGCCGGATTCAAAAGCTGGAAGGGCCTTCTGGAGGATTTCCCTGGTAATGGCGCGTCCGGTTGCCTCTACCGCAGCCCGCTCGACGATATGTTCCAATTCCCGGATGTTGCCGGGATAGGAATACTGTTGGAGTAGGACAATCGCATCTTCAGTAAAACCGGGGACGTGTTGCTGATTTTTCCGGTTAAATTGCGCCAGAAAATGTTCCGCAAGCGGCAAGATATCGGAGCGCCGCTCACGCAGCGCGGGCAGCTCGATGCTGAAGACTTTCAGCCGGTAGAAGAGATCGGAGCGGAACTGTTTTTCTTCTACTTCTTCTTCCAGCACACGGTTGGTCGCTGCGATGATTCGAAAGTCCCCATGAATGGACTCCGTTCCACCGACGCGCTCGAAGGTATGCTCCTGCAACACCCGCAGCAGCTTCGGCTGCAACGCCAGAGGGAGTTCGCCAATCTCGTCAAGAAAAACGGTTCCGCCGGAGGCGTTCTCAAATTTACCGAGCTTGCGGTTCACTGCACTGGTGAAGGCGCCCCGTTCATGGCCGAACAACTCGGATTCCAGCAAATCGGCAGGGAGCGCCGCGCAATTGACAACAACAAAGGGACGCCGGCTGCGAAAGCTCCTTTCGTGAATCGTGCGGGCCGCGAGTTCCTTCCCCGTGCCTGTCTCGCCCAGCAGCAGGACCGCCACATCGGTTTTTGCAACGCGGCCAATGGACTTGAAGACTTCGAGCATCCCGCGCGACATGCCTACCATCCGATGCCCATTTTCTTCCTCGTCAACCGGCGCTTCCTGCTCGCGATTACGCAGCCGTTCCACTTCACGCTGCAGGCGAACATGTTGTAGAGCGCGCCTTACCGTCGCAAGCACCTCATCAATGTCGAATGGTTTGGTTACAAAGTCATAAGCGCCCAATTGCATCGCTGTAATGGCGTTGGGACCAGTGCCATGGGCAGTCATGATGATGACAGGCAGTTGTTCCGCGGCATCGCGAGTCATCAACGCCCGCAATAACTCTTCGCCGCCCTGTTCGGGCATCTTCCAATCGCAAAGGACCGCATCCGGCGCTTCCTGATCGAGTTGTGCCAGAGCCTTGCGCCCATTCTCGGCTTCATCCACCTCATAGCCGGCTGATTCAAGGACATCCCTGAGTGTGCGCCGGAGATTATTGTCGTCATCGACAACCAGAATCCTGCTGCTCATTTTCCAGTCCTCAGTCTTTCCGTTTCCGCAAGAGAGGCAAGCGCACGGTTGTAATTGCGCCGCACTCCGCGCGATTTTCAAGCAGCAGATCTCCCTCGTGAGCCTTCACAATCTCATAAGCAATCGACAATCCAAGTCCCGTTCCCCGATCCTTGGTCGTAAAGAATGGATTGAATGCCTTCGATTGTGCGTCCGCGGTAAGTCCAGGACCATTGTCTTCCACTTCGACCTTAGCGAAGTGGTCCTCTACGGAGAGACGAATCGTAATTTGCTTTCTCTGACTGGAACTTTCCCCTAGAGCTTCGAGCGAGTTGGAGACAAGGTTGTCGAGTACCTGACGGAACTTCCGGCTATCAACCGGGCATTCCAGATGACCCGCGCCGGAACATTCCGCTTCAACCCCCGCCTTGTGCAGGCGGTCCGACCACGATTGCAATAGCGTGTCGCAAAGGGCGCTTAAGTCAGTCGGCTGAATTACCAGTTGAATCGGACGCGAAAAATAAAGCAGACGTTCGATCATTGCATCAAGCCGTGTGATCTCTTCCATTACCACAGCCGCATTCTTCTGGGTGGCTGGATCAGTGTTCGCGCGCTGGGTCAACTGTGTTCGCAACCGAATCGTCGCCAGCGGATTGCGCAGCTCATGCGCAATGCCGGCGGCGAACTGTCCCAACGCGGAGAGGCGCTCCTTGTGGCGCACCTGGGCCTCCAGCGCGCGCTCGTTTTCAATCTTTTGTTGCAGCGACAGCGCGAGGGCATCGATGCCGCGAAGCACGCAGTCGAACTCTTCCAATGGAGGATGAGCCGTTGGCTGGGCGGCGTTTCCAGACAAGCCGCTTTCGAGAGTTCCCAAACGTGCGAGAACGACGTTCATGCCGCTACGAACTTCCGTCGTAAAGAAGAAGGCTAATAACGCCGTAATGAGCGCGGCGCTGCCGAAGCCAATACTGCCGAAGAGAAATTGACG